>NZ_CP150634.1:1250744-2501488 GCF_038051925.1 Methylotuvimicrobium sp. KM2 | reverse complement strand
CGCAATTAATTCCGGAGGTGCTGCAGTATTGAATCGTTTAGGAGAGGGGGTTTCGACGTCTTTCTCCATTTGTTGCTGTATTACGGTAATCGAACCTCGGTATGGTTGGCTGCCGGTAATAATTTTATAGAGGATCATTCCTAGGCTGTAAACGTCCGATGTTTTATCCGCGCGGCCGCTGAATTGTTCAGGCGCCATATAGGCTGGTGTACCAAGCGCTTCCGATGTGCTTGAGTCGCTTAAGCTATCGCGTTGGTGAGTGAGCGCTTCTCGATAAAAATAGGTATTGTCGTCATCATCCAGCACCTGGGCTAATCCCCAGTCGACAACGATGGTTTCGCCGAAATTACCGACAATGATATTCGCGGGTTTTAAGTCGCGATGAATGACGCCCTTTGCATGAGCATAGGCCAAGGTATTGCAAACATCGATTAAAATATCCAAAAGTTGAATGCGTTGATTGAATCCGGTTTTGGGATCGGTATCGGATATTTTTTCGAATTTTCGAGCCAGCGTTTCGCCTTTAATGTAGCGCATCACATAATAAGGCCTGCCGTCATTTCGTTGACCCAGCTCATAGACAGGAACAATGCCCGGATGTTCGAGTTTTCCGGTAATTTTGGCTTCATGTAAAAACGAATGATCGAGCTCAGCGTCGCCGCTTAGTTCATCCAGCATTTCCTTGACCGCGACTCGCCTGCCGATGGTCTCGTCATAGGCTAGATAAACCCGACCGACGCCGCCTTGACCGAGAATATCGAGTACGCTCAGATTCTTGAATCTTTGATTACCGGAATTTTTATTGTTGGGTTCAACAGTCAAAGGACGATTTGTGGCGAAACGTGTCGAGTCGTCTTCATCGATCAGCGTTTTATTGGAATGAGATTCGTCGTTAAACATTTGACCTCGGTCGCCCTCAGGCGTGTGTTCTGTTGGATATTGTCATAGTCTTTATCAGTTCGGCACTCTTTTATCAAGAAACTCAAAAACTTGCTAAAGGATAATTTAAAATTTTGCTTTGCTGATAGAAATAACTAAAAATGGCTACAACTTCGCAAAAAGCTTTAGCGAGGATAAACGGATAAAAATTGCAGTATTATTATTCAAAGCATATAAAATATAATTATTCACACCATCTTTCGTTCCCACGCTCTGGCGTCTCGTACTGCTGGAGTGGTATTCAGGCGTTCCCACGCAGAGCGTCAATGCCATTAAGTTAAGGTCCTTGGAGTTTTACTCCCCTCTTTGAAAAAGAGTGGCTGGGGGAGATTTTTCCTCGTTCCCATCGCTCCAGCGTGGGAACGCATACCAATCTGGTTTCAACAGCCAAGATACGGATTCCCACGGAGGACCGTGGGAACCAGAAAAGGCTTAACTTAATGGCAGTGATGCAGAGCGTGGGAACGATAATTGCCGGGAGACTGAATAGTTACTTTAAAATTTAAGGGGAATCATGTTAAATCAATCAAAAGCAAAGCTGTACAGGCAGGTTTTAAAAAGACTTGAGCTGAGGTTCGTATTCTCATTTTCCCTGATAATCTTGGCTTTATCCACACCTCAGTTAAGTATTGCTCAAACAACAGCAACTTACGATCCAGGGTTGTTCAATTCAACGCAACGTAATTTGCTTGGAACGATTGATTCAATTTCAGCCAGATGCATACCGCAGGCCGACTCGGAATTTCAAACATTTACTGATTTCTGTAATCAGATTTTTTCACTGCGAGAAATCGATTTTAACTCCGAACAAGGAAGGTCCATCGTACAGCAATTATCCCCGGAACAAGTCATTCAACAAGGCACCCAAGCAACTCGAATCACAGCCGGGCAGCTTGGCTTAGTCGAAAGTTCGCTTAAAAATCGGATGTCTAAAATTCATACCAGCCATCAAGTCAACATTCAAACATCGGGATTTCAACTTTATCGAAACGGGCAGTCGGTGTCTGAACTTGGCGGAGCGGCTGGCGATGATTTCGGACTGTTCGGTCACAATCTCGGCGTCTGGCTAAATATGAATATCCGCGTCGGCGATGTCAATAATACGTTTGAGCAGATCGGCTTTAATTACGACAACTACGGTTTTACTGGCGGTGCGGATTATAAGCTGACTAAAGACTTGGTTTTAGGTGGGGCTTTTAGTTATTTGCGCTCAAATGCCGATTTCAGTAGAAATCAAGGTGAAACGACGACCGATACCTATACTGGTTCGATCTACGGAACCTATTATTTTTGGGATAACTTTCATCTCGACGCGATCGCATCCTATGGTGGAAACCAATATGATACGGTCCGTCGAATAAATTTTCAAAACGTCAGTACCGAAGCTAGCGGTTCGACCGGCGGCAATCAGCATGCCTATAGTTTGGGCGTCGGTTATGACTTTTCCCATGGCGCATTCAGTTTAACGCCTTATTTCAGAGGCAATTATATCGGGCTTTCGGTCGATTCATTCAGCGAAAACGGTGGCGCGGGCTGGGGAATGGCGTTTAGTGATCAAAATGTCGATTCGTGGACAACAACGCTGGGCGGCGAGACCTCTTATGCGTTCGGTTTGCCTTTCGGTGTCGTGATCGCACAATTCAGAGCCGAATGGCATCATCAATACAAGGACGGCAGCCGAAATATCGGAGCCAGTTTTGTAGACGATCCTACAGGACAGCGTTTCAACATCGTTTCGCAAAGCGCCGATCGCAATTTTGCAACGATAGGCACGAGTTTGTCGGGTACTTTTGCCGACGGTTTATCGGGCTTCGTTTCGTATGATGTGATGTTAGGTTATCAAGACATCAGTAGCCACAGTATCAATTTCGGCGCCAGGATGGAGTTTTAATCTAGTAAAAGCATTTCACCATGAAGGTCATGAAGAATAAGAAGTTAACTCAATAACTTGTCATTCGTTTATGAACAACTTTCGCTCACCCGAAAGATTAGCTGCAATGTTTAGGTAATCTATTGAAATACTTCATGAACTTCATGAACTTCATGTGCTTCATGGTTGAACTGCCGAATTTAGGTTTATAGTTTGTTTTTATTACCATGAAGGGCATGAAGATAATGAAGGAAAGAGTATTGAGCGTTTTATGAATCGTTCAAATATCACGGATGAACTCAATAGATAAATTCAATGTATACCTTTCGCACTTCAAATTTCGGCAGTGCCGGAGGAGGCCTCGGGGTGTTCGGTCGATTTTCGCTCCTCGGCAATTGCTCCTGCATTGCCCTAATACACGCCATCCATGGCGTTCATAAAGGCTTTGCCAGCATGGAGATGGCATAGAGCCTATATGGACGTATTTACCCAGCACCTAAATTATTTATGTAATCAATCATGGCCAATAGGCTATGGAATTTAGGTGCTGGGTTCACGGCATTTATTGACGGTAGCCTCTGGCGCCGAATTTTATCTACGAGGGTATAAATTCGATTAATGTAAGATTTTTTTCTTCAAAGCCAATAATTCGTCATGCTTCGGTATTGCTTCGAGCCCTTCTTCAATTTTGCTTAGGCTTTCATCGTATTTTCCTTCAGCATATAATTGCTGGGCTTGTTCTGCCAGGATATCGGCAATCTTCTTTAAACCATTTTTGGCTTCTTTATTATAAGGGTCGATTTCAAGCGCTTGTCGATACGACCATAAAGCATTACTGCCGGTTGGGGCGGTCAGATAACCGACTTCAAAATGAATCTCGGCCAGTTCCAATAAGTCTTTGACCTTAAGTTGTTGCTTCGGCGTTAGCTCAATAATTTTATCTTGAAGCGGGTCGGTTTCCTGCGATAGTTTAATATAGCCTCCGGTCGTAATGGCAATGGCTATTATAGCCATTGTACCCAGAATAATCGGCAGGGGTGATCGTGGCTGCAAATCGGTGATAAGCTGCTTGGCCGAGGGAGTGCGGTCCTTTCTTTCCAAGGCCAAGGCGCGTTGCAAACCTTTCCACTGCCTACGACTTAGTCCAGGCACCGCTTTAGGCCGTAAATTAAGCTCATGGGCCTTGAGTGCCGATAATTTTCCGTAAGGATGCTTTCCAGTCAAAACTTCATAGATGACGCAAGCAAGCGCGTAAACATCATCGCTAGGGTCGGGCTCTTTATTAGAAAACATTTCCAGGCTGGCATAAGCCGGCGTCAATGCACCTAAATCCCTACGAGCATCGAAAATGGTTTCGTCTTGGTCTTTATCGGGACGACTGACCGCACAGGCGATACCAAAATCGAGCACCTTGACTTCGCCGTTTTCTAATATCGAAACATTGCCAGGTTTAAAGTCGGAATGGATAATGCCGTTTTTATGCGCATAAGCCAAAGCCAAACACATGCCTTTGATAATGTGCCAGGCCTTTTTGAAAGGCATGCCGTTAGGAATGACTTTATTGATGTAGTCTTTTAGTGATTGGCCGGTCAATACTTCCATCGACATAAAAATATGTGATTGGTCTCTATCGAAGTCATAGACGGTAATGATATTCGGATGAGCCAGTGTTTGAGCTTTTCTAGTTTCCCGCTGAAGGGCAATATAAGAGGTCGGATTATCCTTGAATTCGTCGTTTAAAATTTTCAATGCCACATAAGGAGACTTATCTTGAGCTTCCTGTTTGCGTAAATCCAGCGCTTTATAAACGACGCCCATGCCACCGCTACCGAGCAACTCTTCGAGTATGAAACGGTCTTTTAGCACCGAGCCGATACCGATTTTTTCAGTTTCGGCTGAGTTAAATTCCGATGTTCCGGCATATCTAGTGCCGCGAGTCGTATTAATCGTTTGTCCGGATGTTATATCAACCGAACTAACCGCAGCCCTTTGGGCTGTGGATTCGAAGTGATCAGTCAACCGGGTTTTCTCGAAGTCAACATTCGGTTGAATGATTTCGTCCGGTTTTGAAGTATTGGTTTTTGTTGTTGGCCTAACAATGGTTTCATCTTGCTCGTGAGAGGACGTGCTTATTCGTGTTTCGTCGTCATTATGCAGAGATAGGGTTGTTTGTGCGATTAAGCCTTGGTGAATTTGCGGTGGTAAATAGCCCTGTTCAAAGCAGTCATCCAGTAATTTGCGCAGTTCGCCGGATTGTTCGGGATGTTCGCTAAGCAGTTGACGCATTTGTTTCGACAAATCGCCGAAGGTTGTTTCACCTTCGCGAAAAGAATTTAATACCTGAACAAAGTGGCTTAGTGAGGTTTCCATGATTTTCCGGTGAATCGGTCTGTAACGGCTCTCAATGAGCGAAATGATAATCCAAAATAATAGGCGGGTAATAGCGAATGGTAAATAGTATAAGGTAAAAGGTGAAAGGTGAAAGATAAATAGTGAATGACTAGCCGGACGGGTTTTGTAAACCCAGCGGTGCTTGTAAAAAAGCGGAAATGTCTCTACCAACTGCAGTAAGCGCAGGCTACTGAATTTAATAGAGAAAAATTAATAAGTATTTCCGAACCTAAATACAGGCAAGCAGTCCATTCACCATTCACCATTCACCATTCACCATTCACCCTCTTAAACACCATTAGCGTAATATCGTCATTAAAAACCTCAGTTTGGCAAAATTGTTTGAGCTGTTGAACAATATTATCGATGATAGTGTCCGGTTCGTACTCAGTGGATTGAGAAAAAATATCCACGAGCCGTTCTGTACCGAAGAAGTCGCCTTGGGGGTTTTCCGCCTCGGTCAAACCGTCCGTGTAAAGAAGCAAACAATCGCCTTCGGCCAATACAGTTCTTTTTTCCTCGAATTCGACATGTTCCCGAACGCCAACGATGAGTCCATCCGTATCGAGTTGCTCGCATTGAGCTCGTGCATGACGGTAAAGAAGTGGGGGCGGGTGCCCGGCATTGGCATACCTTAGGTGGTGAGTTTGCGTATCGTATTGCAGGTAAAACAAGGTGATGAAATAGTCGGAATGGTTGAGAGCGGCAAACAGAAAGTCGTTTAGCACATTGAGCGTTTGCGCCGGCGAGGCCGGCCAATGCGCTTGCGCTCTAATGGCGCTTCTTGCCGAAACCATGAATAAAGCAGGTCCCACGGCATGACCGGAAACGTCGGCAATGATCATGTCGAGATGAGTGTCGTCACGGTAAAAATAATCGAAATAATCGCCCCCGACTTGCGTGGCAGGCAGGCAAAACCCGGTGATCTTGAACTGGTTCGATATAACCGGTGCGGAGGGAAGTAAGGATGCTTGTATGTTCTGAGCAATTCTCATTTCGTTCTGTGCAATGGCCAAATTAACCTGGGCCATGCGTATTTGGCGTTCAGCGGCTTTTCTCCCGGTAATGTCATGCACAAATCCGCTGAATTCGTAAGCATGGCCGATTTTTAGCGGCGCAACACTGAGTTCGATAGGAAACTCAACGCCATCCTTGCGTAAAGCGACCTGTTCGGTCAGTTTATTTAAAACCGAACTTTTGCCGGTTTGCAAAAAGGTTTGCAGTTCGTCGTTCAGCGATTTACGAAAACGTTTAGGAACAATCAACCCGGCGACATTTTGACCTATTGCTTCCTCGCGCGACCAACCGAACACGAGTTCGGCCCGTTGGTTCCAATCGGTAATGATGCCGTAAGAATCCATGATGATAATGGCATTGAGGGCGGTTTCTATAATTAGTCTTGTTCTTTTCTCACTTTCTATTAATGCGTCTTCATAATGTTTACGTGCCGTGATATCCCTGTCCACGCCGCGCCATTTAATCAAATTACCTTGCTTGTCGGTAATCGGTAATCCGGTAGATTCGGCGATTACTTCGTGTCCGTCTTTATGTCGATAATGATTCAGTAGCGAATAGAAAGGTTTATGTACCGAAGAAAAAGTCTGAAAGCTGGTTTGATCTTGAGGTGTCAACAGCTCCGTATAGTGCTTTCCTAGGACGTCTTCAGGGGTATAGCCAATGATGGTCTCGACCGCATTACTGCTATAAATGTAATAACCGTTCGGATCTTGCTCCCACAGCCATTCTCCGGTCATTTCGGCCATTTGCCGAAAGCGTTCCTCGCTTTCCTTAAGTGCCGCTTCAAAATGCTTGCGTTCGGTGATATCTTCTTCGACAGCAAGAACGTGGGTAATTTGGCCTTGGCTGTTTTTTATGGTACTGATGCTTTCAAACGCCCAGTAATCTTCACCGTTTTTCTTTTGATTTTTAATTTCTCCGCGCCATTCGCCCCGACTTAACAGTTGTTGCCACATGTTTAGATACTGCTCGGCAGTCGTATCGCCCGATTGCAAAATTTTCGGGTTAAAACCGAGTAGCTCTTCCTTAGCGTATCCGGTCATTTCACAGAATTTCGGATTAATGTATTCGATGCGTCCGGAAGGGTCAGTGATAATAACTGCGCTAGCGCTTTGCTCAACGGCTCTGAGCATTAAAATAAGGTTGATGTCGAGCTGAGTTTTTTCACCAAGTTTTTGAATCAGCAAGGCAAATCGGCTTACATTATCGGCTTCGCTTAAAGCAAGACGGCATAATGAAATCAATGCGGGAAATGGAGAATCGGTTGCATCCTTCAGTTCGGCTTGAAAACTGATGCTGGTTTGCTCGAAAGGCATTTTCTCCAGCATTTCTTGCCAAAATTCCTCAGGATTAGACGGTGATAGTAGTCTGTCGAGAGGTTTATCGATTAGCTGTTGCGTTTGATAACCGAAAAGCGCGATTGCGCTTTCGTTGACTGCTTCGATAACTGGTGTCGAAGGTGTCCGGTTTTCAATACTGGCGATGATCAAGCTTAAAACCGGGCCGTCGATAAACGAATGCATGTTAATCGGTTTACAATGGAGTTTGAATCAAGAGAGTGGGCTGTAGTAATCGGCCAAAGTTTAAAAAAACTTTGGATTATCGGCGACAAAACCATGAACCTTCGATTTGGGCTTAAAATCCGGGGCTATCCAAGGTTGAATATCTTCATCGACTAAGTATTCAGCCAGCCATTGTGCTTGCCCGCGTATCGGCAAAATAAAGGCATATAGTTTACCGTTAGGTAGTTCGGCGACGTCACCGATTGCGAAGATGGCCGGATCGGTGGTTTGCATGAATGAATTCACCTTGATTCCTCTATTGACAGCCAGTCCCGCTGCGGCAGCAAGTTCAGTTCTCGGCTTGAATCCACAAGAGACTAGACCCACATCAAATTTACCGCCGTTATTGGAATTAACAAGTATTTCACCGCCTTTTTTGTCGATGCCGGTGACAGATTGATTGAATAAAACGTTAACTCCACTATCTTTCAACACTTTAAGCAGTTTTGCCGAGTCGTCATTGCTCAGTTGACGCTCCATTAGACGATCCATGGCATGAAATAGAGTGACTTTATCCCCAGAAACGACTAAATCCGATGCCACTTCGCAACCGATTAAGCCGCCGCCGATAATCGCCCAATGAGGCGGTTTATTCTTGCTCAACAACTGTTGGCGTATCTGACGTAATTCTTTGAGGTCGGCAAGGCTGTTAAGGAGATAAAAATTATTGCGATCGGCCATTAAGGCTGGTGGAATGAAGGCTGCAGAGCCTTGGGCTAAGACCAAAATATCATAGTCTATACTCGTTTTAATTGATCCGGCTGCCAGATTGACGATTTTATGGTGGCGATCGATAGCTTCCGCTTCGGTCTCTGTTAGAATTTCAATCGCTTTTTGGCGAATAGTCTCAAAAGTTTTGAGTATGATGGACTGCTCTATACCATCCTTGCTAAAGCCGTGAGAAAGCAACGGCCGAGAATAAAAGCCGTCGCTTTCCCGTGTTACCACGGTGATACGAACATCCGGATTTAAAGTATGTAGTTTTTCGGCAAAGGTTATGCCGGCAAACCCCGATCCGATTATCACGACTTTCATGGCAATAGCAATTAAAGGGGTTCGAAAGCGCTTTTTTCAGCTCCGCACTCAGGGCAAACCCAATCATCAGGAATATCTTCCCAACGAGTACCTGGGGTGATTCCGCTATCCGGATCGCCTAATTGCTCGTCGTAAATATGTCCGCATTCTAAACATTGATATTTTTTATAATCTGCCATGAAGTTACCTTATTTATTAGTGAGTAAAATAGTCGTACCAAACACGATTTTCTATGAAATACCGAAAGTGATTTATTTATAACTCAATTAGCTAAGCTAAAGCAAACATGAGTGTTTACATAACAATCAAGCCAAAGCATCCAGTTCAAGCCTTTCGAGAATCATTTCGCTGCCGGCAGTAAGCCGAGTTTCCCGACTTTGGCAGATTGGGCAATAGAGCCGATTAGCCGGTACCTCCGACTCGATGCCGCACTGTTCACAGACGATTTGTGCCGCTTGTCGTTCAATAATTAAAACTGCGCCGTCGGCTATGGTATCAACGCGATTGATTTCAAAAGCGCTTTGCAACAATAAGGGCTCTACACCCGATAAAACACCGATTTTAACCGTGATGCTGGCAACTTTTGTCGCTTGATGTTGCCGGGCCAGACTTTTTACCTGATCCAGCAAATCCTCGCATAGCGACAGTTCATGCATGCTCCGCATCCTCGGTCAGCATTTGATCGAGTAATTCCCAGGTCGATCGTGCTTCTTCCGCACTGATTTTCTGGATTGCATAGCCGACATGGATGAGAACATAATCGCCGATGGCTATCGGTTCATCCTGCAGTAGAAACAAACTGACTTCTCGCTCGATGCCTTTGGTCGAACAAACAGCGCGACTACCGTTAATAGAGGCAATTTGCATAGGAATGGCAAGGCACATGAGAATTCCCGAAATGAGTTTTAAATTGAGACAGTAGTTAGATAAAGTCCAGCGGTTGCAATCGCTAGACCTCCGGCTTTAGTCAACCAAATATGGCGTTTAATTAGCACGGCCATCGTAATGCCGATCGCATGAACCAGTGAAGTCGCAACAATGAAACCGGCGCCGTAGAATAAAGGCGATCCGGCTTGCGGCATTTCCAGTCCGTGCGCGTAGCCATGAGCGCTTGCGAATAAACCGGCGACCAGCATGCCGGTGACGACGGGTAAACGCACCGAAAACAGTAAAAACACGCCTAAAAACAGTACCGTTGCGGCTATGGCAAACTCAAGCAAAGGCAGATTCGGACCATACGAGGCTAATAATGCCGCCAGGCTCATCGTGCCGACAAATGCGGCCGGCAAGCGCCAGAGAGCTTTATGACCTAATTGTACGGCCCAAATGCCAATTGCCAACATCGCCAGCAAATGATCGACGCCTATGAACGGGTGGATGAATCCTTCGGCAAAACCCGCGCCTTCCGCGCCGAAGGTATGGGCTTGAACCGCCGGACCATAAGCGGAGAGCGCGGTGATTCCGATAATTGCATTGATAGACTTTCTATTCATGTCACACCTTTTCGGATAATTTTGAGTATAAAACTTCGTGGTTGTAGTGCAAAAAGACAGCTTAGGATTTCGTTAAAAATAACTTCCGCATTTGCGACCTCTCCCTTTGAGAGAGGGCTATGCACAAGGATGTTATTTTTGACCAAATCCTTAACACTCCAGGACAATAGATTTTATAACATGCTAGTATCTTTGCGGCAAAACCCGTTAATAGAGTCGTAATTGTTAAATGGCTTTACGACTTACGAATCCTGAAAAACAAACCCGCCTAGAATTTGGTCATAAATAACTTCCTTATTTTTAGAGGGTTCGGTAACTCGGTTGGCAGGTGTCGGCGGCAGGGAAAGCAGCCGTCAAGCCTACAAGGACGTATTCACCCAGCACCTAAATTCCATAGCCTTTTGGCTATGGTAACTATCTTGCATAATTTAGGTGCTGGGTTCACGGCGTCCTGCCAGGCGAGTTACCGAACCCTCAACAAAGCTGATAACTCCAGAAAGTTATTTTTAACGAAATCCCTAAAAGTTTTACTATAGTCATCATGATAACAGAACATTCATTTTCCGATACCTACATTACGCTTGCACATGGTAATGGCGGACGTTTCATGCGCGAATTGATCGAGCATTTATTCGCCAAATATCTCGATAATGCCTGGCTCGATACCCGTGCCGACGCGGCTGCCATGCCTTTCGACGAATCGGATGGCGAATTGATGATTACGACGGACGGTTTTACGGTCGATCCATTAGAATTTCCCGGCGGTAATATCGGTAGCCTGGCTATCCATGGAACAGTGAACGATTTGGCTGTGGCGGGCGCAATGCCGCGTTACTTGAGTCTCAATGCATTTATCGAAGAAGGCATGGAGATAGCCGTGCTTGATCGACTCATTCGCAGTATGGCTGAAGCATGCCGAGAATGCGGTGTTGATATCGTAGCCGGCGATACCAAAGTATTACGCCGGGGGCAGGGCGGCGGTGTTTATTTTGCCGTGACCGGTGTCGGTAAGCGATCCCCTTTGGTCAATCTGAGTATTGATCATATCCAGGCCGGCGATTGCATTTTGCTTAGCGGAACTGCAGGCGATCATGGTTGCTCTGTGTTGTTGGCCCGCGAGCAATTCGGCTTGAGTGGAACATTACAATCCGACGCAGCGAGTGTTTTCCCTGTGACTCGTGCATTGTTGGATCTGCCCGGGTTACGATTTATGCGCGATCCGACCCGAGGCGGAATTGCGACTGTCGCGCACGAAATTGCCTCGGCTATCGCAGGCACGGTCAAACTGGTCGAATCGGCAATACCGATTAACGAGCAAGTCAAAACCGTTGCGGAAATTCTAGGTTACGACCCTTATTATTTAGCCTGCGAAGGGCGGGTAATGGCCGTAGTTGGTGCCGGCGATGCCGAAGAAGCCCTTAAACGAATGCGCGGCGCGGGTTGTAACGAAGCGGCGATTATCGGCGAAGTTCAAACCGGGAGGACCCAGGTGATTTTGGAGACCGCGTTAGGCGGAGAGCGAATATTAGAGGAACTTGAAGACGACCCGCTGCCACGGATATGTTAGGTCTTCGAGCTGTCAAACATACTTTAGGAATATGCGCAAAATAACTTATACAATCAGTAGGTTTTTGGTGGTTTGATGACTCGCTTGACAGGACGCCGTAAACCCTGCGCCTTAATTATCTAAGATAGTTAACCATAACGTTCATGAAGGCCTAGCCATCGCCCGGTAAATGAAAGTTCTCTGGTGGCGGAGGGTGCGGCTACTCGCCCGACAGGACGCCGTATTTAAGTATTTTTGCCGTTTTCCAGCAAATATCCTAGCCCTCTTATAGTTCTGATATTAACTTCGAAAGGCTTTAGACGTTTACGTAAACGGTGTATATAGACTTCTATGGCATTATCGCCTAGTTCATCTCCGCCAGTCGATAAACGTTGAGCGATTTTATCCTTACTGACTACGTATCCGGCCTGTAACATAAGTGTTTCGAGCACACCGTATTCGCGCTGAAACAAAATCAACGGATCTTCGTCGACCAGAACTTGGTGCTCAAGGGTGTCGAGGGTTAGTCTACCAACCACAATATCTTTACTAAAACCGCAGTAACTTCGACGAATGAGAGCATGGACGCGTGATTCCAATTCTCGGCAATCGAATGGTTTCACCATGTAATCATCCGCGCCGCGCTTAAGCCCATCGATTCTGTCGTTTAACCCGTCTCGAGCCGTTAAAATCAAGATGGGAACCGTATCCTTGCGCATTCTCAATTTCCATAAGATTTCGCTGCCGTCCATGTCGGGCAATCCTAAATCCAGTATCAACAGGTCAAAGTCTTGCGCGAGCAAAGCGCCTTCCGCATAACTACCGTTCGGTGCACAGGTGACATCATAACCGGATCGGGAGAGGGTATATGCCAATCCATCCGCCAGAACGGCATCGTCTTCTACGAGTAAGATTTTCATGGTTTTGATCACGCTGTAAATTAGTTTACATTGTTTGCTCGGTTGCTCGGTTGCTCGGTTGCTCGTTAACGAGCCAACGGATGTATTTTTGCTGCTCTTCCTCTGGTTGTTGCAGGTTTAATCCCCCGGCATTTCCGGAGGATTAAACATCAACCTATCGTTTCTCCTTTAGTTGGTTTTAGGGTCCGGCCGTTCCCAGAATCGGCTGGCCAATAAAGCTTCCATGATGCTCATTTGATCGCCGAAATGCTTGATCGCGAGTACCGGTATTTGAGCTTCGGCAATGACCTGCGAGGTTACGCTACCCAAGAGAATCGTTGCCGCCTGACTGCGACCGCGCGTACTGATTACAATCAGGTCGGCGCCGTATTCCTCCGCTTTGCGTAAAATCGCATGAGCGGTATTGCTACTTTCTTCGAATGCAGGTTTAACGATCACACCGTGAGTGTTTACCCGGTTGAGGAAGTCTTCGAAAGTCGCTTCTTCCTCTCCGAAAACGATGTCGTCGTGCTCTTCGTAGCGAATCACCGATGGGTCGAAAAATACATGCAAAGCCATGCATTCGGATATTTGATTGACTTTCGCAAGCGCGGTCGCGTGGCTTAAGCTATCGGCTGAAGGTTGTGAAAAATCGATCGGAGCGACTATACGGCTAATGCCGGAGCCGCAGTCCTCAGGCACCATCCATACCGAGCAGCTAGTGATCATCGCCAGACGTCTAGACAAAGAACGTTGTCCGGTTCTGCTTTTCCGGTGTCCCAGCAAAATTAAATCGGACTTGGCGGCTAAGGTGAATTGCACCAACTCGTCCATGCGGCTCGTTCCTTCCATGGTCTGATAATTGACTTTGATCGACTTGAGTGCGCCGTCGAAATAATTTTTCACTTCTTCGGTCATGCCTTTCTTCAGCGCTTTCGGTGAATTGTCTTTGCGATGTTTATCGTGCGGCGTGATGACGTGGACGAAGTTAAACTCCTTGCCGATACCCAGTTTAGCGAGATGGGCTGCATATCTTAATAGACCTGTATCTTCTTCGGTCATCGCCAATGGCACGGTAATGCTGTTGAAACTGCCGAGGGGCGTTACGGCGGCTTGTAATTCTTCGTGCTCAGCGGGTTTTGCGATTGGCTCAGCTTCCGTATGCGGCTTGTCGAAATATTTGCGGGCGACAAAATAGAGTACCAATGCCGACAATACTCCGGTCAAAAAATCGGTGACGGGAACCATGACGGCCGTAAAAATCATCAAGCCGGCATGAAATTTATTGTGATTCATGACTTCCTTTATCTCGGAAGGCTTGATCATATTAGTCGCGACCCATAGCAAAATACCGCCAATACACGCCATCGGCACTAATTCCAGATATTCGGCGATGTAATAAGCCAAGGTTAATTTCAAGAAGCCTTTGAAGTAACCCGCCAAAGGCGTTACCGCGCCCGCTTTGATGCTGGTCGCGGTGCGCGCCAACGCGCCGGTGCATGGAAAGCCGTTGACCATCGGTGTGATTATTTGCACCAAACCTTGCCCCCAAAACTCCTTGTTTGGGTTGAATGGTGTTTTGCGATTGTCGGCGAGCCGGTCGGCCATCGATGAACATAACAAGCTTTCAATACCGGACACGAAAACGATCGCCGCGACGAAATACAGAATATCGACGGCAACGCCTAAATCCATTGCCGGTAATATCGGAGGCGTGAATACGAAAAAATTATTCGGAATCGTGCCGTAGATATCGCGCACGATGATAATGCCTTTGTCGGCCATCACGGTTGCCGCCAATAAGGTCGAAACCCCGATGGCAATCAGCGGAGCCGGAATGAAGATCGAAATGCGCAGTAGAAACTTCGTTAGCACAAAGGTCATGATGCCCAACGTGACCGACCAAAGATTGACTTTATCGATATTGTCATAGGCCGCCGATAGGTTATGCAGTAATCCACCCTTGAGGTCCTCGTCTTCGCCCAAGAGGTCCTTAAAACTTTCGATGCCGAGTATCGATTCGACATTGGTCAATGCAATCGCGACGGCAATCCCCGCCGTAAAGCCGACGACGATGGAATTGGGGACCAGCTTGGCATATTTGCCGAGCCCGAAAATGCCCATCAGCATTAAAATGATACCGGCGATCACCGAGACTAAAACCAAAAAGCCGTGCGCCTCGGCGAATGTGCCGCCGCCTGCTTCGCCGTACTTAGCCATTAGGGCGGCAATGATCGGAATGAAGGCGGCGGTCGGCCCGTAAACTTGATACTTAGAACCGCCCCAGGTCCGGCCGATGATACAGGCCAGGGCGCCGGCGATGATACCTTGTTCCGGCCGCAGCCCCATCGCCATTGCGAAGCCCATTGCCATTGGGATTGCGGTCAACGCAACGATGAGTCCTGCGCTGAAATCGCGATAGGTGGTTTTCAACCAGGTCTCGCGGGTTAAATCTTCGAAACGGCTATCCCAGAAGGTGTTGAATTCCTTCAGGCGCTGCAAAATCGATGTCGGTTGACTGGTTTGTGCGTCAGTTTTTTTACCGGAGCCGCCGGATCCTTCTTGAATATGTTTTTGAATAGTACTCATAAATTGCTCGCAAAATATCAAATTAATAAATGCCCGACGTCATTACGCTAAGCACGTAGGAAGCCATTCGGCAATAGTGTTAAGTCTTGGTTGTCTTGGGTGTTTTGCTTAGCGCCCAATGAAACTTCGGTGATTTTCAGGCGGCTTTTGCGAATGAAAGGAATCGGATTGAAGCTTGTTTGCCGGTTTAACCTAGGGTTGTACCGTTTCGGAATGACGGCTTCATCGATTTGGTTGCCGTCGATAAAGGCGTTGAAAGCGGCTTGATTCAAGCCGGTAAAGAGCTCCGTTTTAATTAATACCTTGTGGGCTGAATAGCTTTGACGCAAGGCCTTGCATGTTCTTTTGAATTCCGGAGTCTTCAAGGACTGAAGCAATTCGGTCTTTGAAAAATACAACAGGTCGATTGGACAATCGGAAAGAAACCGGCAATGCGTCAAAAAGAAATACAGATTGTCGTCTCGGGCGTTAGCTAGAGTATGCTTGACCAAATTCAACGATTCCACCGAAAAATCGGTCGGAATCAAGATTGTTCTTTTCATATTTCAATCCTCTTAAAAATGGGGCAAGCTCATGTTATTGATTAATACTTTCACATGCCTTTCACCAAGCTTTCGCGAAACTTGCTTGAAACTTTCGTGAAACTTACGCGGCAAGAGTAAATGCGTTACGGCTTGCGGGATTTAAGGGATTTAAACCGGATGAACGCGGAGGTAACTATTCAATTCCCCTCTTTGAATAATGAGGAGGCCAAGTTCCAACTTGATTTAAATGCAGGGGCAGTGGGCTGAACAAATTACACACAGAGCGCTATCGAGTGAAGGCAAAAGCCTTGAAAGTAAGGATTTGTCATAAATAACTTTCCTATTTTTGGAGGGTTCGGTAACTCGATTGGCAGGTGTTGGCGGCAAGGAAAGCCACCGTCAAGCCTACTAGGAAGGATTCACGATGTCCTACCAGGCGAGTTACCAAACCCTCAACAAAGCTCATAACTCCAGGAAGTTATTTTTCGCGAAATCCTAATTGAATAAAATTGATAACAAATAGAATTGAAACTAACGGTTCTGAATCGAAAGGGGAGGACAACTGAGGAGGCTTGCTTGTTTGGTAAGTGCAGGGGGTAGTCAGTTTTTATGTAAAACCGGAATAAATCCAACTCTGAAATTGTCATTAATACAGTGACTATTGCAACGAAAATTATAGAGTTTGTCGACAATGGTTCAAACCGAGCAGGCTTCGATAATTTGTCCGTAACTGATGCCTGCGTCGTTTCCCGGTAATCGTTCAGGTAGATAAACCTCGAAACCTTCCTGTTTCAAATGTTCTATCGCCAATTCGGTCAACCGCTTATTTTGAAACACGCCTCCGCAAAGACCGACCCGGTCGATTCGGTGTGTTTTTCTGATCCGGGCAGCCTGATCTCGGATCGTTTCGGCTAGACTGGCATGAAATTGTCCAGCCCGCTCCGCTTTGGATAATTTATCATTCTGTAGCATCGCCAATAATGGTGTCCAATTACTGCACCAAATACCGTTTTCGTCTTGTTCCAAGGGTAGCAGTGGCCCTGGTCCGCTATCGGCGCTCAAGGCTTCCAGTTCCATCGGTGCTTGACCATCGTAATCGGCTTTCGATACCAGTCCCAGCAATGCCGATGCGGCATCGAACAATCTGCCGGCTGAACTGCATAAAGGCGCATTAAGCTTGTGTTCCCAAGCTTTTTTCAAGAGTTCGGTAGGGAATGAGCAGTCTTGCCATTCCCAGCCGCACTCCCAAAATAAAGCCGCTGCGCTTCGCCACGGTTCGCGACCGGCTTTGTCGCCGCCGGGTATTCTGAAGGGTTTTAAAGATCCCGCGCGTCGCCATTGGCCTGGCCTGCCGAACAAAGCTTCGCCGCCCCAGATCGTGCCGTCTTCGCCGTAGCCGGTCCCATCCCAGGTAAATATAAGCATTGATTCGAATAAACCGTATTCCCCGGCTAATGCCGAGGCATGGGCATGATGATGATATACCTGCGTTACCGGAAATCCCGATTGTTCGGCCCATCGGCTCGAACGGTAATCGGGGTGCGCGTCGCGAATAACTTTTTTGACGCTTATGCCGTAGAGCGTTGCGAGCTCTTCTATGGTTTGTTCGAAGACTTCTTGACTGCGCCTCGATCCGAGGTCGCCGATATGCGGAGATATCACGGCGCGGTTGTCCCAAGCCAATGCTATGGCGTTTTTCATGTGCCCCCCCACTGCAAGAACCGGCTCTTGTAACGTAAACGGAAGGGTCATTTCTAATGGCGCACAGCCCCGGCCCAATCTAATCGGTCTCATGCTACCGGCAATTTTTCTGAAGACCGCATCGTCTGCCGGTCTCAATATCGGACGGTTGTGATGTAAAAAAGCATCGGCTACCCGGCTCAACCGCCTCTCGACTTCATCTCCGTCGGTCATGACCGGTTCGCCGCTGATGTTCGCCGATGTCGCAACCAAAGGACCGCCAAAGTCGGCGCTTAATAGATGATGCAATGGGCTATAAGGAAGCATGATGCCGATTTCGGTGATACCGGGCGCGACGGATTCGGCCAGTGGACGGTCGCTCCGCTTCTTGACCAAGACGATAGGGCGGAGCGGGTCTTGCAATAAAGTCAATTCCGCCGGGCCGGGTTCTGCGTATTCCATCACGACTGTCAGACCTTTAGGGCCGCGCCAGGGGAGGAGAACCGCGAGCGGTTTGCGGGCGCGTTGTTTACGTTCGCGCAAGCGCTGGACTACCGCCTCCGAGCTTGCATCGCAGATCAAGTGATAACCGCCGACGCCTTTGACTGCAACGATTGCCCCCGCGCGTAAGGTTTCGATGCAGGCGGTCAAAGCCTTTCCTGTATCCGAAATGGTTTTTTCGCCGGAGATGTGAAAAGTCAATGACGGTCCGCAAACCGGGCATGCCAAAGGTTGTGCATGAAATCGCCTATCTAGGCGATTGTCGTATTCTTTTCGGCAATCGAAACACAATTCGAATTCGGCCATGGCGGTGTTGACGCGGTCATATGGCAGTTTTTTGATCAGCGTGTAACGGGGTCCGCATTGCGTGCAATTGATGAACGGGTAACGGTAACGGCGTTGTTTCGGGTCATTCAATTCGGCAAGACAGTCGTCGCATAAAAAATAATCCGGCGGTATGTATATGGCAGATGACGACTCGGTAATGCTATCGAGAATCGAAAATGTATCTAGGTCGTCGGGTTCAGCGGTTTGCCAGCTTGCGAGTGTCGGTCTTGCGAGAGGAGGAGCGTTATCAACGAGACGTTCCATGAACCGGTCAATCCGGTTCGGTTCGCCTTGTATCAAAATTTCAACAGTACCGGTCCGGTTGAGTACCCAACCGCTTAAGTTTAATTCATGGGCCAAACGGCATACGAAAGGACGAAAGCCGACGCCTTGCACTTGACCGGTGACTATCAAGCGGCGCGCATCGTTTTTGCAGGAAGAAGGTGTTAGAGTGGATTTCAATACAAGGTGGGTTCAGCAAATTAAGTGCAGGTTGTTTTTTCGTGTTCGGCTGATCGGGCCCTGATTCCCGACGACCACCAAATTCGGCAGGCGCCTTCATCGGAAACCATGCACGGCCCAACCGGCGAGCGCGGTGTGCATGAAACGCCGTAGAGCTTGCAGTCGACCGGCTTGATGCGCCCCAGCACGACTCTCGCACAGTCGCAGCCCGGCGGCATCGTGCCGGCATTTTTTCTTGCATTTTCGGCATGGACGGGAAAACGAAACCGGGCGTTATGCTGTGCATAGTCGGCGCTAAGTTCAAGTCCCGATGCCGGTATGATACCGATTCCTCGCCAAGGGGCATCGACGATCGTCAGGGTGCTTTCGATCAATCGGCGGGCGGTCGGATTGCCATGCGGTTTAACGACTTGCTCGTAGCAATTATCCAAAAAAATTCGGCCGTCGAGTTTTTGTCGTAAAACAGAATAAATCGCCGCCAATAAACTGTCCGGCGTGAAACCGGCAATCGCGGCCGGGAAGCCGTGGCGGTCCACGACGAATTGCCATTCCTCAGGCCCCATCACGGTTGAAACATGGCCTGGGGCAATCAGCGCATCGAACGACGGCGTTTCGTAGTCGAGCAGCATCGCAACCGCAGGCCAAGTCAGGCGACCGCTCATCAGCAGCAATAAGTTATCGGGAATGCCTTCGGAGAGCATGCCGGCGACCGGGGCGCAGGTCGTTTCGAATCCGGCGACGAAAAACACGACAGTTTTATCGGGTTCGGATTTTGCGATTCGAACCGCTTCGGAAGGCGAGGCGATGGGGCGAATGTCGGCGCCGGCGGCTTTGGCTTGTTCGAGAGAGCGTACCGACTTGCTCGAAACATTGACCGGCACGCGCAGCATATCGCCGAACGCCACGACTATGCTATCGGGTTCGTTCAGACCGATTTGTATCGCTTGATAAATATCTTCTTCCGGACAAATGCAAACCGGGCAGCCGGGGCCCGGAATCAAATCGATCATGTCGGGCAGGGCGCTTCTGAGTCCCGCCATCGAAATCGAACGCTCATGACCGCCGCAGACGTTCATGATGCGCACCGGCGAGGTCAAAGGCAGTGCGCGGATTTGATCGAGCCATTGTCGTGCGTCGAGTGCCATCGAAAGACCTCAGGCTGGTACGCCGGCTTTAACAACCGGGCGAAAGCGGACTTGCGCCGGATCGGTATGCAGTAATTGGCCGTCTCGCTGGACGTTTGGGCGTGTCGTTTGTTGTTGTGCCAGTTTGTTTCGATGCGCTTGGAGTTGTTCGTGCAGCCAATCGATCCAGGCATCCAACCCGGAATCGTTATTCTGCCGAGAAGATAGGTTAAACACCTGCGCCTTACTGGCTAAATTACGTAGTGCTTGTTCGGCCCTTTCCGGTGAAAAATCGTCGAGAAACGGCAATAAATCGCTCTTGGTGATCAGCATCAAATCCGCCGCTCGAAACATGACCGGATACTTGGCCGGTTTGTCGTCTCCTTCGGTCGTCGAGAGCAGGGTCACGTTCAAATGATGTCCTAAATCGAAACTGGCTGGACAAACGAGGTTACCGACATTTTCTATGAACAAGATATCGATAGACGACAAGTCGATATGATGCAGTGCATCGTGAATCAGATGCGCATCGAGATGACATGCTGTTCCTGTTGTGATTTGATGCGCAGGTACGCCATGCGCGCGAATTCTGGCGGCATCGTTTTCGGTTTCGAGATCGCCTTCGATTACAGCCAGGTCTAAAGAACCGTTCAGCCGCTTGATCGTTGCTTCGAGCAAGGCGGTTTTACCCGAGCCGGGTGAGGACATCAGGTTGATCGCCAAGACCTTTCGTGCATCGAAATGACTCCGGTTATGTTCGGCTTGGTTGTCGTTTTTGGCGAGTAAATTTTTCAGCACCGTGATCGTCGTGGTACCGTTAGTCGGTTTTTCCGCTAAAACGAAAGGACGATTACCGGGCGTGATATTACAACCGCAGGTATTGCACATAGGGATAGCCTCTGTAACTTCTAAAAAGTGCATAACTATGTTATATGAGCACCATGAATGGCACAAGCCGATAATAGCACTTCGAGGGTTTGAGGGCATTCAGAATTCGGCAATCCTGAGTAAGGTTGGAAGGTTGAATCTCAGAGTGGAATTCCCATAAACTCGTTTATTTAAAATATAAGGAGTCAATAACATGCGTTATTTACACACGATGGTACGGGTTCGCGATTTGGACGAAGCATTGGATTTTTATTGCCATAAGCTCGGCTTGAGTGAAACCAAACGGATGGAGAGCGAGCAGGGCCGCTTTACACTCGTATATTTAGCGGCGCCGAAAGATAAGGATCAAGCCGCGGTTCAAGACGCGCCGTTGCTGGAGTTGACCTACAATTGGGACCCTGAGGAATACACCGGTGGCCGCAACTTCGGTCATTTGGCTTTCGAGGTCGACGACATTTACGAAACGTGCCGAAAATTGATGGATGCGGGCGTTACGATCAACCGTCCGCCTCGGGATGGACATATGGCCTTTATTCGTTCGCCGGATGAAATTTCGATCGAATTATTGCAAAAAAGCGAGCCGCTGGAGCCGAAGGAGCCTTGGGCTTCGATGCAAAATACCGGAACGTGGTAATTAAATTCATAGGATTTGAAAAGTTAGCTATTCGATTCCCGCGTCGAGCTCGGGAATCGAATGAAAGCCGAATTAGCTGTTAACTTGGGCAATCCAGTCTTGCAAGTTGTAATAATTGGAAATGCGAGCGACTTTGTTATCGCGGATTTCGAAGAAGGCGCCCGCGGGCAGTCTGTAAGTTTGTCCGGCAGCTTCCGGTAAGCCTTCGTCCGTTTGTAAGTATTCGCCCAAGACGACGAACTCCGCTGCGGCACGTTTACCGTCCGGGGTGGCCATGATGACCATGTCGACTAATTCTTCCTTGTAATTATTATTCATGCAAGCCATGAACTGCGTAAAGGCTTCTTTGCCGATTTGGCGCTCGCCTTGATTGATATCGTGAATAACGTCATCGGTCAGCAAGCTTAAAAAGGTATCCATGTCGCCGGCATTGAAAGCAGCGTAGTATTGTTGAACTAGGTTAATGGTATCTTGATTCATAATGCCCTCTATGGATTGAAAGGTAAATTTAAAAAACCGGCTATTTTATAGTTGTATTGGATTTTACGCCATAGAATGCATGACATTCCAGCAATTCCCAATTTGGGGATCAAACAGGGTGCGGGGTATGCTTGGCGAGGATGTCGGCAGCAGGACAGATTTTTGCTCCTCGGCAATTGCTCCTGCATTGCCCTAATACACGCCATCCCTGGCGTAATGCAAAATCTGCATTCACGCCATCCCTGGCGTTCGAGCCGTCGTCAGGCCCCCATGAATGGGTTCGCCGCGTCCCTCGACAGGGATACCCCACACCCCATAAGCGCCAACTTAAGGAAGGAACTCGTCATTCCGCCAGGGATTGGCGGAATCCAGGGCCACGGATGGCAATACGCAGCACCACATCCATGCAACATGGATATCGACAACCCATATCGATATGACGAATAAAGCCATAAACACACCATAGAATAGGCACTAAGTTGGCGTTTATGACCCCGCACCCTGATAACGGAGAAATTTCTCAAACTGGGAATTGATGATGGCATTCAGTTTCGATCGGGTCGAACATCGTTTGTAACAGGCGCGTCTAATTGACGCAGATGCTTGCATTACAGCGGTCCCTTGTTTAGTCTTTCCCGAGACATTACTAGAACGGACTTGACGTATGAATCATCCTGAATTTCCATTGGCCGAGGAATTAATTTATTTAAACCATGCTGCTGTTGCTCCCTGGCCATCACGAGCATGCAATGCTGTAAAAGAATTTGCCGAACAAAACACGCAGTTCGGCGCTTACTATTATCCCGATTGGCTCAAAAAAGAAAACGAGCTTCGCGGTCAATTTCAAGCTTTGTTGAATGCGCCTTCGTCTGACGATATCGCGTTGGTTAAAAATACGTCAGAAGCGCTTTCGTTTGTCGCTTACGGACTGGATTGGAACGACGGCGACAATATCGTCTCGACAAACGAGGAGTTTCCTTCGAATCGAATACCCTGGCAATCCTTGGCAGGGCGTGGCGTCGAATTTCGCCAGGCAGACTTGAATGGCACTTCCGCTCCGGAAGAGGCCCTATTTGCATTAGTCGATAACAATACACGCTTATTGACCGTGAGTTCGATAGAATTCGCTTCCGGCTTGCGTCTAGATTTGGAAAAAATAGGCCGGTTTTGTAAAGCCAACGGCATCCTTTTTTGTATCGATGCGATTCAAAGCTTAGGCGCTGTTGAATTCGATGTGCAAGCCTATCAAGCCGATTTTGTGATGGCCGACGGTCATAAATGGATGTGCGGCCCCGAAGGCTTGGGGGTTTTTTACACACATCCGACCGCCCGAGCGCAATTACAATTGACTCAGTTCGGCTGGCACATGGTTAAACACATCCACAACTATGAAAACAAGCCCTGGGAAGTACATCCCGGCGCCAAGCGATTCGAGTGCGGGAGTCCAAACATGCTGGGAATTCATGCCTTATCGGCCAGTTTGTCATTACTACTGGAAACCGGTATGGATCATGTTGAAGCAGCGGTTATCGGCAATGCCGATCGACTTGCCGAAGGCATTATGCAAAATGAACGCTTGGAATTGATTAGCCACCGAACTCGCAAATTGAAATCCGGCATTGTTGTATTTAGACATAAAACACTGTCGAATAAACTGTTGTTCGAGCAATTGCAAGCCTGCGGTATCGTTTGCGCATTGAGAGGCCAAGGAGTCCGCTTTTCACCGCACTTTTATCATTCGAAGGCCGATATCGAGCGAGTATTGGAAAGCTTGTCAAGCCTTTGAGGGATCGCTTTTATCTACACCTAATTGCATACATTGGGGAGTTGAGTCTTACACTCATTTTAACGCTCGAAGGCGCCGGCTATAGCCCCGGTAACTGAAAGTGCTTGGTGGGAGGGAAGGCGCGGCTATTTGCCCGACATGCCCAGGAACTTCCTCTTTAGCTCAGCTTGTCCGCCCTACGGTCGCGAGCACCGCACGCACCCGCTCCAGTGCTCCCGGAAAATCGAAGGTCCCGATCCGGCGCCGAACCCAATCGAAGTCCTGTGCCAAGGCCCGGCGCAACGCGCCTTCGTTAGCCGCCAAAAAGTCGATGGCCGCGGTATCGTCGCTGGCCAGTAAGTCCGCCAGGTGAGGCAGTAGGCCGGCGTCGACAGGAACATTGCTGACGACATAATCTGCCGCCGCAACTTCATTTTGCATCAAGGCCCCCTGCAAGGCGGCGATCAATTTGGACAGCCGTTCGGTCAGCGGCGTCTGGATCGCTTGCGCTGCCGCACGGTCGTCACGCTTGAGTGCGGCGTTCAGATCGCTGGCCAATAAATAGATGGGCATGGCGCCGATATTTCCGACCGCGCCCTTGAGGTCATGGGCCAGGTTTGCCGCGACAGGATCGTTTTGTTTGATCAGTTCGGCGAGTTGGCGCGGATTATCGCCATGCCGCTCGACGAAGAGTGCCAGCAGTTGCCGGTATAAGGGTAGCTTGCCTCGCGCCATCTTGAGGCCCGCTTCCAGATCGAGATCGGCGATTGTGGCCAGTCGCGCGCGCAGTTGGGCATCGGCGTCGTCCGGCGACGCAGCGTCAGGATTCGTACCGGCTTGCGGCGGTGTCACGCCTGCACCGATTTTTCCGGGACGCGCCGGTAGCCACTTGTGCAAGGCGGCATAGAGCAGCTCCGGCTCCACCGGCTTGGCGATAAAGTCGTTCATGCCGGCTTTCACGCAGGCGCGGCGATCCTCGTCGAAAGCATTGGCGGTCATCGCCAGGATGGGCTTGTCCTGCCAACCCGGCAGTGTGCGGATGGCGCGGGTGGCCTCCAGGCCGTCCATTACCGGCATCTGGACGTCCATCAGGATCAGGGCGTAATTCGTGGTCTGCGCCTTGGCCAGCCCGACGGCGCCGTCTTCGGCGGTTTCCACCGCCAGCCCGACAGCACTCAGCAGTTCCATCGCTACTTCGCGATTGATGGGATTGTCTTCCACCAGCAACACCCGCGTACCTGCCTGTTCACGTTGCAGGGTCAGCTCGGCATCGACACTCTTCGTTGCTGGCGTCGGCATGATGCCGTGGCCGCGCTGCATCCGCACCGTGAACCAAAACGTACTTCCCTCGCCTGGCGTGCTCTCTACCCCCACCTCGCCCCCCATCATTTGCGCCAGGTTGCGCGTCAACGCCAGGCCGAGGCCGGTGCCGCCATATTTGCGAGTGGTGCCGACGTCGGCTTGCTGGAACACCTGGAATAGACGGTCGATCTGCTCCGGCGTCACGCCGATACCGGTGTCCTGCACCTCGAAACGCACCAGCAGACCCTCCGGGGCTTCCTCCAGCAGCTTGGCGCGCAGATTGATGCTTCCGCGTTCGGTGAACTTGACCGCGTTGCCGGCTAGGTTGAGCAGGCATTGGCGCAAGCGCAGCGCGTCGCCGTGCAACCATAGCGGCACGGTATCACTATCGACTTCGACGTGCAGGCCTTTGGCCTTGGCCGATTCGCCAATCAGCGAGGCGACATGATCCAATACCGCAGAGAGGGCGAAGTCATCCAAGATCAATTCAAGCTTGCCGGCCTCGACCTTGGACAGATCGAGAATGTCGTTGATCAGGTCGAGCAGATGCCCGCCGGCCGTGCGAATCTGATTCAGTCGCTCGCCCTGTTCCGGGGTGACGCCATCGCGTTGCAGTAGATGGGTCAGTCCAAGAATGGCATTCATCGGCGTGCGAATCTCGTGACTCATGTTGGCCAGGAACGCGCTCTTGGCGCGGTTGGCGGCCTCGGCTTGCTGCCGGGCCTGGGCCAGTTCGGCGGTGCGCTGGGCCACTAGATCTTCGAGGTGATACCGGTAGTGATCCAGCTCTTGGCCGAGGCGTTTTTTCTCGGTGATATCCGCCTTCACCGCGACATAATGGCTGATGCGGCCGTCCGCCTGCCGCAGCGGGGCGATGTGAGCGAACTCGATATAATCATCGCCGTTGGCTTTGCGATTAATGAATTCGCCTTTCCAGGGCTGCCCGGCGGTGAGTTTGGCCCACATTTCGTCGTAAGTGGCGCGCGGCGTCTGGCCAGATTGCAGAATGCGCGGATTCTGGCCGATGACTTGCTCGCGCGTGTAGCCGGAGGTCGTCAGGAAGGCAGCGTTGATATATTCGATCTCAGCCGCGAGGTTGGTGATAACGATACTCTCCGGGCTTTGCTCCACCGCCAGTGCCAGTTGGCGCAGCGAGGCTTCGACGCGGCGCTGGTCTTGCAGCACGCTCAACAGCGCGCGGCGTCCGCGTTCCAACTCCCGAGTGTGTTGCGCCGTTGCGGCCTCTGTCTGTTTGCGCTCGTCGATATTGACCGAATAGCCCGCACCCAGCAAAGGCTGTCCGTCGGAATCACGCGACACCACTTGGCCCACCGTTTGCAGCCAGTGATAGCCCCCGCCATTAACGTCAATGCGGTATTCACAATCGAAGCTGCGCGTGTTGGACGGTCGTAGCGTCTGTTCAACCAAGGCTGTGAATCGTTCGCGGTCGTCGGGGTGTATCCGTGCCTGCCAGTCTTCCAGCGTATCCGGGGCCGTGGCCCGATCCAACCCCAGGTTGCTCATGCCGTTGCTATCGTAGCTCAGCTTGCCGGTGGTGAAGTCGATTTCCCATATCAATATCTTGGCCGCACTCAAGGCCAGGTCGAGACGGCGCTCCGTCCGCTTCTGCTCGGTGATGTCGTGGAAGGCCGCCAATACGCCGTCGTCCAGGACGATGCCCGAGATCAGGATGTCATGCACGGCGCCGTCTTTGCAAGTAACGCGAAAGGCGGCCGGTTCGATTTCGTCGCCGGTCGCTACAGCCCGATCGATGGCTGGACCCCAGCTTGCCTGTACCGTGTTGCGATAGACCGAGTCAGGGTAGGCCAAACGCCACCAAGCCTCGATATCCGGAATATCGGACAAGGTGTAACCAAGCACCTGCTCGAACCTGCCGTTCAAGGCGAGCATGAGGCCGTCCAGCGTCACGAAACCGAGGGCCATGGGCACATGTTCGAACAACTGGCGGTAACGCTTTTCGCTCTCGCGCATTGCCGCTAGTGTCCGCCGATTGTTCGCCAGCTGTTGCTGGCGCCAGGCCAGGCCCACTACCAAACAAGCCAGCAGCACCAGCAGGGTGGTCATCAAGCCGATGGTCCTGGCCTGCTGGTGCAAGGGGGCATACACTTCGTCCTGGTCCACCTTGGCCACCATGCTCCAGGGCGTGCCGGCAATTGCGCGTGTCGAGGCGAGAACCGGGACGCCCCGGTAGTCGGTTGCGCCTGCGCTCAGGCCTTCTTGCCCCTGGGCGACCAACGCCGCCGGAAGACGGGGATTTGCAGCAATCGGCAACCGTAGCTTCAGCGCCGTGTTAGCGCGGTGGCGCAGATCATTCAAGAAAACTACCTCATCGCCTTCGCGCCGGATGAGAAGGGTTTCGGCGCTGGCGCTAGGCGTGGGCCAGGTCTGGATCAACGGATACAGGAAAGATCGTGCGTCGATGACGAACAGCAACGCCCCCGCGGCCAGTCGATCCTCCAGTGGCGACAAGCCCACCGGCGCAGCAAAACTCATGTGAATGAACTGCTCGGGCAGTTCATGCAGGTCGTAAAAGACGACGTCATGGGCCGATACGGCGGCCCGAACGCGTTCGCTAGCCTCTGAGACGAACATGGCATCCTGCCAGGGTGCCTGCGCAGTGGTCGCGTAGAGATGCAGCATACCAGCGGCGTCGAACAAGGCAACCGCGCTGTAGCCATTAGTTCTTTGAGTTCGGCTTAGCCACTGCTGCATTTCCTGGCGAGCGACAGGGTTGTTCGGCGCCAGTAGAAAGCGTCGCGCCAGAGGCAGGTCCAAGGCGGTCTCGGCATCGACCCGGCGTTCCCGCATCCACTGAGCGATCTGGTCGGCTTTAAACGTATCGATATGAGACAACATCTCCTCGGCAAGGCGCCGGGCTTCGGCCTTCTGCCTGTTGAAATGCAGCCAGCCGCCGATGCCGATCAGCACCACCAGCAACGCCAGTAGGCCCAGCAGCCACACACCGGCGGAGCGGTTCACCGGGGGAAGTGAGGTCGATTTAGTCATGGCCTTGCTCCGTCACTAGGCTGGACTTCGGCGCCCAGCTCGACGGCATAGCGAGGCGGTTCGCCCAGTCGTTGTCGCAGGGCATCGGCCTCGCGTTTGAGCTCTATTATGCGGTCCTCGCGATCCAACATCACCTCATACCACTGTTGAAGCTCGGCGAGCTGCCGCTGGTTCTCGGCTTCATTACGCTGGCGCTGAGCGATGTGCTGCTGCAGTTCCAGGTTGGCTACCTCGACCGCTTTTTTGGCTTCGACGGCATCCTCCATCATGTTGAGGGCAGCCATGCGGGAAACCTCCAATTCTTGCAGGGTCTGGATCAGGGTGGCGTGCGCACGGAGCAATGCAGCTTCCTTCTGCTTAGCCTCGGTCATGTCCAACACCACGACACAGATGTCCCCGGCGGCGCCGGTCGGCAGACGGGTCAGCGACAGGCGTAACGTTACCGATGTGTCGGCGGCACGACCGTTGATTTCGCCGACGACCGACCCGTTCCAGCAGTCTTGCAGCAAGGTCTTAAAGGTCGGCAGATCTGTGGACTCCACGAACGACGCAAAGACCGCACCGATTAACTGGTCCTGCGGGGTCTTGATGATCTCGGCGAAGCCTTGGTTGCAATGCAGGATCAAGCCTTCTTCAGACAGCGTCACCGCACCCTCTTTCATCTCTTCGATGAACACGCGGTAGGAATGGTCGGCGCTATTCAACGTGAACACTTGATCGCCTTGGGGGCCTGCCACCACTAGGGCGTCCACCTCGCCGCTGCGGATCGCGTGCAGCGTTTCCTCGGCCTCGTCGAGCCGGGCGCGCAATGTCTCGACTTCGTGCGCCCACTCTTTCCTGGATAGTTGTTCCGCAGACATGACTATATCGTTTCCTGCGTGATGTCCAGCGCACGCAGGACCCGATCGGTGTTCGATAGGTCGCCGGTCAGTCGGCGCACCGGTGGCGGCTGTTGTTTGACGAGCGTTGGTGCGCAGATGATTCGTTCGTCTTGGCCGGCGTCAGGCATTTGGTGGAGATCGACGATGGTCAGTTCGTAGCGGCCTTGCAAGCGGGATTCGCACAACTGCTTGAGGTTCTCGATGGCGCGGGTGGATTGTGGCGTGTTGCCGGCGATGTAGAGCCTCAGTACATAAAGCCCTTTGTCGGATGAGGTCTGCAGCGTTTCGAAGCTGGAGCTGTTGTCGTTCATTTTAGGCTCCTTCATGGGCTGACGCGCAGATCGAGGCCGACCAACACTCGCTCGGTGTTGAAAAGGTCGCCGATAATCTTGCGGATCGGCTGCGGGAGTTTGCGCACCAGCGTCGGTAGGGCGAAGATCTGCTCGTCAGCAGCCAGTTGCGGATTCTGCAGAAGGTCAATGACCTCGATGCGGTATTGCCCCTCGAGATGCTCTTCGCAGATGCGCTTGAGGTTGGCGAAGGCGGTTAGCGCCTTGGGAGACTCTCCGGCCACATAGAGGCGCAGCTCCCATACGGGGTCGGCTGCCTTGGTAGCACTTTCTGGTTTTGCTTTGGTCATTTCGTTTTCTCCTGATGGTTGGCTGCGGCGGCATCGGCATGACGGATACGGCGCATTGCGGCCATGTCATGCTCCAAGCGTTCGCGGCGTTGCTCGCCCTGGCGGATGAGGCGTTTGACTTCCACCTCGGTGGCGGCAAATTCGGCGCGCAGCGCGGCGATTTGACTTTCCAGCATGTGGCGTTTGTATTCAAGGGCTGCCTGCTGTTCTTCCATATCCAGCTGGGAGGCTTCGAGTTCCGCCCGTTCCTTTGCTTCCTGCGCCAGTCGCGCAGAGCCGGTCAACACGCCGTCAAGGCCGACATACACATCCAGCAATTCCACGCCGCGTTCCGTGAGCTTAAACTCGCGGATCTGGTTCGAGTGCGCCATGCCGCGCGATTTGAGGACATACATTCCGCGGTTGCATTCGCCGTTCTGCTCGATGTCGCGCAATAACAGCCAGGTGTCGATCAAAGAGGAGATTTCCATGTCGGTATATTCCGGTGCGCTGCCGCCAGTGGTCAGGTAGACCAGCATCGCGGTGATCCCCTTGACCTTGAGATAGTCCACTAACCGGATGAGCATGGACTTGACCTGGAACGGACTGCTGGCCGCGCTGAAGCTGCTGATCGGGTCCACGATCACGACCGAGGGTTGAAACTCATCGATTGCCTTGAGCATGGCGGCGAGGTGCATTTCCAGGCCATATAACGATGGCCGCACCGCCTGCAAGCGCAACAATCCATTCTCCAACCACGGCTGCAAGTCCAGTCCGATGGAGCGCATGTTGCGCATCAACTGGTTGGGGGATTCTTCGAACAGAAACGACAGGCAACGCTCCTCGCGCCGGCAAGTGGCGTCGGCCAAGTGCGCCGCCACGCTGGTCTTGCCGCAGCCTGCCGTGCCGGAGATTAGGATGCTGCTGCCGCGGAAATACCCCTGGCCGCCGAGCATCGTATCCAGCCGCGCGATGCCGGTGGGGATGCGTTCCATGGAGACTTCGTGATTCAGCCCGAGCGAGGTGACCGGCAACACAAAGATACCCTGTTCATCGATCAGGAACGGATATTCGTTGGTGCCATGCATGGAGCCCCGATATTTTGCCACGCGCAGGCGCCGGGTGGACATCTGCTCGCTCACGCAATGGTCGAGTATGATGACGCAATCGGAGAGATATTCCTCGATGCCGTGGCGCGCCAGGATAGCTTCACCGCGCTCGCCCGTGATGACGACGGTGACGTTTTTGTCCCTGAGGAAACGGAACAGCCGGCGCAGCTCCGCACGCAGAATCGCTTGATTGGGCAGGGCCGAGAATAGCGCTTCCACGGTGTCCAGTGCCACACGCTTCGCGCCGATCGAGTCGATCGCGTGGCCCAAGCGAATGAACAGCCCGCCGAGATCGTATTCGCCAGTCTCCTCGATCTCGCTGCGCTCTATGGCCACATGATCCACCAGGAGCTTCTTGTCGGCGATCAAGGCCGGCAGATCGAAGCCGAGCGAAGCAACGTTCTTGGCGAGGTCCGCAGAGGTTTCCTCGAAGGTCATGAACACGCCTGGTTCACTATAGCTCACCGCGCCGTGGACCAGGAACTCCATCGCCAGGAGCGTCTTGCCGCAGCCGGCGCCGCCGCACACCAGCGTAGGCCGGCCCGTGGGCAGGCCGCCGCCGGTAATGTCGTCCAGCCCGCGAATGCCGGTAGGAGATTTGGGAAAGAGACTGGAGATCTGATCGGGCAAGGTCTTCATAGTTTTTTTCATGCCTTGTTCTCATCACGGTTGTTGGTTTGTAACGGGTCGGTGGAAACGGATAGCTTCTCGCTGCCGTCTTGCCCAAGGAACGCGAGCGCGTAGGGCGGCGGCTCGCCCAGTCGTCGCGAGAGTTCGTTGATCTTATGCTTAAGTTCGATCATGCGCATCTCGCGATCGGCGGCAGCTTTGTTGAAGCGGGTCAGTTCGTCATTCTTACACTTCAGATCCTCCTCAGCCTGTTTACGCTCGGTGATGTCCGCAATTGTTCCGATGACCTTGACGACGCGGCCGTCCTCCTTGATAGCCTCTGCTATGGTGCGGATCCAGATACGTCGTTGGTCAATCCGAGTCAAAGGGAACTCCAGGTCGTAGGCAATCCCTTCTTCAGCACAGCGGCGGAACGCGGCCTCGATGATCGGCCGATCGCTGGGATCGTAGCAGGCCAAGCTTCGTGCGATGTGTTTGGGCGACCCGGCGACGAGTTCGTTGGTCTGCATGTCATGGATACGATAGGTCTCGTCAGTCCAGGTCATGGTTTGCCGCTCGTTGTCCCACTCCCATCCACCGACGTGGACGAGCCGCTGAGTGGCCTCCAGCAGCACGAGGCTCCGAGTGGCTGCCGTTTCTATACGTTTACGCTCGGTAATGTTTTCAAACACGACGCCGACATGGTTATCGGGCAACGGGAACGCACGAACCGCGAATGACGCCAACGGGACCCGGTCATCCCCATAGGTGATGTCTTCGAAGCTGTTGGCTATCTGGCTGCGAACTACTTCGGCGTAGCGCTGAGGAATGCCTTTGGCGCGCAGGCCTGGGAAGTTTTCGTCAAGTGTCTTGCCAACGACGTCTTCCGGACTGAGGCCAGTTAGGGTCTTGACTATCGGATTGGCGTAAATCATGCGTAAGGTTCGGTCGTCTGACACGTCTTCCTGATGATAAATGTATAGCCCGACCGGGATGTTCTCGGAGATCAGCTGCGATCGTTGCGGTTTGTCTTCGATGCGCCGCGATGCCAACGCATTCCGGGTTTGGTAGTGCATATCTGCACTTGTGGCGATATCAGGGATGAGCGGGTTCATGATGGCCTGCGACGAAATCGCAATGGCGCTCGGCAATGCGGACGAATTCCGCAAAATTCGCCAGGAAGGCATCGACGACATCGGGATCGAAATGGCGGCCACGGCCCGCAGCGATGATGTCGCGCGCGGCTTCGCAGGGCATCGCCGGCTTGTATACGCGCTCCGAAATCAGCGCATCGAAGACATCGGCCAGCGCCATGAAGCGGGCAGCGACGGGAATGGCTTCTCCGGCCAGGCCATCGGGGTAGCCGCTGCCGTCCCATTTTTCATGGTGCCAGTGGGCGATTTGTTTGGCCAGCACGAGAAAGTCCAAGGGCATGTCAATGTCGGCCTCGGCCTTCTCGATAGCCACAGCGCCTAATCTGGCATGGGTTTTCATGATTACCCATTCGGCCTCGGTGAGCCGGTCGGGCTTGAGTAGGATCGCGTCGGGAATGCCGACCTTGCCGATGTCGTGAAGCGGGGCCGACTTGGTCAGCAGGTCGCAGTAGCGCGGGGTGAGCACATCGCTGAAGCGCGGGTGTTGCCGCAAGGCCAGGGCGAGCTGGTGGACATAGGCCTGGGTACGCAGAATGTGGTTGCCTGTTTCGGGGTCGCGCGTTTCGGCCAGGTAGGCCAAGGCGCGAATGCTGACCAGTTGGATCAGGTCATTTTCGTGCATGCGCCGCGCCACCTCTTTTTCCAGCAGAACGTTGCGGTCGCGCAATAAGTCGCGGCCGTACTTGGCGTCGAGCTGAGTCCGCACGCGAGCCAGCAAGATACCGGGACGAATCGGCTTGGTCAGGTAGTCGGCGGCGCCCAGTTCCAGTCCATACTCCTCGTCGGCTTCGTCATCGAGTGCCGTGACGAAGAGCACCGGGATGTCGCGAGTCGCCGGTTCGGCACGTAGTTCCCGCAGGACTTCGTAACCATTCATGTCCGGCATCATGACGTCGAGCAGAATGAGGTCGGGCGTCTGAGGAGGCAGCGCCGCAGCTAGGCAGCGGCGGCCCGAATTGGCTGCACGCACCTTGTAGCAAGGTTGCAGAAGCTTCGACAGCACCGCAAGATTGGTTGGCTCGTCGTCGACGATCAGAATGGTGGGGTCAGGCATCTGGGCTCCTCAGCAAAAATATTAACGTAATTGTAGTCATTTTCTTCGCGGCATGAATGGTGGGCCAATTTGTTCACTTAGCCTTCTGCCGATAACGCGGAGAAAGCCGGTTCATTCGTAGTCAAAAGAGGTAGCACAAATGGCGTTGAATCTTGCCTCGATGACTGTAACGGCCGATACGCGCATGCTCGGTATCGTTTGCGCAACGTATGCTCGGTACCGTTAATGTGGTTTTGGCGACATGGGTCGCGCGAGGATGATGCGTTGCCCGCCTTTAGGCTTGAACACCCGCTCCTGTTCGGCAACGCTCAATTTCGAATACAGCGGCGGAATTTCGTAGCCGGTCGGATGATGCTTGCGCAGCGACTCGGCCGTTTCGAAGATTTACCGCTCGCCGCTTAAAAATATTAAAATATCGCCGCGCATGTCACGCGCAAGTTCGTCGACCTGCTAAATTTGACATTTTTAAGTAAGCTAAAGTTTCAAGTTGCACTTCTTTGCATGGCAAACACAAACAATTTTCATAGACCTCAACTATTTGATTTTTTTATAAACCAACCTCAAAAAGGGATTTACAATATCCAAAATCCTTAGATTGTCAAGTCTTACTTTCCCGTATTTTTTGACCTCCGATGAACAGGTCGGGGTTGCCCAACAAACGATTCAGATTTTGATCTGCGTTGCTTACAAAATCTAATCTTATTCGTTAGGTTTCAGAGAAAACCAGGCGCTTAAACGGCGGTGCTGTGGCCCGGGGGATATCAGGTCGTTGAATGAGATCACCAATGACTGCTTTGCAGCATTTAGGATGCTATCGAGATCATCAAAAGCTCATCGCCCGTCGCCTGGAAAAGTGTGAATCTGATCGGTATTGACTTTACGCAAGAAAACACCAAGGTTGATATCGATGCGTTGGCGGCGCGATATAATGACCCTGATTTCTCGCGTAAGTCTGTGGAAGAAGTGAGCGGGTTTTAACACTAGCAATTGCTAATTATTACCTTTTCGAAGGTATGCGCCAAAATAGTCTATTTAAAATAAGAACAACAATAATCGGTAGGGCTTTTGATGTTAATTTGAAATTGCGCATTCGCAGGAATGTCGAACGAGTCGCCCCCCTTAACTTTTTGCCATTGTTCGGAGCCTGGCAATAATACTTCAAGTTCTCCGTCGATTATTTCCATCAATTCTTTATCGACGGTGTTGAACGTGTATTCTCCCGGCAACATAAAGCCTAAAGTTTTGATGCTACCGTCGCTAAATTTAACGGTACGGCTCGTGATATTACCGTCATGATAGACGTTAGCTTTTTTGACGACAGAAACATTATGGAATTCCGACATGGCGATCCTTTATTATGCAGAGTAAAAAGGAGGCGATTTTAGCAGACTTTTGGGAAGCTCTAAATGAAAAAGTAGGTGGGCTTGCGGTGAGCGAGTGGTCAGGAGGGAATTTAACGCGGGATGAGTTTGGTTAAGCTTGGGCAAGCTATAGTTGCCCAAGCGCCTGTTTAACTTAAATCAATAATCGGCTTTAACTTCTTGATAGCCTTTAATTGCTTCCATTAAAGAAGCCTCGGCTTGAGCTTTGTCGCCTTTTCTGACGGCTCTACGTGCTTTTTTCAAATGAGCTGCAGCTCTGGTTCTTTTGACATCCAGCCTGCCAACTTCAATGCGCTTAGAGTCTTGACGCGCTCCTTTAATCAGTTCCAGTACAGTTTCGTCAGCTTCGCCGTTTTTCAGTGCAGCCAAAGCATCCTCTGACTTTTGCGCGGCGCCTGCAATAGCTGCGGCGACTTCTTCCGGTGTTGCATTCTCAATCTTTCCTGCGGCCATGACCTGATTAAAGCTACCTATGGAAAGAGTGACGGCGAGAGCGATGACGATCTGTTTTAAAAATTTCATGTTCTAGTTTACCTTTTGTGAGTTAATAATTTTGGCTATTGCTAAAACCTCGGGTTTACGATCGCAGGTAAGACGCGTGTTCCGCAAACCTGATGCGCTATAGTGCGTCTTGTCTAACTTTAGCCAATGTAGGGCCTTGCCATGAGCAAACCTTCACGCTAAGACCTTACAAAATCCATAGTAACACACTCAGAAATATTTACTTAGTAATTCTTACAATGAATGACAAAATCATGCTGTGATCCATAAATTTACAAAGTTAACTTGGTCAAATCTCTAAATGATCAAGTTTAACGTTATAATGCTAATTTTTATCGCCTAAAGCGAATGTCTATACACGCACAATTCAAACAGCTTGCCCATCGATTACCGGAATGTCTGAATCAAGACCGCTATCGCCTGAAACGCCAACTCGACCGTCTGCGCCAAGATGTTAAAAAAGGCAAGGACTCGGTCGACAAGCTCGCTGACTTAACCAGCCGCATCGAACAATCGGCGGCATTGTTTTCGAAACGGCGGGCGTCGATTCCCGCGATCTCATTTCCCGATTTGCCGGTCAGCGGCAAAAAAGACGAAATCGCGCAGTTGATTCGGGACAATCAGGTCGTTATCGTCTGCGGCGAGACCGGTTCCGGCAAGACCACGCAATTGCCGAAAATCTGTTTGTCGATCGGCCGGGGTTCTGCCGGCTACATCGGTCACACGCAGCCGCGCCGCATCGCCGCGCGCACGGTTGCGGACCGCATTGCCGAGGAGTTGGGCGAACCGGTCGGCAAATCGGTCGGTTACAAGGTTCGTTTTCACGATCAAACTCGCAAGGAATCGTTAGTCAAATTAATGACTGACGGTATTTTGTTGGCCGAAACGCAAAACGATCCGTATTTGAATCAGTATGATACGATCATTATCGACGAGGCGCACGAGCGTAGCCTGAATATCGATTTTTTACTCGGCTACATGAAATGGCTGCTGCCGAAGCGTCCCGATCTGAAATTGATCGTCACGTCGGCGACGATCGACCCGGAGCGTTTTTCAAAACATTTCGCCGATGCGCCGATCATTGAGGTATCGGGCCGCACCTATCCGGTTGAAATTCGCTACAGGCCAATAGACCAGATCGAGGAAGATGACGAAACGACGGCCGATCTGCAACAAGCGATTCTCGATGCCGTCGACGAACTGTCGCGCGACATGCGCGGCGATATTTTGATATTTTTGAGCGGCGAGCGGGAAATACGCGAAACGACCGAATCGCTGCGCAAGCATCATCCGACCGGATACGAAATTCTGCCGCTGTATTCGAAATTGAGCGTCGCCGAACAGGAGCGGGTGTTCAAGCCGAAAGGCGGTCAGCGCATCGTGCTCGCGACCAACGTCGCCGAAACCTCGCTGACGGTGCCGGGCATCCGCTGCGTGATCGATACCGGACACGCGCGCATCAGCCGTTACAGTCATCGCAGCAAGATTCAACGTCTGCCGATCGAGCGCATCTCTCAGGCCAGCGCGAATCAAAGGGCAGGGCGCTGCGGCCGCGTCGCGGAAGGCATCTGCATTCGCCTGTATTCGAAGGAGGATTTTCAAGCACGTCCGGTATTTACCGAGCCGGAAATTTTGCGCACCAATCTGTCGTCGGTAATTCTGCAGATGATTGCGCTTAAGCTTGGCGATATCGAGGATTTTCCGTTTATCGAGCCGCCCGAGGATAAGATGATCCGCGACGGCAAGACGATGCTGCATGAGGTCAATGCGCTCGATAAGCAGGGTCATTTGACCGAAGTCGGCAAGCAGTTGGCCAAACTACCGACCGATCCTAAATTGGCCAGGATGCTGTTGGCCGCGGCTGAATATCAATGCCTCCATGAGGTATCGATCATTGTCGCGGCGTTAAGCATACAAGATCCGCGAGAAAAGCCGGCCGAGAAGATGCAGCAGGCCGATGCGAAACACGCCGTTTTTCGTCATGAAGAATCGGATTTCATGACGCTGCTGAATCTGTGGAACCATTTCGAGGAGCAGAAAAAGCATCTGTCGAACAACAAATTGCGCAAATACTGTAAGGATCAGTTTCTGTCCTATGTCCGCATGAAGGAATGGTTCGACATTCATGCGCAGATCATGCAGGTGATCAAAGGCGAATTGAAACTCAAACCGAACATGATCGAGGCCGGTTACGGCGAAATTCATCGCGCGTTGTTGCCGGGGCTGTTGTCGAACATCGGCTTCCGGCACGAGCAATACGAATATCTCGGCGCACGCGGACTCAAGTTTTTTATTTTTCCGGGTTCCGGTCTGCACAAGGCGCGTCCGAAATGGATCATGGCCGCCGAACAGGTCGAGACCAGCAAGGTTTACGCGCGCACGGTCGCCCGCATCGAGCCGGAATGGATCGAGGCTTGTTCCGGGCATCTGGTCAAGCGCAATTACTACGATCCGCACTGGGAAAAAAAGGCCGGCCGCAGCGGCATTTACGAGCGCACGCTGTTATACGGATTGACACTGCAGGCGAAGCGTAAAATTCCTTACGAACACGTCGACCCGAAGGCTGCGCGCGATTTCTTTATTCGCTTCGGGCTGGTCAATCAGGATTATCAGACCAATGCGCCGTTTTTCAAGGCCAACCAGCAACTGCTCGAAGAAGTCGGTTATATTCAGCATAAAGGCCGGCGTGTCGATTTGATCGAAGACGAGGAGTGGCTGTATCAGTTTTACGATAAAAAAATTCCCGAATCGGTCGTCAACGGCATTACGTTCGATCAATGGCGTAAGAGTGTCGAACGCGAAAATCCGAAGTTTCTGTTTTTGACCAAGGAGGATTTGACGAGGGAACAGGATGACTTCATCAACGAATGGGATTTCCCGGATAGCAAAAAAGTCGGGCGCCTAACCTTCGCTTTGCAATATCGCTTCGAACCGGGGCACGACGAAGACGGCGTGACCGCGGTCATTCCGGTGCATCAACTCAATCAAGTGAGCGCGCAACCCTTCGACTGGCTGGTGCCGGGCATGCTCGAGGAAAAAATCATCGCTCTGATCAAGTCGCTGCCGAAACAGCTCCGCAAGCATTTCGTGCCGGTGCCGCAGACGGCGAAGCAGTGTCTCGAAATCGAGCCTGATTTCAAGGGTTCGCTATTTGAATGGCTCGGCATGCGTTTGCGTAAGTTGACCGGCGAGGCGATTCCGTTGACCGAGTGGCATCCGGAAACCCTGCCCGAACACTTGACGATGAATTTCCGTATCGTCGACGAGCACGGTAAGTTGTTCGACTACGGCCGCGATCTAAAAAAACTGCAGGATAAATACGCAGTCGAGGCCGGCGATAGTTTCGACAAGAAAGCCGCCGATGAATTGAATTTTACCGGCTGCATTCAATGGGCCTTCGACGATTTGCCGGAAACCTACGAATTCATACACGAAGGTCAGTCGTTCATCGGTTTCCCGGCGATCGTCGACGAAGGTGATGCGGTCGGCGTCAAGATTTTAGATACATGTGAAAAAGCCGACCGATTGCACAGAGCCGGATTGACCCGGTTGTTCCAATTGCAGTTAAAGAAGGAAAAGACTTATCTGACGAAAAATATGCCACATAAGCCGGCTGCGGAGCTCTTCGTCAATCAATTGCCGGAGCATCCGTTGTTGAAGGATTATCAAGGTGTTTCATACAAGGAAGACTTGCTCTATACGGTGTTTTCGGAATTGTTCGTCGGTGACCTTTCAATCAGGTCTCAGTCGGTTTTCGAACAGCGCATTCGAGAGCACAAAGGCGAACTGGTGTCGTTTGCGAACGAAGCGGGCAGAATCGTGCTGGACATCGTCGAGAGCACTGTTGCGATTAAGAATCGGTTGTCGCGTTTGCAGCAGGACAACGCGACGGTGCTCGACATCAACGAGCAGTTGAGCCTATTGATTTATTCGGGATTCATTCGCAATACGCCGCTGACGCAACTCAAGCAAATACCGCGGTATCTGAAGGCGATCGATTACCGTATCGATAAAATCGTCGGCGATGCGCCGAAAATTCCGCTCGTGCAGCGTTATTGCACGCGCTACTGGAAAGAAGCCGCGAACCGGGCCAAGAAAACCGTCGTGCTGCCGGAACAAGAGGCGTTCCGCTGGATGCTCGAAGAATTTCGCGTGTCGGTGTTCGCTCAGCAATTAAAAACGCCATATCCTATTTCGGAAAAGCGCATGGAAAAGGCCTGGGATCAGCGGCAATAGTTCGGAGTCGCTACGAGTTGTGCACAGCATAAATCAAGGACTTATCCAACTTGTTTACATAACCCATTGAAACATCAAGTTTCAATGTAAGTCATTGATTTTCATTTTAATAAGCTGCCTGTATCGATTTTGGACAATTTAACTGAAGCGCAATAAATCCGGTACTTTAGTGAGTAAAAAAACAATCAATCCACAGAGTTATCCACAGCTTTTGTGGGTAACTCTGTCTTTTTTAGTCGACGAAATGCCTCATCAAAAAGCTACGATAAGCTTCGAGCGGGAAACGATTTTTTTGAATACATTTAAGCACGTCTCCTGTTTTCGGAAAGTCGAATATACCTTTCACACTTCAACTTCCGGCAGTGCCGGAGGAGGCCTCGGGTGCTCGGCCCTTCACCTAACGTTAGGTGAGGAACAGCATAGAGTCTCCATGGACGTATTTACTCCCTTTATACTCAAAAAGCGGCTAACTTTATGAAGGTATGGGGTGTGGCTGGCGAGGATGTCGGCAGCAGGGATTGCTGCCGTCAAGCCCCCATGGATGGGTTTACGGCGGTCCTCGATAGACATATCCCATACCTTTTTTCTTAGACGGTTTTTCGATCAAAAGGGAGTACCCAGCACCTAAATAAGCCATGATTTTGAATCATTGCCAAAGACCTATGGAATTTAGGTGCTGGGTTCACGGCATCCTTTAACGGGCACCCCGAGGCCGAATTTTCATCTACGATGAATATAAAAGGCGAAAGTCAGCGGCAATGGTTCGCTGTCGCCCCGAGTTGTTCACAGCACAAATCAATGACTTGGAAATCTTGTTACGATAAGTCTTTGAAACCCGTAAAAATCATATAAGTCATTGATTATTTGTCGAATAAGATATCTGTATCGATATTGGACAGTTTAACTCAACCGTAATAAAACCGGCACTTTAGAGGCTCAAAAAACAGCGAATCCACAGAGTTATCCACAGGTTTTGTGAGTAACTTTGTTGAAACAAACTGTATCAACCAGAAGAGAATTTAAAGGAAGTGAGTAAATAGGAAGGGCAGACAAAAAACTCCCCGAAGGACTCCGGGGAGCAATGTTAGCGATTTACTTGAAAGTACCGCCGTAAGACGTAGTTTTGTCGAATTCAGACCAAACGTACTTGGGCTCTACCATGCTTTTGGTTGGAATCGGACTGGTTATCACGTCAAAGACTCCGGATGCGGTTCTTCCCAATGTATGCAATGTTCCGTTGATCAAGCCGCCCGTTGGGCCAATGATGTAGTTGGTTTTGTTGCTGGCATCGACAATGTTTTTAGGGATTTCGCCGAGTCCGGTAAAAATATTGGCGAATCCAGTCAAGAACTTGTCGCCCACTTGGCTAAAGTAGCTTTCCTCTGCTTGGCTGGCAGGAGCATGGACGCCGAATACCAAAACTAATGTCATCGCCAACGGTTTTAATTTGTTCATTAAAAATCTCCAATGTAAGTGCTGTAACAGCATAGAGGAACCGATAAAGCCACTTCAAAACAAAACGCGCCAAGGTTTTCAGGGCGTTTGCATATGATCATCGGGCTCCCGCCGCAAAAGTACTTGTCGGTTGCTGTCTGAGTTATTTGCACAGAATTAGCTAGTCTATCGTGAAGGGAAAAACGTTAATTTGTTTCCAAGATTTCTAATGAATGCGTTTCAGACTCCTTGAAAGTACCGCCGTAAGACGTAGTTTTGTCGAATTCAGACCAAACGTACTTGGGCTCTACCATGCTTTTGGTTGGAATCGGGCTGGTTATCACGTCAAACACGCCGGAAGCGGTTCTACCCAAAGTATGCAATGTTCCGTTGATCAAGCCGCCCGTTGGGCCAATGATGTAGTTGGTTTTGTTGCTGGCATCGACAATGTTTTTAGGGATTTCGCCGAGTCCGGTAAAAATATTGGCGAATCCGGTCAAGAACTTGTCGCCCACTTGGCTAAAGTAGCTTTCCTCTGCTTGGCTGGCAGGAGCATGGACACCAAATGCCAAAACTAAAGCCATTGCGATGGGTTTGAATTTATACATTGATTCTCTCCGTTGTAGTGATAAATAGTATCGTATCGCTATTTGAGAGTATAGAGTAATCGATATGGCCGGTCAAAGGCCTAACATATAAAACTTAAGTGACGCTTAACTCTTGTTCTAGAATTTTAGGCTGGGTTAACGAGATATAGACGGGGCATACTCTTTTGATTTTCCTGACTGTTGATGCATAACTTATCATAGCGAGAGCCATCCAAATCGGCGCACCATTTGTCGACTTCATCGGCTTCTTGATCGCCGCCGGAATGGCCCGGATAGGCAAGTATCGTCAATAATCCATCCGGTGCAAGCACTCGAAGAGCCTGATTCAGCGCGGCAATCGTCGTATCGGTTCGAGTGATCAGCAATTTGTCGCCGCCTGGAAGATATCCCAGATTGAACATGACCGCTTTGATGCGCCCGTGAAACTGTGCGGGAATCGTATTCGTCATTACCGCATGACTCACCCTAAATAGTTCAAACGGCGTTTCGACTTTTCCCTGTTCGAGTCTGCTCCGCGTTTGATCGATCGCGTTTTGTTGAATGTCGAACCCGAACACGATTCCGCCGGGACCGACATGCCGTGCCAGAAACAGCGTATCATGCCCGTTACCGACCGTGGCATCGACCGCGTAATCGCCGGCTTGCAATACAGTCTGTACGGCTTTATGCGCTTCGTGAACCAAGGAAATGCGTTTCATAATATCGTCGGATGTTGCAGTGTTTATCCAAGTATGAGCCGTTAAGCAAGACATCGGCCAAATGACGGCTGTACCACGGAATTTGCAGGCTGCCCTTGGCGCCGAAACCGTTGAATACCCAAAGCTGGGGATTTGCGGGATGCCGGCCTAGAAAAGGCATTCGGTCCGGCGTGCAGGGGCGGATGTTGGCTTGTTGATCGACGATGCGCGTTTTGGATTCGAAACGTGAATCTATCTTGGCAAGCGATTGAATCAATCGGTGCTTGGCCTGCTCTGTAATGGTTGTATCTGTGCAATGCCTGTCGAATGTCGCACCGGTCCGGCAACGATTTTCCCCGATGGGAATCAGCCAGTTTCCGAAATTGATGATTTGTTCCGGTAGAGCAAAGTCGCTTTCGATGGTCAGTATCTCGCCTTTGACCGCCTGCAACGGTAGCCAGGAAAACCATGGGTTATAGATTAAACGGTATCCTTCGCAAAAAACTATCTGTTTCGGCTTGAATCCCAGCCGATAGAAAGATTCAAACACTTGTGTACCGCGAAAATCGAACGTAAATTTTCGATAGCTGTCGAGACCGATAAAGAAGTCCCGCAAAGCGTCGAGCAGCGGACGAGTATTTAGATAGCCGGTTTGTTTTTGCTCCAATAACCGACGGCAGTCTTGAAACGGATAAGCGAATGACTCTCGTGGATGTATTTTCGATAGGTAGGTGTTATATTCCGGGTCGCTCAAGCGTTTTTGGCTTTGCTTAACTTCGGCCTCGTTGCACAGCAGGCGAAACATCGTTTTTTCTACGAGGAAATTTCGGGCGAAGACTTTCGACAGACGGCTGTAGAGCGCTTTCGCTTCCGGCAAACAATCGTCGACCCGATCGGATTTGACCAGGCGTATGCCGGTAACAGGATTAATGAGTCCGGCCGCGACTTGCGAAGCATTTTCGCGGCCGTCGTCGACGACCATGACCCGTGCGTTGCGTTGTATCAGCTCAAAGGCAAGCAGGCTTCCGGCCAGTCCTTGTCCTACGATCAGAAAATCGATATCCATTTGCTTTTAGCCGCAACGCAGGCATCGCTCCGAAACGGCTATTTGAGCGTGAGCGGCATACTTTTGAATTGTATGCCTTGCCAGCCGTAGCGCATGAAATTTCGAATATTTTGATGACCTGTTCCGGTCGGGTCGTTCAACACGTCCAAGCGGTAATAATCGCCGAAGAGCTTCAGGGTTTGTTGCTCGTCGAGTGCGTTCATTTTCGCGAACGCGAAAATTTTGCAGGAGCCTTCGTTTGAACCGGCTTTATTGATCAATTCATTATCTTCGAGGCCGTTGCAAAATTCGGCAGGTTGATATTCGTAGTGTTCGGCAATCACGGCCATCGTTTCATCGAAACCGACCGGTTTATTGGATTTTAATTTGTCGAGAAATTCAGTTAAAGTCATTGTTATCGATTGTTATGTTAACCCAGTATTAATATTTTCTGGATATAAGTTTTTGAATATTAAAAAAATAATAAATTTTATAGCACTATGATGCCATTCCAACCTTATTTGTAAAAACTGAGAGAAAAGCTGTTTCCCAAACTCTTGTTTGAGCGACCCGTCACGTAAGCTCTTGCTTACCGGTTTCGAGAAGCTCATGCCCTGAGCTTTTGTCGAAGGCTTGCCCTGAGCCCTTGTCGAAGGGGGAGAGCTTCTTGTGCTGCATTCCCAAGCAAAGAGCTTGGGAACGAGCGACAGGCCGAAGTACTTCCATCCGTTCACTGCTTACTGTTAACCACTAACTATATTCTAAGCGTGTTTCATCAAGCGCTCTTTTTCACGTTGCCAATCTCGGTCTTTCGACGCCGTACGCTTATCATGCAGTTTTTTGCCTTTGGCCAGGCCGATTTCAATTTTGGCTCGGCCGTTTTTCCAATAGAGTGATAGCGGAATTAATGTATAGCCCTTACGCTCCACGCTGCCGATTAACTTGTTCAGTTCCTGGCGATGCAGCAACAGTTTTCGGCCGCGTATCGAATCCGGATTGACGTGTGTGGAAGCGGACAATAGTGGTGAAATGTGCGCGCCGTAAAGCCAAGCTTCGCCGCGTTTGATTTGTACATAACTTTCCTTTAGTTGCGCACGGCCCTCTCTCAGGCTTTTGACTTCCCACCCCTCTAAAACTAAGCCCGCTTCGAAGCGTTCTTCAATAAAATATTCGTGCGTAGCCTGGCGATTTGTAGCGATGGTATTGTTTTGCGACTTGTTTTTTTTCTTCGATTTTTTATCGGCCATGGCGTGTTAAGTGGATTTATAAACTGACGGGATCTAATAATTTTGGTATTTTACTCGATTTATCGATAATTATTCAGCTTTATAGCAAAGAACAGGCACGGAAATGACGCAAACAAAGAAATCAATTCATGGTGAATGGTCGTCGCGCTTAGCATTCATTTTAGCGGCAACCGGTTCGGCGGTCGGTTTAGGCAATATCTGGAAATTTCCTTATATTGCGGGAGAAAACGGTGGCGGAGCTTTTGTTATCGTTTATCTGCTTTGTATTCTGTTGATCGGCCTTCCGATTATGATGGCGGAAACGCTCATAGGTCGCCGCGGACGGCAAAGCCCCATCAATACGATGTCGGATTTAGCCGATGAGGCGAATGCCGATCCTAAATGGCATTATGTGGGTTGGTTGGGCGTTATTTCCGGATTTTTGATCTTGTCTTATTACAGCGTAGTAGCCGGTTGGGGTATCGCCTATGTTTTCAAAGCTTTTTTAGGCGGCTTTTCAGGCGTGGACGGCACAGCAATCAAGAATACTTTTAGCAGTCTAATGAGCAGTCCGCTGCAACAGATTTTTTGGCATAGTATTTTTATGTTGGTAACCATGCTAGTGGTATCGAGAGGGGTAGCCGGCGGCTTGGAGAAAGCAGTCAGATTTTTGATGCCCGGTTTGTTTATTATTTTAATGTTGCTGGTTGCATATGCGATGACGACCGGATCTTACCAACAAGGCATTAACTTTTTGTTCAATCCGGATTTTAGCAAAATTACCGGTCAAGCCGTTTTAACCGCAATGGGACACGCGTTTTTTACATTAAGTCTAGGCATAGGCGCGATCATGGTTTACGGCTCTTATTTACCGAATAGCATTTCGATTGCTCGGACGAGTATCTTAATCGCCGGAGCCGATACTGCTGTTGCCTTATTGGCCGGTATCGCCATTTTTCCTATTGTTTTTGCAAATAACTTGGAAGTTGCTGCCGGACCCGGGTTGATTTTTCAAACGCTACCAATTGCATTCGGCAATATGACCGGCGGTTGGCTATTTGGCATTTTGTTTTTTGTTTTGCTGGTTTTTGCGGCGCTTTCTTCATCAATTTCGCTAATCGAGCCGGCTGTTGCGTGGCTGGTCGAAAATAAAGATGTCGATCGCAAGAAAGCATGTGTTTGGGCCGGTCTTGCAACTTGGGTTGTAGGATTAGGCACGGTCTTTTCTTTTAATATATGGTCGAATTTTAAAATTTTCGACCGAACCATTTTCGATTTATTGGATTATTTGACGGCAAATTTAATGTTACCCATCGGCGGTTTCTGTGTGGCCGTTTTTGCCGGTTGGATCATGAAGCCCGATGATAGCGAACACGAATTGCGCAGTTCCAAGCCGATATATTATCAAATCTGGTGGTTTTTGGTTCGCTACGTCTCTCCCGCAGCAGTTTTTTTGGTATTTTTGAATGTGGTTGGAGTACTTTAAAAATGGTGTTGGTACAAAAAAGCGCGCTGGTTAAATACTCCGCGCAAAAGATGTTCGACCTAGTCGATAATATCGAAGCGTATCCGGAGTTTTTACCCTGGTGCTCAGGCAGCAGGATTTTGTCTCGCAAGGACGATGTTGTCGAAGCCGAATTGATGATTGCCAAGGGAGGTTTCAAAAAATCGTTTGCAACCCGTAACCAACTGGACCATGGCGGTCGGATTACGATTGAACTACTGAACGGGCCATTCACGCACCTGGAAGGCAAATGGGACTTTATGCCTCTGCGTGAGGATGCGAGTAAAATTTCATTGGATCTTGAATTCGAAATGTCCGGAAAATTAGCGAGCCTGGCTTTCGGGGCTGTCTTTAATCAAATATGCAATACTATGGTGGCCTCGTTTACCGAGCGTGCAAAGGAAATATATGGCTGAAAAATTCATTCGAGTAGAGGTCGCTTATGCTAAACCGGAACAGCAGGTTATTTTAAACACTACAGTACCGGAGGGTGCAACAGTCGAGGAAGCTATTATAAAATCCGGGGTTATAACGCGCTTTCCTGAAATCGATTTGTCTCAAGCCAAGGTGGGTATTTTTAGTAGCGCCTGCAAACTGGATCGGGTACTAAAGGAGTTTGACAGGGTAGAAATTTACCGACCCTTGCTGCACGACCCTAAGGAGTCAAGAAGAAGCAAGGCTGCAAAAGAATAAGTGATTGGCTTGTAAAATTCCTTCAGAAAGTTCAACGCTCTGAAGGAATTCTTGATCTAATTAATCCTGGAGGATGAAGTCAGCGGATCATTGTCGATTGTGTTGTTGTCGGTCGGTTTTTTGAACTCGATCGTGCTACTTGATGTTTCATCGCTACCAAACACACCGGTTATTTTTTCCCAAACTGTTTTATCCAATTTCCGCTTGGGCAACACAATCGTTGTCTCGTGTGAAACTCGTTCTGTGGGCTTTGAGCTGGGTCTGAAATCGCCTTGCACTCCTATCAATTGATCCTCATCAAAGAGCAGCGTCACTTTTTTTTGCAGTCTAGCTCCGCCTTCCAATTGTTCAGAAAAAATATAATCCCAGCGTTGCTTTTGAAAAGGGTCGAGCAACATGGGCGAGCCCATGATATATAAAACCTGGCGCTTATTCATGCCGGGACGCAACTGGTCGATGATTTCCTGGTCGATCATATTGCCTTGTTGAATATCCAAAGTATAGACACCCGGCAAGTTTTCCATGATGGTTGTACATGAGGCGAGTGTAAAGCTTGCTAGGAAGCATGAAAAGACAAGCGGCTTTTTCATTTAGCGTCTAAGGGATAAGCAAAACAGCAATCTTACATCAATTGCAATAATTATCCTAGAATGCAGTTCTGTACTGTTAAACTGTATGCTCATTACGAGTAAAAAAAGGCTACAATAGCTTTTTGCTTTTCAGTTCGCTACATTTTCTGGTACCTACTAGATTTAATTTATCCCGGAAAGCAAAACGATCCATTTTTTGATAGGAGATTTTATTTTGGAAAAACAAGATTTAAGGGACGCAGGCTTAAAGGTCACTCTACCTCGCGTTAAAATTCTTGAAATTCTTGAAAGCCAAAAAGACGATCGTCATCTAACTGCCGAACAGGTTTACAAAATTCTGTTGAGTGAAAATGAAGAAATCGGGCTAGCCACTGTTTATAGGGTTTTAACTCAATTTGAAGCCGCTGGTTTGGTTGCAAGACATCATTTCGAAGGTGGAAATTCGGTCTTCGAACTAAATACTGGCGGTCATCATGATCACATTGTTTGCGTCAAATGCGGAAAAGTCGACGAATTCACCGACCCGGTCATCGAAAGCAGGCAAAAAGAGATTGCCGACAAGCTGGGTTATGAATTAACCGATCATAGCTTGTATTTATATGGATTGTGCGTTAATTGCAAAAAATCCTAATTCCGTCCATCCTCTATCCATCACTGAATGTTTAAACCTCTCATTTTGTATATTGGCCTGCGCTATACGCGGGCCAAACGCCGCACTCAATTTATTTCATTCATCACGCTCACATCTATACTTGGCATTGCTTTGGGAGTGACCGCATTGATCACCGTCTTGTCGGTGATGAACGGCTTCGAAGCGGAATTGCGTGAACGGATTTTAGGTATGACTTCACATGCCACCGTCACAGGGCTTGATGGCCAATTGGATGACTGGCAAAAACTAAATGGCTTGATTGAAAGCTATCCTAATATAGAAGGGACAGCGCCATTCATTAACGGCCAAGTCATGATTAATGCGGACCGACGAGTCAGCGGCACGATGCTGCGAGGCATCCTGCCGAGCGTGGAGCATCAGGTTTCCGAAGTTGCTGAAAAAATGAAGGCCGGTTCGCTCGAACAGCTAATACCCGGTGAATACAATATCGTTTTAGGTGCGGAATTGGCCGCCTATCTCGGTGCGATGGTCGGAGACAAGATTACTGTAATCACCCCTCAAATTACATCGACGCCGGCCGGAATATTGCCTCGTATGCGCCGATTTACCGTCAGCGGTGTGTTCGAAGTGGGCATGTATGAGTATGACCGAAACATGGCGATTATCCATTTAGATGATGCGTCAAGATTGTTCAGAATGGGGGAAGCGGTTTCCGGTCTACGCTTAAAGCTTGACGATTTGTTCAATGCGCCGCAAATCAGCCGATCAATCGCTCAAGCCTTGTATGAGGATTATCGAGTTAGCGATTGGACGCAAGCGCACAGTAATTTTTTCCGCGCGATTCAAACCGAAAAGCGGGTCATGTTTATTATCTTACTACTAATCGTTGCGGTGGCCGCTTTCAATATTGTATCGACGCTGGTCATGGTGGTAACGGATAAACGCGGTGATATTGCCATTTTGAAAACTCAGGGCCTGTCTTCGCCTTCGGTCATGGGAATTTTCGTCGTTTTGGGTGGGATTATCGGTGTGGTCGGTACTTTGCTAGGTACTGCAGGAGGTATTGCTTTGGCGCTGAATGTCGAAACCATTGTGCCGGCGATCGAACAGTTTTTCGGTGTACAGTTCATGGCGGCCGATGTCTATTACATCAGTGAGTTACCTTCAAAACTGGAATGGGAGGATGTGTATACAATCGCAGGAATGGCTTTCTCGTTATCGTTACTCGCAACTCTTTATCCGGCCTGGCAAGCATCAAAAATCAATCCCGCGGAAGTTTTAAGATATGAATGATTCGACTATTTTACAATGCCGCGATTTGACGAAGAGTTTCAAGCAAGGCGGACTCAATGTCGATGTGTTGAAAGGCGTCGATTTAAATATCGGCATTGGCGAACGTGTGGCCATCATGGGTGCCTCGGGTTCAGGTAAAAGCACCTTACTGCACATGCTCGGCGGGCTCGATAAACCCGATGGCGGCGAAGTCGTTTTGGACGGAGTCAATCTCAATAAAGTCAATTCGACTAAATTAAATAAACTGAGAAACAGCTCTTTGGGCTTCATTTACCAATTCCATCATTTGCTAGGCGAGTTCACGGTATTGGAAAATGTAGCGATGCCTTTGTTGATCGGCGGTGAAACGGTCGGTCAAGCTCGGCATAAGGCCGATAAGCTATTGCAACGAGTCGGATTGGGGCATCGAGTGGAACATAAGCCCGGTGAACTTTCCGGTGGAGAGCGGCAGCGGGCCGCCGTTGCCAGAGCATTGATTAATCAACCGAAATGCGTATTAGCGGACGAACCGACAGGTAATCTAGACAGCAAAACGGCCGAACAAATTTATCAACTAATGTTAGAGTTGAATCGTGAACTTAAAGTGAGCTTCCTAATTGTCACTCACGATCCGGATTTGGCTCAGCGCATGGATACCGTGTTGCATATGGAAGATGGTCTGATCGTCAATCACTAAATGGTGAATGGTGAATGGTGAATGGTGAATGGTGAATGGTGAAATGATGCGGCTTTTCTATCCCTTGTCAAGATCGCTTCATTCATATTTCATCAGCTTTCAGATATTTGCACGAAACGTAACGTAATTATTCACACCCCCTATCGTTCCCACGCTCCGGCGTGGGAATGAAGACCGAGACGCTCTGGCGTCTCGTACCGCTGGAGCGGTACTCAGGCATTCCCACGCTCTGCGAACAACGTTATACATAAATTGTAGGGTACGCTTCGCGTACCTAATGACCGAAACCCTGCCCAGGTCAAACCATAAGGGCTTGGGTTACTATTGGCGGAGTCGCCATGGTACGCGCAGCGTACCCTACTTTAGTTCCGGCGATTGCGTGATGTTGCTATTGCGCTGGACGGCCAACAACGTATCTCGAAGGAGATGTGTATAACGGCAAGCGCTGGAGCATGGAAACTATAGGGTTGTGAATAATTCCCACGAAACTGTTATTTTTAGAGCCGTCTCATAGCGCAAAGAAACTAACGCTTCTGCCGCTTAATCCAGCGCTTACCGACATGATAGCGCCACAGATTGCTCATGCCGAAATAGCCGGCAGCTGAACTTATTGTGCCGATGACCAAGCAGCCCAACAAAAATGGGGCCCAAATATCGCCTAGTTCCGCCATGGCATTTTCAAAGGTAAATTCAACATCTTCATGCGGATTTCTCGCCAACAGTAGCAGTCCGACTCGATAGGCAAAATAAAACATCGGCGGCATCGTAAATGGGTTAGTGATCCACACCAACGCGACCGACAAAGGTAAATTGGCCCGAAAATAAAAGGCGCCAACCGCGGCGATTGCCATCTGGCCGGGGACAGGAATCCAAGCTGTAAATAAACCGATTGCAAAAGCCAGCGCTACCGAACGGCGGTTTAAATGCCATAAATTCGGCTCGTGCAAACGCTCACCCAAAAACTGTAGATTTTTGTGTTCTTTGATTTTATCGGGATGAGGCAGATACTTTTTGATGAGCTTTTTAGGCATGATCTTTGTAATTATAGTTTTTCAGGCCTTTAGTTTATCAGGTTTTTAAAAGCCGAAAAAGCATAAATAACTCGGAGAACTGATGGCTAGATCCGCGTTTTTCTTCGCAGCCGGTATTTGGATTGTTCAACAATTTCCACAATTACCTGATGATTGGCATTGGCTGGCCTCTGCTTGCGTCCTGATCGGAATTTTACTCAGACTAAAATTTCGAAAATCCGCTACCTTTTTGTTCGGCATGCTGTGGGCGATTGTTTATGCTTCGATTGCTTTATCGAATCGACTCCCGATCGATTTGGAAAGCAAGATAATACCGATACAGGGACGCATTACCGGGCTGCCCAGTCTAAGCGATAGGCGTGTTCGTTTCAACCTAACCGATATTCAAGGTCCTGAAGGCATCCCTAAGAAACTGCGCTTGAGTTGGTATAATCCCAAGCATGAAATTAAAGCCGGCCAGTATTGGTCGTTTTCGGTCAAGCTAAAACGACCGCATGGCAATTTGAATCCGGGCGGTTTCGATTATGAGCGTTGGTTACTGAGCGAAGGTATCGGGGCAACCGGTTATGTTCGTGAGAGACCGTCGCCTGTAATAGTTTCGGACAAGTCGTCGTTTTTTAATGTTTCAATTTGGCGTCAACAACTTTCGGATAAGCTTAATAATGCCGGCGTTTCAAGCGATACAATCGGCATCATCAAGGCTCTGGCAATCGGCGAAAGGCGGGAGCTTAGTTCAGCGCAATGGACTATCTTCCGTAACACCGGAACCGTTCATTTAATAGCGATTTCCGGTTTGCATATCGGGCTGATTTCAGGATTGATTTATTTAACGGTCGTTAAATTCTGGACCAGAACCGGAATATTGAGATGGTCGCCCCATCATGCCGGCGCGCTTGCGGCTCTGTCTATCGCTGCGCTCTATGCCGGTTTGGCCGGGTTTTCGGTGCCTACGCAACGCGCCTTGATCATGTTGGCAGCAGTTATGTTCTCGGTCATTTGGCAAAGAAACGTCAGTCTCTCCAATACATTAGCGTTAGCTTTATTTGCCGTACTGGCGATGGATCCCTTGGCGATATTATCACCCGGGTTTTGGCTCTCGTTTTTGGCGGTTATCTTTATAGTCTTCATTGCAGGAGGGCGACTTCAGGAAACAAATCGATGGCTGGCGGCAGTAAAAATTCATTGGGCGATGACATTAGCGCTTGCGCCGGTATTGTTATTCTTTTTTCAGCAAACGTCATTAATTGCGCCACTGGCAAATTTAATTGCAGTTCCTGTCGTTAGCTTTCTGGTTGTACCCATTCTGCTTCCTTCCATGATTCTTCTATGGCTTATCCCTGAGTTAGCCCAACCTCTATTGTTGTTAATCGATACGATATTAAGAGTGTTGCTTTGGTTTTTGGCTGAATTAGCCGATTGGCCATTCTCGACAGTATCTTATCCTCAGCCTACGTTGATTGCCGTGGCTTTTTTTGTGCTGGGTGTTTTTATGTTATTGATGCCGCGGGGATTAACCGGACGCTGGTTGGGATACCTAATGCTTTGTCCATTATTTTTCCCAAGCTTGGATCGTCCGGAAGATGGAGAGGTCAAGCTAACCTTGCTCGATGTCGGCCAAGGTTTGGCTACCGTAGTGCAAACCGCAAAACATGTTTTGGTATTCGATACCGGAATTCGTTTCGATTCCGGATCGGATAGCGGCACATCGGTCTTGTTGCCGTTTTTACGTTATCATGGAATCGATCGAGTCGATAAACTTATTATCAGTCACGGCGATAACGACCATATCGGCGGCGCGGTTACATTACTCAGGGGTATTAGAACGGGTGCAGTTTTGAGTAGTGTGCCGGAGCGAATTGACCATGTATCGGTGGATTTTTGCAGAACCGGTCAAAGTTGGTTATGGGACGGCGTCTCGTTTATTATGTTGGCGCCAGGTGAAGAAGCAGTTTTTCGTTCGAGCAATGATAACTCCTGTGTGCTCAAGGTTGTTACAGAACAAGGCAGCATCTTGTTGACCGGCGATATTGAAAAAAACGTTGAAGCTTGGTTAATTGAAAAATACGCTTACGATTTGCTTGCCGATATTTTGATCGTTCCGCATCATGGCAGTAAGACATCTTCGACGCATGCATTTTTGCAAGCCGTTTCCCCGAGTTATGCGCTAATTCCATCCGGCTATAAGAACCGTTTCGGATTTCCTCATCAAGAAGTCATCGAACGTTTGGATGATTTAAACATTAATTGGTTTGATACTGGCCGCTATGGAGCTTTGACCGTAACGACAACAAAACACACGCTAAAATTGGAAGCACAACGCCTAGCCCATCGGCGCTATTGGCATGCGACCCCATGATTAACCTAACCCCATAAAAAAGCCTAATGAAAAAATAATAACCAAGTGCTTTACTATGGTATTAAATAGGACTAAAATAGTCCTGAATTTTTGGAGCAGGGTATGTTGCGTCTAGGCAAGTTAACAGATTATGCGACAGTGATTTTAAGCTATATGGCAAAAAACCGATTCCAGATGCATGCCGCCAATGAAATCGCCGATATCACCGGTATTGCACCGGCAACGGTTAGTAAGCTTTTAAAGCAACTCGCCAAGGCGGGTCTAGTTTGTTCGACTCGAGGTGCAAAAGGCGGTTATGAGTTGGCGAACTTACCCGAACATATTACTGTGGCAAGCATTATTAGCGCCGTAGAAGGCCCTATTGCTTTAACCGAATGCAGTATTTCGCAACAAAACTGCGAACAGGCCGGCGGCTGCGAAATTCGCGGCAGTTGGGGGAAAATCAATCAAGCCATCTTTAATGCGCTTGATTCAATTACACTAGCGGATTTGATTTTGCCGGCATCGAAGCCGGAAGAATTTTATGTGCCGGTAGCGAGTCTTTACCGGTAACGACGGAGAACGAAATGTCAGCAAGCGCAAAAGAAATCGAACAACTGATCGGAAAAGAATACAAGCAAGGCTTTGTTACGGAATTGGAAACCGATACTTTTCCGCCCGGCCTAGACGAAGAAGTGATTTATAAACTCTGGAAAATCAAAAATGAACCCGAGTTTATGCTGGAGTACAGACTGAAGGCGTTTCGTCATTGGCAAACGATGAAGTCGCCGGAGTGGGCTTTCGTCAAGTTCGATCCGATCGATTATCAAGCAGTGAGTTATTATTCGGCTCCTAAGCGTAAGGAAGATGGCCCAAAAAGTCTCGACGAGGTCGATCCGCAAATTCTTGAAGCTTACAAAAAACTCGGCATTCCTCTCGACGAACAGGAGCGCCTAGCCGGTGTTGCAGTCGATGCGGTGTTCGACAGCGTCTCGGTCGCGACTACATTTAAGAGTAAGCTGAAAGAAGCCGGGGTAATTTTTTGCCCGATTTCCGAAGCCTTGCGCGAATATCCGGATTTGGTTCAACAGTATCTCGGCTCGGTCGTGCCGACCGGAGATAATTTTTTCGCAGCACTGAACTCTGCCGTGTTTACCGACGGTTCTTTCGTTTATATTCCGAAAGGCGTACGCTGCCCAATGGAGTTGTCGACTTATTTTCGAATCAATGCAGCCAACACCGGACAATTCGAAAGAACCTTGATTATCGCCGACGAAGGCAGCTATGTCAGTTATCTCGAAGGCTGCACAGCGCCAATGCGCGACGAGAACCAATTACATGCCGCAGTCGTCGAATTGATCGCATTGGATAATGCCGAAATCAAATATTCAACTGTACAAAATTGGTATCCCGGCGACAAGGAGGGTAAGGGCGGTATCTATAATTTCGTGACTAAGCGCGCCGATTGCCGTGGTGAAAACTCCAAGGTATCGTGGACGCAAGTCGAAACCGGATCGGCGATCACCTGGAAGTATCCAAGCTGTGTATTGACCGGCAATAATTCGATCGGAGAATTTTATTCTGTCGCGTTGACTAACAATTATCAACAAGCCGATACCGGCACCAAAATGATTCATATCGGCAAAAACACGCGCAGCACGATCATTTCTAAGGGCATTTCGGCGGGCAGGGCGCAGAACACTTATCGCGGCTTGGTCAAAGTCTTGAAAGGTGCCGAGAATGCGCGCAACTATACGCAATGCGATTCGCTCTTGGTCGGCGACAAATGCGGCGCGCATACGTTCCCTTATGTCGAGGTCAAACAACCTTCAGCGCAGGTCGAACACGAGGCGACGACATCGAAAATCAGCGAGGATCAATTGTTTTTCTGCCAGCAGCGCGGACTTTCGGCCGAAGACGCGGTTTCCATGATTGTCAACGGTTTCTGTAAAGAGGTCTTCAAGGAATTGCCGATGGAATTTGCAGTCGAGGCGCAGGCTTTGTTAGGGCTCAGTTTGGAAGGATCGGTAGGTTAGCGACCATCATCTAATGAACGTGGCTTTATAACGATCAAACCATATAATTTTTAGGAAAAAAACATGCTCAATATTGAAAATCTCCACGTCAGCGTGGGCGACAAACCAATTTTGAAAGGTATTAATCTTCAAGTGAAACCTGGCGAAATTCATGCCATCATGGGGCCGAACGGTTCCGGAAAAAGCACGTTATCCCATGTTTTGTCAGGCAAAAGCGGTTATACCGTTACCCAAGGTCAAGTAACTTATGAAGGCAAAGATCTGACTGAAATGGCGCCTGAAATCAGGGCCCGCGAAGGCGTGTTCTTGGCCTTTCAGTATCCGGTCGAAATACCGGGGGTCAGCAATATTTACTTATTGAAAGCTGCGCTAAACTCGATCCGCAAGCACCAAGGCTTGCCCGAAGTCGACGCGATGGATTTTTTGACGTTGATCAAAGAAAAAGTCCGTCTGCTAGAAATGGACGAAAAATTCCTGTACCGGGCCGTCAACGAAGGCTTCTCGGGCGGCGAGAAAAAGCGCAACGAAATCCTGCAAATGGCGGTGTTGGAACCGAAGCTATGCATTCTCGACGAAACCGATTCCGGTCTCGACATCGATGCATTGAAAGTCGTCGCCGAGGGCGTTAATTCAATACGTTCGCCGGAGCGTTCGTTCGTGATGATTACGCATTATCAACGACTGCTCGATTACATCAAGCCGGACTTCGTGCATGTCTTGGCGCACGGACAAATCGTCAAATCGGGCGGGCCGGAATTGGCATTGGAGCTCGAGGAAAAAGGTTATAGCTGGGTTGAAAACAAACAGGCCGCTTGATATGACTACGCAAACCGCTAGCCGTTATACGGCAGAATATTCGAAAATCGAAGCGAAGTTGCCCGGCGGATCGCTGCCGTGGCTGCGCGAATTGCGCAATGAGGCGCTGAAGCAATTTTCCGGGCGCGGTTTTCCGTCGCTGCGGGAAGAAGAATGGCGCTATACGAACGTATCCGGCATCGAGAAAAATTTGTTCGAACCGAACCTTGAGCCGAGCGATCAAAAAATCGACAACGTTTGGCTCAACAATTATCGTTTGACCGATTGCTGGCAAATCGTGCTAGTCGACGGCTATTACTCGGCTGAATTGTCCAACCTAGCAGGTATTCCGAAAAACGTCACGATAAAGAGCCTAAACGAACTACTCGAAACCGATGCCGAGCAAGTCGAACCTTACTTCGGCAAAGCGGTTGGCATTGATGAGCACAGTTTCGTCGCGTTTAATACCGCTTGGTTCGGCGATGGCGCATTCATACGCATACCGACCAAAACCTTGCTCGAAAAGCCCGTGCAATTGCTGCATGTCGTCACCGACCCGAATCGCTTGGCGGCGACGCGTAATCTCGTGATTGCCGAATCGATGGCGCAGGCGCAAATGATCGAAACCTACATCGGCGTCGATCAAGCCTATCTATCGGCGGCGGTCACCGAAGTTTTCGTTGAACAAAATGCCGATTTGACTCTATATAAAGCGCAATGCGAATCGGAAAAAGCCTATCACTTCGGCGGTACTTATGTGAAACAGGCTCGTGACGCGCGCTTCAATCATCACAATTTCGCCTTCGGAAGCTTGTTGGCGAGAAGCGATATTCATGTCGACCTCGGCCATGCGAGCGAATGTAATTTGAACGGTTTGTATCTGGGTATCAAGCGTCAGCATCTCGACAACCATACGCGCATCAATCATCTTGAACCGTATGCAGTCAGTCGCGAAGTTTATAAAGGCGTTCTGGACGGCAGGGCGCGCGGCGTGTTTCAAGGGCGAGTAGTGGTCGCCGAGGATGCGCAAAAAACCGATTCGGAAATGAACAACCGCAATTTATTGTTATCGAACGATGCTGAAGCCGACACTAAGCCGCAGCTGGAAATCTATGCCGACGATGTCAAATGCGCGCATGGCGTCACGGTCGGACAGCTCGATGAAAAGTCGGTGTTTTATTTGCAATCGCGCTGCGTCGATGAGGAAACCGCCCGTAACATGCTGACTTTCGCGTTCGCGAACGAGATGGTCACGAAGATCACGCAAAAAAGCCTGCACGATCTGGTGCTTGCCGAAGTGCTGAAGCGCTTTCCGCAGCAGGGGATCACGCAAGATTGGCTGTAAGTGGTATTTGCCGGGATTTCGCTGCGCTTTCTCGCCGCCTTGGTTCAATGATTGTTAAGTCAACCACAGAGAACACAGAGCCATTAGTACTGACACCTCTGTGAACTCGGTGTCCTCTGTGGTTTTAAATGACAAAAGCCTAAATTATGTCACCGATATCGATCGTGATGCCGGGGAGTTCGGACAGGGCGATCGAATCGCCGGTCGTCAAGGTGCGTTTCTCGGCATAAAGATCGCCGGTCGGCTTTCGGTAAACTTCGACGCTGGCCTCGTTGAGATTGAGCAGCCAGTACTCGGGAATCCGGTGTAAGGCATAAAGATGCATTTTCTGGTTACGGTCGAATTCGAGCGACGAATCGGCGACTTCGATCAGCAATAACACATCGACGGCGACAGGATGACGGGTCGAGTAAAAGTCCGGATTCGGTTTCAAAAGCATGAAGTCCGGTTCCGGCTCGGACAGATCGCCGAGTTGTAGTGGGTTTTGAACGCTGGCAATCGCCGTTTCACTAGGTAGTAGTTTTAATAACTTATTGAGGATGCGGTTCAAATGACCCGCATGGTTGCAGCCTATTGGGGACATTTCCAAGATTTCTCCGTTGATCAGTTCGAGACGGCTGTCGGGCGGAAAAATGTCGGCTTCGCCGAGTTTCCGCCACTCGTCGATATCGGTCAGATGTTTTCGAGGATTTGCGATCGCCATAATTGAAACCGTTTGATTTTCAAAAAGTAAAATATAAAGAATATACGCCAAACAAGCAAACCATGACACCATTTCCTATCGATAAAATACGCAGCGATTTTCCGATCCTGAACGAGAAAATCCGTAATAAATCGCTGGTCTATCTGGACAATGCGGCTTCTAGCCAGAAACCGAACGCCGTGATCGATTGCATCAGCCATGTCTATCGCCATGATTATGCAAATGTGCATCGCGGAGTGCATACGCTCAGCGTCCGCTCGACCGACAAATTCGAAGGCGCTCGGGAAATAATCAAGGATTTCATCAACGCCGGTTCGGACAAGGAAATCATTTTCACAAAGGGCACGACCGAATCGATTAATCTGGTCGCGCAAAGTTTCGGCAAAGCCAACGTCAAAGCCGGCGACGAAATTCTAATCAGCGGGATGGAACACCATTCCAACATCGTGCCATGGCAAATGTTGTGCGAGCAGACCGGCGCGATACTGAAAGTCGCGCCGATCAATCTTCGCGGCGAACTGATTCTCGACGAATTCCTCAAATTGATCGGCGATAAAACGCGTCTGATCTCGGTCGCTCATATGTCTAATGCCTTGGGTACGATTAATCCGGTCAGACAAATCATCGCGGCCGCACATGAAAAGAACATTCCGGTACTGCTCGACGGCGCACAAGCGATACCTCACATGCCTGTCGATGTGCTCGATCTCGATTGCGATTTTTATGCTTTTTCCGGCCATAAGCTATACGGTCCATCCGGCATCGGCGTGTTGTACGGCAAACAAGCCTTGCTGGAAAGGATGCCTCCGTATCAAGGCGGCGGCGACATGATTCGCAAAGTCACGTTCGAAGAAACCGAGTACAATACGCTGCCTTATAAATTCGAGGCCGGTACTCCGGGCATCGCCGACGCAATAGCCCTTGGCGCGGCAATCGATTATCTGAACGAAATCGGCATGGATGTTGTAGCCGCTTACGAAGCCGAGCTACTCGATTACGCGACCGAACAGGCGAAGAAAATCAAAGGCCTTCGAATCATCGGCGAAGCAGAAGAAAAAGGTGCGATCCTATCCTTCGTACTGGACAAAATCCATCCGCACGATATCGGCACGATGCTGGACAGCTTAGGCATCGCGGTGAGAGCCGGGCATCACTGTGCGATGCCGGTCATGGACTTTTTCGAAGTGCCCGCAACCGCGAGAGCATCGTTCGCGATATATAATACGAAACAGGAAATCGATGTATTGATGAACGGCATAGAATCTTTAATAGAGGTATTTGGTTAATGTTTGACGATTTAAGAGATCTCTACCAAGAGGTCATTTTCGACCACAACCGCAATCCGCGTAATTTCAGGATCATCGAGAATGCAGATAGGAAAGTGGACGGTTTCAATCCGCTGTGCGGCGACCGCCTGACGCTCTACTTAAAAATGAACGGCGATGTGATCGAAGACGCGAGCTTTCAGGGTTCAGGCTGCGCCATTTCGACCGCGTCGGTTTCATTGATGACCGAAATCGTCAAAGGCAAAACCGAAGCCGAAGCCGAAGCCTTGTTCAAGACTTTTCACGAAATGACGACCGGCAAGGACGAACAGTTCAATCTCGAAGCCGTCGGCAAGCTGGCCGTGTTGGCCGGCGTCAGAGAGTATCCTGCCCGCGTCAAATGCGCGACTCTGGCTTGGCATACGCTCGACGCCGCGCTGAAGAACGAAAAACAAGCGGTTTCGACTGAGTAATCCTAAAAAGCATTTCACCATGAAGATCATGAAGAATAAGAAGTTAATTCAATAGTTTGCCATGCATTAGCAAAACAGTTTTGTTCTCCTTAAAGGTTACTCAACGTTTATGTATATCCTATTGAAATATTTCAATAACTTCATGCGTTTCATGGTTACATTGCCGAATTTAGGATAATTCATTGGCAGGACATCCCTATATCGGCAAACTGGCCGTGCTCTATACCGGGCAGGGCGAGTTAGGTGATTATCAACAATTGGCCGAATGCCTGAATGTGCCGCTCAGAACCGGGGGCGGTGATCATCAAGAGCCTTATTTTCTGACCTGGCGCGACGGCGCGTTGAAATTGCTCGATCGGGAATTGCTGAAAAAAGGCGGTCTGGCGGTCGATATCGAACCACGGCCCGGCGAGCAAAGATCCTGGCCCGCGCCGAAAAACACGCCGCTTGGCCAAGCCTTGGGACGAAAAACGCAGACCGTCGTCGACGCGACGACCGGTTGGGGCCAAGACAGCCTGCATATTTTCAGAATGGGCTATCGTTTGCGCTGCATCGAACGTTCGCCGGTCATGGTCGAGTTATTGCAAGATGCTTTTCGGCGTTTAGGCGAATTGGAGTGGGTCAAAAACTTATCGCTCGAATTACCCGAATTGATCGCCGGCAATGCTATTGAAGTTTTCGCCGGGCTCGATCCGAAACCCGACTGCATCTATATCGATCCGATGTTTCCGCCGAAACGCAAAAAATCGGCATTGGCGAAAAAATCGATGACGATCCTGCATGAACTACTCGGCGATGACCCGGATAAGGACGCCTTGTTCGAAGCCGCGATGCAGGCGACAGCCAAGAAAGTGGTCGTCAAGAGCCCAGATTATGCAGAGCCGCTAGGTGGCAAACCGAGCCAGAGTTTTCAGGGCAAACTGTTGCGTTACGATGTGTATGTTAAAAATTAAAATAGAGGAGAGGAGTTATCATGTCCGATTGGATAGATGTCGTCGATCAAGATGCATTGGCCGATGGCGAACATGTCGTTGTTGAAGTCGATGGCGCCGACGTCGCGATATTCAAAATAGACGGCGAATTTTTCGCGATCGAGGATGTATGCACGCATGACGGCGCAGAAATCGCCAGCGGCGAACTCGACGGAGACGAAATCATTTGCCCGAGACACGGCGCTCGATTCTGCGTCAAAACCGGCGCTGTCAAGTCCGCGCCGGCTTATGAAGACATCCCCTGTTTTCCTTTGCGTATCGAAAACCACCGTATTCAAGTTCGCGACGACCGTTGGGATTAGCCGTTCAATCGTTTTTCGTTTATGAATGAAACGCGCTAATCGTATATAATCTAATGTTGTTCCATGAGGCTGATTAATTGCGAGTCAATGCTCGGCCAATGGTCTTTCGGTTTCATTAGATTATAAAAATTCATGCAAGAAATTAATCCTATCAAAAACAAAATCACCGACCTCAAAAGCCGCGGCGACGCGCTTAGGAGGTATCTTTGACTTCGATATCAAAAGCGAACGCCTCGTCGAAGTTCTGAAAGAACTCGAAGACCCCTCAATTTGGAACAACCCCGAACAGGCTCAAGCTATGGGTAAGGAACGGGTGCAACTCGAAAAAGTCGTCAATACGATCAACGAATTGGATCACGGCCTCGCCGACGCCGAAGAGTTACTAGTGATGGCAGTAGAAGAGGGAGACGAAGAAACCGTCGATACGGTTGCGAACGACCTTGATCAACTCGAAAGAAAAGTCGCCGAACTCGAATTTCGGCGCATGTTCTCAGGCGAAATGGACGCGAATAATGCCTTTCTCGATATTCAGGCCGGTTCCGGCGGCACCGAAGCACAAGATTGGGCTTCGATGATCGAACGCATGTATCTGCGTTGGGGCGAAGCGAAAGGTTTCAAGACCGAATTGATCGAAGAGTCGCCGGGCGATGTCGCCGGCATCAAGAGCGCAACGATTAAGTTCGAAGGCGAATACGCCTTCGGTTGGCTGCGTACCGAAACCGGCGTGCATCGATTGGTAAGAAAATCGCCGTTCGACTCCGGCAACCGCCGCCATACCTCATTTGCCTCGGTTTTCGTATCTCCCGAAATCGACGATGATATCGATATCGATATCAATCCGGCCGATTTGCGCATCGACGTTTACCGGGCCAGCGGCGCAGGCGGTCAGCACGTCAACCGTACCGAGTCTGCAGTAAGGATTACCCATGGTCCGAGCGGCATCGTCGTGCAATGTCAAAGCGATCGTTCGCAACACAAAAACAAAGACACCGCGATGAAACAGCTCAAGGCCAAGTTATACGAAATGGAAATCATGAAACGCAGCGAACAACAGCAGGCGCTTGAAGATTCCAAATCCGATATCGGCTGGGGCAGTCAGATCCGATCGTATGTCTTGGATCAATCGCGCATCAAGGATCTGCGCACGAACGTCGAAACCGGAAACACTCAAGCCGTGCTCGACGGCGAATTAGATCAATTTATTGAAGCGAGTTTGAAGAGTGGTTTATAACTGATGTTTAACGACACAGTAGCGTGCGTGACTTCAAAAGGAAATATATGGTGTATCCGTCAGAAACAAAAAGATTCGCATTATTAATAGATGCAGATAATGCCCAAGCTAAAGCTATAGAAGCAGTATTAAATGAAGCAGCAAGATATGGAGAAACAACATCCAGAAGATGTTATGGGGATTGGACTAATTCACAACTTAGATCTTGGAAAGAAGTCTTAAATAGACACGCTATTCAGCCAATTCAACAGTTTGGTTATACCACTGGAAAAAATGCAACAGACTCAGCTTTGATAATTGATGCGATGGATCTTCTTTATACAGGTAAGTTCAATGGTTTTTTTCTTGTTTCAAGTGATAGTGATTTTACTAAGTTAGCAACTCGAATTAGAGAGTCAGGTTTAGAAGTAATTGGAATAGGTCAAAGAAGAACACCAGAAGCATTCAGAGCTGCTTGCAACAAATTTATTTTTACTGAAACCATTATGGAAGAAGATGTTAATGATCTTACCAGCAGTTCAGTAAGTAATAATGGGACTGAACAAAAAAGCAATAGTAATGAAGCAAAAAAATCCACAGAATATTCGTTGAATGATAAAAACCTAAAGGTATTAATTAAGGAAGCGATCGATTCGGCTTCAGAAGATGATGGATGGGCTAACCTGGGAGGTGTTGGTTCTTATATTCAACGTGTAGATACCTCGTTTGATGCGAGGAATTATGGATATACCAAATTAGGTAAACTAATCACATCTCTTGATTTTGTGAAAGCTGAACAAAGAAATGCTGAAAATGGTAGTTCGAATACATATATCAAATTTCAAGGAAAATAACGTTTTAATATTAAACATATTCATGTATTTAAAATTTTAAGTAGCATGGATTGTTTAAAACCTAAATTTAGATTAAATAAAAATCTCATGTCCGAAACCCAATTACAAGACGAACAAGAACAAATCAGACAACGCCGCGGCAAACTCACTGAAATCCGCGAACGCGGCATCGCTTTTCCGACCGACTTCAGACGCAATGTCGTAGTCGGTGAATTGCTGGCGGAATACGGCGAAAAAACCAAGGAAGAGCTCGAGGCCGACCCGATCCGAGTCAAGGTTGCCGGGCGCATGATGACTCGCCGCATCATGGGTAAGGCAAGTTTCTGTCATATCCAGGACATGTCGGGCCAAATGCAGCTTTATGTCGCGCGCGATCATCTGCCGGAAGGTTTCTACAACGATCAGTTCAAGAAATGGGACATCGGCGATATCATCGGCACCGAGGGTGTATTGTTCAAAACCAATGTCGGCGAATTAAGCATCAAGGTCGACGATATTCGTTTATTGACCAAGGCGCTTAGGCCGTTGCCTGAAAAATTCCACGGTATCGCCGACCAGGAAATCAAATACCGCCAGCGTTATCTGGATTTGATCATGAGCGAGCAATCGCGCAAGACTTTCCTGATCCGTTCGAAAATCGTTACATACATAAGAGAATTCTTGGTAGCGCGACAATTTCTCGAAGTCGAAACGCCCATGATGCAGGCGATTCCCGGTGGTGCGACCGCTCGCCCGTTCAAGACGCATCACAATGCCTTGGACATGGAGCTGTTTTTACGGATTGCGCCGGAATTGTATCTGAAACGACTGATTGTCGGCGGTTTCGAGCGGGTTTTCGAAATCAACCGCAATTTCCGCAACGAAGGACTGTCGACACGGCACAATCCGGAATTCACGATGCTCGAATTCTATCAGGCCTATGCCGAGTATCACGACTTGATGGATTTGACCGAAGAAATGGTGCGAGGCATCGCACTCGAAGTACTCGGTCAAACACTGATTACTTATCAAGGCGAGCAATACGACTTCGGCAAACCGTTCGATCGCATGACCGTGGTCGAATCGATTCTGCATTTCAATCCGGATTTGACGATCGACGATTTGGCGACGCGCGAAGCGGCGGCGAAGGTGGCCGAAAATTTGAAAATCCCGGTCAAGGACGGCTACGGTCTCGGTAAAATTCAAATCGAAATCTTTGAAAAAACCGTGGAACATCGCTTGATGAATCCGACGTTTATTACCGCCTATCCTGTCGAAGTGTCACCATTGGCCAGACGCAACGATGACGATCCGCATGTGACCGACCGCTTCGAATTTTTCGTCGGCGGGCGTGAAATTGCGAACGGTTTTACCGAGTTGAACGACGCCGAAGACCAGGCGGAACGTTTTCGTAAGCAGGTCGAGGAAAAAGAAGCCGGTGACGATGAAGCGATGCATTATGATGCCGATTACGTGACCGCATTGGAACACGGCATGCCGCCGACGGCGGGCGAGGGCATAGGCATCGATCGCTTGGTGATGTTGTTTACCGATGCTCCGTCGATACGAGATGTATTGTTGTTCCCACATCTTCGGCCTAAGAATTAACCTATACCTACCGTAGGTCAAAATTCGGCACCGGGGTGCCCGTCAAAGGACGCCGTAAACCCAGCACCTAAATTCTATAGGTCTTTGGCAATAATTCAAAATCATGGCTTATTTAGGTGCTGGATGAATTATCCAAGACAATTAATCCTAGCCAATGGACTGTGGAATTTAGGTGCTGGGTAAATACGTCCATGCTGGCCCCTCACCTAGTGTTAGGTGAGGGGCCAAGCACTCCGGTGTCTCCTTAGGCACTGCCGAAATTTGAAGTGCGAAAGGTATAGAAAAAGCATTTCATGGTTAAACTACCGAATTTAGGTTGAATGGCTGATTCTGTAGGGCCTGACCGGTTTCTTCGCGATTACAATCTAACCGGCTTAGTTCATCGTCAAGGCTGGGAGTTTTAGACGGCGATCTTTTCGCTATTCGTTGTATTCGCGCTGGCGAGTTTGATTTATCATTACGACTTGAAAAGGATTTTATCGGGTAAAAAGGAAATGTAATTAACGAACCGCTTGAACCGAAGAGTCCATCATGAATCAACCGGCTTTACGCGAGGCGACTTACGAAGACTTGTTCGATCTGCCCGAACATATCATCGGCGAAATCATCAACGGGCAGTTAATTACTCAACCACGACCAGCACCAAGACATGCTTTGGCTTCTTCGGTTATTGGTGATGAATTGGTTAGCCCATTTCAGCGTGGAAGAGGAGGGCCGGGTGGGTGGTGGATATTGGACGAACCCGAATTGCACTTGGGACGGAATATTCTGGCCCCCGATTTAGCCGGTTGGCGACGCGAACGCATGCCGCAACTGCCCGAAGAAGCCTATTTCAGCATTGCTCCTGACTGGATTTGCGAAGTAATTTCGCCCGGAACTTCGCGTATCGATCGCGCCGTCAAGATGCCGATTTATGCGGCATGCGAAGTTTCTTGGTTATGGCTGGTCGATCCGGGGCCAAAAACGCTTGAAGTCTATCGTTTGCTGGAAGGGCATTGGTTGCTTGAACATACCTGGCAGAATGACGATATGGTTAGGGCGCCGCCTTTTGACGAAGTTGAACTGGCCCTGGCGGACTTGTGGGCTCCTTGATGGTCACTCGCGGGCTTTCGTATGAATAAAAAACTTCTTATCGGTGCAACGCTATATACCTTGTTCGTCGTCTACGGCAGTTTGGTTCCGCTCGATTACCGACCAATGCCTTTCGACGTCGCTTTGGAAAAATTCCGAAATATTCGTTATCTCAATCTAGGCATAGAATCGCGTGCGGACTGGGTTGCGAATATTCTGCTTTACATACCGCTGTCTTACTTTTGGGCGGCTGGTTTTGGCGGTCAATTTCGCGAATACACCAGGCTACTGGTTGCGGTGCCGGTTTTGCTGTTTTGTTGGGCTTTGGCTGTTTCGGTCGAGTTTGTTCAGTTATTTTTCCCACCTCGTACCGTTTCGATCAACGATTTGATCGCCGAGGCAATGGGCTCGACCATGGGCGTAGGACTTTGGGTATTTTCAGGCGATTATTTCCGCCGTTTATCCCGTCATCTCTCGCTTGGTAATTTTCTATCGATCAAAGCGGCGATTATTTTCTATATCGCCATCTATTTTGCCTTAAGTTTTTTTCCGTTCGATTTTGTTATATCCCATCAAGAGCTTGACACTCGGTTGGCCTCGGGCAATCACAGCCTGTTTATGTCCATCGATACGTGCCGAGCCGATGGTATTCGCTGTGTGGTCAAGCTGGGGGCCGAAATAGTCGTATTGATTCCGTTAGGCATTTTACTCTGTTTATTGCCTTATATTTCGCACCCCAAACTGGTTTGCATCTTAACCGGTTTTTTTATCGGATTGTTCGTCGAAATCGGTCAATTATTTTTGGCATCAGGCGTGGCGCAAGGCATTTCGGTTTTGACCCGCATGACCGGGTTGGGGGTCGGCGCGGTCGTGTTTGCCTTTTTTTCCAAACACGACAAAGATTATTGGACCGCTTGGTTGAAGCCCACGATCCTAACGCTTCTACCTCTCCATGTTTTTTTGGTAGCCGCGCTGAACGGCTGGACCGGCGGGAATTGGATCGGTCTTGAAAAGGCGCTTGAAAAACTCGAAACGGTTCAGTTTTTACCGTTTTACTATTTTTATTATACGACCGAGTCCTTGGCCATGGTGAGTTTGCTTAGCAACATCGGCATGTATTTTCCGGTTGGCTTGGCTTTTTGGTTGTGGAACTATGCGGACTCCAAACCTGAGCGCTTTCATTGGGTTTTAGTCGGATTAACTGCTGCTGTCTTTGCCACGTTGGTAGAAACCGGCAAGTTGTTTTTAGCGCCTAAGCATCCCGATCCGACCGATGTGTTGATCGCATTTGCTTCGGCGGCATTGGTTTATGAATTGCTTAATCATGCGATGCGCTGGTTTTCAAATGGTAAGATCAAGCAGGGAAGGGGGGTATCGATTGCCGAAGCATTCCACGATGACGAAGACTCTATTTCAGAGGATGATTCTATTCGGTCATCGGCAACCGTTAAACTGCAAGCAATCGATAAACGTTGGCGCTTATTCACGGGAATTCTTGCGCTGATTATTGGTTGGGCTTTATTGAATTATCCGATTGGCGCGCCATTTCTATCGGCATTATTAATCGCTTACGCTGTTTTATTGATTCGTTATCCTCAGGCCTGGCTATTCGTCTTGCCGGCAATGCTACCGGTTCTGGATTTTGCCCCTTGGACCGGTCGGTTCTTTTTTGACGAGTTCGATCTGGTCGTTATGACAACCCTTGCTGTTTATTATTGGCAAAAATCCAGCATTCGGTTAACCCGACAGTTTTCCGGAACGGTTAAGTTATGTTTAGGATTGTTTGCTTTAATTTATCTAATTAGCGTATACAGAGGCTTATTTCCGCTGCAAGACATCGATATCAACGCCTTTTCCAATTACTACAGCCGCTATAATAGCTTACGAGTGGGCAAGGGGGTAATTTGGGCCTTCTTTTTGTTTCCACTGTTAAAACAAACATTGCAGCAATATCCGAAGGCAAAACAGTATTTCGGTTACGGAGTATTATTGGGTTTGATCGGCGTCATTGGCGTTTCGATTTGGGAGCGCTTTTTGTTTTCCGGGTTGTTTAATTTTGAAAGCGATTATAGAATCACCGCAATGTTTTCAACCATGCACACCGGTGGTGGGCATATCGATGCCTATTTAGTCTTGGCATTACCTTTTATTGCGATGCTGTTTCTCTACGCGCCCCGCAGATTGATGGGCGGTATAACCGGTTTTGGAATTTTTGCTGCCGGCCTTTATGTCCTGATGGTGACCTTTTCCCGAGGACCTTATCTGGCTTTCGCTATAGCGTTGATCGTTTTTTTGATCAGTCTAGTTTTTGCCGTTAACGCGAAACATTTGCGCACTAACCGAAAATCAATACCGCTGTTGAGCGTGGTATTGCTAGTTCCGGTCATGGTCATTCCGGTCTTTCAAGGCGGCTTTATACAAGAGCGCTTCAAACGTATCGATCAAGATCTGGATGTTCGCCTGCAGCATTGGCGAGCTATTCTCGACATGAGAGATGACGACGTCATGACGACTTTATTTGGAATGGGCGTTGGCAGTTACCCAAGAACCTATTTTTGGTGGCACAGAGGCATTGGCATGCCGGCCACTTATACGATACAAAGCGATGACGAAAATCGCTATTTGCGTTTAGGATCGGGTGGTTCGCTTTATTTAGACCAACAGGTCGCGATAGAGCCCGACACCGAATATCGCTTATCTGCGGATTTACGTACGGAGTCGGGGCGAGGGGAGGTTACCTTACCCATCTGTGAAAAATCGTTATTATATTCGTTTCGTTGCGTCTGGATTACCCTACGAATCGATTCCGAGCCGGGCTCCTGGAGCCGGACGGAAGCAACCCTAAATACAAAATATGTCGGATCCAGTTTGGGTAAAACAGCGGGAGAATTGTCGAGACGTCCGGTTAAACTGGGTATTTACAATAATAGCCAAGGCAATGTCATCGACATCGATAATATCAACCTGACTGATACTAATGATAAAAATCTGCTTAGCAATGGCGACTTTTCCGAAGGAACCGATTATTGGTTTTTTACGATCGATAATCACCAAGCTCTCAATATCGACAATTTTTGGGTACATCTATTATTCGATCTAGGCTGGTTTGGTACCACTGCATTTATAATCTTGCTGATTTATGCTTGTTATCGACAGCTTAAAGCGCTCAGCAAAGGTGACTACTATGCGGCGATTTTACTCTCATCGATTTCGGGATTTGTTATTGTCGGTACGGTTGGTAGCCCATTCGAAGCGCCTCGACTCAGTTTATTATTTTTTCTGATCGTGATTTTTGCATTGAGCGAAAACAAAAAATTACCATTACGCAAGCGAACCCCGGAATTCGTTAAGTCGTCATTAAGTTAATCCTTGGAAAATGTAGCCCGGCCATAGCTAAAAGGCTACGGATACGTTAACCGTTATACGCGTTACTTTTTTTCAGGAGATTCAAAAATGATGAAATTGATCGCAATAATCATCACGGGTTTGGTTTTTTCAACGTCGGCCTTAGCTTCAGGCGGACATCATCATCCAGGCCGAGGTAAAGGATATAGCAAACACTATTACCATCCGAAGCATAGAGCTAAACGATACCGGCCGGTTGAACGCGTTTATTATCGCGAAGAGGTCCATTACTATCCGCAAAGAGTTACTGTTTACGAGACAGTGCCTCGTTATATACCGGCACCTGCCTATGTACCGGCTCCACGCTATAGCCGTTATGACCAAAGGTCCACGCAAGGACTGGTAGGCGGGGCCGTAGGCAGCATGTTAGGGTATGAGATCGGCAGAGGCGATCCGATTGCATCGGGCATCGGTGCGGCGGCCGGCTCATTGCTTGGCAACGAATTGGGCCGTAGATAACGATTGCAATTTTATTCGTTGCGGATTGCTATACACCAGGAATAGAATGCCGGTTTTTAACCTTACAGGTGTTTTATATGTCAGATTCAATTTGGTTTAGAACCGGCGAAGCCACCGTATTTTCCAGCGAAGGGCAAGGCACGGATGCCATGCCTGAAATTCTTATCGGCAGCGTTAAAGGGCCTGCAGGCCACGCATTTGCCAATTTAATGGGGCAAACCGAAGGGCATACTCGGATGTTTGCAATACGGGCCTGTAACCAACAAGTGCGTCCTGCTACCATCATGGTACCTAAAGTTACGATAAAGTCGACCGACTATGTGAATCTATTCGGCGGTCCCGTTCAATCGGCAGTCGCCGATGCAGTATTGGACAGTGTAATCGATGGCGTGATCCCGGCCGATCAGGCCAATGAAATTTGCATCATTGCAATGATTTGGATCGCCCCTGAATGCGCAACCAATCCGGATCTCGACCGCAAGGACTTATATCGAACCAATTACGAAGCAATGAAGTTGGCCATTCAGCGTGCGATGACACAATCGCCAAGCATTGAGGAATTGATAGCGAACCGCCATAAAATCGCACATGAGATGTACGACCCGGAAACCGGCGAGTCACAATGGTAGTTACCTTTCGCACTTCGAATTTCGGCAGTCCCTGAGGAGGCGCCTGGGGTCCGATAAAGGCTTTGCCAGCATGGAGCTGGCGCGGACACCCAGGCGCCGAATTATCAATCGTTAAATCTTAGCAAGTATTCAATAATGATCCATAGAAAAGCGATGGCAATTATTACTAGATTCTCATAATTGTTTTTCTTCAAATTCGTCAATATCTTATCTTTTTCCCTCTGAAACCAATTTCTATCTTCTAGACTCAATTTTAAGGCTCCATTGCTTTAGTTGGTTGAGTTTACGCGCGTCATTAACGTCAATCAACTTTTCTGTAACTATTCAAGCTCGAATTATTTAGGTTCAGAGTGGAAAACATTTCGGATGCCAAAAAGCCTGAAACTAAGGTGGTTATAATGGCGCATAATGTATATTATGTTAAATAATGTCATTAGGAAATAGTTGCTTATAATACTCCCTTTTGATTGAAAAACCGTCTAAGAATAAAAAGGCATGGGATGTGTCTATCGAGGACCGCCGTGAACCCGTCCATGGGGGCTTGACGGCAGCGTTCCCTGCTGCCGACATCCTCGCTAGCCACACCCCATACCTTCATAAAGTTAACCATTTTTTGAGTATAAAGGGAGTAATCTTTATCAATTAACTCCTCCTCATTTGATATTCACAAAATAGTAACTAAACTTTGATTTCTTTTTAAAACTCACTTTAAGACCTAAGGCGCTTCCCATTTGAAGTCAAACGAATCGAATAAAAATCTACGACGAAAGCAATTTGGATTTTTAGCGTTGCTCTTTGTTTTGATGTCGCAGGTTTTATCCGCTCCCACGCCAAGCATTTATCCCGTTGTCAACAGCGCATTAACGCAAAACTCTGTTAGCCGAAACGGATTGAGCGCTATATTTAGAATGCGGCTTCGCCAATGGCAAGACGGTTCTCCCATTATTGTTTTTGTATTACGTGACAGTAACCCTCTTCATAAACAGTTTTGCAAACAAGTATTGAATGTATTTCCACATCAGATGCGTCGAAGCTGGAACAAGCTGGTATTTAGCGGGACCGGCCAGGCTCCCGTTACCGTTGCCAGCAAGGAAGAAATGGTTGATAAAATCGCATCTACACCTGGCGCAATCGGATATTTAAGCGGTGAAGACATCACTGAAGATATCAAAATCCTGATCATAAAATAAGGCCTTTTCCATTCATGCGTCATACGTCAACTTTAAACCGTTTTTTTAAATTGAATAGCTACGGTATCGCATTAGTTTTATGCTGCCTGCTTACTAACGCTCAAGCCTTCGAAAGCGATTGGTTACCTCAAAACCTCCAGATTCACGGTTTTTTATCTCAAGGATTTATTCATACTTCCGATAATAATTTTTTTGGTAAAACTGACGATTCGATATCAACCGACTTTAGAGAACTCGGTATCAATGCCTCTTATAGAATTTTGCCGGAATTGCAAATTGCCATGCAGATAGTATGGCGCGATGCGGGTAAAACCGACGATAGCAATGTCCGAATCGATTATGGACTGGCCAGCTATAACTTATATTCGTCGGAACATTCACTATTAACACTTAGGGGCGGCAGAGTCCCTACTCCGCTTGGCTTATACAACGATACACGGGACGTTGCCTCGACTCGTCCCAGCATCTTATTACCTCAATCGATTTATTTTGATGTCAATAGAAATTTGGCGTTATCAGCCGACGGCGGCTATATCTACGGAGAACATAGAACGGACTATGGCGATTTTTCGTTGAATTTCGGTGTAGTGATCCCAAGAATGGATGATCCGGATTTTAAAAATACACTAGTCGGTTCAGATCCGGGAAAAATGGAAGGCGATATATCCTGGGTGTTGCGCACCGGTTACGAATGGGAAAACGGCTTAGCTAAGCTAGCGATAACCTATGCAGATTTTAATGGCGATTACAAACCATCAGCCGGCGCTTTTTTTCAGGCAGGTTCTTGGCGATTTAATCCATTAATCTTTTCAGCACAATATAATGCCGAAAAATGGTCGCTTACCGGCGAATACGCCTTACGCCGGGCTCAATTGAAGAATTTCGGAGCCATTCCGGACACTGAATTTACCGGCCAAAGCTTTTATATACAAGGCACCTATAGACTGACTTCTTCTCTAGAAGCGTTAGTGCGTTATGACGAATTGATATGGGACATGGATGATAAAAAAGGTTTGAAACTCGCGCAAGCCGCACCCGGAATCATCAATCATTCCAGGTTTGCTCAAGATTGGACTTTTGGTTTACGTTATGAAATATTACCGGCATTGAATTTTAGTGCCGAATACCACCGAATCAATGGAACCGGCTGGCTATCCAACTTGGAAAATCTCCAAGGAACAACGCAGCATTGGGATATGTATACCATTATGATGTCTTACGACTTCTAATTTACTTATGAAATTCAAGAAACGGCATCGGCTTTCCTATTCCATAGCCTTGGGCATAATCAACACCAAGTGTTGCCAGTTTTTCGAAAATAACGTCATTTTCAACAAATTCGGCAATCGTTTTTAAGCCCATTCCTTGGCCTACACTATTAATGGCGTTGACGAATAATTGATCATCCAGGCTTGAATTAATATTTTTTACAAACGACCCGTCTATTTTTAAATATTCAACCGGTAATTGTCTTAGATAACTCATTGATGAAAAGCCCACCCCGAAATCGTCCAAAGCAAAACTTCCGCCTATGCTGTTGATATTATTTATAAATTCATGAGCAGACTGCAAGTTGGTCACTGCTTGCGTTTCTGTCACTTCAAAAATAAATTTATGTGCATCGAGCCCATATGAACGCAACAGCTTATCGATTTTTGAAAAAGCATCGATATTTGAAAGCGTCTCCCCGGATAAATTAATTGACAGCCTAATATCGACTCCTTGTTCTATTAATTCAACCTGCTTTACGAAAGCGAGTTCGACAACGCACATATCGAGTTGAAAAATTAATCCCGTTTGTTCAGCGACTTCGATAAACATACCTGGCGGAATGATTTCGTCGTTGCTTCCAATCATTCTCAATAAACACTCATAATGAGATATGCTTCTATCGCGGATATGCATGATCGGTTGGTAAAACAGCTTAAATTGCCGATCGTTAAGAGCCTGTTCGATTTTGGCTTTCCAATTGACCTTCGTTTTGATTTCGCTCCGATGAATATCCTCGCTATTTGCAAGTCTCCACCCTCCCCGACCGGATTCTTTGGCTTTATACATTGCAACATCGGCAGTTGCCAAAAGGTCTTGAGCAGAGCAATTAGGCTCTGGAAACATTAAAACCCCTGCACTAACCGAAACCCGATGTTGTTGATTGTTGTCCGTTATCGATACCGAGGCCATTTCTGTACAAATTTTTTGCACTAAATCTTCGGCCGCTTGTTGATTGATTTCAGGAGCGATCACGATAAATTCATCGCCTCCAAATCGAGCGATAACATCGGTATCGCGAGTTGAACTGCGTAGTCTTTCGGCCACTTTAACTAGTAATTCGTCACCGACTTGATGGCCGCTGCTATCGTTAACGTATTTAAATTGATCGATATCGAAAAAAATCAAGGCTGAGCTATGATGATAGCGAGTCGCCATATTGATAGCGTGCTCGAATTCTTTTTCGAATTTTCGGCGGTTATATAAACCTGTCAACGGGTCGTGTTCGGCCAACCAAGTCAATTGTTTTTCGGATTTGCGTCTATCGGTTAAATCCAATCCGACAATTAAAACTTCAGGGTCGGCATCGATACCTAGCTCTTTTAGCACTAATGGCGATAAAAACCATGAGATATAGAGTTGAGCTCCGTCGATGGAATAAATCGGGCATTCGTATTGAAAGGTATTGTTATACTTATCCAATAGTTGTGTTATTGAACTTTCAATCATCCCTCTATGTTCTTCAGTAGGAATAAATTCGACAAAATCTGTATTTAATAATTCGGCTTCCGTATATTGAAGCAAATATTGCGCATACTGATTGACGGATTTAATACGCCCCATACTATCGACCGTCATAATAATGACTTGAGCCGAATTAAGAATATTGTCGATAAAATTCTTTTCGATTTGCAGCTCCAAAGCTTGTTCGGAGAGGCGTTGGGTGCGTAAATTAACTTCATCGTCTAGTTGCTTAAGGGTTGATATCAGTTGGTGCGAGGCGGATTCTAAAACATCGATTTCATCTTTAAAGAAACTGTGTTTTTTCGAGTAAAGTAATAATTTGGCCACTAAGTCGTATTGTTTTTTTGCGATCAACGGCAATAATGCAATGAGTCTTTTTAATTTTTGCGTCGGTCCAATCAGTAATAGTAACAATACTCCGCCGGACAACAATAAACTAAGCAATCCATTAATGGCATAGAGAGCAGTCGCATTTTTGATTTCGTCCAAGCCCCTACTAATATCTTCAATAATCAAAAGTACTGTATTGTTGTTTCCATTAAACGGAAAAGGAATGATCTCATAGGTCCTATTCTCAAACTTAAATATCTTCGGATAATCGGGTATTCCATCAGGATATTGCCGACTAAAAGCGTTAAGTAATCCGATATTGCGTTCTGAATCCGTTAAAGCCACTATATTTGCTTGCCATGGCGGAATAGAAAGTAATTCTTTTTTTGGATTTGTGAATTCATGAGGTAACGTTAAGATACTAATCCCGGAACCGGTCAAGTCTCTCATCTTTAAAACAGTATCGGCAAGATCGATACCAAAAATGAATACGCCGATAAAACTTCCGTGATGTAAAAACGGCGTAGCATGAAAATGAACGCAGCGCTCCTCGCATAAAATTTTGTCGAACGGTGATTCATGGGTAATCACATAATCCAACCATTCTGAAAGCTGCCCATGATATAGCGTGTTCCCCCAAGAACCAATCAACTTTTCATCGGAACTAAACAGAAATGCCGATTCAATATCCGATTCGACTTCAATTTTAAACCAGTTGTTATCGATAAAATGGTCAATGACCTCCAATGCGTTTTGGGGGCTGGTTTTGTCATCGATAAATGCCGGAATCAACCAACCGATATCGACCCTGTCGTTCTTGATGCCTTCCAAAATACCTTGAAAGGCTTGTCGATAAAAGCGATGAACACGAGACCTTTCTTGCTGGTAATTCTGATTCAATGAAAACTGTCCGAACAAAACAATGGCACCGGATGCTAGTGCTGTTGCAAAACCGACAGCGAGTATTGTTTTCCAAACCAGACTAAGAGACGGCTGTTTTTGTTTTTTGACAGATGGCATGTTGTCAATGAGAATCTTTTAGTTCCGAACTGATAATGTCAAATAGGAGTCGATATTCCGGCATTAAGTTTTGATAAGTTTTTTTAGGAAAAATAATAAAAGGTGCACGTATGCCAAAATGGTCTATGGGTTGCCCAATCTGTTTTAATTCAACGCCAAAGCGCACTAATAATCTAGCTAAACGAGGCTCCATTAATGCAATGCCATAATCGAGTGCGTGTTCCAGCATAAGTGAGATAGAAGAGAAAGTTAAGCTCATCGGTAGGTAATTAGTGGAAAACCGTCTGTTTTCGTGATCATTTTCACGCATATTGTTATTCATCGAATAGTCTTTGTCGGATGGTCTTCTTCTAAAACGAGAGATCAGAGCCATTCTGGATACTTCGCCTGTCTTACCTTCTTTTAGTGAAGTTATACCAGAGCCTCTAAAGTCAAATTCTTTTTTATAATACAACTCAATCGGTAACTTTTTCTCCGTGTCATCTTTTAATGTGATGATACGAATATTTCCAATAGGTTTTTTATCTCTTTTATAAAATAAAACACCATGAACGGCATCGTCATCCCATTCATCTGATTCTTGAAATGCGTTTTCAGAATTCGGCGATAATTTTTTTAATTCTTCACAATAAACCTGGTATCTAACGTGATAAGCTTGCTCTAGTAAATCTTGAGTATTCGCCTTAACCGTATAAAAATAATTTTGATAGTGTTCGCATAGAGTCATTGTATCTTTCATTTGTATCCTTCTTCCTTCTCATATCCTAAAATATTGACTAGACTCTAAGCATAGTTCAAAGCATTTATTTATCTAGAACCCATGTTAGGTCAACTATGAAAGTTTTTCACGGAGAAGTCAGCTCGGAATATCTGCAAAAAGCGGCAGATATTTTTTTACCGATTAAGCATCACAGTTATAAAAAAATGAATATTTCCAACGGAAATATAATAGCCGACATCGGATGCGGGCCTGGGGTAGATGTTGCCGAACTATCGAAAATGGTTGGGAAAGACGGTGAAGTCTTCGGGTATGATCATGATCATGAGATGTTAAAAAGCGCTATCCAGAATTGTAGACAACTTTCTACAATTCAGCAGGCTAATTTAATACAAGGTAGTGCCGAAAAGTTACCTTTCAGGAGTGGGTTATTCGATAGTTGTCGAAGCGAGCGATTATTCATGCACCTCAAACAGCCGGAACAAACACTTTTGGAAATAAAAAGAGTGACTAAAGACAAAGGATACGTTGTTGTTGTGGAAACAGACTGGGCTAGCTTGTCGATCGATACCCAACTTCCCGGAGTCGAGCGTACTCTTTCTCATTATCGTATGTCGCATATGATGAACAATGGTTACTCAGGCAGAAGCCTATACAGGCAATTCAAAAAATGCGGTTTCAGTCATATTGAAGTCGAAGTCTTTCCGATTATTGCAACCGATATAAACCTTTTCTATTCATTATCGGTCCAGCAGATTGTCGAAGATCAAGCCTTGGCCAATCATGCGATTACGGAACAAGAGCTGAACTATTGGCGAACCGACTTACAACGCGCCGCAACGGATGATTCTTTTTATGCCTGTATCAACGTTTTAGTGGTTTCAGCTCAAAAATCTTGAAAAGTATTGAATTTCATAGGCATTCTAAATTAAATAAGCGTACAAAGTTATCTTTACTCTGGTCCGCGATGACCTCCAACGAGGTATTTCTTAATTTAGCTATAAATTCAGCCACATGTCGAACATAAATCGGATAATTAGGTCGTCCGCGAAAAGGAACCGGAGCTAGGTAGGGCGAGTCGGTTTCAATCAAATATCTATCCGCCGGAATTTTTTGCGCCACTTCTTGTATTGCTTTAGCATTATTGAACGTTACAATCCCTGAAAAGGAAATATAAAAATTCAACTCGAGCGCACGAAGCGCAAATTCCCAGTCTTCGGTAAAACAATGGATAATACCGCCGACCGAATCGGCACCTTCTTCTTTCAAAATGCGTAAAGTGTCTTCTCGGGCTTCTCGCGTATGGACGATTAAAGGTTTATTTAAACTTTTCGCCGCCGCGATATGTCGTCTAAATCGCTGGTGTTGCCAAGATAAGTCCCCTTCACTTCTAAAATAATCCAATCCGGTTTCACCGATGCCGATGACTTTTTCGGCTTGGCCGAGTGTGATCAATTCATCAGTTGTCGGCTCCTTTCCGTCATGCGAATTAGGATGCACGCCGACCGTCAAGGAGATCTGAGGATAAGGAGCGACCAATTCGCACATCGATGGATAAGCTTCAAGATCGATGCTGATACACAGCATGTGTTCGATTTGATGTTTCGAGGTTTCTTGCATGAAGCAAGAAAAATCATCTTGATAAGGAGAAAGATCGATACGATCTAAATGGCAGTGAGAGTCGATTAGCATGGGATAACACAGGTATAAAGATTGAGTTTAGTTGAAGGAATTGGTGCGTGAGGCCCGAAAAACCAAACCGTTACATTGTATGGGTGGCTCGATCCGATTCCAGAGCGCCGGCTAAATAGGTCTCTATTTTATTACGTGCCATACCGCCATCCTGATCGCTGAACTGAACACCGATACCGGTAGTACGATACCCTTCCGAACCGGCAGGTGTTTTCCAAATAATTTTACCTGCAATCGGCAATCGCTCTGTTTCTTCCATTAAATTCAACAACATAAAAACCTCCTGCCCCATTTCGTATTCGCGATTTGTCGGAATAAACAATCCGCCATTGGTAATAAAAGGCATATAGGCGGCATAGAGTGCGTTTTTATCTTTTATCGACAAGGATAATATTCCTTGTCTGGGTGATGATGATTCGGACATGCTTTTTCCTATTTTTCGTTAAGCCGCGCCCACTCGATTAATAGCTCTTCGAATAATAATTGTTTATTGAGCTGTGTATCGATGCGGTTTCGACTGATAAGCATAAGATCATAGACGCTATACAAATGAGATAATTCTAAAGTTTGCGCGGATTTGTTCAAGTCTTCAAATAAATCACGATTAATTAGTTTTTCGGCAGGTAATTGAAAACAACATTTAATTAAATCCGTAATCCATCCCGTTATCCAAGTCAATAAGAGGCTAGGCTCCAGTTTAATCCATTGTTCCGAGACAACATACGGATGAGTGCGCAAAGCAGCGATATCGAGCCATTGATTAAAACATTTTCGACGTAATTCAAGGGTATTGTTGTTCGCATAATCCAAGGCCAACAAGGGCGATCCTTTAGATACGCTTAACAATAAGTCACTATCTTTTTTTATTCCTTGATCTAACAACCACTGTTTAACTCGTTCCGGAGCGGGCCTCGAAAAATAGACCTTTTGACATCGACTGATCAAAGTGGCCGGGAGTCGGCTAGGTTTATCCGTGATAAGTAGCAGTACGGTTCGCTCGGTCGGTTCTTCAAGAAATTTCAAAAAAGCATTAACCGCTGAGATATTTAATTGATCGGCCGGTTCAACTATGACGACACGATTTGCCTCATATTGCGGTTTTAATGATAACACCGAAAGGATCTTTCTGATTTGATCGATTTTAATAGTCTTGCCGGGTTCTTCCGGATTCACTCTGATATAGTCAGGGTGCGTTTGTGCATTGACTAACTGACAGCTATGGCATTGGCCGCAAGGCAATCCGTCAGCGTCTGTTTCGGAACAAAGCAAGGAATGCGCGAAACGCTCCGCCAATCGGCTTTTGCCTATGCCTTTATTTCCGGCAAACAATAAGGCTTGAGGTATGCGTTGACCGGTAATGTAACGGACAAGATGCTGCCAATCCGCTTCCTGCCAAGGCAATAGATCAGGAGTGATGGTCATTAAAAACAAACGGGTGTAAAAAACGTGTTATTTCGCTTTGTACATCGATAAGGGGTTGGTCGGATTTAATAACTTTAATACGTTCCGGTTCCAATTTAGCCTGCAATAAATAAGCGCGCCTTACTTGTTCGAAAAAAACCAAGGTTTCGGATTCGATGCGATCCAGCGAACTGCGATGACGAGCGCGCTTGAGCCCTATTTCGACCGGTGCATCGAATAAAAAGGTCAAATCGGGTCGAAGATTACCTTGAACGAAATTTTCCAGCCACTGAATCGCTTGAGCACTCATATTGCGCCCTCCGCCCTGATAGGCGTAGGTCGCATCGGTAAAGCGGTCGCATATTACCCAAGAGCCGGCATGTAAGGCCGGCTCGATCACTTGTTTGAGATGTTGAGCGCGTGCAGCGAACATTAATAACAATTCCGCTTGATCGGTGATGACTTCGTCGGATGACTGTTGTAATAGTAAGTTTCGAATATGTTCCGCGAGGGGAGTGCCTCCGGGCTCTCGAGTAAGAATCACCGGAATTCCGTGCAAGCTTAGATAGTCTTTTAAAAAACTCATATTGGTGGTTTTGCCGACCCCTTCCCCACCTTCAAGCGTTATGAATTTTCCTTTAATCATCATTGTTTCAATTGATAAGTGGTCACGGCTTGGTTATGCTCGGCAAGATTAGCGGAAAAAGCATGCGTGCCATCCCCCTTGGAAACAAAATAAAGGCTCTCTCCTGCCTCAGGATGAAGAACCGCATGTATCGAGGCTTGTCCGGGCATCGCGATCGGCGTCGGCGGTAATCCGTTAATGACATAGGTGTTGTAGGGAGTATGCGTCAAAAGGTCTTTCTTGCGAATATTGCCTTGATAATCCTCGCCCATACCGTAAATAACGGTTGGATCGGTTTGCAGTAACATGCCTTTTTCAAGCCTGCGAATAAACACACCGGCAATTATTTGACGCTCCTCGGGAACGCTCGTTTCTTTTTCGACAATCGACGCCAGTATCAATGCTTGATAAGGAGACTCAAACGGAAGGTTATCCTGCTTTTGCCGCCACTCTTGGTCCAAGATACTCAGCATGCGATCATGAGCCCTTTTTAATAAGGCAAGATCGGTCGTGTTTTTATCAAAGAAATACGTGTCGGGAAAAAAAAGACCTTCGGGATGACCGTAATCGGAATTCAAATAACTGAGTAAGGATTCGCTATCCGATTTATTTAGTGTTTTTTGAATGTAAGGGTGGCTATTTATTTGCTCAAGAAACTGATTGAAATTCCACCCTTCCGGAAAGGTGATGGCATATTGTCTGCTTTTTCCGGATGCGAATAACGAAAGAATATCAAAAGCGGTAGCGCCTTGAGCGATTTCATAATCTCCGGCTTTCAAACGACCGGCGGATTGTGTTTGCAGAGCTAGTATTTTTAACCATAGCGGTTTAACCGCTAATTCTTGTTCCTGAAGTTTTTCAGTAATGCGGACGAACGAATCGCCTTTGCTGATTTCAATATAAACCGGCTTGTCAACTAAAGGCGTAGCTACGAAGTGTTGATAATCGATCCATAGCCAGCCGAGTAAAAAGCTGGTTAATACGATCGAGATACCCACGAGTTTATTCAGCATGCTTGGAGCCATTCATTTTTGTACTGTTCGAGCCAGTCCGTTATTTCGCGGGTTACAGGGCCGACAGCAAATGGCTTGGAACCAATTTGGGTGACTGGCCATAAACCGATGATTGAATTACAAACAAATATTTCATCAGCGTTTAACAATTCGTCGATACCGAAATAACGTTTCGACAAGACTAACGCATTTGATTCAGCGAGTTCCAAGATAATTTCGCGCATAATGCCGGCTACGCCGGAGCGAAGAATCTCGGAGGTATGGAGTTGCCGGTTAATGACATAAAACAAATTAGTCATCGTTCCTTCTATAACGTTGCCATCGGCATCGAGCATTAAACCTTCTTGAATGCCCGGATCTTTCCATTCGGCGCGAGCTAAAATCTGTTCGAGGCGATTAAGATGTTTAATGCCGGCAAGCGCCGGGTTTAGGCCTAAACGGGTAGAACAAAGCCTGGCAGTAATGCCATTGCGGGTATAATTTTCAGGATAATCAGGAAATGGATAAACGCTAATAACACGAGTCGGTTTGATGCTGTCCGGTTGCCGATAACCTCGTCCGCCCGTTCCGCGCGTCAGGATAATTTTTAACACGCCTCGATCGACGTCTCTAGCAGCACACTCAGCTTCCGCGACTAAATTGCCGGTATCTTCTAAAGGGATCTGTAAACGCCGGCAACCTTCGTTTAGGCGGCGAATATGTCTTTCGAAAAAAACCAGTCTGCCTTGCTTGATTTCAATCGTTTCAAATAAACCATCGCCATATTGGAATCCGCGATCCGAAACATCGATGGTGCAACCCATCGCACCATTGATTAAAAACATCGGAGACTTACCTATGTCATCGAACTAATTATTCGAATCGTTTAAAAATCAACGTGCCGTTAGTTCCGCCGAAGCCGAAAGAATTCGATAAAGCGACATTCATCGACATATCCCGAGCAACATTCGGAACATAGTCCAAATCGCATTCGGGGTCTTGGTTATCCAAGTTAATAGTTGGCGGCGCTATTTGATTTTTGAGACTTAATGCCGTCAGTACCGCTTCGATGCCGCCCGCAGCCCCCAATAGATGACCTATCATCGATTTGGTTGAACTAATTGCAACTTTATAGGCATGGTCGCCTAACGCGGATTTCATCGCCTGTGTTTCACCGAGATCGCCGGCTGGCGTGGAAGTACCATGCGCATTGATATAGTCGACGTCTTCAGGATTCAAACCGGCATCGCGTAATGCATTTTTCATGCATCGAGCGGCGCCTTCTCCGCCTGGCGAAGGTGAAGTCATGTGATAAGCGTCTCCGCTCATGCCGTAACCCACCAATTCGGCATAGATTTTCGCACCGCGTGCTTTAGCATGTTCCAGCTCTTCCAGGACAACAACACCGGCACCGTCGCTTAACACAAAGCCATCACGATCACGATCCCATGGACGACTTGCACGTTGTGGATCATCGTTTCTTCTCGATAAGGCTTTCGCTGACGCAAATCCGCCCATCGCGGTCGGTGAAGTGGTACAACGCTCGGCGCCTCCGGCGATCATTACGTCGACATCACCGTATTTGATCATTCTGGCGGCATCGCCAATGTTATGAGTACCGGTTGAACAGGCGGTAACAATCGCAAAATTAGGCCCTTTTAAGCCATATTTAATCGATAAATTACCGGAAATCATATTGATGATATTGCCGGGTACAAAAAACGGCGAAATACGCCTTGGCCCGCTTTTATCATATAGCGCGTAACAGTCTTCAATGCCTGTTATCCCGCCTATTCCGGAACCGATTGCCACACCGATTCTTTCGGCATTATTATCATTAACCTCGATGCCGGAATCCTCGAACGCTTGAGATCCTGCGGCTAATCCGTAATGGATAAAGCCGTCCATGCGTTTCGCGTCTTTTTCAGGAAAATATTGAGAAATATCGAAGTTTCTTATTACGCCACCGAAAGTCGTGGCAAATGCAGAAATATCGAAGGAATCAATGGCGGAAATACCGCTTTTACCATTGACGATTCCGTCCCAGGTTTCCGAAACTGTGTTAGCTAAAGGCGTGACCGCGCCTAGTCCAGTTATTACAACTCGGCGTGTGCTCAATGTTTTGTACCCGAAGTTAATTTTAAAGAGGGGATGTTAAGGCATGCATAAGTGGACATTAACAGCATCCACTTACATACTTCGAACGGTCATATTTTCGGTGGTTTGATGCCCTCTTTTGTTCTATAACGCTCACAACTCAGTTTGCTACTTACGTCCCTGTATGCGTCGAACAAAATTATCATGTCATAATTCGCCGAGAACATGACCGTTCGAAATATAAGCAGTTTTTATGCGTTTTTTTCGACGTAATCGATCGCTTGTTGAACAGTAGTGATTTTTTCGGCTTCGTCGTCCGGAATTTCACATTCGAATTCTTCTTCAAGGGCCATGACGAGTTCAACGGTATCCAAAGAGTCTGCACCAAGATCATCGACAAAAGAAGCATCGTTAGCGATATCTTCTTTAACACCTAATTGCTCAGCGACAATCTTTTTTACTCTTTCTTCAACATTACTCATAATTATTATCCTCAACAATGTAAGATTATTTTTAAAAAATAATACTTACAATAGTATAGTTATTTGTTTTACTTAGAAATCCCGTCATCTCATTCCAGACGGCGGGGGAATTATACTTTATATTATAAAAATATCACAATATTATGCCATGAACATGCCACCGTTCACATGCAGCGTTTCTCCGGTAATATACGCGGCACGCTCCGATGCTAAATACGAAACGGCATACGCAATTTCTTTAGCATCACCCAAGCGGCCTAATGGTATTGAGCTTAAAAGTGCCTGTTTATGCTCTTCGGCCAGTTCACGGGTCATGTCGGTATCGATAAAACCGGGAGCAACTGTATTCACGGTGATTCCGCGCGAACCGACTTCTTTGGCCAACGATTTGGAAAACCCCACGATGCCGGCTTTAGCTGCGGCATAATTGGCTTGGCCGGCATTACCGGTCGCGCCGACTACCGAGGAAATATTGATTATTCTACCTGTTTTAGCTTTCATCATGCCGCGTAAAACGGCTTTACTCATGCGAAAAACCGATGAAAGATTCGTGGCAATAATCTCATCCCATTCGTCATCCTTCATACGCATCATTAAGTTATCGCGGGTAATGCCTGCATTATTGACGAGAACATTAGGGGCCCCAAAATCGTCATTAATGGTTTTAATTACTGCATCAATTGACGAAGGATCGGCGACATTGAGTTTAATACCTGTTCCTGTGTCGCCTAAGTATGCGGCAATCGCTTCAGCGCCCTGATCACTTGTTGCCGTTCCGATCACAAAAAAATCGTCGGCAGCCAATTGCTCAGCAATTGCGCGACCGATACCCCTGCTCGCACCGGTTACCATTGCTATTTTTTTAACCATTCACTATCTCCAAGGCTTGATTTAATGAGTCAGGATCATAGATGCTTATATGTTCCGCATTTTTGGCAATTCGTTTATTCAAGCCAATGAGCACTTTACCGGGACCGCATTCAACAAACACTGTAACACCTTGGTCGGCCATAAACTTTATTCCGTCCACCCAACGCACCGGCTTAAATAATTGCTCCCTTAGCGCATTGCGGATGACTTCCGGAGCACTATGGGTACTGACGTCGACATTGTGGATTAGGGTGATTCGAGGTGAATCGATGCCGGTTTGCTGTAAGAGGTCGCTTAATTGCTCCGCTGCCGACTGCATTAACGCGCAATGCGAAGGTACGCTAACCGGAAGTAAAACTGCTCGTTTTGCACCAACTTCCTTAGCCTTTGCCATTGCACGCTCAACCGCTACTTTGTCCCCGGCAATGACTACTTGACCTGGTGCATTAAAATTAGCCGGCGCAACCACTTCGCTCTCGGCCGAATCCTTGCATAGTTTTACGACTTCGTGATCTTCCAATCCTAAAATTGCAGCCATGGCTCCCTGCCCGGCCGGAACTGCCTCCTGCATCAAGCGGCCTCTTTCGGAGACTAGTTTGATCGCATCTTCATAAGCCAACGCACCGGAGCAAATCAATGCGGTATATTCACCTAAGCTATGTCCTGCCATCCAACCGGGTTGGACCGAGCACTGTTTATTCCAGATTTTCCACACCGCGTAGCCGGCAGCTAGCATAGCCGGTTGAGTTATTGCCGTTTGATTTAATTTTTCTAAAGGACCGGCTTCAACGATTGACCATAAGTCATAAGACAACACTTCGGAAGCCTGTTCAAAAGTTTGCTTAATTTCCGGATAGGCCTCCGCCATGGCCGATAACATACCTACCGATTGGGAGCCTTGACCCGGAAAGACAAAAGCCAAATTATAAATTTGTTCAGTCATTCATTTATTCTCTAGTATTTAATTAAAGCGGAGCCCCAAGTAAACCCAGCACCGAAAGCCTCCAGTAAGAGCACTTGACCGCGCTGAATTCTCCCGTCTCTAATACCTTCATTCAATGCCAACAACACGGACGCCGATGAAGTATTGCCTTGAGTTTCCAATGTCAATATGACGTTATCCATCGACATTTTAAGCTTCTTAGCCGTTGCGGCAATGATTCTCGTGTTGGCTTGATGCGGAACTAGCCAGTCGATCTCGGAGCGTTCCATGTTGTTTGCCGCTAAAGTTTCATCAGCTATCTGACCTAGCGTATTGACAGCGACCTTGAATACCTCGTTACCGCGCATATTGACATAGCCAGGCTCATCGCGATTAGATTCTGCCGCGACTTGCGGATTAGGTAAATAGAGTAACTCTTCATATCCGCCGTCCGAGTGGATGTGGGTCGATAAGATACCCGGACTATCGGAAGCTTGCAATAAAACGGCACCGGCGCCATCGCCGAAGAGTATGCAAGTGCTTCTATCGGTCCAGTCCATGATCCGAGAATAGATTTCGGTGCCGACAATTAAAATGGTTTTGACTGCTCCCGACTTAATATATTGGTCTGCAATACTTAACGCATAAATGGTGCCCGAACAAGCAGCTTGAATATCGAACGCCACACAGTTTTTGATGTCCAACCGTTCTTGCAATAAACAGCCGGTGCTCGGATAAACGCGATCCGGAGTGCCGGTCGCGACAATAATCATATCGATTTGATTAGGAACTATGCCAGCTGCTTCAATAGCTTGGCGTGCGGCAATTTCCCCCATGCTTGAAGCTGTCTCGTCAGGTGCCGCGATTCGGCGACTTTTAATGCCGGTTCGCTCATAAATCCAAGCATCAGAGGTATCGACGATTTTTGAAATATCGTCATTTGTGCGAATTTGCTTAGGCAAGTAACCGCCTGTGCCGATTATTTTAGAGCAATGCGTCATAAACTCTCTCTTTTCGATAATATGGTTTCGACCTGCTCGCCTATCTTTCTGATGACGCCTTTGGAAACTTCTATTTCCGCTAATTGCACGGCCGTTTTAAACGCCAGAGCATCCGCACCGCCATGGCTTTTGATCACTAAACCATTCAAGCCAAGAAAACTGGCGCCGTTATACATTCTCGGGTCTATTCGCTGCTTGAAGGATCGAATGACCGGATAGATTAGCAAACCAGACAGTCGCGTAAAAATATTTTTATTGAACGCTTCTTTCAAAACGGTGCCGATCATCTTAGCGGCACCCTCAATGGATTTGAGGGCTACATTGCCTACAAACCCGTCCGCTACAATCAAATCGACCTTGACGTTTCCCGCTGTCAAAGAATCCCCTTCCACATAACCAATATAATTTAACGATGAGTTTTCAAGGAGTTTCGCGGCAGCTTTAACTTGCTCATTACCTTTGACTTCCTCTTCGCCGATGTTGAGCAAGCCGACTGTCGGGTTATCGATGTTTTCAACAGCTTTAACTAATTCAGATCCCATTACCGCGAATTGAAAAAGATGCTCCGCCGTGCAATCGACATTGCCGCCTAAATCTAAAACATGAGTGTGACCGAATATCGAAGGTATCGTAGAGATAATAGCCGGTCGATCTATGCCTGGAATCATTTTTAAAACAAAGCGTGCGGTTGCCATCAACGCGCCGGTATTACCCGCGCTCACGCAAGCATCCGCTTCGCCGCTCTTAACTAGATTAATCGCGACGCGCATCGAAGAATCTTTTTTATTTTTTAATGCTTTAGAAGGAGACTCGTCCATGCCTACACATTGCGATGCATGGTGTATCGAAAGTCGACCGGCAAAATCGACCAAAGCCTGAGACATGTGATCTTTTAACACGACTTCGTCGCCTACTAAGATCAGCTTTAAGTTTGGATTGTTCTTTAAGCAATCCAATGACGCCGGAATAGTTACCGCGGGCCCATAGTCCCCGCCCATCGCATCAATTGAAATTGTTAAACTCACGCCTGCGAATGACCCTAAAAAATAAGATGCTCAACCGAGTCGGACAAATTCCGGTTCGGTTGAGCATCTTGATACAAAAAAAATCGACTTAACTTAGTCTTCTTCGTTAGTGTTTACGATTTGGCGTCCTTTGAAAAAACCATCGGGGCTAACGTGATGACGTAGGTGGGTTTCTCCAGTCAATGGGTCCTGAGACAGGGTTTTACTGGTTAATGCATCATGAGAACGACGTTGTCCACGTCTTGAGCGGGTTACTTTACTTTTTTGTACAGCCATTATTTCACTCCAGTATGCTTTAGTTTGGCTAAAATTGAAAAAGGGTTATTAGAATTCGATTGTTCGGTATTTAAGTCGTCTTGATGATCGTTACTAACCTTGACTTTAAGACAGGCTTCCAAATGCCGCGGGAAATCAGGCATGGCGAGCAATAGCTCATCTTCAACAATATCTTTGAGAGGGATTTTTCCTTCCCCAACTAGCAAAGGCTCGTAATCTTCCGGTAATCGATCCGCTTCATCCAATGAACTGACGATCCCAAGCTTAATGTTGTTTTCAATATGCAATTCCATTTTATTTAAACAATTTTGACACTCCACGGTCAATGTCGCTGCAATTTTCCCTTCAATGCTTGCCAGTCGTCCTTGCCTGCTAAAAAAAAAGTCAACAGTAGCAACACCCGTGTCATCTTTTAGCAAAGGCGCTAAACGACTTAGGCTTTTTAGTTTTATTTGCCCCGAGAGTTCGCTATGCTTATCAGCAAAACTCAGGGGGTCTATAAGTTCGGGTAATCGATCCAACATAACCGGTCAATAATAGCCCTAATAGAGCCCTTCGTCAAACCGCAATCTAACTTACTAAAATGGAATTCAAACATCTGGTCCTCGCTTCATCTTCCGAATATCGACAAATTTTGTTACGGAAATTGCATTTGGAATTTATTTGTGATTCGCCGGAGCTTGATGAAACACCGCTACCCGATGAGTCTCCGAGGCAAACCGCTCTCCGGCTTAGCCAAGCCAAAGCCAGTGAATTAATCGGAAAATTTCCAGGCAGTTTAATTATCGGTTCCGACCAAGTTCCGGTTCTCAAGGACTGCCGGCTTAGTAAGCCTGGCAATAGAAAAGCCACCATTGAACAACTATTAGCCGCCTCAGATCAATGCATGACATTTTATACTGGGGTAGCAGTTGCAAACAGCTTAACCGGTGAAGTGATTAGCGACATTGATGTATGCCACGTTTATTTCAAAAAATTAACGAACAACACCATCGAGCGTTATGTCGACTTGGAAAAACCGTTTAATTGCGCGGGAGGATTCAAATCGGAAGGATTGGGTATTGTTTTATTGAAAAAAATTGAAGGAGACGATCCCAATGCGCTGATTGGACTGCCTTTGATTAAATTAATCGGCTTACTGGAAAAGTTCGGCGCCAAGGTGATTTAAATAATTCGTCAAGAACTTAAAAGACTCAATGGAACTGCTTGCCCGGAGCCAATATATCGAATGTGGCATTAGCCTCATCAACCGCCGCCGCCATCACTTGCTTAATTTTAGCTTCATTGAGCCGAAGAATAGATAAGGTTGATGACGATAAGGTCGACAAAAACTCATCACGCGTTTTACTTTCATTCAAATTTATCGCCAAATAAAGCAAATGGGCATCCAATTTATGGATCAACGCCCTTTCAGGGTGCATTTGGTAACGTATCGCTTCCGATATCGATTCCGGGAGTTTCCATGACTCGGCCAACTCCCCGCCCACATCAGCCCGCGTAAAACCCAAGACTTGTCGCTCTAAGTTGGCCAATAGACGCTTGTTTTGGAAATTGTTCTTCAGTATTTGCCGAGATTGATCAGGTAGCTTGGTATAGATGACTAATGCTCCGATGTCGTGCAGCAAACCGGTCAAAAATAAGCGTTCGCAATGCAAAACTGCCGCTTTCTTGGCTAGCAATTTAGCAATGACCGCGCAATGTATACTTTGTATCCAAAAGTCGGTCATGTTGATCAGGTCGTCGGGAATATTGTCGAAAGTATCTACTACTGAAGTCGCTAACGCCAAGCTCTGTAATCCCTCTATTCCGACAATGGTAACCGCTCTAGAAATCGTATCGATTCTTGCTTGAAAACCGTAAAACGAACTGTTGACGATTTTTAATAAACGCATACTTAAAGCGGGATCTTTCGTTATGACTCTACCGATGTCGATAGCAGTATAGCGAGGATCTCGAACCATTTCCCTGATTTGAAAATAGATATCGGGCAACGAATAGAGCTTGACGGAGTCTTCAATTAAGGATTTTGCAGTCAAACTCTTTGCCACCGTTGAGCCCGCCTTAATTGTGATAAAGCGCTAAAACCTGCTTAACATAATTACGGGTTTCAGGATAAGGAGGAATGGAATTATTATATTTTTTTACCGCGCCTTCACCGGCATTATAGGCGGCAACGGCCAATGTTAAATTTGAATTGAACATCTTTAGCAAATCCTTCAAATAGCGTGTACCGCCATTGATATTTTGCACCGGATCAGTACGATCTCGAACGCCGTAACGCTTGGCAGTATCGGGCATCAATTGCATTAACCCTACTGCACCCGCCGAGGAAATTGCTTGGGCATGGTAAGCGGACTCTGCTTGAATAACGGCATGCAATAGCTTTTCATCGACCTGATGTTTCGATGCCGCTTTCGCAATGATATCTTTATATTTCTGCTTATTACCTTTCATTCGCCCCACAGCCCAATTGTAACTCGAAGGACGGGTGCGGATGATTCGCTTATAAAATCGATGAGAAGGCCGGTCGGTATAATAAACTTTTCCGTTGGGCGAAACATACTTATAAATATCGGCCGACAAAACCTCGGAAAACAAAAAAAAGGCTACATAGAAAAAAATCTTTTTTAGCATGACTTGTTCCCAATTTTTTTATTTCGAACGATCTGTCCAAAGTATGCATAACAATTGTCTTAAACCTAAGGATTTCGTGATAAATAACATTCTGGAACTATGAGCTTTGTTGAGAGTTCGGTAACTCGTTTGAACAGGCCCAGTGCCTAAATTCCAAGCCTATTGGCTATGGTTAAAAATTTAGGTGCTGGACCTGCCAATCTAGCTACCGAACCCTCCCTAACATAGGGAAGTTATTTTCAACCAAATTCTAAGCACCATTTCACACAATCAGTATAGTTCAACTCATAATCACTTTATGTTTTATCGGCACCACCTTTCGAATCAGCCAAATATTTGTCAATATCTTCCTTGGAAAACCCGATTTTCTTAGCTACCCGATCGGCATGACTGACTCTGGATATACCCTCTATTAACTTATAGGTAGGCGCGCCGCCGGCAAATTCGACTTGTTTCGGCAAGCCAATGCCCTTCGCGACAAAATTATCGACTAATTGATGGTTATGTGTGATTAAAATAGTGCTGTTGCCTTTTCGGTAAAAACCGTCAAGCACATTGGAAGACGACTCGAGCTTTTCTTCGAAGGTCGTACCTTCGGATAGCTCATCGAGCACTACGAGACTTTTAGCTGTCGTAGCCAAAAAGATATCCCGGGTTCGTTTTAGCTCGGTACCGAATCTCCCTTCTCCATCATCCAAATGACTGATTTCCGGAACTTGATAGAAAATCTTATCGGCAACGGTTAGAGTCGCCGATTTGACCGGTACATAGCAGCCGATTTGTCCCAATAGTTGAATTTGCGTGACCGTTTTACAAAATGCTGTTTTACCACCGCTGTTGGGGCCCGTAACTAAAACCAGCTTATCATCATCCAATTGAAAATCGTTACCGACATATTCCGGATTCCGGTAAGCAAGAACAGGATTGCGCGCATTAACGAGATTGATACGATGATGATCGGCTTCGATAAAATACGGAAGAGCAAGATCCCCACCAAAGCTTTCCCGGAACTTAATAAACGCAAGCAATTCATCTAATTGGCCAAGCGCATCTAAGGTTTCGCCAACCGCTTGCGAAGTTTTAAACTCATTGCGTAACGGAATAATACAACTGTCCCGATCAAAACCGCCTACTATAGGAAAATAAATTAACAGTAGCGGCACAAAGAAAATCGATGCCACCGGTATCGATTCCTTCGAAATACTAAACAGGTTGGTGGGAAAGAAGTTCGCAAGCGCCCAAAGTACGCCAAAAAAAAGAGCAATCAATAAGGGTTTAAAGAGATTAGGCTTAAAAATAATCGCCGGGATCCACGATCCTTTTCGTTCCTGTTTGCTCTGTATACCTTGCTCGCTGATAAATACCGGCCCTTTCATTAGTGAGTAAGCTCGACTATCGGTAAAGTTTTTAATCTGCCCCAATACCTCATTCAGGTAGGCGCTTTGCGTTTCAGGCACGGCCTTAACTTGATCAACTAGGTCCAACATGAACCGGGTGCCACGCTTGTATTGAAGATAGCCGAAGCCTTCGATTTCATTTTCTTCGCGTGCTGTTCCGAAAGAACCCAAAAATTCTCCGTATAACAACAAATACAGATTCTTTTCATGACTCGAGGCTTGTTCAACAATGCCTTGAAGCTGTTGTCTCAATTCGGCGTCATCCGCTATGGCTTCGACCGCTTTTTGCTTCGCTTTGATGGCTTCGATCGAGTCGAGCGGTTTGGCGAGCGAGCGATATAAAACCGATTGTCCGGCGATAGTTTGAGCGTGATTTAAAGTATCGTAGATCTCATCGACTTCAATCGCGCTGAAAGCGCCCGCGTCGATTACGCCCTGCTCGTCATCGGCAAACCGGCTTGATCTTGTATCCGGCCAATTTTCAGGCCAAGTTTGTAATATTGTCGACTTCATGGTTTCTTCTTTCTATCGATAATTCCAAACACGATAATGGCCGCAGTCACAATTCCGACCATCATGATGGTTTCTCTTGACGCTCCGAACAGATAAGCGATTCCACCGCCAATACCCATGCCGAGCCCGCTAAACGCTAAACTGCGCATCAGTCTACAAACAGCGCAATTTCTATCGTAGTCTTTCATTGCAAAACCCTACGGGTATTCAATGCCTACCTTTATTGGCAAACATTAACGATTGATCAAATTCAAAAACTCCGAGCGGGTACTGATTTCTTCCCTAAAAATCCCGGTCATCACTGACGTCGTCATCACCGAATTTTGTTTTTCGACACCGCGCATCATCATGCATAGATGTTTTGCTTCTATGACCACCGCAACACCTCTGGCATTGATGGATTTCTCGATAGCATCGGCAATCTGCTTAGTCAGTTTTTCCTGGATCTGTAAGCGTCTAGCATACATATCGATAATTCGAGCAACCTTCGAAAGACCCAGCACCTTACCTTGAGGGAGATAACCGACATGGCATTTGCCGATAAAGGGTAACAGGTGGTGTTCACATAGTGAATACAGCTCTATATCTTTGACAATAACCATATCTTCGGTATCGGCTTGAAATATAGCCCCGTTTAACACATCATCCAAGGATTTTTCATAACCGTTATTCAAAAACTTGAATGCATCCGATGCCCGCTTAGGCGTATCAATCAAACCTTCCCGGGTGACGTCTTCGCCGACTGCTTCGATAATTTTGGAAAAATACTCTTCCATCGTTCGTTCTCGATAATTAAAAAAGCAGGCCAGTATACCTTATCGGGATATTAAATCTAATGCCTTGAGTAGCGTATTTTGATCGACCCCCTGTTTCGTCGCGTTTTCGCTAATATGCCGCCGCCAAGACCTGGCGCCTGGAACCCCGTGAAAAAGTCCAAGTAGGTGCCGTGCTATCGAATACAATCGCACGCCTTGTTTTAATTGCTCATCAACATAAGGAAGTAAAGCTTCTACTATTTCTTCACGACTCTTAATTGCATGAAAGTCCCGGTAAAACAGTTCATCGACCCCGGCTAATAAATAAGGATTCTGATAAACCTCTCTTCCGACCATGACGCCATCGACCTCGTTATTAATCACAAGCGCTTGATCCAATGAACGCACGCCGCCGTTCAAAATGATTTCCAATTTTGGAAAATCCTTTTTGATTCTATATACAACATCGTAGCGTAGCGGCGGAATTTCCCGATTTTCCTTTGGAGAAAGTCCGCTCAACCAGGCTTTTCTAGCATGAATGATAAACATCCGGCACCCGGCTTCGGAGACCAGGGTAATAAAACGATGCAACGCTTCATAGGAATCTTGATTGTCGATACCGATCCGACATTTGACGGTCACCGGAATCGACACGGCCCGATTCATTTCCGATAAGCATTCGGCAACTAATTCCGGAGTCGCCATCAAGCATGCGCCGAATCGTCCATTTTGTACACGGTCGCTAGGACAACCAACATTCAGGTTAACTTCGTGATAGCCGTAATCTTCGACCATTTTAGCGCATGCCGCCAGATCCTGTGGGTTACTGCCACCCAATTGACATGCCAATGGATTTTCGTCTGGGTGGTATTGTAAAAATCGGTTCCGGTCGCCATGCAGTAAGGCACCGGTCGTAATCATTTCGGTATATAAGTAAGCATGTTTTGACAGCAACCGATAAAAATACCGGCAATGCCGGTCCGTCCAATCCAGCATCGGGGCAACGCAGAACTTTCTTGGCGTTATGATTTTCGGCAATGCTGAATCGGATTTCGATGTGATGACCGAGGCGTCTTTGGAAGTTTGAAAGTTACTGAGAAGGCTCCCTGCCTGAAGAGGGGGGCGGTTGCTCGACTGACAGGTGTCGGCGGCAGGGATAGCCGTCGTCAAGCTTACAGGGACGGATTCACTGCGTCCTGTCGGGCGAGTGACCGCCCTCCTCTCACTTTCATATGCAGGGGTGATTGCAAGGTCTTTATAAACGTTAGATTGAGTCATGATTGCATTTAGCAACTGTGCTGGGCTGGTTGTACCGTATTTTGTTGCAAGTGCTCATTTTTCAATTGAATATAATGCTGATAAGAATATTCCAAAAACTCTTTTTCGCGATCCGTCAATGGACGAACCCGCTTGGCGGGACTGCCGATATAAAGAAATCCGCTTTCGAGCTTTTTGCCGGGCGGCACCAACGCACCGGCACCGAGCATGACGTAATTTTCTAAAACCGCCCCATCCAAAATGATTGCCCCGATGCCGATTAAACAATAATCGCCGACGGTACAGGCATGAACCACCGCATTATGACCTATCGTAACGCCTCTACCGATCGTTAAAGGATGACCTTGAGGCGAAAACGGACCGGCATGTGAAACATGCAAGACCGACCCGTCTTGTACATTAGTACCATCGCCGATACGTATCGACTCTACATCGCCTCGAATAACGGTTGAAGGCCAAACCGACACGTCGTCGCCCAATTCAACATCGCCAATGACGACAGCGCTTTCGTCAATCAAAACCGAGCGGCCTAAAATAGGTTGCTTTTCGTTAAACTTTCTAATCGACACATAACCTCCGGATGTTTACTATAATTTTGTAGCATTGATAACGAAAAACTTTAAAGTAGCATGTAATCGTCATCAATCGGCTTACAAATATTTTATTATATACCCTCGTAGATCAAAATTCGGCACCAGGGTGCTCGGCCCCTCCGAAGTCACTGTCGAAATTTGAAGTGCGAAAAGTATATCTTTCCCACAATGATTCGAGGTATTCGAATGTTCAAATTGATGCGAAACAAACCAAACTATCGAGGAACACCCCGTGATTTTTAACGGCATAAAACGGCAACTCCGTTCCGTCATCCAATGGAACAATCCGAGTCCGGACGTGCTGCTGGAACAATGGACAGACAACGGCGATGAAATCAAAAATGCTTCAAAATTGATAGTCGGGCCAGGACAAGGCTGTATTTTTGTTTATGAAGGCAAAGTTAAGGCGGTCATTCAAGAACCTTGTCTGGTCGAGCTCGATACAGCGAACATTCCGTTTTGGACGACGATTAAAAAATTCATGCAGTTTTTTGTCAGCGAACATAAAGTTGCGATCTATTTTTTCAGAAAAACTAAAATACTCGATCAAAAATGGGGGACCACATCACCCATCAAATATGAAGATCCGAAGTATCACTTTCCGGTAGGACTGAAAGCCTACGGCAATTTCAGTTATCGAATTTTCGACGCCGAGGATTTTTTCAATAACGTCGTCGGTAATCATAACAATTTTTACATCAACGAGTTTCGCGAGGTTATGACCGCGCGAATCATGCATCCTTTAGCCGATTATCTTGCCGAAAGCCGTTTTAGTTACGCCGACATCGATGCGAATCGAGAAGAAATCGCGTACGGCATGCACATCAAATTATCGACCGCCTTTCAAAAACTCGGCTTTGAAATCACCGATTTTCGCATCGAAGGCACCGATTTCGATGACGATACTCAAACACGCATCAAACGGATTGCCGACTTAACGGCCGAAACGCATGCCGCGCAAATCGCAGGTATCGATTATACGCAACTGCAACAACTAGAAGCGATGCGCGATGCAGCCAGAAACGAAGGCGGCGCGGCAGGACTCGGCATGGCCATGGGGGCGGGCCTAGGCTTCGGGCAGTCCATGGCGCAAACCGCTACACCGGTTCAAACCAGCCAACCGCAAAGTAATTCGGAAGCGGTACAAAAGTTAGCGCAATTAAAACAGATGCATGATTCCGGCTTGATTTCCGAGCAAGAATACGCCGATAAAAGAAAAGAAATTCTCGATCGTTTTTAAGTCCTATGAAACGCTGTCATAGCTGCTCCGCGCCGCTGCTCGCCAACACCAACCTGTGTCGCTATTGCGGTACGCGAAATGACGTCGACTTGCATGGAAAGCATCATTTTGTCACCATCGATCATGAATCGGAACGAAAATGTCCGCACTGCGCCGAGTCTTTACACACGGTTGGCTTAGACCTCGACGATGGCCTCGGCGAATTCATGATAGAACGCTGCGAACACTGTTTCGGCTTATTTTTCGACCCCGGCGAGATTGAACGATTGTTAACAAGCTCGGTTTCTAATGTTTTCAGTATCAATCAACAATTGCTTCATAATATCAGTGTCGAGCGTTATCAAGCACACAGCAAAAAAGTTAAATACATCAAATGTCCTGTATGCGATGCCTTCATGCGTCGCATTAATTACGGTCATCGAAGCGGCGTCGTCATCGACCGATGCAATGCACACGGAATATGGCTCGATAATGGGGAAATTACGCACTTGATGGAATGGAAAAAAGCGGGCGGATTACTACTACATGAACAAAAAATTCGCCATAAAAACCAAAGAAAGCAATATGTTAAATCTCCTTCAATACCTAGACCTACTTCCGAAAACGCAATGAGCGAACCCGTTTTGCTGGACACGCTATCTTCGTTAATTGCCAAACTTTTTAATTGATTGCATACCCATCGAAGATTAAAACTCGGCACCGGGACCGGGGTGCCCGTCAAAGGATGCCATTCAGCCAGCACTTAAATACCATAGGCTTTGGCCGTAAATAACTTCCCTATTTTAACCCAGCTTTAACAAGTGTAGTGCCTACCGCCTATGCTTAGGTGCTGGGTTCACGGCGTCCTGCCAAGCGAGTGACCGAACCCTCAGGATCATCCTGAATTCGGCAGTTTAACCATGAAGCACATGAAGTTCATTAAGGATTCCAAGAACTTAACAAATCCTTTTCGCTAACCTTTTTGCTGAGCGAAAGTTCTATACAAACGCGTAATAAGCTATTGAATTAACCTCCTATTCTTCATGATCTTCATGGTGAAATGCTTTTTCTAGGATCATAGTTCCAGGACGTTATTTATTACGAAATCCATAGTTCATTGGTCATGGTTAATTATCTTGAATATTTAGGTGCTGGGTGAACGGCGGTCCTCGATAAACACACCCCATAACTATTATTATCACACGGTTTTTCAATCAAAGAGAGTAGCTACTCATTAAGATTTGAACGAAAAAACGTCTAATAATTTAAAAGGCGCTGGGTTGATTCACTCCTTCCATACCAATCAGGTTGACGCTAAACCTTCATGGATTTCCTACGGTCCTCGGCAGACAAATCCTCTAACTTCGCGACATTTCAGGCTGACAGGAGTAGATATCAACAATTCCTCTGCTAATATGAAGGCTCGGCAAACCCTTACAACTTCAGCAATTCCCAGTTTAAGAAATTTCTTCGTGTTCAGGGTGCGGGGTATGCCTGTCGAGGAACGCCGTAATCCCGCTAAGCACACTCCGCACCTATTTTTATTCTCAAATTGGGAATTGCTGGTACAACTTTAACCCAGCCTTAACATTGCGCGTCAATAGGTTATTGAATAATATGCAATAATTAATTTTATGGCACTACAAAGTTAAATTTGGCATGATTTTTAATTATTATATTTCAATAGCATAGGCGGTAGGCACTACACTTGTTAAAGCTGGGTTAACGAAACTACTTCGGATGATTATTTCAGTTATAATGGGCAACTCAATTTTTAAACTTATTTTCAAAGATCTTTGAATGACAAAAAATTTCTTATCCATTAAATGACGCTAAGTACATGACGACACTCATACATTGACGGGCAACCAGCAAAATGCAACTGTTATTTAAGTATTCTATATTTTTAACGTTACTTAAGTTTTGCTGAATCTAATACCGCAATCAATTCAGCTTGAATGAGAAATCTAAATGTACACAAAATTCTTCGGTCTTAAAAAAAAGCCATTCTCATTGATTCCCGACCCGGAATTCTTATACCTAAGTTCGAAGCATCGAAAAGCTTTAAGCACCTTGCAGTACGGCTTGATGAGTCACGCCGGCTTTACTGTAATAACCGGTGAAATCGGTTCCGGTAAAACCACACTGATTCGAAGCATGTTAAATAAAATCAAGGATCAGTGCACCGTCGGCGTTATTACCAATACTCATAGTGCTTTCGGTGATTTGTTGACCTGGGTGTTAGCTGCGTTCGACATTAGTCACGAAACAAAATCCAAAGCAGAGCGCTACCAATTATTCGTCAAATTCATTAGTGAACAAGCCCGCAAAAAGCGGCGCGTCGTGCTGATTGTCGACGAAGCTCAGAACATGGAAATTGAAACACTGGAAGAGCTTAGACTACTTTCCAATATTAATGTCCAGCAAGAAATTATGCTCCAGTTGATTTTGATCGGTCAACCTGAGCTCGTGGATAAACTCAACGAACCACAGTTGATTCAGTTCGCTCAGCGTATTTCGATCGAGTACCACCTGACTCCCCTTAATTTTGAAGAAACCGAACTTTACATTGACCATCGCTTGCAAACCGCCGGCAGCCAAACCAAAATATTCAACCAATCGGCTTGCGCGGCCATTTTCTATTACAGCGCCGGCGTCCCGCGCCTAATCAACAATATATGCGACTTAGCAATGGTTTTTGCATTCGCCAACGATACTAAGGAGATTGGCTGGAAAACGATTGTCGAGGTTATCAACGAAAGAAAAACGGGCGGAATTAAGCGATTCAGAGGAAAGCATTGCCCGGAACCCGACTTAATGCAGAAAGTAGCGGAAGCGGAAAAATTACGCCGGGCAATTCTCGAAAAAACCGGAGTCGATATTTCAAAATGCCATTAAGCGCCCGACCGCTTTATTAATTAGAACTCTCATTAATAGCCACTAATTCAATATGCTGTAACGCGGCTGTGACATGCAAAAGCTTTCCGATACGATACAGCGCTCTTTGATTTCCGCGATGAACTTCAATCGTCTGCCCCGGTTTTAAGTAATGCGTGCCTAAAATAATACTCTCCGGCTGATGCAAAATCGAATCGGCGGGGACATAAATCGCCATCTGTCCTTGTTGCTTATTAATGCCAAGCAAAATGATCCAAACCAATTCAGAACGCATTCCCATCAGTTCAATCCCCAAAATCAAACCCTCGTCTTCAAGTCGACTGATTCTTCGGATCTGACCGATTTCCAATTCGTTAAACCCTGGCTGTTGAACTGCGAACAGCTCGCCAACTTTGATCCTTTGGTCTTCCGAATTCCAAACCAAGGCATAGCCTTTAATACTGCTATTCAAGATCAAAAAATCGCCGAACGGAATCTTATTGAGTAGTTCAACAGGTTCAGGCTGAGACCAGATTTTATTTCCACTTGAAGCCAGAGCGCCGAGTTTATGGATTTTAGCTGCTTTCGGATCGATAGCCGAATGTCGGTTTTTTTTCTGGTTTAGGCTATAAGCAATTTCATCGCCCTCCGGAACCAAGTCTAAATCCGGTACTTGCCAGCTTCCTGCAATTCTGGGGTCATGCGCAGACTTCACCTTAATCGTTTCATTGTCGACTCCCTGTATTTTTGCGAGCATACTGACGATCGACTTAAAACCAATGTAGCCCCTTGCATTTTCTGTCGATACGATTCGGGTGTATTTTCTGGTGCGCTTTTTGGTCAATACTTCCGCCACTCTGAAAAGCAGGTCCTTGTCGATAAAGCGAAAATCCGTTTTTTTATCTTTTCTTTTTTGAGCGGCAGTAATGAGAAAATTAACGATCGGCAGTGTGGCAATATAACGGGTATTGTTTTGTGTTTCTGTTAGGGAAGGCAAACTTTTGCTCGGCGCTTCATCGACATCCAAGTTTAGCTGAAAAACACCTTGCATTGCTTCAGGTGCCACCTCGCTAGTTAAGCTGATGGCATCAACACACTCTTCTAACAGATTGAAAAGCGTATTCATTTCACGAACTCTAAAACAATCGGTATCACAGCACGAAAAAATAAGCATTTGCTTAAAGACGCTTGCGATCGTTTTATGCTTAACATGACTCATATTCACTGGAATATTTAAAAGCTCAAGCATCTCCGCTCTTATGTAATTCCGGTAACAATTTAACCAAAAGCCTTTTTGAACGCTAGCATAGACTTGACTTATATGCAGTAAAACTTGACTCGCGGCATACATTGCCGAAAATAATATTTGTGCTTGCTCCTGCTTGCTCCAATTGGTATCTATCGATTCGAGCTGATAACTCAAATCAGTAAAATTCATCGTCAATTGCGTGTAAACCCATACTAAAATTTCGACATTCGAAGTTTCTTCTTCAGATAAGGGAAAGCCGCTATCCAAATATAAGCTTTCAAGCCTTTCGGCCACTTTATTCACCAGCGGAATTGCTTGAAGAAGACATGTAAAGCGAAATCGAGGACTGATATCCATGCCATTCATGGCATGGAAAGCCGACGCCAGTTGACGACAAATTTCGTAACCATTTTCAGAAGACAGTAACTCCAGCCATTTCGCAAAAGATTGTTCGTCTGGAGCAAATGGTATTGCTTCGTATGTTAAGTTGGATTGCAATCTGAATTTAAGTTTATTCATGTTGTCCTTAATCATCGGTAAGTGTCATTAAGCGAACGCAGTTTCTGCTATACTCGAATGCAGTTTAGACTATCAGTCGAATCGGTATTCCAATTTTTATTTTTGGCAATTGTTTTTTACGGAATCAGCATGTCTTTATTGAATTTTTTTTTCAAGGATAACAAACAAGGTTCCGCCTGCAGCATCAACCCTGACCCGATAACGGTTGAAACGCTAAAAACGTTGATTCCCATTCGCAGTTTAAATGAAGAAATGCTGGAGTCTTTCGCAACTGATCGATACTCTGAGGTTTTCCCCGCCAACACTATTTTGTTCAATCAAGGCGAACAAAACGACTCCGCTTACTTTTTATTGAAGGGTACAGTCATTATTTCCGACAGCGCCGGGAAAAATTATGAAGTCGAAGCTAATACCGCACGCGCTAAATTCCCCCTCTGCAGCGGTATCAAACACGCCTTGAACGTTATCGCAAAAACCGACGTAAGTCTATTGAGGGTTTCGCATAAAATCATGTGCGCGCTGCCGCCCTCTTCCCATCACCCCGCTCCGCTTAACATTCCGAAAGAATTAACCGATAATCGTTTATTGCAAGCTTTTTCACAGTATTACCTAGAAGAAGAAATGGACGTTCCGTCGCTGCCGGATATTGCTTTTAAACTGCGCAAAGCCATTCAAGCCGATATTGGCGTGGCCGAAGCCGTTAGGATAATCCAGTTGGATCCGGTTATTGCGGCAAAATTAATTCAAGTTGCAAACTGCCCTTTATATTTAACCACCATTCCGGCTAAAACATGTTTCGAAGCAGTCAATAGAATCGGTTTAAAGGCAACCCAAAATTTAGTGATTTCTCTCAGTCTCAAACAAATATTTCATTCCCAGAATCTGCTGATCAAAAAAATACTGGATAGGGTTTGGAGGCAAAGCATCTACATCTCCTGTATTTGTTATGTTTTAGCTAGCGAAACCAAAAAAGTTAATCCGGAAGAGGCATTACTCGGGGGCTTGGTTTGCGATATAGGGATTGTCCCTTTTTTAAATTTTGCCGCGAACCTACCAGAGGATTACTACAAGGAAGAGTCGCTTGAGCGTGTCATCCCCTTCATAAGAGGCCCCGTCAGCGCCTATATCTTACGAGAATGGGAGTTTCCCATAGAACTTTACGAAATACCATTATATGCCGATGATTGGTACCAACATCGCGGCAACCGGATTTCCCTGATCGATATCGTCGTATTATCGCGGTTACACAGTAAAATCGGTACATCTGAAATGGCTAATTTACCGGAAATAACCTCCATACCGGCGGCAAGCAAACTAGACTTCATCCAACTCTCGCCGGAAAACTCGTTACATATTTTTCATGACGCACAAACTAAAATTAACGAAGCCAGGCGAACTTTTTCAATATAGAATTTCGCGAAAAATAACTTCCCGGAGTTATGAGATTTGTCTAGGGTTCGGTAACTCGCCTGGCAGGAGACTGTGAACCCAGCACCTAAATTCCATAGCCCATTAACTATGGTTAACACTATCTTGGAAAATTTAGATGCTGGGTGAATACCTCCGTGTAGACTTGTCGGCGGCTTTCTGACGCCCACACATGCCAATCGAGCAACCGACCCCTCCCAAAATAGAGAAGTTATTTATTATCAAATCTATAGATATTATGTTGCTGAATCTATTTAAAAAACCTATTTCAAAGCCCATGCAAGCCCACAAAAAGGAACAAACGATAACGGTTGAAAGACGGTTTTTAGGAACCAAGCAATCTAGCAATAACATTAAACCGGTTAACATTTCGGTTAAATTTCTTAAACGGCTGATGCCTTTAGGGCAACTGTTAATCGAAGAAGAGATACGGGCTTTAAAAATCCGCACCGAAAACTTCGCCCCAGGGGCGGCCCTTTTCATTCGAGGTACCGAGGTCGATTCACTCGTTTATTTGTGCAAAGGTACGGTATATTTAGAGATGGCCAATGGCATAGGACGAGAAATTAACGAAGCCACTCCAAAAGCATTGTTTCCATTATCGAGCGGGTATTTTTTACCAGTTTACCGCCATCGCTAAATCGAATGTTACGCTAATCTATATTCCAAAAACCGCATTACTACTTAACCGTAACCCGATTAACTCGTTATATGACCCACTTCTTGCCTCGTCAAACCACCCCGGAAGAAGCATTGCTAGCCGGGCTTCTGCATAATATCGGAACTCTAACCCTATTAATGTTTGCCGACCAATTACCGGAAAACACTTTCACAGTCAGCGACATTGATCAATGCATCAAATCATTGCAAGGTCAAATTGGCACGATCATCCTGGAAAGATGGGAGTTTCCTGATAATCTCAAAACAGTTCCGGTAAAAGTAAGCAACTGGTTCGATCATTCCGGCGTGACTTTACAACTAAGCGATATTGTTTTGCTCGCTAAATTCCATTTCTTATTTACGCAACAGGAGCAAAGGGTTGAACTACCGTTAATCAATACTTTGCCGGCATTTCAGAAGTTGGACGCTCAATTATTGACTCCGGAACAATTATTGCAGATACTGCACGACGCGAAGCAGCAAATCTGCGAAACAACGAAGTTTTTCATGGCTTGACGTATGTTCAATTGGTTTTATCATTTAATCGATCACTTTACGTCCAAGTCTCCCAAGGCTAAAAACGATCAACAAGAAAATGTTGATGATCGTCCCACTAGCGCTGATCCTATTTTAGCAGGCGATAAACCTTTCAAGACAAGCCGCATAAAACAGCCAGTCGAAATACTAAAACAATTCGTGCCGATAAGAAATCTTGACGATGCGGCAATCGAGCTTTTGCAGCAACGGACAAACTGTTATCGAGCCGGCGCTACGATTTTCGTGCGGGGTCAAAGCAATAATGACAAAGTGCTTTATTTGCACAAAGGAACACTCGAATTGACTCCGGACTGCGAAAGCATCTATCAAATAAGTACCAACTCGCCATTGTCTCATTTGCCGCTTAACAGCGGAAAAACCAATGGGGCGACGGCAATCGCCAAAACCGATGTTAAAATCATCGAAATCTCGGCAGAGCTCATTAAACTGTGGACCGAACAAAGTAAAACGAATGCAACACAATTAGAATTGATCGATATCGACCTGCCTAAACAGATCGAAGATAACGGTTTTTTTGCCGACTTTTCCCGGATTTACCGCGAAAATAAACTAACTTTACCGTCTTTACCCGCAGTCGCTCTAAAACTCAAACAAGCGATGGAGTTCGAGATTGATGTACGCGAAGCCGCCAAAATCATTCAAATTGACCCGCCGATCGCCACCAAGCTGGTCCAGATCGCCAACAGCCCTCTTTACTCTCCAATTTCTCCGGTAACCAATTGCCAGGAAGCGGTTACACGTCTTGGCTTAAACGCCACGCGTCAGCTAGTGATGGGCATCGGGCTCAAACAAATGTTTCGATGTCAAAACAAACACTTACTTGGCGCCATGCAATCGCTTTGGAAAAACAGCCTTTACATTTCGAGCCTCAGCTTTATATTGGCTCAGGAAAGCGGTCAAGTTAATCCCGAAGACGCATTATTAGCGGGATTAATCAGCGATATCGGCATCATCCCTTTGCTTCATTTTGCCGAACAACACCCTGAGCATTATAAAAATCGCTCCGATCTTGACGAAGCGATCCCGGTTTTAAGAGCCCCAATCGGCAAATTAGTCTTGCATACCCTCGGCTTTTCCGAAGAACTCGAGCAAATTCCGCATCACGCCGAAGACTGGTATTATGACAGCGGCGATAAACTGACGCTGACCGACATTGTCATATTGGCTAAATTACACAGCTATATCGGTATCCAACATGATATAGAGCTACCCTATATCAATTCGATACCTGCATACACCAAATTAAACAACGGCAAATTGACGCCGGACTTTTCACTGCATATCCTGCACAAAGCGCAGCAGCGTATCGATGCAGCAATGCATATTCTTTCTTGATTGATATCCAAAACACATGAACAACCCATTACTAACCGATAACACTCTGCCTCATTTTTCCGAAATCAAACCTGAACATGTCGTACCCGCAATCGAAAAATTACTAGCCGACGCGCGAGCGACGGTCGACCGGCATATCACAGCAAGCGACCAATACAGTTGGGAAAACCTGATCGAGCCGATCGAAAACGCCGAAGACAAACTCAACAAGGCCTGGTCTCCAGTCAGCCATATGAATTCGGTGGTCAACAGCGAACCGCTTCGCGAAGCCTATAATGCCTGCTTACCGATGCTCAGCGATTATTCGACCGAGATGGGGCAAAACGAAGCCTTGTTTAAAGCCTACCAAGCCATTGCACAAAGCGAGGAATTTCAAAGTCACGACAAGGCCCAGAAAAAAATCGTCGCCAATGCCTTGCGCGATTTCAAACTGTCCGGCATCGACCTGGAGCCGGCCAAGAAACAACGTTACAAAGAAATTAGTCAAGAACTGTCGAAGCTGACTTCCCGCTTCGAAGAAAATCTGATGGATGCGACCAATGCCTGGAGCAAACTAATCACCGATAGCGACGACCTAGCCGGCCTACCGAAATCGGCATTGGCGCAAGCCAAACAAACCGCCGAGGCCAATCAACAAAGCGGCTGGATGATTACACTGCAATTTCCGTCATTCCAGGCCGTGATGACCTATGCCGACAGCCGTGCGCTGCGCCGCGAACATTACGAAGCCTTCGTCACGCGTGCATCCGAGCTTGGGCCGCACGCTGGACGCTGGGACAATAGCCAAATCATGGAACAAATTCTGGCGCTGCGACATGAAAAAGCGCGCCTATTAGGCTATGACAATTACGCCGAATTATCACTGACAACCAAAATGGCCGACAGCCCCGACCAGGTGATCGGCTTTCTCGAAGACTTGGCCGATAAATCCTGGCGCCAAGCGCGCAAAGATTTATACGAATTGCGCGAATTCGCCGCGAAACACTACGGAATAAAAGACTTACAACCTTGGGACATCGGTTATTACTCGGAAAAAATGCGTCAGCATTTTTATCAACTTTCACAAGAAGAAGTGAAAACCTATTTTCCGATCGACCGAGTCTTGCCCGGCCTGTTTGCAATCGTCGAAAAACTCTACGGGCTCGACATCAGCGAAATCGATAAATTCGATAGTTGGCACGAAGACGTCCGTTTCTATCAGATTCTCGATCGCAACGGACAGCTTCGCGGCCAATTCTATATTGATCTCTATGCCCGCCCGAAAAAACGCGGCGGCGCCTGGATGGATGTCTGCGTCAGCCGCAAGAAATATCAAGATGAAGTCCAAACGCCGGTCGCGTATCTGACCTGTAACTTCACGCCGCCGACCGGCGACGATCCGGCCTTGTTGACCCATGACGAAGTCACAACGCTGTTTCACGAATTCGGGCACGGCCTGCATCACATGCTGACCCAGGTCGACCATCTCGGAGTTTCGGGCATCAGCGGGGTCGAATGGGACGCGGTCGAGTTGCCGAGTCAGTTCATGGAAAACTGGTGTTGGGAAAAAGAAGCGCTGGAATTGATCTCAGGCCATTATCAAACCGGTGAAAAACTGCCGGACAGCCTGTTCGATAAAATGCTCGCCGCGAAAAATTTTCAATCCGGCATGATGATGGTCCGGCAACTCGAATTCAGTCTATTCGACTTGAGAATTCACAAAGAATACGATCCGGTCAAGGGCGGGCGCATTTACGAAATTCTCGAACAAGTCAGAAAACAAGTCGCCGTGGTTACGCCGCCGCCGTTTAACCGTTTTGCGCACAGTTTTTCGCATATCTTCGCCGGAGGCTATGCGGCAGGCTATTACAGTTACAAATGGGCCGAAGTGCTATCCAGCGATGCCTTTTCGATGTTCGAAGAGCATGGCATCTTCAATGAAACGATCGGTCATGCCTTTTTGACCAACATTCTCGAGCAAGGCGGCAGCGACGATGCAATGGAATTGTTCATCCAATTTCGCGGACGAAAACCCGAAATCGACGCGCTGCTCAGACACAACGGAATCGCTGCATGAAGTATCACGACCTGCGTGATTTCATTGCGCAACTGGAAAAACAAGGCGAATTGAAGCGAATTCAATACCCGGCCGACCCGGTGCTCGAAATCACCGAAATATGTAATCGCACCTTACAACAAGAAGGTCCTGCCCTGCTCTTCGAAAAACCCAAAGGTCATTCGATACCCCTGCTCGGCAACCTATTCGGCACGCCGCACCGAGTCGCGATGGGCATGGGCGCCGATTCAGTCGAGTCCCTGCGCGAAATCGGCAAACTCTTGGCTTATTTAAAAGAACCTGAACCGCCGAAGGGTTTTCGCGATGCACTCGACAAAATTCCGGTATTCAAACAAGTATTGAACATGGCGCCGAAAATCGTTAAATCGCCGCCCTGCCAGGAAGTCGTGCTCGAAGGCGATGAAATCGACTTAGGCAACTATCCGATACAAACTTGCTGGCCCGAGGATGCCGCACCATTAATCACTTGGGCATTGGTGATAACCAAAGGCCCTTATAAGGAACGTCAGAACCTGGGCATTTACCGGCAACAAGTCATCGCAAAGAACAAAGTCATCATGCGCTGGCTAGCGCATCGCGGCGGCGCTTTGGACTTCAAGGAATGGCAAGAGGCCCATCCCGGCGAGCCGTTTCCGGTTACGGTCGCGCTCGGCGCGGATCCCGCAACGATACTAGGCGCGGTCACACCGATACCGGATAGCCTGTCCGAATACGCCTTCGCCGGATTACTGCGCGGCAGCAAAACCGAACTGGCAGACTGCTTATGCAATAACTTGCAGGTGCCGGCCAGCGCCGAAATCGTTTTGGAAGGTTTCATTTATCCTAACGAAACCGCGCCCGAAGGTCCTTACGGCGATCATACCGGCTATTACAACGAAGTCGACGAATTTCCGGTGTTTACGATCGAAAAAATTACCCAGCGCCGGGATCCGATTTACCACAGCACCTACACCGGCAAACCGCCCGATGAACCAGCCGTGCTGGGCGTGGCATTAAACGAAGTTTTCGTGCCGATTCTGCAAAAACAATTCCCTGAAATCGTTGATTTCTACCTGCCGCCCGAAGGTTGTTCATATCGTCTAGCCGTGATCAGTATAAAGAAACAATACCCCGGCCACGCTAAACGCGTCATGCTTGGACTTTGGTCGTTCCTGCGCCAGTTCATGTACACAAAATTCGTCATCGTCGTCGACGAGGACGTCAATCCGCGCGAATGGAAAGATGTCATCTGGGCGATGACCACGCGTATGGACCCCACTCGAGATTTCACGCTGCTCGACAACACGCCGATCGATTATCTCGATTTTGCCTCGCCGGTATCAGGCTTAGGCTCGAAAGCCGGCTTTGACGCGACTAACAAATGGCCCGGCGAGACCGACCGCGAATGGGGGCGACCGATCGTAATGTCCAAGGAAATTATTCAGAAAGTAGATAATATTTGGGAGGATTTGTTTTAACAACCTTCCTACAGGACGGGTTATTTAACCCGTCCCCAACGTTTCGGATTGGCCTAAGGGGTTTCGGCTTGCTTCGGCCATGGTTGAAATGTTTCGGCCTACAGGGAAGTATGCTCATCGAAAAAAAAAATTTCAAGCTTGCACCACTACAAAATCCGAGCAGCGCAATTGGCTGTTATTGAACCCAATAGTGCAAAATTTGAGTAAAAGTCCCGTCTCCATTGTTAACAGACTCCATTTGCCCGCTGATGCCCGAATATTGGCCTGTACCGCCGACAATCGTTATTTCTGACGTTCCTTTATCAAATTCACGCCCAGCCACCTGAATACTGCCGTTTTCCAAGGTCAAGGTCCATTGGCATTGGAAGCTGTGACCTACTCTTGTGCGTATGCACATGCCACTATTGTTACCGATCCGTGAGCCTTGTACATCGAGTAACGGCTGATCGAATGTCAGAATATCCCCTTCGGAATCACCTGGTACACCAATGTCAACGAAGTTAGCCTTATGCGCTCTAGCATACGCGATGGTTATGATCGATTGAGGCGCGACATGTGTGCAGGCAGTGATACCAAAGAGGCTGGCAATAAAAATACGACTCAAAGAGTCAGGCACCTAATTATCCTCACTATAAAAGCGTAGAGAACCGAGACATAAATCGACCCTAAAATCTCGGCCAATAGCGACCAACCCGATACGTTTCAGATTACGTTGAAGAAATTTCTGTGATGTTTTATAGGCATCAAGATTAGCAAAAGGAATACGAACGATTTGCCAATCGTCGGTCGTATGGAATTCGGCACGATAGGATTGCCAGGGGAACCAAAGGTCCGAAGTGCGAAAATGAATATTGTAGTCCTCATTATTACCGGCTACTTCGAAGACAATACCGTCAAAAGCCGATGCATCGAAGTTGTCTTCATCAGACAAAGACAAAGCCATTTGCACAAAGCCACCATTTTGTTCGGTTGAAACATCGCCCTGCATACGTAGGCAATCTCTTCCTTTGTGAGTATCTAATTTTATAATTCCCTTGGAAACTCCACCCATGACCTGATCGCTGACCAGTCGCCACTCCATGCCAAGGTTGGATTTCAAATTACCACTGCTACGATCATCGATTACAAATTCACCTGCCAGCATTGTTTTCATGACTCCAAGGCTTATTAGTAGGAACAGTCTAGCGCTGAGTTTTCTAAAATCCATCCTATTTTCCAAACATTGCTCCTAAAAAGTGCAGATGAGTGTTTTTTTACTATGAAAGTTCGTAGATTAGGACTCTTTATCCCATTTTTCGATATGAAAAACAATTCCGATTCCGACGAGGGTGCGGTTACTCGACTGAGAAGCGATAACAGATTCATCTTATGATCGAATCAGTTTGATCACATGAAAGTGCCGCTAGTAAAGGACGGGCATGAAATAAGTTACGCAACTGACAGAACTTTTTGTTCGTATTCAAGACACGCACATAGGCGAATCACATAGACTGTGTAATGAAGAAGACGGACAAATGAGCGCGTCAGAAATTTGAAAAAGAGTCGTGCGAAGTACGATAGTCACGAGCTATGCTCATTTAACAATCTAGCTTCCAGCGGAACATGAAAACGGCTCAATGGAATCGTTGCAAAATTGCTTGCAACTGATAGGGTAACGAAATTAAAAATTCGCTAACTTATTGATTTATTGGTGGCGATGGGTGGACTTGAACCACCGACCCCGGGGTTATGAATCGCAGAAACAGCACAAACTACAACAAACCGCAACAAGTTAAAACAGATAAATCAATCACTTATAAAATGTTAGTTGTTGCTAATAATTGCCGTTTTTTGTCCTTTTTTGACAGTAAGTGCGACAAAATTGCGACAAGGATTTATAATGCAAGCCTAGAAATAAAGCGGCCTTGGCAGGTGTTACCAGCACCAAGCCAAGGCCTCACCCTTAACTTTAACGAAACGGGTTAAAGCAAATGGCTATGTTCATCATATCAAATAAGTCGGTTGCTACCCATATTAAGGAGCAGCTATGGCTACCATTAAAGAAAGAATAGGTAAAGACGGTAAGCCCAAATATACCGCAGAAATAAGGCTTAAAGGTCACCCACGCGAAACCGCCACATTTGCCCGGCTAACGGATTGCAAGAAATGGATAGCATCAACTGAGTCGGCAATTAGGGAGAACCGGTACTTTCCGGCAGCAGCAGCAAAAAAAAACACACTGACCGATGCAATTACCCGGTATCTGTGCAGCGTTACCCAGACCAAGCATTTTAAAGAGCATCAGTCCGTACATTTGAAGCGATGGGCAGATGAATTGGGTTATTTGCCATTGTCCGAAGTTACCCCCGGAAAAATAACCGAGGTTAAGGATAAATTGTTAAACGAAATTACTGCAAAGGGAACGAAGCGCAGTCCAGCAACAGTTAATAGATATTTATCAAGCTTAAGCCCGGTATTGACTTCGGCAGCCAATGAGTGGGGCTGGCTGGATGATTCTCCGATGCGAAAAGTGAAAAAAGGCAAAGAATCAAGGGGAAGGGTTAGATTTTTAGACGATGTCGAAAGGAAGCGATTGCTTGACGCTTGCCAGGTGAATGACTGGCTTTATTTGGCGGTTATTGTGTCGCTAAGTACTGGGATGCGAAAAGGCGAATTGATGGGCTTGCAATGGCAGGACGTGAATTTAAAAGAAGGCTTTATCATTCTGCACGAAACCAAAAACGGCGAGCGGCGGCGCGTACCGATTACCGGCCTAGCCCTGGAATTATTGCGGGGACACTCGAAAGTTAGACGTTTAGATAGTCAATTGTTGTTCCCCGGCGTGGTCTCACCAAATAAGCCGTTTGATTTGCGTAAAGCGTGGCAAGCAGCTTTAAAACGGGCCGAAATTGAGGACTTTAGGTGGCATGACTTGAGGCATTGCACCGCGTCTTATCTTGTCATGAACGGCGCTTCATTGGCCGAAATTGCCGAAATTCTGGGGCATAAAACGCTTGCGATGGTTAAGCGATATTCTCACTTGTCGGACGGCCACGTATCAGGCGTTGTAGCCAGTATGAACGATAAGATTTTTGGAAATGGGAGTGTGTGATGGATTACCTAAGGAATTATTTAAATGAAATGGAGCGTGAGGCAAAGGCGAATAGGGAACGGGACGAACGGCTTAGCGATTTACAACAAAAAGAACTGGAGGCCTACAAGGAGGATATAGCCACCAAGGAGCAGGGCTTTTTGATTGATGCGGGGGAGTTGAGTGGTTTTAAAGATAGAACGAAGGAAGAAACCCCCGTTAGCCTGGCTAATGAAATAACCAGAGAAAACCAGCTTCACGCGCTTATTTGGCGCGTTTATCAGTCGCTTTGTGGCGAGGGGAAAAAAGCAACTGCTCACGATATTTGGAAAGAGGTCAAGAGCAACGGGCGCAAGCACGATGAAGGCGAAATTCTTAACGAAGTAACGAACGATGAAATTTTATGGACTTCGACATATGGGAACGAGCAGCGATTTAAAAGAAGGAGCTTGGATTCTCTGCTCACGCGACTGAAAAAAAACCCACCTTTTTAACAAAAATTTGCGGGTAAGTTTGCGGCTAAGAAAAAAATTTGCAATGCAAACTTAGCCGCAAATCGACTTTGATTTAATCGCCTCAAGCCACGAATGACAACAATTCGCGGCAATTCATAAACATTAATTGAATGAGGCACCAGATGACCGCAAACAACACCCAAACCACCGCTAAAACGCGTCTAATCCCTGTTCCATCATGGAACGCCCATCATGACTGGCCCCCTGAGGGAGGCTTGCGTCACCTTATTTTTAACTCAAAAACAAATGGCTTCGATACTGCTTTTAAGCGTGTTGGCCGCCGCGTCCTGGTCGATGAGGCCGAGTTTTTTGAATGTGTGGCGCGCCAAAACGGGGGTGTAAAATGATTTTTTCCCTGGTCGTTCGCGAATATAAACGCCATATCACCCGAGCCGATTATTCAGCCAAACCGACTTTGGGCACCGAAAACGTGTTATTCCCAAAAGTTGGCAGCCTTCAATCCCGCAGCCTTGCGAGGCTTTTGAAAGGTCAAACGCTGACTCATCGATGCTTTGATAGTGCGTCCCGGTCATATCGCCTAAGTGGGTATATCGAAAAATTGAGGGACAAAGGTTGGCCTATCGTCAATCACGACGAACGAGCTAAAACGCTAGACGTTACAGGTCGATACGCAACCTTTACGCGCTACGAACTTTACGCCAATTTTTCGCCCGAATTGACGGAAAAGATTAAAGCGTTCTGCTTGGCGGTCGAAAAGTTCGAGGAAAAGTAAATGCTTAATATCAACCAGTTGCCCACGGCAGCAGGGTTGTATTTTGTTCCCATCCCGCCGATTGGCGGGAAGCCGACAAAAGCCCCCCGCGCCAAAGGGTGGAACTTACCCCAAAGCGCGCAAAATCCCGGCGGTTACTCTCAAGAGCCTAACACAAGCGGTAATTTGGGGCTTTATCACGGTGCGTCTAACACGCTTGCGTTGGATGTTGATGACTTAGCCGAAGCCGAGCGGGTTTTTGATGAAACGACCGGAATCGACCTTGAAGATTGGTTAAACGACTTTGAGCGACTTGAAATCAGAAGCCCGAAGGCAAACCGGGGAAAGTTACTTTTCAAGTTGCCCGAAGGCTTTAAAAACGCTCGGTTACAGCAACTCAGAGGCCCCAACGGCGTTATTTTTGAGTTGAGGTGCGGTAATTGCCAGGATGTTGTCTTTGGTCAACACCCTGACGGCGGCTCATATGAGCTTATCGGCAACCTGGCAAAAATACCCGAAGCACCAGCGGTTTTGCTCGATATGCTGCGACATTGGGATGAATGGAAGCCTTGCTTTAATACAGCTTTAGGCGAGTCAGAGCCTCCGAGAATCGCACATACAAAGTCACAAGAAGGCGAGCAGTTACCCGGCAGACGTGACCCTATCCGCGAATTTAACCAGTCTGTAAGTGTGTCAGAAATCCTGACTCGCAACGGATACAAGCCCAAAGGCCGCGATAGATTTATCAGGCCGGGGAGCGAATCCAAAGCACCGGGCGCGGTTATCATGCGGAACTGTTCAGACGGAATAGAGCGCGTTTATTCGCACGGCGGCGATATTTTGAACGACAGCTTTGCTCACGATGCCTTTGACTGTTACCGACTGCTCGAATGTGGCGGAGACTTTAACAAAGCACTGTCTTGGAGTCCTGAAATTAGCCGACATAACCAGCGACTTTTTGCCCAGGAGCGCGCCAAAAACGCGCCACCGCCACCGCAAAGCCACGATGAAGGCAAGCAGCAAGCCGAGCCGCGAACTAAGCCCGAATGGCAGCCGTTCCCGATTGTTCCGGCAAACGAACTAACCGCCAAGCCTATAAAAATAGATTGGCTTTTGAACGGGTTAATCGAACGGGCAAGCCTTAATTTGCTGTTTGGCGAACCGGGCGCGGGGAAGTCGTTGTTTGCTTTGGATTGGGCCTTTTGCATGGCGGCGGGGTTAGAGTGGCACGACCACAAAACAAAGCCGGTTGACGTTATTGTCGTGGCGGGTGAAGGTTTCTCGGGCATGGCGAGGCGATTGAAGGCGTTAGAGTCAAAATATCAGATGAAATCGCCTGAACGGCTTTTTATCAGCCAACGACCGGCAAACCTGATTGACGGCGTAAATGCACAATGGGTAGCCGACACCATCAAGGCCACTTGCCAGAATCCGGGCCTAGTCATTGTGGACACGCTACACAGGAACATGGATGGCGACGAAAACTCTAGCCAAGATATAGGCCGATTTGTTGCCAACCTGGACGGCTTTTTCAAGCCATTAGGCGCGGCGACTTTGGTCGTCCACCATTCAGGCCACGGCGACAAGCAGCGAAGCCGGGGCAGTTCGTCAATCCGTGCAGCAATGGACGCTGAATTTTCAGCCACCAAGGACGATGCGAGCATTACGCTCTCATGTCGCAAATCGAAGGACTTTGAAGCCTTCAAACCTATGCAGTTCAAGTTAAAGCCGGTTGAGCTTGATTGGCTGGACGATGAGGGCGAGCCGATGACAAGCGTTTGCTTGGCGCATGACGGCGAAGCCAAAACCACGACCCAAAAACGGCGATTATCGGCGCGGGATGATGCCATTCTAAGCAGTCTAAGTGAGGCAATCGCTCAACATGGAGTCACGCCCAGTGGCGAAATTCAATCCAAATTTGCACCGCCAAACGGGCAAAAATGGGCCGAACAAAAAGTTGTCAATATCAGCCACTGGCGGGAATTTGCATATAGATGTATGGCCGTCGATGAAAAGCCCGGGGAGGAAAAGCTAGACACCAAAAAGAAAGCCTTTCAACGATGCCGGAACAAATTATTTGACAACAAATTCACCATCGAGTTTGGCGATTATGCATGGAGAATATTCGAAGTTAAATAAGAATGAATCTCAAACAGCGGGACAAAAACACCCAAAATGGCTGATTTTTTCAAAATGTCCCGACAAGGCAAGCGGGACAACATTAAAAACACCGCTAAGGCTAGGTATATCAAGGCCTGAAAGGTAGCGGGACAAGCGGGACAAAACGGGACAATGTCCCGGGGTGTCCCGGGACGGGACGGGACACACTCCTTAAGGAGTGTCCCGACTGTCCCGACACTGTCCCGACCCCACATTAGCCTAGTTAATTTTTAACCAAGCTAAATAGTAGGAAACCATTAAACGGACTTTCAATTTTTTAAATCAAACCAAGAGTAATTAATATGAAAACTTTGAATTTATCACACACACAATTTCTCGCTTCACAACACGCAAAAGCCAGACTTGAAAAAGTCATTGCCGCGCTGGATGAAGCTTGCGAACACTTGGACGGCGAACCTTTCGTTTTAGCCGATGACCTAATCAGTTACCTAAAGGACGACTTGGACGACCATCTTAAAATAATCGAACAAGGAGAAGCGCGTTATTCCGAGAGGCCTGAAAAGTTAATTTCAAAGGCGTTGGGAATTTTTCACGGAATCCCCGGCGAAATAAACTTAATTCGCTCGTCGATTAACCATAAGAAGCGATTATACGAGGACAAACTGCAAGACCTTCTCAAAAAAGGTTTTACACAAGCCGAAATCGACAAAATCATCGCGCCACTAGGCCAAGCCGAAATCGACGAGGCCAATGCGGAGATTGAACGCCTCAAATCCGAGTCTTGCGATTTGCTAAATTTCGCGAGTGACGTTTTCTGGAACCTTGACCGATTGAAAAGCACCCGCCTAGCCGCCGAGGCGTTAGCGATTGAAACCAAAGCCGAAGCGGCATAATCACACCAAGCCGGGGCTTAGTCCCCGGCACTTGAGGCCGATATGCTAAACCAAACCGAACAAGATTTAATCAAGATATTTGGGCAACAAATGCGCGAAGCCAGAGAGATAGCCGGATACCGTCAAAATAAGGCAGCGAAACTCATAGGTATCGAAACCCAAGAACTCAACAAAATTGAGTGGTCGATTGACGTTGATGCCATAAATTTAAGTTTGGTCGTCAAAGCGGCAGGAATTTATGAGGTTTCGATTGATTTTTTGCTTGGCACTTCGCCCGAGGGCGATTGGGAGCGCGACCCAAACACTCAAATGCTCCGCGATTGGGGGCGGCAATCGACACTTTTTCAATTGCGACAGCTAGCCAAGATGGCAATACAAGTAAGTAATCAACAAAATCAACTTGAAGCCACAAAACAAGCGGTTTCAAGGATATTTGATGAGCATGGGGAGCTATCACATAGCATTAGTCGTTTCGTCGAACTAAACCAGCAATTTGACGACCTACCAGGCGGCGCGGCGGTTGTTTATCACTCCCATAAGTTGAATGAAATCACCCAACAAGCTTGGTTAAAACTTAGGCGTGTCAAGGTCTTAAAGGCCGCACCAAAAACAGAAACAGAGGTATAAAAAAATGTCCACATACAACGAAATAAAAAAAACATTGACCAGTGAATGGGGAGACAGTCCCGATACTGGCTTAAACAAACATTTAATCGCTACATTTTACGAGGTAGACCGTAAGGGCAATCGATTAACCGGCGATGACGATATTGTGGTCAAAGCTCCGCTGCTTGACTCGAATATCGAGGCGGCGTTTAACTGGCAAAGCCCGTTCGAAAACGTTGGTCAAGATGCTCTAGGTAGCTTTCAAAAGCTTGCCCAAAGCGGCGAGCTGGTTGATATCGCGCGAATGGTCAAAAACCTAAACGAACCGATAGGCGGCGCGCTTGAAGGCGTGGCTGAGTCACTTAGCGGCAAAACCGTAATTACAAAACTCAATTCCACTCAAATTTTCAACGGTTCGCCGCCGTTAAAAATCACGGCAACGTTGCTCTTTCGTGCGTGGGCTGACCCCGTAAGCGAAGTCGAAGAACCATTCGCGCAGCTGATGAGATGGGCGCACCCGCGAAAGCTTGCAGCGGACGGCAGCGCCCTCGTTCGACTTGTCAAAGAAGGCGTTACCGAGTCTACATTTTTTCCATCCCATGAGCCGGTAACGCTTGCCATGAACTATAAAAACCGTACATACAAGCCGCTGGTTATTGAATCAATCAGCATTCCAAGCAATAGCCCCATTGATAAAAACGGCCATTTCACCGAACTCAGTATTCCGGTAACGCTTGCGACGATTGCAAGCATCGACCGAAACGATTGGACTAAATTTTCAACAAATAACTAAAGGCTAACTTATGCTACCACATGACTCCGAAGGCTTTTTAATAGGCGAAACAATAACCGATATCAAGCGCACCCGGCGCATTATGGACCAGATTAAATCCGATATCGGCGCAATCAAGGCGGCGGTTGTTTCGCCAAGAAACCGTAGTTCGTCGATTCCCATAAAATCAAATATTATCAACCAAAACAAGTCGGTTTCACGCGATAACAGGCATACCGGCGCAGTTGTATTACCCGGTAATCAGTCGTCTACAGCACCCAAAAACCGCGATGCAAGAGGCCGTTTTATTTCATCTTCTGTAACAGATATTGTTGAGCCTGGACAGGGCGCAAACAGAAACAAAAAAGGCAGATTTACATCGTCAACATCGACCGGCAAGGATGAACGAAACACAACCCGACTGTTTGGAAACTTTGCCGACAGAATAGCAAAATCCTTTGCAGAAGCCGAAACCGGGCTTGCGGATGTAGACCCAAATGTTAAAGCGGCTCAGGAGATTGCACAGCCGCTATCAAAAGGCTATCAGGCTATTTTCGGCGGCGAGTCGGACAAAAAGAAATTCCATTGGTTTTCACGGATATTCAGGGAACTGAAACTAAGCCGCGAAGAAAGCACGGTACACGCTAAAGCACAGAAGAAAGTCCTCGATGATATCGAAGAAAAGACCGGGGGCAGTGCGGCAGGTGGCGGCGGTAGCTTTTTTCCAACGTTCGGCGGCAGCTTTCTTGGCTCAAGTTTCACTAAAATAATTCGTCCAGTGCTTGGGACCATCTTCTCCCCGATTGGCTTGGCTATTGCCGCAGGAGCAACCGCAGCATGGGGGCTTTTCACCGAAACAGGCAAGAAGTTTTTCAGTGACCTAGGCAATAAGATTGCCGGATACGCAAAGGAAGCATGGCAAGCGTTCAAAGATTTTTTACCCAAAAGCATTTCGGATTCGATTGACAAGGTGACCGGTTGGGTTGGCGATGCCGGGCAAAAGGCAATGGATACGCTGGAAGGTATCAAAAAAGATTCGCCCAAAACAATGGAGTTCTTGGATAAGGCGCAAAAATGGCTTGGCGGTAAAGTTGACCAGTTCAAAAAGTCCAGTCCTAAAACATTCGGGACCGACAAGCAAAACAAAAAGATAATGCTCAATGAGCTGGACAAGCAAGGCATTCACGGAACCGAACGCGCAATGTTAATGGCACAGCTAGACCACGAAACACAAGGCTTCACCAGAACAGAGGAAAACCTGAATTATTCAGCCAGACGATTACGCCAGGTCAGCAAAAAGGCGCGGTCTATGTCGTCACAGGAGTTAAATGATGCAGTTGCGCGTGGGGATGAGGGCGTGGCGGAAGTGCTTTACGGCGGTCGAAAAGACCTAGGCAATACGCAACCGGGAGACGGATATAAATACCGTGGACGCGGCTTTGTTCAATTAACCGGACGGTCAAACTACGAGCGAATAGGCAAATTAATAAACCAAGACCTTGTAAATAACCCTGACCTAGCCGCCGTTCCTGAAATTGCAGCAAAGGCGGCTTTTGCTTATTACAAAACCAACCCAAAATTACAAAAAGCCTCAAAATCAGGCGATGTAGTTGCGGCAAGAAGGGCGTTAAACGGCGGATTAAACGGTATTGATGACGTTCGACGCCTTAACGATTATTACTCAACAATCCAAAATTCAGCGATACCGGAGGTTAAAGTTCCGTCCATGCCTGCCTTGCCTGTAATACAAGATAGCCCCGGCGTACTGCACCCGTCTAAGTCTAAGGATGACCGGCAACCTTTTGTTTCGTTGCCAATTGACGTAGGCCAGGACTTAAGTGACCGTAAAATCGGACTGATTGCGACAGGTGGACTTAACCTATAAGCGACTTATGAAGCACCTATAAAGGAAACTAAGATATGAAAACTCAAAAACGGCCACCGCACAGGCCAAAAAAATATGACCCGAGTATGAATGATGATGCTTACCGGCTTGCCCTGCTGGGGCTGACCGACGAGGAGATAGGCAAGTTTTTCGGAGCAAGTCGAGCAAGCATAACCCGGTACAAACGAGACTACCCCGACTTTGCTAAAGCCGTTGAGGCGGGCAAGCTTGAGGCGGATTCGCGCGTTTCTGAATCGCTTTACAAAAGGGCGGTCGGTTGCAAGGTCCTTGAGGTCAAAACAAAGACGATTATCGATGAGGATGGCAACGAACAGATGGTCGAAACAGTCAAGACCGAAAGCGAATTACCGCCCGATGTGACCGCCTGTACTCGTTGGCTGGTTAATCGAAGGCCCAAAAACTGGCGTCAAAGGGTCGATGTTCCGCTTGAGGTCAACGTGCAAAAAATCGACTGGGAAGCGTTGCGCGAAATAACCAAGCAAGCGGTCGAGCAGGCCGAAAAACACCACCGAGAGGTTATCCAAGGCCGATATGAGCGACTGGGCCTATCAAAGGACTATAAAATCGACTAACACCAACAAAACTCCATTGTTTCACCAAACGAAACAGCACCTATATCAATATCCGTGCCGCTCCCTAAGCCTTATCAATCTTGGCTTGGGGAGAGTTGGCACGAAATCATGCTAGAGAATCGATTGTTTACCGATAGTTGGCTAATCAATTTTTGCCCCCTTCCAAGCTCCTTTCAAGCCCCTTCTAAGCCCCATCCAAAAACCCTTGCTCAACCTTAATTATTAGCCAAACTTAAGGAAGCCCTTCAAAAAGAAATATATGCAAATTATGCGTACAAACGAGTGCTGAACAATGTCGATGCAGTGCTGATGCTCTAACCCCTGGAAGCCTTTAAAATGCTGATTGTGTCGATGATGCTGATTAAAGCGTAGCGATAAATTTATTCTCAGTCACTATGTGTAAGGGCTCGCGTTTAAAAAAGACCGGGCTCGCAATTATCCCGTTTTTCGGCTCGAATTAGCTGCGACTGAAAATCCGGCCCGGCTCACATTAAATGCCACTGAGCTTGCATTTACCCGCACGGGCTTGCAATCGATTTTCTCGGGCTCAAATTATCTGCAACTATCGCAGGCGTCAAATGGGCAGCCCGGCCCGCAGCATTTTCTCTCGCAACTCTGTTGCCCGCACCGGATCCAGCGTGTTGTTGAACAATGCTTTGATGTCGGCGGACTTCGTATCCAATTGCTCCATCAGGTCCTTGATACGGTAGCCGTGCCGGGTCAGCGTGGGTTCCAGATCATCAATATGGCGGGACAGAATGGATTCGACGACTTCAACCGGAACAGGTTTCTCGCCCGCCTGATAGCCGGCTTCGAGCGCCAAGGTCAGGTGCAGTTGGATTTGCAGCGGCGTGCGCAGTTTGGCGGCTAACAGCTCCAAAGCATCGTCAGTCAGCATGGGATCGGCTTCGGACTGGCCGTCGGTGCAGGTTGTGAGCAGCCACTGGATATATTCGCGTTGATGGCCAGCGATGCCGTCCAGAGAAAACACATCAGTGCGGTAGCCAATCTCCTCCATGGTGGGTTTGCGCAGATCATTGCGCAATTTGGGGTGTCCTGCCAGCACGATCGACAGCCGGCCATCGCCATCCTCGACCAATTCCATCAGACGCTTCAGGCCGGTCAGGGTATGGCCATTGAGATCATGGGCTTCGTCCACGAACAGCGCCACCGGCCGTTTGTTCTTGCGCACCAGCTCTCGCAGGTCACGCTCGCGCTTTTCGCCCTGGCTGGGGATGCGCACGTTTTTTTCGGTAGACAGGTCGTAAAACAGGGCCGCGATGAAGGTGGCCAGCTTGATGCGGTGTTTATCGACAGCCAACGATTTGGAAACGGTTACTTTCTTTTCCTCTTCCAGTAGCCGCTGAAGACGGCGCAGCATCACCGTTTTGCCGCTACCGACCACGCCGCAGAGTGCAATGAGCCGCCCTTCATGGATTGCCCCGCGGATGTCCTTCATCAGCGCCTGGTGGTGGGCGGTTTCATAATAGCCCGCCTGGTTAAATGGCATCGTCAGCCCGTAATACTGCATCACTTCAACCCGCATGCTGTGCTCCTGTTTTATCTCGGAAATAGTCCCTGACTTTCGCCAGCACGATCCGGCGTGTCAGCGTTTCGGCCAGAACCTGGTCGATGAAGGCTTTATCCTCGGGCGGCAGTTTGGCCAGCGGTGCCGCCAGCTCGTCGGCGATGGCCAGCTTGGCGGCAACAACCGTTGGATAGTGGTACTCGTGCGCTTCGGCATCGAACGGTTGCCGGGGCATAGTTGCCGGGAGCTCTGGCTCCGCCAGGCGTACATCGTTGCCGGACAGCGCCGCAATCGGCAAGCCGAGCTGAGCCGCCAATGAGCGGATGCGGGCAGCACGCTGATCGGCCTGACTGCGTTTGAAGGCCCGGTAGCGATGCAGCGGAATCGGTCCTGAGACCGGTCGGTACGGTCCGAAGCGTTCGCCGTCAAATTCGACAAACAGCTCGTCGTCGAACAGGCCCCAGAGCAAGATGACCGATTCGCCGGCCATGGCGGATTCTACCTCATACTGGGTGCCATCAATACTGAGACGGGCATCGATGCCGACCTTACGCCGTTCCGGTTCGCGGGCGAAGCGGCAGAACTGCTCCCAAGTGCACATTTCGCGCAGCCCTTCGGCGGGCAGATGGGTCAGCCAGTCATCAATCCGTGAGTGCGCTTCGGAACGATGCCGCTGGGCGTTGTAGTTCAGCAGGTAGCGCAGCAGCCATTCGTTGGCCTGTTGCTCGGTTTCCGGCTTATGAAAGTGATAGAGGGTTTCGTGGGCTTCCTTGACCGTCCGGAACGGACGCTCGACCTTGCCTTTGGAGCGGGCCGTGGTGCGTGTGCCGTCCTTGCCGGCCGGCAGGTGCGTCTGCCAGTCGATGCCAAGCGCCTGCATCACGTTCTGGAACACCCGGCTTTTCGCCACCGGCCCGTTATCCAGATAGAGCATTTGAGGTCGTCCCTGGAAGGGATAGGCGGCGTCGGCCTTGGGCGCCATGGCGTTGAACAGAAAGCGCAGCGCCGACTCCGCGTCTTCGCCGTAGATGCAGCGGTATTCCTGATAAGCGGCGCCGCTGCGGTCGTCGACCACGCTGAACAGCGCCAAGGTGGGCTGGCCTTTGGCCGGGTCGATCCAGTCGGGTTTGTCGATATGTTTGAGGTCCGACGGCGAAATGTCGAACTGCCAGCAGTCGTTGCTGTGTTCGGCCTGGAAGCGGACGGCCACCGGCTCGCGGGTCAGGCGAGGCTGATCAAGATGCCAGAGCGTCAGATAGCGGTTCACGGTGGGACGCGTCAGCAAGCCTTTCGGAACCTGCACCAGGCCTTCGGCCGTCTCCACGCCATAGTCCTCCAACAGCTCGATGGCCCGCCGGGTGGACAGGTGGCGCCCGTTCTTGTTGGTGGTCCTGAGTTTGAGGGCGGCAATCAGTTCGCAATAGCGTTCCAGCTCAAAGCGCGGTAGCTTGCGCGGTTTGCCGTAATCGGCCCGGTGCGCGGAGCGCGGTTTATTGATGTGGTTCAGCGCCCGGTAGACGGTGCTGGACGAGATACCGTAGAGGCTGGCGACCGCCGCCACCTGGGCGGCCCGCTCCGGACTTTTCGGCGGCAATTGGTCCAGCCGTTGCCGCAGCCGTAACAGCGAATCGGCCGGGATCAAGTCAGGTCTCGGCGTGAGGCTTGGCGAGTGCCCGGTAAACCGAGGCCCGACTGATGCCGAGCTGCCGGGCAATTTCGGTGGCTCCGAGCTGTTGTTGATCGCGTAGCGCCTTGATCATCTGGCCGTCAACGGAAGGCTTCCGGCCCTGGTAAACGCCCCGGGCTTTGGCCGCCGCAATCCCTTCCAGCTGCCGTTCGCGGCGCAGATTCGTTTCGAACTCGGCGAATACCCCCAGCATATCCAGGAAGGCCTTACCTGCCGCGCTCTGCGTATCGATCGGCTGTTCCGTGGCCCGTAACGTGACGCCGCGCTCCTTGAGCGCGTACACGATGTCCTGCAGGTCCTTGATGCTGCGGGCCAGCCGATCCACGCGGGTAACGACCAACGTGTCGCCCTTGCGCAGAAACTCTAGCAGTAATTCTAATTCAGTTCGACCGGTGCGGGCGGTACCCGACGCTTTCTCGGCCCGGATCACTTCGCAACCCGCCGTGCGCAACGCTTGTTCCTGAAGGGAGTAATCTTGATCCGCGCTGGAAACGCGGGCGTAACCGTAAATAGCCATGAGTCCTGATTTGTCTCGCTAGGGTTTAGACCCTGGCACAATAACAGCTAAAATGTGCCAAAACAACCCTAATGAGACACTTTTTGTGTTTCATGCCACTGTTCCGTTTGAGTATACCCATGTTACATTGGTAACTATCAGCTCATTGCTGCCGGCCATACCGTTTTGTCTCAGATCGGCGTTGATGGCCAATGGAACGGCAACGTCTTAGACTGATGTTTTCAACAAGCTCTGAATAAGCGGGCATGATACTGAATCGGTATTGCTAGCGCAGCTCTCGACCAAATTAGACAAAGCCGCTTCCATCGTGCGCAAACCTTCGATGCGTTCATGAATTAGAACAAGCTTTCTGAGCGCAATTTCTCTGGCTTCCTGGCAATGTCGCCCTTCCTCAAGACTCAATAATTCTGCAACCTCATCGAGCGAAAAGCCCAGCTTCTGACCTTCCTTAATAAACCGCACTCGCTGCACGTCTTGTTCAGCGTAATGCCGGATGCCCTTGAGTGGCTTGGCAGGCTCCACCAGCAGGCCGCGTCGTTGATAAAAACGGATCGTTTCGACATTGACTCCGGCTTGTTTCGCCAGAGCACCAATCGTAAAACTTTTTTGTATCATAAGCTTGACTCCGTACATAAGTACGGTGCCTATACTACAGGAATCGCTAGAAAAGAGGTATTCATCATGAACTCCAGACAAACCCTGATTGCGAGCGTTCTGGCCGGGATAGGCGCTAGCTTATGTTGTGTTGCTCCTTTGGTATTGCTGAGCCTTGGCATTGGCGGGGCTTGGGTAGCAACGCTGACGGCTTTCGAATCAGTGCGCCCGGTGTTCATGGGCTTGGCATTGCTTTTTATCGGCCTGACGTTTCGTAAGCTGTATTTGACGCCTCAAACCTGTGAATCCGGCAAGCCCTGCGCCGATGATGAAGTTATCCGCAAGCAACGCTTCATTTTTTGGGGCGTGACCCTTCCTTTATTGGGTTTGTTGGCATTTCCATGGTTTGCTCCACTGTTCTATTGAGGAAAAATCGATGACAACTAGAACCTTTATGTCTACTTTGGCGTTTGCCGTTACCTGCGGATCGGCACTGGCTGCCTCTCGTGCGGTCACGCTCGATGTACAAAACATGACCTGCGCCGTCTGCCCGATTACGGTCAAGAAAGCGCTTGAACATGTTTCCGGTGTGCAACAGGTTTCGATCGATTACGCCAGTAAAACTGCGACGGTACAATTCGACGATACGCTGACCACAGCGGACAAACTGACGGAAGCAACCAAGGCCGCCGGTTATCCATCCTCTATCAAGAAGGAAAATAAATGAACACCCTCATTCTCGAATCGACGATCACCTGCCCACACTGCGGACACGCCGAAACGGAAACCATGCCGACTGATGCCTGCCAGTTTTTCTATGAATGCAAGTCCTGCGGTACACTGCTAAAGCCAAAGCCGGGGGATTGCTGCGTGTTTTGCTCTTACGGTTCGGTTAAATGTCCGCCCATCCAGCAACATAACTCTTGTTGCGCCGGATAGGATAGAAACCTCAGGCTAAACGGGACAGGCTGTTTAATGGTTTGATCGCCTGTCAGTTTACCGCTTCGCATCAATGATGGATTGATCTGAAGCCTGAATTTCATTTGCAATTAGAATGAGCCTGCGAAAATGGAATGCAAGCCCGTGCGGATAAATGCAAGCTCAGTGGCATTTATTCTGAGCCGAGTCGGATTTTCAGTCGCAGCTAATTCGAGCCGAAAAACGGGATAATTGCGAGCCCGTCTATTTTCAAACGCGAGCTACTACAACTATGGGATATCCCATAGTGAGAACCCCGCGCAAAGCCCATCCAAAAACGAACTCGGAGTTCGCTTTTGCCTCAATCCCGAATCGGGATATCCCGATTCCAAACCGCAAATGGGTGTTCCAACGAGATACCCATTCGCAAAACTAGCCAGTAAACTTAGCTGGATATACAGCGAATACCTAGTGCTTACCTTTCAGAGGTCTTTGTTTTTTATAGGTTGTTCCATTCAGGAACGTCTGAATTTATCTTATCGCCATCATCAATAGCCTGATGTATCACGACCCGCAAGCAGTGCGGTTGATTGGGAGTGGTTTTTTTTAGAAGTGCGACAAAATTGCGACAAAAAAAGAATTAATGATTTGTTAATTTGTCTAAGTGATTGTTTTTATTGGTGGCGATGGGTGGACTTGAACCACCGACCCCGGGGTTATGAATCCCGTGCTCTAACCAGCTGAGCTACATCGCCATTGAAGAGGTCTTGCAAAAGAGCGGGCATTATAGAGACCCGCTCTTGGTTTGTCAAACGTTGAAACGAAAATGCATGACATCGCCGTCTTTAACGACATAATCTTTGCCTTCGAGACGCCATTTACCGGCATCCTTTGCGCCCTGCTCACCTTTGTAAGTAACGAAGTCTTCATAGGAAATAACTTCGGCGCGGATAAAACCTTTTTCAAAATCGGTATGAATGACTCCTGCGGCTTGCGGAGCCGTGGCGCCGACGGGTATCGTCCAGGCTCTGACTTCTTTGACGCCCGCCGTGAAATACGTCGATAAATTAAGCAGCTGGTAACCGGCTCGCACGACTCGATTCAAGCCCGGTTCGTCCAAGCCTAAATCATCGAGAAATTCTTGTTTTTCGTCCTCATCAAGCTGCACGATTTCCGCTTCGATTGCCGCGCATACCGGCACGACCATGGCGCCTTCTTTGTCGGCGAATGCTTTTACTTTGTCCAATATTGGGTTATTTTCAAAACCGTCGTCTTGAACATTGGCAATGTACATCGTGGGTTTAACGGTTAATAAGCACAAGTCTTTAATCAAGGCGATATCATCATCGGATAAATCCATCGCCCTAACCGGTTCGCCGGTGTTCAAATGTTCGTTAACTTTTTCCAATACGGCTTTTCGGGCCAATTCGTCTTTATTGCCGGATTTCGATGCTTTGGCCGCCCGTTGCAAGGCCCTTTCGACGGTTGCCATGTCGGCCAACGCCAATTCGGTATTGATGACTTCGATATCGGCTATCGGATCGATTTTTCCGGCAACGTGAATGACATTATCGTCTTCGAAACAACGGACGACATGTGCGATAGCATCGGTTTCGCGAATATTGGCAAGAAATTGATTGCCCAGCCCCTCGCCTTTCGAAGCACCGGCAACCAATCCGGCGATATCGACGAATTCAATCGTGGTTGGCAGTACGCGTTGAGGCTTGACAATTTCAGCGAGTTTATCCAATCTCGGGTCTGGCACGGCAACAACACCGACATTGGGATCGATAGTACAAAAAGGGTAGTTTTCGGCGGCGATTTCCGCCTTGGTTAAAGCATTGAATAAAGTCGATTTACCGACATTAGGCAATCCGACGATTCCGCAATATAGCGCCATAGAGGTCTCTGAAGTGTTTAAGCAATTGGGATAGTTGCTTTGATGATAAAAAACTCGTAATTATACAATTCCCGGACGGATTGATGAAACAACATTCGCCGGATATTTAAGCGGTAAGCCTTAAAGCAGGAGCGAACCAAAAAAATGCCGCATAAAAACCGATTTCCTACTCTTCTGTTGAAACGGTTATTTTTAGATATACGGTTAGCCTTCGAAAATCGATTTCGTTCATGGCATCGTTAAATATGACCTGGTAATGGTTTTTACCTTGCAATTCACAATGAAAAAAAATCGCAAGCGGCATTAAGACCGTTGATCCGAGAATCCGAATTTGTGCGAAGCTACCCCCTGTGAAAAGCTGCCAGCCGTAATCTCCTGAATATCTTAGCAAGCGCTCCGTATCGCCAATAAAATAACGGCGGCGATAGACAATGCCGCTAAAAATAACAACCGCAATCAATAGCCATTGAACATAAAGCTCGATAGCACTGAGCACAATTGCAAGCAAAGCCATCACATGCATGAGCAATAGAATTTTTTTCTCTCGCTTCGACATTCCGATTCTAAACGTTACCAATTCTAAATGTTTCATACAATAACAACGATGGTTTGATATTTTTCAAGCATTAAACAGACAGAGGTATAATCAGAGACTTTCAATCAACTCTAACGATTAGTCATGAATCAAGCTTGGAAATCTTTTCTTATTGAACAGCAGACACGAATTAATACCGAGACTGTCCATATAGAAAAAACCGACGACTTAGACAAACAAGCCGGGCAGGTTTGTCCGGTTATCGAACTAGCCGTGTTAACAGTCACCGGCAACGATGCAGCACGATTTCTTCAAGGCCAAGTAACTTGCAATATCAACGAACTCACCGAACAAAAGTGCAGTTTCGGAGCCTTTTGCAATGTTAAAGGGCGCGTTATCGCCAATTTTTTTGTAATTAAGTCGAACGATGGCTTCCTTCTAATCTTACCTACAGAATTACTCGACAGCATCATCGAAAAACTACGAAAATATATTTTACGTTCCGATGTGCAACTGATCGATAGCCGCGATGAGTATTGCCTAGTTGGGATTAACAAAAGCTCGTCAAAATTTTTTACGCCTGTTCCGGAGCATGAACTTCACATGCTTGCCGAGCCCTTCCGCTTGATAAAACTGCCTTTATCGAAATCACGTTATATAGCCGTTGAATCGTCGGAAAAAGCCATCGAACTTTGGTCCTTGCTTACCCAAGAACATGACTATCATGCAAGCACTCCAGAGCAATGGCGGCTATTCGATATCGAAGACAAAATACCCTGGGTCGATCAGGAAACTAGCGAAGAATATATTCCGCAAATGCTGAATCTCGATCAATTAGGCGGCATCAGTTTTAACAAGGGTTGTTATACCGGGCAAGAAATCGTAGCGCGTACGCATTATCTTGGAAAAACGAAAAGAATGCTGTTCTTAGCCGAATCCAATGCCGCGGAAGCGCCGCCTCCGAATGCGGCTATTCTCGACGGCATCGGTCAAACAATAGGAAAAGTCCTGCGCGCTCAAAAGGAAGGAAATACCATTAAGCTGCTTGCGGTTCTGCCGAATTGCGAACTCGATAGCGAAAACTTAATACTTGATACAACGGCTAAGGACAAAATCAGGCTAATAACGCTATAATTCTATGGAATTGGTGCTGAGTGATCGCGCCCATACTTGACGTTGAATGTCGAAATTTACCGATTTTCATGTCTGATAAAATGACTGCTTTCTGGATTTTAAGTGAATAACTGGCTCTAAATAGCTTATGAAAAATTTCAAAAATATTTTGAGTTTATAATGCGTTAACACAGCAATTTAGGATCTGGTCATAAATAACTTCCCTATTTTTAATGTAAGGTAAGAAGGTTCGGTAACTCGATTGGCAGGTGTCGGCGGCAAGGCAGATTTTTGCTCCTGCAAAATCTGCATTCATGACATCCTAGTCAGTCAGTCAGTCGCCACCGTCAAGCCTACACAGACGTATTCACTCAGTACCTAAATTCCATAGCCCATTGGCTATGGTTAACTATCTTAGATAATTTAGGTGCTGGGTTCACGGAGTCCTGTAAAGCGAGCTACCGAACCCGCTACAAAACTCATAGCTCCAGGAAGTTATTTTTCACGAAATCCTTAGCTAAAAATGGTTTTTTCGAAAACTTAGGCTTGACGGCTGCTTTCCTACTTGGACAGCTATTTGAATTTAAACTGTAAATCTTTGATGGGAACTTGAACTCGAATGCAATTTAAATCAGTCCAGGCTTTTCTTGACCATGTTCAAAAAGAACTGGATGCCAATCGCCTGATATTGCCAACTCTCCCTGACATTGCGTTAAAGGTTCGCGACGCAGTAGCTAAAGGCGAAGCAACGGCACAGCAATTAGCAGACATGATTGTCACCGACGCAGCCTTGTCTACGCGCTTGATTCAAGTCTCTAACAGCCCTTTATATCGCGGAGTCAACGAGATCAAGAGCATTCAAATGGCGGTCACGCGTCTAGGGCTTAAAACCATTAGCTCATTGATAAGCAGCCTGGTAATGCAACAAATGTTCAGCCCGACTTCAACAGTGCTTGAGCATTACTTCAGACAGTCCTGGGAACAAAGTGTCAATGTCTCGGCCATCAGTAGAGCATTGGCAACATGCACCCGGCATCTAAATCCCGATGAAGCCATGCTAGCAGGGCTCATTCACCAAATTGGCAAATTGCCAATTTTGATGCTGGTAGAAGATATTCCGGAATTCAGAGATAGCCCTTCACGTCTTGAAAAATTGCTGGAAAAAGCCCATCCGGCCGTTGGAAAAATCATTATGGATACATGGACCTTTCCCGATGAGTTAAAAGCCGTTCCGTATCAATACGTTAACTTTGGCTATGACTCGGGTGAAAAAGCCGATTATGTTGATCTTGTACAAGTGGCTTTTTTACAAAGCATAGCCGGGACCGATCATCCTGCAACACGGGTTGACTGGTCTACCGTGCCGGCATTTGCCAAGCTGGGTCTGTCTTCCGATGCTGAAATTCTGGAAATAGAAGGATTATCCGAAGAAATAGAAATTGCACAGTCTATGTTCTCCTGATGTTCGCTCCCGAATCGCTCTACTACAGGCCCTCCCTAGCGTAATGCAAAATCCGCATTCACCGATATCCTCTCAAAAAAATACAGATCACACCAATGATTGATATTGAAGCCGCACTCAGGTTCAGACGCATCGGAACCATTACCATTTTCGCTGTTTACTTCTTGATCCTGGTCGGCGGCATCGTTCGCGCATCCGGAGCCGGAATGGGTTGCCCTGATTGGCCGACCTGCTTCGACAAATTGATTCCGCCAACCGACGTTTCTCAGCTTCCGCCGGATTACAAAACAATCTATGCCGAACGCGGTTATCAAAACACCGATTTCAATCCGGTCAAAACTTGGACCGAGTATCTAAATCGCTTAACCGGCGCCAGCATTGGAATTCTGATTTTACTGACCGCCTGGTCGTCCCGTATTTATCTCAAGTCGGACAAGACGGTATTTTATCTTTGCTTGGCGGTGGTTTTTATCGTCGGCTTTCAAGCTTGGCTAGGTTCCGTGGTTGTCGCCAGCAATCTAAAGCCGCTGATGATAACCTTGCATATGCTATTGGCTTTGTTCATTGTTGCCTTGTTAATTTACGTCATAGCAAGATCGCAGCGGGAGTTTTTTCAAAGCCTTGATACACAGTCGTTGCCCCGTGTTTTTAAGGGCGTGTTGACCGCTGCATTGGCCATGACCTTGATTCAAGTCGCGATGGGCACGCAAGTTCGAGAAGCCGTCGATCTAATTGCTAACGAACATGCCTATATCGACCGTCAATATTGGCGCGATGACCTACCCATCATTTTTTATGTGCACCGCTCGTTTTCGTCGATTATCTTGTTCACAAACCTATGGTTGGCCTGGAAACTGTATCGCTCGCCTGCTCAAAATAGATTATTACATACCCTCGGCATAGCCTTGACCGCCATGGTCGTCACCGCAATTCTTGCCGGTGTCAGCCTCGACAGGCTCGGTTTCCCCGCAGCCGCGCAACCGATTCATTTATTGATGGCCAATCTAATTTTCGGTACGCAGTTTTTTATTTATATCTGCTTGATCTATTCCAGGCAGAAAGGTTAAGCCGCCGGATTTAGGATTAAGCACCAACGTATTCGCCGATATCTTCAAACCAGATATGCGGCGATTGCTCGATAAAACGGCGCATTAGCTCAATACAATCGGCATCGTGCAACTCGATGACATTGACTCCTGCCTCCCTGAGCCAATCCAAATGCCCTGAAAAATTGACCGATTCGCCGACAACAACGGTGCCGATATTAAACTGTCGAATCAATCCGGAGCAATACCAACAAGGAGCTAAGGTCGTCACGAGAATTTTATCGCGGTAGTTCGTTTGCCGCCCCGCTTTACGAAATGCGTCGGTTTCGCCATGTATCGATGGGTCGCCGTCTTGAACTCGCCGATTACGCCCCCGTCCAAGCACACGGCCTTCGCAATCGAATAATGCCGCACCAACCGGAACGCCGCCTTCATCAAATCCCGCACGGGCTTCTTCCAAAGCCACGGATAACATATCCAAATAATTCATCAGCAACTCCTAGTGAATGGTGTTTTAACCTAAAAAGAGCAGTTGAGAGCCTCAAACTACCGTTCGCCCTGAGCCCTTCGGCTACGCTCAGGAGAGCCCTGTCGAAGGGTGAAGGATAGTTTGGAGGACCGTAAGGATTCCTTCGTAAATGAGTAACATCCTAATCAGGTATGCTTCATTTTAATAGAATGCAGACCGATATTTTACACACTCTAAAGGAAGGGAACGGCCAAAAGAAGACTTTGACACTTTGATCCCGAGTGACGGCAACGGACTATGTAGCGACCTTTAAATTTTTCTCTGCTTTACTCCTAAACGCTATTTACATGGTGTCACCGTATAGCAGTAGCCAAATTTTAGCCCGTTAAGTCTATTGCCGATGGCTTATTTTCCAGTCAAGCATCTTGCGTATGGATGCTGTACGGATTCCCCCTGAACGGCTTTGGCTCCTTTAATCTACTAGTCAAGCCCACAGAATCCGGAAAAAATCGTACGCTAAGCGTAGCATGTCCGATCCAGACGGACGACTGTCCGTTGTTCCGAGGAGTCTATCGAAAGAGCTTGCGTGGTATCCACCACAGATAGAACACCATTCCGAAGAGTTCGACCAGAGACTGTAAGACAATTACCACTGCCGCCACTTCCCAGCCATCCGGCAAAGAAAACGCAAAAGGAAGGACGACAAACGAATTGCGGGTGCCCAGGCTGAATGCCAGTGTTCGCCCTTGATCGGTCGGCAGCGCCATCAATCTCGCCAGCCCTTTGGCGATCAGAGCGGCCAACACCAGAAATGCCACGAACAACGGTACGACGACTGGGAAAAGACTCAGTGCATTCCGCACCGCACTGATTTGCGCTCCGGCGATCAGGAAGACGACTAGAGCCAATAGTGGCACCGGCCACCAGGCCAACCGATCACGCAGCTTTTCCCGTGTCGGTTGAGCCTCAAACCAACGCTCCGACACGGCTGCTGCGATCATCGGCACGATGACAACGAGCAGCGCGGGCCATATTTCGGTGAAGCTAAGGGGTGCGGCCAGTTTGGTGTCGAGCATGAGCCATAGGCAGACTGGCAGAAGCAGGAGTTCCAACAGCAGGTTAAGTGGCGTCACTGCGATGGCTCGAGGCACGTTCCCAGCGCCCAGTTGACTGAAGGTAATGAACCAGTCGGTGCAGGGCACCAACAATACCAACAGTACGCCAAGACGCACAACCGGGTCGACAGGTAGCCATTGCAGGAGTGTCCAACTCAGCAGAGGCAAGGCAATGAAATTGCCGGCTAGTATCGCGGCAACAAATCGCCGATCGCGAAAAGCTTCACGCAGATGGAGCAACGGCACTTGTACAAAGGTTGTATATAATAGAAGCACCAACGCCGGCCATAGCAGTTTTTCAAAGAGGTGGGTAATGTCGGGCCAAGTGCTGCCCACCAGCAAGCCGCCGATGATGGTTGACAGATAAATCCAAACCTGTCGACGTTCGAGGGTTAGACGATCCAAGGATGCGCTCCAGTTGGTTAGTGATATCGAGCATCGAGGGCCGATACGCCTGAACTGTCATTTTAAGGCATACCCCAACTTGACAAAATAGAATATAGTGCGAAATCCGGTGAACAGATTTTTTGAAGATCACTTGACCGACTATTTTATGTCAGCCATTTGAAATTTGGCATAGACCGAACTGTTGCTCTGAGAAAAATAACGGTTTCTCAATTAAGAAACATTGGTTTAGCATCTTTTGGTTTTAGTAATCTGAGTCCATTGGCCACCACCAATAAAGAGGCCCCCATATCCGCTGCAATGGCTTGCCATAATGTAGCGACTCCGGCGAAGGCTAATATTGCAAAAGCAGCTTTCAGCGACAGTGCAAAAACAATATTTTGCCGGATAATTCGCAACGTTCTTTTTGAATGCTTGATTAGCCAGGGTAATTTGGATAGATCATCACCCATCAAGGCAATATCCGCTGTTTCTATGGCCGCATCCGAGCCCATCACGCCCATGGCAATGCCCAGGCTGGCTCTGGCCAATGCCGGGGCGTCATTGATACCATCGCCGATCATGGCGACATTTCCGTATTGCTCGACCAATTGACTGACTTTTTTCACTTTGTCCGCAGGCAGTAATTCCGCGTGAACTTCATTCAGTCCGATTTGCCGGGCGATATTTTCAGCCGTGACCTGATTATCGCCGGTCAGCATCGCTAGATGTTTTATGCCGCAATGTTTCAGGGATTGTAAAATCGATTGGATGTGAGGCCGCGGTTGATCAGAGACGGCAATGAGACCACAGACATGTTGATCATTGCCGATGGCGATCACGGTTTGTCCGGTCTTTTCCAATGTCTTTGCCTGTTCACTGATTTCCTCAGTTTCCTGCCCGCGTTCCAACAGATAACGCCTGGAACCCAGCCAGAAATCCGTGTCGTTAAATAAACCCGTTACCCCTTTACCCGGCAAAACGCTTACATTATCCGCATTGGCGATTTGAATGCCCTGGCTTTCGCTATAGTTTAAAATGGCTTTGGCGAGTGGATGGTTGCTGCGCGACTCTAAGGCAGCGGCTCGGCTGAGCAGTTCTTCCTGGGTATGATGATTGAAAGGATAAAGCCCTGTCACGACAGGATCTCCAAGCGTCAACGTGCCGGTTTTATCAAAAGCAATGGCGTTAAGGTGTGCCGGGGCTTCGATGTAAATCCCGCCTTTTACCAGGATACCCTGTCTGGCGGCACAAGCTAATGCGGCAACGATACTGACCGGAGTGGAAATGACCAGCGCGCAAGGGCAGGCAATCACCAATAACACCAGCGCTTTGTACAGCCACAGCTGCCAAATTCCCGAAAAAAATAAAACCGGAATCGCAAAAACAGCTAAGGCCAATAGCATAACAATAGGGGTGTAAATACGGGCAAATTTCTCTACCCATTGTTCCGCTTCAGCGCGTTTACTATGGGCTTCTTCAACCATCCGAATAATATGCGCCAGCGTGGTATCGGAAGCGAGTTTGCCCGCTTTGACTTCTAACACGGCTTCGCCGTTGATACTGCCTGCGAACACTTCATCACCGCTTTGTTTGCTGACAGGTACGCTCTCACCCGTAATCGGCGCCTGATTGACGGAACCCATACCGGCTACCACTTCACCGTCCAGTGGAATTTTATCGCCGGATTTAACAATAAATGTTGTACCGACCGTAACGCTTGCCGCCGGTATCTGACGCTCCTGCCCATTCATATCCTTGATGGTGACATCGGAAGGCGCTAAATCCAGCAAGGCTTCTACGGCTTGTCGGGCGCGGCCGATACTCCAGCTTTCAATGGCTAAAGATAAAGAAAATAAAAAACTGACCGCTGCCGCTTCAAACCATTCATTAATGAACATGGCGCCAATAATGGCGACCAGCATCAATAAGTTCATATCGGCACGGAGCCGTTTTAACGCATAAAAGGCTTTTACAATCACATGACGAACGCCAAAAATAATAGCCAGACCATAAGCTGCCTTTTCGGGGAACGGCATGGTTTGTGAACTATGGGCATATAACAGGCTTTTAAGATATAAGGCCAAGTCCTGCCAGGAATAAGTCCAAGTCTCAGGGACTAGCCATAATTGTTGAATATCGCTAAAACCACCGGCAATGACAATATGCATCAATATCCCTATAACAATGCACAAACCACTGACGGTTGCGTAAAAGGTCTGTGATCGTTGCCGTTGCTTGACATCGGTTGCCGTTTGTCCCGGTTTCCAGCGTGTGGCTTTCATTCCGGTTGCAGCAACCGCCTTGACGATAGCCTTTTCTGGCACCCGTTTAGTATCGCTAAGAATCGTCATCCGGCCATTAATCACATCAAAAGCCAAGTTGTCTGCGCCACCCACTAAAGGGCCGATTTCTGATTTTAAAATCGTCACTTCCTCAACACAGTCGAGCCCTTCAATTTTGAAGATCATGCCATGAGTAGGCATAGATGCGGGCGGTTGATTCTCGGTTGGCTCGTTATGACAACAACAGGGGGGTTCCAATTGATTCGACGTGCTCATAATGCTAAGACCTCAAAAAGATTAAATCGCCATTTCACCGGTATCACCCGTACTAATCCGAACCGCATCCAGTACGGGGAGTAGATAAATTTTTCCATCGCCCCCGAGCCCCGTATGCGCACTTTCCTGTATCGCGGCAATGACCTGTTCGACTCGATCGCCGCAACAGGCTATTTCCAGTTTTAAGCGGGGAACCAAGCCATATGTTTCTTCATCAAAGATGGCATCTGAAGTTTCTTTACGACTACGTCCACAGCCTTGCATTTTTAGCACGCTGATTCCTGTTAGTCCTTCGATTTTATGTAATGCCAGCATGACATTCTCAAGTTTATGGGGTTTTATATAGGCAATCACTTGTTTCATAATACTTACTCATAGTTTACTGATTTAAAAATGGATGATTGCCCGAATCAAACAGTATCCAGATTCGGGCAATATTGACTATTTTGCTTGCCTGCCTTCTGTTACAAACCATTTATACAATGCCGGTATAACTAACAAGGTCAGTAATGTTGAAGTCACAAGCCCGCCAACCACAACGGTGGCTAAAGGTTTTTGCACCTCAGAGCCTGTGCCGGATGCCAGCAATAACGGAATGAGTCCCAATGCCGTGGTGACAGCCGTCATTAACACCGGCCTGACTCTCAAACACGCCCCCTGAACAGACGCTTCATCAATCGCCACGCCATCCCGGATCAATTGGTTCAGATAAGTCACCAGCACCATGCCGTTTTCCAGGGCAATGCCGAACAGCGCGATAAACCCGACCGATGCAGGAACGGAAAGATTTTGTCCACTGATCCACAAGGCAATCACACCGCCGACTAATGCCAATGGAATATTCAATAAGATCAGGGCGGCGTTTTTAACCGAGCCAAAACTACTGTATAGCAGCAGTGAAATAAATACTAAAGTCACCGGAATCACAATGGCCAGACGTTTATTCGCTTCCTGCTGCAACCGGAACTGTCCTCCCCAGGTGGTATAATAACCGGGAGGCAGTTTTATTTGACTATCAATTACTTGCTGTGCCTCTTCAACAAAAGACACAATATCCCGATCAATGACATTCGCTTGAATGCTGATAAAACGCTGGTTGTTTTCCCGGGTGATTTGTCTCGGCCCTACAATTTCTTCAATACTGGCAATTTGAGCTAATGGGACTTTGATTCCATCCGGCCCACTGATCAGTAAATTACGAATTGCTTCGATATTATCCCTATCCTGCTTTTGGTAACGCACCAGAATATCAAAGCGTCGAATACCCTCAAATACTTGTCCTGCCGTCGTGCCACCAATTGCACTTTTAATGACGTCTTGAACATCAATTAAATTAAGACCATAGCGGGCAATGGCTTGGCGATCCGGCGTAATCACTAATTGAGGCGTGCCGGAGACCTGATCCACCTGCACATCGGCGGCGCCCTCAACTTTTTTGATAACGGCAGCGATTTCATCCGCTTTGCTTTTTAGTTGCTGTAAGTCATCGCCAAAGAGTTTAACGGCCAGCTCCGCCCTAACACCTTCTAATAGTTCATCAACGGTCATTTCAATGGGTTGGGTCAGGTTTGCGGTAATGCCGGGCAAGTCGGCAACCGTTTGACGGATTTCCTTTTCGATAAGCGCCTGATCCCCTGGCTCTCTCCATTCATTCTTATCTTTAAGGATGATATACATTTCCGCTGAATTGATCGGGTCGGCATGGGCGCCGACTTCGCCCCGCCCAATTCGGCTGGTGACTTCAATCACCTCAGGAATTTTCAATAAGCGTCTTTCCACAATCAATGCATTTCGTTTACTTTCATTAATGGAGATTGACGGCGCCATGGTCAAGCGCACAACGATGGTGCCTTCCTGCAACTTTGGCGTGAATTCAGAACCCAGAAAAGGAAATACCGCCATCCCCAGCAACAAAAGTCCGCCAGACAGGAAAATCGCAACCTTACGATGGTTGACGAAGTATTCAACCAAAGGTCGATAAGGTTTCAGCAAGGCATTGAGGATGCGCTCATCCAGGCTGATTTTGCCATCAGCCTGTACGGATGCGCGTCTCATGAGTACATCGGATAAAACCGGTGCAATAAAAAGCGCATACACCAATGAACCCAACATCGCCAATGCCACGGTATAGGCTAACGGCCTAAAGGTTTTGCCTTCCACCCCTTCTAAGGTAAATAGCGGTAAAAACACGATAATAATAATGGCAATGGCAAACAAAATCGGCTTTCCCACTTCGCGGCAGGCTCTACCGACAACATGTAAACGTGACTCATCGTGATTGGATTCTCTTAACATACGGTCTACATTTTCGACCATCACGATGGTGCCATCGACCATCATACCGATGGCAATCGCCAACCCGCCTAACGACATTAAATTAGCCGACATACCCAGTAAGCCCATGGCGATAAAAGCAAACATCACCGAAAAAGGAATGGACAGGGCAACGACCAGGCTGGGGCGAAAACCGCCCATAAACACCAGTAATACCAGTGCCACCAGAATAATGCCTTGCACCAACGCACTGCTGACCGTGTTGACGGCCCCTTCAACAATATCCTTTTGTTGATAATAAGGCACAATACTGACGCCTTCCGGTAAGGTTTTATTGATGTCTTGAATTTTTTGCTCAACCCGTTCAATCACCGTGGAGGCATTGGTGCCATACAATTTAATGGCCATGCCGGCAACCACTTCACCCTCGCCATTTCGGGTCTGTAGTCCACGCCGGATCGCGCCGCCAATTTTTATCTCAGCCAGTTCCGATAAATAGACGGGGCGGCCATCCACGGTTTTAACCACAATATTTTCAATATCCGTAATGCCTTTAGCCAAGCCCACGGAACGAATAATGAACTGTTCATTGTTTTTTTCCAGGTATTGCGCGCCGACATTAAGATTATTGGAACGGACACGTTGAATCAGTTCATCCATTGAAATGTCGTAGCGCAGCAAAGCATCTGGCTTTACCACGACATGAAATTGTTTTTCAAAACCGCCGATGCCCAGAACCTCGGTCACGCCCCGTACTGTTTGCAGATTGAATTTAACGATCCAGTCCTGCATGGTGCGCAATTCCTCCAGTGAATACTTGTGCGACTCATCCTTGAGATAATAAAAAAGCACCAATCCCATACCGGTTGAGATCGGTCCCATCGCCGGTTCGCCAAAACTGGCCGGAATCTGGTCACGCGCTTCCTGCAAGCGTTCGCCGACCACTTGCCGGGCAAAATAAATGTCTATATCGTCCAGAAAATAAATATTGACCACCGACAAGCCAAAATTGGACACTGAACGAATCTTTTCTATACCGGGTAATCCGGTCATCGCCGCTTCAACCGGATAGGTCACGTACATTTCAATTTCTTCAGGCGCCAGTCCTTCAGTTATGGTGAATACTTGCACCAGATTGGGTGAGACATCCGGAAAAGCATCGACCGGCAACTTTTGGTAACTGCGATAGCCCGCTGCGATGACCAGAATGCCAAGCACAAGCATCAACAGGCGGCTGCGTAAAGATAAATTAATTATTTGATTGATCATAAATTCTCCATAATAGGATGAGCTGACGATAGGAAGCGCACCTGTGATGTGCTTCTATCTGATGCGCTTCGTGCCTCAGCGCATCCTACATTTGTTTGTACACTCGAAATCAATGATGATGTCCTTCGCCAAACTCTCCTTTTTGCAACTGTGCTTTCAAGGAAAAGGCATTCTGGCTGACGTAAGTTTGGCCAGGCTTTAAACCTTGGAGAATTTCCACATTTTTAAAATCTCTACGCCCGGTCTGAACCGGCTGGGGTTCAAAATCCCCGTCTTCATGCCGGACAAAAACCACTGTTTTTCCTTCCAGGGTTTGTAAGGCCGATAAAGGGATAACCAGCGCGGCATCGTGCTCTGCTATAACGACATTGCCGCTGACAAACATGCCCGGACGCCAGCGTCCGTCCGCATTTTCCAACACCACGCGGGCTGTTGCGCTCCGGGTTTTTTCATCAAGGGTCGGACTCATCCAGCTTAGGGTGCCGACTGCGGCCGCTTCTGTTTCAGCCCCTCCAAAACGACTGCCGACCCGTACCGGTTGGCCCAAATGAATCAAAGCCAAATCCTTTTGATAGACGGTCAGATTGACCCAAATTTCAGATAAATCGGCAATGGTAAAACTACGGGTATCGGTTGTAATCAATTCACCGTAAACAGCATGTTTGTCGATGATGACGCCGTCCGCGGGCGCGCGTAATTCATAGCGGGTTAGATCTTTATTCACATCCTGTAAAACAGCGCTGATTGACGTTTCAGACAAGCCTAACGCCAGCAGTTGTTGTTTTGCCGCCTTCCGCTTGATCGACATTTCCGCCTGTTCTTGTTTGGCTTTAAGATAATTTCGTTTCGCGGTGATATTTTCTTTATACAGCTTTGTTTCCCGTTGTAGATTGGTGCTTGCCAATCGTAATAAACTGTCAGCGGTAACGTACTGCGCTTTAGCGGCGGCAAGTTCACGGCTTGACAAAATGGCCAAAAGATCGCCGTTTTTTACCTGTTCACCGAGATGTTTATAAACCTGGCGCACCACGCCGGATACCCAGGGAACGACATGATACAAACGCTCCGGCGCGACAATCACTTCGCCGGTCAATTCCAGTGATTTGCTGATTTTTCCGGATTTCGCCTGAGCCAGCTTGATGTCAAATTCTTGCAGTTCTTCCGCCGAAAATTCTAATGCGGTTTCCTCATGGCCTTCATGCTCATGATCGCCAGCAAAAGAAGCCGGTTGAAATGAAAAACATAGCCATAACACCGCTGGTAAGAGAGGGGTTTTCAATTTGACCTGTGTCCGCAGGTTTCGCTTAATCGTTTGTTTCATGGTAATGACTCGCTACTCGTTTCGGTCGATGGATTCAGTGAACCACCGAGTAATCGTTCAATGTCGGCAACATTCAGATGATAATCCGCAAGTGACTGTAAATATTGTATTTTTACGCCAAATAATGTTCGTTGCGCATCCAATACGTCGAGAATACCGAATTCGCCCAGCCGATAGCCACGATCGGCGACCTTAAAAGCCGTTTCCGCGCCGGGTATGACGGTTTCTTGTAATGCGACAATTTCGGCATAAGCGGCATGAAGTTGTTGATAAACGGTATTCAGCTCGGTAGTCATTTGAACTTCAACATGCCGGCGTTCATCTTTTGCTTTATTCAGCTGTCGTTCGGCCGCCATAACATTGCCCTGATTGCGATTAAACAGGGGTAAAGGCATGGAAATTCCGGCATTCAGGTTGTAGTTGTCGCCGTCGAGATACTTATTGGTGCCTAAACTCACGGTAATATTTGGAATCACTTTAGATTCCTCTACACGAACCAAAGCTTGCCGTTGACTGATTTCAGTGGCCCAACGCGCTAAATTCGGATTCAGTTTTATACGTTGCAACAATTGTTGCAGGGACGGGGGTTGTCGAACGGAAGTCAATTCCCCCTGGACGGAATCAAAACGCGCTTCGGTACTGCCCCAACTGGCGGCCAGGCGTTTACGTTTCGCTTGCAGCTCTCTTTGTGCGCGGTTCCATTCAATTTTGGTTGAAGCACGCATGACTTTTGCCTTGGTTTCTTCCAATGGCGTCACGCTACCTGCTTGCACCCTGGCTGTGGCTGATTTAACCACTTGGTCGGCCAGATCGATCAGTTGTTGTGCTAGTTGTAAACGGCGCTGCGCCGCCAAAACCTCGATAAAATCTTTGGTTACCTGAGTCAGAACGGCAATCCGCTGGGTTTCATAATCCCAGTCCGCCAATTCCTTATTCAAGGCCGCCGCTTCAGTCCGGGCAGCCCTTTTACCCCCTAATTCAATAAGCTGACTGAGTTGCAAGGTCACCACATCCGCATCGGCTCCTGAAAAGGTATTGTTGGCAAAATTGGATGCTTGAACACCCAAAACCGGGTTAGGAATCAGGCTGGCCTGCAAGGTTGCCGCTTCTCGTGCGCGAATTTCATTAGAAAAGGCCGCCAATTGTGGGTTGCGAGTGAGCGCCAGCGCCAGTGCTTGCGACAGAACCATAACGCCGACAGGTTCTTGGAGCGTACTTGCATCAGCCGGGAGTCGACTCGGTTCATCGGCTGAATTTCCGCGATTCCGCAATTCAAGCGGATGGTTAGGCCGTCGTTTGACTTCCGCAGCTAATCCAGTGTCCTGGATGGCGGCGGCACGCGTTTGAAAAAGCATTAAACAGCATGCCAAACCGGCCAATATTTGCACGCATTGCTTAAAACAACGATTACTTGTGTGTGGGTCCATTGAACCTCCGAATCTTTAATACATCGATCATCCCAGATAAAAATCTGCGATATGGAAGAGAGGAGGCGTTAGATAGTTTGGATAACTTTGTTGCTTGGCAGAAATTCACCCCATTTTGTCGTTGTCGTGCATAGGGTTATTTTTACTTTATGTATCAATAACCTAAAAAGACACCTATGACAAGGCGGCGTTACTATTCGGGCGCTATCCGCTCGGCAGGATTTGGCAAGGAGACCATCAACCGTGAACGATGCGCTTCGCTTGGGTTCCGCACATCGACCGGAATGAACGCTTTGCTAACACGTTATGACAGGAATAGCTTGATAGCGCTGCATATGAGCAATCGCTACAGCTCGTGTCTCCTGAAAAAGGTTATCCATCAAACGCCAAAGCGCTCAGGCAATGGGAGGACGGAGTTTGGGCGATATCTTTCTGGAATACCAGATTTCGGATTGAAGAGGGAATTGATGTGAGTTTTGTGCAGGAAAGCTTTTTGTTACATAGGAGAGCGCAGCTAGTGCTTGTCCCATGTGTCCGCCATGGTCGTAACTACAAACTCCACAACGCGGATTGTCGTCTGTTGTAGCTGTTTGAATATCAGAGTCAGGGTGAGAGTGCTGCACAGAGAAAACAGGATGAGGTTGATCAGCATCAGCTAGCGACCAATCATGGATATCGGTCACCATCCAGGTGGACATCCAAAAAGTCAAAAATGCTAAAAAATAAATACTCACTCGTTTCATAATCTGCATAATACACAACAATTAGTTAATGAGCAACGATCTTTATTTAGTCAAATCTTCGGATAGTCTGCGTTTTTAAGAGAGATAACCTGGCTCGACCCCTGGAATTATTTTTACTTCGTAAGATTATTCAGTGAAAGCGGTCTGGTAGCAAGCGGGTTAGTCAATATTGCTTTCAACTAATGAGTCATCTTAGAGTCTGATGTATCCCCAGAACATTTTGTTTTATATCGATATTTTCTGGGGATACATCAGTCTTAGAGTACGATTTTTTCCGTTTCGTGAGCAGACCCCATCTAAGCTAAAACAAACTGTCAAAAAACTATCGTGGAAGTCGATTTTGGATCGATAGCTACAATATTTTTCTATAATTCAATGACTGCTTTTGTCAAAAATCAATTTATCCAATGATGGATTGACCTGCCTCTTTTAACGATCCATCGCCGTTGACATACATATAAAGGGTTGTGGTCGTGATCCCAAGTCTTTTGGCCACATCGGACGCATTGGCTTTAGGGTCGGACAACGCCGACATCGCCATCATCAAGGTTGGCCGGTCCATCTTGCGCGGTCGACCGCCTTTGCGTCCCCGTGCCCTGGCCGCAGCAAGTCCGGCACGGGTGCGTTCAGCGATGAGTTCCCGCTCAAATTCGGCAAGCGCGGCAAATATCCCGAAAAACAAGCGTCCATTCGGTGTGGTGGTGTCGATCTGAGCCCCGGCACCGGCCAACACCTTTAGGCCCACATTACGCTTTCTGAGCTCGTCAATGACCGTGACCAAATGTTTTAAATCACGGCCAAGCCGATCCAACTTCCAGATCACTAAGGTATTTCCCGGTTGCAGGGCTTTAAGGCAAGCATTCAGTCCCGGCCTGTCATCTTTACGACCGGAAGCCAGGTCTTCATAAATACGGCTTTCTTCAACACCGGCACCTAATAAGGCATCTCGTTGGGGATTCAATGTTTGGCTGCCATCACTTTTGGAAACCCGAATATAACCCACCAGCATAATGATCAACAAATAGTGCAAGAAAAGATAAAGGCAAAGATACAATATTGCTTTGATTTTCTCAATGGGTTTTCTTGTGGTTTTCCGCCCCAATTATTGTATGATTCTATCTATCAGATAAACGGACGTTTTTCTTGTACTAAATCCATTCCCGGTTTTCAACTTTGCAACCCAGCGATACCGCCTATCCCCGATTCAAAAGCCGACTTGCCCAATCGGAATTGGAGCGTTTCTACACAGTGACGGATGCCGAACGGGCCTATTGCGATACTGCCACTCGCTCAAGCACCACGCGCTTGGGATTTGCTCTGCTTTTAAAAACCTATCAACGACTGGGTTATTTTGTAACCTCCGAGCAAGTGCCGAATGCCATTGCCGAGCATGTCGCCTCTAGCATGGGCGAACCCTATGACCGGGAGAATTTGCGGCAGTACGATGTTTCGCAGGCCAGACGCAAACATTTGTCGGCGGTGCGTGAATTTTTGGCGGTCAAACCCTTCGGCAACGATGGCAAAGAACTGATGCGACAAACTTTTGCCGAAGCGGCACTGACCAAAGAAGACGTTATCGATATTATCAATATCGGCATCGAAACGTTGGTGCGTCATCGTTACGAGTTGCCGGCATTCGACACTTTGCTACGGGAAGCTCGCGTCTCGTGGATTGCAACGAACCAGGCGCTGCACAGGCAAATTCACGATGCACTTGGGGATGATGGCCGGGCTTTTCTCGATAACCTTTTCGTGGTGGGTGATGATCCGCGCCGCGTGAGTCCATGGAACGACATTAAGCAAGATGCGGCCAAGCCTACGATAGACGGCATGCGGGAATGGTCGAACGCTATGACCGGCTGACTGAGCTGACTTGCTACGCAGACCTATTAAAAATCATGCCGGTCATCAAAATCAAACAATGGGCGCTGGAAGGCAATAGTCTCGATGCTGCCAGTATGATGGATATGGTGGCCGCTAAACGCTACGCCGTTGCCTTATCCTTGATTAGGCAACGGCTGGCGATTGTGACCGATGATCTGTGCAATCTCTTTTGCAGGCAGATGAAGCGTGCGTTGCACAGCGCCGAAGAAGCCCTTGAAAAATATCTGACTGACAATCAAGAAAAGACTGATGAAATTTTGCGCCGGTTTGCGATGCTGGAAACGCTCTTGAACTCAACACAATCGGCAGACGAACAATTGAAAGGCGTTCGCCAAGCGGTGACGGCTCGCCCCGATTTGTGCGAATTCTCGCGCTTGCATGCGGAATACGGCGGGAAGAACGAATTCCGTTTTGTCTGGCAGTTCTTCAAGCCACGGCGAGCGGCGATGCTACGGATTTTGAGTAAGTTAAAGCTGGAATCCACCAGTCAGGATGCCAGTTTTGAGCGGTCTCTGGCTTTTATGCTGGAAAACAGCCATCGGCAAAGCGAGTGGCTAACGCTCAGGGACAAAGGCAAGATTGCCTTAACGGCGGACGATCTGGGCTGGATTTCCGAAAAATGGTGGAAGTTGGTGACTGGCGAAATCAAGCGCGATACTGTTCCGACTCGAATCAATCGCCGCCAGTTCGAAGCATGCGTCTGTTCGCAAATGGTTAGGGAACTGAAATCTGGCGACCTTTGCGTGATCGGCAGCGATGCATATTCTGACCACCGGAACGAGCTGGTGCCGATGGCCGAATGCGAACGTACACGCGCGGATTATGGTGAGAAAGTGGGCTTGCCAGTCGAGAGCGCAGCCTTTATCGAGCATGTCCGCACCCTACTGACCGAGGCGGCACAACAGGCTGACAAGACTTATCAGGAAAATGCATATTTCAAGATCATAAATGGCAGGCCAAAGCTGGGCCGGCAACAGAAAAAAGAGATTCCGCCAGGCTTCAAGGAAATGGATGATACGTTAAGGCGAAAACTCGATAGCATGGGCCTTTCGTTGTTAGACGTGCTTACCGATACCATGCAATGGATTGGGTAGGGTAAGCATTTTGGCCCGTTGAGTGGTCACAAAGGCAAATTACGTGAGGAAGACCGGCGCAAGATTCTGACGGTGTTCGCCTATGGCACAGGTTTAGGGCCGACACAAATTGCCTAGAACATTGCCGATGTCAGTGCGCGGCAAGTGTCATTCGTCAATCTACCCCAAGTCACGACGGAAAAGCTGGAGGCCGCCATTTCTACGACCATCAATGCATACAATCAATTTCAACTGCCACGCTATTGGGGCGATACAAAACGCGCGGCGGCAGACGGTACGCAATGGAATCTGTATGAAAATAATCTGCTGTCGGAACGGCATATCCGTTACGGCGGCTATGGCGGCATTGCTTATTACCATGTCAGCGATACCTATATCGCGCTGTTTTCGCATTTCATTCCCTGCGGTGTCTGGGAAGCCGTTTACATCCTGGATGGGCTGACAAAGAACAAGTCGGATATTCAGCCCGATACTTTACATGGCGATACCCAGGCGCAAAGCGCCCCGGTTTATGGCTTGGCATTCTTGCTGGGTATCAAACTGATGCCGCGTATTCGCAACTAGAAAGATCTGAAATGGTTTCGCCCGAGTGCCGACGCAGTGTATAAACACATTGATGATCTGTTTACCAAGGATGCCGTCGATTGGGATTTGATCGCCTGTCATTTGCCGGACATGCTGCAAGTGGCGCAATCGATTCGTGCCGGGGGTATTCAACCATCGACCATCTTACGCAAGCTCGGTACTGCAAGCCGGAAAAACAAACTGTATTTCGCCTTTCGTGAGTTGGGCCGGGTCGTCCGCACCCTATTCCTGCTGGAATATATCAGCGACGATGCGTTACGCCAGGTCATCCAGGCAGCGCAAAACAAGTGCGAAGGGTTCAACAATTTTGCGCAGTGGGCATATTTCGGATCGGACACCATCAATGAAAATGTGCGCGAGGATCAGTTGAAGATAATCAAGTACAATCATCTGATTGCCAATCTGATGATTTTCCACAACTGCCATACGATGACGCAGGCATTCAAAGAACTGGAAGCCGAGGGGATGAAGTTAACGCCGGAATTGGCCGCTGCGTTTAGTCCATTTCGGACGCATCACGCCAATCGTTTTGGCACATACGAACTTCGGGATCGGGATTTGGAGCCAATTGATTACGGCGTGACGTTCCAGATGTAACCAAGCCAAGGATGTTACTCATTTACGAGGGAATACTTACGGTCCCCTAGTTTGAGGGACTTCACCAGGTCGGTGAAAGTGTTGTAGACCGTTCCTGCTTTGCCTTGGCTCAGCACGAACGGTCTACAACACATGCCAAATGCTCTTTTCAGGATTAAGTATAGTGTTCCCACACATTAAAACTCGGTTTTTTTAACCCTCTAGCGTTAGGTGATTCACGTAGGGTACGCTGTGCGTACCATGGTAACCCCGCGATGTTGATGTGCCAACCGAACCGCCAGGGCACGGCTTTGGTACGCGCAGCGTACCCTACAATTTTTGTATAACGATGAGAGATCCAGCGTGGGAAAGAGCGAATCCCCCTTTTCCAAAGGTGGAGGAAGGTTTAGCTTAATGGCAGTGACGCAGCCTCCTGAAAACGAGTAAAAACTCATTTCTTCAAACAACCGTGTAAAAATAGATCGACGGCCTGCCTAACCCAAAGGTCTATTTCGGTCTCTTCCGGCGTTGATGCCAATCCAAGCTGCAACTTCTGAAAATGTTCGTTTCGCAGACAACTCAAAAAATAATCGGCTAACACCCTCGGCGACACATCCGAAAAATGCCCTTCTTGCTGTTTTTTGACGAAATAATCGACCAGCGCATCCCGTGCGCGTTGCGGGCCTTGCTCGTAAAACTGCGCTGCCAATTCCGGAAAACGCAACGACTCGCCGATCAAAATCGTCCTGATACGCACCGCATCGGACCGGGTAATTAGGTGAACATAGTGTTTCGCGAAGACAGTCAACGCTTCTTCCGGCTCGAGATTTTCGGGCAGTCTGTCGACGAACTGGTCGCTGCAACGCTTTATCACGGCGCCGAATAACCCCGCCTTATTACCGAACTGACTGTAAATCGTCCGCATCGATACGTGAGCATCCTTCGCGATCGTTTCCATATTCAGATCGCCGTAACCGTGTTCCAGAAACAGTTGCAACGCGCTGTCCAACAAGCGCTCGCGGCTTTGACACTCTTGCCCTTTCGGCGGACGTCCACATTTAACCATGCTGTCTTACTCATAAAATACATTGACAAGAACGACGATCATACCTAAATTAAACGGTAATTTGTATTACCTTTTAATCCGCAGCGATCGAGGTCGCCTTACCGATGAATCCAAAAACCGAATCAGCCCTTACGATATATCGCCCCTCCATCAACGAAGTTTCGCTTACAAGCGGTGGAAACATTCCGTCTTTGTCGCCAAGTCTGCTGGCGTTTTGGGTCATCACGGCTATTGCGATCGCGCTGACCGGTTGCGGCGACAAGGCCGAAATTCAAGCTCCGCCGGCGGCCAAGGTCAAAATCGCGCACCCGTTGTTCCGTGATGTCACCGAATGGGACGAATTCACGGGCCGCATTGAAGCGATCGAAGCAGTCGAAGTTCGGGCGCGGGTCGGCGGTCATTTGGAGAAGGTCAATTTCTTCGCCGGCGAAAAAGTCAAAAAAGGCGATTTATTGTTCACGATCGACCCGAAGCCCTATCAGGCTCAATTGAATCTGGCTCAGGCCGAATTGGAAAGAGCCAAATCCAAACGAGAACTCGCACAGAACGACCTCGAGCGCGCGGAAAATTTATTAAAAGCCAAAGCGATATCCATCGAGGAATACGACGGGCGCAGCAAGGGCCTTCGCGAAGCGTCCGCTGCGGTGCAAGCCGCTGAAGCGAACGTTTACCGAGCCAAACTCGATCTCGAATACACGCGTATTCATGCGCCGATCGACGGACGCGTCGGGCGCGAATTGATCACGACCGGAAATCTCGTCAACGGCGGCGGCGCCGCGACGCTGCTGACCCACATCGTCTCGATCGATCCGGTCTATGTCTACATCGACGCCGACGAGCGTTCGGTATTGAAATACAAACGTCAACTCAGCGGCCGCGAGAATCTTCAAGGCATGCCGATGCAACTGAGCTTGACCGACGAAAGCGATTTTCCGCATCGCGGCACGCTCGACTATATCGCGCCGAGCGCCGATACCGATACCGGCACCGTGACTTTGCGAGGCGTTTTCGAAAATACCCATAATCTGTTGAGTCCGGGCTTTTTCGCCCGCGTGCGCATACAAGGCGGTGCCCCCTATCCGGCGCTATTGCTGCCGGATCGCGCTATCGGTACCGATCAGGCACAACGCTTCGTCTGGGTATTGAATCAAGACGATCAGGCCGAATACCGTAAGGTGATTCCGGGCGCGCGCATAGACGGCTTGCGCGTCATTTCCGAGGGCTTGACGGCCGAAGACAAAGTCGTGATCGAAGGTCTGCAAAAAGTCAGACCCGGCGCCAAAGTCGCGCCCGAGCCCATCACGTTTGGCGGAGAATAAAAAATCATGCACCGATTTACACACTTTTTCATCGATCGTCCGATCTTCGCGTCGGTCTTGTCGATCCTGATCGTCATGGTCGGCGGGCTCGCGCTGATCGCATTGCCGATCGCCCAGTATCCTGAAATCGCGCCGCCGACCGTGATGGTCAGCACCGTTTATCCCGGCGCGAATGCCGCGGTCGTCGCCGAAACGGTCGCAACGCCGATCGAACAGGAGGTCAACGGCGTCGAAGACATGCTGTATTTGTCGTCGCAATCGACCAACAGCGGCAATATGGCGCTGACGATTACGTTCAAACCCGGCACCGACCTCGACAAGGCACAGGTCCAGGTGCAAAACCGAGTCGCGCTGGCCGAACCGAAACTGCCCGAGGAGGTCCGGCGTCAAGGCATCAGCGTCAAGAAACGCAGCCCGGACCTCAGCCTGGTCGTCAACCTGATTTCGCCGGATCAACGCTATGACAGCGTCTACCTGAGCAATTACGCATTATTGCAAATCAAGGACACGCTCGCGCGGCTGCCCGGCGTCGGCGAAATACTCGTGTTCGGCGCGCGCGATTACAGCATGCGCCTATGGCTGGACCCGGAAAAAATCGCTGCGCGCAACATGACTGCAAGCGATGTCGTCAATGCCGTGCGCGAACAAAACACACAAGTCGCGGCCGGCGTGGTCGGCCAACAACCGTCTCCGGAAGCGACCGACTATCAATACACGGTCAGCACCTTGGGCCGGTTGACCGACCCGGAACAATTCGCCGACATCGTCATCAAGCAAGGTTCCGACGGAAAAATCACGCGTCTCAAGGACGTCGCGCGTATCGAATTGGGCGCGAAGGATTACAACTCCAGTTTGTATTTGGACGGCGAACAAACGGTCGGCCTAGCCGTTTTCCAATTACCCGGCTCGAATGCCTTGGACACCAAGAAAGCCATCGAAGCCGAGATGGAAAAATTGAAGACGCACTTTCCGGAGGGCCTCGACTACACGCTCGTCTACGACACGGTCGTGTTCATTCAGCAATCGATCGATGCGGTCGTCATGACTTTATTCGAAGCGCTGCTGCTGGTCGTCGTCGTGGTTATCGTCTTCCTGCAGAACTGGCGCGCCGCGATCATTCCGCTGCTCGCGGTGCCGGTGTCGTTGATCGGCACTTTCGCCGTGATGGCCGCCATGGGCTTGTCGTTGAATACCTTGTCGCTGTTCGGATTGGTGCTCGCTATCGGCATCGTCGTCGACGACGCGATCGTCGTCGTCGAAAACGTCGAACGTCATATCGCCGAGGGCATGAGCGCCCGAGACGCGACGCGCAAGGCGATGGAGGAAGTTCTCGGGCCGATCATTGCGACGACGCTGGTGTTGGTCGCGGTGTTCATACCGACCGCCTTCATCACCGGTGTGTCCGGCGCGTTCTATAAACAGTTCGCTTTGACGATCGCGGTTTCGACGCTGATCTCGACATTGAACTCGCTGACCTTGAGCCCGGCGATGTGCGCATTGTTGCTGGACCGCGCGCACGGCGACAAGGATGCCTTCACGCGCTTGCTCGACCGGGTGTTCGGCTGGTTTTTCGTCGGCTTCAACCGCTTTTTCGATCGCTTCGGAGAAGGCTATGCGCGCCTGGTCGGCCGCTTGATCCGGATGACCGCCTTGGTATTGACGCTCTATGTCGGACTGAACGGACTGAACTGGCTGGCCTTCGAAAAAGTGCCGACCGGTTTCATTCCGCAACAAGACCAGGGCTATCTGATTCTGTACACGCAATTGCCCGATGCCGCATCATTGAGCCGCACGCAGGACGTGGTCAAGGAAGCCACTCGCATCATTCTCGATACCGAAGGCGTCGCGCATGTGATTGCTTATTCCGGCTGGTCGGTTCTGACCGGCGCCAATCAGTCCAATGTCGCGACGATGTTTACCCCGCTGGACAGCTTCACGGACCGCGCCGGCAAACCCGAACTGCATGCCAACGAGATCATCAAAAAACTGCAGCAACGTCTTGCGCAAATACCCGATGCGCATATCGCGGTATTCGCGCCGCCGCCGGTGCGTGGCATGGGCTCAGTCGGCGGTTTCAAACTGCAGATTCAGGACCGTACCAGCGCCGGCATCGATGCCTTGCAAGACGTCGCCAATGAGATGATCGCCGAAGGAAACCAACAATCCGGACTTGCCGGATTATTCACGACCTTCCGGGCCGGCGTGCCGCAATTATTTCTCGACGTCGACCGGACCCGCGCGAAAGCGATGGATGTGCCGTTGAAGGAAGTCTTCGAAACGCTGCAAATCTATTTGGGCTCGATGTACGTCAACGACTTCAACAGCTTCGGGCGGACCTACCAAGTCGTCGCGCAAGCCGACGCCGAATACCGAATGCATCCGGAAGATATTGCCGAATTGAAAACCCGGAACGCGGCCGGCGGCATCGTGCCGCTCGGCTCGCTCGTAGACATCAAGGAAATCACCGGGCCGGACAAGATCACGCGCTACAACATGTATCCGGCCGCCGAAATCAACGGCGGCACCTTGCCCGGAATCAGTTCCGGCCAAGCCATCGATATCATGAGCCGCTTGCTCGACCGACAACTGCCGCCCGGCTTCGGCTACGAATGGACCGAACTGAGCCTGCAGCAAGTCTTGGCCGGCAACGTCGCGTTCCTGGTGTTTCCGCTCAGCGTCGTCTTCGTATTTCTGGTGCTCGCCGCACAATACGAAAGCTGGTCATTGCCGCTCGCGATCATCTTGATCGTGCCGATGTGTATCTTGTCGTCGATGACCGGCATCTGGCTCAGCGGCATGGACAACAACATCTTTACCCAAGTCGGCTTCATCGTGCTGGTCGCGTTGGCCAGCAAAAACGCGATCCTGATCGTCGAATTCGCGAAACAGCGCCAGGAAAGCGGACTCGACCGCTTCGCAGCCGTCATGGATGCTTCGCGCGTCCGGCTACGCCCGATTCTGATGACATCGTTCGCATTCATCATGGGCGTGCTGCCGCTGGTGCTGGCGCAAGGCGCCGGCGCCGAATCCCGACGCTTGCTGGGCACCGCGGTATTCAGCGGCATGATCGGCGTCACGCTGTTCGGCCTGTTGTTGACGCCGGTGTTCTATGTCAGCGTGCAGGGACTGGTCCAACGTCTGTTTTCTTCGCGGAAACCAAATCCGCAACACTCTACATCGGATTCTGAATGATGAAACAAGTCATTTTTACGAATAGCGGCCGGGCGCGGTCTAATCTCGGATTGGGTCTGACTTCGTTATGCCTGACATTGCTCAGCGCCTGCGCAGTCGGTCCCGATTATCGACTGCCCTTTATCGAAACGCCGCAAGAATTCGGCCAGGCCGTCCATCCTGAATTTTCTAAGGAAGGCATCGAGCTTAACTGGTGGACCTTGTTCGAGGATAGCCAGTTGAATGACTTGGTCGAACAAGCCGTCGAGCACAATTACGACCTGAAAACGGCCTATGCCAATCTCGAGGAAGCGCGCGCACTGTATTTGGAATCCGGTCTGGATCTTTTGCCGGCGATCACATCAAAAGCGAGCTATACCGACCAGAAACGCAGTTTCGGCGCGATGAATAACCGCACCTTCGCGCCGCGCGAATTAAAACTGTATAACATCGGTTTCGATGCCTTTTGGGAGCTGGATTTGTTCGGCCGCGTTCGCCGCAGCGTCGAAGCCAGCGACGACGAAGTCGACGCACAAGAAGCGAGCCTGCGCGATTTGAGCGTCAGCCTTATCGCCGAAGTCGCGCGTAATTATTTCGAGTTACGGGGCTTGCAAAATCAATTGGCCGTCGCACAAAAAAACGCCGAGAATCAGGCCGAAACAGCCGAAATCACGCAGTCCAGGCTCGTCAACGGTCGAGGCACCGAACTCGACACATCGAGAGCGCTTGCCCAACTCGAAGCCACAAAAGCCGGTATTCCGCCCCTAAAAAGTGCGATCCAAAAAACGATACACCGCTTGAGCGTATTGACCGGGCAATTTCCCGGCGCACTGACCGAACGATTGTCGCGCCCTGCCCCGTTGCCGAAATTACCCGAAACGATACAGATCGGCTCACCGGCAGAACTGCTGCGCCGCCGCCCCGATATCCGCATCGCCGAACGCACATTGGCCTCATCGACTGCACGCATCGGCGTCGCGACGGCCGATCTTTTTCCGCGCGTCACCTTCGTCGGTTCGATCGCACTCGAAGCCAGTTCCTTATCGGGACTCGCTACGGGCGGTTCGGACGCTTTTTCGGCGGGTCCGAGAATTACTTGGGCGGCGCTGGATCTCGGCCGCGTGCTGGCACGTATTGATGCCGCCGATGCGCATGCCGAAGCCGATTTGGCGCAATACGAACAAACCGTTTTGAATGCCTTGGAAGAAACCGAAAACGCGCTGATCCAATACAATCAGGAACGCGCCAGGCGCAAACTGCTGGCTGCGGCGGCCGAGGCGAGTCAAAGAGCCCAAGAACTCGCTCACTTGCGCTTCAATGCCGGACTCAGCGATTTTCTGACGGTATTGGATATCGAATCGAGACTGCTGCAGGATCAAAGCAGTCTAGCCCAAAGCGAAACAGCGACCGCAACCGCGCTCGCGGCGTTATACAAAGCCTTAGGCGGCGGTTGGGAAACGACTGTAGAGACTAACGATGACGATTGATTTAAAATAATCTTTACGAAGTTCATTAGACTTCGCTCATTCCCAAGCGCGTAGCCCGTATGCAGCGTAAGCGGAATACGGGGATTGCGTGGCCTCGAACGCCCCGGATTGCGCTTGCGCTCCATCCGGGCTACGCGGTTAAACTTTCATTTGCCGGGGCGATGGTTGGCCTTCATGGACGTTACGGATTTCTCGCTCATCATTAGTGTCCTTGAGTGACGTCAACAATAGCTAGTCTGCGGTACATCATCAAAGCCATGATGAATACGCATGTTAGCCCCAAAACGGCAGGGAATAGTACGGTTGCCACTGAATAGTGTTCAAGCGCCATAACAACAAACAGATTGCGGATGGCGAACAAAGCGTAAAAGTTTAACGGCTCGGATTTCGGCTGGTGATAGGCCTTGCGAATCGTAGGGCCGAACCCCAGCACATCCACTGTTGTGAGAATGAAAACCGCCCAGAGCGGATCCGAGGTGAAGTACCACAGCGGTAAAGAAGATAACGCCGTTATTAGGAATAACCAATCCGTTTTTGTGATCGTCACATCCCCACGCTTTGCGAAAGCCAGGATGGCAATGAAGATCGTAAGAACCCCCGATACCCCGACTGGCCATGCTCCTGCGCCGCCCTTGTTATGAAGTTGCGCCAGAAAAACCACAAAGGTGGTTGTACCCCAAATCACCCAAGAAAAGACATGCGGTTTGGTCGCACCTTTCAAAATGGAGTATATGTAAGGAGCCGTCGCCAGAAAAGTCAATACGATGGCAACAATGCTCAATAACTCTTTGTATGGTATGGCTTCCATTGTTCCAATTGCCTAACGCCTTGCTAAAACGAGCGCGCTGTTTGCGCGTAATTGGTTACGTGTTTGTTTATCGAATCCGAACATGTTTAGATACTCTAATCTCCAGTAGGCTAATAAGGATAGGATTCATGCGTTGCATAGATCCAGTCATGCAGATAGCTCGTTAGCAAGCGCATGAAGCAGTTTCGCCCCGTCTCCACGCCATGCGCTAATGCTGGGAGACGGCGAGCCATTCGTTGAGCGATCCGCATTCGTCAGCTTCGACATGGGAAAACGCAATCTAGCGAAGGCTCTCGACCGGTAAAACGGTACCAACCGCTTTACGCACCAATGGAAACAATTTTCGCGGGCCGGTGTGGAAGAGCAATGGTTCATCGTCCATGATGAGGTATTGATTGAATGAGTACCCACCCGCACCTTCGATCACAATCGGCGTGTTGATGCGATAGATCCCGTCGGCAATTTCGTGCACGTTGGTACCGGATTGCTTGTTCGTAATGGTCATCAGATTCTCCCGGCCACAAATTCAGTCACTGTGACGCTAATCCCCAAAGCTTGATAAATAACAAAACTTCAAAAACCGCCATGAGGCGGCACGTCCCCTTTGAGCGCCATGTTAGAGCATCCGTAAGCCGCTGAACACAACGTAAGCGAGGTTGGCTACTGCCAAACCGATTAATGTAAAAATGGTAACTTGCATTCCCAGTATGCGATAACGAAGGCTTTCGGTCAGCAAGCCCCTTGCATGCAAGATGCGACTCACGAGCACGGCAATACTGCCGGAATGCACGAGGACTGCATGAGCCCCGCTTAATTCAAGCAGAACGAGCAAGATGAGAGAATTGGGGATATATTCTGTTGCATTTCCTTGAGCTCGGATCGCAGCCTGGAGTTCAGGTTCGCCTCCAAAGCCGAGACGCACTTTCTTTTCCCGGCGCAACTTTATGACCCGAAGCGACAACCAGACAATTAATAGGGCCAACATCGCAGCATACAAAGAACTTATCATATTTCCTCCCAGTGATGCTTTAATGATTAAACTCAGGCGGCCGCTGCCGCATAGCGACGACAGGAGCGATGCAGCGGGTCATCTGAAGTACCGTGCTAGCTTTCATGCTTTTCATATCCATTTTCGCCTGGCCTCCACTCGAACTGAAAACAGGCATCTTCTATTGTCTTTCCTGATTAGTAAGTTTCTTCAGCTAAAGCCCAAAGATCAGCATAACCCCTAAAAAGACGGGGTTCGTAAGCCATGCGCGTCAAGCTAAAAACGGCCACCCACATCACGCTCTTTCCCAAGCTCCAGCTTGGGAAAAACACCCCGGAAGCTCCCCCTTCGGCTGCGCTCAGGGCAAGAGCTTCCTGAGACCGACACAACCTCCGCTTACTCTCAATCAACCCCGCGACTCGCTCGTTCAATTTTTCTTGATTGTCGGGAAGCTAGAGCTTCCTGAACAGGTTACCCAAGCTGGAGCTTGGGTAACAGCATATTTTAGTTTTTGCGACTACGACTGGCCCCTGCTTGGACACTTGGTTTCGGCAAGCTGAAGCATCTTGCTAATCAGGTTGTCTCTTTTGCGCTGCCTCTAGGTGCCAAGTATAGGTTCATTACTGCCAGCGAATACGCCAAAAATTGAGGCCACCGTCAGCGCGGACAATAGTATCCGAAGCGCTTGTCTGCTATTCATCCAGTTCCCTTGCATCGTTGCTAAACATAAAGAAAAGCTAACCGGGCGCGGCACGTAAAACTGAAAAATAAAACCGTATTATAAACGCGCTCCGGTTAATCGTTTTGCTAGAATTAATTTTACTCTGCCCCCAGTTATTGCAGGGTGTTTCGCTCCATTGCTTTTCTCTGTTTGCACATTAGGCGCTGTGCCAATTTGTGCGTGTAAAAACTCCAACAACCATTGGTGGCCGCAGTAACCACCTTAATAGCGCAAGGTCATTTTCAGCTGCTGCCTTGCATCAGGCAAGCGTAAAAATTTGCAGCTAACGGCGAGGGAGAGCCTCGCCTTCAAGGCTGATTGACGAAATTTCTATGTATTCAGAGCTGAAATCACATTTTTACGCGCATATAAATGATAAAATCCACACTTTTACGCGCATAAAAGTGTAAAGTGAGCTATAGTATTGGCCAGTTAACAACTTTACTGGCAGGAAAAGACGATGCAGCGCACCTTACTCAACGCTTTAATGGCATGGAAAACGCAACCCATGCGCAAGCCCTTATTGATCGATGGTGCTAGGCAAACGGGTAAAACTTATCTGCTGCAAGAGTTGTTTGGCAACACCTTTGCCAATATCCTTCGTATCGACTTTCTGGAAAATCATGCTTACAAAGAAGCATTCGATGGCTCACTGTCACCTGACGAATTGTTGATGAACATTGAGCTGCTGACCAACCAAGTGTTTAACCCAGAAACTGATCTGCTGATCTTGGATGAGATTGGCGAATGTGAACGCGCCGTTACTTCATTAAAGTATTTTGCCGAAAAAGCACCGTCCTATTTTGTGGCGGCCAGTGGCTCGAACATTGGTTTGCTGAACACTTTTCCTGTTGGCAAGGTGGAACAATACAATTTACGGCCATTGACTTTCCAAGAATTTATTTATGCATCAAAGGAACAGGCTCTGATCAAAGCCTTTGATAGCCAAGCAAGCTCCCCAGCAGTACACAGCAAATTAATGGATAAGCTGACGGACTACTTTTTTACCGGTGGCATGCCTGAGGCGGTTGCTGCTTGGTATCAATATAAAGAGTCGAGCATTTTAGAGCGCGTTGAAAAGGTCTCTAAAATTCATGCTGATTTAGTCGAAGGTTATCGTCGCGATTTTGGTAAATACGCAGGAAAGGTCGATGCAACGCTGATTGAATCCGTATTCAATAGCATTCCTTCACAACTATCGCTGGTTTCCGATGAATCCGTTAAGCGTTTTAAATTTAAACATGTGCATGAGCGTAAATCTCGTTACAGCGATTTTGAAACCGCTATCCACTGGTTAACGTGTTGCCGCTTGGCATTAGCGAATTATCCCATTGAAGGGCGGCCGAAATCGCCTCTCGCGGCCTTTAAAAAAGAGAATATGGTCAAGCTGTTTTTGTTTGATGTGGGCCTGCTCAATCATATGCTAGGTAGCAGTTATAAGGAAATCAAACAGCAAAACTACGAGTACAAGGGATATGTGGCAGAAAACTTTGTTCAGCAAGAACTCACCGCCATTGGCGTTGACCCAAATTACTCTTGGAATGACGCCCGCGCTGAAATTGAATTTATCCTAGCAACGGATGAAGGTGATATCGTCCCAGTCGAGGTCAAAAGCGGCAAACGCACACGGGCAAAATCGCTGGCATCCTACATTGATAAGTGCGCACCGAGCAAAACCTTCAAGTTAACCGGCACACAAGGCTCTTCTGCACTAGAGCAAACCAATATCGTCATGCCCTTGTACTTTACTCAATATTTGCCGTTGAGAGGGTAAAGGGTAGTAAAAGCGCGCTGCCCTTCACTGAGATGCTCAAAATCGAATTGAATTAAAGGTATCGCGTCAAGTTCATCATTGGCGTCTAAGTCTTTGAAGAAATAGCCAACGCTCGAAAAGATTACCTTCACAAAGTCTCAACTGAAATCTGCGAAAACCAAGCTGTGATAAGCGCCTTGCAAAAAATTCGCGTGTATAAGCTTCCCCCGGCTTCAGCTCGTATGCTGCTTGAGCAACATGTAGCACCTGTTAACTTCTTGCTAAGCACGTAATTATTCAGAGACCTCGGCCGATTTTAATTTTGGGAGCCGTTCTAGGTTGTCGAAATTACCCGCGCTAATAGGTTTTTATTGTCCTAGTTTATCGCCGGAATATGAACGGATCGGGGTAGCGGGCGCAATCCCGCTACCCCGATCCGTTCGAGCAAGGCTTAATAGTCATAAAAAATTATTGGGGTCTGAATAATTAACCTGAGTTCAGGTTAAGAAGTCAGGCGGTATCAGGCATCTCTTCCAGAAGACGCCGTGAATCCGTCCATGGAGGCTTGAGCGCGGCATCCCTGCCGCGCACACTTCTTCCAGAGCCGCCTGATACTACCTTAATCCATTGGTGTAAATGATTCTTTTATCCCGAACTGAGGTTAATCAATCATTTTGGCGGCAATCGCCGACGACCTTTGGCCCATCTGAATCCTTCCGGCACAGGCTTGAATTTATCGCCTTCTTGCGGCCAACGTTTTGCCCGGCTCTGGAAAGCTCGTAATTCATCAATATACAACGTGGCGGCAATGACAAAATCATTGTCACCGCCGCGAACCCTTGCCAAATCGCGCATAAAGGATTCTTTAGCTGGAGACCTGACACGGCTATCGCCGTATTTACGGTTATTCACCAAAATGGTGTAGGCGTGAATGTCCAATGCCGCCGATTCAACCAATGAGGCGAAGGTTTCCAAATCCTGATTCCAACTTAATACCATCAACGCATCAATCTCCCCCTGAAATTTCACCCTTGCTTTACTGTTTTGCAACTCGGAACAAACCATCACACCAAAATGAGCACCATTGTGGATATACACCGGTTTGGCTTTATCTTTGATTCTCGAATACGCCCATTTCTTACCAAACTTAGCAGTAAGTTCCTTGTCTTCACCAACCGCCGGTTCAAGTTTGGGCTGCCAAATTCTGACGGCAGCAGGAAAACCAAGCCTGTTGTCGGTCAACACAAGACAGGCCTCGCTAAGAATTTCATCTTTGGCGAAGTGTCGATATTCGGTTCCGGCGATCAAACTGATTCCGGCTGAACAAAGTCTGGCAGCTACGCTATCAACCCACTTCAATGGCAGTGAAAGCTCTGGAAACAATAAATAATCGGGTTTTGGATTTAACTTAATCGCATGATTTACCAAATCGACAATTCGGCGGTAGCGCAAGCGTGAAAGGTTGGACTTATTACACGCCATCGCGGCCCAATCGCTATCGTCGGTTTTAAAATTGGTCAAAGCGACAACAATTTTCCGCTTTTTGTCAGTTCCAACATGAACATACTTTGCGGGTCGAGAACGTTTTTTGCTCTCTGCTCCATCCTGGAGCGTAGCGATCAAGGTCGGTTTTATCCAAACGCCTCGTATCGCTTGGGTATATTTGGCCCAAATGACTGAAGGCTTTTCTTGGGATATTTTGCCATCGGCTTGTCGCAGTCCAACGCACTCCGGGGCAAGCTCCGAGATTTCCAAAGCTGTAAGTGGGCGCGTCGGAAACAGATAAGGTAAGTAACTCTTAATTTTACGAAAACGTGGCTCAACTGATGCAAGCCGACTTGATTGGGTCGTTTTCAAGAACCGTTCTAGGTTTTCCGTGTTAATCAGGTCAGCCGATTTCATCAGTTTTAGAATTCGACTTTCCTTCTTACCATCACGCCGACTAAGCAAACCACTTGCAGAGCGGCTCTTCAAAATGTGTTTGTAAGGTTCCTTGGCCAGATCAGCCATTGCCACCAAAGGTGCCTTCTGATGAAACTCTTCAAAGCCAAATTTGATTTCAAGCAATTTTTCAAACTCAACCAAACCTTGGAAAATACCCGCCAGAAACAGTTCAGCCAATCGTTTTTCTTTCGGTGATCGCTGATCGGATAGCAATTGATCGGGATCGTAATAACGTGTCGCCGCGTCAATAAATAACCACGTTAATGTGCCCTTTAAATAACCCCACAAATCCTTGCCGGCCTTTACCTCAACGCCATTAACGACAATGGCTCCACCTTGTTGAACTACCGCTTTCAACTGATCAAGTGATTCATAGGCTCTTAATACAATCTGTTCGGCTTCATGCCACTCGTTCAGGTGAATCGCAAAACCCAACAATCGCGGCAGATAGTTGAAATGCGCGAACAAACTGTCTGGTCGCAAAATATGGTTATGCGCAAACTGATAAAAATCAGCACGCTGAGCCGACCACTCATGCGCCGGTAAATCACGGGCCAAGGTTTCGACATTGCGCAGATATAGTGACCAACTTAAGCGGCGAATGGTAAGACCATCAGCCCTACGTAACGCATCTGCGTTTTCGCCAACGCTGCCAGCTGCCGATAAAACACGAGCAGCTGTCGAGTCCTCCAATTGATCCGGCGATGGCATCAAACGATGCTCACTGGACAGCTCATATATTTCCTTTTCGATACTGTCGAGCAAATCTTGACCTGCTCGGCCTTGCAGCAAAAATAGTTTCTGCTTATCCGATTGCAGCATGATTCGTGACGAACCCTGTAATTCTTTGCCTTGTTGAATCTGCCAGATTTTGCTGGATTCGCCTTTTTTAACTTTTGATCCGGTGTCCTGAAAAATACAGTCTTTGCCCAGACGCTCCTGCAAAAACATCATAAAGTCATCGCTGTTAGCAATCGTAGCTGTATCGCGAAGTACCAGAAACATATCATCCACATAACGCCCATAATGCACGGGTGCCAGCTTCTGCTTAATCAGGCAATCCCAACGATGCAACAACACATTGGAAACAATTCGACTGGCAGTTAAGCCTATCACCAAACCACCAGCAATTTTCGCTTTGCGATGAATCGTTTTTTGTGCAAATCGGTCTGCCTGCTCAGCCCATTTAGTCAGAAATTCCGCCAATTGCCGGGTAAACACTTGTTCTTCGTCCGTTAATTCCAAGCCTAATTCCCGATGCAAATCCGGCAATGCCAGTGCCGTTGGATCGACAAAATGGTAATAGCTTTTTAAATCCAGCGAGACCGCGATGATGTCGCGATCTTTCTCCAATTCCCCGCGTATGGCTTGCAAGCCATCGTTACGCCATTGTTGATAAGGCTGGAAATAGGGAGTGAACGAACCAATTGCACTGATATGAAACGACTTAGGCGCGTGCTTGTCGAGCAATTCATCGTTGCGTATCCGCCTGAGTCGTGCGCCGTAACAGTTGTCGTCTAAACAGGCATCAAACTTATGCCCGACCATATTGATCCACAAGGTGGAAATGATGTGGCTGTCTACTGGAAAATCGCCGACGATCCGAAACTCGGGGATTAGATCGTTATTTTTTGTCAGATGCTCGAAAGCCCGCTCCGGATTCGAAAAATGCACATGACCATTGCCGGCATCCGCTTTGGGCTTGAATGACAGCTTCTTGGGTAGCAGGCGAAATTCGCCCAAATAACCGTCGTTCTCCGCGAAACCTTTGCTGGTTTGCAGGCTGGAGAGTAGCACATTCAAATTAGTCAACAGGTCTTGCTCATACTCGGCAAACTTAATGGCGGTGGGAAAAGTGTTCTCGAAGAAGCAATCCGCCTTAGCCTTGCGGTAAGCCACCACCAAGTCTTCGAGGGTAAGGTTTTGCCAGCCGGTAAATTTTGCCTGATAACTCATATTCAATCCGTTGATTATTTTACGGTGACTTGGCCGTTCATCAACATGGGGAGAAGCCAGTCACGAAGCCGCATTAGATGTTGATTCTCGAATATCCCTCCCTTAATTTTTTCGTAACAAGGCGCCACAACTTCATGGTAACGGGCAGCAATTGTTTGATTAGGCAAAATAATCTTATAATCTTTCAAGAACTTGAAGTGCCTAGCATACCCATAGTTTGATAAATCAATATCTGAAACAACCTGATATAGCAAATAACCTGGCATTCTCGCATCATTAGACAGCAATATTTGAGTGCCATCAGCACCTCGTGCGTATTCGAAGTTAACCAGTTTTACTACGCGTGTGTGATCTCCGAAAACTACATGGGGCTGCGTTGGTGTTATCAATGCTGTTATATCGTCAGTAAATCCACAAATATAATCTTGGCTTTGATCGATAACCGGAATAGAGCCATCGGCCAGTATTTCCTGATTTAAAACTTTGTTTGATGCCGGTGTTTTTCCTAATATCTCTGCAACAACAGCAACTTCCCACCCCTCCGGTATTTCCCGTTTCAGGATTGGGTTGTAGACCATTTTGCCGCCGGAGGATTTGTAGGGTTTGCCGTTGGCGGTGGGCTTGCCTTCCCTTCGACCTTGCTCAGGGCAGGACGCGAAGTCGAAGGGAAAGTCGAACTGCACAAACCAGTAGTCATACAAGGTCTTCGCCAATGCTTCTAGCTCGGCGTTGATGCGGTTGTTGAGTTCGATTTTGGCGTCGATTGCAGATAGGATGCTAGAAATCTTTTTTTGCTCATCAAGAGCCAAACAATTAAAGCTCAGTCTACCTAGCAAATCCAGATTAAGGTTTGGCTGAGATGATTGAGCAGAAAGCTTGTTAATATAAGAATTAATCTGAGTTTGACTAAAAAAATAGTATAGGTAACTTACGTCTACCAATTCATTTTTAAGCCTTACAATTCCAACTGCCTGATTAGTATTTGCGGGCAAATCTTCAGCTCTAACAATAGAAATTTTTCCTAAATAGGCACCTGCAATTGAAAACAGAAGATCTCCTTCTTGCAACCTTGATCTTTTTAGTTTTTCATCAGTTTCTTCATCAATCTTCATGAATACTGATGAGTCTAGGTATTTTGAATCACAAATACTTTCTGATTTTACAAAGTTAATTCCTTCATCCGTAAATACACCACCAACAGTCGTAGGCGTTGTCCCTTTGGTAATGACTTCAGATACTTCTTTGAGGTAACGAATATTATTCATATCTCAACCTGGTCAACTGCTTTTTAATCTCCACTTCCAATTCCCGCGACTGGCTGAACAGGTTGTCCAAATTGTCGGTAAACGCCTGCATTTTCTCGGCAAACTGCTCCGGCGTGATATCGACATATTCAATCTTGACATCGAAATACTGCCCGGCACTGAGCGAGTAGTTTTTGGCGGCGATGTCGTCGTAGCTGACGGCCACCGAGAAATCTTCTTCCGTCTGTTTGGCATTGAACACGTCGATAATGCGCTGCTCTTCGTCCGTGCTCAGCACGGTTTTCTGGTTTTTGCCTTCTTTAACTTTCTGCCCCAGATTCGAGGCATCGATCAGCGCAACCTTGTCTTTATTGCCGGCATCAATAAACAGAATGGAGACGTTGGTGCCGGTAGTTGCAAAGATGTTGCTGGGCATGGAGACGACACCAGCCAGCATTAGTTTATCCACCAGATGCATGCGAATAGCCTTGTCGATGCCGGATTGGGCCGTGATGAAGCCGGTCGGCACCACCACAGCCGCCTTTCCGCCGGGTTTGAGCGAGTAAATGATGTGTTGCAGGAACAACTGGTATATTTCCATTTTGTCGGTGGCCTTGGCCTTGATCTTGGGGATACCGGCAAAAAAACGGGGCTTGTTGGCTTTAGTGTCCAAATCATTGCGGAAATCGCTGAAGTCCATTTTGAACGGCGGATTGGAAACGATGTAATCGAAGCGCTTCAACTCGCTGCCGTCCTTGTGCGTGGGGTGCAGCAGGGTGTTGCCCTGCACGACATTGGGGATGGAATGCACCAGATTATTCAGAATCAGATTCAGCCGCAGCAGGTTGGAGGATTTTTGCGAAATGTCCTGAGTGAAAATTGAACAGCGGTTTTCGCCGATGGCGTGGGCGACGTTCATCAACAAGGTGCCGGAACCCGCCGACGGATCGTAAACGCTGACGTTTTTGACGATGTCTTGCTGGTCTACCGGCACCAGAATCGCGGCCATGATGCGGGCTACGGCATGCGGGGTGTAATACTCGGCGTATTTGCCGCCGCTGTTGCTGTTGTAGTCTTTGATCAGGTATTCGAAGATGGTGGCGTAGAAGTCGAATTTCTGATTGAAAATGCGCTCGAAGCTGAATTCCACCAGTTTGTTGATGAGGGCACGGCAAAATTCGTCGCGTTTGGCATCGTCCGAAATGTATTGACTGAGGCGGTCGAACAGCACCACCTTCGCGCCGCCGTCGGTTTTGACGGCGAACACGTCGTTGTTGCTGATGGCGATGTCGATCAGGGTGTCGTCGAACAGTTTGGCGAAATCCGGCGCGTTTTGCTGGCTGAACAGGTAGTTGATGAAATGGCTGGGTTTCAGGCGCGCGGTATCCGGCCCCATTTGCAATTGCAGCATTTCCAGATCGTTTGCACTGAGCTTGGCCAGCGCCTCTTCCCACTTGTCGGCTTTGGCGATGGATTCGTCGAGCTTTTTGGCCTCAAACGCAAATTTGTCGTTTAAGAACTTATACAGAAAAGTCTGGGTGATGATTTTGAATTCATTACCGTCGTTGCCCAAACCGTAGTTGGCGCAAATGGCTTTCAGGCTGTCGATCAGGCTTTTGGTTTTTTGTTGAAACTCCAGTTCTACCACGCACGGGCTCCGCTGTTAAATTCGTTCAGGTATTCGGCGACTACCAGATGGTTGATATAACGGCTGGCGTCGGGATTGAGTTTGATGTCTTGTTGTTTCATAAAGCGGTTGATGACAATCGGCATCATGGTTCGTTCGAAATAGCTTTCGTTATCCAGCATTTGGGTGTTTTGCAGCACTTGCTGGTCGGCATCCTGTTTGATACCGGTAAATGCTTCGAAGATTTTTCGCTCGGAATCCGAAATGCCGCCGTGTTCGATGAGGCGTTTGTGCAGTCGAGTGTATTTGGTATCGCCTTGGTATTTTTGCCGCAATTGGTTGTTCTGTCGGTTCAATTCCTTAACCCGCTCGTGGATTTTATTCAGGGTGTGAATGTTGGCGTTCATTTCTTCCTGGGTCACTTCCGACAAATTCTTTTTCTTGAACAGCCGTTCCAGTTCTTCTTTTAACGTGATGAATTTGGGGTCTTGCTGGTCGAAGTTGCTGGCCAAGGCTTCGCGGGTCTGGCGCAGGGTGTTTTTCAGTTTGTCGGCCAGAACCAGCTCTTCTTCGCCGATTTTGGTGAACTGAAAAATCACGTCTTCCAGCGCGACATTCAGCAAATTGACGGTATCTGTGCCTTGTTCCAGGGTCTTTTTCAGATTGAGCAAGTCCAAACGGTTACTGGTTTCCCGATACAGCCAGTTGAGCTTTTCAAAATCCAGTTGCTGCAAAAAGTCGTATTCGCCTTGCAAGCGGATCAGGTTATACAGGCTTTTGGCGTCGGCCAGTGCCTTTTTGATCGCCAGCACTTGTTCGCGGTTATTGATTTGATTGAGCTGCCCGGAAAACTCCTCGGCGTTATCCAGATTGAAGTGAAACAGCACGTCTTTAAGGTGTTCAATCTCGGCGGCTATTTCGGCTTTGCTCTTGAACAGTTTGGAATATTGTTCCAGTTCATCGCCCAGCTCGCATTGCAGTTCTTCGAAATAGCGGCGGTTGGTTTCGTCGAATTCCTTGCTGATGTCGGCAAAGTCCACCACATAGCCGTAGCGAAAGTCTTTGTAGCTGCGGTTGACGCGGGTCAGGGCTTGCAACAGGTTGTGGGCTTTCAACACCCGGCCCAGATACAGCTTTTTCAGGCGTTTGGCGTCGAAGCCGGTCAACAGCATGTTGTAAACAAACAGAAAGTCGATTTTGCCGGCTTTGAAATCCTCCACCCAGTCTTTACGCTCTTGCTTGCTGCCTACATCGTGCAGAATCAGCGCGGCGGAAGTAACTTGATTGGCTCGTGTGTTCTCATATCCGGCTTTGGGTTCGGCGGCTTGTTTTAGTTCGATGAACTCACCGTCGTTGGCGGCTTGCGCTGTGGGTACGGATGGTTTGGCGTATTTGGCGTTGAACAGTTCGAATAGTTGCTTGGCTTGTTCGGAACTGTCGCAAATCACCATGCCGCCAATCGCCGCATCATTCAATGCGCCACGGCTTTTTTCAAAGTCGCTGACGATGTAATCCAGCATGGGCTCGACAAAAGTGGGGTGGGCGTATACCTGCTTTTTGTCGAGGTCGCCTTGTTGAATCTGCACATCGGCCAAGGCTTTTTGCAGCGCCAGTTTATAGTTGCTGGCGATTTCTTCGCGGATCAGACGCAGGGTGTAACCGTCGGCAATAGATGCGTTGTAGTAGTACTTGTGGATGTAATCGCCGAACAACATGCGCGAGTTGTAATCGGTGCCGAGCAGCGGGGTGCCGGTCAGGCCGATTTTGATGGCGTTGCGGTCGGACTCGTCCAGATTGGCGAGAAAACTGCCTTTGGGGTTATAGCTGCGATGCACTTCATCCAGAAAGTACACGCGCTGGATGCTGACATCGTAATCTTGGGTTGAAACCACATTGGGGTCATCTTCGAATTTCTGGATATTGACCACGGTGATTTCCGGCTTGCCGGAGTGGTTGTGGATCACCTGAGTGGCTTTGATGGCGCGGCTGAAGGCTTCGCGTGTATCTATGGTGTGGACAATCAAACCGCGACTGCTGAATTCACTTTTGGCCTGAGTGAGCAAATCCAGCCGGTCTACGATGAAATAGAATTTGGGAATGATGTGTTTTTGTTGAAAATAGTCAGTCAAAAAGCGCACGTTATAATAGGCCAGCGCGGTTTTGCCGCTGCCTTGGGTGTGCCAGATAATGCCTTTTTTGATATTTTCATTTAATTTGCGCTCGATGGCCTTGGTGGCAAACAGTTGCGGGTAACGCATCACATGCTTTTGCAGTCCGTCGGTTTCATGCACATAGGTCAAGGCAAAACGCAGTATAAACGCCAAACGCTCACGGCTGAGTAATGAGCTACAAATCCGGTTGGTCGGGCGGTTGGGGTCTTTGTTGGTGATGAATTCCGGGTTGCTGCGAATCACTTCCAAGTTATTGTCTTTCAGAACACGGAGTTCGGTTTGCTCAGTTAGCGGTTCGAGTAGTGCGGTCAAATTGAGCACTTCTTCTTCGCGGAAATAATTGAACGCCGGTTTGCCATAGGCCGGGCTGGCGTAAAACGCGCCCTGTATCGGCTGTACCTCGTCTTCGTCGTACTCCATGTTATTAGAGAACAGCATCAATTGGGTGATGTTGATGAAACGCTTGAATTTGGGGTTTTGGAAACGCTTGTTGATGCGGTCGCGCTCGGCCAATATGCCTTCGCGATTGTTGGGCTTTTTGACTTCGATAAACACCAGCGGCATGCCGTTGATCAGCAGCGTGATGTCGGGGCGGAATTCTTCTTCGCCGTTTTGGCAAGTCAATTCGGTGACGACATGAAACGAGTTGTTATCGAAGTTTTCAAAATCGATTAGTTTGATACCGGAGCGGTCCGTCAGCTTTTGATAAAACGCTTGTCCCAGATCGTCGTTATCCAGTGTCAGTTTGGCTTCATCCAGCAAGCGGCCGATGTCGGCGTCGTCGAGTTCCGGATTGATCTTAGCGATAGCTTGGCGGAACAGCACTGGAAAGATGTTGGTGTCGATGTCCCACTGCTGCTCTTTCAGCGACAGGTAGTCGTAACCCAATCGAATCAAATGCAAAATGGCTGGGATCTTGACGCGCGTATCTTCGTTGAATTTCATTTAGTCCATTTTCTCAGTTAATCATTCCAATGGTTTCCTTGAGTTTTTCCATCAGATATCGGTAATTGTAAGCGATTCTGTCACAAAGCCATGCATCTTATAAAAGCATGGAGTCAGGCGGCAAATTGAAGGGGTGGTTAAGAAATTTCGCTGACGAGGGAAATCAAATGACTATATACCAAGGTTATACCGGCACCCGGGCTCATTATATCTAATTTCTGAGAGTTGTAGTTACTGCGGGCTATGTGAGCCACCTGAGCACGCAATTGATAAGAGGTGTATAGGCGATTTCTTTTGCTCTTCTAGCGTATTGCGCACTTTGCCGAGGTGTTGGTTTTCCAAAATATTCCAAGGCATCTGTTCCAGCCCACCTTCGAATTGCAAGATATCCACAGCGATTTTTAGCAGACTTTTCACTGAACGGCTGCCAGTGGGAACCAAGCCTTGGAGGTACAGGAAGTAGGACGTGAGGATAGATAACGCGTGTTTATATGTGGGTAGTACAAAATCTAAACGACCTTGCCCTCTTTAATAAATTCGCGCTGGATCGCGGTTTCCAGTCTTCTTAAGTCGAGCCTTGTGCTTTGCGACGCCATGATTTCAACCGCGCAATAGTGCGTGACGTTTAATATACTTGCGCCCGACAATTCGTAGCGGTTCGCCACCTGACGCCAATCGATGTCGACATGGACCTCGAGTTGTTCGGGAATCGTTTTGCGCCAGATTTCGTAACGCTCTTCCGCCCCCGGCATGGGAAAATGAATGATGGCCTGAAAGCGCCGCACGAATGCCTCGTCGATATTGGCCCGTTGGTTAGAGGCCAGGATCACCAAGCCGTTATAGTTCTCGATGCGCTGCAATAAATAAGCGACTTCCTGATTGGCGTATTTATCGTGCGCGTCTCGTATGTCGGTGCGCTTGCCGAACAGCGCGTCGGCTTCGTCGAAGAACAAGATCCAATCTTTGTTCTCGGCTTTGTCGAACAGTCGCGACAGGTTCTTTTCGGTTTCGCCGATATATTTCGACACGACGCGCGACAAGTCGATGCGAAACACGTCCTTGCCGGTCTGCTTGCCGAGCAGTGTCGCAGTCAAGGTTTTGCCGGTGCCGGGCGGTCCGTAGAATAACGCCCGATAGCCCGGCTTGATCTTTTTCTTCATGCCCCAGTCTTGCAGTAAGGTATCGTTGTATTCGATCCAATGTTCGATTTCGCGTATTTGTTTCAAGGTCGACGGCGGCAATACTAAGTCGTCCCAAGCCATTTCGGTTTCGATATATTCGGCCGGAAAGTCGATACTGAAGCGCGGTTTGCTAACCGTGCCGAGCGTCAACCATTCGACGATTTCAGGGTCGAGCATCAAGCGCCCGCTCATGATCGGCTCGCCTTCGGGTACCGGGTCGAGCCGCAGAATTTTTTGTTTAGCGAACCAATGGTCGTCGCTGAAGATTTTTTGAACTTCGAGACGTTTTTCCAGATCGTCCCCTGCTAGTATGAATTGCACGGTTTCGCCGGTCGGTAGAATGCCTCGGTGATTAGTGCCTTTGACGCCGCCGAATTCGGGGAAGTCGCCGCCTTCGGGGAGAAATTCGGCAATCAGTTTGTTGAAGAAATGAGGTTGTAGGTGAGGAACGATAGCGAGCAACAGTATGACAAACTCTTCCAGGCTAGGGTTGTATTTTTCTATGAATTCAGTCAGCCACGATTTGCTGTTATATAAACTCAATGAGTTTAATTCAATCTCCGAGGGTTTTCTAAGGCGTGAATATAGGCAATCTTCGATAAAGGATTTCAACCAGTTAAGCGCTATTTCAAGGTTAACGAAGTCTACGTTCATTGAGTCATTTCATTGAATTATATTGAGGATAAGTACCGAAAAAATGCCGATTTATGTTTATCCTAAGCACCGAATCCCTACTCAGGTCAAATCACATTGGCTTAATTAACATCGGTAAGGGTTACCGTGGTACGCACATCGTACCACGGGACTCGTTCCCACGGTCCACCGTGGGAATGCACACCGGTCTTGCCTCGACAGCCATGGTATGGGTTCCCACGGAGGACCGTGGGAACCAGAAAGAGCTTGGGAATGCGCGAAAGCTTTATATCGGATTTTTACCTGGGAATCGCAGTTTTTATCAACGATTCGGAATGTGTTTCAACAGCTTTCATCGCGCCCAAAATTGCGTTGCGTATCAAGGAATCAATCAAGTCAACGCCATCAAGGTCAACACTTGACTTAAAACGAAGGTGTCCGTCGTCCATGTCGAACTCAAAATTCCCTATTATCAATCCCCAATTAGCGCGACTAACACAGCGTAAAACGTCAATTCGTCGTTCAGGCGACACATGAAAACCAAAATTCAAATAGAAAATAAATTGCTTAGTTTCAGTTATCGCTGCGAAACCTGTTGAGATAGGCAGATACGGAGGTCCAAAATCAATATGAAAAGACCCGTATTCGATGGGTTCAGGTTGCAAGCCAATATCTTCCAGGATTTTACCGAGGTTATCATTATTATCAGTCATAGTTTGTAATCATAGACTCTTTACTATTGCATGGTAGGCTTAAAACTTCCGTCTAGTGCCCACTTACTTCCAACATATTCCAAATGTTCTTGCAGACCTTGCTCCGTCAGAAGCGGCACCTCTAAATCGGACCCTGTATCCACACGGCGTCCAAGTGCTCGGTTTTTTCCTCTTGGACCAAGAAATAAATTATGTAAATCGTTAAAAAACCTATAGTGACGACTTTTTGCCGTTGCTTCGATAGCTTCGTTCGATAAGGGTTTGCCGACAGTTTCGCTTTTTTTCTCTAGTAATTCCTTTGCCTTTGACCATTTTTGCTGAGCAAACAGCGTCGTTTCATAGTGCTCGGCCATATCCTTTGAAGAAATGATGTGGCGTCTATCTAACTTAGCCTCTTTGAGATTAATGTCGGAGGGATTTAGCGCTTTAGCCGTTTCTACTGTAAAACCCCTAGGCCTGGGAATTTTGAAGGATTTCATATCACCATCTTCTTCAACACTCAACTCAGACGAGGCTGTCTTTCCATCCGGATTTACTTTCCCACTAATATGCACAGTTTTTTTACTATCTGACTCACTATCAATGACCAGGCCAAGCGAACCCAAATTATACTTTGATTTGATCGCAGGTAATCCTTTACGAATTTCAGATACTGTTATATTAGGTTTCTTTTGGAGAACCTCCGCTTCATTTAATGCTTTGTTTAGAGCCTCCTTTTTTTGCTCGGGAGTACGAGCGTCCGTACCGTTCTTCCCTAGCAATTTGGCAAATAATGCCTTAGCCCTACCTACAATCCAGCCAATCAACTTATCCAACGCCTTATCAATCGGCACGCGAACTTTATTGATCACGCCCATGACTTTATCGGCGACTTTGCCGAAACCTGCGAAGCCGGCGAGAAAACTGATCGCCAGCGACAACATGCCGGCCAGTACCGATTCGACGCGTTTGGCCGCCGCACCGATGTTGCCGGCGGCGATTTGTACGATCGAACCGATGAATGCGGCACCGACCTGGGCGATTTTCGACAATTTCTGCACGACGACCATCACTAGATCGTAAATGGACAAAATAGCCGATATGAAACCGGCACCCGGTATAAACATTGAAACGATCTTGGGAACTGCCTTTTTGACGACCATGTCGACAACCATGCTGATAATTCCACCGATCACGGTGTCCTTGAGATTCGAAAGCTGATCCTTAATTTTATCCCATGCGGCAGCGGGTCCTTGCGTGACCAATGTTTTGACGATGTCGAAACCGGTTTCGAGCGCCTGAACGGTTTTTTCGCCGAGTACTTTGACCAATTTGACGCGCATATTTTGCCAGGTCAATCCCAGCACCGAAAATACGAATTTGGCAATCTCGCCCAATGCGTACGAAGCCGGAATATAAACACCGGGCAACGAACCGGTTAGCCATTCGAATAACCCTTTTTTGAGATGTCCTAGAAAATTGCCGGCGAATTGTTGGAAACCCAACTTACCGGCCGCCGCCAAATTACCGACGAAAGGTAAAGGATTTTTTAGAATCGCTTTCAATGCGCCGCCGGTACGCTTGACGATACCCATTACGCCGGGTTTAACGGTGTCAAAAATAATCTCTAGGAGATTCCAAACGGCGCTGCCCGCCCAACCGATGAACTGACCCGCGAACGAACCGAAGACCTTGGCCAGTTTACCGAACGCGAGCGGAATCAGAATAATATCCTTGATTTCCAATGCCTTGAACGCGGCAATAAAAAGCCCCGGAATTTGTGCGGCAAAAGTTTTGACCGTTTGCATCGACTTTTTGAACCAAGCCATGCAGCGCGCTACCGCATTCGCTTCCTGAATTTTGGCCCAGACATCGCCCTGATTGATCAAATTCATGAATCCGCCGATCAACGCCTCGGCATCGTCCGGAGACTTGTCTCCCGTGATCGGATCTTTACCGAGTACCGAGCACAACAACGGATAAGCATTCGTTTGGCTGCGAGCGAACTCTGCGATCGGTTTGAGAATTGCATCCTTGATTAAGTCGGCAATTCCGCCAACGAGACCGGCGGCAAAAGATTTCACTCTGTTTATCGGTCCGGTTATGAGGCGCTTGCCCTGCTCCCAAACAGCATCCAGGTTTTTGATATCGGTAATCGATCGCTCTTTGATAAATTGTTTAACGCTTTCCCAAATACCGCTCCCCATTTCCTTGAGTGCATCGAACTGTTGGTAAACCCAGTCGCTGATTTTCGAAAAGATTCCATGATTTTCCAAAGCCTGATTGATAACCGGGCCGATTCCGGGCAACAGACTGATGACTCCCCTCATGATGTTTCCCGGACTGCGATCGACAGCCGCGCCGGTCACCGGGTTCATGCCAATCACCACGGTCAACATCGGAAAGCCCGGAATCAAGGCTGCCTTTCTTGCAATGAAATCCCTCGGATCAGGCAAGAAGCCGCGCTGAAGAGCAGGCGGAGTCGCGGTCGTCGTCACTTGCGGACTGCGCTGCACGGCGGCGCCCTGTTGTATCGTATGGGTTAGCTCGTGTGCGAGCAGTTGTTTACCTTCGCCGGTACCGGGCCGGTATTGATCGTGGGAAAAGAATATGTGGTTGCGGAAGGTGAATGCCTTAGCGCTCAATTGATTGCTCAAGCCCCCGGACTCGGCGTCATGATGAATCCTGATATTGCTGAAATCGGCGCCGAAGCGAGGCTCCATGAAGCCTCGAACATCGCCGGATAAGGCCTCGCCGCCGGTGGTTTTATTATGAATCGCCGATTGGACTTGGCTACTGACGCCAGGCGCGCCGTCGCCTCTGCGCTGTAATGGTTCTTCTTCTTTTTTCCGGATCTCTTCGTCGGGTAATTCGGCTTTCTGCAGTTCTTCGTCGGGAGCTTTAGCCCTTTGTAAGGGCTCTTCCTCTTGCTTTTGCAACTTGTCTTCAGGAGCCTCCGCCTTTTGCAGTTTTTCGTCTTCTTGCTTTTGTATCGTTCGCTCGGGTTCTTTGGTTTTTTGCAGCGGTTCTTCCTCTTGTTTTTGGACTTTTTCTTCGGGAAGCTCGGCTTTTTGCAGCGGCTCTTCTTGTTTCTGAACTTTTTCCTCCGGTAATTCCGCCTTCTGCACTCGTTCTTCCGGCGCCGGCATCTTCATGACCTTATCGGCCATGTTATCGGCCTCTTGCTCGAATTTGTCACCGGGTTTGTTGGCCGTCATTTTCAATTGCACGGCCGGCGCCTTCGATTCGTTCGCGGCCGCAAAAAATCCGCTCGAACCGGCTTTGGCAAAAAAAGCTTGATTGGCCGGTTTCGAAACAGTGCCGGATGATTTTTTTACACCGGTTTTCATAGGTTCCACTCCACCCAAAGCAGGTTTTGCATCCACGGCAGTTTAATCGTTGCAATGTTCCAAGGCAGACTATCCAGTAAAATATCGCAGCTTCGATATTCGACATGCAGTTGCCAGTCGCCATCGCCGCGCCGGAGCAGTTTTCCGGGCCTCAGGATAAACGTTCCTCGTAAACTGTCGATCGAGGTATTTCGTAATACGCCCCAATGTTTCACCACGGCAGTCAATAATTCATCGGCTTCGCTTTGCTCTTCGAGATTCAGCTCCGTTAGCGTGTCGACCGGCATCGGCAAGTCGATATTGCACAGTACCTTGGGTAATACCAAGTCGTATTCGTGTGCGGTCGGTTCTCCGGTTGCCAGATAATGCAAAAGCGCTAAGGCCCTGCCGGTTTTAACGATTTTATAGTCTTGCAAACAAGCCGATACGGTAAATAATTGCGGCAAAAATGGATGCAACAGCACCAAGCCGGCATTATCGACATAAACGCCTTCGGCGATATCCGGATCGTCGATAGGATACGATGAATGCGCTAGCGGCTCGTCTTCCTGCCGATGTGTTGCTTGAGTTGGAAACCGTGACGCCGAATCGCTTCGCCGAGAGTCTTGATGTTGCCGCTTTACTTCGAAACGCCGATCCAAAGCGGAGGTTGAGTCGGATCGGTCTTTAACAATTGCGTCCAATTCGTTCAGCATCGTTTGACTAACACCTTGGCCCGATGACAATATGACCACTAGGCTCTGCACAACCGTTTTTAAGCGGTCGTCTTCGGCAATTGCGGGCGGCACGGAATCCGTTAAGCCTTGCCGTATTTTCTCGAAAACGACTGTGGTTTCCGGAAAATAGCGAACTAACAAGCGGGCAGTGAAATCCGTCGAAAACTGCCGGAGCAAACGGACTCTAGCGACATCTTCTCGTAAAACTCCGATCAGCGCAGTGCTGAAAAGCCGGTCATCTAAGGCGGACTCGTTATCACGCCAGTTTTCGGTCAAAACCTGCTCCAAATTTTGACCGGTCGGCAAACGGAACGACCAAGGCAAACGCCCTATCCTCAAAAAAAACAACAGTGCTTCGTTTACGGCTTGTTGTCTCGATTGCCGATAATTTCCGCCGACGATGAGCGCCCGCGAATCGTCAGTATACGAAGCGCTAATATCGGCTAAGGCGCTTTCCAGATTGGCAGCGATTCTTTTCGGTAGCTCGCTTTCCAGTTGCGCCAATTCGAGGCTTCCGACATCGATCGACAAGCGGTCGAGATACAGATAATCGTTCGGCGATGAACAACGCTCCAAAACACTGTCGAGAATTTGAACAATTTTGTCGTGAGTCAAGCGAGTCAATAGGCGTTGTAATTCGACGCCGTCCGACTCGGAGCCGGTCGTTTCGGCATCGAGCGCATAGCATCGAATCACGGCGTTCATCTACGTATTTCGGATAGGGCTTGTTCGGCAACGTAATGGCAGCCGTTCGCCGTAATTACGGTTAGTCTTGCGCTAGGCCCAAGCTTCTCGAACTCAACTTCGACTTTTTCGCCGGCATACATCGGTTCGGACGTTCGAGCAGATGGAAAATCCCATATCCAGGCAACGATTGGAGACGATGCACCGCCTTCTACACCTCCCGAGAAACTCATGCGATTCGTACCGATCGTCTCGAATGTTATCGTTGGCCGGATATCAGGTCCGTCGCAAAGCCTTCTGAATTCTCCGTCGGCGCAGCGATTACGTTCGCTGCAGTCGAAGGCCGGAATCCGGGTTTCCGTATTGCGCCTGCGATCTCGTATGATCACTCCGTTGAACGGATTGCCGTTAGGTAACGGCTCATTGCTATAGCGCACGCCGACATCGAAGACGGGCGCCGGTTGCGCATAGCTCATGCTCCATTCCAAACTGAAGCGTTCGCAAATAAAATGCTCGATTCGCAAGACCGAGAACGGATCCTTCTCGTCCGGCTCGTATGAGACGATTAGGCGTCCCCTACCCGCCTCGCCGAATGCTTGGACCAACACTTCTTCTATCAATGCGTTCAGAATTTTAATGGCTCCGCCTATCGTATTCTCGAAGGATTGATTCAAATTAGCCGCCGTTACATCCGCAAAGACTTTTTCCGCGACTATCTCGAAATCTTGATCATTGAAGCGGAAACGAATCAGGTTGCCGCTTAGTCGAACCACCTCATAAGACGTTTCCGGGCCGGGCGCTTTCAGCCATAAACGATAAGCGCAACGTCTCGACAAACCTCCGCACGGTAAATCGCATTCCGCTTCGCAAACGAAGACCAATTCGGTTCTGACGCTGCATTGATTATGGTCCACGACCTCGACCGGCAGCACTTGACCGCTCGCAGTCGGCGGCGAAACGAACACATTGGCGCTTAACAATTCGCCGTTTACCGAATACGGAGGCGAGCCGCCGGTAATCTGCACAGTCGCGATATAGGCATCCGCATCGGTGCATCGATATTCCGGTTCGAGCAAACGCAAAGGCTCGGCGATCACGATATCGCGCACCGTCGATTCGCTATCGTCGGCATCGATGATCCGAATGCGATGAACGCCAGCGTTCAATATCTGCGGCTCATCGGTCAAAGGCACATAGGCTTGATCGTTCAGCTGCAATCGATAGGGCGCTTTGCCGCTGAGCGGTATCACGGAAACTTCCGCTTGATGGTTAGGATTCGTGCAGCCCATTTCGATATCGAAGGTCGGCGGGGATTTCGGCAAGACGAATTGAATCGGCGCGCAGTCCGAACAGCACAAATAAGGCAGATAAAAATCGGCAATGACCGAACCGTCCGGCAATTGTCCGACAACCGCATCCAACAGCTTACTCCAATGCGACGGCACGGCTATTTCAGGGCGAAACGGTCTTCCGGTCACGGTTTCAAGTAGCCATTGCAAATCGTTATCGGCAGCCAATGCGGGATTGTTTTTCAGCCTTTCGACCGCATCTAAAGCTCTCCTATTCGCTACGGACGACGGCGTGCGTTCAATGTTTGAGGTAACGGCGGCCATATTATTCACTGCCGATACCGCAGGTTTCGCGTCGGTTTTGGCCGCCTCGTGATAGACCAATACGAATGTGCCGCCGATGGGTACGCCGGCTTTATGGCGAATCCCAGGATGTTGTTGTAAAAAATGGCTCAAAAAGCGTTTTTTCTTGACTTCATGAATACGCCGCAATAACTCTTCTTGTATTAGCTCCAAGGCTTCGAGCTTGCATTGATCGAGCATCGACTTCAAGACAAGAGCAAGAGTATTCCAATCGAGTTCACCCGTGCTTTCATCACCTTCCCGCTGTTTTTCGATTTCGGCCGTCCATTGTTTAAATCCTGTCGTGTTTTTCTGCAATGACGACCAGTCGATTTCGGCGAGATCGTCAACCAAGAGTTGTTCGAATTTGTAGAGATAACCCACCGACCGAATCGCGGCATTCATCAAAGGTGGTTCGCCGATATCGACTAAATCGCACACATCCCGTCCCTGATATTTTTCGGCGAATAAGGCGCCCAAGGTACCGGGCTGCCGATCGAGCATCGCTATGCGGCTTTCGGCGGCGAGTGTTTTCCTACCGATGTCTTTGTTCAACAAGGCCGATAGCGCTTTAGAAGACGCGCATGAAATTTCCCGCTTGTAGGCTCGGTAGAGCGTCAGTAAATCCTCGAAATAACAAGCATGCTCGTTGAGATCGACGCTTCCGGATTCGTCGAACGCTCCGGTACGCAATGCGATGATTTGTATCGGCAAACGGTAACGCTCTTTTTGCCGCAGTAGATTTTCCAGTACCTCCTGATAGGGTTTGCCTAAGTGTCCTTCGATGCGCAAAAAATTGTAGTGCTCAAGATCGAAACGCAGCGGATCGAGCACGAACGCTTGCGACGCATATTCAAAGGCGCGGTAGCCGAGATTTTGCGCGGCCCGGCCACGCCGGGTCAAAACCGGATTCCATAAGCGATACAGCGGCGGATTGCCGGTTTGCAAATAATAGTAAGGGATCGCCTTCTTCGATAATGCGACTGCGCCCAAACAGCTTGGCGTTATCTTGATCTGCTGCGCTGCATCGCCGATTAATGGCGGATTATGCGAAAAGCGCTCGACCATCTCTACCAAACGCGCGAACAACTGTTGTAGCGTTCGGGATTGCTCCGAACAAGCGCCGACCGCAGGAGATGGCAAGAAACGATGCCGATAATGGCCGGGCTCGGCAACGACTTCGGGAAACAGTAAACCCAGCATTAAATGCCGTGGAAACAACTCTGCCGGCGGGCCGCATAAACAAATCAACTCGGCCGCTTGCCAGCGGAATTCGTCGTAAGCGGCCAGTAAGTCGTCGAAGCAATCGTAATAATACGGTAGAAACAACACTTGTTCGGCCGAATCGGGTTGGCTATTCAAAAAGCCGAATATCGAGTCGAAGTCTTCGAACGGGTCGTTCGGATAATCGTTCTCGACGAGCGGTTTAAAGGCTCGATACGCAACCGATAAGGCCTCGCCGAGTTTAGCGGCCAAGCCGGAAGACGAAAATACAGCATGAAATGCAGCCAAGACCTGCTGCGAAGTCGCCAAGGAGGTACTCGGCACGCTGATATTCGGCAAACTCAAATCCGGCAGATTGAAACGTTCGGCCAATTGATTTTCCAAATCGGCGGAACTCAGACCCGCATCGAGGCCGTTGAGCGCGGCAATGATCTCGGCCAGATCGGTGCGTCTGATCAACAAGCGCCTAAGCGTGACCGTCACCGACGATCCTTTGTCGTCGCAATTATTCGGGCTGCAATTGCGTAGCGGCGCTTTTTTCAACTCCAAAAACAGCAGCAGCGCCTTATCGTTCAAAAAACCGGACGGTTGGTTCAAGGCTTGGGTATTCGGCTCGCCGTTCGGGAATAGCTCCCAAAGCGGATAGCCTTCAAAGGGTGCATATTTGATATCGTTCGGCAGCGTGTAGGAGCGATAGGCGCTCAGCTCGATATCGTCGGCTTGGTTTATCAAATAGCCTTCAGAACTGATACCCACGCCCTTCGATAGCCGAATAGCCGTTTCCGGAGCCGTCGTGAATTCGAGTTCGAACCCGCACACGATACCGATACCGATCAGGTTCGAGCGCGTCAGCCGGTTTTGCTCGTCCAAGTAATTAAACACCTGATTCAGATGCCGGTTGCTCAGTACCTGATTGGCTTCGAAAATTGGAAATTGATCGTGTTCAGCTTTCATGACGTTTGACCGTATTCATGGGTTTTCAAAGGGCCGTGGCACGGCATTGAGCGAACCGAGGGCCGTCCTATCGAGCAGTACCGGATTATGGTCGCTGCCGTCGTCGCAGTCGTGCAGAGTCGCTTCGGGATAGATAGATTTCAGATCGGCCAGCAAATTGACCACGATTCTCAGTCGGTACGACACTTCGATATAGCGTTGGTAATGCTTATCGAGCAAGACTTTCATTTCGGTTTCGGTACCGGCTTTAAAGTGAGCATCGGAACATAACACGATCGGTGCCGGTTCGAACGACAACAAATCTTCCGGCGGTTCCAAGCCGTTTTCGACATAGTCGTTCAGCCAATCGGAAAACGCCGTGCCGTAATCGGCAAGAATGCCGGCGGCGCATCGACATAACGACGTTTGGTCTCCATCGAGCAAGGACTCAGCCAACAAAGCTTCGACTCTTTCCTGCAAGCGCTGTTCGGTCCAGTCGATCGAGGCGTTCGCTTCAAGCCACAAGCACCAAGCCGTTTCGAACCGTTCGAACTGCCGGCCGTAACGGGCGATTTCCGCAAAATGCTCGGTTAATTTCGACACGATAGCGCTCCATGGAACGGCGCCGATCTCCAAGGTACATCCGATCCCGCTGGGGTTCAGATTCGACTCGAATTCGCTTACCAACTGCGCCCGTAAAACGTCCAGATCGAAATAAGCCAAGGTTTTGCCGTGATACCAGTCCTTGAAAACTCGGCTGAATTCGCTGTAAATCGTTTTTGCACAGTCGCAGGCCTCCTCTTCCGAGGACTGGTTTTGTTCGAGCAATAGCGCCGCCAACTCGTTTATGAGCGGTTCGCAGGGATTGTCGATGATCCCTTTATTGCCGACCCAACAGATTTTGCTCAATAAGTGCGCCGGCGTTTCTTGGCGTATCGTTCGTTCGGCAAACGCTCGCAAGTCCAAGTTGACGTTATACGGCGAGGTCCAGCCCGGCATGACCCAGGTCAAACGAAACGAATAAGGGTCTTCATCGCCGCAGGTTTTACATTCGCCTTCGGAGCAAGCCGGATAAAGCGCGTCGCCGGGAAACTTGGGTCTGAGCAGCAGATGTTCGACTAGGATCGTTCGTTGGTGTGCGCTCCAATTCAGTAAAACAGCCTTGATCTTTTGCGCTTCGGCCTCTGTTGCTAAATCATCCGGATAAGCGGCACGCAAAACGTTCTCATCATCCTCAAGCGTTAATCGATACGTCTGCTCATCTATCCGATAGATTCCGGAATCGCACATTTGCTTAACGACCGCCCGGTAAGCGTTGGTATTGGATGCTGCGTATGCGTCAAGCTCTAGCGTGCCGGTCAACCAAGGTCGATTGTTCCAATCTATCAATTCCAGCGCGATTTCAGTCTTGCCGGCAATGGTTTCCAATGGCGTAAAAACTAATCTCAAATCGGCGATGCCCAGCAACAAATTGATGCGTTTTTTCAGCACCGGATATTGCTCGGGCGCGCAGGCTTCGCCGGTGTAATCGAACGACCGGTAACGGTATCGGCTAATTTCCGGCAGTGCTTTGAGCAGGGCGAGTTTGATTTCGATCAAGGAGGCTTGAGCTTTTTGGCGGCCGGCAAGGTCGGTTAACAATAAGGTATAGTCGGATAACTGTTCGCCGAAGCGGGCCAATAAATGATCGAGAAACCGGTTACGCCGCTGTAAGAATTCCGGTTCGGACTCGATCAGCTTTTCGAGTTTTTCCTTATCCAAACCGGCGATCAGATCGTCGTAACCGTCGATGATGTCTTGCGTTAACTCCTTGATAAAATAGGTTTGGCGTATAGCGGGGTCCAACGAAAAACAATCGCCGCCATGCGCCAGCTGCGCTAGTTGATTGGCCAAGAATTGCTCGAACACTAGCAAATAGGCTTTCAATTGTTTGGCTTGGGCTCTGCGCAATTTGGACGCATGGCTGGGCAAACCTTCGGGGCCGATGCCATAGCTCTGCGGAAATTCGTTTTGTATCGGAAAATAATGGCCGGGATTTCGGTATATTCCCTTCGGCAACGGCAGGTCTTTCGGCGTATTTTTGATCTTCGGACGCTCGGCTTCGCCGCGTAATTGATGCAAGGTCGCGACGGCTTCGTCGTGCCTCGCTTGAAATGGCAGGCCGTTTTTAAAAAATAAAAACCTCGATGCTTCGCGGTAAAATCGCGGCTGTCTGCGATCGTCAAGTATCAGCAGCCAGGCCGCGCTGATTCGATCCGGATCGAACAAAGGCGTGCCGTCGTTTTGCCAAATCGGGTCGGCCTTGCCTTTAACGATTCGGCCTTGCGGGTCGTATAGGGTCAGCAGCAGGTTGTTGACCGCCAGAACGCCGTCGATCGCCATCAAACGGTTGACGATATCGGAGGTTCTGATTTCCGACTTCAACATCGCCCGTTGCAGGTCTTCGGACTTGATGAAACCGTTGTCGAGCGCCGGCCCGTTAAAAATGGCCTCGATCGCTAAGCCTTCGTCGCGCAATTCTTGCAAACTGTAAAACGCGATCGGCGGGTTTAGGTAATGCTCGATTTCCTGCCAGATGCGCGCTTGCACGCGGTCGATATCGGCATCGGAGGCCACTTCGACATCGGCGCACACCGCAATTTCGGCCAACGCTATGCCTTCGATACGGCAATAATCCTCATCGAGATTGCGCCTCTTATGCAATAACCGCTTGGCCTGTTCGACGGCCTGGGCGATCTTGTGCGCTTTGCGCCGGTAGAGTCCGACGATTCCCGAATCCGAAGCGTCTTCCAGCAACTCTACAAGTTCGGCCAGCGTTGTTTCTTCCTTTGCATCGGCATTGCCGAACACCCGTAGCGTGGCATGGTCGATATTCAGCGTCAATCCCACCGATTCCTGTTGAAAATCGACTTGAAAATCGACATAGAACAATTCCCGCCAATGTCTCTTTAAATAGCGATCCTTGCCGGCCTGATCCAACAACGGGTCGGTCAATACGTCATAGTCATCGGTCGCACCGATACTCACGCTGACCGAGTAGTCGTTCGGATGATCTAAAAAAGCTTGCCATTCCTCCTCAGCGGACAAAGATAAATCGGGGAAACGCAGCTCAATGACTCGGGTCTGTACTCTGCCTTCGGCATCGTAAAAATGACGCGTTTTCTGAATTTTGCGGGCATTCAAGTCGCCCAGCTCCGGATCGGATTCCAGTTCCAGCAAGACTTCGTATAAACCCGATACCGCCACTTTTTTCGGGTCTAACTCGCCTTGCTCGGGCTTGCGGTAGGACAAAATCAAACGCTCATCGTCGCATAGTGCGTAATAATCGGTTTCGCAGGCGCATTGTTTACAAAATATCCACGCATTGCGCACCGGCTCCAAATCGATTAGCACGCGCCTGAAATCGTCCGGTGTGACGGGACCGCTCGTTAGTATCTCGCGTGCGGTGTAAAACGCTTGAGCCGGGAACGGGTCGGCAGCGGTGGAGGATTCTCGGGTCAACAGGTCCTTGATATCCCAACCGCTTCGGTAAACGATATCGGTCAACGCGTAACACAAGGCTTCCAAAATCGTGATGCCCGGATCGTGAGTGTTGTAATCGGTCCAATGCCGACTACCGGCCTGCTCGATGTAGCCGATGCCTTCGCGGCGCAACGCGAAAAAATCTTCGCTCGGTTTTTGCGAATCCAATCGGGGTAAAAAAACGGCTGGCTCTTTCATGGCTCGCACGGACAGGTTTCGCCGAGTTCATTCATCGCGGCGGGTTTTATGACATCGATTTGGTGTTTTTCGGTCGGCGCCGAAACCAAAACCGATACCGCAGTCGAGCCTTGCGCCTCATCGGCCGCGACTTCTCCGGCCGCCCCGCCGCTATCGTGATACAACACAAAATCGGTCAAATAATCGACATAAGTCTGCTCTTCGATGAAACGAATCAATACCGATTGATGAATTTTTCCGCCAAAAGAGGGCTTCGCATCGTTCGCAAAAGCCCAGGGCGACAAAAACCGGGTAATCGCTTGGCGCAGCATATTGCTATAAAACGTTTCGTCGAAACCTTCATGAAAACGGACTTTACACGAACAACGCACAGCCTCGAAGCGCGGATTGCGAACATGCAAGTTGACGAAACAAGACACGCGCGCGCTCAAAAAAGCCTTGATTTCATCGAGCAAGCCGAGACTCGTATAGGGTTTGAGGGGATCGCGAAGCGTTTGGAATTGCTGGTTGGGAATCGCGACCAGCGTAACATGACCCGGCGCGAGTTCCCGGTAGATGAAATCGCCGTTTTCACCGGGTTCGTACCGAGTATGATTCAGGCATTTGACGCGATAAATTTGCGGAAAGGCTTCCAATACCAAGTGTTCGTAACCCCAAAGCGCAACCGCTCTGTCCTTATGACGCAAACGCTCGCTGACGCGCGTATAAAAAGCCGCCGGTGTTTCGGCGCCGCGTCCGCCGAACGAGGAAAAAGGCTGCTCGATTTTTTTGACGGCCGCGTCCGGCCGCTCCAACTTGCTTATCGTGCCGGCTTTTAGCGGTTTCGCCGAGAAGCCGGGATCGTTGCCTCGGTCGCTAAAGGTCGCCTGCAGGGCTTGCGCGGAAACGGCCTGTAAACGGCAAACCGTCTCGCTGTGCGATGCCACCGCCGCCCGCAGCCAATGAATGCCGGACGGTAACATCGAGTTATTGTTATCGGCGTCGTTCGGCAGTGCAAACCTGATGATGCCGGAGTTCAACAGACCGCCAGTGCCGTCTTCGACTTCGTCTTTCTTGAAAGCGATCCATTCGTTACCCCGTAGATAACTCCAGTGGATATGCGGGTCGGGTTTGATCGTCAACGGGTCGGCCGTGCCGTCAGCGACTTGGAACAGCAGCGACAGGTTTTGCGGCGGTTCGAGCCCTGTTAGACCGATGTAGAACTCGGCTTCGCTCATTATTTCGCCGTGGTCTTGTTGGAAACGAAAACCCGGTATCAAATAAACCTTACGCGTCGAATTAAGAAACGGATGCTGTTCGCAGTGACCGAAGGGCGCCAAATGAAAGAAAAAGGCTTGCCTATTCCGCCAAATGCCTGAATCGGCGCTATCGAGCGCAATCATTTGCTCACCCGTGGTGTAATCAAGAGTCAACTCGGTCATCCATGGACCGGTCGGCGGCTTGGGCTTGATAGGTTCGTCGCCTAAGACTTCGCCTATCCCCTCAACCATCGTCGAGACACCGGCAACAAGGCCTGCAACGTTATTATTGAATTGAATAGTCTGGGCACCGAAATTCTCAATAAGTTGACTGCCGGCCGACATAACGACCGATGTCTTTTCAGTGACCCACTTACCGGTATTATCGAGCTTGATCATTTCGCTCGCTATCCGATTGATATCATCGTAGGTATTGGCCACGAGACTCAAGAAAGTGTTGATCGTTTGAGTTAGATTGGCGACCCCCGTTTTTTCTTCTATTTCTTTTGCAATATTGACGACCGTATTTTTCAAATTGGAAAGCCTGGTTACTGTTTCATTCAATCGACCAATGAGATCAGGAACTCCCTCACTAGCATCGTCAGGAGTAAGTAAACCTGGAAGATTACTCCAGTCATTGACGCCAACGAGGTCTATCTCTACGTCAAATGATTGTTGTAAAAGATTACGGATAGCAGGTCCGATTGCCCCTGTCATTTCGCCGTAGACTTGGTTGATTTTTTCAAAAACCTTCTCCGTGTTTTCGATCACTTCAGGAAAATTTTCAATCAAACCATTGGTAACTTCAGCCATCTCAGTGGGTAATTGACTGAGATTTTCAATGGCGGAATTGTACAAATCATTGAATTCTTGCACCCTAGTATTGATTTGGCCGATAAAATCGACTGCCGCCTGAACACCCCTTGCCAATTCCTTATCGTTATCCATCAGCTTTCTGATGTAATCGATCAAAGCTTTTTCATACTCGTCTTGCCCGAAACCTTCGCTCGTCGAAAACCGCACAAAGCCATGACGCGCAGCGGAGTTATAAAACACAGGCTCATTGAAGTCGGCGGCATCAACTACGGTTTGATTGATTTCGTTATCAAGTGTATAGGAATCGCTTGTAATCGCCTTGGTCTCGCCGGTCGCTTGTTTCCACGTTCCCGACTGTAAATAATCGATTTTGATATTGACTTGGGTACCGAAAGGCTCGGGAGGATTTTGCCATTGCCAATTGACTTTCGCTGAAAGCAGTTTTTTTTGAAAGGCTTCTTTGGAACCCAGGATCAATGAACTATTGGCTACCGGAGATGGGCCGAATGGCTGGAAAGGCTTAGAGGTAACCACCGAACCGAAATCATTGGAAACCTTTAAGGTTCTGAGTCCTTTGACGGCAACGTTCAATCCGATTTTATCGAGCACTGCGTTTGCGAGTAACGACACCGGATAAAGGCGGTCGCTTTGATGCCGAAATTTGACTAATAAAATCGGCAAGTTAGATGAAAAATCAAAGCCATGAACTTTAGAGCTATACGCCGTTATTGCAGGATCGGCCCCGGAAAGTTTGATTTTCAATTGAAGCCTGCCTTGCACGCTTTCAAATTTCATTGCCGACTTTTCGAGCCAACCTTCTTCGGTAGACAAAGAACAAACCAGATCCGCTTTCAAATCGCCGGGTAATACATTGAAATCAATATCACTCAGATAAAATTCGACCGTCACGGTCCGCTCGCCTTCGGCCAACCATAAATAGTGCGAAGCGATCGCAAAACCCAATTCGGCCTCGGGCATCGCAATACTTTCCAGTTGCGTATTGCTATAGCGTTTATTGAAAAACGGATGCCAGGATTGTTCTTCGTTCGCCAGTTTCGCCCCGAGTCCGTCTTCGGAATCGGCAACCGGCGATGCATAGTAACGGCCCGACTGTTTAGCCGCATTGACACCCAATCCGGTAACCGCTTCGCCGCCATGCCGATAAACGGTCTTCAGCTCTGCAACCTTCGCTTTATTGGCGATGAAGTCGCGGTCGTTCATAAAAATGGCCTCGATGCCTGACTCGTCCTTTCCGGCCTTGAACGACACGCCGCTATCAAACCGGTGACTGTCGACATGTTTAGCCAATTCGGCCAATAAATACACCCGAGGCGGTTCGGCGGGTTTTTCCTTGAGCCGTAAAATGTCCCGGTAATAAAAATCCAGGTGCCGGCCTGTCAAGGTGTTGATCTCGGCCCGAGTCCCTTCGAACAAACGTAAAAACGCGATCAGCAGCGCATAATGCGGTTCATGATTGCCGTTTTGAATGAACGAATATTCCAATTCTTGTTTGGCTTCGATGACGATGCGCGCATAGACTTTCAATAACTCATCGAATAGCGATGTAAAAAGGTTGTGACTGGCGATCGAATTATGGATTGAAAACCAATAATCCGGATCGGACGGGTCAAGCAGCGGGCCGAAAACCCCAGCATCCTTGACGATGCTGTCGATGTACTGCAGCCAATCCGGAAAGTCGCCGATTATCCAATCTTTCGATAAGGGGCTTCGATAAATTTCGCCGAAGGCTTGGGCTTCTTGACCGAATATCGTCAATTTCGCAGCAACGTCCAGCTCGTCGTCGGTCAATCCGAAATCAATCTCGTAGGCCTTGTAATAGGCGATAAGCCGTTTGAAGCCCTGCGCCGACTGCGATTGTATGCGGCTTTGCAAAAGATTTTTCAGCGCCGTATCGACCGGCAAGTTTTCTTTCAAGCGGTCTAGTTGCTTGGCCATGGTTGCCGCGATACTGAATAAGAAACCTAAGCGTTGTTTGAGTGCTTCTGCTTGCGTTCGATTGGCGCTATTGTTCAAAAAATCGAAACAGGCTTTGACTGCCGAGCGATACGCGTCGACGTCTTGTATCGCGGCGACAGCCAACAACACCGAGACATCCTTATCGAAAAAACTTTGCCAATCGCCGGTGACGCTGTTGTTCGAGTCATAATAATTGAGATACGCCGAATAGGCTTTTGCAAACACCAGTCCGTACTCCGGTCCTCGTTCATTGACCGGCACATGACCCGGATCCAAAGCCATAGGCACACGCAAGTCTTGGCTGCTGCCTTCATGCATTAGCCTCGAGGCATCGGTGTTGTGCTTGCAATCGCTCGAATTGGCCATGATTCAATCGCTATCGGGCAAAAGGTTGACGGCTGCGGTTAGGTTAATATCGGTACCCTCCAGTTTGTAATAGGGATAAACGAAATTGAAACGCGAGTTCGTAGCCTTAACGCGGTATATCACCTCGATCAATACCACGCCCTCCAGCTCCAGGCTATCGTCGAGCCGAACGCTTTCCAGTTCGACACGCGGCTCATGATATAAAATCGCCGATTCCACTTTGTCCGCCATCAAGGTTTTCATGCGCGTATCTAAATTTTCGAACACCAACTCCTGCAAATTGCAGCCGTATGTAGGCAGCATCGTACGCTCGCCTTGCGCGGTGCTCAGCAGAATCTCGAGGCTCGAAGCGATGTCAGCTTCGGCTTCGAGCATCGTAACGCCGCCGCTTGCCCGGTTGAATGTCGGCGGAAAAGACCAGCCGCGTCCGAGAAAACTCATGTCATCCTCCTATCAATACCGTCGGCATACCGGGCGGTATAATCGCGCCGCCCGAAGCGCTCGAATCGCCGACACGCGCGGCCGGCATGCCGCCGATCATGACCGTTGCCGAGCCTTTGATAATCGCATCGACTCCGCATGAATCACCCAAGCGCGCCGCCGGCAAACCGCCGATTAAAACGGTCGGTTGGCCCGGTGGAATAATCGGCACCGGGGCGCCTTGCGTCGCGGTGCTGACGATCATGTCGGTGATTCTGGCTGCCGGTAGCATGTCTCTATCCTCTCAATTGATCTGCACGACGCCGCCTTGAATCGTGGTGCTGGCGCTGCCCTTGACCGTGGTGCTGGCGCCGGAAATCTCGGCCGAACCGGAACCCGAGGCTTTGAATTCGGCTTGCGCGCTCAGTTCGGTATTGATGCCTTCGATCTTGACGTCGCCGGCAGCTTTTAATATCAAGTCTTTGATGCTTTCGAGCTTGATGCCGTCGGCATTCAAGGTGACTTTATTGCCGTTCTGATCCTCGATAATGACAGCCTGCTCGTCTTCGGACAAAATCAGGCGGTTGCCGCCCGGCGTTTCGAGCACGACGATTTTGTTTTCATCGTCGAAGGAAAGGGTCATCTTTTCGCGGCTGATATAGCCTTTCAAATGATTGTCGTCCTTCGCTGGCTCCGGCGCCGGTTTCGCGCTGCTGTGACACATGCCCAACACGACCGGATAACGCGGATCGTCGCCGAGAAATCCGACCACGACTTCATCGCCGATCTCGGGCCGAAAAAACGTTCCTCGCCCGTCGCCGGCATCGAGCGTTGCAAGCCTTGCCCAAATGCCTTCATCGGCCGTGTCGACCAGCGGCAGCCGAATCTTTATTCTGTCTTCGCCTTTAGGATCGTTTTCCAATACCGTCACGACGCCCATTTGCAATCCGCAGACCGACGGCAATAATCCCGACGCCGGCAACGGGCGTAAGTTATAGGTTTCGGCAAATAGATCGGGGCTTAGACCCAGTTGCGCATCGGTTTCCCAGTTGCCGCCGGAAACGCAATGCCGCACGCCCGACACATAAAACAGTCCGGCAAAGCGCTCGCCGATGCCGCTGACTTCTATCACGGTTCCCGGCATGACCTCGGCAATGCCTTGAAATTTCGCCCGGCCTCTGATTCTGGCTAGACGCTCCTTCAACAAACGCGCATCGGCCCAGGCTTTCAATTCCGGCTGACTCAAGCCGCCGCCATGGCGTAATTCATGCATTTCAGTTCCTAATATCGCCGCCAATGTCTCGGCATCGATATTGCCGGCACTGGCGGATTCCGGTTCGGAAGCTTCGGCTTCGATCAATGCCTGATCGGCCGCATGCCATGCCGTGGCCTTGATTCCGGGACTTTGCAAACGCGCATCGATTTCGGCATCCAGTTCCAACAGGGTCGAACCGTAACCGACCTTCACGACCGATTCTTCGCCGGTTGCGGGCTTGCCGACGGTAATCGCATCATCGCCGACATTGACGACGAAACCGTTCGCTTCGGCCCGGCATAGCATAAAATCCCAATCGGTCGATTCGAATTGCACGACCTCTTGTAAATCCGGTTCGGTCGTATCGCTGGTGCCGGTCAAGCCGTAATCGCCGAATAATGTCTCGATGATGTCGCTGTCTTTTTGTTCGGTAAAGTAGCGGCTGTGTATGCCGGACGTCATTTTGACCGCTTCATGCCGGCAGTCCAGAATCAAGAAACTTTCATTTTTCCTGAGCTTGATACTGTGCTTGACGATCATGCCTTTGAATACCGTGACGTTTTGCGAGCGGTAACCGAACTGAATTTCGATCTTTTGCCCGGGAATGAACAATCCGGTATTACTGGCGGGAAAGTCGGCTTGCGCCGCTTCGCCGTCTTTCAGTTGAATCGTGGCCGACGGAATCCGGTTCAATTCTTTATTCACGCTGACCGAGAGCACCTGAAATTGTCCCGGAATTTCGGTGCCGTCGATTAATAAGGCCACCGTGCAGACATCGGGGGTGGCCGGTGTTGGAATGGCGGATTCGTTTCTCATGATCGAGCCGTTTTGCTGACCGGAGGAAACACGATTTCACGGCCGAGTTCGAGCGACCTGAAGTGATCCAAGCGGTTGATTTTTGCGATTTCCAAGTAATAACGCGGATCGCCGTAGATTTTGTAACACATCAACGGCAGCGTATCGCCGGCCTTGACTCTGCGGCTGTGGCTCAAGTCGGGCGAACTTTTGTTTTCTTTCGCGGCGCGTTTTTCTTCCTCGATACTGCTTTTGAATTTGACCTTGACCAATGCCCGTATCGGCGTACCGTCCGGTCTGAATAGTTTGTAGGTAATGCCGACTTCGACGACCCGTCCCTTGAAAATCGAATGCTCGCCCCAGACCAGCTTAAAGTGGCGCGGTTCGTGGGCATCGCCTTTATAGCCGGTCAACACGTCCTTGAAGGCTTTGATGTCGCCGGCGATCGAGTCGCGCGGTTTACCGTCGATGATGCCGGTATTGTCGAATAAAAATTCGAAAGAAATCTCTTCCGGTTCGGTATATTCGTACTTTAATTGTTGACCGCTGGTACCCTGCCCTTGCCCGGATTCGGAAAACTTGAGCTTATAGTCGAGCGTATAGCTCTCCGGATTGATCAAGGCCTCAATGCTTTCGTCGGCTTCAAGCAAACCGCCGCTTTCGGCTTTTTCCGAATCGGAAAAAGCCAGTATCAACATCTTTTCCAATTTCCCGTTTTCGGCCATCAGCGCTCCGCTTTATTCTGTAGAATTTGTAATACTTGTTCGACGCATTCGGCAATCAAGGCATCTTTATCGACCGGTTTTTCCGCCGAGCCTCCCTTACCCGCATTGCCCGACTCTTGCCTTAGGCTCCCTGCTTCGGGCGGGTTGACCGTGACTTTGATATGCAGTTCTTTGATTTCAATCGGCATGGCGTGCTCAGGTTTGCACCGTGAAATAACGGTAGGTCAACTCGATCGTTTCGATGACGACCGCGCTTTCGTTGGCGTTGAAATCGCCGATTTGCCATTTTTTCGGTATCGCCTGGGCGACTTTCCAAGTCCGTAGCGGCTCGCCTTTTTCATTCATCAAAATCACATTGACCGACGCGGGTTTAAATACACGGTCTCGAAAGGCATCGAGCAACCAATCGATCACGTCGGAATCGGTCAACATGCCGCGCTTCAAGACCATGTCGGCATACTTGGTACGGACCGGCAATTTATGCTCGAAACGGTTTTCGCCGCCTTCCTTGAAGCTTTCATAGTCGTATTCCACAGTGAGGCCCGAGACCGACTGAAACCGGACGTCATTGCTCACTTGGCTGATGCCGAACTCTACTTTGTAATAAAAGCCGAGCGGCGGATAGTAATCGGCCATCGGCGTTATACTTTCATTAGCTTGAGTCCTTCGTGCGCGACCTCGATAGTTTCGATCGCGACTTCATTGGCGTCGGACTTCAAATCGGGCGCGGTGACCTTGACCGGAAAACATCGCGTCGCCGACCAAGCCGCGACCGGTTCGTGTTTTTCGTTCAATAAGCGAATCACGACATCGCGGCGGCCTTCGACGCGTTCGTTGGCGATTTCGTCGAGCCAATCGTTATAATCGAAGTCGCCTTCGAATTTGCCGCGTTTCATCGTGATATTGCTGAGTTTGATCAAACCGGGCATGCTGATCTTGCTGAAATCCTTGCTGTCGCTGTGCCGGTATTCGACTTTTTCACGCTCCATCACAAGACCCGTGACTTCGGTAAAACTCAATTTTGCACCGCCCCAATCCACTTGAAAGTGAAAACGCGGTAATGGATAGACTTGCGCCATGATGATTCCCTCTTGTTTGCTAAAGTATGTCGGCCGCTAAACCCAGCCTTAACATTTAATGGAGACTCAATAACATAAGCCGTAGAAACGATATTTGTTAAAGCTGGGTAAAATCAGGATTCGGGCATTTTGTGCGAGAATCTGAGAATGATGAATTCGGCCGGCCTAACCGCCGCCATGCCGATTTCGATAATCATCCGGCCTTCCAAAATATCGAGCGGCGTCATCGTTTTACCCAAGCCCACCGCGACATAAAAGGCATGCTCCGGCTTGATGCCTTGCAACGCGCCTTGCCGCCATAGCACGGTCAAGAAGTTTTCGATCATCGCCTGAACCTTGACCCAAGTATTCGCGTCGTTCGGTTCGAAAACGAATTGTTCGGTCGCCTTTTTAGTGCTTTCCTCGACCATGTTGAAAAAACGCCGGACGCTGACATACCGCCATTCGTTGTCGTTGCCGGCCAAGGTTCTAGCTCCGAAAACCAACGTACCTTTACCGGTAAAAAAACGGATGGCATTGATCGACTTACCGCTATTGACATCAATATTGAGCGCATCGAGCTCGGATGCCGTAAACGAGTCTTTCGGGCCGATAATGCCGGATACGCTCACGTTAGCCGGCGCCTTCCATACACCTCGGGTTCGATCGACAAAGGCATAAATTCCGGCAATCGCACCTGAAGGAGGAACGCTGGTGTTAGTGTTTTGGATACCGGTCAATATCGTTTTATAGAGAGGATAGGCATTGAGCAAGCCGTCGTGCTTTTGATTCTCCAATATATGAGCGGTGCCGACTATGCCGCTAAGCCACGCATTATTGATCGAGTCGAATAGCGCTCTCGCCAACGGTAATACGCTGTCCATTTTTGCCGCGTTGGTCGTAGCGCTACCCGGTATTACCGATGATGCGCCCGGCGCGCCGGCGCCGAAAATGTCATCCCACTCAGCGGCGGAAGGCGGGGTTCCTGTTTGGAATTGTGGGTTGTATGTACCAATTTCGCCGTCGAGTTCTTTATCGTAAGCGATCAATTCCGAATAGAATCCTTTCAGCGTCGAGGCAATCAAATTTTGCAACCCGGTTTGTAAGTCGGCATTTTCCAGTGCATTACTGCCGGCACCCACCAACACATCGATACTACGCGCAACCGAAAACAAAAAGTTAATCAGCTGCATAAAATTAGCAGGTGTCTTGTTCTCTAAATAGCCTCCTTCTAGCGAGGTAAATCGTTCTCTTAAGGTTTGCGCAGGATTGGCCAGCGTTGCATTTGCCGAAACGACCTTATCGACATCATCGATGACTTGTTCAAAATCATCGATTAATACCTTAATCGCTGCATCGTCGGTCAGATCCGCTAAATCGAAATGTGTGGAACCTTTAAAGATGACATTTTTGAAATGACGAAACTTAACATTTTTAGGGAAATTGACGGTTATCCAAGGCGTATAAGCCGCGCCGTATTTTAGATCTTTGATGCCTACACCGGAGCGGAATTCCGTGCCTTTCGGGTCGTCTTCCTTAAGATGAAACAGCCCGACGCGATCCATCAACTTACCGCATTGTTGCAGTGCCGCATCGTAGACTCCGTAAAAGTCGTTGCCGGTGGTCAACAAGGAATTGTCGGGAAAAACTAAGATCGTCGGTTCGTCTACTTTGTTGAGCGTATCGATGCCTTTTCCCGTCCCGGTAAAATCGCCGACTATCTTGCCTGCGGCCTCGTAAGTTCCTGTCGAGACAATAAAACAATCTCCGCCGCCATTGGTATAAAACAAGCGTAAACTCTCATACATGAAAAAACGATTATTCATGTCGGCCGATTCAAAGTTCTTGTTGTCATCCAAACTGACTTTGGCAATCGCCGGTTCCGCACCAAATCCGAAATAGGCCTCATATTCGGCAATCGAACCGATTTTTGTCGGAACATTGAGGAGATCACCGGGCTTGATTTTATCCGCCTTCTCGGTGTAACCGATAAACGCGGGAATCGCGGTTTCGACCGGTGCAATGGACGGAGGGAATTTCGGAATTTCCTCGATATAAACGCCTGGAGTTTTATACGCTGTAGCCATGATAATTACCGATTCCTATTAAAGATTACTCATAAATCTCCGAAACGAGTTTAATCACTCTATCGCCGCTTAAAACCGGCTTGACTGAGTTTTCGGAGGGTTTGCGGCGATTTCCGGCATTGCCGAAATAAGTTGAGGGCAACGGCTCGACGGTTTCGAATTCCAAGGAACCGTTACCCTGGTTTAAATATTGCCAAAATGTCGAGCGATTTTTTAGTCGCACATGAAACGAAGGCGCGGCTTGTCTTGCCCTGCCCTGACTATCGATCAAACTGAATCGACCATCATCCGGTCTTTCGGCATGCAAGCGTATCAGCGCAAATACATCTTTCGGAAGATTTGAATCCAAGGCAATACCGCGAAAAATCTCGCCCTCTATCTCCGGCACTTCCAGAACCGGAACATCGCCTTGATGCACATAAACCGGCCAAAGCCCGGCTTGATCGGTAATCGTATGAAGAAGATCGCCCGGCTGATCTGCGCTAAGCTGTGTCAGCAAATTGCCCGATAAACCCATCGCTTCGGCGAGATCGTCATTGGCAATTGCCGGAAATTCCTTGGATAAAAACAGGACTTCATCGTCGCCGGCGCCTCGGGAGGCACCGGTCAGATTCGATAAGACCGGAATGTTTTCTTTGTACCAATAACGCTTGCCTTGTTCGGCATCGTAAAGATCGACGATGCGTTGCGGTCTCAACGTCAACGCGGTGTAATTGATGAATGCCGGGTTACGCACGATAACCGCGAACTCGAAAAGCGCATCTTTAGCGATAACCGCCTCTTCCGGAACCGCGGCTATCACGCCTAAAGTGCTATTGATCACAATAGCCCGATAGGTTTCCAGCTGTTTCTCCGTTTTTGGGGTCGGACGAATCTCAAGAAAAGTGCGAACGTCATAAGAGGATAAGCGTTGTTGCTTTTTCAGCGGGTCGGCGATCTTATCGAATACGGTCGCACCGTCGTCCAGCCAATAGTGATGCAGCACCTTCACTTCGAAGAGGCGCCGATATTTAACGCGAATTTGTTCACTCATTGGCGGCCGCCAATCCGGATTTGTGCCGGAAATCCTGAACGACTTCGGTAATAACGCCCCTCTCGCTTTTGACCGCACGGAATTTCAAATCCAACATACGCAGTACGTAGATCGCGAAAGGGTATTGTTTACCGCCCAAGGTCCCCCAGAGGTGATTGACTTCCTCCATCGTCGGAGAATACAGATCGAAAATCAGTTTGAACGACTCGAGTTGATCGAGCGGATTGGCGGGCGAGTTATTCGAAATCGACGCGGGGTCAACCGTATCCTGCGTAAAGACATTTTGCGCCTGAAAAAACCGTATCGCCCGCGATAGCATCAACAAAGCATTGGTGTAATTGCTGTGAGAGGCGACGATCAGTATTTGAAAATTGAGAAAGGTCGGCGGGTTTTCATAGACAGTACGGAGCGTAACGTCGTTGCGCGTGAAGTGCGGCACGTTCTTCAAGGTTTTTTCTTCCTTGATGTTGACCAGCGATAAATAAAGCACATCACGCGGATTCGCGCCCGCCCCGTTACCGAAACCGTCGGCTAGGTTCCCCAAACGCCCGACATTCATGACATCCGACCCGTAATGGTCGGTCAAATGCCGATTGAGTTCATTCAGTACTATCGTCAGAGCATGTGCGATCATGCGGTGCTTCCTATTATCGAGATTATTCATGGAACTGCCTTTCAAGAATAAAGGCAAAAACATTGCCATGCGAGACGATAATAGTTAATGCATTGATTTATATAAGAAATACATTATTTTAAATTCGTTACGTTTTGCTAACTGTAACAGCAGATGGTTACAGTTAGCGAAGTAAGGCTGAACAATCGAATAGAATTTACTTTATTAACAGGGAGTTGAAATCTGTAACATCAGAGTGTTACAGACTGTTACAGTCTGTATTCGAAGAGGACGAAGTTTGCAGCCCCGTCCTGTGCAGTACGAGAAGCTCCCCCTTCGACAAGAGCTCAGGGCAAGAGCTTCTCGTAACCGGTAAGCAAGAGCTTACGTGAAGGGTTTCTCAAACCAGAGAACCTGAGAAAGTATTCAATACTACTAAATAACGATGAAGAACATATAGTTACATATTACATGAAGAATGTAATTATTCACCCCCCCTATCGTTCTCACGCACCAGCGCTTGCCGTTATACACATCTCTTTGAAATACGCTGTTGGCCATCCAATGCGACGGCAAAATCACGCAATCGCCGGAACTTTGCAGGGTAAGCTGTGCGTACCATGGCGACCCCGCCAATATTAACCTAAGCCCTTATGGATCGGTCACTTACCGGCCAAAATGAGATAGTCAAGACTATCAACCTAGGGCAGCTGCAATACCGAAAGCGGTCGATCGTCGGCATCAAATTTTAGCGAATCGATATTCATTGTTATCGTCTTCCATCATGCTGCGAATGTGCTCATCATTATCAACCTCAAAATATTCGATGGCATCTTAGGCGAAGCCATGCGTAATAAGATAAAAAACAGAATTCTTTATATACCATTAATCAGTACTGAATTTACGCTGCGACTAACCCTTGTCGGAAAAAAATTATTGACAAAATATACGACCGGTCGTATATTTGTACCCACTATGAACAGCAAACTCTCCAAACGCACAAAATTACTAGATCAGGGTGTTTACCTGTTGATGAACCAGGGCTATCATGCAACCGGTATTAACGAAATTGTAAATGCCGTACAGGTGCCCAAGGGTTCATTTTATAGCTACTTTGATAGCAAAGAAGAATTTGCTGCTCAAGCCATTACTCATTATATGGAGCCATTTATACAGCTCTTAACGAAGCACCTACAACACTCACAGGTTGACCCGCTCTCTGCTTTAAAAAACTACTATGCGGAGCTTATTGTTGCAGTGGAAAAGAATGGATACAAAGGTGGATGCTTATTGGGTAACCTGATGGGTGAAATTGGCGATACCAGTGAACGGTGCAATCAGGCGCTAAAGTCTGCCGTTGAACGCTACAAAGTGCTGCAACATAAAGCATTACTGCAAGCACAAAAAGAAGGCACGGTACGTACTGATCGGAACGCTGAAATTATGGCTAACTTGTTGGTAAATAACTGGCAAGGCGCGTTGTTACGGATGAAAATTGAACAATCCGTGCAACCTTTGCAAGAGTTTTGCGATACCTTACTGAATGATTATTTTGTTGCCAAGTCCAATTTAGATTAGGAGCAAGGTAAGTCGACACAAACGCCGGTTGCTTAGATCTTTTTTTGCCTACCCGCAAGACGACCGGTCAACTATTAACTATGGGGATTTGATATGAGCGAAGAAAAAACCTTAATGGATTTTGTTAAACAAGCAAAATCACAAATACACGAAATAGAGGTACTAAATGTTAAATCTCTATTGGATGAAGGTTATCAGGTATTGGATGTGCGCGAACCTGCCGAATTTATGTCAGGTACTATTGAGGGCGCGTTAAATATTCCGCGCGGCATACTGGAAGCGGCGGCAGACCGCCAATACGCAGGTCGTCGTGAAGAATTAATGGATCGCGATAAAAAATGGCTACTACTTTGTGCCAGTTCGGGGCGCTCTGCCATGGCGGCGGCTGTGATGCAACAAATGGGCTTTAAAAATATCAGGAATATTAATGGCGGTATTACAGCCTGGAAAGAGGCCGAATTAGCCGTGAAAATTCCACCACAAACTTAAGCGTCACGCATTTAACAAGACTGTTTAACGAACAAACTTTCAAACGATATGGCCATGATGGCTTATATCGTTTTTTAAACAACCAATCTCAGACGACTGGTCATATAACAGTATAGGAGACAATATGCCTAAATATATTATTGAACGAGAAATCCCTAATGCAGGCCAATTAAACGCCGCAGAACTGCAACAAATTTCACAAAAGTCCTGCTGTATTCTGAACGACATGGGGCCGCAAATTCAGTGGGTGGAAAGTTATGTGACAGACGACAAAATCTATTGCATTTACATTGCCCCCGATAAACAAAGCATTAAAACCCATGCGGAGCGTGGTGAGTTTCCGGCCAATTCGATTGCCGAAGTAAAAACCATGATTAACCCAACAACAGCTGAAAATAACAGAGGCTAAGCATCATGAAAATACAATGGGATAAACAAACATGCTCTCATTCCGGCAACTGTGTCAAATCTCTGCCCGAGGTATTTAAAGTGGTAGACGAACAATTCGTGATCGAACTAGACAAAGCGACTGACGCTGAAGTCGTTAAAGTTATCAATCAATGTCCTTCCGGTGCGCTCAACCGCGTCGACTGACTAAAAAACGAGGCTTCTTGCACATGGCGCAAGGTATTCATTATTAATGCGCCTAACACGTTGCCCCTTCACTGAATAAACAATTGAAGGAGTCATTATGACTAGCTCGACAAAACGCATTATCGTCATTGGCGGTGGGATTGGCGGCACAATGACCGCCAATAATTTAGTCGCTAAATTTTATCCGGAAATCCTAAAAGGCGAAATTGAGATCATGATGCTCTCAAATTCCCCTAACCATATTTACAAGCCGGCCAATATGTATGTGGCTTTCAATGCCTATCATCCGCATGAACTGGTGCGTAAACAACGTTCGTTATTACGCCCGGAAATTATTTTTCATGTCGATGGCGTTGAAAGTTTCGAATTTGAGCAAAATCGTGTCCTCTGTGAAAGCGGCAAGCGCTACGATTATGAGTATCTGGTTATTTCTACCGGCTGTATTCCAGCACCGGAACGTATTGAAGGGTTGAAAGAGGCAGGCGATCATTTTTATCAGACTAAAGCGGCACAACAACTCGCTCATAAATTACGCACCATCGAAGAGGGCCGTATATTTATCACTGTCAATTTTCCCAAGACCCCGAACGTACCTCATCAATGCGGCATTGCCCCTATCGAAACCACGTTAATGCTTGATGAATATTTGCGTAAACGCGGCGTGCGAGACCGTGTAGAGATTATTTACAGCTATCCAACCGTGTCTCAATTATTGCGTAATTGTTTATTTTTGCAGAAACCAACCTGCGATGTGTTGCCTACCATTTTCGATAGTAAAAACATTAAATATCAACGCGGTTTTACTTTAGATAAGGTTGATCCCGAAGCAAAAATTGCTTATTCGGAAGAAGGTAAATCTCAAGAATTCGATATTTTAATGGCTACGCCGCCTATTCGCGCGGTAGATGCCGTCATTAATTCGGGCAAGTCACAAGCACAAAATAATGAAGGTTGGTTACCTACCGACTTTGAAACCTTGAAAATGTTCGGTGCCGATAATGTCTATGTGATGGGAGATACCGTTGATTTACCCGTTAGTAAAGCCGGTGGCACTTGCCATAACCAATCACCTGTTGTTGTGGAAAATATCGCTTCGGAAATTCGTCGTGGCTATACCTCTGCTATCTATGATGGGAAAGTACAGGCAATCGCTCAAATGGGATTGGAAGCGGGCATGCCGCTGTGGTACGACTATAAACATGATGTACAGGTCGCCCCACCTACCAAGCTCGGGGGCTTAATGCGTAAAACGTTTAATCGCGGCATTTATTGGGCTGTTGCGCGTGGAATAGTTTGATTACAGAGGAATTACTTATGTCTGAAGAAATACAAAACGTAGAAAAACTTATGTCGGATACGGTTCTTAATGACCCGGCAACCATTGATGGTATTAAGAATTTAATCGATAAAGCAACTCCTTTAGTACAAGCCGGACGCTTCAATAACATCATCGATTTATTGTCAATCATATCGGACAATATCGAATTTCTTGATGAAGCGGCACTGGAAAAAACCACTAAAGTAGGCGAAGAAATTTTAGCCTTGGGTTGGACAGCCGGTAATGCCGTGCGTATGGCAAACGCGCAAACGGAAGCATTAGAAAAGCCACCCGGTTTGTTTCAATTAATCGGCTCGCTGAACGACCCGGATGTTCGTCGTTCATTACATTTTTTTATCGGCACCATGCGTATTATTGGCAGGCAGATGAAAAATGATTAATCAGTCAATTTTAGGTGGCCTGCTTACTTAAATAGGTGACAACTATTATCAACGTTGCAGACTAAGTTTCCCCAGCAATTCCCAATTTGGGGATCAAAAAGGGTGTGGGGTGTGCTTGGCGAGGATGTCGGCAGCGGGACAGATTTTTGCTCCTGCAAAATCTGCATTCACGCCATCCTTGGCGCTTAGCTGCCGCCAATCCCCCATGGATGGGTTTACCCAGCACCTAAATTCCATAGTTCATTGGCTATGGTTAACTATTTTGGGTGATTTAGGTGCTGGGTTTACGGCGTTCCTCGACAGGCATACCCCACACCCTAAGATCGGCGAAAATGCTCAAACTGGGAATTGCTGAAGTTTCCCCTCACGCCTCACAATGTTACGCTGTTGGGTAGATGTTTAGCCCATTGATAATAAATTATTAACTCAACATCCACTCTATTTTAAAAATATTATGAAAATAACGTACCAATTAAAAAAGTCACTTATTATTTTAACCTTCCTTTATCCAATGCTGGCACAAGCTGAAATTTTAGCGTTAGTCAATTATCAAAGTAAACCCGATCAAACCCCAAAGAGGGAAGGGTTGGCGATTATTGATCTTGATTTCAACTCTGAGAACTTTGGAAAAATTGTAACGGATATTCCATTGCCCACAGACTTAGTGGCGCATCATATTTTTTATAATAAAGATGTAACTAAGGCCTATGTCGCTTCCTTAGGCAGCAACCCCTTGCAAGTAATCGATATGACAAAACAACCTTATGAGCTTAAGACCATTTCTGTTCCTGAGTGTCAGGTTGCGGAAGACTTGGTCTTTTCAGGCGATAAAAAAAGATGGTATGTCACCTGTATGGGTTCTAGCAATGTCATTATGGGTGATGCACAAACAGATAAGCAGATTAAAGTCATTGCCGCAGCCAAAACGGCGACAAGCAAAAAATTTATTAGCCATCCGCACGGTATTGGAATAAACGATGAAATCAATCGAATTGTCATTGCTAACACTGTGCATCCGACTGATTTCAGTGATGCAGATGAAACAGTAACGGTCATTACAGCCCGCAGTGGCAAAATACTCTCTACACATAAAATGTCGGAAAAAGCATCACCTTCAGGTTCAGCCCCTGTTGAGGCGGTATTTTTACCTAAATCAAATCCAGCACGGCTTTATATCAATACCATGTTTGGCAATACCTTGTGGACAGGCGTTTGGAATAGCATGAGTCAAAACTTTAGCTTTTCACAAGTTTTTGATTTTAACCCTTTAAAACAAGGAGTCCCTTTAGAAATTTACTTTAACCATAAGCTTGACAAAATGTATATTACGACAGCAAGCCCGGGTTATTTAAATATTTTCAATATTAAAAATCCAGCTAAACCGGTACTTGAAAAATCGATTGCAACTGCGGAGGGCTCGCATCATGTTGTCTTTTCTCCTGATGAACGATATGCCTTTGTACAAAATAACCTTTTAAACTTACCAAATATGAGCGATGGTTCTATTACGGTAGTTGATTTGCAAAAATCGACCGTAAAAATGACGATCGATACATTTAAAAATCAAGGCCTAAATCCAAACAGTATTGTCATGATGCCGAAATGGTATCATGACAACGCCCACTAGAAACGGTCGAAAAAGCTCAAGCAGCAATTCCCAATTTGAGAATAAAAAAGGGTGGAGAGTGTGCTTGGCGAGGATGTCGGCGGCTGGGAGCCGCCGCCAAGCCCCCATGGATGGGTTTACCCAGCACCTAAATTCCATAGTTCATTGGCTATGGTTAACTATTTTGGGTAATTTAGGTGCTGGGTTTACGGCGTTCCTCGACAGGCATAGCCTGAACACGGAGAAATTTTTCAAACTGAGAATTGCTGGTTTCTTAGGCTCGGCAGGCATATTGTGGGCAGATATGAAGATGGACAAAGAATTTAGCCGGCGCGCGGACGGTTTGAGGCGAACCTCAGTATCACACGCCGGGTCGTCTTGAAGTTGCTCGACCTCGGCTTGCCGCAACTCCCCAAGCCAATGCGGCGGCTCACTGTCTGGCATTTCCAAAGCGTGGGCTTTAAGAAAAAGTTAATTAATTAAATTTACAAAAAACTAATAAAACATATTGTTATCTAATGCTTCAAAGGTGATATTGACTCATATCAACCGTTACTGAAAGATCGGCCATTTAGCGACATTTAAGATGCTTTAGAGCATGGCATCAGCACTCCTGTAAGCAGTCACTCAACGCCGCACTCTGCGGAAATTTAGGAGCTACAGCAAGTAAATTTTTCGTAGTAGCGCCTTGTTATAGATCATTCATATTGATGACTCCACAGCCGAAGCACTTTAACCACATGCTGCTCTTCGATCACTCAGAGTCGACAACAGGCTCACCACGAACGGCCTAACTTAATGGCATTGAGGTTAAAGTTTGCATTCCATTATCGTTTGTAGCGTGCCGTCTTCGTCCACTGTTTCAAGACGAACATCGAAGCCCCAAAGTCTGGCGACATGTTTTAAAACTTCGTCGGAACTTTGAGCCAAGTACCTTCTGTGATATTGGGTATGGCGTAGCGTCAGCGAACGGTCGCCTTTTCGGTCGACGTGATAAACCTGAATGTTCGGTTCGTTACTGCCTAAGTTGTACTGATCAGACAAGGCTTGCCGGATATGCCGATAACCGTCTTCGTCATGAATCGAAGTCACGGCGATTTCCCGCTCATTGGAATCATCCAAGATGGAAAATAGTTTGAGGTCGCGAATGACTTTAGGGGATAAAAACTGGCTGATAAAGCTTTCGTCCTTGAAATTCTGCATCGCGAAATGCAAGGTCTTGTTCCAATCGCTGCCGGCTATTTCCGGAAACCAATATTTGTCTTCGGACGTCGGCGTTTCGCAAATACGGCGGATGTCGCTCATCATCGCGAAACCCAACGCATAGGGGTTTATGCCTGAATAATAGGGGCTATCGAAGGCCGGTTGATAAACGACATTGGTATGCGATTGGATAAATTCGATCATGAATCCATCGGTTACCAGGCCTTCTTGATACATCTGATGCAAGATCGTGTAATGCCAGAAAGTCGCCCAGCCTTCGTTCATCACTTGAGTCTGCCGTTGCGGATAAAAATATTGGGCTATCTTGCGCACGATGCGAATGATTTCGCGTTGCCAAGGCTCCAGGAAAGGCGCATTTTTTTCGATGAAATAAAGAATATTCTCTTGAGGCTCTTCGGGAAAGCGGACCTTTTCGTCAGTGGCGTCATAGGCTGGCTCCTTGGCCGGAATGGTGCGCCATAATTCGTTGACTTGGGACTGCAAATAGGCTTCGCGGTCCCGTTGCCGGGCTTGCTCTTCTTGTAGAGACAATCGGGAGGGACGTTTGTAGCGGTCCACGCCGAAGTTTCTCAAGGCATGGCAAGAGTCGAGAATGGCTTCGACCTGTTCCTCGCCGTAGCGCTCTTCGCACTCGGCAATATAGTTTTTGGCAAAGAGCAGATAATCGATAATCGAGTCCGCGCTGGTCCAGGTTGTGAACAAATAATTATTCTTGAAAAACGAATTATGTCCGTAAGCGGCATGCGCGATAACCAGAGCCTGCATGGTCATACTATTTTCTTCCATTAAATAGGCGATGCAAGGATTGGAATTGATCACGATTTCATAAGCTAAGCCCATTTGGCCTTTTTTATAGCGTTTTTCGTTCTTGACGAATTCCTTGCCGAACGACCAATGACTATAGCCGATAGGCATGCCGACCGAGGCATAGGCGTCCATCATTTGTTCGGCAGTAATGATTTCCAGTTGTATTGGATAGGTATCCAATCCGAAGTTCCCTGCGATACGCGCGATTTCCTTATGGTATTTTTCGATCAGCTCGAAGGTCCATTCAGATGTTTCCGATAGGAGCTTTCTAGTCATGCGTTTGATTTCTCGAATAGTTTACGAAATACCGGATAGATATCGGCCACTGTGGCAATTCGCTGCATCGCGAAATTGCTCCAAGTGTCTTTCAGAGTCGAATATTCATGCCAGAGGTTTTGATGCCTGTCCTCGGTGATTTCGATATAGGCGTAATACTGCATGTAAGGCATGATCTGTTCCGACAATATTTTTTTACAGTCTATTGAATCGTTATCCCAATTGTCGCCGTCGGAGGCCTGCGCGGCATAGATATTCCATTCCGAGATCGGAAAACGTTCCTCGATGATCTTTTTCATCAAGTTGAGAGCGCTCGAAACGACCGTGCCGCCGGTTTCCCTCGAATAAAAAAAGGTTTCTTCATCGATTTCACTGGCTTCGGTGTGATGGGAGATGAATACGACTTGGATTTTTTCGTAGCTGCGCGTTAGAAAAAGGTACAACAGCATGAAAAAACGCTTCGCCATGTCTTTTTCTTCAGGCCCCATCGAGCCCGAAACATCCATGATGCAAAACATCACAGCTTGGGTCGTCGGTTTTGGCTTGTCTATGCGGTTGTCGTAGCGTAAATCGAAGGTGTCGATAAACGGGATGCGCTCGATTTTTTCCTTCAGCCGTTTGATTTCTTCACGCAATTCGATAACCACGGCATCGGTTTCACTGTGGCGTTTGAGCAAGTCTTCCAGTTGCGCTTCGGCCTCCTCAATCCTATTACGATAGGGCGCGCGCAAGGCGATACGCCGCCCCATCGCGCCCCGAAGCGATCGAATGACATTGATATTGGTGGGTATACCGTCGTTAGTATGGCCCGCACGTACTTTTTGGGTTTCCTGGAGCGTTGCCAGACGAGTTTTGACTAGGTTGGGCAACTCAAGATCTTCAAAAAAGAAGTGCAAAAATTCCTCGCGCGTTAATTCGAAGACGAATTCGTCCATTCCTTCTCCGGAGTCGGAAGCCTGTTTGCCTCGCCCGCCTCTTGCGCTTTCGGGCCGTTTTATTTTATCGCCTTGCCGAAACTCCTTGTTTCCCGGATGAATGACTTCACGATAACCGTCGTTACCATGGTGAAAAAAAGGCTCCGAGATATCTTTTGCAGGAATGGATACCTTTTCGCCTTTATCCAAATCCTTCACGCTCCGTTCATTTACCGCTTCGGTCACGGCCTTTTTAATCTGGCCTCGAAAACGGCGAATAAATTTCTGCCGGTTGACGGCGCTCTTATTCTTTCCGTTCAGACGTCTATCTACAATTTGAGTCACACATTTCTCCTCAAGCGTTAAGACGATTTACGCACCCTCAAATACCATTCGCTGAGTAAGCGCACTTGTTTTTCGGTATAGCCTTTTTCAATCATCCGATCGATAAACTGCTCATGTTTCTTCTGATCTTCGGGCGAGGCCTTGGCGTTGAAAGAGATCACCGGCAATAAGTCTTCTGTCGTTGAGAACATTTTCTTTTCGATCACAGTGCGAAGTTTCTCGTAACTGGTCCAGGCCGGATATTTTCCGCCGTTTTTGGCGCGAGCCCGTAACACAAAGTTGACGATTTCGTTACGAAAATCCTTTGGATTACTGATGCCGGCGGGCTTCTCGATTTTTTCAAGTTCATCGTTCAAGGAGCTCCGGTCGAACATTTCACCCGTATCCGGGTCGCGGTAACTGGTATCCTGTATCCAATAATCGGCATAGGTCACATAACGATCGAAGATATTTTGTCCGTATTCCGAATAGGATTGCAGATAGGCGGTTTGAATCTCCTTGCCGATGAAATCGATGTATTTTTGCGTCAAATAGCCTTTTAGGTATGACAAATACCGCTCCTCGACTTCGGACGGGAATTGTTCGCGTTCGATTTGCTGTTCGAGGACATATAAAAGATGAACCGAATTGGCCGCGACTTCGGTGTTGTCGAAGTTGAATACCTTGGACAAAATCTTGAATGCAAACCGCGTGGAGAGACCGGTCATGCCCTCGTCGACACCGGCAAAATCGCGGTATTCCTGATAAGACTTGGCATGCGGATCGGTATCTTTCAGATTCTCGCCGTTATAAACCCGCATCTTGGAAAAGATGTTGGAGTTTTCCGGCTCTTTCAAGCGAGACAACACTGCAAATTGCGCCATCATCTCAAGCGTGCCGGGAGCGCAAGGCGCATCATGCAAGGAGCTGTTTTCCAACAGTTTGTCGTAGATTTTGATTTCTTCCGAAACGCGCAGGCAATAAGGTACCTTGACGATATAAATCCGATCGAGAAACGCTTCATTGTTTTTATTGTTTCTGAAAGCTTGCCATTCCGATTCATTCGAGTGAGCCAAAATAATGCCTTGAAACGGTATCGCCGGAAACCCCTCCGTGCCTTTATAATTACCTTCCTGCGTCGCGGTTAGCAGCGGATGCAGCACCTTGATCGGCGCCTTGAACATTTCGACGAATTCGAGCAAGCCTTGGTTAGCTCGACACAAGCCACCCGAATAACTGTAGGCATCGGGGTCGTCTTGAGAATACAGCTCCAACTTACGGATATCGACTTTACCGACCAGCGATGAAATATCTTGGTTATTTTCATCGCCCGGCTCGGTTTTGGCGACGGCAATTTGTTTAAGAATGGAAGGACGAATTCGAACGACTCTAAATTGGCGTATATCGCCGTTGAATTCATGCAGTCGTTTGGTCGCCCAAGGCGACATGATGGTATTGAGATATCGCCTTGGAATGCCGTAGTCTTGCTCGAGAATACCGGCGTCTTCATCGGCATTGAAAAGCCCCAATGGCGATTCGAACACCGGCGAGCCTTTAATCGCGTAAAACGGCGTTTTTTCCATCAAGGCCTTGAGCCGTTCAGCCAGCGAAGATTTACCGCCGCCGACCGGACCGAGCAAATAAAGAATTTGTTTCTTTTCTTCCAGGCCCTGAGCCGCATGACGGAAGAATGCGACTATTTGCTCGATGACATCTTCCATGCCATAAAATTCTCGGAAAGCGGGATAAATCTTTATGACTTTATTGGAAAAGATTCGGCTAAGCCTAGGATCGTTGTGCGTATCCAATAATTCCGGCTCCCCTATTGCCGCCAGCATGCGCTCGGCCGGGCTTGCATAGGTCAACGGGTCTTTTCTGCAAAGCTCCAAGTATTCCGGAAGAGTTAACTCCTCGTCCTTCAATTCCTCGTATTTTGCTGTATAACGCTCAAATATACTCATCACAACCCCACAATGATTGATTACTTCATTTACCTTTAGTTAGACCATGGATGCGCTCATTGTCTCCAAAGTCACTCGAAACATTAGACGTAATTATTCACCCCATATCGTTCCCACGCTCCAGCGTGGGAATCAAGGCCGAGACGCTCTAGCGTCTCGTACCGCTGGAGCGGTACTCAGGCATTCCCACGCAGAGCGTGGGGACGATAATTGCCGGGGGACTGAATAGTTACCATTAGACTACGAATTTATGTTTTTAAGTGTCTTTAGGTTTAAACAGTATTTTTTTCTAGAAGTTTCGTTTGCTATGCAGCTGTCGACTCATTATGCCAAATGTTTCTCGTATTACTATAGCAATTCAATTACCGAAACCGGCTAAGTGAAATCGGAGATTTTTTTCGCTTAGACAAGTTCTAGGATAGGGAGTTACAGGTGAAGTGAAATTAATAAAAGCTATGTTTGGCGTTAATAGTTGACTCAAAGTCAGCAGAAACCAAAGGATATAGCTTTAAATAATTTGCTTTTTTCAATATTGAGTGAATTGTTGAAAGGAGGGTATGGTTGCTCGATTGACAGGTGTCAGTGAAAGGGCAGATTTTGCTCCTCGGCGATTGCTGGTTTTAGAAGGCTTTTTTAGTTCTGATTCGGTGTTTTTCCATCTTTCGGTAAAGCGTCATTCTCGAACATTGCAATTGTTCGGCGGCTTTGCTTTTATTCCAATTCGTGGCGTTTAAAGCGGCCAACAGGCTCTCGCGTTCGCAATCGCTTTGGTCCGAAAAGGCCTTCGCCTCTTCACTGCCGCGAACCGGTTCCGGCAAATCGCTCCGGGAAATTCGTTCACAGGGAGAGTCTATAAAAACGGTTTCCAATACGTTTTTTAATTCGCGTATATTACCCGGCCAATGGTAATCGAATAAAGCTTCTAAGGCCTCAACACTAAAACCGACCAAATTTAGCCCAAATTGCTGATTGAATTGTTTAAGATAAAAATCTAGTAGTTCCGGAATATCTTCTTTGCGCTCCCTTAACGGGGGTAAATGAACTCGGGCGATATTGAGGCGGAAATAGAGATCGTCCCTAAACTCTTTTGCCAGCATCATTTTTTCCAAATGGCGATTAGTCGCCGCGATAATTCGAATATTGAGAGCAACACTTTGTTTGGCGCCTAACGGATAAACCTCTTTGCTTTCCAAAACCCGGAGTATTTTAGCTTGCGCGTAAGGGCTCATATCTCCGATTTCGTCGAAAAAGACCGTACCCCCATCCGCCATTTTTAATTTTCCCGCATATGCGGTTTGCGCGCCGGTGAATGCCCCTTTTTCGTAACCGAATAATTCGCTTTCCAATAAACTATCGGGTAAGGCCGCGCAATTAATCGCGATAAAGGGTTTACGCGAGCGTTGACTATAAGAGTGAATAAATTTGGCAACGAGTTCCTTTCCGGTTCCCGTTTCGCCGGTAATCAGCACATGACTGTCGACATGTGCGACTTTTTGCAAATAGGTTTTTACCTTTTGCATCGAATGACTACTTCCGACGAAAGGGTGATGAAGGACGGATTTTAAAGCCTGGGTGCTAGAAACCTCTGATGCCCGGTGGCTTAACAATTTAGTGACCGAATCAATCAAGTCTCGACCGGAAAACGGATATTCAAAATAATCCTTAATCCCTATGCGTAATGCTGAAATCGCAAGCCTTTCGGACCCTCGCGTCGTAACCAAGATAACCGGAAATCTTCGGTCTCTTTCATGAATGGATTTAACAACAGCCAGCGTATCGATACCGTCCCGGCATGGAGATTCGAGGATCAGTAATTGCGAAGTCGATTTTTGAAAGTATTTCAACGCTTCCTGACAAGTCTTAGCTTCGACTAATTTGACTGCTTGATGATGTAAAACGGCCTGTATCGATTGCTTTAGCTCATGACTCTGAACAGCGAATAAAATAATTGGTTTATTCATCGAACTCCCCATTCTGACCGCAATTGATTTAAGAGCGGCTCCCACCTCAAGATCTTTTATAAAATCATCGCTAAAAATCGAACATCGAACACTATTCGAAATAGTAGATGAATTTACGAATATCAACAGAATCAAAAGTCGCTTGTTAGCCCTGGAATGCCGATGCGTTGAATCCGCAAGGCATTACTGCCTTCTTGATAAGCCGGAAGCGAGCCTTCCTGTCGCCAAAGTCTAAAAGCAAGCGCGTAGGACAATACTCGAATCGGATAATCCCTCGGCAAATGCTGAAGATAAGGCTGAATTGTCGTAAAGTCGGTGACGCCGTATTTCTGCATGATAAAACGCAGACCGCCATTCGCCGGACCTATGTTATAGGCCAATAGCCCTAACAACAAATCGCCATGCATTTCGTCCAAATAATATTTAAAGGTTGCGGCCGCAAGATAGGCATTATAACGATCGTCGATAATCGAGAGCTTTTGTCCGGAGAATTGTTTTTGCGCTTCGTTTTCAACGATTTTCGGCACCCGGGTAATTTGAAATAACCCAAGGCCGTCATCCGGACTATTCCGAGGAAGAAAAGACGATTCCGCCGCCGCAATACCCAACAATAGATCGGGATCGATATGGAAACGCCGCGCGGCATTCTGAACAAGGGAACTGTATTTTTCTCCGCGAGCCACCATTTGCTGCATTGCACCGACCCCTTGACGGCGATATGCGGCATAAACCTGATGCGCAAGCGTCACTCTACGCACTTCTTGTTTTCCGCCAACCAGCGTACGAAAATGATTGAAGGCTAAGGCAAATCGATCATCCATGACGAATTTGCCTACACTGATTGCCAAAAGCATTGACAATGCGGGCATTACCATAACGGCCCTTCCCCGCATGCTTCTTCGAAGATTCCACCAAAACGAGAAGAAAAACGCAGCGAATAGAACTAAAATCAGCACCCCTGCGGCAAACGGCAAAAGACTGGTAAGAAATTGAGTTCCAGTAAAGTGTTCTGCCGAATAGCCTAGCAGCAGGATAATCGCTGATACAAGCGTAATGCTTAAACCGGTCAATTCAATAGCCGCCAAAATTAGTTTATGCTTGAAGCTATCAGGAAATCTAACGTTTTTTTTCTTAGCGGATCTAGAAGAACGGCGAACTTTTTGCCTAAGCTGTCGGCGCGTATTGTTTTTTGGCTTGTTACGCTTTGATTTTATAGTGGAAATAGTCAACGATTAAGATACAAACGAATCATTTTAACGATGAAAATAGATTGAGTAGAATGCTCAGAATAAGACTGACAACAATCATCGACGTGATGGGAATGAAAATGGAGCGCTTTTCATCTACGATTTTGATATCGCCCGGTAAATTACCGAACCAACTGATCAATCCCGGCGCGTAACTAATAAGCATACCTAATACCAATAAAAAACCGCCTATTACTATCAATAGCTTACCCATAATTTACCTCATCATGAATTCAACCGAAATAACGTTTACAAAGTAACTATTTCGACTTTGTCATGTTGTTTGTATTAAAAGTCAACCACTTACTCATTTTGGACAGTTTCGTTTTTCTTGCTGGCTGATCTGATAGCCGATAAGCGCCGACGGTGGCGCTCTTTCACTTGAGCGAGTAACACAGCGAAGTCGGTTTGCTTGTTCGGCAAGCTTTTGGCTAAGAGTATTTGTATGTCATAGCAGCTCAATAGCGGATAGCTTTCCTCATGAGTCATGCGTTGCTGCAACATGAACAAGCCGGCTATCATGGCGAGCGCCATGTGTCGATGCCAGGATTGCCATTTTCGGGCTTGATAGTGCGCCAGACCGATATGGCTTTTGTGATCCTGAAAAGCTCGTTCGACCCAATATCGCTGCGCCTGTTGATGCGCCAAGGTAGACACTGCCGTTTGTGCCGGCGCGTTGCTCAAGCTGTATTTGATCTCGTCCGGCGAATCGAGCTCCCGACGGACCAATAAATGCCACTGATAAGCCGTATCGCTGCCGGCCTCCCAAAGCCAAACCCGTTGGTGGAGGACCTCAATCGTCAGCGATCCTCGACAGGTATCTCGTAGCGTCAGCCGTTGCCAAGCCGGTTCTGGCTGTTGCGCGGCCCATTCTTGGGCTTGAATGGCTTGCGCTTGGCTCTGGTAGCGAGTGATAGGTCTTCCTTTGCCTTGCTTGCGTTCCGGCAAATAGGGTTGGGGATCGTCCACATAGATCTGTTGATCTTTGTGAACATCGGCCATGAAGCGCTCGCCATCGGCATCCAGCGCACGAAGTAGATGGGACGCGTTACCGTAGAGGCCATCGAAGCCGACCCAGTCGAAGCGGACGCCGAGCGACCGCGCATGACGTACAATCTCAAGCGCCAATTCCGGCTTGGTGCGATAGCTTCGACAGTCGCGCGGTACATCGGCTTTCTCGCACCGCTCTGCGTCATCGGTCCAGGCGTGGGGCAAATACAAGCGGGCATCGATTAATGCGACGCGATCGCCTTTACCTAAAGCGCCGAAAACACCGACTTGGCAATTATCGACCTTACCCAATCGACCGTTCCATTGGCGAGCCACGCCAACCGAATGCTTTCCGCTTTTGGCAAAGCCCGACTCATCGATAATGAGCGCGGTGCCTTCGGCGCCCTCGAAGCATTGATCGGCTGCCAGGGCCGCGCGATCCATGACCGGACGGGCGAGCCAACTGGAATGCGTGAGAAAATTTTGCAGGGCCTGGTCGTCAGAGTCCGGAACCACCTCGGCCATCCGCTCCATGTTACGTTTGTCAGCCTGGAATAAGCCTTTGATGTAATGGCCGGCTTGCTTGAATACGTTATGATTCCCGGAACGAAATAAATCTTGAAACGTTCCGATAAACGAATCTAAGGACTGACAAAGCGAGAAGAGTGCTTTGTCATCTTGAATCCCGTTGAATGCTTCGTTAGTCGAGTGGTTTGTAAATCATCTTGTTGCCCTGTTTTCATCGCTCTGCGATAATGCGTGTATTATACTATATTTATATAATATTCAAATACTTAAACATGACAAAGTCGAATTAAAGACCCGAAATTAATTTCAGCTATGCAAGAGCTCGGACGAGGGCTGAAGTCTCCGAGTGACTTGGCACAACTGAGCCGAGAGCTATTAAAAATCACCATTGAAGCCTCGCTGAATGCGGAAATGGATGCCCATTTAGGCTATAACAAGCATGCACCGGAAGGCTATAACAGCGGCAATAGCCGCAATGGCTATAACCGTAAAATCCTGAAGGGTGAGCATGGCACGGTTGAAATTGAAACCCCGCGTGATCGCAATGGCTGCTTTGAACCGGTGTTTGTGGCAAAAAATCAAACGCGTCTGACTCAATTCGATGATCAAATCCTGATGCTGTACGCCAAAGGCATGAGCACACGGGATATCGTCGAAACGTTTGCCGAGTTGTACGGTGCCGATATTTCGCCGACACTGGTTTCGCAAGTGACTAATGCGGTATTGGAAAAGGTCATTGAATGGCAGACGCGGCCGCTGGATGCGCTCTATCCCATCCTGTATCTGGACTGTATTGTGATCAAAATTCGCCAGGACAAACGGGTCATCAACAAGGCCGTGTCTGTGGCGCTGGGCGTCAATGTTCACGGACACAAAGAGCTACTGGGCTTATGGATGTCTGAAAACGAGGGCGCCAAGTTTTGGTTGTCGGTGCTCACGGAACTGAAAAATCGTGGCGTCAAGGATGTGTTTGTTGCCTGCGTCGATGGCTTGACCGGCTTCCCCGATGCGATCGCGGCGGTGTTTCCCAAAACCCAGGTTCAGCTGTGTATTGTGCATATGATGCGCAATTCCTTGGCGTTTGTCAGCTGGAAGGATCGTAAGGCGGTCGCCGCCGGACTCAAGGCGATTTACCAGTCGATTACCGTGACCGAGGCCGAGCAGGAACTGGAAGCCTTCGCCCGGCAATGGGATAAACAGTATCCGAGCATCAGCGCATCCTGGCGGCGGCATTGGCTGAACTTGATTGCTTTCTTCGATTATCCGGATGAGATACGCAAAGTGATCTACACCACTAACGCCATTGAGTCGTTGAATAGCGTAATCCGTAAAGCGACCGAGCGGCGCAAGTTGTTTCCCAACGATCAGTCGGCTTTGAAGGTGGTGTATCTGGCCATCAATCAGGCGGCCAAGAAATGGTCCATGCCCATCCGCGACTGGAAGCCCGCACTCAATCAGTTTATGATTCTTTATCAAGACCGGATGACTGAGATTTTTTAACGGCGGTTTACACGGATATTTTTACACCCTCCTTTGATATTAAATGCTATATTTTATATCCTCGCTTAAATAGTGATGCTATGGCGCTCACTAATCAACATCGCATTTAGAAGGACGGCAAACAAAACACAATACTTAGTGTTTTATCTCAAGTAGCCCAGACAAATTGTCGGTGACAACATATAATTGCATCTTATCGAGTCTAATAGAACGATAAAAAACCATCCCCGAAGTAGAGTGCGATCCACTTCGAGGACTAATTTTAACAGCGTCCATATAGGGAACGCGGCTTGCTAACTCAAAATAATCTTTTGTACACAGCACTTTGAACTTCTGTGTACCACTAAATAATACCAATATCTTGCTATAAGGCATAGCTATAATTACCAAATTGTTAATGTTTTATTGTGTAAGGTTGAGCCAAGTTCCCGAAAATAGACGCTCCATGACCTAAAGGGTCAAGGAAGCAATTAATGTCCGTAACAACTAATATTCTCCGCTATCGCTTCTGGGGACTACTCGACTCCTGTCTCGCAGCGCATGAATTATTAATAAAAAGGAAATAAAGGATCTTATGTCTGTTGAAACTAAAGTAATTCACTTAAACGAACCCTCAACTGCTGGTACTTTTCATGAGATAGCTGAATCTTTGCACCTTGATCGACCTAGCCGGATATTTCTTAATCTGCGACCGAGTGATATTAAGTCTTTTATTCTCGAGGGCGCAGATCTGATCGTTGATATGGGTAAGGAAACGATCCGTATTGCTAATTTTTATCACATTGATGGGGATAGTGAACTTTACTTAAGGGATGAGGATTGTGATGGTCTTTTAAGAGTTGATCTTTCGGCGGTTGCAGGTGATGGGGTCGTGTCTGCTCAATATATACCGCAAGCGGAAACTTCCCCCTTTGAATCATTAACTTGTGCTGCCGAGAGCGAGGGCATTGGGGGGTACGGCCTGGCAGCGGCGGCTGCCCTAGCGGTTATAGGTGGTGGGGTAGGGATTGGGGTCGGCCTGGCAGGTGATGGAGACGACCCGGCTCCAGTGGCTCCTGATGCACCGGACACAACCTCGCCGGATGTGGCGGGGATCGACAGTATCACGGATGATATGGGTGCCGTACAAGGCCCCATAGCGAAAGGCGGTAATACTGACGACGCCCAGCCGACAGTGAGCGGCAGCGACGCTGCGCCTGGCGATACCATTACTTTGTACGATGGCACTACAGCCATTGGCAGCACCACGGTCGCGGCCGATGGCACCTGGAGCATTACCCCAACGGCGCCGATGGTCGATGGTAGCCATAATCTTACCGTTACTGCCACCGACCCTGCGGGCCACGTGTCCCCTCCTAGTGAGCCTTACATCATTATTGTGGACACCACCGCTCCAGCTGCGCCGACGATTAACGATTTCACGGATAACGCAGGCAGCATAACCCATACCATGACCTCGGGTGACAGGACTGACGACACCACGCCAACGCTGAACGGTTCGGGCGCCGAGGCCAACGGTAAGGTCAATGTCTACGTCGATGGCGTACTCAATGGCTCCGCCACGGCCGATACCGATGGCATGTGGAGCTATACCCCGGCAGAGCTAAGCGAAGGCAGTCACAGTTTTACCGCTACCAACGTCGATGCAGCCGGCAACGAGTCTGGCGCCAGCGCCCCTTATACTATTGTTGTCGACACCACGGCGCCGAGTGTGACGCTTGATCCGCTTACCACCAACGACACCACCCCGGCACTGACCGGCGCCGTCGATGACCCGACCGCCACCGTGGTGGTCACGGTCGACGGCACTGACTATGCCGCCACCAATAATGGTGACGGCACCTGGATCCTGGCTGACGATAAGCTGCCGCCTCTGGCCGAGGGCGATCATGCGGTCACCGTGATCGTCACCGATACCGTCGGTAACAGCGGTACGGCTACCGGCAGCGTTACGGTCGACACCACGCTACCCGACACCACCCCGCCGGTCCTGCTCAGCGCCGCGACCAGCGCCGACGGCAGCAGCCTCGTGCTGACCTACGATGAAGCCCTGGACGGGGCCAACCCGCCGGCGCCGGGCGACTTTGCCGTCAACGTCAACGGCAGCCCGGTCACGGTCAGCGGCGTTACGGTCAGCGGCGACACAGTCATCCTGAGCCTGGGCACACCGGTGGCCAACGGCGACCTCGTCACCGCCAGCTACACCGACCCGAGCGCGGGCGACGACGCCAATGCCACGCAGGATCTGGCCGGCAACGACGCGACCAGCTTCACCGGCACCGCGGTGACCAATACCGTGCCTGACATCACCCCGCCGACCCTGACCATCAGCGCGGATGACCTGGCGCTGGCGGCGGGCGAAGCCACGACCGTGACCTTCCAGTTCAGCGAAGCCGTGGCCGGCTTTGCAGAAACCGACGTGGTCGTGGCCGGCGGCAGCCTCGGCGATTTCACGCAGGTCGACGCCGATACCTGGACCGCCACCTTCACCCAGACCGGTGCCGAAGCGCCGAGCCTCAGCGTAGCTGACGGCACTTTCGCGGACCTGGCCGGCAACCCGGGCACGGGCGATACCCTGGACGGCAGCGACGGCTTCACGGCCGATCTGGTGGCGCCAACTTTGACCATCAGCGCGGATGACCTGGCGCTGGCGGCCGGCGAAGCCACGACCGTGACCTTCCAGTTCAGCGAAGCGGTGGCCGGCTTTGCGGCCGGGGACGTGGTCGTGGCCGGCGGCAGCCTGAGCGACTTCACGCAGCTGGATGCCGATACCTGGACCGCGACCTTCACCCAGACCGGTGCCGATGCGCCGAGCCTCAGCGTGGCTGACGGCACTTTCGCGGACCTGGCCGGCAACCCGGGCACGGGCGATACCCTGGACGGCACCGATGGCTTCACGGTCGACTTGCTGGCACCGGTCGTGGCCCTGGATCCGCTGACCACCAGCGACACCACCCCGGCGCTGACCGGCGCCGTGGATGACCCGACCGCCACCGTCGTGGTCACGGTGGGCGGCACCGACTATGCTGCCACCAACAATGGCGACGGCACCTGGACCCTGGCCGACGACACCCTACCGGTTCAGCCGGCAGGCACTATCGACATCACCGTCACTGCCACCGATCCGGCCGGCAACACCGGCACTGACACCGGCTCCCTGACCATCGGCACCGGCGGAAGCGATACGACACCGCCGGTTGTCACCTTCACTGACCTGACCACTAACGACACCACCCCGGCGCTGACCGGCACGGTGGATGACCCGACCGCCACCGTCGTGGTCACGGTGGGCGGTATCGACTATGCCGCCACCAACAATGGCGACGGCACCTGGACCCTGGCCGACAACACCCTACCGGTTCAGCCGGCAGGCACTACCGACATCACCGTCACCGCCACCGATCCGGCCGGCAACAGCAGTATGGCTACTGGCAGTGTCACGGTCGCCATTATGCTACCCGACACCACGCCGCCGGTGCTGCAAAGCGCCGCCACCAGCGCCGACGGCAACAGCCTGGTGCTGACCTACGATGAAGCCCTGGATGAGGCCAATCCGCCGGCACCGGGCGACTTTGCCGTCAACGTCAACGGCGCCCCGGTCACGGTCAGCAACGTCACGGTCAGCGGCGATACCGTCACCCTGGACCTGGGCACAGCGGTAGTCAACGGCGACACCGTCAGCGCCAGCTACACCGACCCGAGTGCGGGTGATGATGCGGCGGCGACCCAGGATCTGGCCGGCAATGATGCGGCCAGCTTCAGCGATACGGCTGTGGCCAACAACGTGCCAGTCATACCTGACACCACTCCACCGGTGCTGCTCAATGCGGAGACCAGCACCGACGGCAACAGCCTCGTGCTGACTTACGATGAAGCCCTGGATGGGGCCAATCCGCCGGCAGCGGGTGACTTTGAAGTCAACGTCAACGGCAATCCGGTTACAGTGAGCGGCGTTACGGTTAGTGGCGATACCGTCACCTTGAACCTGGCTACACCGGTAGCCAACGGCGACACCGTCACGGCCAGCTACACCGACCCGAGTGCGGGCGATGATGCCAATGCCACACAGGATCTGGCCGGCAATGATGCAGCCAGCTTCACTAACAGCCCGGTAACCAATACTGTACCGGTTACACCTGACACCACAGCGCCAACCTTGCTCAATGCGGAGACCAGCACGGATGGCAACAGCCTCGTGCTGACTTACGATGAAGCCCTGGATGCGGCCAATCCACCGGCAGCGGGTGACTTTGAAGTCAACGTCAACGGCAATCCGGTTACAGTGAGCGGCGTTACGGTTAGTGGCGATACCGTCACCTTGAACCTGGCTACACCGGTGGTCAACGGCGACACCGTCACGGCCAGCTACACCGACCCGAGTGCGGGTGATGATGCGGCGGCGACCCAGGATCTGGCCGGCAATGATGCGGCCAGCTTCAGCGATACGGCTGTGGCCAACAACGTGCCAGTCATACCTGACACCACTCCACCGGTGCTGCTCAATGCGGAGACCAGCACCGACGGCAACAGCCTCGTGCTGACTTACGATGAAGCCCTGGATGCGGCCAATCCGCCGGCAGCGGGTGACTTTGAAGTCAACGTCAACGGCAATCCGGTTGCAGTGAGCGGCGTTACGGTTAGTGGCGACACCGTCACCCTGGACCTGGGCACAGCGGTAGTCAACGGCGACACCGTCACCGCCAGCTACACCGACCCGAGCGCGGGCGATGATGCGGCGGCGACCCAGGATCTGGCCGGCAACGATGCGGCCAGCTTCAGTGATAGCCCGGTGACCAACAATGTGCCGGTCACGCCTGACACCACTCCACCGGTGCTGCTTAGCGCAGCAACCAGCGCGGACGGCAGCAGCCTCGTGCTGACCTATGATGAAGCCCTGGATGCGGCCAATCCGCCAGCCATCGGTAGTTTCGCGATCGAGGTTAATGGCAGCACGGTTGCAGTGACCGGCGTCACGGTCAGCGGCGACACCGTCACCCTGGACCTGGGCACAGCGGTAGTCAACGGCGACACCGTCACCGCCAGCTACACCGACCCGAGCGCGGGCGATGATGCGGCGGCGACCCAGGATCTGGCCGGCAACGATGCGGCCAGCTTCAGTGATAGCCCGGTGACCAACAATGTGCCGGTCACGCCTGACACCACCCCACCGGTGCTGCTCAGTGCGGAGACCAGCACCGACGGCAACAGCCTCGTGCTGACTTACGATGAAGCCCTGGATGCGGCCAATCCGCCAGCCATCGGTAGTTTCGCGATCGAGGTTAATGGCAGCACGGTTGCAGTGACCGGCGTCACGGTCAGCGGCGACACCGTCACCCTGGACCTGGGCACAGCGGTAGTCAACGGCGACACCGTCACCGCCAGCTACACCGACCCGAGCGCGGGCGATGATGCGGCGGCGACCCAGGATCTGGCCGGCAACGATGCGGCCAGCTTCAGTGATAGCCCGGTGACCAACAATGTGCCGGTCACGCCTGACACCACCCCACCGGTGCTGCTCAGTGCGGAGACCAGCACCGATGGCAACAGCCTCGTGCTGACTTACGATGAAGCCCTGGATGGGGCCAATCCGCCGGCAGCGGGTGACTTTGAAGTCAACGTCAACGGCAATCCGGTCACGGTCAGCAGTGTCACCGTCAGCGGTGATACCGTCACCTTGAACCTGGCTACACCGGTAGCCAACGGCGACACTGTCACGGCCAGCTACACCGACCCGAGCGCGGGCGATGATGCGGCGGCGACCCAGGATCTGGCCGGCAACGATGCGGCCAGCTTCAGTGATAGCCCGGTGACCAACAATGTGCCGGTCACGCCTGACACCACTCCACCGGTGCTGCTTAGCGCAGCAACCAGCGCGGACGGCAGCAGCCTCGTGCTGACCTATGATGAAGCCCTGGATGCGGCCAATCCGCCAGCCATCGGTAGTTTCGCGATCGAGGTTAATGGCAGCACGGTTGCAGTGACCGGCGTCACGGTCAGCGGCGACACCGTCACCCTGGACCTGGGCACAGCGGTAGTCAACGGCGACACCGTCACCGCCAGCTACACCGACCCGAGCGCGGGCGATGATGCGGCGGCGACCCAGGATCTGGCCGGCAACGATGCGGCCAGCTTCAGTGATAGCCCGGTGACCAACAATGTGCCGGTCACGCCTGACACCACTCCACCGGTGCTGCTTAGCGCAGCAACCAGCGCGGACGGCAGCAGCCTCGTGCTGACCTATGATGAAGCCCTGGATGCGGCCAATCCGCCAGCCATCGGTAGTTTCGCGATCGAGGTTAATGGCAGCACGGTTGCAGTGACCGGCGTCACGGTCAGCGGCGACACCGTCACCCTGGACCTGGGCACAGCGGTAGTCAACGGCGACACCGTCACCGCCAGCTACACCGACCCGAGCGCGGGCGATGATGCGGCGGCGACCCAGGATCTGGCCGGCAACGATGCGGCCAGCTTCAGTGATAGCCCGGTGACCAACAATGTGCCGGTCACGCCTGACACCACTCCACCGGTGCTGCTTAGCGCAGCAACCAGCGCGGACGGCAGCAGCCTCGTGCTGACCTATGATGAAGCCCTGGATGCGGCCAATCCGCCAGCCATCGGTAGTTTCGCGATCGAGGTTAATGGCAGCACGGTTGCAGTGACCGGCGTCACGGTCAGCGGCGACACCGTCACCCTGGACCTGGGCACAGCGGTAGTCAACGGCGACACCGTCACCGCCAGCTACACCGACCCGAGCGCGGGCGATGATGCGGCGGCGACCCAGGATCTGGCCGGCAACGATGCGGCCAGCTTCAGTGATAGCCCGGTGACCAACAATGTGCCGGTCACGCCTGACACCACTCCACCGGTGCTGCTTAGCGCAGCAACCAGCGCGGACGGCAGCAGCCTCGTGCTGACCTATGATGAAGCCCTGGATGCGGCCAATCCGCCAGCCATCGGTAGTTTCGCGATCGAGGTTAATGGCAGCACGGTTGCAGTGACCGGCGTCACGGTCAGCGGCGACACCGTCACCCTGGACCTGGGCACAGCGGTAGTCAACGGCGACACCGTCACCGCCAGCTACACCGACCCGAGCGCGGGCGATGATGCGGCGGCGACCCAGGATCTGGCCGGCAACGATGCGGCCAGCTTCAGTGATAGCCCGGTGACCAACAATGTGCCGGTCACGCCTGACACCACTCCACCGGTGCTGCTTAGCGCAGCAACCAGCGCGGACGGCAGCAGCCTCGTGCTGACTTACGATGAAGCCCTGGATGCGGCCAATCCGCCAGCCATCGGTAGTTTCGCGATCGAGGTTAATGGCAGCACGGTTGCAGTGACCGGCGTCACGGTCAGCGGCGACACCGTCACCCTGGACCTGGGCACAGCGGTAGTCAACGGCGACACCGTCACCGCCAGCTACACCGACCCGAGCGCGGGCGATGATGCGGCGGCGACCCAGGATCTGGCCGGCAACGATGCGGCCAGCTTCAGCGATACGGCTGTGGCCAACAACGTGCCAGTTACACCTGACACCACCCCACCGGTGCTGCTCAGTGCGGAGACCAGCACCGATGGCAACAGCCTCGTGCTGACTTACGATGAAGCCCTGGATGGGGCCAATCCGCCGGCAGCGGGTGACTTTGAAGTCAACGTCAACGGCAATCCGGTCACGGTCAGCAGTGTCACCGTCAGCGGTGATACCGTCACCTTGAACCTGGCTACACCGGTAGCCAACGGCGACACTGTCACGGCCAGCTACACCGACCCGAGTGCGGGCGATGATGCCAATGCCACACAGGATCTGGCCGGCAACGATGCGGCCAGCTTCAGTGATAGCCCGGTGACCAACAATGTGCCGGTCACGCCTGACACCACTCCACCGGTGCTGCTTAGCGCAGCAACCAGCGCGGACGGCAGCAGCCTCGTGCTGACCTATGATGAAGCCCTGGATGCGGCCAATCCGCCAGCCATCGGTAGTTTCGCGATCGAGGTTAATGGCAGCACGGTTGCAGTGACCGGCGTCACGGTCAGCGGCGACACCGTCACCCTGGACCTGGGCACAGCGGTAGTCAACGGCGACACCGTCACGGCCAGCTACACCGACCCGAGTGCGGGTGATGATGCGGCGGCGACCCAGGATCTGGCCGGCAATGATGCGGCCAGCTTCAGCGATACGGCTGTGGCCAACAACGTGCCAGTCATACCTGACACCACTCCACCGGTGCTGCTCAATGCGGAGACCAGCACCGACGGCAACAGCCTCGTGCTGACTTACGATGAAGCCCTGGATGCGGCCAATCCGCCGGCAGCGGGTGACTTTGAAGTCAACGTCAACGGCAATCCGGTTGCAGTGAGCGGCGTTACGGTTAGTGGCGACACCGTCACCCTGGACCTGGGCACAGCGGTAGTCAACGGCGACACCGTCACCGCCAGCTACACCGACCCGAGCGCGGGCGATGATGCGGCGGCGACCCAGGATCTGGCCGGCAACGATGCGGCCAGCTTCAGTGATAGCCCGGTGACCAACAATGTGCCGGTCACGCCTGACACCACTCCACCGGTGCTGCTTAGCGCAGCAACCAGCGCGGACGGCAGCAGCCTCGTGCTGACCTATGATGAAGCCCTGGATGCGGCCAATCCGCCAGCCATCGGTAGTTTCGCGATCGAGGTTAATGGCAGCACGGTTGCAGTGACCGGCGTCACGGTCAGCGGCGACACCGTCACCCTGGACCTGGGCACAGCGGTAGTCAACGGCGACACCGTCACCGCCAGCTACACCGACCCGAGCGCGGGCGATGATGCGGCGGCGACCCAGGATCTGGCCGGCAACGATGCGGCCAGCTTCAGTGATAGCCCGGTGACCAACAATGTGCCGGTCACGCCTGACACCACCCCACCGGTGCTGCTCAGTGCGGAGACCAGCACCGACGGCAACAGCCTCGTGCTGACTTACGATGAAGCCCTGGATGCGGCCAATCCGCCAGCCATCGGTAGTTTCGCGATCGAGGTTAATGGCAGCACGGTTGCAGTGACCGGCGTCACGGTCAGCGGCGACACCGTCACCCTGGACCTGGGCACAGCGGTAGTCAACGGCGACACCGTCACCGCCAGCTACACCGACCCGAGCGCGGGCGATGATGCGGCGGCGACCCAGGATCTGGCCGGCAACGATGCGGCCAGCTTCAGTGATAGCCCGGTGACCAACAATGTGCCGGTCACGCCTGACACCACCCCACCGGTGCTGCTCAGTGCGGAGACCAGCACCGATGGCAACAGCCTCGTGCTGACTTACGATGAAGCCCTGGATGGGGCCAATCCGCCGGCAGCGGGTGACTTTGAAGTCAACGTCAACGGCAATCCGGTCACGGTCAGCAGTGTCACCGTCAGCGGTGATACCGTCACCTTGAACCTGGCTACACCGGTAGCCAACGGCGACACTGTCACGGCCAGCTACACCGACCCGAGCGCGGGCGATGATGCGGCGGCGACCCAGGATCTGGCCGGCAACGATGCGGCCAGCTTCAGCGACACGGCCGTGACCAACAACGTGCCGGCCAACCAGGCGCCTGAAATTGCAGATGCGTTCGCATCCGTTTCGGAAGAGGGGCTTGCCGGCGGGTCGCCTGATACTGTCGGCACGCCAGTCGACACGACGGATGTCACCGCGGTTAACGGCACGATGACGTTCACCGATCCTGACAGCACGATTGCATCGCTAGCCGTGACCGGCCCTACCGGGATTGCGTCAGGCGGCGTAAACGTCGTGTGGAATGGTTCATTCGATGCAGGCACGAATACATACACCCTGACAGGCACCGCGGACGCGACCACGGTTGCGACGCTGATTGTGTCCACTTCGGGTGATTATACGTTCACGCTTCAAGCACCACTGGATCATCCGGTACAGGGGGCCGAGGATATCCTCGCCCTGGACTTTGACGTCGTCGCTACCGATAGCGAGGGCGCCTCGGGCAGTGGCACTCTGACGGTCAACGTCGAGGATGACATGCCGATCGCGGATGTCCCCAGGCTCTATAACATTGATTCACTGCCAACTGCTGATCCGATTACAGGCGATATCAGCGTGACTTACGGTGCGGATGGCGGCCATGTCGCCAAGATCGGCATCGATGGCTATTTCCTGACGTTTGATCCAGTTACGGAAAGCATCGTTGAAAGCGGCAATTCCGAGCTGGTTTACGATTATGCGTATGACTCGGGTACGGACGATCTGACGATTCGTACCGTCAAGGGCGAGACCTTCGTCATTGATATGTATACCGGGGAATATACCTACAGCGCTTCTGCGACGCCGTTGATTGCACCTGAAATCGATCAAGCGCCCGTAGTGACCCTGGGGGATGACAGCCTTCTCGACCTGCTCGGTGTCAGCGCCTTGAACCTGATTGACTTCAGCCAAACCCAATTGTTTGCGGCTACGGATGCCAACAATAATATCGAATCGGTCACCATCAATATCACCGGTCTCAACATTACCGTGGGTGCTGGATTTGAGGTGGCTGGCGGCTTGGCCATGGCCAATGAACTCGGCCTCACCTTCGACAACAACAATCGACTGGGCTTGCTGGATTTTGAAACCGAGATCACGATATCGGCTCTTGGCGGCGGCCCGATCGATAATCAGAAACTCAATGAGTTCCTCGGTGCTGTCTATTTCAGTACCGGTCTGGCAGACATCGGATTGCTTTCAACCGTCACCATCACCGCCACGGATACCACGGCATTGTCGGGTTCGGAATCAAGCACGAATGTACTTGACCTCGGCCTGTTAGGTAATGCCCCGCCTGCCTATCTGGAGTTGGGAGATGACAGCGGCAACATCCTGACAGGCACGGCCGGCTCCGATCGCCTGTATGGCTTCGACGGCGATGACACGTTGAACGGCGGTGCCGGCGCGGACATTCTGCGCGGCGGCGCCGGCAGCGATGCGCTCGACGGTGGGGACGGCAATGATGTGTTGATTGGCGGGTCTGGCAACGATACGCTGACCGGCGGCACCGGCAATGATGTGTTCATGTGGGAGAACGGCGATCAGAGCGGGACGCCTGGTCTGGCCACTGCCGCCAGCGATACCGTGGCCGACTTCAATGTCGCGCCGGTATCCTCTGGCGGCGATCTCATCGACCTGGGTAATCTGCTGCAGGGCGAAGGCAAAATCGGCACCGGTCCCGGCAATCTGGTACGGTACCTGCACTTTACCTATGACGGCACGAATACGGTGCTCCACATCAGTTCGGCGGGCAACTTCACCGGGGGATACGATTCGGATGAAGTCGACCAGATCATTACCTTCAACAATGTCGACCTGCGCCAGGGACTGACGACGGATTACGACATTATCGCCAATCTGCTCGCCAACGGTAACCTGATCGTTGACGAGGCCACGGCAAGCACCAACCTGCTTGGCGGGACAACAACGATTGATGCGGTGATAGCCGACGGCGACGGCGATACCGCGGGTACGCAAATCGTCTTCGACAGCACGGGGGCGACGCTTCCGCATGTTGTGCCCGGCAATATGGCGCCCATCGTGCAGGCCAACGACTTCAGCCTGCTGGGTATCATCGGTGCCGAGGCGCTGACCGTGATTGACCTTAATAGCCAGGATTTCATCGCTGCGGATGCAGACGGCAATCTCAGTTCTGTCGCGATTGCCTATAGACCGGTGCTCAACGTGAATCTGATTCCATTGCAGCTAATCGCTTCCAGCGCCCTGGCGGCCGAACTAGGGCTGCAATTCAACGTGGTGAACGATCCGGGGCTGCTCGGTCTTGTGGCGCCTTCCTCGATATTGACCATTACCGCGGTCGGCGGTGGCGACATCGATAATCTTGCCGTCAACGAATTGCTTGCTACCGTCAAGTTCGACAATGCTGTAGATCTGCTGGGCCTGGATGTCGGCCTGCAAGCTGCCGTACTCGATGCGATGACGATCACCGCCACGGATAGTGCCGGACTCACGGCTTCGGACTCCCTGGGCAACCTCGTCGACGCAAGCGTATTGCACACCCTGCTGGGGGACAACTCCAGCATCATGGAAGGTGATGGCGGCAACAACACGCTGACGGGCACCGGTGACAACGAGCGGCTGTACGGACATGGCGGCGACGACACCATTACGGGTGGTGACGGCGCCGATCTGATTCGCGGCGGCGCCGGCAATGACACGCTCTTCGGCGGCGATGGCAACGATGTGCTGATCGACGGCAATGGAAACGATACCTTCGACGCGGGGGCCGGTGATGATCTTATCCTGATAACCGGCAATACTTTCGTTTCGATCGAGGGCGGCGATGGCTTTGATATCCTGCAGCTGGATGGCGGCTTCGACCTGAACTTCAATGATGCAACCAACAATGTCCACAACATCGAGCAGATCGATCTGGGCACAGGTGATGCCGGCAATACGTTGACCTTGACAGCCACTGCCGTGGAGAACCTGACCGATGCGGACAACGAGTTGTATATCACAGGCGAAAGCAACGACACCCTGAACGTTGCTGGCGCGACGGCTACGGGGGCACAGACCTCGCTCAATGGCGTCGTCTTCGATGTTTACGACTTCGGCAACAATCAACTGTATGTTGATCAGGATGTGCAGGTGATTGTCTAGGCGTGGCAAACATAGAAAACATTACGTTTGAAAGGAACCGCCGGATCGCTACGGCGGTTCTTTCCAGCAATCCGCCATCGATCATGACCAGGAGCAAGGTGAGTCATTGCCTGGCTCTTGGTGTTTTCTTGTTACTGGCGCCATTAAAACCGGCCGGCGCGATCAGCCTGGCGGACGCGGTGCATCTGGGCCTGGCTAACCATCCGGAAGTGAAATCGGCGATGGCTAAAGTGGATCAGGCCACGACCGAAGTCGATATCGCCGAAGCCGGCTATTATCCCAAACTGGAAGCGTCGATTGGCCCGACGCAAAGCATGAGGAGTAATTTGGGCTTCAATTACAATATCGTCGCCACGCAGATGCTGTATGACTGGGGACGGGTGGAAAGCCAGGTCGATAGCGCTTCAGCAAATCTGCGGCAGCAGACCGAGTCTCTTCTGATAATGCGGGAGGACGCGGCTTTGGATATCAGCGAAATCTATCTGGATGTGCTGGCGTATGAACGGCGGATTGAGGTGGTGCGTAGCCATATCGAACGTCTGGAAGAACTGAATAAATTAAGCCAGCAGCGCAGCGATGCAGGTTATCAGGATCGAAGCGAGCAGGGCAGGGTCGGCCTGGAGCTGGCTAGAGCCCGTGAGCAGCTGGCGATAGAGCAAGGGAATTTGCAGAATGCGAAGCAGCAATATCAGGAACTGATTGGAGATCCAACAGAGACTCTGGATGAGCCGGCTCTTGAAGCGTATTCCCAAAGACTGAAAAATAAGGATGAGCTGGAGAGCGCTATTATGGATTCGCCGATTTACCGCCAGGCCAAGGAGCAGCAGGCCATCGAGGAAGCCAAGGTGCATGAAGCCGATGCGAGGCTGCTTCCACAGCTGGATTTGGAAGGCTCGGCCACGCGTCGTCCGATCGGCGGGGAAATGACCGATGACCAGATGATCTCTTTGCGCATCAGGATGGACCCCTTTCAGGGCTTGTCCAATTTCCAGCGCGCTGACGCCGCTCGTCAGCGTGTCGAGGCCGCCAAGTGGGATCTGGGCGCCAAACAGCGCGATATTCGCCGTAAGATTCTGACTTTGCTCGAGAATGAATCCGCTTTGATGGATCGCGAGCGAGCGCTTAATGAGCAAATAAAAAACAGTAGAGATGTCAGCGGAGTGTATCAAGAGCAGTTCGTCGTCGGCTTGCGCACTATGATCGAACTGATCAACATCCATCAGGAACGCTTCGAAGCGGAACGTCAATTAGTCAATCTACAATACGAGCGCAAGCGAGTGCAATACCGGGCCGCCGCTCAGTTGGGGCAGTTGGTACCTTTGCTGGAAGGGCGCTTGCCTGAAACGGTCATTCAATGAAAGATAATCACGAACTTGTTACCCCTAGCCCTAAAGCCCAGAGCATGAGGGCAGAAGATCCTCTACGCGATGGGCTGGTTTTGCTCTGCCGCCACTTCGGCCATACAGTCAGCATTGCCGAGCTTGGGGAAGGGCTGGCTTTGGAGCAGGGGCGTCTGCCGCTTGGGCTGGCTCCCCGCGCCTTGCGCCGGGCCGGCATCACCGCGCGTGTCATGAAGTATCCGCTCCAGGACATCAGTGCCAGATTGTTGCCGGCATTGTTATTGCTGCAGGATGGGCGCTGCTTGCTGCTGGTCGAATACCGCGCGGATCAGGCGCTTTTGCTCGATCCGGAGAGCAATGGCGGCGAGCAGCGCATGAGTCTGGACGAACTGAATGGCTTGTACAGTGGCACCGCTCTGTTCGCTCGCCCCCGTTATCGTCGCGATGAGCGTGCGGGCAATTTTGCCCTTGAAGAGAAGGAGCACTGGCTGAAAGGCCCCGTCAAGGCGAACTGGCGAGATTACTGTACCGCTGGGTTAGCCGCACTGATGGGCAATCTGCTCGCTATTTCCGCCGCACTATTCGGCATGCAAGTCTATGACCGGGTGGTGCCGAACGATGCGTTTGATACCTTGTGGATACTCGCCAGCGGCGTGACCGTGGCTATCGTTCTGGAATTTGTGCTGCGGAATTTAAGAGTCCACATGCTGGATGCCACCGGCAAACGGCTGGATCTGCTGTTGTCTTCCCGTTTGTTCGAGCAGGTTCTCCAGATACGTCTACAGTCCAAACCGGCTTCGATGGGCGCTTTCAGCAGCCAGGTGCGCGAGTTCGAGTCGGTGCGCGAGTTCATGACCTCGACCACGATCTCCGCTATCAGTGATATGCCGTTTGTCCTGCTGTTCATGGGCGTGATTTTTCTGATCGGCGGTCCCGTGGTTTGGGTTCCGTTTGTGGCGGTCTGGCTGATGCTGTTGCCGGGGTTGCTCGCCCAGCCCGTCCTGGCTAGATTGTCTCGTCAGCATTTGCATGAAGGTGCCATCAAGAACGGCGTTCTGCTGGAGGCTATCGAGAATCTGGAAACCATCAAGGCTAGCCGGGCCGAGGGGCGCTTGCTGCAGAAATGGGAAAATCTCACCGCTGAACTCTCCAGCCAGGAGATCAAGGCGCGCAGCATCACCACATTGCTTAGCTATGCGGCATCCATGACGCAACAATTTTGTTATGTCGGGGTGATAATCGTTGGCGTATATCAGATCAGTGCTGGCGAAATGACCGTCGGCGCACTGTTTGCCTGTTCGATTTTAGCTTCGCGCACTATCGCGCCCATCGCACAATTGGCCGGCATTCTGGCCCGCTGGCAGCATGTGAAAGTGGCCATGGAAGGGCTGGATAGTTTAATGGCTGCGCCGGTTGAGCGCCCGCATGGCCGCAGCTTCGCTCGCAACCAAGCTCTGCGGGGACACTACCGGCTCGAGGAAGTCCGTTTGCACTATCAATCGGACGGCCCGCCGGCGCTGAATATTCCCCAACTGGAATTCCTGCCGGGAACACGCGTGGCGCTGCTTGGCGGCAATGGCGCGGGCAAATCCACCTTATTGCGCTTGCTCGCCGGATTGACTACGGCCACCGAAGGGCGAATCCTGCTCGACGATCTCAGCATCGGCCAGATCGATCCGGCGGATCTGCGCCAGGCAATCGGCTATCTACCCCAGGATACCGCGCTGTTTTACGGTACATTGCGAGACAACCTGATTCTGGACAATGCCGGCCAGACGGACGATGAACTGTTTGAGGCTTTGGACGGTGTGGGCCTGGGCGCCTTTGTCCGGGCTCATCCGTTGGGCCTGGATATGCTGATCGAGGGCAATAACAGTGTGTCCGGCGGACAACGGCAGGCTATAGCGCTTGCTCGGCTGCTGTTACAGGACCCGCGTATTGTCCTGCTGGATGAGCCCACCGCGGCGTTCGACAATGAAAACGAAGCACGCGTGATCCAGTATCTGCAGACCTGGCTGAAAGGGCGCACGCTCATACTGTCCACGCATAAGCGAGCCTTATTGGCCTTGACCGAACGCGCGCTGGTTCTGCGCCAGGGGCGTGTGGTCATGGACGGTCCTCTGAGCAGCATCGTCAGCGGCAACCAGGTGAAAGTAACGGAGAGCGCGCAATGAAAGCTGACAGACCCTCCGAGTACGCACTGCTGCGCTCGCTCGGTGACCCGCAGCACGCCATGGAGCATCCTTCCGCAAGACCAATTCTCTGGACCTGTTTATTCAGCATCGTGAGCTTCGTTGCGTGGGCAAGCTGGGCCGAACTCGATGAAGTGACACGCGGCGAAGGCCGGGTCGTGCCATACAGTCGTATCCAGAAGATCCAGAGCCTTGAAGGCGGCATCCTCGAGCAATTGATGGTTAAGGAAGGCGACCTGGTCGAGGCGGGGCATCTGCTGGTCAAGCTGGATAATACTCGATTCAATTCAGCCTATATGGAGAGCAAGAGCCATTCGGAAGCCTTGACGGCCGCCATCGCGCGATTGGAAGCCGAGACCCTGAACAAGAGTAAGATCGATTTTCCACATAACATCCCTGCCAACAGCCATATTACCGCCACTGAAATTGCTTTGTTCAAGGCACGCCGTGAAAAGCATCAAGAGGCTATTCATTCGCTTCGCTCCGAACTGGAGTTGGCACGCAAACAATTGCGTGTCATCGAGCCGTTGGTGGCCTCCCGCGCCGCCAGCGAAATGGAAGCCTTGCGTTTGAGGAAGGAAATAGCTTCACTGAATGGGAAACTGTCTGAAGTCAATAGCGCCTATTTTCAGGATGCTTATACTGAATTGGCCAATAAAAAAGCCGAACTCAGCGAACTCGAACAAAATCTGTTGCAGCGCAAGGACCAGTTGAGTCGTACACAGATACTTTCGCCGGTCAAGGGGCTTGTCAATGATATCCTGATTACTACTCGGGGTGGCGTCATTCAGCCGGGTGAACCCATTATGGAGATTACTCCAATTGACGAGCAGCTATTGGTCGAGGCTAAAGTAAAACCCCGGGATGTGGCCTTTTTGGTGCCGGGCATGCCGGCACAGGTCAAGATTACCGCCTATGACTATACTGTTTACGGTGATCTCTCAGGCACTCTGGAGCAAATCAGCCCCGATACCATTGAAGAGGAAACGATCCGCGGCAAGGAATCTTTTTATAAAATATTGATTAGAACAGAAACCAACTATTTGAAGAAGGGCGACGAGATTCTGCCAATCAAGCCTGGCATGATCGCTGAGGTGGATATTCAGAGCGGCAAGCGGACAGTACTCAATTATCTGCTAAGGCCGTTGCTCAAGGCTCGTTTGCATTGAATAGTCTAGAGCAATCACCCGTTACCTGAAAGCAACGGCTGTTGTAAAAATTGACAGGGCCACCTCATTAAAAAACTTGAGCCAAAATATCCGTTAAGACAGAATCATCCCAACCAGCCGCTTTACGCATACGCTTGATGGACACCCGATTTTTTGGGACCTGTCGTATCATATTCAACGCGGCGTGACGGATAATGCCGATATTGGCTGGCGCATTATCTTTGCGTATGCGACTTTGATCTTCGCCGAAAGACATGTCCAGCACCCAATGCAACTGGTTTTCGATACCCCAGTGTAAACGCACGGCGGCCAGCATCCGCGATGCCGAGACTAATGAACTACTGATAAAGTAACGGGTTTCTCGGGTCGTCGTATCGCCGATGAGTCGCTCACTGTCAATCGCGACAATGCTGCCCAGATTTTTCCACTCCGGATGACGTCCCCTAAGCCAGTCAATATCAGTGCTCATCCGACACTGCCGGACCTCAATGCGCCCGTGGCCTTTATCAACACTTTCGGCACAGGTCATGCGGACAAGTGATGCGGGAGCGGTTTGTTCAAAATGCAGACGGACATCCTCATGCAGGCTGCTTTGGTTACCTTTAAGCGCCAACAGGTAATCGCGGGGGTGTAAATAAATTCGTGTAACCGCTTATTTTCATAGCCGTACAATACGGCAACCAAGGAGAGAAAATGAGCGACCTGATTAATTCGACTTTGTCATGTTGTTTGTATTAAAAGTCACCCACTTACTCATTTTGGACAGTTTCGTTTTTCTTGCTGGCTGATCTGATAGCCGATAAGCGCCGACGGTGGCGCTCTTTCACTTGAGCGAGTAACACAGCGAAGTCGGTTTGCTTGTTCGGCAAGCTTTTGGCTAAGAGTATTTGTATGTCATAGCAGCTCAATAGCGGATAGCTTTCCTCATGAGTCATGCGTTGCTGCAACATGAACAAGCCGGCTATCATGGCGAGCGCCATGTGTCGATGCCAGGATTGCCATTTTCGGGCTTGATAGTGCGCCAGACCGATATGGCTTTTGTGATCCTGAAAAGCTCGTTCGACCCAATATCGCTGCGCCTGTTGATGCGCCAAGGTAGACACTGCCGTTTGTGCCGGCGCGTTGCTCAAGCTGTATTTGATCTCGTCCGGCGAATCGAGCTCCCGACGGACCAATAAATGCCACTGATAAGCCGTATCGCTGCCGGCCTCCCAAAGCCAAACCCGTTGGTGGAGGACCTCAATCGTCAGCGATCCTCGACAGGTATCTCGTAGCGTCAGCCGTTGCCAAGCCGGTTCTGGCTGTTGCGCGGCCCATTCTTGGGCTTGAATGGCTTGCGCTTGGCTCTGGTAGCGAGTGATAGGTCTTCCTTTGCCTTGCTTGCGTTCCGGCAAATAGGGTTGGGGATCGTCCACATAGATCTGTTGATCTTTGTGAACATCGGCCATGAAGCGCTCGCCATCGGCATCCAGCGCACGAAGTAGATGGGGCGCGTTACCGTAGAGGCCATCGAAGCCGACCCAGTCGAAGCGAACGCCGATCGACCGCGCATGCTGTACGATCTCAAGCGCCAATTCCGGCTTGGTGCGATAACTTCGACAGTCGCGCGGTACATCGGCCTTCTCGCACCGTTCTGCGTCATCGGTCCAGGCATGAGGCAAATACAAGCGGGCATCGATTAATGCGACGCGATCGCCTTTACCTAAAGCGCCGAAAACGCCCACTTGGCAATTATCGACCTTACCCAATCGACCGTTCCATTGGCGAGCCACGCCAACCGAATGCTTTCCGCTTTTGGCAAAGCCCGACTCATCGATAATGAGCGCGGTGCCTTCGGCGCCCTCGAAGCATTGATCGGCTGCCAGGGCCGCGCGATCCATGACCGGACGGGCGAGCCAACTGGAATGCGTGAGAAAATTTTGCAGGGCCTGGTCGTCAGAGTCCGGAACCACCTCGGCCATCCGCTCCATGTTACGTTTGTTAGCTTGGAATAAGCCTTTGATGTAATGGCCGGCTTGCTTGAATACGTTATGATTCCCGGAACGAAATAAATCTTGAAACGTTCCGATAAACGAATCTAAGGACTGACAAAGCGAGAAGAGTGCTTTGTCATCTTGAATCCCGTTGAATGTTTCGTTAGTCGAGTGGTTTGTAAATCATCCTGTTGCCCTGTTTTCATCGCTCTGCGATAATGCGTGCATTATACTATATTTATATAGTATTCAAATACTTAAACATGACAAAGTCGAACTATTCAGTCCCCCGGAAATTATCGTTCCCACGCCGGAGCGCTCAACGTTATACATAAGTCAAAAATTACCGTTTTCCTTGTTCCCACCGCTCCAGCGTGGGAATGCATACCGATCTTGCCTCGGCTGACAAGGTATGGGTTCCCACGGAGGACCGTGGGAACCAGAAAACCTCGATACCATTTATTGTCACTTAACAATCTCGACTTTCCCTGACCTAGCGTTAGGTGAGGGACGATCAGGGGATCGCTCACACAGAGCATCCTGCCCCTTGTGGGAGCAACGCCTTCGTCGCGATTTCGAAGCCACTGCTGTTCAATATCCCAAGATTTATCAAACAGCACCGTTTCCAGGTATACGATGACCTCTGTTTAGGAAGTTTACCGATACTTGTGTATAACGGCGAGCGCTCTACGTCGGAACGATAGGGGGTGTGAATAATTACTTTACAAATGCCGCTCGATATCATGCGCTCTTAATCCCCAGGCCAAAAGGTTTTCAATGCGATGATTCGCACTTTTCATGCGTTCAGTCAAAATAACGAATAACTTTTTATAAAACAAATAACCGATATCGGGATGCTTGTCAAAATACGCATTTAATTTATCACCGACAATTTCCCAAGCACAACCTTCGGAAATCGCCGTAACGGTCGCGGTCCGCCGATGAATCTCATGAAGACAACTTTCGCCGAAAATGTCGCCTTCCTTAAGATCGCAGAATCCGGCTTGAAGCTGTTTTTTTTGCTCTAGGCCAACCAGTCCGGTTACCCGCAAGCTACCCTTTTCAATTACAAACAAGGTATTGCCGATATCGCCTTCTTTGACCAACACATCCTGTGCCTTGAATGCATGGCGAAACCATGACTCGCCTTCTTTGAATTCCGGGTCGGCTAATATTTCTGTTAACGTTTGATTCACTGATATACCTAACTAAATAGTGCGTTGATTATCTGTTTATCATTATACCTAAAAAGAGCAGTTGAGAACCTCAAACTACCGTTCGCCCTGAGCCCCCTTCGACTGCGCTTAGGAGAGTCCTGTCGGGGAAAGGTTAGTTTAGGGCTTCACCAAGCCGGTGAAAGTGTTGTAGACCTTTAATGCTTCGACTTGGCTTAGGATTTGATCATAAATGTTCTTGCCTAATTAATTTAGGCAAAATCGACATCGATTCAATTCTTTTTTATTTTTCAATAATCGTATAACCTATTCTTCAAATACTCGACACGGTCGAAACTTAATTCAGGAAACGATAGACTTCCGGTCTTACCGGAGTTCGTCGAAACGCTAAGGAACGAGCATGAAATAACTTAGACAACGGTTGGAAGGGGACTTGGTGGCTCGATTGACAGGTGTCGGCGGCAGGGATAGCCGCCGTCAAGCCTACACGGACGTATTCACGGCGTCCTGTCAAGCGAGTCACCAAACCGCCACAAAGCCTATTGCTTGAATAAGTTATTTTGTGCATATTCCTAAACGGTTTATTAATTTTTATCCAGAAACCGCCTGCACTCGAGATTAAATCGTGCCGTCTCGAAAACAGCCAGACTGAAACCTTGCCGGAGCCGACCATGACCTTATCAGCCACCCCCGTCCAAAATAGTCCAAATAGCGCCGAAGAACACGAAGGGCTACAGCATATCAATCTTAAGCTAGCCGCACTTAATCAACCCACATGTGAAGCCGAAGGCGATCGGCAATATCTAAAAATCGCCGATAGTCTATTAAAGAATTATTCGCAGCAACGCCGACTATTGGCCAATTACCGTTGCCCAGCGGATCAACGGATACAAGACTTTTTAAACGCTTACCTCCTCGAAAATAACGTCGACGTTTCGGTTCAGTTACCCGGCGAAACATTCATTCTCGAGCGAAAAGGTCAAGCCCGGGAATTATCCCTGCCTTATCGCCATAACGAGTTTCACTCCGCTTATGTCGACTCCTATCGTGTTTTACAAGGCGTCTTGCATAATCCTCAAAACGATCGACGGACAACTAAAGGGGTCTTTCACATAGTTGCGGGCGGACTTCCCGTGCCGGGCGATAAAAGCGAAGTACCGGTCAACGCCTATGCCGCTTTATTACAACAAGCATTGACTCCACCAAGCGATCTATTACGCTTGCCTTTCACAAGTCTACAAAATAGGCCGGCCACGCTTTGGGTCTCATTATTATTGAGACCGATCGTTCGTCCCGCAATCGAGCCAATAAGCCCGGTTAAAACCATGGAAACCCGTTTTTTCGCGCCGGGCGGATTGGTCGCTAACTTGGATTTCGTCGAATCGATCTTCGGCAATGCCGGCGATCCTTTCTTGCCGGAGAACGATGCGGCGCTCGATATCGAACATTGGACCGGACATACCGGTTGCATTATTTTAGCCCCGCACTTGGTGCATTGCCGGAAAAAAGATATCGGCCTTCCCCATTACGATGATGCTAGCGAACGCCAACGCAAAGACGGTATGTGCTGGAAACGTGAAGACGAACTTTACAACGACGGCAAACCGTTTAAATTGGTTTGTCGCAATATGCAAGGCGTCGTCGTCACCTTAATCGCCGACAATTATTTCGGTTACAGCAAAAAAGAGATCAAATCTCAAATCAGCTATTCGGCTAATCTCTTCGGCGACTGCGAGGAAGAACATGCCGGCGGCGCATTGGCGTTTCCCAGAATGAACCTTGGCGACATTTATCTACCGCATGGCAGCGATCTCGATCAACGCTATTCGTTCGATAGGCTATGCGAACAATTATCGCCGATGATTGAAAGGAAGGATGAAGGTTACGCCGTCGACAACAATTTTCCGGAAATCATATATATCCCGGCAGCAGCCGAGATCAATGTGCAGCAGCAACGAATCAGTTGGCTGCAAAACGGTCGCCCGCAATCCCTCAAACTGCTTGCCAAACATACTTATATCTATCCCAACGGTTTCAAGGTCCATATGGAACGTCATCCTCATGCGCCGAGCTGGCGTTTGGTCGGCACCCTACCCGAGGGCACATTCTGTCATAAACCCAGCACGGTTTCCGGCGGCGGTAAATCGGAAATTTCCAAATCCATAGCCGGCGCCGTCATTTCCGGAACTATTTTTGTCGAAGACTTTGAAAAAGACATGGATATCGTCGAGACTATTTTCAAACACGATTATTCGACCCGTTTCCGCGACTCCGCACGGCACGGTAGCGATAAGCGCAGCCTGCTCAGCAATCAACGCACACTAGGTTCGGTCATCAAGCTATTGACACCTTCGGTTACCGACTATTCCGATGCTTATAACGAATGGTTGGAGCAAATTCCCCAGCACATTTGGGCAATTGTGCTGATTATCAAACGCTTCTACCGTGAGGAATGGGGCGATAATTGGCGCGATCATTTTTCAGTGGACGTAGTTAATAGCTACCCCGGCAATGAACTGAAATTCCAAGGGCGCAAACTGATCGCCAGTTACCTGCGAGTCGGCTTCGATTCGAACGGTGCTTGGCGCGTCTTCAAACTCCGCCAAGATTTTATCGCTTCTGCTAAAGTTCAGATGGAAGACGACATCAGCGCTTCGACGGTAGTGCCTTCTAAGAAACTCACGGGGCTCGACCCCGATTATCGAAATTCTTCCGTAAAATTAGTCGAAAATTGCGAGCAAAGTTTTTTCCAGCGTCCAGACGATGCCGTCCATCGAGGTAGCGATTTACAAACCGAGCGTGATTTATCGGGAGGCAATAACTTTATCTCCAATTTCCAACCCCTAGCAACACAAGATGCACGGGATCTAATTGAAGATATCATTCACTTCGAAGAATTCAGCGAGCCGATGCGTAAATTGATCGAGCGAGCTGCCGAAGGACAGGATGACGAATTTTTCGTCTCATCGGCACATCCGAGATTGGTCGACGGCAAACCTAGCCAAAATGTGCGTTATCTGCAAACACGACCCGATATCGCCGATCCGAGAATGCGTTATATCGCCGAAATTTCGACTCGTTTGGCTCGAGGCCTTAATGCCGATCAATCGGTTTACTTTCCGGTCAATGCGGTTCTTCCCGGGCGCCGCAACAATCCGCAAGACTTAGCCGCCGGCATTCGGCCCTTGGCAGTTTACAACCCCATCCATTATCAAGAGTTGCCGGAACTATTCATGGATTTTGTGTGCAGTCTAACCGGCAAATCTCCTTCCACGACAGGAGCCGGATCGGAAGGCGCATTGACCAAAGGGCCGTTTAATGCCTTGAGTACGACCGCCGATCTGAATACCGCGCTAGTCTCGTTTATTTTATGCGGCTTCGACGGTTTTTCGACCGCTGCCGGTTACATCGGAACTCAGCGTAGAGTCGATCACGACATCAGTCTGTTGATTCCGGAAATCTGGTCGCGTCTACCTGTCGCCGAACGCGATGCGCGCTATTTGATCGAAAACGGCCACCTCGAAAAACTGGAAGATTTCGAATACGAAGGCAGAACAGTGTACGCAAGCAGGCTAGGATACCGAATAACGGAGCGTTTCGTGCATACCAACTTCGGTAAAGTTTTCGATTATCCAACAGCGGTTTTTGACGAAGCGATGCTAAAACCTGAAACCCAGGATCTTGCCGCTTTTGTCGACGGCATCGATAACGTCTATGAAACGCAGCAACGGGTGGCCCTGATTTATTTCCAAGACGGCACGATAAACGATGCCTGCCCACCGCTTAAAGCCCTATTACATGTCATGGCTTATGGACACTATGAAGGCAAAACCATCGACGACCCGGCGATTCGAGATTTATTTACACGAGAATCGCTACTGGCTAGCGATTGGTATCGTGAGCGACTCTCCATCAAGCATCAGCGTGATTTGGCCTTATGGCAACGTCATCGCGACATAATTACTGAACGCTTAACCGAAACAGAAAACAGCGATCCATCCGAATATTCGAAACTGGAAGTGAAGCTCGAAAAAACTGAAACCATGCTTGCCGAATTAAGCCAACCGGGCTATTTGGAAAGTTTAATCGGCACGCTAGGCGCAGACTGGGTGCATCACTAAGAAACTGGCTTTGGAGTTTAATTACACTTAACCGGAGCGAAGAAACGTTTTCATTTAAGGGCGGGGGGTTCCTCGAAGGGCACCTCCGCCACGATAAATTTACTGTGAAAGTTCGTAGCCCGTATGCAGCGTAAGCGGAATACGCGATTGCGTAACCTCGAACGTCCCTGATTGCGCTTGCGCTCCTTCCGGGCTACACGGTTAAACTTTTTTGCCGGGGCGATGGCCGGGGCTTCATCAGTGTTAGGCAAACGATTTTTGTATGAATGGTGTAAATATATCCATCATTCTGAATTGAAAGAAGGAAAATTTATGATTGGCACTATTGTCGCGCTTGCAATTGCTTATTGGTATTATCGAGACGCCGAAGCTAAGGGGCGTAATCCGTTAAAAACAGCAGGTTTGGGCTTTTTGTTTTACTTAATACCTGCCGTTTTGTGGACTTGGCTGATAACGCCGAGCCTTCGCGATGCCGCTACTCACAACCCCACAGGCTTATATGTTTTCGTATATAGCTACACCTACATATTGGTCGGAATTACTTGCGCAGCTTGGGTAAAATGGAAGCATTTCAATTAGAAAATATTGATATTTCCTTGAATGACTAAGCGATAACATCTTGAGTATAAGCCAGGTCTTTACTCTACACTGAATCAAAACTCGACCGCCTAAGTCCATAAGATATCCGACCCAAAATCCGCATCATACGAAATGATCAAACCCAAGTTACTCGCTAAATTAATCGATGAATTAAACGGCATCGTACCGGAAGCCGATCATTTCAATCTCTACGAACTGCGCGGATTTTTTTATGCAATGGCCATCACGCCGCCATCGACCCTGCCTGAACAATGGGAAAACTCTCTTTTTTACCATCGTCCGCCCGATTTCGAGCTGAAGCACATCGAAAACCTAATGTCGGCTGCATTCGATGTATACGACGCTTATGTACAATTACGAGTCTCAGGGCAACTTAAGTTTCCATTCGATATTGAAAATCTCAAAGGAAAACAATTCGATTGGGTCCGACAGTGGTGTATCGGTTTTTGGACCGGATTAGCGCTCTGCAAGGAGTTTTGGTTGGGCGATGATAAGAACACCGTTGATGCCGACGATTATTGGGACGATATTGCGCGAAACGCGCGCCTGTTTGAAGTTTTGATCAGCCGCGATTTTTCCAAGTTTCCGAATATCGAACAGATCAAAGCAAATTGTTATCGAAGAAGGCATAGAACCGACCGATGACTATCTATTTGCCCAACTACTCGTGAGAATCCCCTCCTCGGTTGAAATCTTGCAACATGTCATCGACGACATCGAAGCCGAATTAGAGGAACAAAAAACATTGGGGCAGACGGTCTCTAGGCCAAAAATCGGTCGCAATGCTGCTTGTCCGTGCGGCAGCGGCAAAAAACTCAAGAATTGTTGCTTATCCTGAAAAAACTCTTCAGCCACAAAAAGGGGTTTGGTTAGATTGATTGATGTATCCTCTCAAAACGCTCATTCCCATGCTCTGCGCTCATCGTTATACATAAGTCGAAAATTACGGTTTTGCAATCTTAGCTAATGAGGCTTCGATATCATTTTTTGTCGCCCAACGTTCCCGACTTTCCCTCACCTAGCGTTAGGTGAGGGACGACGAAGGCGTCACTCCCACAAGGGGCCGGATGCTCTTGCCACTGATATCCAATATCCGCAGATTTATCAAACAGCACCGTTTCCAGGTATACGATGCCCTCTGTTTAGCAAGTTTATCGATATTTGTGTATAACAAAAAGTGCTCTACGTGGGAATGCCGATTTAGACGCTCTGCGTCGACTGCCGCAGGCAATTGAATTAAGAAACTGAAGAGAATGCCTGGTTGCTCTTGTCGGGATTATCGAACTCTGGGGACGCAGAGCGTCCCGGGATGCATTCCCACGCAGAGCGTAGGAACGATGAACAATCTAACCTGACCCCTTTTTCTTTTTTGAAGTTAAATACTGTCGCATACACTGTTGGTTGACAAAAAAAGATCGAGCAGTACATTGCCTCAAGAAATAACGGCTTTGATTGTTGTCTGTTCTTATCGTTTGCCATTACTTAAACTACTGATTGATTCCAAATGCCATCCTCATTAAAAAATCGCCAGGCTATAACGGAAATTTCGCGGCACAAATTAATTGCAGATTACATTCGTGTCCGCAATATTAGTCTTCAAATTTGCGCACCGTTAATGGTCGATGATTATCAAATTCAGAGCGGCATTGAGATCAGTCCGCCCAAATGGCATTTAGCTCATGTGACCTGGTTCTTTGAAACCTTTCTATTGCAAGCATTCGAGTCGGAATATTGCCCTATTAACCCTCAATACTCTTATTTGTTTAACTCCTATTATCAAACGGTTGGCGCTATGCATGCCCGGTCGAAACGCGGCTTATTGTCACGTCCGACGGTTGAACAAGTGTTTCATTACCGCTCTGAAATTGATAAGCGCATCATAGATTTTATAGATAACCTCGACGAATCCCAGTGGCAACAAGCCGCTTTTCGTCTAACTCTAGGCTTACACCACGAACAGCAGCACCAAGAATTGCTGTTCATGGATATCAAGCACAACTTTTGGAGCAATCCCTTAAAACCCAGTTATCTGGAGCGCTCCCAACCGGCAATTAAAACGACCGAAAAATTGGATTGGGAGGAAAGGCCAGGCGGCGTGGTAAAGATCGGAACGAATAATGATGATGGTTTTACCTTTGATAACGAGAAGCCTCGTCACCAAGTTTGGTTAGAACCGCACCGTTTAAGTTCTCGGCTGATCACAAACAGCGATTTTCTCGACTTCATGGAAGACGGAGGCTACTCCAGATCTGAGTTGTGGCTATCCGATGGCTGGAGCCACATCCAGAATACCCAATGGAAATCTCCGCTTTATTGGGAAAACCATGATGGTTTATGGCTTGAGTTTACCCTTCATGGACTTGAGGCTATGAACCCATCCGCCCCTGTTTCTCATATCAGTTATTACGAAGCAGACGCTTATGCACGATGGGCAGGCAAACGGCTACCATCCGAAGCCGAAATTGAAACAAAATTGCTGGAAATTCCTGTTACTGGCCATTTTAGTGAAAGCGGCATTTTTCACCCGCAAGCAGGCAAAGGTCAATTTTACGGTTCGTTATGGGAGTGGACCGCATCCCCCTATCTGGCTTATCCTCGCTTTAAACCGCTCGAAGGCAGCATGGGTGAATACAACGGTAAATTCATGTGCAACCAATGGGTCTTGCGAGGTGGATCCTGTGTTACACCAGAAGATCATATCCGTCCAACATATCGCAATTTTTTCTACCCACATGATCGCTGGCAATTTTCCGGTATCCGTTTAGCGGACGACCTATGAATATATTAAGCCAAAAAGTTAGTTTCCACGATTTCGAACCTGAACAGGAAAGCTTTCGTGATGCAGTGCTTAAAGGTCTGTCGCGCCCACAGAAACAAATACCTCCCAAGTTTTTTTATGATGAAACCGGATCTCAATTGTTTGAAGCGATCCTGGAACAGCCGGAATATTACATCCCTAATGTTGAACGTGACTTGTTAACAACTTACGCGGATGAAATTAGCCGTCTTATTGAGCCGGGATCGGTATTGATCGAACCCGGAAGCGGAAGTTGCGAGAAAGTACAATTACTGCTGGAAAGCCTGCTTCCTTCCGCCTATGTACCGATGGATATTTCCCGTGAGTTTCTCAAGCAATCGGCCTACGGTTTAAGTCATAAGTATCCCTGGTTACCGATTTATCCTGCCTGCCTCGATTTTACTCAGCGGATGCTATTGCCTCATGGTATTCCCCATGGCAGGCGTGTCGTATTCATTCCGGGTTCTAGTTTGGGTAATTTTGACCCGCTAGAAGTTCAGCATTTTCTGACCGGTATACACCGGCTAACCGGCAATGGTGGTGGTTTACTAGTCGGGCTTGATCGCAAAAAGGATCCTTCAGTTTTGAATGCAGCCTACAATGATGCTGCCGGCATCACCGCAGAGTTCAATCTCAACCTGCTTACCCGTATCAATAATGAACTAGAAGGCAATTTTAACTTCGACAGCTTCGAACATCGTGCCTATTACAACGATCAGCAAGGTCGTATTGAAATGCACCTGGTCAGTAGCGAAAATCAGCAGGTTAGTATTTCAGGCCAAGACTTCCGCTTCATAAACGGCGAATACATTCATACCGAGAATTCCTACAAATACAGTCCTGATGAATTCATTACCCTGGCTAATGCCAGCGGTTTCAGATTGATCAAAACATGGTCTGATGACCAGAATCTTTTCAGTGTTTACTTTCTTGAAGCCTTTTAACCTAGAAAAAGCATTTCACCATGAAGATCATGAAGAATAGGAAGTTAATTCAATAGCTTATTACGCGTTTGTATAGAACTTTCACTCACCAAATAGGTTAGCGAGAAGGATTTGGTAAGTTCTTGGAATCCTTCATGAACTTCATGTGCTTCATGGTTAAACTGCCGAATTCAGGTTTAATAACTTGATAAATAAACACAACAAGGAGCAAAAACATGAAAGCTATCTGGAACGATGTCATCATTGCCGAAAGCGATGACACAGTAATGGTCGAGGGCAATCATTATTTTCCTGCCGATTCGGTCAAAGTCCAATTCCTTAAAGAAAGCAGCACGAACACCTTCTGCGCGTGGAAAGGTAAAGCAAGCTATTACGATCTCTGCGTAAACGATGCGATTAATCGCGATGCTGCATGGTTCTATCCCGATCCAAAACCGGAAGCGTTAAACATTAAAAACCACATCGCTTTCTGGCGAGGAGTAGAAGTTATTCAATAATAAAGGTAATTATTCGCACTCCTTATCGTTCCCACGCTCCGGCGCTCGTCTTTATACATAAGTATAAATATCTCTAATTGTGCAAAAAGTAGCGACCGAGCGCTAAATTGTTGTGTTGCCCGGAAAGGCTATTGGTATTTGAGCGTTACTGACTTCGATAGTCGCGACGAAGGCGTCGCTCCCACAGAGAGCGGCGGACGCTCTGTGGGAGCGATCCCCTGATCGCGATCTCGAGGTCGAAAGTGTTAAGTAACAATAAATGGTATCGAGGTCTCATTGGTTAAGGTTACAAAAGGGTTATACTCATCGTAGATGAAAATTCGGCCTCGGGGTGCCCGTCAAAGGACGCCGTAAACCCAGCACCTAAATTAGCTATAATATTAAACATAGCTAAAGGGCTATGGAATTTAGGTGCTGGGTAAATACGTCTCTGTAGGCTCTATGCCAGCTCCATGCTGGCAAAGCCTTTACCGGGCACCCCGAGGCCTCCTCCGGCACTGCCGAAATTTGAAGTGCGAAAGGTATATTTTTGACTTATGTATAACGATGAGCGCCGGAGCGTGGGAACGATAAAAAAATGCGGAGAGCGCTCTTCAAGATACGCCGACTATTTTATCGGAGCCTTTTTTTGCTTTTTGGGTATGCCCCCTGCGGCGTTCAAAAAGTATATTGCGAAAGAGGCAAACTCCTTACCCGTTGCCCTGTCAATTTAAACAGAGCATTACAAACCGCAGGGGCGATAGGCGGGGTGCCGGGCTCTCCGATACCGCCGAGCGGCTCGCCGCTATTGATAATTTCGACTTCGACATCGGGCATTTGATCAGGCCGCAAGATCGGATAGTCGTGAAAATTGCTTTGCATCACGCGGCCTTTCTCGAGGGTAATTTCCTCGCTCCATGCTGCCGACAAACCGTAAACAATACCGCTTTCCATTTGCATTTTAACGATGGCCGGATTTACCGCAAACCCACAATCGACCGCGCACCAAACTCGAACAACCTGGATATCGCCATCGTCAACCGCCACTTCGGCCACCTGCGCGACGATGCTGCCGAACGATTCATGCAATGCGACGCCCATCGCATGCTTGACACCGTTTTCGTCTTGCCATGCCTCGGATTTCCAATTTGCCATCCCGGCAGCGGTATCGAGTACTTTTTTAAAACGCGGTTGTTCGGTTAACAAGTTACGGCGAAATTCGACCGGGTCGGCACCTGCCGCATGAGCCATTTCATCGATGAACGACTCTTTGAAGAAGGCGTTCTGCGAATTCCCGACTGAGCGCCAGTAGCCGATCGGCAAAGGCTTGACCGGCACATTGACCAGTTCGGCGCGCTTATTCGGTATCGCATAGGGTTGATGCGGACCGCCTTCGAAGATGCTCTCGTCGATAGTAGGGTCTTTTAGAAACTCGGGATTGAGACGGCCCGACGGGCCCTCGCCCGCCGTTGTAATTTGAATCGCGAGCGGATTATTTTGGGCATCGAAACCGGCCCGGTATTTAGCTGCGGTCATCGGGCGATAATGGTCGTGTTGCGTGTCTTCCTCGCGCGTCCAAATAACTTTGATCGGCCTGCTCGGAAGTTTCTTGGCCAGCGTTACCGCCTGCGCGGTATAATCCATGATGAAGCGCCGTCCGAACCCGCCGCCGAGAAAAGGGGTGATTACTTCGATAGCATCCAATTTTAGACCGGTAATTTCGGCTGCGACCTTGGCGACGAAATCGGCGCCTTGATTCGGCGCCCAAACCTTGCAATGATCCTTCGTGACCAGCGCGGTGCAGTTCATCGGCTCCATCGTTTGATGCGCAAGGAACGGCGCATGATAAACGGCCTCAATAGTTTTAGCCGCTTCGGACAAGGCCTTATCGGCATCGCCGATATCTTCGACCCTGACTCCCGATTCGTTCAACGCGGCTTTAAGTGTTTCCAAATACGTCTTCGATGAGAAATCGGCATTATCGCCTTCATCGAAGGTCACCGGTAATTGTTCTAAAGCCTTTTTGGCTCGCCAATATTGATCGGCAATCACGGCGACACCGTTCGGTATCTCCTCGACCGCGACTACGCCCGGCATTTTGAGCACTGCGTCTTGGTCGTAGGATTGGACCGAACCGCCGAATACCGGCGATTGTTTGACCGCGGCATATAGTAGTCCATCAACCTTGATATCGATACCGAACACGGCTTCTCCGGTGGCTTTAACCCGATTATCGGTTCGTTTGACCGGTTTACCGATCAGCCGGAAAGTGGCATCGTCTTTTAACGGCACGTCTGCGGGTATATCCAGTTTAGCCGCCAAGGGCGCCAATTCGCCGTATGTCAATTTTTTTCCGCTCTCGCGATGAATAACGACACCCGGCTCTGTCGTACATTCGCCGGGAGCTACGTTCCAGGTGCCAGCGGCGGCTTCGATCAGCATCGCCCGTGCGGTCGCACCGGCTTTTCGCATGGTCATATAGGACGAACGCACGCTGAAACTGCCGCCGGTAAAACGCGTCGTATTGTTGAACATGATGCGGTATTCCGGCCCGTGCGGCGCCTGCACGACCTTGAGCATCGCCATGTCGGCATCCAGTTCTTCGGCCATGATGGCAGGTATTGAGGTATATGTCCCCTGCCCCATTTCTATGAAAGGATTTTGAAAAATCACGACGCCGTTTTCATCGATTCCGATGAAGGCATTGATCACGCCTTCACCTTGTTCGTCAACCTTGGCGCAACCGGGCAAGGATATCCCTAACACGAATACGCCGGCGCCGGCCGCGGCGGCACCCAGAAATTGACGGCGCGTCATCGATAGATTCGATAAAGTGCTCATGACTGCTCTCCTTGAAGTTGCGCCGCTTGTTTGACCGCTTCGAATATTTGCAGATAGGTTCCGCAACGGCAATAGTTGGTCATTTTCGACCGGATTTCATCTTCGCTCGGATTCGGATTTTCCCGTAGCAAGGCGGCAGCCGCCATGATTTGACCGGGCTGGCAGTATCCGCATTGTGATACATCTTTATCGATCCAGGCTTGCTGCACCGGATGCAGACCTTTTTCCGACGCTAATCCTTCGATGGTTGTGATCGCTTTATCTTTAGCCGCACCGAACGGCATCATGCAGGATCTTACCAGCTCGCCATCGAGATGGATGGAACAGGCGCCACACATCCCGATACCGCAACCGAATTTGGTTCCGGTTAAACCGGCGATATCGCGGATAGCCCACAGTAAGGGCATATCGTCTTCGGCGTCCAACTCGTATTGCTTACCGTTTATCATCAAGGTCGTCATCGTTCACTCCCCGGCATCGTAATGGCCGCTTAGGTGGTCGAAATCTTCCCTGGTATCAATATCGAGTTCCGCTTCGGGTAAAGGAATTTTCTGAAGTTTATCTTCAAATTGCAACAACAGGCTCTTCGCGCCCCGGTCGCCCCGAAGGGAGCGCAACGCGCCGAAAAAAGCCGACGGAAATAGCGCCGGAACGCCGACCGTATCATGATACTGACTTACGGCAATACAGGACGGTTCAATTCGCCACTGTGCCAACAAGTTCTGCATCGCTCTATAACCGACCAAAGGTTGATCGGATAATAACATCAATACGCCGTCGGCGTTAACCGGCAAAGAGTCAATGCCGGCTCGAATCGACGAAGCAATACCTGTTTGCCAGTCCGGGTTAACAACTGCGACAACCCCGCTCAAGTCGATCTTTTCTTGTATCGTTTGTGCTTGCGACCCCAGAATCACAATGACACGTTCATTCAGTAATGAACGAGCGTTTTCGATTGTATTGCCGAGCAAGGTTCGACCGCGCCATTCGAGGAGTTGCTTAGGGCTGCCCAGTCGGCGGGATGCGCCGGCGGCTAAAATTACTGCATATATATTCTCAAAATCAAGACTCATAGGGGATGGCAATCTTTAAGGCCGAGTTGTCCGCCGTCTCGTCCCTTCAACGCGGCGTGAATACCGGCCATGATCGATAAGGCAATTTCCTCGGGCGTCTCGGCGCCGATGTCCAAACCGACCGGACCGAATACCTTGGCGGCAATGTTCGGTGCATCCGAGCCTAAACTATCTAGGAGTCTATCCCTGCGATGAACAGGACCCAGCAAACCAATGAACGGGATTCGGCTAGTCGCTATGATTTTTAAATAGCGTTCATCATATTCGATACTGTGAGTCATCAACACGAGCGCATCGAATCGATCCAATGGCAAACGCTCGTGCAAATCTTCGGGCATCGAATGGAGTAAAGCATCGATCTTTGGAAATCGTTCGGGTTTAACATAGCCCGGCCTATGATCGACGATCGTGACACGCCAACCGAGTGCTTTGGCGAATTGCACGACCGGGAGTGCATCGGCTCCTGCTCCCAGCACCAGAAGTTGCGCTGAGGGGCGAATTAAGTCGAAAAACAATTTAACGGCATGGCGCTCGATCAAACAGGCATCTAGCGTGGATTTGCGCAGCCTCCAAGTTTGTTTGGCCGCCTCGGTGATCGATACGGTAGTATTGCCCTTTTGGCTAAAGTCGTCTAATTCGAATCCAGCCAGAAAAAAACTATCGCCGATTGAGTAATCGGGATGGTCGGATTCATAAACGGTCGCCAAAATACCGGCCGTATGACTTTCGGATGCCTCTACAATTCTGTTCAACGGGTAAAAATCATTGTCGGCTTTCAACAATTGCAACAATATCCTTACCGCCCCGTTGCAGCCCAAACCCAGACCCCAAACCACATCGTCGGGAGAACGCATGTCGTAGAATAGCGTTTTGGGATTTTCGGTTTCGAAAACCGTATGCGCCTGTTCGACCAAATCCCGTTCAAAACAACCGCCTCCCAACAGGCCGTTTAACTCGCCATTGTCGGCAATCAGCATTCTGGCACCGGCTTTTTGATAAGTTGAACCAAGGGTTTCGATAATCGTCGCCAAAACAACATTTTCCGTGTTATTCCGTAATCGCCAATAAGCGTTAGTCAAATGATGGGTATTACGGGTCATGACAGTGATCCTAGCGGCTATTATATAGCACCATTGGCGCAATGCTTGCAGATGCCGTGAATTTCAAGCGTTTTACGTCGCGCGGTAAATCCTGCTTGCTTCAATTCATTCGCCAAACTGTCCATGACCGGTGTCGCCGGTCTTTCTTCGATCTGACGGCAACCTTCGCAGATCAATAGCAATAAATCGTGTTTGCCTTCAACATGATTGCAGCCGATAAAAGCATTCATGCTTTCGACTCGGTGAATTAATTTCTGTTCGATCAAAAAGTCCAGCGCGCGATAAACGGTCGCCGGTTTTGCCGAATCGTTGAATGGTTTGATGCGGTCCAATAAATCATAAGCCTTGACGGCCTCGTGGCTATCCCAAATCAACTCAAGAACCTTATGACGTATCGGCGTCAATTGCGCGCCTCTCTCCAAACATAGCTTTTCCGCTTTTTTTAAGGCTTCCTGCTTACAAGTTTTATGATCATGGTTAAAGGTTTCGGCACAGGCCTGTTTTGAATCGCCGGTTTGAGACATTAATTAACTCCGATTTTTTGCGGAAATTATACATTATCAGTGCAGTCTTTGCGGCACCGGAGTTAGAACAAGCTTTCATGATAGTATCGATATGAACTATAGTAATTCTAAAATGCCGCGACTCCTTAGATTGGCGCATTATATAGAAATCTAACTCCGATATGGTAAGTATTCAGACCCCGTAGGCAAATTACCGCAATCCAGGCGTATTGTTGGCATCCCCCTTTGAAAAGTGGGATTGAGGGGGATTTATTTATAAAATCTCCCCTAGCCCCTCTTTTTCAAAGAGGGTAACTGAATACTTACCCGATATGAGACTCATCCATGTTTGAAATTGCCGAGCTGGGTCATACCCTAAAAAAATCAGAATACAACGAACAAATTCCGGAACTCAGAACCCAGTTGTTGCTGCTTCAACAAGAACTCGGCACTTGCGATTTTCCTGTCATTATTCTTATTTCCGGAGTGGACGGCGGCGGCAAAGGCCAAGTCATTAATTTACTGAACGAATGGCTCGATGCGCGCCACATGGAAACATTCGCCTTCGACGAGCCCAGCGATGAGGAAAAAGAACGGCCTAAATATTGGCGCTATTGGCGTTCGCTGCCGGCTAAGGGAAGAATAGGCATCTATGTCGGTTCTTGGTATAGCGACCCGATATCGCATCGAGTCTATGGAGACATTGACGATAGTCAATTATCGGTGGAACTCAAGCACATCAACGAAATGGAACAGTTACTGATAGACGATGGCGCGCTAATCATTAAATGTTGGCTGCATTTGAAAAAAGAAACGCAAAAAAAACGTCTCAAAGAACTTGAAAAAGACCCGGAAACCAGTTGGCAAGTTACCGAGCGAGATAAAAAGCACCTGAAACTGTATGACGAGTTCGTAGAAATTGCCGAAAATGTATTGACAACAACCAGCACAGGAATCTCGCCTTGGCTGGTTGTCGAAGGAACCGATATTCGTTACAGCAGCTTGACAGTCGGGCAACATGTTTTGCATAGAATCCGTCAACATATCGACAGCCGTAATGGAAAATCGGAAAACATAAACGGCATCTCTTTCGTCAATATCAACCAGCAAAGCTTACTGGACACGTTGGATTTATCGCTCGAACTCGACAAAAAAGATTACAGCGATCAATTGCTGCACTACCAGGGTAAATTGAATAAATTAGTCAGAATGGCACGAGAACAAAAGCGTTCGACAATACTGGTTTTCGAGGGTTGGGACGCCGGCGGCAAGGGGGGAGCCATTCGGCGCATTACATCTGCAATCGACGCGAGAAGTTACCGCGTTATTCAAACCGCCGCGCCGACCGACGAAGAAGCCGCGCATCATTATCTATGGCGATTCTGGCGGCATATTCCTAGAGCGGGTAAGGTCACTATTTACGACAGAAGCTGGTACGGGCGTGTTTTGGTCGAGCGCGTGGAAGGCTTTGCAACCGACAAGGAATGGATGCGCAGCTATTCGGAAATCGTTAATTTCGAGGAAGCATTGATCGAACATGGCATTCTATTACTGAAGTTTTGGCTGCACATTGATAAAGACGAACAACTTAAACGTTTCAAAGCCCGCGAGCAAATCAGTTACAAAAAACATAAAATCACCGAGGACGATTACCGCAACCGGGAAAAATGGGATGATTATAAAATCGCGGTCAATGAAATGATAGCGCGAACAAGCACCCGCGCCGCTCCTTGGCTAATGGTCGAAGCAAACGACAAACGCTATGCGCGAATCAAAATCTTGAAAACCGTTTGCGAGAAACTGGAAGCGATGCTGGAACCTGGGAAATAAGCGATTCGGCACGAAGCGCCTCAGTGATGCCGGCATGCGCCTCATAACTTAAAGCCGACCGGCTTTTATCGGCCATTTCGAGAACAGGCAATATTTTGATGTGGGCCTCTATCTTTCTAAGTTTCAGCATTTTGAATAAATGCGGAATAAAATCGTCGTCGCCGATAAATGGCGCTAAGGTCTTAGATTGACCTTCATAACGAAGCGCTACCGGCTGAATTGCCGAATGAGTCAATAAGGCCGGTTGCAGCAGCGATGAATGAAACGGTAGAACACTTGAACCATCCGAAGTCGTCCCCTCCGGAAATGCGAATACCTTGCTGTTTTGTTTCAATAACCAGCTCATTTGTTCGGTAGTGGCATGAATCGCCTGCTTGTCCCCTCGCCGAACGAATATTGTCCCAGCCTCTTTCGATAAATACCCGATAACGGGCCAATCGAGAATATCGTTTTTAGCGACAAAATATCCCGGCAAATGCTGTCCCAACGCGATGATATCGAGCCAAGAAACATGATTACTGACAACCAACGCCGGTCCATCGGCCGCCTGTCCTTCGATAAGGACCTCGAGATTTAAAATCCGCCTGAAGACTTTGAGCCAAGCCAGCTTGATTCGGTTCACCCTTTCCCTCGCTTTAACCGGACGGCATGACCGATTGATAACCGGAAACACACCCAGAACGATCACGAAACCGGATAAAAACAGCAAAACAATTAGTTTGATTTTATAGAGCTGGCGAAGGGTAGCTATCATTGATTGAGTAATCGGGTTTTAAATAATGTTTTGAATAGCGGTCTTCCAGTTGCGCCAACGGCAACAAAATAAACAAATCCATGACGTTGAAATCTTCGTCCCAAAAAGGACGGCCGCAAATTTGCACACCGAAACGTAAATACGCTTTCAACAAAGGCGGAATTCCCGACTCGTCGCGTTCACAACGTAAGTGCTCCGGCACTTCGATTAAGGGGGCTACCGCCAACGCGTCTGACGTCTTGTTTTTTGCATCGATCGCTCGATAGACCGCATCGACCGCATAACCGCTCGGTCCCGGCGAAATACTCGCGCACCCAATCAAATAATGGTAACGGCCTAACTGAGCATACTTTACTAACTCCGACCATAGGGTTGTTAATACCACGCTGCCCCGGTATTTCGGGTCGACACAGGTACGGCCTATTTCGAGAAAGCGTCCAGGCAAAGTCAGTACTCGATCCAGATTGAATTCTTTTTGCGAATAAAAATATCCCAATTTGCGGGCTTGTTCTTGATTTAGCAAGCGTGTATAGCCTACAATTTTCTCATTTGTCGTATCGACCACGACCAAATGATCGCAAAAATCGTCGATTTCGTCATAGTCTAAGCCTTCTTTGTCGGTTTTGAGTCTCGCCCCCATTTCCTTGGCAAAAACCTCATATCGCAATCGCTGTGCTTGTTTGATCAAAGCCTGATCGTATGTGACAAAACAATCCAGTCGTCGTGCAGGACTAACCCTTATCTGTGTATCGATTAATTTCATAATGTTGGCCGCAAATGCTTTATTTATCGATAAGATAAATAAGTAATATTGCAATTTCGCGTCGTTTCGATGAAAAATTAGTGACAAAAAAGATCTTTCACTCATTTGAGGATCTCTAACAGTCGTTTCACGGATTACACTAATAAACTCTGGCTAAAATCAAAATGCTTATAGCCTGTTCAACTAGGGATTGAGTCACAACAGCCATGAAATAATTGATACTTTTCGCGCATATTTCAGCATTGGCTTAGGAATTTGTCATAAACACCTTCACTATTTTTTTTAGAGCAAGCCGCTTCGGTTGCTTGATTGACAGGTGAGGGAGGCAAGGAAAGCCGTCGTCGCGACGCCTTGTGACGCGAGCAACCAAACCCACAGGCTCATTGCTCCAAGAAGTTATTGTCACAAAACCTTTAGTTAAATTCATGTTTTACCTTTCGCACTTCAATTTTCGACAGTGCTTGAAGAGGCGCCGAGGTACTCCTCGGCAAAGGCTTTTCCAGCTAGGAGCTGGCATAGAGCCTACATAGACGTATTTACCCAGCACCTAAATAAGCCATGATTTTAAATCATTGCCAAAGACCTATGGAATTCATCCAGCACCTAAATTAGTCATGATATTAAACATAGCCAATCGGCTATGGAATTTAGGTGCTGGATTTTGGTGCTGGGTTTACGGCGTCCTTTGACGGGCAAGCCGATGCCGAATTTTGATCCCCGATGGGTATATTTTGAAACTATCAACTCAGCCGTTAGATACTTTGCAACTTTTTCCTGAAAATTATGGCAACCAATAAAGTTTACGACTTAAGAGCGCATGGATGGTCGACTAGAAAAAAAGTCGTCTTCATTATCGGCCTATTCGGACTTATTTCGGCATCCCTGGTCGGCATGATTTACTGGAACGGCAATGTCTTTGAGGGAGTTCGTTCTTATGTGAGAGGAGAAGGTCTCTGGGCCAAAGCGCAAAAAGATGCGGTTTTTTACTTGACTCAATATTCCTACAATCATGCCGAGGCGGATTACCTAGCTTATTTGGAGGCCCTAGAAATCATCAGCGGCGATAGCAAAGCTCGCACGGCTTTATTTCAATCGCCACCCGACAAGAAATCAGCACGGGACGGTTTTCTTCAGGGACAAAACCACCCGGACGACATCGATGCGATGATCCATTTTTTTATAAAATTTCAACGCATTTCCTACATGCGCGAAGCTATCGATATATGGCAGTCTGCCGATAAAAAAATCGATGCATTAAAAATAATCGGCGAACAAATACGAGATGAAATTACCGACTCGCGTCGCGACAACGAAAAAATCGCCGATTTAAGGCAGCACATGCAACAGCTCAATAATGAGCTTCATGAGTTGGAAACCCTATTTTCGTTAAAATTAAGCGAAGGCGCCAGATGGGTTAAAATCACGGCATTGCAAATTAGCTTACTGTTATTAGTTATCTTTGTCGGTATCGGACTCCTGGTCAGCCGGCAAATTATCACGAGTATCGAAAAATCCGAAAAGCGATTGGCTCTGAGTGAGTCGCGTTTTCGAAGCCTGAAGGAATCCGATACCATCGGTATTATTTCATGGCGCCTCGATGGTATGGTCGAAGAAGCAAACGACCTTTTTTTAAACATGCTGGGTTTAGCCCAAGCCGATATTGAAGAAGGTGCGGTTAATTGGCGAGATATCACTCCAACTGAGTTTCATGCCCAGGACCAACAGGCTATCGACGAACTTGTAGTACAGGGCCGATGCGAGCCTTATGAGAAAGCGTTGATCCATAAACAAGGATATTGGGTCCCTGTATATATCGGCGCGGCATTGCTTAGCGGTAGCCGTGAACAAGGTATTGCTTATGTAATGGATCTAAGCGAACGCAAAAAGGCTGAACAACAATTGAAATTGGCGGCTACGGTTTTTGACTTCAGTAGCGAAGGCATTATGATTACCGACCCATCGGTACGCATCGTATCGGTCAATCAGACACTGTGCAAAATGACCGGCTACGATCAAGAAGAATTACTGGGCAAGCCGCCTTGGATCTTACAATCGGGCTATATATCGACCGAACAATACCAATATATGTGGGATTCTCTAAACCAAAACGGTCAATGGCAAGGCGACATTGTCGATCGTACTAAAAATGGTGCATTATTACCGATGCGAATCAGCATTAGCCAAGTTAAAGACAGTGACAATCAAATTACACATTATGTGGCAATACTGTCGGATATTTCGGAACGCAAAGCCGAAGAAGAACACCTACGTCATATCGCTCATCATGACCCATTGACCGATTTACCCAATCGAATTTTGTTTAACGACCGGTTAGAAAGGGCCATAAAGAAAGCCGCACGAAACAATACCAAGTTGGGCATTTTGTTTCTGGATTTAGACAAATTCAAACCGGTTAACGATTTGTTCGGTCATAAGACCGGAGATCGCCTATTGCAGAGCGTGGCTCACCGAATCGTACGGAGTGTTCGAGAAACGGACACCGTTACTCGATTAGGTGGCGACGAATTCGCGATATTGCTCGAGGATGTGACCGATTTGCATATGGTCGATAAAATTCTTAAGCATACGGTCGATGTCATCAGCAAAACCTACCTTATCGATGACCGTATGATCGATATTGGCGTCAGTGCCGGAATGAGCATTTATCCCAACGATGGCACCGACATTAAAACACTATTGGACCGCGCCGATAAAGCCATGTATGAAAATAAAAAAAACGGCAACGGCAGCTAATATCAACCGTTGATATACCCACCGTAGATCAAGATTCGGCAGTTTAACCATGAAGCACATGAAGTTCATGAAGGATTTCAACAAATGTAATTATTCACATTCCTCTATCGTTCCCTCGCTCCAGCGTGGTAATGAAGACGGAGACTCTCTAGCGTCTCGTACCGCTGAAGCGGTATTCAAGCATTCCCACGCAGAGCGCTCACCGTTATACACAAGTGCCAAAAACACTTATAAATCAATGCTGTTGCTAAACGGCAACAGCATTGATTTCATTGGCTTATTAAGACTTATGTATAACGATGAGCGCAGAGCGTAGGAACGATAACTGCCAAGGAACTGAATAGTTACTAACAAATTGCTACTATATAACAAGTTATTGAATTAACTTCTTATTCTTCAGGATCTTCATGGTGAAATACTTTTTCTAGGTTAATCTCTGTGGGCCGAGTTTATTTACGTTTTTACGAAGAATTAAACGATTTTTTACCGATCGAGCGGCGTAAAGTCGAATTTGAACATGCGCTTAATCGTAGAACTTCGATCAAAGACTTAATCGAATCCTTAGGTATTCCGCACACCGAGGTCGAAGTTATTTTGACCAATGGCCGTTCGGTCGATTTTGATTATATTGTTCAAGAGAATGATCGAATTAGCGTCTATCCGATATTCGAAAGTTTCGATATCACGCCACTATTGCGCCTGCGCCCTAAACCTTTACGAAAGCCACGCTTCATACTCGATACTAATCTTGGCAGGCTAGCGCGATATTTACGATTATTAGGCTTTGATTGTTTGTACCGAAACGATTACGAGGATGGCGATATTGCTGAGATAGCGAGTCAGCAGCATCGAATCGTTTTGACTCGGGATCGCTTTTTATTACGACGAAAAATAATTACTCACGGTTACTTCGTGCGCTCGGTTCATCCTAGAGAGCAAGTAAAAGAAGTCCTGCAACGTTTGGATTTATACCGGTCCGTCGCACCTTTTACACGCTGTCCACGTTGCAACGGTACGTTGATAAAAACAAGCAAAGATGCCGTCATCGATCGACTGGAGCCGTTGACCAAGCTATATTACAACGACTTCCGGATTTGTCCTGATTGCGATCAAATTTATTGGTCCGGCAGCCACCAAGATCGTGCCAGGCAATTAATCAGCGAATTGACTTCCCAAAACGATCAAAGGACGAAAAATTAAGCTTAGGAACGAGCATGAAATAACTTCGATAACTGTTGGGAGAGGCGATTGCTGTTAGCCAAGCTCCAGCTCTCGCCGTTATACATAAGTCAAAAATTACCGTTTTCCTCGTTCCCACCGCTCCAGCGTGGGAATGCATACCGATCTTACCTCGGCTGACAAGGTATGGGTTCCCACGGAGGACCGTGGGAACCAGAAAAAAATTACTGTTTTGCAATCTTAGCTAATGAGGCCTCGATACCATTTTTTGTCGCTCAACGTTCCCGACTTTCCCTCATCTAGCGTTAGATGAGGGACGATCTGGGGATCGCTCCCACAGAGCATCCGGCCCCCTTGTGGGAGCGACGCCTTCGTCGCGATTTCGAAGCCACTAATGGTCAATATCCGCAGCTTTATTAAACAGCATCGTTTCCAGTTATACGATAACCTCTGTTTAGCAAATTTACCGATACTTGTGTATAACGGCGAGAGCCGGAGCTTGGGAAAGAGCGTACCTCCCTTTTTTTAATGCAAGGTAAGCATGGAAAGCCGCTGTCTAGCGCCATGGCACCTCTTCAGGCGTTGCCGAAATTTGATTATCGACAGGTATACAACACATTCCAATCGCTTATAGAAGCGACATACTAATTCAATGTATCAGCAATTATGCCGCACTACACCTTAGCCCAAACGGATCTTATAATCATTCTGGTTTATTTCTGTATCGTACTGGCAATCGGTATCAAGGTAGGAACAGAAGCCAAAGGCACGGAAGATTATTTTCTAGCCGGACGATCGATGACCTGGCCTTTCATCGGCATTTCATTGTTTGCGTCCAATATTTCCAGCACCACTTTGGTGGGATTGTCCGGCGATGCTTATGCAACCGGTATTTCAGTCTTCAACTATGAATGGATGGCTGCGGTCGTCTTGGTGTTTTACGCGGTTTTCTTTTTGCCGATGGTGCTACAGTCAAAAGTTTACACGATGCCCGAGTTTTTACAGAGACGCTATGACGCTCGCTCGCGTTATTTTTTTTCGGGCTTAACTTTAGTGGGTAATATTCTAATCGATACCGCCGGTGCCCTCTATGCAGGCGGTATTTTGCTAAAAATGATTTTCCCTGACATTCCTCTGTGGCAATCGATTTTAGTCTTGGCTTTATTGGCCGGAGCTTATACCGTAGCCGGCGGTTTAAAAGCGGTTATCTATACCGATGCAATACAAACAATACTAATTCTTATCGGCGCTATTGTCGTTTCAATGCTTGCTTATCGAAAAATCGACGGGTGGGAAGCAGTGACTGCCGTTACGCCGGAAAACATGCTCAGCTTGATACAAACAGCCGATGACACTACTTTACCTTGGACAGGGTTGGTTTTGGGCGTACCTATTCTCGGTTTTTATTTTTGGTGTACCAATCAATTCATGGCGCAAAGAATTCTTAGTGCAAAAAATATACAGCATGGTCGCTATGGGACATTGCTGGCTGCTTTATTGAAGTTACCGGTGTTGTTCATCATGGTATTACCGGGGAGTATGGCTCGCGTGCTTTACCCCGACCTTCCGAACTCCGATCAAGTTTATCCGACTTTGTTGTTCGACTTATTACCTACCGGACTCTTAGGGCTTGTTGTTGCAGGGACTCTCGCCGCACTGATGTCCAGTATAGACTCTACGCTCAACTCGGCATCCACCCTGGTAACGATGGACTTTATTCGCCAAATTCGCCCTCAGTGGTCCGACCGAACCCTAATGTGGATTGGGCGGCTAACCGCATTTATCTTCATGGTTTTAGCGGCGGCTTGGGCGCCTTATATTGAAAACTTCAGTTCATTATTCCAATATTTGCAAAACATATTAGCCTATATCGCACCGCCCGTCGTTGCAGTCTTCATCTTGGGCATTTTCTGGCGCGGAGCTACGGCAACTGCGGCGTTTTATACTTTTATAGTCAGCCTAGGCATCTCGTTTTATTTAATAATTAGTCCAATCGATATGCATTTTCTTCATGTCGCTTTCATGCTCTTTGTGATTTGCCTGATCATCATGTTCACAATCAGCATGTTGACGGAAGTGCCAAAATTGCCGCGTATCGCTCCTTATCTTTGGAAGATTCGCAGGTTCCAAGAAGAATCGTTTGAATTAAAGTGTCTGCCGTGGTACCGAAATTACCGGATACTCGCCGCTCTATTATTAGTCTTGACCATCACTTTGGTTATCGTGTGGAGGTAAGTTATGTTTTCGACTTTTATAACAAAGCTATTTTATTCGACGCTGACGTGGAAGTAAGCGCTAGACTGCGCCAGGAACCAGGATTCATGCATGCTTCTAAAACTCGGCCTGACCGGATATAAGTTTTTTCTGATGTCGCCTGACCCGCCGCATGACTCCTCGCGCGGTAAGTGCCAGTGGACTATCCGTCGCGACATCTGCTTCGCTCAAAGCCTCCATGGTCCAAGTATTGCAGTTATTGAAAATATGATAGGAACTGGTTGCGCTGTAAAAACGGCTATAAGCATACAAGCCTCGCCCTAAATTGATTAAATCGCCCTGCCCGTCTCTTACGAACGACTGATTGATAAAACTCAACATTGCGACCACCTGGCTTTTTGACAACAAGATGCGTTCGATGTCACTACGCCGAAAATAATGCTCCGGATGGTGCCGAAGCCCAGCGACATGCATGACTGACTCGGTCGGGAATAACAACGCCTTTATAGCCAACCACAACGAAAACGACTCGGCCTGATAAAAAGCGCGATCGCCCCAACCGAACTCGATAAAATCGATTTCAGTTAAATCGAACGCCAGTCCGGAAATACTCTCCGCCGCCGTTCGAGCATCGACCACGATACCGGTATGCAAGCCGTGATCGACGACATGAATAATCATTTGTTCGGCGCCATTTGCATAAAGCGCCGATGGCGAAGAACCGCAGCCGCTGCATAAAAAGCAGGCCATCCAAAAAACGATCGGTCTGATAAGCATCTCGGCATGCTCGTTGATTAAAGGCAATCAAATCAAATTCATCAATGCTTTGTTCAAGGTTAAATAAGGCATCAAGCTGTTTGTCGTACTTCTCGAAACTTCTTGAAAAGTTCGTTGATAACGGATGAGCTTCTGCTTGTTAGCAGAGTCTGCGAAATAAGCTTTACAATCGTATGCATCCGAGGCCAAAAGAGATTGCACGAACCTTCCTTGCGTTTGTTTGATTTCAGCCTTGAGATTGTTAAAAACCTTGCGCTCCCAATGATTTTGCACCGTTATAACCGTCAGTTGCTCCAACAACTTGCCCAAGTCCAAAAATTTCGCAACATCGATAAACGTCTTGCGTACTGTACTGAAGGAATGCCCGGATTCAGTAGACAATAGCGCAATTTGTGGAAAGTCGTTTAGTGAATTGATGAATGCGATGCGCTTTGCCAGCTTGACGGGTATACCATTAACCGCTTCATTCTCTGAATCGGGCAAGGTAACCTCATTGGCGAAAGCCGTTAAACAAGAGCGATAATTTTTCAACGTAAGAGAATCAGGGCGCACAACCAGTTCGTTCATCAATACCCATTGGCTGAATTCGGCCAAGACATTTTCCAGTTGCAATAGCAGACCATACTGTTGTTCGGCAGGTATGCGATTATCCAAACTAAAAATTTCTCGGCGAAAATCGGCGGCTTCCAGTACTTGATCGAAGGTCAAATAAGCGGTAATGCTGTCGATGATACTGCCGCCATTGTCATTATGCCAATTCAAAAAACTGCACCCTGCTTGATTGATAATCGTATTACTGATCACGGTCGCCTTAATTGCCGGCGCGAGAGGATGACTGGTTAAATGCTCGGCAAAGTTCTGCCGTATCGGATCTGGAAAGTAGCTTTGCAAATAAATATCGTAATCGGAAACCGATATCAATTCGCTTCTATCCATGATGTCTTGCGTCAATTGAATCTTACAGGCGGCCATCAGCACGGCAAATTCAGGTCGTGTAATGATTTGACCGGATCTCCCCATCACTTCTTTGTAAGATGGAAAAGACTCGACGGCGCGGTCGAGTACACCGGCACTCTCCAATCGTTCTGAAAGCAACAAGTACTGTTCGGCATTCCCTTTTACACGTAATTGTTCGAGCGACAAACATAAACTTTGTTTGTAATTATTGGTTAATACTGCCTCGCATACTTCGTCGGTCAAGGATTCGAAAGTTTGCCGATAATCCTTCAATCCTTGTTTTTTCTGAAGCCCGGTCAATAATATTTTGAGGTTGACTTCATGATCGGAACAATCGACCCCTCCCGAGTTATGAACCGCATCGGTATCGATACGCCCTCCGCCAAGCGCGAACTCAATTCTGGCTTTTTGAGTGAAACCGAGATTAGCGCCTTCGCCGACAACCGCCGCACGCAATTGCAACGCATCGACACGTACATCGTCGTTGCTTCGGTCGCCTACATCTTCATGTTTTTCGTTAGTTGCTTTCACATAGGTACCGATACCGCCAAACCATAGTAATTCAACCGGCGCAGTCAATAATAAGCGAATCAAGGTCGAGCCATCCAAGCTTTTATAACGTATACCCAACCATTTGCGCAATTGCGGAGAAACTACAATGTCCTTCGCATGCCGCGAGTAAACTCCACCTCCCTCGGAAATCAGGCTTCGGTCATAATCGTCCCAACTCGACCCCGGCAATTCAAACAAACGCTTACGCTCTAAATACGATTTTTCAAGATCGGCCGGTGCGGGATCGATAAAGATATGACGACCGCTAATTGCGGCCAGCAAGTGCGTGCTATGCGATAACAACATGGCGTTTCCGAACACGTCGCCGTCCATGCTGCCGATGCCGACAACCGTAAAAGGCTCGCTTTGGATATCCTTGCCGAGTTCGCGAAAATGCCGTTTAACGCATTCCCAAGCCCCACGGGCGGTAATTCCTAGCGATTTGTGGTTATAGCCGTTAGAGCCGCCGCTCGCAAAGGCATCGCCAAGCCAAAAATGATACTGAGCTGAAACCGAATTAGCCAAATCCGAAAATTGAGCCGTTCCTTTGTCGGCGGCGACGACCAAATAAGGATCATGATCGTCATAGCTCACGATACCGGGCAAACGTACGACCCGCTCTTCGACATAATTGTCGGTCAAATCGAGCAAGCCCTGAATCAACTTGACATAAGCCTTCCGGCCCGCTTCCTTGAAATCGGGGACTGTAACCGGCGTTTTAACGATAAATCCACCTTTCGCGCCTTTCGGAATGATCAGTGCGTTTTTGCTCATCTGAGTTTGCATCAGATCCAATATTTCGGTTCTGAAATCGTCCGGCCGGTCCGACCAACGAATGCCGCCCCGAGAAATCTTACCGCCCCGCAAATGTATCCCTTCCATATCGACCGCATGCACATAAATTTCATTTTGAGGCTTTGGAGGGGGCATGTCGATGATGCCGAGGCTGTTGATTTTAAATGCGATAAAAAAATCATCCCGCTTTTGCCTGACATGAAAATTACAACGCATCGTTGCATCAATTAAATTAAACAGCGTACGCAAAATTTTGTCGTGATTGATATCGGTAACGCCGCTAAGATTCTCCAGCAATTTAAGACGTAACGGAAACAACAACTGTTCCTCGCGTTGCATAGGCTCCCCTAAATTAGGGTCGGGCCTAAAACGAGCCTCGAAATACTCAAACAAGGCGAAGGCAGTACTAGAATTAGCGAGTAATGCTTGGTTGAAGCTAGTCGTCGTCGTCGGGTAGCCCAATTGCAGATAATAATTACGATACGCACGCAGCACATCGATCTGCTGCCAAGTCATACCTGCCAATACCAGCAAGCTATTCAACTCATCGTTTTCAGCTTTTCCGTTAAATACCGCACCGATACCGGATAATAAGCGAGATTTTAACTCGGTAAAACTGTCGTGTTGACTCTTCGCGGCGGAAATCGTAAAACTTTTAATGAAAACCGGACGACCGGACACTGTCAATGGAAATTGAACCTGATCCAAGACTCGCAAATTAAAGTTTTCGAGAATTGGAATATATTCATCCAAATAGCGTTCTTGCCGACTGCAAAAATGCAAACGATAATGCCGAATCTTGCCGTACGGGCGCAACAAGCCGATCGTCATTGGATCATCATCCAACAACGATTCGATTAAGCCAATATCCTTGATGGCATGGCGCGGAGGCATCAAGGCTTGATATCCGGGCGGAAAAACCGTACGGTATTTTTGCCATAACTTACAGGCACTGTATTTACCGTAGGCGCGCTCCAGAGTTCGACACAACGACGTGGACCAGGGCCTGATCTGTTTATTGAGATCCCTATCTAATTGATCGACATCGATCGTAATTGTTTCGGTCATCGGGCTCAGCAAAAAATGCAGCCCCAAATAAGGACCACTAAGCACAATTTTCCGGACTAATTCGGCGCTGCTATCGAGATTTGACGACAAGCGCCCTAACAATACGGATTCAATTTCTTCGCTATACAAATGAACCGGGACAATGATCAGCGCGGACAATGACTCCAACCCAAAACCGCCGAGCACTACTAACTTGATGCCTTCCGGACGATACAGGTACCGCCTGAGCGATTGAATCAATAAATCGAGTTGCGGTATCTCGAGCAAAAATAAATCGACTTTCGGAAATAAATTGAATATCTCTTTGAGCTGCAGATATTCATAACTGTTTTCAGGGGTTTTATGATGCGCTAATGTTTGTTCGATTTTGCGCTGTAAAAACGGAATATTGCTACATGCCCCTCCCATTTCGGTCTCGTCAAAAACACCGAAAAAACCGTATTCGCAAAAACCGACTCCATCCGGCAACGAATGTTTGAATCCTATGTAAATTAAGGGGTGGTCGTGAATCAATGGGCTTCGTATCGGTAAGTATTGGATGATCAAAGGATAATCGCGCGCCAAAACAGCCTGCATGACTCGGAGAAAGTTCGATAGTGCAGTGGGGTTATTGTCGCGGCAAAACTCTGAGCCCAAGGCTTTAAGCGAGGTGAGCGCGTCTTGATCGTCGACCGACAATCGATGACTCTTAAAAGGAATAAAAGATTTTTGTTCAAGCCAATCGATCAAAGCGCTAAATTGAGAAAACTCGGAAATATCATTGAGGCCAAGCAAACTCTCTTTCAAGGCTATGCGGTCTCGATCAAGGGTTTCGGCCCATTCGATAATTGCCGTTATCCTTTCGAAAAAAGCATTTTTTATATCTGGATCAACCGCTTCCAGACGCAATACGATCAACAGTTGCTTGGTTCCGGATAAACCGTTACTTTCTAAGCCGGTTATCATTTCTCCCTGACGCTTAACAGTCAAAACCGGATGTGCCAATAATTGAAACGGAAGCTGTTGATCGTTTTGTAACGCCAATAAAGAATCGACAACATGCGTTAAATTACGACAGACAATCGCGATAAATTGTTGAGGATCATTCGGTATCCTTAGCTCTTTGACGTTATGCGTTTCGATATTGTCAGTAAAAAGCTCAAATATCCTGACAATCAGCGATGACGATATATGAGGCGGCAATGAAACAAAATAGCTGTCCGGAAACAGCAGCATTTCCGCCAATTTAATTAAAAACCGTCGGTTTTGATTGTCGCCTTGTCCTTCGAGGATATGTTGCACCGCCTTTAATTTTCGACGCTGACGCGATGCCTTTAGAGCAAGATTACCGGCCCTAAGATATACTTTCACGAACTACTCCTTGACTGGTTTCTGTTAATAAACGTCACGGCTAAGAGTCGTGCATGTAATAAAAATGCATCAAGAGTGAGAAAGCCATTCCTTTCAAAGAGGAGGGTCGGGGAATCACTTGAAACTATTATTTCATGCTCAGTTATTACTCTACCACGCGAAAAATGTAGTGCATGAGGATTTAATGATAAAGATTGGCTGCTTAACAAGGTGATTGCTCATCAAACAAAAATTTGATCAACAATTTGGGACATTAATTATCGTAAGCTTTTTTTAATTTCTAAAACGTTGACTTCTTCCATTCGCGTATAAGTGACCGAGTCCATCAGTGTCTTAATAAAATAAATACCCATTCCGTTTTCCTTCGGATTATCGAAATCCGGAATCGGCACTGACTCGATATCAAAGCCTTGTCCATGGTCGAAAACTTTAATATCGAGTTCGTCTTCCTGTATGTGAATCGTAATTCTGACACAGTCTTTCGGCCCTTTATAATTAGAATGCTTAATTGCGTTTGTTGTCGCTTCGGTTAACACAAGGTTCAATTGATAAGCCAACGCATCTCGATCACCGGAATAATGATCCAGCTCTCTACCGATCCGCTCCCCGATGCTGCCGATCAAATCCAGGTATTTGGTTTGTGTCGGAATAATTACATCAACCTGAATATCCGCACTTTGCATAAAAGCCTCTAAGATTCACTGGTGGTCGCTTCGTCCAAATCATTATAAATTTCGAATACCCGATTCAGTCGGGTCAATTCAAACATAGACAACACTTGCGGCTGGAGGTTCGACAAAGCTAATTTACCCGATTTTGCAGTCGCATGTTTAAATCCCGCCAGCAACGCACCCAGCCCCGAACTATCGATAAACTTGACCTGTTGTAATTGCACGACGATATTAGGTTCGCCTTCTTCTATCATATCGATAATAAATGCTTTTAAATCACTCGAATTGTGAGCATCGATCCGCTCTTCATTAATGTGAAGGACATTGAAACCGTCTAATTGTTGCTGCGTTAAATTCATATCTTTTATATTCGTTAATCAAAAATAGTCGAAATTGGCCGATTGTAGTAGTTATACTCATCGCAGATCAAAATCCCGCACGGGGCAAGCAATTCTCAGTTCAGGAAATTTTGCCTTATTCAGGGTGCGAGGCCTGATCAAGCGCGAATGACCGCCCCGTCAACAAAGCACATAGTTCTATTCCCTTTATACTCTAAAAATGGCTAACTTTATGAATGTATGAGGTATGGCTAGCGAGGATCTCGGCAGCAGGACAGATTTTTGCTCCATGCAAAATCTGCATTCACGCCATCCTTGGCGTTCGAGCGCTGCCGTCAAGCCCCATGGATGGGTTTCCCCGCACCTAATAAGCCATGAATTTTGTATCATTGCTAAAGACCTATGGAATTTAGGTGCTGGGTTTAGGCGTTGGGTTTACGGCGTCCTTTAACGGGCGCCCGAGGCCGAATTTTCATCTCCGATGAGTATAAATGACAACATCGTAATCTGAAGCACTTTACAAATCAAGAAACTCAATTCACTTCGGCAATCACATTGAACAAGTATACCGTCGTTTTATATCATGATCGGCGGGCCTTTAGTCGAAGCCGCTCGCGACGATCTAAAATTAACTGTACCGCTCAAAGGCATTACTACCGCAGTGGTCGGAGTAATTTTAAATCTTGAAGTATTTTATTGCTTGGCACGTTCTCTGGCCACAAAATTTTACTGGGCCTTTCGATACATTTGCCGCATTAACCGGCATAGCCGCTTTCTTACTGTTGTTTAAATTTAAACGTGGAATTGTTACAGTGATCGGCTTAAACGCGGTTTTGGGATTACTTTATTCGTTATCCATTAAGAACTGAGCACACGCACCGATTTCCAATATCTATCGGACCAGTATTGATTATCCAAACTGGAAATCGCAACTCCTTTGATAGTCGAGACATGCAAGAATCTTCTTTGCTCGATATAGATGCCGACATGATGCTGTTGAGGACCTGTATTAAAAAATACCAAATCTCCGGTTCTTAATTGCTGCTGCGGTATAGGTTTCCCAGTCTGAGCTTGGCGGTCGGATGTTCTAGGCAAATGAACACCTAACTTTTTCGCGAAAGTCAGGTAAACGAAACCAGAGCAATCGATACCGGATTTCGAAAGCCCGCCATATTGATAAGGAATCGACGCCCATTCGCGGTAATGGCCATAGAGTGTTTGCTTTAATGCCGCTTCGGAATTGGGCATAGTAGTTATTGAGGAAGTTTTTTTCTGACCTCCCGAACAAGCAGTTAACAGCGCGAGCGCAAAAACTAAAACAATAATTTTTAAATCACTAGTTAAGAAGCGCATAGGAAAACTCATATTGATTACGATAAAATCATTATATTTCCGTCAATTATAGCGCAAACTTAAAAAATATTATGCAATATAAAATCCGCCAATCGTGTAGAAGACTTTCGATTATGCTCAAGACAAACAGAAATTGGAGGGATTCAATCGCGCAATTTTACCCGTCGTAGATAAAAATTCGGCGCCTGGTCTCCGCTAAAGGACACCATAAACCCAGCACCTAAATCCAGCATCTATATTCCATAGGTATTTGGCAATGATACAAAATTCATGGCTTATTTAGGTACTGGGTAAACCAGTCCATGGGGGCTTAACGGCTGCGCTTGAACGCCAACGATGTCGGCAGCCACACCCTATGTCTTCACAAAGATACCTAATTCTTGAGTATAAAGGGAGTAGGTTAAAAGCTATGATCAACAATTATTCTAAAAAGATTAAACGCGAGTTACGAGAATTAGCCGCACAAGCCTATGAAAACGAACTTGCTTTTGAACTCAAAAAACTGGAGAAAAGTTTTACTGAATGGCGCAATGGTTCGATTAGCAGTAGCGAATTGAATCATCGAGTGCATCGTCATGAAACAGGCGCATCAAAATCTCTATATAAAAAATATAACTACGGAGATATTCATCTTAACGTTGCTTATGCGATTGTAACAGGCATCGTTGATGATCAAGCGGCATCGGAGGACTTAAAAAAAGCAATTGCCTCATTCATTAACTTCTACCAAGTTGCGAAAAACGATGGTGATATTAAGACACCGGAGCATTAGACCGGTTAGCGGAGGATAAGACTAATGATTAAAAATCAACCAAGGCAGAAAGGTTTCTGCCTTAGTTGACCGAACTTGAGATTTATTCGGCTGCGACTGTCAACTTAACGGTTGCAACAACATCCGAATGCAGGTCGATATCGATTTCATAATCGCCGACTTGACGAATCGCCCCTTCAGGCAATCGAACTTCGTGCTTTTCAACCTTAGCACCGGCTTCAGTTAGTGCATCGGCAATGTTTTGAGTGCCGACGGAACCGAACAATTTTCCTTCGTCGCCAGCTTTATGCGTAACGGTTATCGACAGATTATTCAATACTTGCGCTCTCGCTTGAGCTGCTAATAATTTCTCGGCGGCCGCTTGTTCTAGTTCGGCGCGGCGAGCTTCGAATTCGGCTATTTTTGAAGCTGTTGCAACAACCGCTTTACCTTTCGGCAATAAAAAGTTTCTGCCGTAACCGGGCCTTACGCTAACTTTGTCGCCTAGATTGCCTAGGTTTGCAATTTTTTCAAGAAGAATCACTTCCATCGTTATATACCTCTGTTTCGGCTATCGCCGAATTATTTTGCGCCGTCAGGCGCCGGATTATTTGGAAAATTTATTTCGTAAGTTCAACCACGCATCAGCCAGGCCTATACCGGCAACCGGAAACATGACATGAGGTATTATCAATAACGTGACGTAAAACATCGGCACCAAAAAACGCCCGGAGCTCATCCTTGATAGCATCAAATGTAATACCGCAGCCCCGATGAAGGTATAGAGCACAAACAATAGAATTGTGATATTCCACGCGACTTCCGAAAATATGCCGCTACCGAACCACGCAACTGCTATTACTATGATGCTGCCTATAGCTAAACGCGGATGAGTACTCAAGGACAAATACTCAGCCCTAAAGCCGCCGGGATTATAGAGCATCGATTGCCACCATCTGCCTAAAAAAAGCCCGAATAGAAGACTAAATATAGTGCCTGCAGCTACGACCCCCGTCATATAATGAGCCATGGACTGAACCGATTGCTCGATATTGTCAACAGGTACATCCGGCGATGACTCAAGCATTGGCTTTATCATCTGTTCCAGCATCGGTCGCCAAAATTCGGACGGAGAAGCTTGATAAAGATAAAACCCTAGCACTCCAAGCGCACCGAGTAATATCGCTATTTCAACCGCAAGAGACAAATGTCTGCCTTCTCTCAGAACGATTGAAATAATCCATATCGGTGACCACATCACCAAACCGTATAGCAATGCAAATTGATATCCGCCCAAGACCAAAAGGCCCAATGCAGCAGCTGCGGCACTGGCAAATAATAGCACCCATAGCCCTTCATGCGCGCCTCGGCGCAATGTCACCAAAGCAACGGTAGCCGAACTTACAATACTTACCGGGGGAATGATCAGCGATATTAAAGCCAAGGTCGATGCAACCATGATGGCCTGCATCCTCCCCCGCATGATGTATTCCGCTAAAAATTTCATACGCCCGGTTTAAACTTTATTTATGTGCGTCGCAATACGGCAATAATGCGATAAAACGCGCGCGTTTAATTGCCGCCGACAACTGTCTTTGATGCTTGGCGCTAGTTCCGGTGATGCGACTAGGAACGATTTTTCCGGTTTCGGTAATATATTCGCTCAAGGTATCGATATCTTTGTAATCGATTTCGTTTGATCCATCCGTACTAAAGCGGCTTAGTTTTTTACGTCTCATGTTACGTGCCATAATATTCTCTCGATTCAATAACGGTTATTCTTCGGATACTGTTTCGTCGGTCTCATCATCTCTTGCCGAGTCGTTGATTTCTTCGGCATCGGAGTCGTCAGCGTCGGCTTTAGCCTTTAATTCGGCAGCTTTATTTTCATCCGCTGTCGAGGTCGCGATTTTAGAAGGCTCGGTGACGGCTTCCTTTCTCAGCAGCGTCATGCTACGCAAAATCGCATCGTTAAAACGAAAACCGCTTTCCAGTTCTTCGAGAGTCGGCTGATCGCATTCGATGTTCATCAGAACGTAATGAGCTTTATGGATTTTGTTGATGGGATAAGCTAAATGCCTACGCCCCCAATCTTCAAGACGATGAATTTTGCCGGACGCAGCTTCAATAGTCGCTTTGTAACGATCAAGCATCGCCGCAACCTGAGCACTTTGGTCGGGATGGACTAAAAAGACAATTTCATAATGTCGCATGATTACTCCTTTCGGGAAAAAGCCTTCCATCTCTAGTCTTAAGAAAGATGGTAAAGCAAGGATATGGCACGGAATGCGCCAAAACCGGCGATTATAAATGTTTTACCAATAACGGGCAAGCGATTGCTCATTCTCTTCAGCAATTCCCAATTTGGGGATCAAAAAGGGTGCGGGGTGTGCTTAGCGAGAATATCGGCAGCAGGGCAGATTTTACTCCATGCAAATCTGCATTCACGCCATCCCTGGAGCTCGAGCCGCCGTCAAGCCCCCATGGATGGGTTTACAGCGTTCCTCGACAGGCATACCCCACACCCTAAAATCGGCGAAACGGCTCAAACTGGGAATTACTACATTCTCTTATTTGTTGAATTCAAAATACAGATTGGCGCTATGGGAGATATAACTTATCGCGCGAAAGCTTCTTGCAAAAACGCAAGCAAACTTTTCCAAGAACGATTGTCGGCAAGAGAGTTATAGACGGTTCCGAAACCAGGATCGTTAGCCAGCGGATTTGTAAACGCATGCACGGTATTACCGTAAACATGTATTTGCCAATCAGCACCTGCATCGGTCAACTCTTTTTCCAGCGCCACGACATGATCGACCGGCGCCATCGGATCGTCATTACCGTGCATCACCAATACTTTAGCTTTAATATCAGTAGCAACCAGATTACCCGGCGGAATCAGCAAGCCGTGAAAACTGGCCACGCCTTTTAGATCGGCACCGGTTCTAGCCAAATCGAGCACACACAGACCACCGAAGCAAAAACCGATCGCCGCAATCATTTGATCGTCGACCCAAGGCAATAATTTAACCGCCGATAATGCTGCAGCAATGCGCCTTTGCAGCATCGCGCGATCATCCATAAATGGCTGCATCAATTGAGAGTTTTCCTCGATACTGTTCCCTCGTTTGCCTTTACCGTAAATATCCAATGCGAAACCGACATATCCCAACTCTGCAAGCTTTTTTGCCTTATCGGCAACAAATTCGTCTCTCCCACCCCAAGCATGACTAATCAAAACGGCAGGCCTCCGCCCATCTAATGCATCGTCATAGGCAAAAAAACCTTCTAAAACCGCATCACCATCCAGGTAGTCGACAGTATTCGACACAATTGCCATAATTCTCTCCTCGTTTATTGGAATTTTTATAGATTATACTTTTAACACATACATGTCGGCACCGACTGTAGAGAAAAACCCGAATATTCCAGCAATTCCCAATTTGGAGATCAAAAAGGGTGTGGGGTATGCTTGGCGAGGATGTCGGCAGCAGGGCAGATTTTTGCTCCATGCAAAATCTGCATTCACGCCATCCTTGGCGTTCGAGCTGCCGCCAAGCCCCCATGGATGGGTTTACGGCGTTCCTCGACAGGCATACCCCACACCCTAAACTCGGCGAAACTGCTCAAACTGGGAATTGCTGCGAATATTCGGTGGATTTTTGCTCAATGCAAAACCATTTCCAATCATTATATACCTTTTGCACTTCAAATTTCGGCAGTGCCAGAGAAGGCGCCTGGGTGTCCGGTCGATTTTCGCTCCTGCAAAATCGACATTCACGCCATCCATGGCGCTCATAAAGGCTTTGCCGGCATGGAGCTGGCATAGAGCCTATACGGACGTATTCACGGCGTCCTTTAGCGGACACCCAGACGCCGAATTTTGATCTACGACGGGTATAACAAATCTTTGAGCCCAAATTCGATTAGCAAAAAAGATATTTATGCCTTATTTACTTCGACGAATTGCTCACTTATCGCCTAACCTTCTCGATTCTTTAGCCGACCTGATACAGCACAACGCGGCTTTTAAACTTTCCACGTCATACCTTCCCTTGCTCTTTTAACATATTCAAAAAACCCACTGCGGCTTCCTCAACTAGATCCAACACGCGCTCAAAACCGTACCGGCCTCCATAGTATGGATCCGGCACCTCGCGTGTAGCGAGATGCGGCGCATGATCCAACAAATAACTTATCTTACCCCGGTGATTTTCGGGACAAGCTTCGAGCAGAATCGAATAATTGTCGTCATCCATCACCAGCAAATAATCATAGTCCTCAAAATCGGCATAAATAACCTTTCTTGCTTGCAAATGTCGCAATTCTATACCGCGTTCTCTTGCGGCTTTTTGAGCCCGTAAATCAGGCTGTTCGCCAACATGATAGGCATGCGTTCCGGCTGAATCAATTTCAAATAAATGACTAAGCCCCTCCTCTTCAATTAGCTTGGTAAAGATTCCTTCGGCGGTCGGGGAACGGCAAATATTCCCCATGCAAACAAAAAGAACTTTGATTTTTTTCATAGCTGTTCGATCGATTTTGATTAAAAAACGACCGATAGTTTACATCAGCTTAATCGCAATTGAAGGATTGAATCTATGGAGTAAATTCAAATTTGCGTTTACGCGCCTGATGATACAGGTTATTTTTATGATTTAATTCATAACTTCGCTTTTTTTAGGGATATAACCTTATACAATTAAAGTAAAATACTCATCTGCCGATTTATAAGCTATCCTAATTAACGAAATAACCTGCTGATTGCTCGACTAAGCGATGGAAACGAAACATCCCTTTTCGTACTTCAAATTTTGGTAGGGCTTAAGGATTCGCAGGGGTGTTAGGTCATTTTGCTCAGTGCAAAAAAAGCCATTCCGGCCGTTTCCGGCGATTGGATTTGCAATCAGCACATAATTATACCTATCGCACTTCAAATTTCGGCATTAGCGTATGGAGGCGCCGGGGTGTTCGCAAAGGCTTTGGCAGCATGGATGCTGTCATAGAGCCTACACGGACGTATTCACGGCGTCCTTTGACGGGCACCCCGACGCCGAAATTTGACTAGCAAAGGGTATAATTTTGGATCTATTTGGGTACAGACTTAGAACGCAGCTTCGCCTCATTAATCCGAAAAAAGCATTTCACCATGAAGAATAAGAGGTTAATTCAATAGCTATGCATATGCATAGAACTCTCGTTAATCCAATAGATTAGGAGAATGTTTACCTAATATCTTGGAATACTTCATGAGCTTGATGGTTAAACTGCCGAATTCAGGTTAATACGCAGGGACTCGAAATATTTATGAATTGATTAACGATTAACCAAAGCCAAACATTTACTTTTTAACAACTATATCCGTAACCAGACTTGAACTGTACGGCCAATTGACAATGCATATCGCATATAATATTCACTCAGGATATGCCGGAGAACAAATATGATAATGATGAATTGGAATTCTGTTGGCGTTAAAGTAGTGGCTATCACCCTTACGGGACTGGCAATTATAGCTTGCGGCTTATTGATAACTTACGGCGTATCGGAAAAACAAAAACTAATCGAATCCGAAATTCAAAATGCCAAGAACCTGCTGCTGGTTTCCGAGTCGGTTAGGGAAAACACCAATCAAAAATGGGAAAGCGGTATTTTTTCTGTCGAGCTTGTAAAAATAATGGCCGGCGACAGCATCAATCCGGCACGAAGAGCAAAAATATTGGCGACGGTCCCGGTCATGAATGCTATGGATGTCGCCGAAGCCAAAGCTAAAGAAGGCAACTTCCGATTCAAAGCACCTCGAGTCGGCGCGAGAAATCCTGCTAACGAAGCTGATGCGCTGGAACAAAAAGCCCTTCAGTTTTTTCAAAATAATCCCCAGTCCACCGAATATTCCTACATTGATGAAGAAACCCAAGAAATCCGTTACTTTAGACCGGTAAGACTGGCCAAGCAATGCGAACTCTGCCATGGCGATCCGGCTACATCTAGCGAGCTATGGGGTAATTACACAGGAAGCGATATTCTTGGTTATCGAATGGAAAACAAACGCGCCGGCGACCTTCATGGCGCTTTTGAAATCATCACCCCGTTGAACCGAGTCAATGAACAACTAAGAACCCATGTTCTGTACGCAATAGGCTTTACGGTTATCACGTTGATCGTAATAGGTGCTGCCGGCTATATTTCGATGAACCGCATCATCATTGCACCGTTAACCGATCTGGCACTAAAATTACAAGATATTGCGAGCGGAGAAGGCGATCTCAGAGCCAGGCTGAAAACCGAAGGAAAGACCGAATTTGCTTGGGTTGCGCATAGCTTCAACAATTTCGTAAAAAAAATAGCCAAGACCGTCGACCATATCAGCACGACCAGCGAGCAACTGACTCAAGCCTCGCAACGCCTTGCCCATATTTCCGAGGAAACCGAACATGGTGTCGATAGGCAGCAATCCGAAACCACACAAGTAGCCACGGCAATGGAAGAGATGACAGCCACCGTTCAAGAAGTCGCCCGCAATGCGGTTAAAGCTTCAGAGGCCGCATCAAAAGCAGACGCCGAAGCGCTGACAGGCAAAAATGTTGTGACGGCCGCCGTTGCAGACATTAACCGATTGGCATCCGAAGTGGAAAATGCCGCGCATGTCATTCATGAACTTCAATCGGATAGCAATAGCATCGGCGAAGTACTGGGCGTCATTCAAGGTATCGCCGAGCAAACCAACCTTCTGGCATTGAATGCCGCAATCGAAGCAGCCAGAGCCGGAGAACAAGGTCGTGGCTTCGCGGTTGTCGCCGATGAAGTCAGAACGCTTGCCAGCCGCACGCAAAATTCAACGCTGGAAATCCAAAAAACGATAGAACGCTTACAAGCACGTGCGGAACAAGCAGTCAAAGTTATGGAAAACGGAAAAAAACAAGCCACGACCAGTGTCGAGCAAGCCGCATCGGCCGGCGAAGCAATCGCCAGCATTAGCGACAAAATCGATACGATCAACGACATGAATAATCTAATCGCAAACGCCGCCGAACAACAAAGCATGGTTGCCGAGGAAATCAACCGAAACATTAGCAACATCAGTTCCGTTTCCAACGAAACATCGATCGGCGCTAGAAATACAACAACCGCATGCCGAGAATTGTTGACCTTGGCCAGCCAATTGAAAGAAATGGTTGGCCAATTTAAAACATAGGAGGCCAGCAATACCCTAGACAGGTTTCGGTGGCAGGGATAGCCTCCGTCAAGCCATGGACATATTTACCAGCAATTCCCAATTTAGAGATCAAAAAGGGTGTGGGGTATGCTTGGCGAGGATGTCTGCAGCAGGGCAGATTTTTGCTCCTGCAAAATCTGCATTCACGCCATCCTTGGCGTTCGAGCTGCCGCCAAGCCCCCATGGATAGGTTTACGGCGTTCCTCGACAGGCATACCCCACACCCTAAAATCGGCGAAACTGTTCAAACTGGGAATTGCTGCATATTTACCCAGCACAAAAAATATCTATGCAATCAATCATGGCTAATAAGCGATGGAAATTAGGCGCTGGGGTTACGGCGTCCTGCCTGGGGATTCGAGTCACCGCACTCTTTTTGACCACCTTTCGCTTTTCCTTTCAAGTCAGCGTCGGTGCTAACCGGCAAATCATTGCCGTTCATCCAGCAAAAGTTTAGTCTCAATTGACACCTTCGCCCATGGCTTGGTATAGCGCAGCACTATCGACGAGGCGCTGCGCCTGAGCCGCGATCAAGTCGATTTTGGTCTGTTGCGCCGCTTGTTGTGCGATCAGTTGCTGAACGTAGCTGGCCGCGCCCAGTCCATATTGCCTCTGCACGGATTGCAAAGAACCCTGTGCCGCAGCATCGGCGGCAGCCGTAGCGGTGATTTTTCCCACCACAAAACCTATAGTGCCAAGCGCAAGCGACTGCTGCATGATCATGCCGGCAATGGTGCGGTTCTTGGTGCCGATCAGTTTAAGTACCGCGATTTCCCGGATTTTTCCCAAGGTCAAGGTATAGATGATGAAGGCGACAATGGCCGCGCTGACGATGCTCAGAATCACCAAAAACAAGGCGATTTGCCTGGCTGATTTATCGATTACCTTGTCCATCAAAATCGATTCCATCTGGGTACGGGTATAAACTTGCAGGCGCATCCAGCGACGTATCGGCTCGGCTGCATCCTCAGGTAGCGTGCCGGGTTTGAGCTTTACAAGTATCGCGTTAACGTAGGTGTTGGAACTTTGCGATGCATTCACCACAGCGAGCAGATCAGGAATGCCTGGGCGATTGAAGGCCGGGTTCTCGGCATTGCGGCGCCGCTGCTGAACCAGAGCATCGTTGTCTTTTAGAAATTGCGCTTCTTGTGCGTCTTTGAGCGGTATGAAGACCATCGGATCACCGTTATAAGATACCGTGCGCTTAGACAATCCGACGACCGTGTAAAAATTGCGGCGGATTCGGATGCGCTCGCCGAGCTGAAATCCGCTGGAAATATCGGCAATAGCTTCATAGTGACTACGGGTGATATGTCGCCCGGCGACGAGATAACGAGGCTGTCCCGGCGTACCCGGCTTGCCGGCCGTGATGCCAACCACCATGGAGCTAACATCCTGATCGCCGTGACCTACCTGCATAATCAGATAGGTGACATTGGCTGCGTATTCCACGCCCGGCATATTCAGCAGACTGCGATAAAGATCGTCGTACAGACTGGATGACTCGGCATAAGGTCCCTGTGTGCCCTGCTGCACTACCCACAGATCCGCGCCTGTGTTGTCCAGCATCACCTGTGCGTCGTCGACCATGCCCCGATAGATGCCGGCCATGCTCAGCGTCACGCCGATCAACAATCCCAGACCGACGCCGGTGGACACGAACTTACCCCAAGAATGGAGAATATCGCGGCCCGCCAAGCTGATCATCGTACAGCACCGGGAATGTATTCAACCACATGAATTCGGCTGCGTGCAGTCAGCGCCTTTTCGCTGTAAACCACTACCCGGTCGCCGTTCTTGAGTCCATCGCGTATTTGCACTTGGCCATCGAGATCAGCAGCGCCTAATTTAACGGGAGTAAAGTGCAGGTCGCCGTCCATAGCTTGCCAGACGCCTAATTGACCATTCTCGCGATGGATGGCGGCATTGGGAATCACCAGGGCGGCGGGTAGCGCCGGCAAGTCGACCGTGACTTCGGCCAGTTCACCCAGCGGCGGCAATGGATCGGGGGGCAGATCGAAACTCACCTTGGCAAGCATTTCTTCGGTCACGGCGTCAGCCTTGGGTTCCACCCGCAGTAAGCGGCCGGCCAACACATGGCCACTGCGCGAACGCAACACAATGCGGGCCGGCAGTCCAGCGGCAAGCCCTGCTGCACTGATCTGGTCGAAGCGTACGTTCAGCCATAAACTTTCGGGATCGATCACTTCCACCACAGCTTGACCGGCAACGACAGTTGTGCCGGGATCGGCATCGCGGGAGCTGACCAAGCCGTCAGCCGGCGCGATCAGACGCAGATTATCCCCCTGCGCAACCAATGCCTCCCGGTCAGACCGGGCACGAGCGACGTCTTCATGGGCGACAGTAAGTACAGCATCCGCGATCTGCAATTCCTGTCGCTTGGTGGCGACTATTTCTTCGCTGGTCGAGCGTACCGCAAACAATTGTTCATATCGATGCAACTGGGTCTTCGCATACGCTTGCCGAGCCTTCGCTTCGCGCAATGCCGCTTCGGCACGCTTGAAGGTCGATTCCTGCGAGCGGACGCGATCATCGAGATCGACCGGGTCCATCTCGCCTAACACTTGACCGCCCTTCACCCGATCCCCCACATGCACCTCCAGGCGTTGTACGCGACCGGCAACCGTAGGACCAATTTTGTAGGTGTAGCGCGCCTCCACCGTGCCGATACCGAATAGCGCCGGGGCAATTGACTTGGCCTCCACCTCCGCGACCGTCACGGTTACCGGTGCCAGCGGACCGGATCGCAAGGCGACGTAGACGAAAAGCACAAGCAAAGGCACAATAACTGCCAGAAGAGCCAAGGTTCGTTTTTGTAGAGGCATGCGATTCATTGCGCACTCCGGATGCCACGCTGATAAATTGCAAAGACGCGTGGCGCATCCTGGCGGATACGCTCCACATTGCCGGCCAGCAGCGATTGCATGACCAGGCCTTGGATCGTGCCGATGAACAGGGTGGCCGCGGCTTCGGTATCGAGTGCGGCGGACAGCTCGCCGCAAGCCTTGCCCGCCTCGATCAGTCGGTGCAGGCGTTCTCCATAACGCAGGATCAGGGTTTGTACTATGCGCTTGGGCGCCGTCTGATCGGCACGTTGCAATTCACCAAACATCATTCGGGGAACCCCAGGGTGCTCGGCCACGAACTCGACGTGGCTCATGAATATCGCCTGCATCGCGGCCAGAGGCGATTCAATACCTTGCGCGGCATAATCAATCCGCGCCAGGAGGCGTTCAGCAACCCACTCCATGACTGCCTGCCAAATGGCATCCTTAGTCGGAAAATGACGAAACAACGCGCCCTGGGTCAGGTTCATATGCTTGGCGATAGCCGCAGTTGTGATTTCGCTGGGATTTTGCGAACCCGCCAGATCAACCACTGCCTCGATAGTCACGGCACGTCGTTCATCGGCAGGAAGATGTTTTACATGAGTATTCAAGGCTGCCCTCAAAAAAGAAAGTAATTAATTACTATCTTATAGCGATAAGCAAATAATGCAAGCAAAAAACTACTCGCAGTTAGGAACGAGCATGAAATAACTTAGACAACTGTCGGAAGGGGGTTTGGTGACTCGATTGACAGGTGTCGGCGGCAGGGATAGCCGCCGTCAAGCCTACATGGACGTATTCACGGCGTCCTTTGCCGGGCCCCGGTGCCGAATTTTAATCCACGATGAGTATAGCCAAGAATAGCGTGTAGCAGGACAATGCAAGAGCAATTGCCGAGGAGCAAAATCCGCCCTACCGTCGACACCTATCAATCGAGCAACCGAACCTGACTACCCTATACATAAATATCGCAGACTCGTCTAAGTTAACCCGGATTATCGACCGATTTATACAAACTCTCTATTTTAGCGAGTAAATCGTTATATTCGGCTGAACGCCAAACCGCATAATTTAGATTTTTGAAGAGTCCGGTCAGACGAGTAAAATAATCCCGCACATGGTTTTGGTCGGTAAAGCGATACTCCGCATCGACCAACTTGATAATCAGCATAAATATTTCTTTTTGCCGCTCAAGCGGAACCGACACGTCAACATCGTCGAAAGCATCCTGTTGCAGATAGATCATATCGATGAACATGGCTTGCTGATACAGCACAAAATCTTCCAAGGTAACGCCTTCCTCGCCGGCGACTTGTATCATTTGATAGACACCGTCGCCCCGAACAAGCAAGTCTAAAACTTTGGATACGCGTTCAGTCCACCCTGAAATAAGCTCACGATCATACCAAGACCTAAGCTGCTCTAAATAACGAGACCAGGATAGCAACGGATCGACAGCCGGATAAAAACGTTTATAGGCCCGGTCGGCACTCAGTCCTAAAAAAGTCTTGACCGTGCTCAAGGTCGATTGCGTAACCGGTTCCTCGAAATTACCGCCGGCCGGCGAAACGGTTCCGATCATCGTCAGACTTCCGGTTCCTCCGTCACGGTTTTTTATTACGCCGGCTCGCTCATAAATATTTTTAATCGCCGAGTCTAAATAGGCCGGAAAAGCCTCTTCGCCCGGAATCTCCTCGAGCCGCGCCGACGTTTCGCGCATCGCCTGCGCCCAACGAGACGTCGAGTCGGCCAGCAACAGCACATTCAAACCCATTTGCCGATAATATTCACCGAGCGTGATTCCCGTGTAGATCGACGCCTCCCTGGCCGCAACCGGCATCGACGAAGTGTTACAGATAATGATCGTGCGGTCCATCAACGATCCGCCGGTCTTCGGATCGATGGTCATCGGAAATTCGGTGATGGTCTCGACGACCTCGCCGGCTCGCTCCCCGCAAGCGACCACGATGACAATGTCGACCTCCGAATTTCTCGATATCAAACTCTGTAAAACCGTCTTGCCTGCGCCGAAAGGCCCGGGGATACAGCCGGTGCCGCCTCTGGCAATCGGAAAAAAAGTATCGATCAAACGTAAATGCGTTATTAAGGGGTCAGATGGATATTGGCGTTGCACCACATTATTGCGCAGCAGTTGTTGCGATAACGGCAAGCGAATCGGCCATCGCTGTTTGAGCGTAATGATTCGCTCTTTGTCATTGGCCAGTTTGATTTTTGCGACGGCCTCATCGACCGTAACATTACCTTCCTGAATCCAAGTCACCTCGATCTCGCCATTGATGTCGAACGGCACCATGATCTTATGACTGAAGCGGCGCTCCTGAACGGCCCCGATCGCACAACCGGCATAGAGTTTTGCACCGGCTTGTACGCACGGTGTGAATGCCCACTTGGTATTTTGATCCAACGCAGGCAAATCGACTCCACGAGGCAAAAAATAGCCGTATTCGGTCGCCAATAAATCGAGGGGGTTTTGCAAGCCGTCATAGACTTGTCCCAAAAGCCCGGGCCCAAGTTCGACCGACAGTAATTCGCTGGTCAACACAACCGGATCGCCAACACCGACTCCTGTTGTGTTTTCATAAACTTGCGCATCGGCACGATTGCCGTAAATACGCAATATTTCTGCTTTAAGCCGCTCTTTATGTTTAGCTTCGCTTCGGCTCGGCAAAATGTAAATGACTTCATTCTTCGTCAGCGGCGTGTCAGCAACCGATTCGATCGATACAATATCGTCCTGAACAGAGACGACTCTCGCCGAAGCCTGATCCAAACCCGTTGTCAATGTGCTTTCATTCATCGTAGAAATTTATCCAAATTCAATCGAAACGCCGTCTAATCCGGCCGAGACTAATTCGTCAAATCGTAAAACGGCCTGCTCTTTGTCGTAATGGGTCCAACGGTTAATGACATCCCATTTCAATACATAAATGACGACTGCGGGAAAATCGAAGTAATGCCCCTGCCCGACTCTCTGATAATGCCGCCAAATCAACTCGAGAATCAGTCTTTCCAACTCCAGCGGCCGATCTTGTTCAATCAATTCGCTGGCTTGTCTAACCCAAGGCAATAAGGCATCCATTCCGAAAGCCGATTCACGCCAATGTTTTTTGATAAAGCGTAAACGCTCGCCAAAACCGTCAAAAGGCGCGCCCAAGGTTAAACTCTCGCCGTCGCGCCTTCTTCTGAGCGCCGTCAAAATAGTCCTTAATTCCAAACGCCACATGACGACCTCTTTTAGAAACGGGTTCCTGATTGCACGCCACATGACCATCCCTTGTTTAACGACGGCTTCGTCATCGAGTTCTTTCATTTTCGACCAATGCAGCAAGGCTTCAATTCTTGCCAAATCGTCGGCATCTTCGTTATCTAGCAAGGCCAAACGCTTATCCAACTGAATGCGCGAAATCGGCGGCTGACGGGTCTCGAATAGTTCCGTCGGATGGACAGGAAGGCTGCTAAGTAAAAGCGTATATTTATAATTTTCGCCGCTCACTTGACGATGCCTTGCAAGAGCGCTCTAAAACGCGGTTGTAAATGCTCCAAAAACAAAGTGGTAACGGCTTCATCGGTAAAATCGATGACCATGTTGTTCTCTTCAAGCTTGATCACGATACCCGATTTGATTTGATCCGAAACTTCAAAGGATACGCCATCGCGCAACAAATCCGATGCGATCGCGGCGGTCAGATGCGACAAGGCTCCTTGCTTAAGCTCCTCCGGGTTTCTTCGCAAATCCTCGACGCCGACGATATCCTCGGGTAATTGAAAAATGATTTTAGAATTTTGATCGAGCCCGGTTTTTTCTCGGACTCGGCCCGCCAATGCCAGTATCAATTGCTCGATAAATTCGGATTTGGCCATTTGTTTACCGACCACGCGCATGACTTCCTGACTAAAGCTACCGAGCAAAGTATCGCGTAATTTAAGTAACGCATCCCGCCCCGCCAAGCGCAACGCATCGACACCGGAAGATTTAAGCGCTTCGGCTTCGGCTCGTGCTTTTTCAAGCAATAATTGCGCCTCTTGCTCGGCTTCCTCGACAATCCAAGCGGCTCGTTTTTGTGCGTTAAGGACGATATCCTCGGCTTTAGCTTGTCCGGCATTAATCGCTTCCTCTCTCAAGCGCTCGATCAATTTCTCGACGCCGCTCGATGCGACTTCCGCTTTTTCCGCTTTCATACTCTCGACTCTTAAGATTGAGGAATTCCGCCGCTAATCACTAGGGCGAAAATAAATGCAAAGACGGCAAAGCCTTCGACGATCGCGGCGGGGGCTACCGATAAACCGAAAATCTCGGGTTTGGCCTTCGAGGCATGAATCGCCGAGGCGCAGCATTGCCCTTGATAAATCGCACTGAACATCAGTGCGAATCCGGCCAAGACGCCAACGGCAAAAATACCGGAAGCATTCGCTTCGGTAATCGGCCGATTCAGCGTAAACATCACGACAATGCCATAAATCACCTGAGAAGACGGCATCGCCGAAACGCCGACATAGCGACCGTGCCCGGTTTCGGTATCGAGCATCGCGCCGATCGCGGCTTGGCCTGCAACCGCACAACCAATAATGCTGCCGATCGCACCCAAGGCCATCGGCGCATATAAACCGATCCATCCTAAAATCACTAATACCTCAGCCATCAACGGACTCCTTTTTTGGAAAATGCTTTAAAGGGATAACCTTCATCGGAAACGCTCCAGTTATAAAATTCGATAAAATTCAAACGTAAACCATGTACCAAGCCACTCATCAAACATAACATCAGATTCAAGACATGGCCGACGATTAAGATCAAAATACTGAACAACAACCCGGGACCGGGTAAGGCATGATAAACCTGCACCGCCAATTGATTAAAAGTCAGCGCCAACGACGCGCTAGCCAAACCCAATGCGAATAGACGCATATAACTGAGCACATCACCGAACAATTGAGTAATGCCGATCAAGCTCTTGACACCGTCCAGCAAACGCCAAAACAAGTCGCTCCAGCGTTTTAAACCTCGTTCGCTGCTGAACAGCAACAACAAAACGCCGCCCGTAGCCGGCAAAATAATGCCTACTTGACGCAACCCGTCATTATCCGTTGTCGCCGAAAGCCAAAAACAAAAACCGCCGACAACTGCCAACAGCCAGCCGATAGAGGCCAATGCCGTTAAGGAAGGGTATCGGCGATAGGCTCGAATCGCATTGGCCAAGGCAATATGCCCGACGCCGACCGCGATCGACAAGCGCATCATCCCGTCGAAATCGTTAATATCGATAATCTTTAATGCAGAAATAAATCTTTCTTCGGATGGACTGTAGCCGAAATAACCGCCCGATAAAACTCCCCAAACAAGCGAAGCAAACACGGTGTTAGCAGCCAGGACTCTAAGTCTCCGATCCTTGATGCTCTGCCCGAGACTGCGCCATTTGAACATCAGTATTAACCCGAAAACCGCGGCATAACCTGCGTCGGACAGAATCATCGCAAAAAAAACGCTAAATGAAAAAAACACGACAATAGACGGGTCCCAACCGTAATAATTCGGCGTTTGATAAAAATTGACGATATCTTCGCCGCCGGCCAGTTGCCGAGGATTATCGAGCAAGGTCGGAGGATTGTCGCCGGGATCCGGGTCTTCGACCAATACGGCCAAACCATGATGTTCGGCAAAACGAAGAAATTTTTCGGTATGTGCTTCCGGCAACCAGCCTTGCAAGGCGAACACGCCGGCCTCGTCGCGTGTAATTGTTTGCGCCTTGGCCAAATCGGCCTGATCCAGCGCCTCACTGAAATGCACCGTCATCAAGGTAATCCAGCGAGTCAAGGACTCTCGTTCGGCCTGTAAATCCTCGAGCGTCAATTCGACTTGGCTTCGCTGAGTTTTCAATGTCGAAAGCGGTATCGAGCCGGTATGAGTTCTTGCCACCGGCATGCTGTTTTCGGGCGGCTCGGATTCGGCAACGACGACGACATAGCAATATAAATTATTCTGATAAACCGTCTGCCAAACCCAGTCGCAGTCCTCGAGCTTTTTCATCATTCTTTTGGGAATAATGTAAAACCATAATCGGTAACCGGCCAATTGTTCGGTTTCCGGTAGCTGGAAGTCGCCCCACGGTTCAACCTCATCGATTCGTTTCGACAAGGCGTCGTAAATGTCGGTCAACTCGCGAAATTTCGCCTTAATGGCCAAAACTTCCTCGGTAATCCTTTCAAGATCGAAACGCGTCGCATCTTTGGTTTGATGTCTTTTGTTCGCGCAGGCATTAAGATATTTAAGCGCTTCGACCACGCCTTCGGTATTTTTAGGCGCGCCGAACTCCTGCCCAGGCGGTTCGGCTAAAGGAATCAAGTGCAGACCGCCTAAGGCTTGCACTTGCTCCAATATCCGACGCTTATCGGACAACATGCCGCAAAAAGTAATCTTTTTCAGCTTGACGATTGCCATTTAGACACCTTGTTTAATACGGAGTTGTTTGGTCATTTTTGCCCGAACAACATCGGCTCGTTCGGCATCGGACAGATAAATACGGATTTTGCGTATATTGCGCTCCGTTTTAGGAATCAACACCTTATCGAACAAATTAACCTTTTGTGTCACTTTTTTGACCGCCGCTTCCAAAATCGTCAATCGACGTCTGTCGACCTGTTGCCGTAACTTCAACTCCAGCATAAGTTTCAATTGCACGACCAACGCATCGGCCCAGTGCGGCTTCAGATAAGGCGAATAGGTCATCGTCACTAGGTCAACCTTCCTTAGTATCGGCACCGTAATACCGACAATATTCTCCTCGCCTATTTCGACCGCCGAGACTTTAACCAGATCGTTTAAATTAATATCCCGATAGGACACCATCGGTAATGTTTCGCTCACTTTTTGTCGGCACTGTTCGATTTGCAGTTCGGTAGTTTTGAGCTGCGCCAAGCCTTTGGCCCGCTCGGCCATCAACTGTCTTCGTTTGAGATCGAGCGAAGGCAAATATTGCCGGTAGCGCTTGAGTTTGGCGCTTTCCTTATGCAATGAAGCCTTGTTAAGCGAGAGTCTGGCCATGATTTTTCTTCGGGAAGTATTTATCGATCAAGGCTTGTTTCATTAATAACTCGCTTTCCTCAAAACATTCGGCCAAGGTTTGCCACCCTAAATCCAAAGCCTGTTCCAATGAAATCGAGACATTGATATCCATGAAACGTTTTTTGAATAATTGTCCGAATCTGAGCAACTTTTTATCGTAATCGGACAAATCGAAAGCCATCGCCTGCTTTTGTTCTGCGTCGACCGAGCCCGCGTAAAAACGGATCATCGTATTCATGATTTGCGCATGATCCTCGCGCGTGACCTTACCGATGACATGTTGCTTCAACCTAGACAACGAACCGAAAGGATCGAGCATGCCGTCGTGCAAATAAAACTGGCCTTCGGTAATATAACCGGTATTGTCCGGAACCGGATGCGTCACATCGTTACCCGGCATCGTTGTCACCGACAAAATCGTAACGGAACCGGCACCTTTATAATCGCAGGCTTTTTCGTATCGGCGCGCCAACTGCGAATAGAGATCTCCCATGTAGCCGCGATTCGACGGAACATGTTCCATTGAAATACCGACTTCCTTCATTGCATCGGCATAAGCGGTCATATCGGTCATCAACACCAACACCCGCTTGCCCTCTTCTACTGCAAAGCGTTCCGCGACCGCCAATGCCATATCCGGCACCAATAGCCGTTCGACGATAGGATCGGAAGCCAGATTGCAAAACATCACGGTCCTCGCAAATACTCCCGCTTCCTCAAATTGCGATCTAAAATAATGAAAATCATCGAAAATCAGGCCAAGCCCTGCAAAAACCACGATATCGGCATCAGCCTGAATGCCGATTCTAGCCAAAAATGCGTTAAACGGTTCGCCGGAAATAGAGAAAATCGGTATCTTCTGACTTTCCACCAGACAATTGAACAGGTCGATCATCGGCACTTGCGTTCGTATCATTTTCGAAGCTAAAACTCGTTTCATCGGGTTCACCGACGCACCGTTAATCGTCACTTTCGGGTCGGGCTTAAGCGTCGAACCACCGTCCATCGGCTCCCCCGTACCATTAAAAATCCGGCCAAGAATATTCGCAGAATAAGTCACTCGCATCGAATGACCTAAAAAACGCACCGACGCCGCAGTCGAAATGCCCCGAGTTCCCGAGAAAACCTGCAAAGCCACCTTGCTTCCATCTATTTTGATGACTTGAGCCAAAGACTCGCTGCCGTTGACGTCTTCGACTTCGGCTAAATCCCCGAATCGAGTCGTGATTTCTTGGCTTGCAAAGGCACTGTCAACATTTACAGTAATGATATTACCGACAATGGACAAAATCTTGTAATGTCTGACCATATGTTCGATCATGGGCTACCTTGAAAATTAAGCTTAAAGTATAAGCGGATTATAATATTGTAAGATGACATTATGATAACAAGTCTAAGCCGATAAAGAGCCTAATTTTTGACACGCGGTTCGGAACAGAGAAGTTAAATTGAACACACAGAGTGGAATTTGTGATTTTATGTTTAGGCTATTGATAGCTTTAGGAGAAAGTAAAAAGCTTTGCGTATTTCCAAATACTTAGGATTATATTTTTTAACTTTTGCAACCGACAATACTTTTTCTCGGTCTTCATCGTTGCACAAACAACGGCATAATTTCACTAAAATTCGGGTAAAACCGCAGTGTCGGGTGGGGAACTTATTTCATGCCCGCTCCTTATCCGATTTGACTTTTTTCGGTTTCGGTTTATAAATGGCCGGAAGAGAACGCTTTTTTGAGGTAATTATTCACACCCCTATCATTCTTACGCCCCAGCGCTCGCCGTTATACACAACTACCGGTAAAGGTGCTGAACAGATGTTATCGAACACCTGGGAGCGTACTGTTTAAAAAATCAGTGGGTATTGAAAGTCAATGGCCTTCCCTCACCTAGCGTTAGGTGAGGGAAGGCCGAGAGTGTGTTAAGCGACAATCAATGGTATCGAGGCCTCATTAGTTAAAATGTAAGTATTCAGACTCGTGGCAAATTACCGCAATTCATTCGTAATTGTTGGCCTCCCTCTTTGAAAACATAGGTACCTACACAAGTACTTGCACCTTTTTCTTTGCGGGAGAAGGTTGGGATGAGGGGAATATAAGTGATTGTTTTTACTCTCACCACCGCAACCCTCTTCAACAGGAGAGGATGCTAGGCCAGCTTGTAACGCATTGTATTTATGATATAAAACTTGTGTAGATACTTATGCTTTGAAAAAGGGGGATTGAGGGGGGATTTATTTAGACAATCTCCCCTAGCCCCTCTTTTTCAAAGAGAGGACTGAATGTTTGCTTTATTTAAAGGCTTTTTATTTTTTCAATTCTTTGTGATTTTTTTGTGCTCGCCTATCAAATTTCGGTTTTTTATCCCTTCTTCCGAAGGGGAATGATACTGAAGCGCCGAAATTTGATGTGCGATAAGTAACTATTCATCTCGTTTCAAGTTTCGGCATTTTTACATAAAGAAGCAAGAGTCTTAGGCGAATTTTAACTCCTGCGATATTCCACTTTTTCTAAGCACATAATTTCCATAATTTATAGGTACGATCTATAACCTTCGTTAATTTAACCGTAAATCACTACCAACAACCTTAACCCAGCCTTAATATCTTTAAATTGTATAATATTGATTTATATATAAATTTATCTTTAATAGCACTGCATTTGTTAAATCTGAGTTAATTGATAATTTTTGACTAATTCCAAAATTTGATCCACGAAGAGTTTATATCTCTTATTCGTTTTTACTTATTTTTTGAAGTTCGAGTAAAATCGATCTATAGAAAGGAATGCTTATATGCTTGAATGGTCGATTCTAATTTTTTTACTTTTTATTGTTTATATCATTATGAAAAAATTTAACACCACCACTGAAAAAACCAAATCCAAGACTGAAAAGACCGTAGCACCCGAAGCGGTTAAAGAAACACCGAAGAAAACAAGCTCTACTTTGCCAACCCCAAAAAAGGCTCAAAACGTCGAAGAGTCTAAAGCAACAATAGAACAACCAGTCACACCTAAAACCTCAAAAGTAACGCCTAAAAAGACCAGATCCACCCGAGCATCCACTAGAAAAACAAGCACCCCTTCTCTAGCAAAGGCTGCCGAAACTCCGGAAATAAGCATACGTGAGCGCGTCGGTTTAACAGCGGGTAACATTTGGCAATACTTGGATAAAAATGGCGAAACTTCCGTTACAAGATTACTCAAGGAGCTTCCTGAAGAAGAAAAGATTATCCAGCGCAGCATCGGTTGGCTAGCCCAGGAAGGTAAAATCACACTCAACACTGTCAATCGAGTTGAAACCATCGTACTAAAATAATGAAGGGAATGAACCGTGTAGACTAATCTATTTATCTAATGTAGATTCAAGCAATCTGCAAATTATGTTCGTTAGATAGCTAAACTTACTACATTTTGTTGCAGCCATAAATGAAACGCATTAACAAATTACTCCCATTGATAGAAAAACCGTCAAAGAATAAAAGTGAGTATTCAGTCCCACGGCTATTCTCGTTCCCATGCTCTGCGCTCTCTTATACACAAGTATGAAAATCCCTTATAAATCAACACTGTTGCCATATAGCAACAGAGTTGATTTTATTGGCTTTTTTCGACTTATGTATAACGATGAGAGCTGGAGCGTGGGAACGATAGGGGGTTTGAATAATTACGAATAAAAGGTACGGGATGTGACTATTGAGGGCAGGCGAGTTAACGAACCCTCGACAAAGCTCATAACTCCAGGAAGTTATTTTCAGCGAAACCCTTATGGTAAAACGAAACGTTGGTAACGGTTTAAATAACTCGCTCCGAAGGGCATCCCGGCGCCGAATTTTGATCTACGATGGGTAAACAGCGTGAGCCGAAAATCCCCGCATATGTCACGATCGATTAATCTTGCCATTGCAACCGTTCTTTATTTGAGCCTGAATCACTGGTTGGGCAGCGAAATCGGCCTTGCCGGCAGCGGTATTGCTATATTGGTTACTATCGCCTGGTTATGGGTCAGCGAGGCGCTCCATATAAGCGTGACCGCGCTATTAGTCCCCTTGCTGGCCTCCGCGAGCGGCATAATGGCTTTTGACGAAGCGCTCAGCCAATTTGCCGACCCGGTCATTTTTCTTTTTCTCGGCAGCTTCGCTCTCGCTGGCGGCTTACAGAAACAAGGACTTGATCGCTGGATTGCGGCCTCAGTGATTGCAAAGGCGGGTAGCCGTGTCGATATCGCATCGCGCTATCTATTCTGGTTAACCGCCCTCTTATCGATGTGGATCAGCAACACCGCAACCGCCGCGATGATGCTGCCGCTGGCGCTCGGCCTGCTATCGCCTTTAAACCCTAAGGAATTCCGCTCGACCTACCTCTATATTCTGCTTGGAGTAGCGTTCTCAGCTAATATCGGAGGCATAGGAACCCTTGTCGGAAGTCCGCCAAACGCTATTGCGGCATCCATTGTCGGTATCGATTTCGGCCAATGGATGCTGTTCGGTCTGCCCACCGTATTAATCATGATGCCGCTAATGGAATTGGCCTTACGCATTGCGATTCGACCAAATTTACAGGTCGAAATAGAAACTCCGGAGCACGAAATACTTTGGTCACGATCTCATACTTTAATGCTGACGGTATTTCTTCTGACGGTAGGACTCTGGGCATTCGGAGCACCGCTAAATCGATGGCTGGGTATCGGCCGCGGTTACGATGCTTCGGTAGCTCTATTCTCGCTGATTTTGATGCACGGATTGCGTTTAGTTCATTGGAAAGATATTGAGAACAATGTCGACTGGGGCGTATTGTTGCTATTCGGCGGAGGCCTTACACTCAGTCTCATGTTGTCCTCTAGCGGCGCCGGCTCATGGCTCGCCGAACGACTCGACGGCCCTTTTACCGCGATGCCCGTATTGGGCAGTCTGATGCTGATGATCCTGTTCGCCATGCTACTTACCCAAGTTGCCAGTAACACGGCTAGCGCGGCACTGTTGATACCTTTGTTTATCGGTATCGCGCCTCAAGTCGATAATCAATCGATCGCTATCGTGGTGGCCATGACGACTTCATGTGCTTTCTTGCTTCCGGTCGCGACGCCTCCGAATGCGATAGTTTTCGGTAGCGGCTTAGTTCCGCAAAAACAAATGATCCGATGCGGTTTATGGGTCAGCCTATTCATTCTGCCGGTGTTATTCGGAATCGCAACCGTGATTCGGTAGCGACTGACACAGGTATAGGGTTAAAAAGGGTGCTGATTCCAAAAAATGTTACTTATTTTTTACCATGAAGAGCATGAAGGACTTGAAGATACAATGTTATTAATTTAATTGAGTGACCAACCATTAACAGCCTGTGTCATCGCACTCCAGTCCCGCCATCGTTTTGATATTTTTTAGTCATTAACTGGTTTTGAAATCGCTGCGTAACTCCATTGAATTTATTTATTGAGTTCATCTGTGTTATTTGGACGGTTCATAAAGCACTCAATACTCTTTCCTTCATTATCTTCATGCTCTTCATGGTAATAAAAACAAACTATAAACATTGTGCGGCATCAGCACCCGTTAAAAATTGTCTCTGAACACGTTTGCGCTTACACTGTCGTCCGCATGAATTTCAATTTCGGCCTAATACACCATTGTCAATAATGATTACTGCAATAGCCTTACGCGAATTCAAAAGCCTGTTTTTATCGCCGTTGGCCTGGTCCATACTGGCGATTTTACAATTTATCCTAGCCTACTTGTTTCTCACCCAAGTCGAAACCTTCATCATCCTCCAGCCTCAACTCGAAGGCTTGGATAATGCGCCCGGCTTGACCGATGTTATCGCCGCCCCGCTGTACGGCAATGCCGCGATTATCTTCATGCTGGTAACGCCGATGTTGACGATGCGCCTGATTTGCGAAGAACGGCGCAATAAAACCTTGGCCCTGTTGCTTTCGGCGCCGGTATCGAGCACCGAAATCGTCATCGGTAAATACCTGGGAATTTTAGGCTTAATGCTGACCGTGCTCTTGTTGATCACGCTAATGCCGCTTTCGCTGCTCGCCGGCGGCACACTCGACTTCGGTAAACTGTTTGCGAATATATTGGCATTGCTGTTGTTATTGGCCGCCTTCAGCTCGGTCGGCCTATACATGTCGTGTCTCGCGGGACATCCGACCGTTGCCGCGACGGGCGCATTCGGGCTGTTAATGCTCTTATGGATTGTGGACTGGTCGACCGGGCTTCGCGACGATAAAAGCGAACTATTCGAATACCTATCCTTGCTAAGGCATTTTCAAAACCTGCAAAGCGGCTTGATCAACACCGTCGACCTAATCTATTTCGCGTTATTTACCGCGACTTTCCTGATCCTCAGCATTCGTAACCTCGATAACGACCGGCTGCAAAAATGAAAATTTCGCGCCATATTCACCGGCAACTGCGCATCAAAAACCTGCTCCATACCACACTTTGGCTTAGCGTTCTTTTCGGTTTGGCATGGTTGAGCACGCTGCGCCCGGTCCACTTTGACATCACCGCCGGATCGCGCAATACCCTATCGTCGGTCAGTCAAAATGTCTTAAATTCGTTGACCGATAAAATCGTCGTGACGGCTTATATAAAAAAAGATCCGGCACTCAGATCCCAGATCAAGCAATTGATCGATCGCTTTAAGCTCCACAAACCCGATATCGAATTGACCTTCATCGACCCCGATTCGACGCCGGAAAAAACGCGGCAACTGGAAATCGGCGCCTCGGGCGCTATCATTGTCAAATATCAAGAACGCACCGAACGTATCAATTTTCTGGAAGAATCGACATTCACCAATGCCTTACAACAATTGACCGGCGCGAATGTTCGTTGGATCAGTTTTTTAACCGGCCACGGCGAACAGTCGCCCGAAGGGCGCGCCAATTTCGACTTGAGCCGCTTCGGCGAAGAGCTGGCGCAACGCAACATCAAAGCACAAACGCTCAACCTGGCCGAAATCCCGGCGATTCCGGATAATTCGGACTTATTGGTCATCGCCGGCCCGCGCGTCGACTTGTTGCCGGGAGAAATCGGCATTTTGCATGACTATCTGGAACAAGGCGGCCATTTATTATGGTTGGCCGATCCCGACAGCCTGATTCCGGGCGGTCTGGATGACTATCTAGGCATCGACCGCTTGCCCGGCACGATCGCCGATATGAGCGCCGGGCTCTACGGAATAAACGACCCGAGCTTCGTGATAGTCCCCAAATACCCGAGCCACCCGGTTACGCAAAATCTACAGACGATGACGCTATTTCCGGCCGCAGCGGCGCTGCAGAGCCGTGAGAAAAGCCCATTCGACATCGAGGTCTTAATAAAAAGCTCCGATGAATCATGGACCGACTCCGAAGAACACAAAGGTCCATTGAGTCTGGCTTACGCCTTGACCCGCCAAATCAATGAAACGACCGAACAACGCATTATTCTAGTCGGCGACGGGGACTTTCTCGCCAATGCCTACCTTGGCAACGTCGGCAACCTTGAGTTGGGCCTAAGAATGATCAACTGGCTGCTCCGCGACGATCGCTATGTCGCCATCCCTGTCAAATCAGCTCCGGATCGGCATCTGCAATTGACACCGTTATCGGTCACCCTGATGGGCTTCGGCTTTCTATTGATTATTCCGTTAGTATTGTTGATAACCGGCTGGTTGATTTGGTACCGGCGTAAGCGCCGTTGAGAACCGCCGGTTCGCCCCACTCAATTTGACGCGCCAACTTTATCATGCCCGAATTACCTGAAGTCGAAACCACCCGCCGAGGCATCAAGCCTCATATCGAAGGCCGGATCATCCAAGAAACGATAGTGCGCCAAGGCCGCCTGCGCTGGCCGGTGCCGGATCGGTTAGACCGACTCTTGAACGGACTCCGCATCGAACGGGTCGACCGGCGAGCGAAATATTTATTGCTGCACACCGAAAAAGGCGTGCTGATCATCCATTTGGGCATGTCGGGTAATCTGCGTATCGTCGACCGCGAACAAGAAATCAAGAAACACGATCATGTCGATTGGGTGTTTTCCGATACGACGATACTGCGTTTCAACGACCCGAGACGCTTCGGCGCGGTACTGTGGACTTCCAAAGCGATTACCGAGCATCCTTTGTTGATAGAACTCGGCCCCGAACCCCTGCTAACCGATTTTAACGGCGATTATCTTTATCGTTTGTCGAAAAACCGAAGCATTGCCGTCAAATCCTTCATCATGGACAGCCATATCGTGGTCGGCGTCGGTAATATCTATGCCAACGAAGCCTTGTTCATGGCCGGCATCAAACCGACCCGCGCGGCCGGTCTCATATCGCTCGCCCGTTACCGAACACTCGCCGACTGTATCCGCACGGTTTTGAGCAGCGCCATCGAACAAGGCGGCACGACGCTGAGAGACTTCGTCAACGAAACCGGAAAGCCGGGTTATTTCAAACAACAATTGCAAGTCTACGGAAGAGCCGGAGCCCCCTGCCGCACCTGCTTGACGCCGCTCACCGAAATACGCATCGCCAATAGAAGCACGGTTTTTTGCAGACGGTGTCAAAAATGAAACCTAAACTTAGCAAGAATCCAGCACGACATTTAAATCCAATACTACATGGCGGTTATTCCGTCACCCACTAGGAAAGGTATAATGACCGCCCTAAACTCAAATCGATCGGAAAAATCCTGTGGTCCAACTAAAATTAACCCGATTTATTTTATTGCCGGTTTTATCGGCGCTGTTGATGGGCTGCGTGAGCGCGTCTCTGCAAAACCTTTCCGATTCTTTGTCCGATGCCATTCTCAATCAAAACGACATCGAGATCGTGCGCGAAGGTTTGCCGGCTTATTTGTTGATGACCGACGGCTTCATCGAACAACAACCGGAAAATACAGACTTGCTGATTTCCGGCGCTAAACTCTATGCCTTGTATGCATCGGAGTTGGTTAAAGATCCTGCACGGGCCCGTAAGCTATCCCGAAAATCGCGCGATTACGCCGAGCGAGCGCTTTGTTTGAAACGGTCATCCTTATGCCATATCGACCAATTGGCACATGACGCTTTTGCGCCTGCTTTGCAAAATGCCGATCACACGGCCGTGAATGAGCTCTATTCCTACGGATTGGCTTGGGCGGCTTGGCTGCAAGCTCACAGCCGCGATTGGAATGCGATTGCCGACCGCCCGAAAATCGAATCCTTATTCGAAAGAATCCTGGAATTGGACGAGTCTTTCGATTCCGGACGGGCGCATTACTATCTGGGACTACTCCGCTCGCAATTATCGCCGGCTTTGGGCGGCAACCCGGAAACCGCTAAAAGCCATTTCGAGCGCGCGATAAAACTGTCGAACGGCAACGATTTGGCCGTCAAGGTTGCCTTGGCACGAAATTATGCTCGGATGCTATATGACCGTGAAATGCACGACCGTTTGTTGCGCGAAGTGCTACAGACCGATCCGAATGTACCGGGCCTGTCCCTTTCCAATACCATCGCGCAACAAGAAGCCCAACAATTACTAGACGAATCCGACAGCTATTTCCACGAGTAAGCCATGCCTCATTTAATCGCGCCCTTGTTTTTAACGTGCCTAATGGTTTTTTCGTCGCCGGCCTTATCGCAAATGCTCAAGATCGCGACCGCTTCGCCGGATGGAACCATCTGGATGGAAAAAATGCGCGAGGCAGCCGACGAAATCAAACGGCGCACGAACGACCGTGTCACCTTTCGCTTTTATCCGGGCGGCATCATGGGCAACGATGCCAGCGTGATGCGTAAAATCAATGTCAATCAATTACAAGGCGGCATTCTTCCCGGCGGCGGCCTGAAGGAAATTTTCCCGGATTCTCAGGTGTATAGCTTGCCGCTGATTTTCCGTTCTTTCGAAGAAGTCGATTATGTGCGCTCGCGCATGGACGATTTGATCATCAAAGGCCTCGAACAAAACGGCTTTATCAGCTTCGGCTTGAGCGAAGGCGGTTTTGCTTATTTGATGTCGGACAAACCGTTGTCGCGGGTCGAAGACCTGAAAGGCCAAAAGATATGGGTTCCGGAAGGAGATTACATCAGCCGGAGCGCCTTTCAAACCATCGGCGTATCGCCGATATCGCTGCCGCTTACCGATGTAATGACCGCATTACAAACCGGATTGATCAATACGGTCGCCAGTTCGCCGATGGGCGCGATTGCGCTGCAATGGCACGCCCGCGTCAAATACGTCACCGACGAACCGCTGGCTTATTTGTACGGCACGATGATCGTTCAAGCACGGGCCTTCTCGCGATTAAGGCCGGACGATCAACGAATCGTTCGCGATGTGATCGGCGCGGTTTATAAGGAATTCAACAGTATCAATCGCCGCGACAATACCGAAGCGCTCCGGGTTTTACGCAACCAAGGCATTCAATTCGTCGCAACCGATGAAAACGATCGAAAAAACTGGCAAGCGATGCTCGAAGATACTAAATCCAAAATGGAGCGGGAAGGCGTTCTCTGCCAATCGATCATCGAGACCTTAAGACGGCATCTGAACGATTTTCGCCAGGGTACGGCCCGTTAAACCCATGCTCCAACGTCTCTTCAAAGGTTTAAGGCGTCTCGAAGACGGCATTTTGGCGTTGGTACTCGCCGCGATGATTCTGCTGGCCATCGGCCAGGTCGTTCTCCGAAACGTTTGGGGCTCCGGCTTGGACTGGGCCGACCCGCTGCTGCGTATCCTGGTGCTATGGATCGCGCTGCTCGGGGCAATGGCCGCAACCCGCGATAATAACCATATCAGTATCGATGTCCTTAGCAAATTCCTTCCTCGCTTTCTAAAAATACCCTCTCTACTCCTCAGCCACTGGTTTACCGCTATCATTTGCGCTCTGTTGGCTTGGCAAGGCGCGCGATTGACGTTGATGGACTATCAATATGCGACTATGGCATTCGCCTCGGTTCCCGCCTGGATTTGCCAACTGGTCATTCCATTCGGCTTCGGCATCATGAGCCTGCGTTTTACATTGCATGGGCTTTCGGTCTTGTTGAATAGAGAGGCGCCCTGATGCTCGTCGTCGTTGCGCTAATCGTTCTGGCGCTATTGGGCACGCCATTGTTCGCGATTATCGCCGCTAGCGCCCTGCTCGGTTTTTATCATAACGACATCGATCTAATGGTCGTGGCGATCGAGTTTTACCGCCTGGCCGATATGTCGATATTGCTGGCGATTCCGCTGTTTACGTTTGCCGGTTATTTACTAAGTGAAAGCCAAGCGCCGGCAAGGCTGATGCGCCTGACGCAAGCGCTGCTGGGCTGGCTACCGGGCGGACTTGCCATGGTTTCATTGACGGCTTGCGCATTGTTGACGGCGTTTACCGGCGCTTCGGGTGTCACGATCGTCGCATTGGGCGCCTTGCTTTATCCGGCCTTGATCAAAGCCGGTTATCGTAAAAATTTCAGCCTCGGCTTAGTGACGACATCCGGCAGCCTCGGTTTGCTGTTCGCCCCTTCATTACCGTTGATATTGTACGGCGTTATCGCACAGCAAATGAGCGTCGGCCGTCCGTTTACGATCGATGAGTTGTTTTTGGCCGGCGTGATGCCGGGTCTGCTGATGCTAATCATGTTGTCGGGTTGGAGTTATTGGCGTAACCGCGATATTGGACTAACCCGATTCACTGTAAACGAAGCTTGGCAGGCATTACGCGAATCGCGCTGGGAATTGCCTTTGCCGTTTATCGTGCTGGGCGGTATTTACAGCGGTTATTTCGCGGTATCGGAAGCCGCCGCCGTCACGACGGTCTATGTACTGATCGTCGAAGTATTGATTCACCGCGAAATCAGTCTCAGCCAATTGCCTGCCGTGATGCGGAGCGCAATGGTCATGGTCGGCGGCATTCTGGTAATTTTAGGCGTTTCGTTGGCCTCGACGAATGTGATGATCGATGCCAATGTGCCGGGACGTTTGTTCGAATTCGTTCACGATCATATTTCGAGCCGCTTGACCTTTCTCATCGCGCTGAACGTGTTTTTGCTAGTCTTGGGCATGATACTCGACATCTTCGCCGCGTTGGTCATCATGATTCCGTTACTACTGCCGATCGCGGTCGGTTATGGCGTAGACCCGGTGCATTTAGGCATTATTTTTCTGGCGAATATGCAAATCGGCTATTTCACGCCGCCGGTGGGCATGAACTTGTTTATCGCCAGTTACCGATTCCAGCGCCCGTTACTACAGCTATATCAGGCTACATTGCCCTTTTTCTTCATTCTGCTGTTGGCCGTGCTAATCATCACTTATTGGCCGGCGCTCACATTGGGCTTGCCGAGTTGGCTAGGAGCAAGTCGGTCATAAGCTATTGATATCGAACTGTTGCGGTTCGGCTTCGGTGACGCGTTGAAGGAAATCACTTATTAACGGGCAATCTCACCGGCAGCAATGGAACATAGAAGAAATCCCTTTGGTGAAAAGATCCACTATACGAGCACTTACTGCCCATTTGCAATTGCATGTTTGATAATTGGCGCTACCGAATTCGGGGTAATGCCATGTTCTTTGCAGCTACTTGGTAAATAAAAACGAGGGACACATTCTCACCCCACAACCACATAATCAAGCCGTAAAACAGATCTAAATGTAGGCACGGCAACCTATAAAATAGCCTGCATTCATGCCAAAATATCCTCAACAAATCTACAACGCCAACAGGTGTACTATGAACGCAGTCGCAATCAACAACATGACCTTGGAAGAAAAGCTCGCCACGATGGAGCAAATCTGGGACGATCTTTGCCAGCACCAAAACGTGCAATCACCGGATTGGCATGGCGATGTTTTGCAAATCAGGGAAGCAAACCGGCAGGCCGGACACGGACAACCTATGGACTGGCAAGATGCCAAAAAAGCAATTCGCCAACGGACGCAATGAATATTAAAATCCTCCCGGCAGCCAATGAAGATTTAGTCAACGGCTATCAATTCTACGAACAACAGTCGCCAGGATTAGGTGGTTATTTTCTTGATTCGTTATTTTCGGATATTGATTCCTTGCTCATCTACTCCCTTTTGATCGAAAAACCGTCTAAGAATAAAAGGCATGAGGTGTGTCTATCGAGGACCGCCGTAAACCCATCCATGGGGGCTTGACGGCAGCTCCCTGCTGCCGACATCCTCGCTAGCCACACCCCGTACCTTTATAAAGTTAGCTAATTTTTGAGTATAAAGGGAGTATTACGGCATACATCAGCAGTCTTTCGGCAACTATTACCGATTACTCTCCAAGCGCTTTCCTTTTGCTGTTTACTATATCGTCGAAAAACCGGATATCATCGTTTATGCCGTGCTGGATTGCCGAAGAAATCCCGCTTGGGTAACCGGAAGATTGGAAAAAGAGTAAGACTTAATCTTTGTTGAAAAAGTGAAAAAGGGGTCAGGTTCTGATGTATCCCCACAAAACGCTCGTTCCCATGCTCTGCGTGGGAATGCCGATTTAGACGCTCTGCGTCGACTGCCGCGGGTAATTGGATTAAGAAACTGTAGAGAATGCCTGGTTGCTCTTGTCGGGATTATCGACCTTTGGGGACGCAGAGCGTCCCGGGATGCATTCCCACGCAGAGCGAAGGAACGATGTAAAATAAATATAGCTATCAATTTTCAGCCATAGCAAATTGTTTTATTTGGCTATTTCGTGGGGATACCTCAGGGTCAGGTTTAATTTTCCCTATCCAACGCTATTCTTTCAACTTACAAATTACATAGGCGCATCGAAATCGCGCCTCTGTCTCCAAATTTTGATTTTCTTGGTGTTCAGTCCTTAGTTTAGGAACGATTGATTCGCAAACTTTGGCTTGCCGGCCTTGGGAAACCAGAATTTCAGGCAAAAGCATTCCCAAAACCAACAATGAAAAATGAAACGCCTTAAAACGTAGGGTTACGCTACGCTAACCCGACCTACCCGACTTCATTCCTCGCTCGTCTTTTCGATCATCTTGTGAATCCGTTTCAGGCCCAAGGCAACCGCGATCATCACGAACGGAATCGCCGCGCCGACTGCCAGCTCCGGATTGACTGGCCAACCGGCCGCACGAAGCGCCTTGGAGACCGAGCCGATCAGTCCTGTCGCGTAATAGGTGATCGCGACGATCGAAATGCCTTCGACGGTTTGTTGCATTTTGAATTGCATCTTCGCGCGGCGCGCCATCGAGCTCAGCAGGCCTTGGTTCTGTCGTTCGATCACGATATCGACGCGAGTTCGCAGTAATTGGCTCGCATTGCCGACTCTTTCGGACAGGGATGTAAAACGTTTTGAGGTCGAGTAGCAAGTACTCATCGCCGGTTCCATGCGCCTGCGAATGAATTCACCGAGCGTCTGTATGCCTTGAATCCGGACTTCGCGTAAATCTTCGAGGCGTTGACCGACGAGTTGATAGTAAGCGCCTGCGGCCGTGAAGCGAAACAGATGCGTCGAAATATGGTTTTCGATTTCGGCAGCCAACGTCGTCAATTCGTCCAACAAACCTGCGTCGTTGCTGTTGTCCGATTGCGCCATCGCATTCGTGATTGTGTAAAGCTTTTGGTTGGCTCGTCTTAGTTCCGGGGCGAGCTTTTTCGCGATTGGGAACGCCAGCAAGGCCATCACGCGGTAGACTTCGATTTCGAACAAACGATGCAGCAATCGCCCTGCCTGCGCCGAGCGCAAATTGTGGTCGACGATCAGAAAACGGCTGAATCCGTCGACATGCACCCTAAAATCGGTGAATACCTGGGCATCCCCGCCGGTCACGCTGGAACCGACGACCGGATTGTTCGCGAAACAGGCGGAAATCGCGGCCATATCGAGTCCATCGCCGTTCTTGACGACGACCGCCGGTTGAATTGCGGCATGCGCGGCGACCATCAATTGACCCGGCAATTCAGAAAGCCAATCGACCGGCACTTTTTTCAACGCAGGATCAGAAAACGGATCGGCCGGCGTATTCGCTACGTAAAACGTGTAGGTGCTAAATTCGCTGTGCTGTTCCCACCGAATCTCGAATGTATCGAAGGTTTCGCTCAAATGGCTAGCGTCTTTTTCGGGACAGGGCTTGCCGTAACGCTCGCAGAGCTTGCTCAGGTGTTCGCGTTCGCGCTGTTTTTCGTCGCTCGTCAACAGCAAGGCCAGATGAGAGGCCCTGATCGGCAACTCCAAATTCAGCGATGCGCGGGCATGGACTTCGTTGTGCAACACGAAACGTTGCGGGTGGTTTTGCGGCAGGGGAAATAGAGTCGTCACATTATTGTCGGTTGTCATTTATCGAAACATTAAGAGCCGGGGCGCTCTTTAAAAAAAGCATAGTTTAGCGATTGTTGATAATGATGAAAATATTAAATTGATTGTTAATTCAAGATCATCAATAGGAGAATTTGTTTAACTCATCCCCCTTACCCATTCTTTTGTTAATTGAGGGACTAAATTATAGTTTTCGCACTTCAAATTTCCGCAATGCCTAAGGAGGAGGCGCAGGAGTGTTCGTTCCCTCACCTACTCCCTTTATACTCAAAAAATGGTTAACTTTATGAAGGTATGGGGTGTGGCTAGCGAGGATGTCGGCAGCAGGGAGCTGCCGCCAAGTCCCCATGGATGGGTTTACGGCGTTCCTCGATAGACACATCCCATACCTTTTATTCTTAGACGGTTTTTCAATCAAAAGGGAGTAGTTAAGTGAGAGAGCATAGAACCTATATGGACATATTACCCGACGCCGAATTTTGATCAAAGATGGGTATAGAAAATCATCAGCGAAGCAATAAATTCGCGCCAAACCAACCGACAACGACATTACGATAATGTTCTGCCTTGTAAACTTGCATCTGTTCCAGCGGGTTAAAATTATCGGTCAAGACGATACCTTGATGCTGAGGCACTCGATAACGTCGTTTTTCAAGCCATAATCGCTCGCTTGGTTTTAATTTCGCTGAATCGATTTCGATAGCGGCATCGGACGCAAGAAAAATAAAATCGTTAAAATTTTCATCAGGTTGTGAAAAATAAACGGTTTGCCGAGAAAATACTTGATCGAGTGTTTTTGCAACGGACGACAGCGCCTCGTTATTACCCTGAGTAAATGAGACGAAATTCAGTGCCAAAATACCCTTCTCGGCCAATAAACCTTTTAATTGCATCAACGTTTCAAGCGTCAGTAAATGCGATGGCTCCGAACCGCCGGTAAAACAGTCATGAATAATTAAATCATAAGGCCCGGTCAAATGCCTTATTTCATAGCGCGCATCGCCGACAATATCGCGACCGTTCGACTCATATCCGAAATGCACGACCGCTGCCTTGGCAACGGCAGGATCGATCTCGAGCGTATCGACGAGGATACCGAATCGCTCCCGTAAAACATTGGCCATATGCCCAGCCCCTAAACCCACGATCAGAGCCCTTTGCAAGAATGGGCGTAAAGCCGGAATCAAACCAACGATTTCTTGATAGATCAGCAAGTTCTTACCAGTCGAAATGCTTGCCGCACCGATCGTCGATGCGTCGGAAGTCAACATGCGTAAATCATTACCGGGTTGATCGATTACCCGCACCCAACCGTAAAGGCTCTCATGTTGGGAAACGATTTTGAATTTACTATTGCCATCAAACGTCTTCCCAGAACCGATGATGCCGGGTAACAAAATCAAACCCAGCGCAGCCAACGCCAAACATGGCGCGACAGTATAGCGAAAACCCAGAGTTCTTCTCTCGGTCAACGCAATGACCAAAGCCAGCCCCATCAAAAGCAAGCCTAACGAAATCAAAATTTCACGCGACCCGACCAAGGGAAATAGAAAAAAACCCAAAATCAACGTTCCGATTACACTCCCCAAGGTGCTCACCGCATAAATGCTACCCGAACTCGAGCCAACAGAATTTAATTGCAAGGTAGCCAGTTTTATCGCGAACGGACCGACCATGCCAAGCAAAGATAATGCCGGCGCAAATAATAGAAACGAGCTGACAAAAGCGCCGCCACGCAAACCGAGCGGATCCGTCATCAATAAAATCGGTCGCGTCATCCATGGAATCAATAAAGTAAACAAGGCAGCCAAAGCGATCACGACCGCCAGACCAATCGGCTTGGATGAATCGGCCAAACGCCCACCGGTGAAATACCCGAACGCCAAAGCTATCATCGTTACTGAAATCAACGAAGACCAGACATAAAGACTGGTCCCATAAAAAGGCGCTATCATACGAGTACCGAGTAACTCAATTACCATTACCGATGCACCGGTCAAGAACACCGTCACAAACAATCCAATGCGCTGACGGTGAGAAGATTTTTTCATAGTCATAAATTTTCCTGATAACCCTAAAATTAGAGGGCTATGCTTGCGTTAATAGCTAAAGTTTTCCGATATGCCCATTTCGGAGATCAAAATTGGGCAGAAGACAGCCGAGTTTTGATTTATTTTAGATATACCCATCGCAGATCAAAATTCGGCGCCGGGGTGTCCGTCAAAGGACGCCGTGAACCCAGCACCTAAATCCAGCACCTAAATTCCATAGGTCTTTGGCAATGATTCAAAATCCTGGCTTATTTAGGTGCTGGGTGAATACATCCCTGTAGGCTCTATGCCAGCTCCATGCTGGCAAAGCCTTTGCCGCACACCCCGTCGCCTCCTTAGGCAATGCCGAAATTTCAAGTGCGAAAGGTATAGTTCGTCTTCGGAAATGATATAAATCCTCTATCTCGAGTAAATTACCCTCTACCAAAAATGAATTACGATGTCTCACAAAACAGCTCGCAAAAAAATCGTTATAATGGGCGCCGCCGGACGTGATTTTCATAATTTCAATGTCGTCTACCGAAATAATCCCGGCAGTGAAGTTGTTGCATTTACCGCCGCGCAAATCCCGGATATCGCAGGGAAGCGCTACCCACCGGCATTAGCCGGCCCATTTTATCCCGAAGGCATCCCTATCGTCGATGAAATCGAATTGGCAGACCTATGCCGAGAACAACAGATCGACCAAGTGATTTTTGCCTACAGTGACGTCCCACACAGCCAAGTGATGCATCAAGCTTCAATCTCACTGGCCGGCGGAGCCGATTTTACCCTACTCGGCCCCAAGAACACGCAGTTGAAAGCATTGGTTCCAGTCATCGCTTGCTGCGCGGTGCGCACCGGTTGCGGAAAGTCGCAAGTCACGCAATGGCTTTCGAAATTATTGAAAGCCCACGGCCTTAAAACCGCAGTAATCCGTCATCCGATGCCTTACGGCGACCTCGAAAAACAGGCCGTGCAACGTTTTACCAGTATGGCCGACCTCGACCGTGCTGATTGCACGATCGAGGAGCGAGAAGAATACGAACCCCATTTGTCGCTCGGCAATACCGTGTTCGCCGGCATCGACTACGCCAAGATCCTCGCCATTGCCGAGCAGGAAGCCGACATTATTTTATGGGATGGCGGCAATAACGACTTTTCGTTCATCCGTCCCGATTTGCTTATCGTATTGACCGACCCGCTAAGACCCGGTCATGAGACAGGCCATCATCCGGGTGAAGCCGTATTGCGTATGGCCGATATCGTGCTAATAAACAAAGCGAATTCGGCTACCGATGAGGCTATTGAACGCGTCTTTGAAACCGTCAGACGGATTCTTCCGAGTACTCCGATTATTAAAACTTTTTCGAAAGTCACTCTCGATCAGCCTGAACGAGTGAAAGACAAGCGTGTCATCGTCGTCGAGGACGGGCCGAGCATTACTCATGGAGGCATGGCCTACGGCGCGGGTTTTATTGCTGCGATTCAAGCTCAGGCCGCCGAGATCGTCGATCCGAGAGAATTTGCGTCCGAACGGTTAAATGATGTTTACCGTCAATATCCGCATATCGGCAAGGTGCTGCCGGCTGTCGGTTATCATCCTTCGCAATTAAAGGCATTGCAACAAACCTTGAATTCCGCCGATATAGACCTCGTCGTTTCGGCCACGCCATGCGACTTATCGGCCTTGATCGCTATCGATAAGCCCATTATACGCGCACGTTATGAATTTATTGAAGACGACAATTCCGAATTAAGCCAACATATCGAAACTTTCTTAAAAAACCATTCCTGATTACTTAGAACCTTCAGCCAATTTGCTTTGGCTTAGAGCTCCCGCCTGGGCCCCGTTAGGCCGCGCCGAGCACTGACGATTTTGCTGAGAATAGCCCGCCAGGGGAGCGGCAGGGATGCCGCTCGTTTTCGGAGGGCTAGGGATAGCCCTTCCGAAAACCCTCGGCAAAATCGTCAGCGCGCAGGATACAGCGGCCTCCGGGTGTCTTTTCTTTTGGATACTTTTCTTTGGACAAGCAAAGACAAAACCGCCTGGAGCGATTTTGAACAGCTTTAGCTGGCCCGCAGGGCGAAACCCATGGATGGGTTTCGTAGCAGTATCGCGGCTGTCGGTCCGCGAACCGACTCCACATAAACGTCGCGATAGCGACACAAAACCTTGTCTGGACTTCAAATAGGCTGAAGCTTATACGTAATCAGGAAACCATTTATAACGCTTGTTACGTTTGCACAATCAATTAACCGGTTCCGTTTTATTTTTTCGCCTTTATAATACAAAAAAGTAACTCGTTCGTAATTATTCACACCCCCCCTATCGTTCCCACGCTCCTGCGTGGAAATGAAGACCGAGACGCTCTAGCGTCTCGTACCGCTGGAGCGGTACTCAAGCGTTCCCACGCAGAGCGTGGGAACGATAATTTCCGGGGGACTGAATAGTTACACTCGTTCTGTTTTCGACTTTCAAACGCATTATAAAAACATGAAAAAACCTAAATCGATACAATTAAAAATCATCGAAAAGCCGGAAGATCTGATTCACAAAGCAAAACAAGCCGCTGAAAATTATGGTTTACAGTTTTTAGGCGATATTGAGCAAGGCATCATAAAAGGCTTCGGCATAGAAGCCGACTATCTGCTGCAGGAAGATATTTTAACGATTACGGTTTTTCGCAAGCCGATTTTGATTTCGTGGGCGACGGTAGAACAAAAAGTGCGCACATTAGTACAACATGGTTGAGTCTAAAACATTGGCTCTTCCGGATTTCCCGTGGTAGTTCGTCAAATTAGCCATAAAGACATTATGGCTGGATGCTAAGAATAAATTTTAACTTCTTTATCAATTACTTAAAATTCCTCGATTATTCTAACTTAGTGTCGATGCGCTATTACCACGGCAAGTACGGAAGAGCCAAAACATTTTCTTTATACTCATCGTAGATGAAAATTCGGCCTCGGGGCGCTCCGGCACTGCCGAAATTTGAAGTGCGAAAGGTATAACTAGAGTCGCTCTGATAACTTGAATCAGCGATGCCAAAAATGTTAACAATTGATGAACTAAATAAACCCTTTATTATCTAACGAATAAGGTTAGATTTTGTGAGCAACGCGAACCAAAATCTGAACCGTTTGTTGGACAAGCCCGGTCCGGCTGATTCAGAGTGGGTTGGATGCTTTATATAAGAAAATAGCTTTTGGTGTTTTGTAGGTGTCGCGGCTTTTTGTGAGCGGCGACACCTCAATAAACCTGAAACCGTTGTTGTTGCCGCTACAAAAGCTCAAAGACAACGCTTTTAGGCGCATTATAGCCTGCTTTTGGGCCGAGCGATGTCCTCGGCAACCGAATGCCGATGCTGACCCATCCGAAGAATGTGCGGGTCGGCTACATAATCGAAGCGACCTGTGGATTATTGGCTGGTCGGCTTAACGAGATAGCATAGACCTTCGGTATGCGCGTTTTCACGATGCGCATGTCACCGCCGCAACACGGACATTTTAGTGCCGGACGCTTTTTCAGCCAGGTCAAGGCCAGGTTGGGATTGACACCGAGTAGCAGTTGTAACAGGCTGATCAAGCGTTTGCTGTTGGGATGCAAAAAACCGAAGTTGCGCGTCCGCCGAAATCCTTTCGGTAAAATATGACGCAGCATCAGCCATAAAAACTCAGCGCCCGGCACAGTGCGGGTTTGCGTTTGTTTCGTCTTGCTGTCTTGGTAACGAAAGGTTACCTGCCCGTCTTGACAGGCGATGATGTCTTTTTCCTGGATGACGCCTTTGTAGAGATAGCGGCCCAGGTAAACTAGCGCCTTGTCGCCGTTACCGACCGACTTGACGTCGACGACCCAGGTTTCGGGATACCGTTCCGGTAGAGCCAAGCCTTCCTGGTTGATGGCGTCGAGCAATTTTGCGCGGAACACTTTAGCCAAGGCCTTGTGATTGAACAAATAGCGGGTGCCGCTTTGCCTTGGGTTGGGCTTTTTGCTTTGGCCCTTACCGGTCTTAGTTCGCCACAGCCGCCGTTCGGTATCGATGGCGGCGGCCGGCATGACGACATGCACATGCGGGTGGTAGTCGAGCCGGCGGGAATGGGTGTGCAGCACCGAGATCGCCCCGGCGTTGCCCTTGAGCTGCGCATCGTTGTGGGCAAACGTATTCAGCGTCTCCCAACTGCAGCGCATCATCAAGTCGTACAGGAGGCGTTGCTGTTGCCAGGCCAGCGCTCGGAACTCCCTGGGCAGAGTAAAGGTGATGAGGAAATACTCGGCCGGCACCTGTTTTTTCAGTTGCCGCTCCAGCCATTGTTGGCTCTCGTGCTGTTGACAATGCGGACAATGACGATGACCGCAGGAGTGCGGGATGAAGTCTTGGTGAACGCAGTCCTCGCATTGCGCCTGCATCACGGGGCTGAGCGTGGTGCGACACTGTTTCATGGCGGCCAGTGCGTTCAAATGGCTGGGTAAGAGCGAACCCGCGTACTGTTCCCGCAACTCGGCTTCGAAGGTCGAAATAATGGATGAGAGAAGAATCATTGGACTTTCCCCCAGTCGATAACAAAGCCGTCCATCAAGGTATTGATGAGTTGGCCGGCATTGCGGTCGGTATCGTCGGTCAAGTGCGTATAACGGGCGGTAGTCAGAATGCTGTGGTGACCGAGAATTTTTTGGACTTCGAGCAGGTCGACGCCGGCTTCAATCAGATGCGTGGCATAGCTGTGACGCAAACAGTGCGGAGTGATCTTTTTTTTAGACCGCATTCCTCGGCGACTTTACGCAAAGTCACTTGCACGCCGCCACGATCGAGTGGGGTAGTGGCCGCCTGCGCCGACTTCGGACCGCCTTGGCGGCTGGGAAACAGCAACACCGGATTGCGGTGCACTTGCCAAAAGCGGCGCAGTAAAGTCAATGTCGTTTCCGGCAGCGGTACCAGGCGGTCCTTGTTGCCTTTGGCATCTCGAATATGGACACGCTGCCGCTCAGCATCGATATCGCCTACCTGAAGCCGCAAGCCCTCGCCAAGGCGCAGGCCAAGACTGTACAGCGTGAAAAAGAACACCCGGTAACTCACCGAACGGGTCGTCATAAACAAACGCTGCGCCTCTGCAACCGTGACGATATCCGGCAAGCGCTGACCCTTCGGCGGCTTGATCAAATCCAAATGCGCCCACGGCTTGTGCAACACATGTTGATAATAGAATTTGAGCCCGTAGAGATCGAGCTTCACGGCGCTCCAAGAATGAGTTGCCAGCAAATCGGAGAAATACTCGAGCAATTGTGCTTCGGATAAATCATGGATTTGTTCATCGAAATACGTGCCGATGCGCCGAATAGCTCGCGAATAGGCCTCGACCGTCTTCGGTTGAAGCCCCTTGAGTTTCAGGTGTTTGAGATGAGTTTGATAGTTTTGCTTGAAATCGAACGCGGATGATGCTGTCATAGCCGTGTAACCTCATGATTCGTCGTGGAATGTTCCCTCGTATAATGAGGGCGTGAGGTTACATTTTATCGTCAATCAAGCGGCACGGTTTTTCTCCGCGTTAGCGGCTTCGTCCAACGATTAGTTTAGGCGGGACGGGAATTCGAAATTTAAATTTTTGCTCATTATTTAAGCAAAGTTTGTAATGCTATAACGACCCAAATAAACATTTTGATTATTTTTATTCGGGAGAAAATAATGAATGTAAAAATTGAAAATCAAAATACAGTAGAAGTTGAAAATAAAACTGAAAAACAAACGGCTAAAAAAGCCAAATTAGCACTCGTTGGGGTTAAAAAAGGAGCTGAGGCAGCTAAACTAACTGCCAACAAAATTGCTACTGCCCCATCGAAACTGTTTGATAACACCATCTATGGCGCATGTTATGGTATCTCCTATGGCGCAGTATTCAGCTCATTGATGATCAGAAAAATGCTGCCAGCCAATGGCTTAGCTATCAAAGGCTTCCATAATGGCGCCAGAGTCGCTCGTAAGGATTTTAAAATCCGCGAGGAAAAACTAATCGAGTCTAAAAGCACAGTAGCAGAAAGTTAATTCAGTTTACTTTTTCTTCCATAGGCCCATAGGGACATGGGCAATTGTATCGAGTCCACTTTGATATAACCTGGACTCTACATCAAAGCCGATTTTATCTTCGGCGCCGCTTCTAATATTTCGAAGCCTTTCGTGGCGATGAATTGTCCTGCCTTTTGCGATTGCTTCCAAAGCATATGCCACTGATCTTCCTTTCGATATTCATTGAGACAACGCAAATAGCGCATTCGTCCGGCTTGATCGAGATGCTGAAAAATCGCCGCTATCAAGCCTTCCTCAATGTTGTACTCGAAACCTCGCTTCAAGTTAACCGGAGCGATTTGATCAATGGAAATAGCCAGATCCAGTGCGACCGATTCCATTACCATTCTGATGCTTTGTGCCTTTGCAGAGCTATAATCATTAAGATTGTAAGGCGGACTCCATTCTCTGAAAGGACGTAGCTGATCAACATGAGTCAATGCGACGATAATCGGCGGCAAATTAGCCTTACCTTCGACCGAAAATTGCTGCTTTATCATTTGCAGAATTTTTTTATCAATATCCCGAGCGGCATTAGTTGCCGAAACCACCAATAGAATCATATCGCTGCGAATGATTTCATCACTAACTTTTTTCGGTAAATTGGAAGCATCCGCGCCATAGCCTTCGGAGTCGATGATCATGGCCGTTTGTAAACCAGACCGTTGAAATAGATAGGAGGCGACGCCTTCGGTCGTTGGAAGCACATCGGTTTCCGCTTTCATCTCACCGAATAACGCATTGATCAGGCTCGACTTTCCCGTGTTAGCCTGCCCCATCACCATAATCCTGAATGGCTCGTTCGCTACAACAGCCTCTCTTCGTTGGATTTCTTCGATTTCCTTTTTAGATGATCGTGTCGGACTCGCCAGCAAGCGTTCATCCAAAATCATGTTACCGCTATACAACTCGATTGCGTAATAGCCGATTTTTTTGATAAAGGCATCTATCAGCCAGCATTTCAAATCCGCTGTCGATTGTGTGAGTACATTTTTTGTCGCCAATATTTTCATTTCCCGAATGCTTGCCGAAACAGGATCGACGCCTGCCGCAAGCAAGCGAATCAAGCGGTAAATTTCCAGCCCTTTATTGGCTAATTTATGCGTGCCGGCAATGTCCTTCAATGAAAGAATATGGCTACCCGGAACATTATCGGAGAGATTATGGCGCAAATCCTGCGCCAATATTTCGATCACTTTGAGTAAGTAAGGCAGTTTTATTTCCAGCAACGCTGCCTTACTTTTCGGATGATACTGCTCGGCCACGGCTTGCATGACTTCCGTCACTGTCTGAATGTAAAACTGAGAAGAGGCAAGATCTGGATTTTCTTCTCTTCGTGCCGCCGATATTTCCTCGATTTTTTGGTAAGCCGCTTGATCGGTCGGAGAATCGCCTAATGCCCCCGAAATATCCACTAATTCGGAATCGATATTACAGGGGCCTAAACTTCTGTAAACCAACCACCATCCGCCGCCAAGCATTGCCGAGAAACCTAACCAAACAAACAACAGTTGATTCAACCAAAGCCAATAACCACCCGCCGTAATCGGAACGCTGAAAGGCAAGGCAATAACGATGACGTGAACTTGCCACTGTGTCTTGATTTTCATTTCAATACCTGATGTTGAATTTCATTCACATAATCTTTCAATAACTTACGGCCGAGTTCGAATTGCTCCATATACACACTACGAAATAACTCGTGAGAAAGCTCTTTGCCGTTTCGACTGTTTTGAAAATAAACAGTTAGAGTCTTACCAAGCGCATAAGTCGTTGCGGCAGTCAATAATGAAGAAACCGCCAAACCATAAACAGGAACGAATTTGATCAATTCCCGGCGTCCCAGATTGGTCAGCAATGTAATTCCTAGAGCACTACTGATTTCAGCCCAACTTTTTCGATCCAACTGATAACGATAAAGCGAGGCGATCGCCTGAAACATTTTCGCTTGTATCAGCGTGACCAAAGGTATATCGACAAAAGGTACGGGAACCGCACCGGCCGCCCCCGAGATCAAAGAATAGGCAATGATGTGCGGATGTGCTGCCTTGCTGTAGGCATCGTTTAACTGCTTGCGAACGTCTTTCATGTCATGCAGCATCATCGCTATGCCATGCGGAAAAACCAATTCGAGATTCCGCCAAAAAGCATCCAATCCATAATTACATGGCTGATAGCCGTCCCCGGGCATTGTCAAATCCACTGCAACGAATTGAGCTTCGATCCCCTTGAATAAGGCTCTTTGCTCCCGTAATGAACGACCAAGACTGCCGGGGACTCTTTCGATCCAGTCTTCGTGATCAAAAGGATAAGGGGCCAAATGTTCGAAACTCGAATCCGGATATCCTTCATGCAATGCCGTTTGCACGACGATGACCGGCCATTCGGGTTTGGCTTTATGGATCGAACGCACCGCTTGTAAAACCGCATGCTGGGAATGATCCATCGCCTTCAATACGACAATCAATACATGCGCTTGCCCGCTAAAAGCTTCGATATCAGGATCGGGGTCGTAATCGATTTCACCCAGACCGCGGGTATCCAAAAATCGCATGATACAATTCTGCGAATCCGGAAAATCATATATATAAGCTGAACGTGTACAGGAATGCATACCATTCCCGATCTGTGCTCGACTGTCCCCCGTCAGCGCCCTAATAATAGACGTTTTACCGGATTGCGTTTTTCCCAACAACCAAAATACCGGGGTTGGCATCGACGCTTTCACCATTGCCAAACGCTGATTGACCTCTTCGTCGTCGAGTTGTGGCGAAAACACAGTCGAATAAATTTTTTTCCACATACAGCAAAGCCTGGACTGAATCCAACATTTATTAAAATTGAGAATCAAGCACAGAAACAGCTTCCAAGCATTTATTGGAAAAATTAGTTTGCGATTATCAATCCAACAATAGTATTAGACGAATATGACAACTATGTGAATTGTGCTTTATTTGGATTTGTCAATGTAACCTATTTAAGTTTTGCCGATTGAGGTTTTAATTTCCAAATCTCTCGATTGTACTCAAGGAGGGTTCTATCGCTGGAAAATTTACCGCTGTTCGCACAATTCAAAATGCTCATTTTGGTCCAATGATCTTGATCGCGATAGGCATTTTCCACACTCTTTTGAACATCTATATAACTACGAAAATCGGCAATCGTCATCCAAGGGTCAAACGGGCTTGTGATGCTATTGATGAGATCGTTAAATATGCCCGGTTCGAATTGATTGAAATGACCGGATTTCAACAGATGCATGACTTGCTGTAAGTCTTCATCCTGATCGATTATCGATATGGGATCGTAATGGTCTCGCCTGGCTTCGATTTCTGCTTCCGTCAAGCCAAACAAAAAGAAATTCTCATCGCCGACTTCCTCTCTTATTTCAATGTTGGCGCCATCCAGCGTGCCAATCGTAATGGCACCATTCATCATAAATTTCATGTTGCCGGTACCCGACGCTTCTTTGCCGGCAGTTGATATTTGCTCATGCAAATCAGCGCCCGGACATATTTTTTCCATTGCCGAAACGCGATAGTCAGGCAAGAAAAGCAAGACTAACTTATCGCCTACTTCAGGGTCGGAATTGATGACTTGTGAGACATTGTGTATTAACTTGATGATCTTTTTTGCCATGGCATAACCGGGTGCCGCTTTTCCACCAATCAATACGCATCTTGGCACCCTTTCTTCGAAGTTGCCTTTCTTAATGCAAATATAAAGATGAATAACATGCAAAATATTGAGTAATTGCCGTTTGTACTCATGAATACGCTTGACTTGAACATCGAACAAGGCATCAACGTTCAAATTGAGTTCTACTTCCGACTTTTCTTTTTTATAGTCAATCATGCGTTGTTTCGCAGCTTGCTTGATTGCGCGCCAACGCTTGCGAAAATGCGGATTTTCCGCGTATGACTCCAATTTTTTCAATTCCGACAAATCAGTCACCCATCGATTACCGATGGTCTCAGTGATCAAATTTGCAAGCTCCGGATTACAGGCAGCCAACCAACGACGAGGAGTCACGCCATTGGTTTTGTTGTTAAATTTTTCAGGCCATAAAGCAAAAAAATCAGTAAATAATTTTTGTTGCAATAACTGAGAATGCAATTGAGCAACCCCATTTACTGAAAAACTGCCGACAATAGCAAGGTGCGCCATCCTAACTTGTTGCTGGTCCCCTTCCTCTATAATAGACATTCTGCGCAAACGCTCTAAATCACCCGGCCAATGCGCCGAAACCTCCGCCATAAAAAAAGCATTGATTTCAAAAATGATCTGCATCAAACGGGGCAGTAACCGTTGCATCAAGGATACAGGCCATTTTTCAAGCGCTTCCGGCAACAGCGTATGATTGGTGTAGGCCATTGTACTCCGTGTGATATGCCATGCTTCATCCCATGAAAGATGTTGCTCATCGACTAACAAACGCATCAATTCTGCAACCGCGATACTTGGATGAGTATCGTTTAATTGAAAACAATTTTTCTCAATAAATTTCTCGAAATTTTTGCCATTCACATCAGTCCAGTGTGCAATAACGTCTTGCAAACTGGCGGAAGCCAGAAAATATTGCTGCCTAAGTCTGAGTTCCTTGCCGTTTTCATTAGCATCGTTGGGATACAAAACCATTGTGATATTTTCGGCTGCAATTTTTGCAGTAACGGCTTCGGCATATTCTCCGGCATTAAATTCATCCAAATTAAAGTCTTCGGTAGCAACGGCTTTCCATAGCCTTAAGGTATTGACCGTTCCATTCTTATAGCCCGGTATCGGCGTATCGAATGGCACCGCCAAAACGTCATGAGTGTCGACCCAGAGCACGCGTTGTTTTCCTTTTGCGTTAGTTTGAAACTTGGTTTGCCCACCGAATTTTATACGATGCGAGTATTCCAACCGTTCGATCTCCCAGACATTGCCATGCCTTAACCAATGATCGGGTTTTTCAACTTGCTCGCCATTAACGATAATTTGGGTAAACATACCGTATTCGTAACGCAGTCCATACCCTATGACCGGCAATTGCAAGGTGGCGCAACGGTCCATAAAACAAGCGGCAAGACGACCTAATCCGCCATTACCCAAGCCTGCATCCTGCTCACTGGCAATTAATTCCTCCATTTCAATGCCGAGATCATACATTGCTTGTGTCACGGTATCGGTAATCCCTAGATTAAGCATGGCATTACTTAATGTCCTGCCCATCAGATATTCCATCGACAAATAGTAAGCGCGCCTGCAACCGCTTTCTTTATAAGTTTTATGCGTAGCCTTCCAGCGCTCCATCAATCGGTCGCGAATTGCCTGAGATAAAGCCACACCGGCATAATATGGAGATCGGCAGTTTTCATCTCTGCCTAGTAAATGAACATAGTATTGTTTGAAATCATCGATAAAATTCTGCTTTTTTATTCCTTGTTCAGAAAGAATAAAAATGGAGGATTTAGGCTTACTCTTAATAAATTTGTTTCGAGGCATTGTCGAAGTAGACCAAATACTGATTGGTTATAAACTACGAGTATTGAAAAAATAAGCAATAATCGTCGGCAAGATTTTATCCGTTAAATATCTTGTCATGATTAATCGACACGGATAAGGCTTGCAATGGGCCTTTAACTATCCTAATCCTCGAAGATGACTTAAATATGACAGCTGCATAAAATTGACAGCGCCGACTCTCCCTTTATACTCAAAAAAATAGTTAACTTTATGAAGATATGGGGGTTTGGCGTCTTAGACGGTTATTCAATCAAAAAAGGGAGTAGTACATTTTTTTGAACAAGTTTCGAGAATCGATTAACCATTTTTGCTTTTTACCCGAACATAATTCATATGAGCGAAAAAAGGGGCGGCAATGAGTTATTGTCACAAAACTGTAACAATACAAAAATGAAAATGTTATATATTTAGATGTCAATTTTTTGCCTGGTTAGGCAACTGAATAGCCCTTACAAAAACATCTCTTACTATACCCTTCGTAGATGAAAATTCGGCATTGGCGTATAGAGACGCAGTGGTATTCGCCCAAAGGCTTGGATTACATGAATGCAGCCATAGAACCTTTATTTACATATTTACCCCACCTTTTAACGGGCTCCCCGGTGCCGAAATTTAACTACCAAAAGATATAACTTGGCCTTAAGGTTTCGCCAACTGCTGTTCACTTTTGTACCGAGAATAAACAGAATATGATCAAAATAGACGATTTGATAAAAGCCGGTACGCCGCTCGGCATTGCTATAGGTGTTGGCGCCACAGTACTTGCTGCCGCTGCCATACCGGCGATCCCTATCATTGCGAGAGCAGCCCGTCCCGGCGCCAGAACGGCAATTAAAACAGGATTAATGCTAGCGGAACGAGGAAGAGAGATCATGGCCGAAGCCAGTGAGGAATTCGAAGATATTCTGGCTGAAGCCCGCGCCGAGCTGAAAAGCGAGCACCAACCAAGGCAACCCGATGTTTCAGAACCCAATAATCCAGATAACTCAAAACCATGAAAGATGGTGAAATTCGGCCCAATGCGTTCATCAAACATCAACTACCGGGCCGTGTTCGTCTTAAAATCCCGCAAAAGAGAGGCGATTTTCAATATTTCGACTATGTAGCCGAACGATTCGCGGATTGCCTTGGCATTACTCAATTACAATTGAATCCACCAGCGGCTAGCCTTTTGATTTGCCACGAAAAGGACATGGCTTTCCAGACAATTGCTGAATTCGCCGAGGCAAACGAAATCTTCAGCCTAATCGACATGCCTGACGATTATGAAGCGATTACGATACCTAAATTGCCTGTTGCAACAATAACCTCATCAGGCCTGAATATAATCGATAATTCTCTCTTGAATTTTAGTCAAGGGCGGCTTGACGGCCGTTCGTTATTGTTCCTTGCCTTGATAGGCATGGCTGCTCACCAAATGACTCGAGGCAATATCATGGCACCGGCAGCTACCTTACTATGGTATGCGCTTCAAGTACTGGAACGGGAAAACGATATCAAACTCGACCGACCTACTTAATCGTAACGCTCTCGACGAGGAAACTCATGATTATCAGGAAAACGAAACATAATATGAGCTGTCGATTAGTTCACCGGCATCCGGCCATTCAGCGTGAACTGAGAATATTCCTGTCCGTCCCGAGCGGCCGGTCACAATTTGAATTAATCCGCGATTAAATCCGATTTGTCTGTTTTTTCCCAAGGCAGAGGCAAACCGTCGGCACCGAAGTGCCCATTCACGGGTAGTGTTCGATAAAACACGCCGTCATTCAGTCTCGTCAATTCTCTTAATTGAAATTCCTTGACAATCGCACCGAGACGAAAATCGAAAAATCTAAGCAGTCTTTTTCGGATTTCCCGGTCATCTATTATGCCGGTTCCTTTTGTCGTTAAATACACGCTGACCGGCCCGGGAAAACCGATCGTATAACTAAGTTGTACTTCGCATTGCTCGGCAAGACCAGCGGCAACGACATTTTTAGCCGCATAACGGGCGGCATAGGCTCCGACTCTATCGATACGGGAAGGCCCCTTACCGCTCAAGGCCCATCCACAATGTCTGGCATAGCTACCGTAAGTGTCGCTATCTGTTTTTCGGCCCGTCATTCCCGAATGTGCAGCCGGACCGCTCCGCATGAAAGGACCGTTGGGATTGATCAATATCCGCGTCAAATTATCGGGCTTAATAAGCGCATCGTGAAAAACCGGATTAATCACATGGTGACGCAGATCTTCTTCAATCGTCTCGAACGCGGGCGGCTCGTCGGGACAATCGCAACCGATAATCAGGGTCATACTGTCGATCCGCTTAGGTATATTGTCAACGAATTCAACCCCGACTTGCGTCGTGCAATCGGGCGATAAATAATCGATCTTGTCGTATCTGTGAACCTGCGATAATTGGCGGGCCAAACGATTCGCCATCGTAATCGGCAAAGGCATCAAATCCGGCGTATGACGGCAGGCATAACCAAATACTGTCGTTTGATGTGAAACGGTGATGCGATCGATCTCATCGTCGTCATCGGTGGAAAAGTTGATTTCCCGAGCCGTCTTCGACTGTTCTATCAAGCTAGTTACGACCGTACAATCATCGGCGTTGAAATCCCTGGGTCGATATCCGACTTCCTTGATGATTGAGCGGGCAATCTCCGGTATGTCGACCACACCATCGCTGGCGTAACGCGCGGCCAGAAATAAAACATTTTTCGATAAAGCGCATTCGGCCGTGATGCGCGAAGTCGGATCCTGCCGCAAATAAGCGTCGACGATCGCATCGCTTATCGTGTCGCATAGCCTGTCGGGGTGGCCTTCCGTGACCGATTGTGAGGTAAACACATAATCAGTGATCATAGTTCTTTTTCCTTATCGGAGACATTATTACCGATGCTTTTTATAGCCTCATTCGCAATCAACGGCAATCCCGCACCTGCCAGTATCGCGAAAATATCGACCGGACCTACCGGGCTTAATCTCAACAACCCACGCAAAGGCGGCAAGGTGACTGCCAATATTTGTAGAAGACCCGACACGCCGACCGCAATATCGAGATAAGGATTCGGCGCGCGATTTTCGGGATCGAAGATCGACGTCTTTTCAGAACGGCAGCGATAAGAATGGAGCAACTGAGCCAACGTCAACGACATGAATGCATTGGTGCTGGCGTTTTGACCAGGTCCGTAGCGCAATAGACTGTATGTATAAACGCCGATCGTACCGGCCGTGATGATACCCGATTCGCGAAGCAACTTGAGATAATCTTCACGGTTGACGATCGCGGCATGAGGATCGCGGGGCGGTTTTTTCAGCACATCGCCTTCCGGCGGGTCCAGCGCCAACGCCAAACCCGGAAAAATATCGGTAATCAGATTAATCCACAACAGCTGCATCGGGTTTAGTATTTCGGCACCGCCTAACGCCGCGCTGACCAACATGACTTCGATCTCGCTCAAATTGGTCGACAGTAAAAAATGCAGACTCTTCCGAATATTGTCGTAGATTGCGCGTCCTTCGCGAATTGCTGTGACCATCGTCTGCAAATCGTCCTCTTGCAAAATGACATCGGCGACAGACCTCGCAACGTCGGTCCCCTTTTCGCCCAATGTCACGCCGACATTGGCCGCCTTCAGTGCCGGCCCGTCATTGATACCGTCACCAGTCATCGCGACGACTTTGCCGCTTTGTTGTAGGGCTTCGACAATGCGCAGCTTGTGGGCCGGGCTGACGCGAGAAAAAATGGTCGTTCGATCGACCAAACCGGCCAACACCGATGGATGCAGCTTTTCCAGATGACCGGAATCGATGATTTCGAGCGGTTTGCCGTTAACGCCGTTTAATCCCAGACGCTTGCCGACCGAATACGCTGTCGAACTCTGATCGCCGGTAATCATCACTGTCTCGATGCCGGCATCGTGAAATTGCGCGATCAAGCCCTCCATACCCGGCCTTACTTCGTCTTCCATTCCGACCAACCCTAGCCAAATTAATTCTTGCCGTTCGGAATACAAGTCTATATCAATAGAGTAAGCCGCACCCAAGACCCTCAGAGAGTCGGCGCCTAAGCGTTCGTTCCAGATCAATACTTCTTGACGGTCTTCGTCGGACAAATCTTTCAATTCGCCATTGATATAACATTGACCGCACAAATCGAGCACTGCGTAAGGACTGCCTTTGACAGCCGTGAAATATCGTCCGTCGTCCAAAGCATGCACGGTAATCATGTAAGGCCGGTCTTCAGCGCGGTAATCGATTTTGACTTCGGGCCGGGTGCTTCTCAATTCTTCAATATCTTCGCCGGCATCGATCGCAACCTGCAGCAAGGCATTCTCGGTCGGCGAACCTTGAATGTCATTTCGCCCCGACTCGGCCAATGAGGACTCGTTACAGAGTACGAAGACTTCCATCATACGGCGCAAGGCCGAATCGAGTTTATACAGTTCTACTTCAGATTCGTTATCGTAAAACCGGCCGCCACGCACTTTAATCGACACTTGCGAGGTCTTGAGCGCAACAACGCTCATCCGGTTCAGCGTCAGCGTACCGGTTTTATCTAAACAAATGACCTGCACAGAACCTAAATTTTCAACTGCCGGTAACTGACGTATCAGAACCTTGTGGCGTTGCATATCCTTGATGCCGAGCGATAGCGTCGTCGTTGCAACGGTCGGTAAGCCTTCAGGCACCGCTGCAACCGCCAAGGAAATAGCCGACATCAGCATTTCGGGGAGCGGTCTACCGCGAAGCAAACCGACAAAGAATACCAACGCGCATATCCCTGAACTCAGTAAAGCTAACTGCACGCCCATGTCGTCGATTTGTTTCTGCATCGGCGTTTGGGGTGTAATCGTTTCTCCAACCAGACTCTGAATCTTACCGATTTCGGTATGCCTTCCGGTAGCAACCACGACTGCGCGTCCATTACCTCCGGTTACGGTCGTGCCCATATAGACCATATTTTCCCGGTCGCCCATCGGGGTTTCAGCTTCGGCAATAAACTCGTGATTTTTACCAACCGGCATGCTCTCGCCAGTCAGCGGCGATTCGTCCAAGCTCAAGCGATTACTAGCCAACAAGCGGGCATCGGCGGGAATATAAGCTCCGGGTGCAAGAACCAGAATATCGCCGATCGCGACATCGGATAAAGGAATTTCGATACGTTGGCCGCCTCGTAACACGGTAGCCGTATCGGGCGCTAAACGACCAAGTGCATTAATCGTTTTTTCCGCCGACTTTTCGGTAATATAACCAATCACCGAATTGATCATAACAACCGCGACGATGACCACGGTATCAGCGACACCTCCGGTCGCAAACGAAACGACCGCCGAAAGCCCGAGCATCGCGACCGGAGCCGACACAAATTGCTGCAAAAACATTTGCAGTGAGGAACGGCTATGCTGTTCCGACAAAACATTCGGACCATACTTAGCCAATTGCGAAGCAGCGGATTCGGCGGACAAACCAGCCTCATCACTTCCGACAAATCTTATGACCTTAACGCCAGTCAGCGTATGCCAGAAATTTGTGGGCGGCTCTTGATAACCAATTTCCGGATAAGGTCGTTTCTTCGCTACGGGTTTGGCTTTTTTTTTCGGCCTAGGCGGCTGCGGACGATGAATCTCTTCGCTTTGACGAATAATCGGCAAACCGATTACAGATTCGAGCACTTTTAGAATATGACCGGGCAGCAAATCGGCGACATCCGCCGCTCGATATTCGATCAATAGATTCCCAGTCAATATATTGGCACGTACCGTTGATAATTCGGCCAATCTGTTTAATTTATTTTCTAAAGAAACGCGCAAGCCTTCATTCCGATACAAATCCGGAACATGAATACGCATCCGACCGATTACGCTATCGTGAACGACCAATAGATGGCGAGAAGAACGAGTTACTTGCTCGCTGTCGACTGATTGCGAATTTCTTACCATTGTATAGTGATAGCTGAGGACTTAACCATAATTGAACAAGAAAAAGGAATTGATCAAATAAAGCGCCAACAAAACCCAGCTGATCCAACTCACCATGTTCAAAATCCGCTGCTCGGACCGGTAAAATAAACCGATGATCGCCAGCCCTGTCATGATCAATGCCGTTAATACAGAAATAGAATGTACCGGTGTAATACTCGATAAAATCGGACCGGATTTGTAGCAAATATCCACTACTGCAAGAATCGCGATATTAAATAAATTACTACCGAAGATATTGCCTATCGCCATATCCAATGCGTTGATTCTAACCGCAGTCACGGCAACGACCATTTCCGGCACCGTCGTGACGAACGCGACCAATAACGTGCCGACAAAACTTTCCTGCCAGTTCATCTCTACAGAAATACCCTTGGCGACCATCGGCAACCAAATGCCGGCTGCAACAACGACAATCGCCGCCAATGCATATCTTAGCGCAACCTGACCCAGCGAAAGGTGAGGAAAGGCATCGGGTTCTTGGTCCGTATAATGCTTAATTTGGTGTCTTTCATAATTAAAGACGGTATAGACCGAAACCAAATATAAAAACACTATCGCAGGACTATAGATTCCGACATGTCCTAGCTTTAAGGTCTCTCCGTTTAACGCCAAGACAATTCCCAAGCCGCATAAGCCGATTAATACAATGCCGAACGCAGCAGAAAGTATATGACCCTGGCTAGCTGAATGATAAATAGACCCTTTGCGATACAAAAAATCGAGCAATACGATGATATTCAAATTAAAGATACAAGCGCCCAATATCGCACTAACTGCTAAATTGGGCGCGCCGACTAGGGTCACCGCACTGATACCACTAGCCAACTCGGGTATTGAAGTCACAGTGGCTATCAACAAAAAGCCTACCCAATTTCCGCCCAAGCCTGTTTTATCGGCTATCGCATCGCCGTAAACCGTGAGCTTAAGCCCGGCATAACCGATCAGCAGCAGACAGGCGAAAAATTGAAGCCATATATTAAGCAGATCGTTAATAAATTTCCTCGTCTATTGGAGCGCTATGAACACAACAATGCAACCTGTTTGCTTAGAAACGTACATTTAGTTGAAGCGGCAATTAGTCGCTGGGAAAGTGTCAATACGTTATAAATAGAACATCTTAGACAGTATAAGGATATTAGATAGATCCAATCTGTTTCTTCAATTGCTTGATCATAGCTATCCCTTTTAATCTATGTACATGTATTATTTCCAACTCTAGTCGGCGGTAAGCTTTTTCCTCTGCATCCTCGATCCATTCGATTGATGCCAAAAGCTGCCTTTTTTTATTGTTTAGTTTTTTCAAAACACATTTAAGCTCATACAATTCGCGGCATCGATTTCGAAATTCGTGATTGAAAAACCGTTTGCAACACTTTAGGAATTGCTTGTGATTTAACATTATTTCGCACTTAAACAACCAAAAAGAGAAAAAACAAACCGAACTTTTTTTTACTTCGAAATTTCGGTTATCGAAGTTCAATCGAAATTAATTTTAATTACGATGCCGGATGTCCTTGCCCTCGACCATGAAAATCATGAATTCGGCAATATTGATACAATGATTACCGCAACGCTCGAGCGCTTTCATGATTTGCAGGATATCCAGGGCTCTGCCGATCAAGCGGGCATCCTGAAGCACGAAGGTCAATTGCCGGCGAATACCGTCTTGAAATTCTTGTCCGCAGTCCCAGTCTCCCCTGACAAGCTCGTAAGCATCATCCAGATTACCGGTATCGAAAGCGTCGGTCGCTTTTCTGAGCATGCCGCGCGCCATTGTGCCCATCCTGACGATGTCCCTGAGTAACTGAGGATTAGGATCGCTGGTTTGCGGATCGAACATGTCGATGATCAATTTCGCTATTCTTACCGTCTCATCGCCGATCCTTTCCAAGTCCACAACGATTTTCGAAATGGAAATCACTTTGCGCAGGTCATTAGCAACCGGACTTCGTTTAGCAAGAATCGACAGAACCTCGGCGTCGATTTTTAGCTCATATTCGTTAACTTCCCGATCCCGAACCACCACTTTTTCGGCAATAGAGGCCTCGCCTTCATCGAGCGATGTCATGACCGTATCCAATTGATCGATGACCAAGCCGGCCATTTCCAGTACCAGATAATGTAAATGGCTGAGTTCGCCGTCGAACAGATGAACCGTATGTTCTTTCATAGATTATGATCTTGGTTTAAATAATTAGCCGCTTCGGTTGGCTTATCCGAATCTTCCGGTAATATAATCCTGTGTCAATTCGTGCAAAGGATTGGTAAATACATCGCTGGTCTTACCGACCTCGATCAATTTACCGAGATGAAAATAAGCCGTTCGCTGCGAGACTCGTGCGGCCTGTTGCATCGAATGGGTCACTATCGCAATCGTGTAACGCTGTCTCAGTTCGTCGATCAGTTGCTCGATTTTCGCGGTCGCAATCGGGTCCAATGCCGAACAAGGCTCGTCCATCAAAATTACTTCAGGCTCGACCGACAAAGTCCGGGCGATGCACAAGCGCTGTTGTTGTCCTCCTGACAAACCGGTACCTGGCTGGTCTAGCCGGTCTTTGACTTCGTCCCAGAGACCGGCCTTACGCAATGAAGACTCGACGATTTGATCCAATTCGGCTTTCGTCGAAGCCAGGCCATGGATTTTCGGGCCGTAAGCGATATTGTCGTAAATTGACTTCGGAAAGGGATTGGGTTTTTGAAACACCATGCCGACTTGTGCGCGAAGCGGCACGACATCTAGATGCTTTGAATAAACATCGACATCGTCTATCTTTATTTCGCCGCTCACCCGGCAACCTTCGACTGTATCGTTCATTCGGTTCAAACAACGTAAAAAAGTCGATTTGCCACAACCGGATGGGCCGATCAGCGAAATGACTTCATTCGTGCCGATATCCAGGTTGATATCTTGTATCGCATGGTTTTCAGCATAAAACACATTGACATTACGGCAAGTTATCCTTGGATTATCAGCATGTATCGACCCGACTGTCGCCCCCATCTCGCCTTGAAAATTCACAGGTTTAGCGGACATACTTTTATTGATAAGTGTTTTCATGCGAGAAACCGATTCCGGTTTTGATTGAGTTACAGTATTCATAATGTTTAACTTCTATCCGATCGAAAAGCACCTAACGTTCATGAAAGCCTGGCAATCACCCCTAACTATTCCCCTCCCCGGATGATGAAAGCTCTCGGGAGTTGAGGTTGCTGAGTGGGTTTGCGAAAATAACTTGTATTGAAAAATGTTCACCAACGCCGCTCGAATCGCTTGCGTAAAAACACCGCAACCGCATTCATCGAAATCAAAAACGCTAACAACACCATGATCGCCGCCGAGGTGCGTTCGACGAACGCCCGTTCTGGACTATCCGCCCAAAGGTATATTTGCACCGGCAACACAGTAGCCGAATCGAAAATGCCTTTCGGTATATCGACTATGAAAGCAACCATGCCGATCATCAATAGCGGTGCGGTTTCGCCGAGTGCCTGGGCCATGCCGATGATGGTACCGGTCAACATGCCCGGCAGCGCCAGCGGCAAGACATGGTGAAAGACCGTTTGTAATTTTGACGCGCCCATGCCAAGCGCTGCTTCTCGAATCGACGGAGGCACCGATTTTAGCGCGGCGCGTCCCGCAATGATGATAGTCGGCAAGGTCATCAAAGTCAGCACCAGTCCACCGACCAACGGCGCGCTCCGAGGCAAACCGAAAAAATTGATGAACATCGCAAGGCCCAATAATCCGAATACGATCGACGGCACCGCCGCGAGATTATTGATATTGACTTCGATCAAATCGGTCCATTTATTAGTCGGCGCAAATTCTTCCAGATACACGGCGGTCGCGGCGCCGATCGGAAACGACAGCACCAGCGTGACGAACAATGTATACATGGAGCCCATCAAGGCTCCGCGAATACCCGCCATCTCGGGGGCCCTCGAGTCTCCTGCAGTAAAAAAGAAAGTGTTGAAGCGTTTCTTGATTCGACCCTGTTCAAGCAATTGGTCGACCCAAGCCACTTGATAATCTTTCAGGCGCCGTTCGCTTTCCGAAACATGGCGATCGATATGGCCTTTCATCAACATATCGTAATCGTCGCTGGCAAGGAGCCATATCCTCTCGCTTTGGCCGATCACACTGGGGTCTTCCAGAACCCGGTCGCGTAATTGAAACATCGCTCCGGTACTGATCATCCGGTTCAGGTCGCGTATTTGACGGCGTCCTTTAACTTCGGGAAAGGCCTTACTCAATGACTTTCTTATCAGAGAATTGTAATCGGCTCTCGATATCACCTTACTATCGCGGGTTTGATTCGGATCGATCACGGATTCTAAAAACTCGATATCCAGCGCGATCTGAGTCTGTTGAAATGCGCTATATCCTTTGCCGATGATGCTAATAAATAGGATCAGCACAAAGACTAAACCTAAAACGATGCCGGTCAATCCATAAAAACGAAAACGGCGTTCGGCCGAACGCCTCTTCGCAATGCCTTTGCGAACTTTTTCCATGGTCGATAGAGAATCCGTCCGATTATTCATATTGCTCCCGGTATTTTCTAACGATATGTAAAGCTATGACATTCAAAGCCAAGGTCACGACAAACAGCATCAGACCCAGCGCGAACGCAGCCAGTGTTTTCGGACTGTCGAATTCCTGGTCGCCAACCAATAACGTAACGATCTGGACGGTCACCGTCGTGACCGCTTCCATCGGATTGGCCGTTAAGTTGGCCGCCAATCCCGCCGCCATGACCACAATCATCGTTTCACCGATAGCCCTTGAAGCGGCTAACAGAATGCTGCCGACAATGCCCGGTAACGCGGCCGGTAAAATAATTTGTTTGATCGTTTCGGCTTGCGTGGCGCCCAGAGCATAAGCCGCATCGCGCAAAGACTGCGGCACGGCATTGATGACATCGTCGGATAACGAAGACACGAACGGAATGATCATGATGCCCATCACCAAGCCTGCAGCCAAGGCGCTTTCCGATGACACGACCCAACCCCATAATTCTCCGGTTTCGCGAATAAATGGTGCGACTGTCAATGCGGCAAAAAAGCCGTAAACGACAGTCGGGATGCCCGCGAGAATTTCCAACGTCGGCTTGGCTGTGGACCGAAATTTAGAACCCGCGAATTCCGACAAATATATCGCCGACATCAACCCGATCGGCACCGCAACAATCAACGCGATGGACGAAATCAGCAAAGTGCCCGCGAATAAAGGGACCGCGCCGAAGGCGCCTGAGGATCCGACTTGGTCTGCGCGCAATGCCGTCTGAGGACTCCATTCCAAACCGAACAAAAAATCGAAAAACGGCACTTGCCTGAAAAATAATAACGATTCGAATACTACCGACGCGACGATACCGACGGTCGTGAATATTGCGATCGTCGAAGCTAATATCATCAGCCCGGTCATGATCTTTTCGACGACGTTACGGGCACGGTAATCCTTGCTGATTTTTTTATGTGCCAACCAAATGCCGGTTAGAGAGCAGGTCAAAACTACGAGGGTCAGCGCGAAATTACTGATTTTGCGTAATCGGTTATAATGTTCGGCGGCTTCCACTATGAGCGGGTCGACTCGTTGACTAACCTGAAGGCCTGCGGCAACGTTCTTAATGTTGTTGAGCTGAAGATTTAGTTTACTGCTGGGCAGGCTTTTGATTTCTTCAGGCAGCGAAGCGACAGTTCGATGAGCCAGCCAAGTTGGTTCGAAAGATAGCCACACTAACATCAAAAACAAAGCAGGTATCAAGCCCCAAAGCGCAGTGTAATATCCGTAATACGCAGGCAAGGAATGCAATTCTCGGAGCGTGCCTTCGACAACGGTCACCGACCGCCTCTTGCCGATAAAATAAGCGAGGACGCTTAAAATCAGCAGCGTAAACAATAAATAAGGGGTTTGCATGTCTTTTGAAGAAAAGATTACCGTCGTTGGTTAAGATTTAGTTAGCAGTAAGCGGTGAATAGTGAATAGTGAATAGTGAATAGTGAATAGTGAATAGTGAATAGTGAATAGTGAATAGTGAATAGTGAAAGGATTCGTGATTTCAATTACTTGTCAAGAGCCGTTTTCACCTTTCACCTTTCACCTTTCACCTTTCCCTCACATCTCCAATTCCTTCAAATTCAGAACATCGTCGGCAAAGCGTTTTCGCTCATCCTCAGGCATCGGAATTAAGCCTTTATCTGTTAAATAACCTTCCTCGCCCCAGGCTTTTTCACTGGTAAATTCCTCCAGAAACTCTTTTAACCCAGGTATCATCGGAACATGCGCTTTTTTTACGTAAATATACATCGACCTGGAAACAGGATAGGCGCCGGAAGCGATTTCATCGAAATCAGGCTCGACTCCATCGATCTTTAAACCAAATAATTTGTCGGTATTTTGATCTAAGAAACTGAAACCAAATATGCCCAAGGCATTCGGGTTGGTATCCAGTTTTTGCACGATTAAGTTATCGTTTTCGCCGGCTTCAACGTATGCGCCATCCTCTCGTATCGAATGACATATCGTTTTATAAGCATTTTCATTATTGTCTTTCAACGCCTTGATGAATGGAAAGGCTTGGCAACCGCCCTCCATCGCTAATTCCACAAACGCATCGCGAGTGCCGGACGTCGGTGGCGGCCCCAGGACTTCGATAGCGGAATCAGGCAATGAAGGATCGATTTGCCGCCAATGAGTATAAGGATTGGGAACGGTTTTTTCAGAATCGGAAGGGTCCGGAATTTTCTTCGCCAATGCCAAAAACAATTGTTTCAAGGTTAGGTCGAACGCTTCACCCTTATTAGAGCGGGCTAAAGTGATACCGTCATAGCCGAGCTTAACCTCAACGATGTTTTTCACTCCGTTTTTTTGACAATCCTCAAATTCGGAGGTTTTGATTCTGCGCGAAGAATTGGCGATATCGGGATGTCTTACTCCAACCCCTGCGCAGAAAAGCTTCAATCCGCCACCTGAGCCGGTCGCTTCGACAATCGGCGCCTTGAACCGGGTCATTCTTCCGAACTGCTCCGCTACTACGGTCGTAAACGGATAAACGGTTGATGAACCGACTATGACGATATTATCGCGTACATTCCTGGCCGAAACCGGCAATTGAACAAACATCAGGGCAAGCGCTGTCAAGGCTAATAATTTTTTGTTCATATTTTTGCTAAAGGATTGTTAAGTAGGTATATGCACAACTTTAATTCCTCAATATGACAACAGCATGACAGATGATTGAATATTTGCCCGATTCAACGACAACCCGGAGGTTCATCAATTTGTCAAAAAGCGCGGTTACAATCGAACACCGTTTGTTTCGCCGCAACATTTTTATCGATACTTAATTACTCCCTTTTGACTAAAAAACCGTCTAAGAATAAAAGGTATGGGATGTGTCTATCGAGGACCGCCGTGAACCCCTCCATGGGGGCTTGACGGCAGCAATCCCTGCTGCCGACATCCTCGCTAGCCACACCCCATACCTTCATAAAGTTAACTAATTTTTGAGTATAAAGAGAGTATGACTACGACCGCTAAAGATAAGACCATCCCGTTCGATAAAGACCCCTATCGTGAAATTCTGTCCCAATAACTCTAAAACATAGCGGAAATACAGCGTAAAGACGGCCTGAATGCCGAAAAGCGCGTCGAACTTGGCACACTACCTAGCGCTTCGGCAATTCGATCTGCGCCACTTGCAGCAACGACTCTCCCAAGCCGGTTTATCCTCATTAATCCGCGTCGAATCATTCGTTATGTCGACACTGGATAAGGCGAAATTTTTCAAAGTGGGAGTTGCAGGAATGATACATCCTGCAAGCTAGACGTAAGTTTAATCGAATATAGTTCGATAATTTTTAAAAAGAAATCCCCCCTATTTGTTTACAGGATTCCTTTTTGCGTTCTGGAGAGACTATGCATTCAACCAACTCATTGGCTTCACCTTTCCATATCTTTCTGCTAACCACCCTCACCTGCTTACCAACAAACCAAACGGCCAGCGCCGAAACGATGAGAACCGAAGAAGGCGATGCCGCGCTGAGCAGCGACGCCCCTCATATTCCCGAACCGATGGTCTTCGATTTGGTGCGACCGCTCGGCGTCAGACAAGGCGATGCAGAAGTAAACGTGCTTACCGAACACTCGCTTCGTACCGGCGATACCGAATGGGCGCCGGAATTCGAATTCGGATTATTCGACGACTTTGCAATCGAATTCGAACTACCTTTCGACAATTTAAGGTTAAGCGAATACAAACTGGGTCTGCAAGGCACTATCGGCACCGGATTTAATAATCATTTCATTCATGGCTGGCAAATGATCGGCTATCACGACCGCGATACTGAAAAATATTCCGTCGATGCACTCTATTTGGCCGGTTACCGTTTTAATTCCGAGATCAGCAATTTTAATATGATCGGAGCGAGACGTGACGACATGGAACGCGACGGGCATTTCGTGGGATTATTCAATACCACTTGGTTTTATGATTATTCCCAGGATTTAACTTTTGGCATTGAAATGAATAATGAATTTCGCGAGAAGTCCGACTGGACTTATTTGTTGATGCCGCAAATTCATTGGGATATCACCAATCACGCAACATTACAATTCGGCGTAGGCCTAAGCCAAGCCAACCGCAAAGAAACCAACTGGCTCGGGACTTGGCGAATGATTTATGCGTTCTGATCCTAAAAACATCCACAGTAAACCTTCATAAAGTTAGCCATTATTTGAATATAAAGGGGGTAGGATAGGCAATCGACACCACAACTTTTGTTCATATGCAAGGCGCGCAAACAGACGCATAGCAACGTCTTGATACAAAATTTTTATCCATTTGACGTAATCCCTGATAAAGTTCGCCATAACTTTAATTGCAGAAGCTCCCGTCAATAAACCATGCAATCCACTTTGTTCATCCAATCATTGAGACTTATCCGCTTAGCCCTATTCGGCGCCATCATTCTTTTCGCCTCTGTCTATATTTTGCAGCAATATCCGACATTATTCAGCCCGAAAAGCGCTGAACCGCGAACCGTCACGCCGCGCGGGACCCTCACCGAAGTGGAACAAACCACGATAGAAATTTTTGAAAAAGCCAGTCCCTCGGTCGTTAATATCAGCACGGTCGGCAAGCGCATCAACCCCTGGACGAGAGATGTCACACGCGTTCCTAGAGGTAGCGGCAGCGGTTTTTTTTGGGATGAACGCGGCTTTATCGTGACCAATCATCATGTATTAGCCGGGGCATCGGAAGCTTGGGTCCGCCTTCAAGACCAACGCAACCTTCGCGCTTCGTTGGTCGGTACGAGCCCCGAGCACGATCTAGCCGTCCTCCGTATTTTGGTCCCTTTCGACAAAACCACGCCTATTCCTATCGGATCCAGCAAGGAGCTCAAAGTCGGGCAATCAGTCTTTGCGATCGGCAATCCGTTCGGTTTGGATCATACGCTGACTACCGGCGTTATCTCGGCTCTCAACCGTTCGATAGCCCCTACACCGGGACAGACTTACGATGACTTGATTCAAACCGACGCTGCCGTCAATCCCGGCAATTCCGGCGGTCCTTTACTCGATAGCGCGGGCCGATTGATCGGAATCAATACCGCTATTTTTAGTCCGTCCGGCGCCAGTGCCGGCATCGGTTTTGCCGTGCCGGTCGACACTATTAATAGAATCGTGCCGATGCTGATCGACAAGGGGCGCTATATCAGACCGGTCATCGGTATCGGTTCCGATAACCGTGTCAGCGCGATGATCACGCAAAATCTCGGCGTGAAAGGCTTGTTGATTTTGGAAGTCAAACCGGGTTTTCCAGCCGATAAAGCCGGGCTGAAAGGCAGTACCATCGATGATGCCGGCAACATCATCCCCGGAGATATTATCCTCTCTGTAGAAAATAAATCGGTCCGAGACATGGAAACTTTATTGGATATGTTGGACAAGTTCAGCGCCGGCGATGTAATTAACATCGCAGTATGGCGAAACGGGGAAACCTTTGAGACACAACTAAGGCTACAATAAGCGAGATCATGCTCCTATTCCTTTTTGCTCGAAAAAGGGTGCGTTTAAACGAGGATGACGGCAGGAACCGCTGTTGTCAAGCCCCCATGGAAGGGTTACCCAGCATCTAAATTCCAAAGCCTATTGGCTATGATTATCTATCTGGAATCATTTAGGTGCCGGGTGAACGGCGATCTTCGGCATGCACACCCCATACCCTGAACACGGCAAAATCTCTCAAACTAGGAATCGCTGGCCCAAGTCAGCATCATCGAGCATTTTGCAATATCGGTGATATGATAAATGCTAATTTCAGGACATCTTTTACCGAACGCAAATGAATTATTTCGCGGCTAATTCGCCTTTACGCTATATGATTCCCGGTCTTTTATTGGCTGGCTTATTGCTATTGGGCTACTGGATATTGAGTGAATTTTTATTATCGCTAACTTGGGCTTTCATCATTGCCTATGCAACTTGGCCGGCTTATCGGCGACTACGCACTTTTTTAAAAGATAACGGCAATCTCAGTGCTTCGATCATGACCGGCATCATTGCCATGATCATTATCCTGGCAGTATTCGGACTTGCCACACTGCTTCAAGAGGAAATTAAAATCGCCTATCAGGCATTGGCATTTAATTTATTGCAAGGACCTTACGAATTACCTGAACCCATCAAACGCATCCCCTGGCTAGGCAACTATTTGCAAGATTGGCTGGATCGACTGATTAACGACCGGGCCAGCCTTACCGCCCAGATAACCAATTTGGCAACTCAATCGCTAGGTTATCTGGGTAAAATCATGGGGGGACTCGGTTATTACATCATCAAAATCGGGATAGTGGCAGTCACGCTATTTTTTTGCTTTAGAGATGGTGAAGATGTTATGAGGCAGATCAATAAAGGCTTAGTTCAATTTCTTGGCAAACATCAAGATATTTATCTGCACGCTATCGCCAATACCACTAGCGCCGTTGTTTACGGTTTGGTTCTTACCGCATTGGGTCAAGGAATTTTAGCCGGCCTGGGTTTTTATATCGCCGATGTTCAAGCCCCTGCTCTATTCGGCGCTATTACTGCATTACTGGCGTTGGTACCGATGGTTGGAGCCGCTTTAGTTTGGATGCCGATCGGCATCACATTAATTTTTATCGACCGGTTTTCGGATGGTATTGGTGTGCTTCTATGGGGGTCATTAGTGGTCAGCACTATCGACAACGTTATCCGCCCGATTATCATCAGCGGTGCGGGCCGCGTTCCTTTTTTAGTCGTCTTTTTCGGCGTTCTCGGCGGCTTGGCTTCTTTCGGAGCGGTCGGGTTATTTTTAGGCCCAGTCATCCTTGCGGTATTATTGGCGGTATGGAGAGCCTGGCTGGAACAACAAAGTGAAGAGCCGAATATTAATAGTTAATCTGTATTCCACACTTACTCGCATCCCCCCCTTTGCCAGAAAATTTCGGCGCTGGGACACTCCGGCGCCGCATACGCATCAAGCTAAGCACAGATCCCCATTGGTAAATAGCTACCAGCCTCTTCCAGCGAGTCTGAACAGCGTAGCCCGGATGAAGCGAAGCACAATCCGGGAATTTCGGAGCCACACCATTCCCGTATTCCACTACCCTGCATACGTGCTTTAATCTTTAGTCATCGTAGATGAAAATTCGGCCTCGGGGTGCCCGTTAAAGGACGCCGTAAACCCACACCTAAATCCAGCACCTAAATTCCATAGCCGATTGGCTATGTTTAATATCATGACTAATTTAGGTGCTGGATGAATTCCATAGGTCTTTGGCAATGATTCAAAATCATCCTAAATTCGGCAGTTCAACCATGAAGTTCATGAAGTATTTTAATAGATTACCTAAACATTGCAGCTAACCTTTCGGGTGAGCGAAAGTTGTTCATAAACGAATGACAAGTTATTGAGTTAACTTCTTATTCTTCATGATCTTCATGGTGAAATGCTTTTTCTAGGATCATGGCTTATTTAGGTGCTGGGTAAATACGTCCATGTAGGCACTATGCCAGCTCCATGCTGCACCTCACCTAGCGCTATGTGATTCGCGTAGGGTACGCTGTCATAGGCGCCAACTTAAGGAAAAACGCGTTATTCCGCCAGGGATTGGCGGAATCCAGGGCCAGGGATGGCAATACGAAGCGTCACACCCATGCAGCCTGGTTATCGGCAATCCATGCCGATATGACGAATAAAAGCTACAAATACACCATAGAATAGACACTAAGTTGGCGCTTATGGGGTACGCTGTGCGCACCATGGTAGCCCTGCGATGTTCATGTGCCAACCGAACCTTCAGGGCACGGCTTTGATACGCGCAGCGTACCCTACAATTTATGTATAACGATGTTCGTCTTAACGGCTCTTGGTTGCTTGATTAGCTAATCAGAAAACCAACCTTTCGTTTTTTTGCAAAAACCGACCAAGGCCAGCATCAGCGGCACTTCGATCAAGACGCCGACCACGGTCGCAAGCGCCGCGCCGGACGACAAACCGAACAGCATCACAGCGGTCGCGATCGCGACCTCGAAATGATTCGACGCGCCAATCAACGCAGAAGGCGCGGCGTTTTCATAGCTGAAACCCCACAATTTCGCGCCCAGATAGGTGATCGCAAAGATCAATAGGGTCTGAATCGTCAGCGGTATCGCAATCCATAGAATCGTCAACGGATTCGCGGTAATCACGTCGCCCTTGAACGAGAACAGCAAGATCAGCGTCAACAGTAACGCGCCGATCGTGACCGGCGTCAACAGATGCAAAAATTTCTGCTCGAACCAAATCGGCCCTTTACTGGCGATAATCCATTTGCGCGAATAATAACCGGCAAGCAGCGGCAACGCGACGTATATACCGATCGACAACAGCAGCGCTTCCCAAGGCACCGGCAATTGCCCGACGCCGAGCAAAAAGCCGCCAATCAGGCCGTACAACACCAGCATCACCAACGAATTGATCGCGACCATGACCAGCGTGTGACCGGCATTGCCGCGCGCCAGATAGCCCCAGACCAGCACCATCGCGGTACAAGGCGCGACGCCCAACAAGATGCAACCGGCCAGATAGCTACGCCAGAGCGGTACTTCGAGCATCTTGACACCGTCTTGCAAAACGACAGTTCCGGAGCCGTATTCACTGCCGACCGGCAAATCCAGGCCAAACGGCATCTTGACCAGGTCGACCGCATCCGCGCCGATCAATTCGTAAAACAGTCCGCCCAGAAAAAGCGTGGCGATACCGTACATCGTGAACGGCTTGATCGCCCAGTTGACGAACAATGTCAGCGACACCGGCTTGACGCTCTTGCCGGCCTTGACGACTTCGGCGAAGTCGATCTTGACCATGATCGGATACATCATGAAGAACAGACATACCGCGATCGGTATCGAGACGACCGGCGCCCCGTTGACATCGATGCTCATGCCGTCGAGCGTCTTCGCAAACTCCGGCGCGAACGCGCCGAGCAGAATGCCGGCGACGATGCACAACGCCACCCACAGTGTCAAATAACGCTCGAAAAAGCCTATATCGTGTGTTTTTTCGGTCATAACGCCTCCCCGCTGGCTGTCAAGCCGACAATTGGCCGATTTCGTTGAGTTTACGGGTCAATTCGTCGCGCGGCATCGCTTCCCACGGCAGATCGAGCATGGTCTTGACACGCAATTCCAGTGTCGCGAAGGTTTGCTCGAATGCGGCGATTTTCTCTTCCTCGCTGCCTTCGACATGGCCCGGATCGGATACACCCCAATGCGCCCGCACCGCTTTGGTCAAATAGACCGGACAGGTTTCGCCATGGGCGCTGTCGCAGACCGTGATCACGATATCCATCGGCTGATCCTCGAAATCCTCCCAGGACTGGCTTTGATAGCCTTCGGTCGGCAAGCCGTGGCGTTTCAAAGTCGCCAGCGCGCCCTGGTTGATGCCTCCGATCGGGTGGCTGCCGGCCGAAAATGCCCGGATGCGGCCCTGGCCGTGATGATTGAACAAGGCTTCGCCCATGACGCTGCGACAGGAGTTGCCGGTACAGACAATTAGAATATTCAACATGTCGATTCTCGATGGTGATTATTGAAAAAACTTTGCTCAGCCGCAGCAAGAAGAAGCGCCGGTCCCGGTCGGGCGGCACGCAAACGGATTTTCACCGTCGGAAGCGGCTTTCGCGTCGTTGAAGGTCGGAATCTCGCTCAGCGAATGGAAGGATTCCCAGGCGATGCCTTGCGGGTCGGTGATCCAGTATTTGTCGGAGCGTGCATAGCAGCAGGCCGCTCCTTCCTGGGCTTCGATCGGTATTTGGGTCGCGTCGAGATTTTGTTTGATCGCCGCCAGTTCCTGCTCGTTCTCAGCCTGTAAGCCTAAATGATCGAGACCGAGTTGTTGGCTGCGGTTCGAAATCGCGAAATTGACGCGCGGATCGTCGAGCATCCATTTCGCATAATCGTCGTGCTTTACGGTCGGCTCGGAGCCGAACAGCGTGCTGTAAAAGGAGATATTTTTTTCCAGATCATCGACCGACAGATGGATATGTAACCTTTTCATTTCAAGCCTCATATTAATAAATTGATATACGAATAAGCATATATATTTAAGCAAAAATTTAGCCGCAAACCGCGGCGTCCGGACGGCAATCCATCTGCCGCAGGCGATCCAGATCGGCTCCGAAGGATTCGCTCGCTTGCACCGCTTTCAACGCATCGTCGAGCAGTGGATAGGCCCAACTCGGCAAATCCGGGTTGATCCGGTAATAAACCCACTGCCCTTCACGGCTGTCGAGCAACAAACCGGATTGACGCAACAAGGCCAAATGCCGCGAGATTTTCGGCTGCGACAGAGCCAGCGCCGCCGTCAACTCGCAAACGCAAAGTTTGCCTTCCTGATGCAATAAGGTCACGCAGCGAAGGCGCGTGTCGTCGGCAAGACATTTGAAAAATTGAACCGGTGTCAGCATGGCTGAATGTATTGATATACGAATTTCCATATATAATCACAATAAACGAAGCCAGTCCATCAATATTTTTAAAACGAATCCTATTGGTTAGCCCGCCAAAGCCGGACTAACCGCCGCAACAAGAGCCCTGTTGCTGAATCGGCGGACATTTGACCGAACCGTAAGAACAAAACACGCAGCAATCGCCGGGCTTCGGTTTGAGTAGCGTTCCGCAAGACTTGCATTCGTAGAAGTACCAACAGGCATCGGTCGGCATCGTTTCCGTTTCGGCATGCTTGCAGTGTGGGCAAGTAATCGTCGATTCGAGAATGACGGCGTTCATCGAAACTCCTTTTGACTATACTCTTCGCACTTCAAATTTCGGCAACGCATTAGGAGGCGCCGGGGTGCTCGGCAAAGGCTTTGCCAGCATGGAGCTGGCATAGAGCCTACAGGGACGTATTCACGGCGTCCTTTGACGGGCACCCCGGTGCCGAATTTTGATCTCCGATAGGTATACCAATAAAAGATACGGCTAATTTTTAGGAGGCTTTTACATATTTTCCGACAGCGGCGCTCGACATGACCCTGCGGAAATCGTCGGCATTGATATCCAAAGCATATCCCAATATGCCGCTGCCAATAACAACCCGTGCGTAATTAAAAACGCCTTCATCGACGAGTATGCGAATCGAATCGGGTAAAGCAATAGGCGGTACCGCGCCGACCGGAAAACCGGTTGCTTGCAAAACCTCTTCCGGCTCCGCCATTGCCAAACGGCGTTCACTCAACTGTTTGCGCAGCACGCCCCAATCGGCGCGACCGCCGCCGGCGACCGCCAATAAAACAAAATCGCCGGACCCTGCTCGAAACAATAGACTGCGTACAATTTGCTCAGGATCACGACCGATGGCAGCCAAGACCTCTTCGAGAGAACGAACCGGCTTTTTATCAGGGTCGAGAGGGATTTCGATCCATTCGTATTTAATTCCTAGCTCGTCGAATAAACGTGAGACGGGAGATTTCAATTGATCGGTCATCGGTGGATCCTATAATGGCAACAAATAAATCAGTCTTGCAAGGCCTCTAGCGCTTCGGCTTTCTGTTCAACCGACCACAATTTTTCCAATTGATAAAACGCACGCGCTTGGTCGGTCATCAAATGAACGATCACGTCGCCTAAATCCAGCAATACCCAATCCGCTCCGATACCGCCTTCTTGCCCTAACGGTTTCTGCCCGTTTTCCTTGACTTTTTCGGAAACATAATCGGCCATGGCATTGATATGTCGATCGGATGTGCCGGTTGCCAGTATCATGTAATCGGTCACGCTGGTCTTACCGCGTACGTCCAACACGGTGATATTGTGCCCCTTCCTTTCGTCCAAAACGTCCTGGACTATTTTCAATAACGCTTCTGTTTGCATTCAAATTCCTAATCAAATTCGCGCCGAATTAGCGCTGATAAAGTTTATGTTGTCGGATGTATTGTATGACGGACTCGGGCAATAAAAAACCCGGGTCCCGATGTTTAGCTATGACTTGCCGAATGGCGGTTGCGGAAATTTCGAGAAGGGTAACCGACTGAAAAAATAAATACCCTGCAGAATGGTCTTTCAAGACTTGGCGGTCTTCGGTCAAACGGTTGGTCAAAAACTCGTCAATTGTCTGCGCATTAAAACCCGGCCGTGTCATCACGACAACATGCGCGAATTCAAACAGGCGTTGCCATTGATACCAAGCGGTAAGTCCCGTAAAGGCATCGGCGCCGATGAATAGCAATAAAGGCCGTTCGCCGATCTCGGCACGCAAAGACATTAATGTCTCGACCATATAGGAAGGACCGCCCCGGTCGATCTCGCGCGTATCGACCGTCATATTCGTACGATCTTCCAGCGCCAATTCCAACATCCTTAGCCGCATCGAAGCGGGTGCCGAGGGGCTATCGCGGTGAGGCGGTATAAAGCAAGGGATCAGGCGAATTTCATCCAGCGCGAAAATTTCTTTGACTTCCAGAGCGGTGCGTAAATGACCGAAGTGAACCGGATCGAACGTGCCTCCGTAAATACCGATCATTTATTGCCGAATGTGGCCATCGCCGAGTACGATATATTTTAAGGTAGTCAAGCCGTTTAAACCGACCGGCCCCCGCGCGTGCAACTTGTCGGTACTGATGCCGATCTCGGCGCCGAGGCCGTATTCGAATCCGTCGGCAAAACGCGTCGATGCATTGACCATGACCGAGCTCGAATCGACTTCCCGCAAAAAGCGTCTAGCCAACGTGTAGTTTTCGGTCACGATCGCATCAGTATGCGCGGACCCGTATCGATTGATATGCTCGACAGCCTCCTCGAAACCGGCAACCACTTTGATCGACAGAATCGGCGCGAGATATTCGGTTTGCCAATCTTCCTCGACCGCCCGCCGGCAATTCGGTATCAATGAACAGGTTTTAAGACAGCCGCGCAATTCGACGCCTTTCTCCCGATACTTCGCCGACAGGCCGGGCAAAATTTGTGAAGCCAAGCTTTCGTGCACCAACAGTGTTTCCATCGCATTGCAAACACCGTAGCGGTGCGTCTTCGCATTGACCGCGATAGAAACGGCTTTGTCGAGATCGGCTTCGCTGTCGATATAGACATGACAAATGCCGTCCAGGTGTTTGATAACCGGAATCGTCGCTTCTTTCGATATGCGCTCGATCAAACCTTTGCCGCCGCGCGGCACGATCACATCGACGAAATCCGACATCGTAATCAATTCGCCAACCGCCGCGCGGTCGGTCGTTTCGATCACCTGTACAGCCGTAGCAGGCAAGCCAGCCCGTTCCAAACCTTTGCCGATGCATTCGGCGATTGCCTTGTTCGATTGGATCGCCTCCGACCCGCCACGAAGAATACAGGCATTGCCGGATTTCAGGCAAAGCGCGGCCGCATCGACCGTAACATTCGGCCGCGATTCGTAAATTATGCCGATCACGCCCAACGGGACGCGCATCTGACCGACTTGAATGCCCGAGGGCCGATAGGTCATATCGTTGATTTCGCCGACCGGGTCGGGTAATGCCGCGACTTGTTGCAATCCTTCAACCATCCCTGCAATGCCTTTGTCTTTCAATTCCAATCGGTCCAACAGGGCCGCGTCGAGCCCATTGTCGATACCCGCTTGAACGTCTTTGCCGTTTTGTTGAATCAAATATTCCCGGTTATTTTCGAGTTCTTCGGCGATGGCCAGCAAGGCCGCATTTTTTATTCCGGTTTCGCTACGGCTTAAAACTCTGCCGGCTTGTCTAGCCTCGCGACCGAGTGACTGCATGTAATCAGTGATATTCATTATTGAGAAAAGCTCGTGTTAAATAGGTTTAACGGCGGTAACCAAGGCATTGACTTTCATGCGTTGATTTAAGGCAATATCGACAAAACCGGCTTTCTCCAACTGTTTTAGCGAAACGCCTTCGCGCATGACATGATTTTCCGATTCGTCGTTAAATAAATGGATTATCCATTGTTCAAGCAAGTCCGGTTTATTTTCACCGATCAATACCTCGAAAAAACCGCTGATTTCCTCTTGAACGGTACGGGTATGCTCGAAAATATCGTCCAAAGCATAACGATCGCCATTGATGAATTGTCCGCCCGGCTTTAAAACTCGAAAAATTTGTTCGATGACGCGCTCGCGATAACTGTGTTCGAAATTATGAACCGTATAAGCCGTTGCCAAAACATCCGCGCTGTTGTCAGCCATTTTCGTTAATGCGCTATAGGCATCGTCAAGTTTGAAAAATAGGCGTCCATTGTCGACCCATTGCTTTAGGTTTTCCTTAGCTTGATTCTGCATCGTCGGCTCGCTATCGATGCTTGTGACTATCACATCGTCGTTGGACGACAACATAGCCAGCGTCGTGATACCGGTTCCGCCGCCTAACTCTACAACATTCAAAGACCGCCCGGCTTTATCGGCATAATGTTTGACTGCACGACCGACTATTTTGCTCATTTCAGCCGATAATGGGCTCATGAGCTGCAGCATGTCGTAATCACGCCCGATGATGCCGGAAAACATTGCATCATAAGATATATCATTACTCATGTTTTTTGCCTTTTTGCTTGAGTTCGTAGGCCGCTAACTGTTCGGGCGTCGCTTCGGTTTGATGACGCTTCTTCCAATCGGCATAAGGCATGCCGTAAATAATTTCTCTAGCTTGATCATAATCAAGCTCGATATCCTTTTCTTTAGCGGCTGCGGCATACCACTTGGCCAAACAATTACGACAAAAATCGGCCAGTATCATTAGATCTATATTCTGAACTTCCGGATGGCTTTGCAAATGCTCAAGCAAACGTCTGAATGCGGCCGCTTCGAGTTCGGTTTGAATCTGCTTATCCACGATAATACCTCCTTAAAACTGAATTATTCTACCAGAAAGCAATTGCCAAGCATGTACAATCAAGCAGATTAATTCTACAATAGCACTCAATTTTCCATTGCATTATGCCTTGACATGGAAATACATGTAACTTCGCTTAACACTTCCGCGCTTAAATTAAACCCGCAAAACGCAGGACAGCAGGATACTGTCCAAAATCAACCCGATAATAAGCGTGCAAACTCCGATAAGCCCTTACAACATTCGGCAATTCCAACTCAAACGCCCGAGGAAGTAGAACAGTTATTAGACAATGCCGGATTATCCGACATCGGCCTGCTTAATGCGGACAAAACCGAAAACCCCATCAACACACGATTATTAAATGCCGTCAATGCTTACACCACAACCCTCAACCAGCCGATGCAAGATCAGCGCGCTCAATTGGTAGCCGGTATTGATTTTTACGTATAAACCCATCAATTGAATCGACATGAAGCAACTTTTTGAATTTTTCCCTATCATTTTATTTTTTATCGCGTTTAAACTTTACGATATCTATATAGCCACGGCTGTAGTCATTGTCGCAACCATTCTTCAAGTCGCCTTCACTTGGTTTAAATATCGAAAAGTCGAAACGATGCAATGGGTCACACTGGGGCTAATTCTGGTCATGGGCGGCGCAACAATTTATTTGCAAGACGAGCAATTCATCAAGTGGAAATTGAGTATTGTCGAATGGCTGTTCGGCCTGGCTTTTCTGGCTAGCCAGTTCTTCGGCGAAAAACCGTTTATCGAACGCATCATGTCCGCCAATATCACATTGCCATCGCCGATCTGGCGACGGCTTAATCTAATGTGGGCCTTGTTTTTTATCAGCGTCGGTTTTATCAATCTTTATGTGATGTACAACTTCAACACCGACGACTGGGTTAATTTCAAAACCTTCGGCGTACCCGGTTTGATGGTTGTTTTTATCGTATTACAAATGCTTTATCTCTATAAACATATGCCGGATACCGAGGAATAAACCGTGCTCTATGCAATTATCAGCACTGATACCGATAACAGCTTGGACAAAAGAAAATCGACCAGACCGGCTCATCTTGCCAGGCTACAAGAACTCCAAGACCAAGGCCGATTAATTTTAGCCGGCCCCCATCCCGCCGTAGACTGTGACGATCCGGGAGATGCCGGTTTTACCGGCAGCCTGGTCGTCGCCGAATTCTCCGATCTTGAAGAAGCCAAGCAATGGGCCGATGCCGACCCCTACCTGGAAGCCGGCGTTTACGCAAAGGTTACCGTTAAACCATTTAAAAAGGTATTACCTCAATGACTACCGAAGTAATTAGAAAACTGCTCAACGACTCACTCAAGCCCGAGCAAATTGAAATCATAGATAATAGCGCGGCCCATGCCGGCCATATCGGCGCCCAAAGCGGCGGCGGCCATTACCATGTTACGATCGTATCCGAGGCTTTTGAAGGTAAGACCTTGGTGCAACGCCACCAACTTATTTATAAAGCGTTGGGCGATATGATGAAACAACAAATTCATGCCTTAGGCATAAATGCGATGAGCCCCAGCGAATACACCAACCCGTGAAACTTACAAAGGAAACCTAAATGACCAATAAACTCGTTCCATTCTTTTTAATCGGCGCTTCGCTTGTAGCCGGTTGCGACAACCAACAGTCCTCAACGACAGCGCCCATGGCGCCCAAAGTCGATATAGCCGATGCAGTCGCTTCGGTCAACGGCGTCTATATCAGCAAAACCGCATTGCAAGAGCTTGAAAGTGACATTGCCGAACGCACCCAAGGCCAATCTTTTCCGAAAGATAAGTTAATCGAGGAATTAGTTCAACGGGAATTGCTGGTCCAAGAAGCACTGCAAAAACAACTCGACAAATCGCCCGAGTTTATTCAAAGAATGGACGTCGTTAGAAAATCCTTGCTTTCGCAGGCCGCCTTACAAAACTATCTAAAATCGAATCCGGTGACCGATGAGGAAATTAAAGCCGAATACGAAAAAAATGTCGGCGGCGAAAACAACATGGAATACAAAGCTCGTCATATTTTGGTAAAAACCGAGGATGAAGCGAAAAAAATTATCGCACAACTCGATAAAGGCGCAAAATTCGACGAACTGGCTAAAAAAACTTCTACCGGACCTTCAGGCCCGGAAGGCGGAGACCTAGGCTGGTTTGCACCAAGTCAAATGGTAACGCCATTCTCCGAAGCAGTCATAGCGCTTGAAAACGGCAAATACACAAGCGAACCGGTTGAAACCCAATTCGGCTGGCACGTTATCTTGAGAGAAGACTCACGCCAACAAACCATGCCGGCGCTAGAAGAAGTTAAAGAGCAAATAACGCCTTACTTGCAACGTCAAAAAGTTCAAACGATGATGGAAAACCTGCGTGCCGGCGCTCAAGTCGAAATCCTGATTCCAATCGAAGCGCCAGCGGCCCCGCAACTCGGTGAAACAAAAGCACCTGAAACCGAAACAGAAGCCGCCCCGGCCGAAGAATCTCCAGCCGCCGACCAACCCGCAAGCGAAAAGTCTTCGGAATCGTTAGAAGCGCCGGCAGATCAATAAAGGTTACTCCTCTAGATAAAACAGCTACACAATAGTATCCGCCCGCCTGCGGCGGATACACCGCTTTTTGTTTATCCCGCCTTAACCAATTTCCTGATTAACAAGTTTCTTCAGCTAAAGCCCAAAGATCAGCATATCCCTAGCAGGACGGAGTGCAACTATTCAATACGCGGCAATTCTCGTTCCCACGCTCCAGCGCTCATCGTTATACATAAGTCAAAAATTACCTTTTTGCAATCTTAACCAATGAGACCTCGATACCATTTATTGTCACTTAACACTCGCGGATCACCTAGCGCTAGGCGATCCGCGTAGGGTACGCTGTGCGTACCATGGTAACCCCGCGATGTTCATGTGCCAACCGAACCGTCAGGGCACGGCTTTGGTACGCGCAGCGTACCCTACAACTTATGCATAACGATGAGAGCCCCAGATTGGGAAAAACACCCCGGAAGCTTCAGCTTCCTGAACAGGTTACCCAAGCTTGGAGCTTGGATAACAGCATATTTTAGTTTTAGCGACTACGACTGGCCCCTGCGCGGACACTTGGCTTCGGCAAACAGAAGCATCTTGCTAATCAGGACTAATTTATCAGTTAAATCCAATCATATCTTTTGGCTAATTCCCTAGTATTTTAGTAAACTTTTAAACCATTATACCGTCCAATTTATATTTTTATTTAGGACGTTATTTTTGACACAGCCCAACTCAAACACTTTGCTAAAAGCCAATAGAAACATGATGCCTTCATTTAACTTCGATAACACCTATGCCCGCCTACCCGAACGTTTCGGTACGCGCTTAAATCCTACGCCGGTACAAGATCCTCGCTTGATCAAACTGAACAGAAACTTAGCGAATCAGTTGGACTTGGGACTGGATGAACTCGATAACGAAACCGCGGCGGCACTCTTTTCCGGCAATCTCGTTCCGGAAGGCGCGGAACCGCTCGCCATGGCTTATGCCGGACATCAATTCGGAAACTTCGTACCTCAATTGGGAGACGGCCGGGCAATTTTACTCGGGGAAGTTATTGATCGCGCCGGCAGGCGCTGGGATATTCAACTAAAAGGCTCGGGACAAACGCCCTTCTCGCGCCGCGGCGACGGACGTGCCGCATTAGGGCCTGTTCTTCGCGAATATTTGATTAGTGATGCGATGCATGCACTCGGCGTTCCTACGACACGCGCTCTGGCCGCCGTAACGAGCGGCGAACCGGTATTCCGGGAAACGCCGCTACCCGGTGCCGTATTAACGCGCGTTGCTTCAAGCCACATTCGCATCGGCACATTTCAATATTTTGCTATGCGAGAAGACTGGAAAGCCGTCAAGCTTTTAGCCGACTACGCAATAGGCCGTCATTACCCGGATTTGAAATCCGCATTGAATCCCTACTCGGCATTGCTGGCAACCGTTCAAGAACGGCAAGCGTCGCTGATTGCACGTTGGATGCATGTCGGTTTTATCCATGGCGTCATGAACACCGATAATATGACGATATCGGGCGAAACGATCGACTACGGCCCATGCGCATTCATGGATCAGTACAATCCGGACACCGTATTCAGCTCAATCGACGATTTTGGCCGTTATGCCTTCGGCAATCAGCCACGAATTGCCCAATGGAATTTAGCAAGGTTCGCGGAAACCTTATTACCGCTACTCCATGACGAGCAAGACTCGGCAATCGCTATCGCCGTTGAAATCATCAATCGCTTTCCGGATATTTTCGACAATTTTTGGCTGACGGGCATGCGTCGCAAACTAGGCTTAGCCACCGTGCAACAGGACGATAAACAACTGATCGATTCCTTGCTTCAATTGATGCAGCAACATAAAGCCGACTACACCAATGTTTTTCGAGCGCTGAGTCATATCGCCGAGGGACCCGCTACAGAACCGAACCTGAATGGTTATCTGCCAAAAACACCGGACTTTGACAATTGGTTAGAGCGCTGGCAAATCCGTCTCGATCAAGAAACGGAGTCTCCGGCACAACGAGCCGAAGCCATGCGTCAAGTCAATCCGGCTTATATTCCGCGTAACCACAAGGTTGAACAAGCATTGAGCGCGGCGGTTCAAGATGAGGACTTTTCAAAATTTGAAGCATTGCTCGACCTACTTAACAAACCATTTACCGAACAACCCGGTTGCCGGCATTATCAAGAACCGCCTCAACCCGATGAGCGTGTTTATCAAACGTTTTGCGGGACTTGATTATCCTAAAAAATCATTTCACCATGAAGGACTTGAAGATACAGCATTTTCAATGTAATTATTCAGATCCCTGCATCTAAAACAAGCTGGAACTTTGCCTCCCTCTTTGTAAACATCGGTGTCTACACAAGTTTTCAGCTTTATAAAACAATTAGTTAAGTTAATTTGTCTGTAATCTAGGATAAAAAGTAGACTAAAAACTTCAATTTTTAGTCCCTATCTTCATAAAAAACTAGAAGTAACTTTATAACAACATGATTTTAAAAGACAAAGATGTATAGATACTTATGCTTTGTAAAAGGGGGATTTATTTAAAAAATCTCCCTTAACCCCTCTTTTTCAAAGAGGGGACTGAATAATTACCTCAATTCTCCTTCCTTCATTACCCTCCTGCGAGATGGGTTATTTAACCTGCCTCCAACGTTTCGACTTGCTTCGACCACGGTTGAAACGTTTCGGACGGGGTTGCAAACCCCGTCCTGCCAAGGCCTATGCCACTTTACTTCTTCCAGCGTCACCTGATATTTACAGATAAAATAGGGTAATAGTTTTTAAACAGTTACTAAATAAACAACCAAGACGCTCAAATTCATAAATTTTGAGACGTCAAAAATCTGACGTGCATTGAGCTATTCCTGGAAGAAATTTGCCATCTGGCAGCATTTTGCCGTTCACTGGCAGCATTTTGCCGTTCAAAAGTCATCCAAACGTCGAATACCGAATCTTTAGCTCCTGTTCACTGCTCAAATGATCCCTATTTCATGGAAAATTAAAGCGATTTTTCCAAAGGACGACAGACAGGCGCAAGTTTTGCTTAGGCTATAGTGCAATACTTACCATTGAAGGAGTGACCGTAATGAAAATTGATACAGCAACCAGCTACCTACACACCAACCAGCGAGCGCAGTCTTCGGCCGCTGATCTCAACGGCGCTACGTCGTTCTCGACCGCGCTAACTACATCCACGGTGAAGACCGACACGGCCGGCGTCAAGCAAACGGATTTTACCAGCATGACACGTCAAGAAATGCGCGATTGGGTCAATGGTCAAATTCGTAGCGGAGAAATGTCACTCGATGACAGCCGGTCTTTCATGGCAATGACGATGAAAGTTCCGGCCGGTGTTGGCGTCGGTAGCGAGTTGCCGGCTGCTGACGGTGAACGTATCGACTTCACGCAAAGAGTTCGCGCCGGCATCGAGGGTGCGCTATCGCGCAATGACCAAACAACGCTTAAGATGCTGGAATCGGCCAGGCAAATCATGAGCCATAGCCAACAAGGCCAGACTATCGGCATCGATACTCGCGCTTAGAAATGAAAAGGGCCGGTACACCGGCCCATACTACATTAAGGATTAAGAAGGGTTCAACGGATCAAAGAATACTGATCTGTACCGACATGGTATTCCACGGCGAATTGATGGAAGTGTTTTGATACTTGAAAATGCCGTTCTGGTAGCCATCGACGTTGTATTCGTTCAGGAAGCCAACGACAGTTTGTCCCGCCGTGCAGGGCCACGAGTAGTAACCGCCTGTAATGCATACGGGTGTGCTTGCATACATAGCCGAACCGGGCAGTACCCCACCATTCATCCAAGCAATCCGGCTGCTTCCATATCCGATTTCCAGAACAGCGGTTCGGAGTTGGGCACCGCCGTGATCACACGTCGTTACCGACAAGCCGACGGTGTATTCCCACCCACAATTAGTTGAACCAACGGCATAGACCCACATTTGCGTTAGCGGCGGTGCTGGGGCACGTACGGCACCGGGCGGAACCTCAATATTGTCGGTAACTTTTGCCGGGATAGCTTTTTCTGAACTAATTAGCTCTGGGAAAGCTATCAGGACTTCTTGCCCTTGTGGCGCAACTATTTGCGATTCAGCATGAACAGTAGCACTGCTTATCGCCACCAAGGACAGCAGAAAAGTAAGATTTAATTTTTTTATCATAGTAAACACTCCATAAACAATAATTCCAAATGTATTTCAATGTAGGCAACGAATACTGCCCGGAAAGCAGTATAGCTTTAATACTAGCAGTTAATAGGTTGTTTTTACGTTAATTATCATTTTATTGTTGTAGTTCACATATATTTATCCACAGATCAACACGACGATTTTGGGCGCGGCCGGCGATTGAATTGTTGTCGGCGACATAATCGCCAGCAGACAAGTAATTACCTGATTAGCAAGTTTCTTCAGCTAAAACCCAAAAACCAGGATATCCCTGGCAGGACGGGGTTTGCAACCCCGTTCTAAACGTTTTGACTTTGGCCGAAGTCAGCCGAAATGTTTAGGGCAAACCGAAACGTTGGGGACGGGTTAAATAACCCGTCCCGCAGAAGTCGCTGCGGTTACGACTGGCCCGCTCGGGCACTTGGCTCCGGCAAGCTGAAGCAGCTAGCGAATCAGGAGTAATTATTGCAAGAGTGCCTGGGTTTGGGCTAATTGAGCGCGAAGGGCTAATAGTTTGGCTGTCTCTCCCTTATTGTTTCTTCCAGAGCCAAAATCCGCTGAGTCGTCTGCAACACCGTATCCGGATTCAAACTCATCGAGTCGATGCCGATTTCGACCAAATATTCGGCCATTTCCGGATAATCGGACGGCGCCTGCCCGCACAAGCCGGAATGCTTGCCGTTACGACGTGCGCCTTCCACGGCCATACGGATCATTTCTTTGACGCCCGGGTCGCGTTCATCGAAATCTTCGGCAAGTATTTCGGAATCCCTATCGACGCCGAGCGTCAATTGAGTCAAATCGTTCGAACCAATCGAAAAACCGTCGAACAGTTTCGAAAACGCATCGATACGAATGACATTATTCGGAATTTCGCACATCACATAAATTTCGAGCCCGTTCTCCCCTCTTTTCAAACCGAGCTCGGCCATATAATCCAAAACGCGCACAGCTTCTTGCTCCCGGCGGCAAAACGGAATCATAAGAATCACGTTGGTCAAACCCATGTCTTCGCGAACCCGCTTCATTGCTCGGCATTCGAGTGCGAAGCCTTCTTTGTAATCGGGGTGAACATAACGCGAGGCACCTCTGAAACCGATCATCGGATTCGCCTCGTCGCTCTCGAACCAGCGCCCGCCGAGCAAGGTTGCATATTCGTTAGTCTTGAAGTCGGACATTCTGACCACGACAGGTTTCGGATAAAACGCTGCCGCGATCGTACCGACTCCCTCCGCAAGACGCTCGATGAAAAAATCCTCCGGTTGTGCATAATGGCGGGTCAAGCGTTTAACCGTTGCTTTTTCGTCGGCATCATGTATGCGTTCAGGATGAATCAGCGCCATCGGATGAGCCTTGATAAACTCAGTAATGATGAATTCCATCCGCGCCAACCCGACGCCGTCATTCGGCAAAAAGCTGAGTTTGAATGCCAATTCCGGATTGCCCAAATTCAACATGATTTTAGTTTTCGGTCGCTTCAATCCGGAAAGATCGGTCTTATTGACATCGAAACTCAACTCGCCTTCATAGACCTTGCCGGCATCGCCTTCGGCACAAGATACCGTGACAGTCGTACCGGTCTTAATCGTTTCGGTCGCATTGTCGCAGCCGATCACGGCCGGGACACCTAGTTCGCGGGCAATGATCGCTGCATGACAGGTACGCCCGCCTCGATTGGTCACGATCGCGGCCGCCGTTTTCATGACCGGCTCCCAATCCGGTGTAGTCATGTCGGTGATCAACACTTCGCCGGGTTTAAAGGTATTCAATTGGCTGACATTTTTGATTACATGCGCGGTACCGACCGCGATCTTGCTGCCGACCGCTCGTCCAATCACAATCGCCTCGGCCTTTTGTTTTAATTCGTATTGTTCGAGCATCGTGCCGCTCAACTGCGACGCAACCGTTTCGGGGCGTGCCTGCACGATGTAGAGTTGCCCATCCAGACCGTCCTTCGCCCATTCGATATCCATCGGTCTAGGCTGATTTGCCTTCGCGCTGTAATGCTTTTCGATCTTGATCGCGTAATCGGCCAAGGTCAGCACCTCGCCGGCGCTTAGGCAAAATTGCGAACGCTCTTCGGCAGATGTCACGACATTACAAGTTTGCTCTCGCGTGCGGCCTTCGCTATAGATCATCTTGATTTTTTTAGCGCCAAGCGACCGCCGAAGTACACAACGATGACCTTGCTCGAAGGTCGGCTTATGCACATAAAACTCGTCCGGATCGACCGAGCCCTGCACGACATTTTCACCGAGACCGTAAGCACCGGTGATAAATATCGCGTCCTTAAATCCCGATTCGGTATCGATCGAAAACATCACGCCGCTCGACGCTAAATCCGAACGGACCATTTTCATTACGCCGATCGATAACGACACCTTGAAATGATCGAAACCTTGATCGACCCGGTAATGAATCGCCCGATCGGTAAATAGACTCGCGAAACAACGCTTACACGCATCGAGCAGGGCTTGTCCACCATGTACATTTAGATAGGTATCCTGTTGACCGGCGAAGCTTGCGGTTGGTAAGTCTTCTGCCGTCGCCGAACTTCTAACCGCAACGGTCAATTCTTCATCGTATTGTCCTTGAAGTTGATCGAAAGCACGGAGAATTTCATGCTCTAATTCTTCTGAAAGAGGCGCTGCGTAAACGATATCTCGCGCTTTTCTGGCGCGTCTAGCCAAATCGTTCACATCATCGGGATTCAATGTATCGAGCGCCTCATGCAAGGCTGCCCAGGCATCCGCCTTATCGAGCATGTGCCGGTATCCTTCAGCTGTAATTGCAAAACCGTTCGGCACGCAGATGCCTTCGGCTGCTAGTTCGCGGTACATCTCGCCCAGCGAGGCATTCTTGCCGCCAACCAAAGGAATATCCTCGATCGTTAGCTCCTCAAACCAACGGATGTACTTGAATTTTTCTGACATGTGCGTTCCTCCGGTTTTTGCTCAACAGTCTCAATCATTGTAGCCGGTTGATTATCAATCTTCACACATGATTAACACCCAAGCAATAGATTCATTGGCAAATACCATCGTTGAGATACAATCCTTTATGGCGTCACATTTTTTACAAATCATGGGCTCATTTATAGCCATCGTAGATCAAAATTCGGCGCCTGGGTGTCCGCTAAAGGACGCCGTGAATACGTCCATGTAGGCTCTATGCCAGCTCCATGCTGGCAAAGCCTGTATCGGACACCCAGGCGCCTCCTCAGGTGCTGCCGAAATTTTAAGTGCGAAAAATATATGCCAATTTTCATTTTAACTTGCCTATCCCTGGGCTACCTTGCCGATAATAATCATCCGCTGGTTGCCTATTTATTGTCGCCGTTTGTCGTTCCGCTCATGGGATCGGTAATGGCGGTTAGCGGCATCGGCGTATTGGTTAATAAACCCAACCATCTTAACTGGCATGACATTTATGCATCGAGCACGTTATTCGTATGGTTTGCTTATTGGCATCGTTTTTTCGAACCCGATGCGCCGATGTTCATATATTTCCCATATTTTCTAGCTTTCGTTTCGCTTATAACGGTAATACTTTTTGTCGGACAAAGGAAAAACATCGATCAAGAAACGCTGAGAGTCATGTTAAAGATTGCCGGGCGCAAGCGCCTACTGTCTTTGATAACGATGGGTTTTTCTGTTGTCAGCTTATTGCTTATTGAACATTTTTTGCTATTTCCCATCGCAATCACGCTATTCATTATCCAATATTCATTGTTAGAATGCGTCAAACAAGATGAACAATAACGCCTTTCACTACCATTATTACGATTGATTCCAAGAGGTCATCATCATGAGCTGGAGAGAACGCAAACACGAAGAAACCTATTCCGATCAAGAGGTAGAAGCTAGACTCAAAGCGGAATTACCGAACTGGTATCTCGAAAAAGGATGGATTCGACGCAAATATAAAACAAGCGGTTGGAAATCGACACTGATGATCGTCAATACCGTAGGTCACCTAGCCGAAGCAGCCTTCCACCATCCCGACCTTACCGTGTCCTATGCTTTCGTTATCGTCAAATTGGTCAACCACGCCGCGAAAGGCATCACGAATAAAGATTTCGAACTAGCAAAAAAAATCGAGGAGGTTGTCATGTGGCAGCCCGGATTAGACCAAAATTCATCGCTAGAGGGCACACCGGACGACCCTCGTTTTAAATATATCAAATACGATTGAATACTATTGCTTTCGGACACAGGTATTCAGTCAGCTTGTAATGATTCACACCCCCTATCGTTCCCAGGCTCCGGCGCTCATCGTTATACACATCTCTGTTTGATAGCCGTCATTCCGGCAGGGATTGCCGGAATCCAGGCTGCATGGATAGCTTGAGGGCGACCATCCATGGCACTGGATGCCCGCGTCCTGCGGGAATGACGGCACTTGTGTATAACGATGAGCGCTGCCGCGCGGGAATGAAGACCGAGACGCTCTAGCGTCTCGTACCGCTGGAGCGGTACTCAGGCGTTCCCACGCAAAGCGTGGAAACGATAATTACCGGGGACTGAATAGTTACTCATTCACTACTCAAATAACGTAAGCCTATTAACGCACCATTTTTTTCTTGCTCTTGTTCATGTTGTATCCAACAAATCTTAGCCATTCCTTTCATTTTTAGGGATTCGGAATATAAACTAACCACGGCATTCGGCAACAAATCTTTGTCGAGATCTTTTACATAGATCATTAGGCCGTCTACCGAAATGTTTTTTCCTTCGAATTCTACTCTCTTGTTATTAAGCATCAAGAACCCAACAAAAGTCTGTTTTTTACGATAGTATTGACGCTTTAACCATAAGCGATCGGCATTGTAAATAACATGCTTGAATTCCAAACCCATCAAGATATTATTATCTTTTTCTTTTATCCAGATAATTTCAACTTCGCCGGTTAGCATTAAGTCTTTAACAAAAATTTCAGCCGCACTGTTTTCATTAATAAACGATTCAAAATCGCTAAAGGTAGACAACAACCTCCCGGGCACGATTTCGATCAAGATACCATTCACTGAAACATCGTGACTAATAAAGTCCAATGTTTCACCTGCTAAATGCAACTTTCCTGAAGAAGTTAGGTTTTTTCTATATTCTTTTCGTTCTCGAAACATTGGTATACAACCTTGCCAATTAACTATTTATCAATAAGGATAGACCAAATGTTGCCGGTTGAATAAGAATTTATGGCGTATTTGACGACTGTTGAGGCGTGTTATACCTTTCGTACTTCAAATTTTGGCAGTGCCGGAGGAGGCTTCGGGGTGCTCGATAAAGGCTTTGCCAGCATGGAACTGGCATAGAGTCTACATGGCCATATTTACCTAGCACCTAAATGGTAATTATTCACACCCGCTATCGTTCCCACGCTCCGGCGCGGGAATGAAGACCGAGACGCTCTAGCGTCTCGCACCGCAGGAGCGGTACTCAGGCGTTCCCACGCAGAGCTTGGGAACGATAATTTCCGGGGGGCTGAATAGTTACCCTAAATGAGCCATGATTTTTGTATTATTGCCAAATACCTATGGAATTTAGATGCTGGGCCTTTGACGGGCACCCCGAGGCCGAATTTTCATCTACGATAAGTATAAACGCTTAGAATACGAGGATAATCTTGCCGTTTGCCTACAGACTCTCTAAAACAGGTAAAAAATGACTTCTAAAATCTTGCCTATTAAGCCATGATTAGGCTTTGAACCTTTTATGCTAAACCATTATTTACCAGGGGCTAGTATGTTTATGAAAACCATTATCATTATTTTTTCGGCGATAACGACAGTTGCCACTATCGGTTGTGCTTCGTCTGGGCAATTATGGAGTCAAGACGGTTTCTCACACGAACAATCGGTTACTGCTCTGTCCGAATGCAAATATCAAATCGGTTTAAAGCAGATACCGGAAACACAGCAAGAGGAGTTGCTTAAACACTGTATGCAGGGGAAAGGTTATCGGCTCAACGATTATTGATATTATTAACCCGGCGCCTAAATTCCATAGCCCATAGAGGTAAGCTATCGAATTTAGGCGCCGGGCCTTTGGACGGTCGCCCCGGCGCCGATTTTTGATCCAAGGGTATAAATTAATTAGGGCTCGACTTTATAAACGGATAAATAACCGCCCCACCCGCTTTGATAAACCAAACTAACCCCATCAGGCAGTTTTTTCAGCGAATCGATAAACGGCAACAGACGAACCAAGAGCGTATCCTTGCCATTGCCTTCCGTCGCTGTCACCCATGTCCGGTAATAACGCCCTTCCTTATGTGCCAGATAGTTGCCTTCCCCGTTTTCATGCGCCCAACGCTTAACCTGTGCGATATCGCCATGCAGGTTGGTTCCGGCCGGAATATTCTTAGCTTTTAAGCCTAAATCCGAACCGCCGTAAGCCTTGATTTCAGACAATCGCAATAGCACATCATTATTAACCAATAAGTAGATAGGACGCGAATTACCGAAATACTCGACAATTTCGCTTAAGGCCTTGTCGGCATCCATCGTCAGCCAACGCGCCATATGCTCCAATCGATCTCTTTCCTTATTGGACGCTTCAATCAAGTCCGAACGAAAAGCTCTCCAAACCGAGCTTGAGAAAGTTTCCTCGCCTGGCTTTTGCAGCCAAGCTTCACGTCCGCTTAAATATTGAATCCGTTGACCGTCGTCCCACCAACTCAAAAACAGCGCCTGTTCAGGCGCATGTTTCAAAATGGCTTCGCTGGCTAACTGCCAAATTTCGTTTCGTAATCCCGTTTGACTGGATGAAATCACCCCGTCTTGCGATTCCTTCGGAAAAAGTACGGCGCTCGATCTTGCTCCCGAAGCATTTCGGTACTGGACGACAGCTAAGCTGAAAGCATCTTTATCGTCATAACGAAAGGAATAAAGCCGCGCGGAATCGGCAGGAAAAAATCCCGGCAAATCGGTCGGTGGTATGGATGAAGAATTGACATTCAATCGTTCGTCGACTTGAACGGCGCCGGACGGTGCCGGGCCGCTCAATTTATGAAAGAGTATCGCACCGCCTCCCAACAGCGATGCGATACCGACCAACAATAGAAGCCCTTTTCCGTAGCGTTTTTTTATCACTTCTGTCATTGATCCGATTCTGGTTTTGCAGGCTTTAACACCATGTAAGCAACACCTAAACCGAATGCAATCAACAATAACGCACTAAGAAGCAGACTGTTGTCTTTGTCCGAGGACGATGGTTGAGCCGAAGCGGAAACCGTTTGCAATTTACCACCGGATTTCATCGCAGCCATTTCGCGTAAACGCGTGTCTTCATCCATGATCTCGGTGTAATCGCGCATCAGATTCGACCAACCCTCAGTGTAAGTAAAACCGCCGGGATTAGCATGGAAGATGCCTTTATAATGCTTGATGACATCGTGTTCCCACATGTCGGCATAGACTCTTTCAACGTGACTCGGATTATTGCCTTTAGCCCAGAACAATTGGAAGAATCCGCCGGCAGCATCTTTTTCAGGTGCGGGAGGCGCCGGACGATTGTTGTTTTGGCCGACCAATAAACCATCATCATAGAGTTTGTTGATGACTTTTTTGGCTTCCTGTTCAACCGCAAGCCCTTGAATTGTTCCTTTATCGGCAGCATCGAGGTAAGCTTTGGCAAAACTGGCCGAGTGACACAAACTACAAGTCTCTACCCATGATTCTTTACGCTCTTCGAACCAAGGATGACCTAGGTTGTCGGCGATAGCCGGAGTCGGGTTGAACGCCCACCGTACCTTGCGCACCAGATTGTGCGAGTATTCGCCCTTGTATTCGAAATGGCACAGCTGACAAGTCGGCGCGGTGTAGCCGCCTTTAGCGATCGCGTCTTTCAATGGCACTTCGAAATTCCAGTTGGCTTTACCCAAAGTTTGATACTGCGTACCGTGCTTAGAGGTCATGAAGTTTTCGAACTCATTATGATCGACGCCGTTGTGACAAGTCGCGCAAGCTTCGGGTTGCCTAGCTTCGGCGACCGAAAAGGTGTGCCGGGTATGACAGCCGTCGCATTTGTTTTGCTGATAGTGGCACATATCACAGCCTTGCGCGACTTCACGCTCAGGCATTGCCGCCCAAATCGTATTTTCGACGTTGGCTTCCCAATCGACAGCATGCGAAGGATGGCCTTTGCTCCATTGCTTTTGCGGCCATTCTTGATCTTTTTCCGATTCGGCTTCGGCAAACTCGCTCAAATGGCAAGTACCGCAAGCGACCCGGTCCGGCATGACCAGATTTTCGGCATGATTGATGGTATCTTTACCGACTCCGCCATGGCAGTCGATACAACCGACTTGGTCGAGTTGTTGGCCTTTGTCGAGCAAGCCTAGCTTTGTCAAATTAGCTTCGACTTCGGCTAATTTTTTCTTTTTATAGGCACGCACATCGCTATCCGGCAAGTTGCGGATCTTCTTCAAATCGCCATGAACACTGTTTTTCCAAGCATGGAATGCGCCGGGTGAGGTGCTTTGGTGACAACCGATACAGGTATCGCGGCCAACTTCGCCCTGAACGGTTTTAGGTGGTGTATAAAAATCTTTGGGATTCCAATATTTTTGAATGGGGATCGGCTCCCAGTATTTACCGTGAGATCCTTTACCCGGATGCGATTCATAATAATCTTTTTTAAGTTGTTCGAAATCAGGTTGTGCGGCGAAGGCAAAATTACCCACTCCAAACCCGATTAGACTGAACAACAACGCAATCAGCAAGCTGACCGATTTGTTTTTCATGACGTTCCCCTCCCAGAGGTTGGTTTGATTTTTTTGTAGTTTGACTGCGTTAGGATTTCGCGAAAAATAACTTCCTGGAGTTATGAACTTTGCCGAGTGTTCGGTAACTCGCCTGGCAGGCCCAGCACATAAATTATAAAAGCTAGTTAACCATGGCCAACAAGCCATGGGATTTAGGTGCTGGGTAAATACGTCCTTGTAGGCTTGACGGCGGCTTTCCCTAACGCCGACACCTGCCAATTGAGCAATCGGACCCTCTTTAAAATAGGGAAGTTGTTTACAACCAAATCCTTAATAAACTTTATCTTAGCTTCGGAGCGCTCTCTATTTGTCCGAATTATCCACTGATTTGGATAGCCCGATAATAAGTTTACACAGTCGATAGAATCATATAGTTTCGTATCGAAACTTAATTTTAACAAGAACCGACCTTTTTCCCTAATTTTTATCAATCCTAGGCAGTCGGCAAGAATGCAGCGGCTCAAGTTCCATTATAAAATTCCACACGATTTCGTCCATTTTTCTTTGCTCGATACAAAGCTTGATCGGCGCGAATCAAGACAGAGTCGGCTTGAATATCTTTTGAAATCAATTCGGAAATACCGATACTAACAGTAGTAACGATCGATTGCCCATCGGCTAATAAAGGCGTTTGAGCGAGTTCTTGTCGTAAGCGCTCCGCAAATATTCCGGCATCGGAAAGGCTTGTTTCCGGAAGAAATATCCCAAACTCTTCCCCGCCAAGCCGACCGACACTATCGATTTTGCGCAGCTCTTTACGCAAAATTGCGGAAAAATGCTTCAGCACTTGGTCGCCAACGGCATGACCATATCGGTCGTTGATTGTTTTAAAATTATCCAAATCCAACATCAAAACCGCGACTTGATGAGAGTTATTGCGCTCCGAACGATTGATTTCCTCGCTCAATCGTTCCATGAAACGCCTTCTGTTAGGCAGTCCTGTCAAGGGGTCGGTAGTCGCCAATTGTATTAATTCGGCTTCCAATCTTTTACGCTCACTGATGTCCTGTTTAATTCCTACGAAGTGCGTAATCTTACCCTTATCATCCGTGACCGGAGCAATCGTGAGTTCTTCATCATACAAATCGCCGTTCTTACGTTTGTTGATCAATTCTCCGCACCAAGTTTTACCGGAACGAATGGTTTGCCACATATCATCGTAAAACAAAGAATCTTGCTTTCCGGATTTAACAAGGTCTTTCGGAGCCTTGCCGAGCGCTTCCTCAAGCGTATAACCGGTCAATTTCCCGAAGGCTGGATTAGCCCATTCGATGCGAGCGCAGGTGTCGGTGATCACAATACCATGACCGACCGCTTCTAGCGCCGCAATTAACAAACGGTCGCGAGCCTCGGCTTGCTTACGCTCGGTAATATCCTCATGCGCAACGACGATATATTCGTTACTGTCTTTAAAAGGTGTAACCCTGGCATTGAACCAACGTTCTTCGTTATCTGAATGGCAAGGGTATTCCATCTCAAAAATATCGACATCCCCCTTCATGACCGAACGAATGCCCGCGGCCATTTGCGTTGCTTGCTCCGAACTTTCATCCGTTGTGCAATCACAAACCGCTAAATAGTTACTGTCTATAACCGATATGCAATTACTCGACGCACCCGCATTATTTTGGTAAAACTCTCGCCATGCTCGATTGACCGCCACAATTGTACCGGATTTATCCAATACGCAAATGTGGGCCGATAACGCATCGATGGTAGAAACCGCAAACTGTTTGGATTGTTGCAGCTCCTGCTCCATATTTTTCCGATTAGTGATATCGGACAATGTGCCGATCATTCGTTGAGGAAGCCCCTCTTCGGTCCAACTGACGACTACACCTCTATCCATAAACCATCGCCACTGCCCGCTCTTACACTTCAATCGATGCTCGCAACCGTAGCTTTCGACTCTGCCGTCGAGATGAGCTTGAATATTGGCCTCAGCAATCGGCAAGTCTAATGGGTAAACACGTTTCTCCCATTCGTCGAGATTATTGCCAATCTCATTTTCTGAAAAGCCGAGAAGCGCTTTCCATCGCGGAGAATAAAAAACCTCATTGGTCAATAAATTCCAATCCCAAACACCATCGCCAGCGCCCTCCAAAGCAAATCGCCAACGCTCTTCCGCTTCATGTAGCCGTTGTTCGAGTTTCGAACGATGTAAAGCATAGCGGATGGCTCGAATCAAGGCATCCCCATCGAAACGACCTTTGATTAAATAATCCTGAACGCCGGACTCTAAAATATCAAGCGCAAAACCGGTATCGTCATGCCCGGTTAAAACGATCAACGGCAGAGTAGAGTGATCAGACGAACGTATCGCTTTTACTGTTTCAAGTCCCTTAGAATCCGGTAACGATAAATCCAACAACAAAATATCGTGTTCATCTTTTCGTAACTGCGCTAAGCCTTCGGATAAAGAAACGACCCATGTCAATTCGAAACCGACATCCGAAGACAACTTCAAATAGCGACTTACCAGGTGCGCATCACTGGGATCGTCTTCAATTAATAACACTCGATAAGACAACTTGGCATACATGATCAACTCTTTTTAGGCAATCGAGTCAAAGTAAACCAATAATTATCAAGTTGCCGAATCGCATCGATAAATTGCGCCATATCGACCGGCTTGGTGATGTAACTAGCCGCTCCGAGTTTATACGAAGCCACGACGTCACGCTCGACATCGGAAGTCGTCAACACCACGACGGGAATAGCCGAAAAGTGCTCGTCTGTCTTGATTACACTCAAAAACTCCCGACCGTTCATGCGCGGCATGTTTAAATCCAATAAAATCAGATCCGGTTGGGGAGCATTTTTATAAACATCGCCTTCGCGCCGTAAAAAATCCAAAGCATCACGCCCGTCCAATACGTGATGCAAGTGACAATACACTTTATTTTCTTTGAGAGCTGACTTCACTAAATGAGCATCGGCCGGCTCATCTTCGACCAGCAAAATATCGAAGGGTTGGCTATTTTCAATTAACATGTTGAATATTTTCGCGATTTTTGTGTATTTGGTGGACAAGATGTTTGAATAAAAATCATTTCGAAACCACCGGAATTTTGCCTATCTTGGCTTGCCATTGTTTTGGACCGCTCTTATGAATAGACTCGCCGTCGACATCGACCGCGACCGTGACCGGCATGTCTTCGATCACGAATTCATGCACGGCTTCCATACCCAAGTCTTCGAATGCGACGACTCGCGCTTTTCGTATCGCTTTCGAAACAAGGTATGCCGCACCACCAACCGCCATTAAACATACCGCACTATGTTTTTTGATCGCTTCAATTGCAACCGGACCGCGTTCCGCCTTGCCGATCATGCCGATCAAACCGGTTTGCGCGAGCATCGCCTCGGTAAATTTATCCATGCGCGTCGCAGTCGTAGGGCCAGCAGGCCCGACAACTTCATCGCGAACCGGATCGACCGGACCCACGTAATAAATGAATTTGTTCGTAAAATCGACGCCCTCAGGCAAAGACTCGCCACGCTCGAGCATCTCGACGATCCGTTTATGGGCGGCGTCTCGACCGGTGAGTAACGTGCCGCTCAGCAATAAAGTTTGACCGGGCTTCCAAGTCGCTATTTCGTCTTTCGTCACAGTGTCGAGATTGACCCGTTTAGCGCTGCTATTCCCGCCTTCCCAGGTAATTTTCGGCCAATCCTCCAAACGCGGCACTGGCAGTTCGGCCGGCCCGGAACCGTCGAGTTCGAAATGGATATGGCGCGTTGCGGCGCAGTTCGGAATCATCGCGATCGGTTTATTGGCAGCATGCGTCGGATAATCCTTGACCTTAATATCCAAGACCGTGGTCAGTCCACCCATGCCTTGTGCACCGATACCGAGTGCATTGACCTTTTCGTACAACTCCAAGCGCAATTCCTCGAGCGCATTGACCGGCCCTCGCGCAATCAACTCATGAATATCGACCGACTCCATGCAAGCCTGCTTCGCGAGCAGCATCGCTTTTTCGGCGGTACCGCCGATACCGATGCCCAATATCCCAGGGGGACACCATCCCGCGCCCATCATCGGTACGGTTTGCATGACCCAATCGACGATGCTGTCGGACGGATTCAACATCGCAAACTTGGATTTGGCTTCGGAACCGCCGCCCTTGGCGGCAATTTCGACTTCGACTTTATTACCGGGGACAACCTCCATATGAATGACAGCCGGCGTATTATCGCGCGTATTGATGCGTTTGCCGGCCGGATCGGACAAAATCGACGCACGAAGTAAGTTGTCGGGATGCATGAACGCGCGCCGAACGCCTTCGTTGATCATATCCGTGACGCTCATCTGGGCATCCCACTGTACGTTCATGCCGATTTTCAGAAATACCACGACGATGCCGGTATCCTGGCAAATCGGCCTGTGTCCTTCGGCGCACATTCTCGAATTAATCAAGATTTGCGCGATTGCATCCTTGGCAGCCAAACTTTGTTCATTTTGATAGGCTCGATCCATCGCCTCAATAAAGTCACCCGGATGATAATACGAAATGTATTGCAGCGATTCGAATATGCTTTGGATAAAGTCTTCTTGGCGAATCAAAGTCATGCGTAATTACCTGAAATATTGGTTATTAGTTGAGACGCAGCTTTCTTTGTTGCTGCATTTAATATTTTCGCAACGTTTTTAGATTAATTTACACTTATCGGCTTGCCATTAATCGTCACCGCAACCTATCGACGAAGCTTTTGTCGATTCGGCAGCCACCGATTTCAGGGTAATCGGTCAGGCTTTGCTCGAAATCCCGAAAAGTCGGATGCTGAAAAGCAATCCGCGAAATTTTTCCGGATTGAATTTCAAATTCCATGGCACCGCCTTTCGGCCATGGCGAACCGTCTTGCGTCGTAAACATCAATAAACCGATATGGCCTAATGGCTTGCCTTGCTCGATTGCCGGCCGCGTACAACTCAGTTGATCGATATAAAGCCACGAAAAAACCTGTTCGAATTGCTGATAACCGATCACTATCCCTTCTCCGGGCATATAGTCGATACCGAGCAAACTTTCGAGGCCGAAATCGCCTAGATGATTCTGCAATAGCACCTTACCGCCCCCCTCCTTAGCCGTCGCGATCAACGGATAAATCTGTCTCGCCATTTCCGCCGGATTTTTGTTTTGAATCACCGCAGTTAATTGACGTCCGATCGATTGTACCGGTCCTAGCACGTTTTCTTTCTTTTGACGGGCATCCTGAATAGCCTGCCAGTCTTGCGCGCTATTGACAGACAGGCCCATCATCGCCATCGTTTGATAATCCTCATCGATCAAACAGCCGGAAAAATTGCGGTTTCGAAATTGTTGTAGCGTTGCCGGGCGAAGGTCATCTGCGATAGCGCGAATTTTCGGAATATTGTAGTTCGACCAGTCCGGAGACTGAGCGAGATAATAATAAAGCACTGCATTTCGGTCGAATTTATTAAACCCTAAGCCTCGCAAGACTCGCTTTAACTTACGGCATTGGCTTTCAACTTCGCCGTATTTCCTCCAATCCGGCTGCAAATTCGGCTTCTCATCGACTGGAGATTTTTCCAGTAATTGCCTGAGCTCGATATTGCCTTCACCCATTCGAATCGGCATGCTCAACAACTCCGGCAACGAAACATCCCTCGCACTGGGTATCCCTGCGGAAACTTGTTTGAGCAATAAAGAAGAGCGTATCTCGGGATAAATTCTCAATTCGCCCAATTGTTTCGGCCCGCCTGAGAACGGATTGCCGCCTTCGACGACTTCATAAACCGGCAGCCGCGTCTCTCTAAATACCGTCTTATTGCCATCGCCCTGTATAGCGAGCGGCAAGGTATGAGTCTCGGTACTGACTTTTGCTTCGGACGGCGCCGATACCGCAGTTTGTCCGATCGGACTCTGCACCCACTCGTCGGCCAACTTGCCCATCACGGCAATACCGATACCGACCCCGGTCAAGGCCAGAAGATTTGTACTTTTATGAACATCGCCGATAATTTTGGATATATCGGTATCGCTCTGATTACTGGTCATGAATTGGTAATCGATCGTAGTGTCCTTGCTTAAATCCAGCCTCAGCCATGGCGTTAGCGCGGCTTTGCGCGTTTCGAGATTGAAGTTGCATTTTCCGCTACTGCCTTGATAAACGAGTGCCGTAACCTCCTGCTTATAATTTAGCGCTTCGTTTTTAACTTTAAAAACAACCCCCGCTGTCGAACTTCCTTTCTCATAGCCGGACCCTATTTCGCTGCAGCCCGTTTTGAGCGTACTATCGCCTTTTAACTCGAATTCGGAAAATAACTGAACGTAATAGTCGTCTCCATCAACGGCTTGATAACCGCCGAGAGGCTTTAAATCATTTGCTTGAGCAACCGGATAATCGACCGCAATCTGGCGGGAAGTAGCGCATCCTGTTAGGACAAGACCAACCGCTCCTGCGAGTTGCAACAGAAAAAAATTACGAAAACGCATACTCATACCTTAAATAATAAAAAATGACATAAACGATCACTTTGTGTATTCGACTCGTTCATTCGACCATCGACTGCAAAATAACGAATTTACGATTAGCGGCAATAACCGAAACATTACCGAACAATTTCTTCAACTCCAGATGATAACCCAAGTGGCGATTACCGATGACCAGCAACTTCCCTCCTTGCTTTATGACATTTCTAGCCTGCCGAAACATTTTAGCGGCGATCATATCGCCGACTGCATTCTGTTGATGAAAAGGAGGATTGCACAAAATCACATCGGCCGATTTAGCGGTAAAGTCGGATAAACAATCGCCGACACTAAAATTCGCCAACCTGCTCTCGCCGAAAGCCAGTTTAAAATTTTCCCGCGCCGACGCAATCGCCATGAACGACTCGTCGACGAAATGTACCACTGCATTCGGATTGCGTTCGGCTGCAAGCAAGCCGACAATACCATTACCGCAACCAAGATCGATGATAGTTTCGGCATTGGGAAAACAACCGATATGCTCGATAAAAAACCGAGTACCGATATCGAGGCTGTCTCGAGAAAACACATTAGCATGATTAACGATCGTATAATTCGTCCCCTCTAACCGATAACGAACCGGATAAGGATTTACCGGCAACGAAATATTATCGTCCGGTTCGGAAAAAATCAGTCGCGATTTTTTCCATGCCCTCGCGGTGCTTGTTGGACCGACAATCGTTTCCAATAAACGCCAAACGGTAGCGCTGAGATTTTTGACCATCCCGATTGTGATAACTCGAGTAGCCGTAGTCATGAAAGGCCGTAACGAAATCAATTGGTATTCGAGCAACGCCAATGTTTTCGGCGACTTAATCACAATTAAATCATAACTTTGCAAAGGCGACTCGAGACTTGTCATCAATAGAATGCCGTCTATCGACAAGGCATTCTCGGAAAAATTCATTAGTGTCGCTTGTTGGCTTAAATAGGAATCGGATAATGCGGTAGGTTTGAATTCATGTAAGGCAACCGTTAGAGCGCCGAAACTGTCATTTACGATCAAGACGCGAGCGCCAATAGAAGGCAATTGAACTTCGGACAGATAATTCAGCAAATATTCGTCGGACGCATCGTATGCCCTAAGCAGCTCACGCCGACGTAAGGGCAAGCGCCGTAAGTTAAATCGACCTTGCGGGACCGATAAGACATCAGTCATAAGAAAACAAACATTTTAAAAGACGGTTCTGTGGCATCATTGATGAAGAAATGGGCAAGCCATAATCGGCGCGATATTATAGCCCGGAATTAAATCTTATCTTTAGTCTTGCTTTTTTTGCATTTCAAGGCTAAATTCGCGCGGCTTTTCATTTACTCGAGTAATATTACTTGCAACCCAGCTTAATACCTACCACGACACCGACTCATCCGAAACCTATTTTCGACGAACTAGCCGATCAATTGATCGATAGAGGCTGGCATGTCATTGAAAATTACTTCGATACTACGTTAATAAAAAATTTAGTTGCCGACCTTAAAGCCTACGATAACGACGGCGAACTAACTCCGGCCGGCATCGGCCGGGGCATCGGCTTCACGTTGGACGAAAATATCCGCGGCGATAAAACCCGGTGGCTTACACGAAGCACCGATGCGCAAAAGCGCTATTTAGACGAAATGGAAATGCTTCGTCATGAAATCAACCGGCTACTCTTCATGGGCTTATTCGAATATGAAAGCCATTTTGCATGCTATGAACCGGGCGCTTATTATCTAAAGCATAGGGACAGTTTTCGAGGTGCGGCAGGGCGGATCTTAACGACAGTGGCTTACCTTAACGAAACTTGGCAAAACGAAGATGGCGGGTTTCTGGCCCTCTATAACCCAAAAAATGAACAAGTCGCAGCACGAATCAAGCCTTTGGCAGGAACACTGGTCGTATTTCTGAGTGAAGACATACCGCACGAGGTCGAGCCGACACACCGTCAACGCTTGAGTATTGCCGGCTGGTTTAAATGCAATACCGGCGAAGTTATACCCGTCGTAGATCAAAATTCGGTGCCTGGGTGTCCGCTAAAGGACGCCGTGAATACGTCCATGTAGGCTCTATGCCAGCTCCATGCTGGCAAAGCCTTTATGAGCGCCATGGATGGCGTGAATGTCGATTTTGCAGGAGCAAAAATCGACCGAACACCCAGGCACCTCCTCTGGCAATGCCGAAATTTGAAGTGCGAAAGGTATATCTAAGGAGCGTGGTTTTTGTAGCTCTCGATAAAATATGCATTCCCGCGGCGATAGTAAAGACCATGAGAACGAAAATGCCGTCTTAACGACGAGGTCCTTTGTCGAGCAACTCAAAACCAAAAGTTGGCTAAATGAGTATGTTTCCTTAGCGCCGACTCAATAGCCTGTTATCAATTTCCGGCGTGTTTGGTAAGATACAGCCAGTAACTTACAAATTCGAAGCAATCTTCTCTTTATTAGGATCGAGACCACCATGAAAAAACCATCCTTAGCATTATTAGTCAGCGTACTGTCAGCTTCAATTCCGCAAATGAATGTTCAAGCCGCGGATGTCGATGCCGGTCGAGCAGCTTTTGAAACCTGTCGAGGCTGCCACAGCATCCCCGCCTACAGTAATGCCTACCCGACTTATTATGTGCCGAAAATCGGCGGGCAACGCGCAGATTATGTGGCTTCGGCATTGAAAGCTTATCGAGAAAAAAATCGCCCGCATGGCACCATGAAAGCCAATACCTATGACCTAAGCGATCAAACTATCGAAAATATCGCCGCTTATATTGAATCCGCGCCGGGCAAAGAAACCAAAAGCCCAGCCGGAGGCGATCCGGCTGCCGGCAAAAAACTCGCTCAATCTTGCCTAAGCTGCCATGCAGAAAGTAAAGATGCGCAAAGCAATGTACCGAGATTGGCCGGTCAATACGGTAATTATCTCGTCAAAGCCATGCAAGACTATCAATCCGGCAAAAGAAATAATCCCATCATGCAGTCGATGCTGCAAGGCTTATCCGGCGACGACCTGGAGAATATCTCGGCCTATTTTGCAAGCTTGAAGGGTTTAACCACTACCGATTAAATCGTAAGGATTTGGTCGAAAAAGCCTACACGGACGTATTCACCCAGCACCTAAACCCCATAGCTTGTTGGCTATGGTTAACCAGCTTTGATAATTCATCCAGCACCTAAATAAGCCATGATTTTGAATCATTGCCAAAAACCTATGGAATTTAGGTGCTGGATTTAGGTGCTGGGCCTGTCAAGCGAGTGACCGAACCCTCAACAAAGCTCATAGCTCCAGGAGGTTATTTATCACGAAATCCTAAGTATTCACAGTCCGCCTCATTGAAAAGAGGGGGCTGAATATTTACTCGCAGGAAGGAAGTTGATACTTTTTTGAGATATTCCAAACGCAACCCCAAGCGCTCTTTCGTAAACAAGCTTAAACGGCTGACGCTTTATTTAGCGCTATTTTTTATAACAAGCTCGTCGTTATCGGTCGTTTTGCTACGTCATATACCAGTACCCGTATCGGTATTCATGCTATATCGCCACGCAGAATATTTTCAACAACACCGGTCATTCAAAACAATCGATTACCGCTGGGTTAAACGCGAACAAATCTCACGCTACGCCTTCTCGGCAGTCATTGCATCCGAAGACCAACGTTTTTTTAGTCACCACGGCTTCGATTTCAATGAAATGCAGAATGCTATCGATCAATATTTGAAAGGCGGAAAACTCCGGGGCGCCAGCACGATTAGCCAACAAGTCGCCAAAAACCTATTCCTAACGCCCTCCAAAAGCTTTTGGCGCAAAGGGATCGAGTTTTGGTTTACGGGGTTGATTGAAATGCTTTGGCACAAAGACCGCATTCTGGAAGTGTATTTGAATATTGCGGAATTCGGCGATCATCTCTTCGGCATCGAATCGGCCAGTCAACGTTATTTCGGCATACCCGCCAGTCAATTGAGTGCTTCGCAAACGGCACTGTTAGCAGCTACGCTGCCCAATCCTCATTTATATAGTGCGGACAAGCCTACGTCGTATTTACTCAAGCGCAAAGCCTGGATAATGAAGCAAATGAAAAATTTGAATTACCGGCATCGGCAACACTCATCCTAAATTCGGGCATTTCAACCATGAAGCTCATGAAATTAATTCGGAGTGGGCAAAGCGCATGACACTTTGCCCATCGCATTTTTATAATAAAGGCTTAGTCGGCGTTTTATTCGCCTTTCTATGTCCTCTCCATACCAACCATCCGCCCAACCATAACGCGAACCAGGAAATAAAATTAACAAACGAAAAACCGTTGATCTCCTGCCCCATCGATCTGAACAATTTATCCCAATCTTTTCGACTCTTATCTTGCCCATAAGGCTCGATAACTTCATTAGATGTGACTTGCCAAAGCTGTGCATACATATAGGCATAATCATGTACTAACCCGGGAATCAGCAACAAACCGGTCGGACTCAATAGCGCCCATAATGGTCTCGGAATCGAAGCGCCGTCGAATTCAAAGCCTTTAGGAATTAAAATCATGGAACCATCGGACAATTCGTAATACCAATTTTCGGTTAAAACCCATTTTCTAACTTCAAAAATCGAAGCTACAATTTTTTGCAATTTTGTTTTCTGATTTTTAGTCGGTATAGGCACCGGTTTAACGGCCGGCATTGAATCTAAAGAGATCGCTGGCAAGGCATCCAGGTGTATAAATATTTTAATGATATACAACAATAAATAGCCTGCCAGAAGCACAGTGGCAATCCAACCAATCCAGTAAATGAAATCAAGCATAACTTCCCCTCCGAATTATTTTATTGAGGCTGACATAAGCCTACTTTTTAAGTACTACACCGTACGAGAAGCTCCTGCTTCTTCGAAATCGGTAAGCAAGATTTCTCGCCTTTTTCGCATACTCAATGCTCTCAGATAGCTCGTCTACAACAGCATCATAATCGTTTTTCAGGACGCCAAACCTCGGCTTCTCGGCTGTAATTGCCGTAAGAAGTCTGTTGAGAATCCTGAGCTAATCATCGACCGATTCCACACTCCGTTGCGTGCAATCAAGTCGTTCGTCGATTATATTCTATCGGGTAGCTGATCATCACCGAGGTTGAATTGCATGGTAGCAAAATTGGCGACACATCACGCCCTGCATGAAATGGTACTGTAGTACATCTATCATCAGGGTGACGAAACTGTTTGTGCGAACCGCGTTGCCGAACTTAGGAAAACCCTAATGCTTCGAGCAGTGCGACGACCTCGCGCGGCTTAAGGATAGATAGGCAAGCGTCCCATGTTTTCAGGCAATAGCAACGTTTTGGGTACCGATGAATTCGGATTCCAATATTGGCTCACCATCCTCAAGCTACATTTCAACGACCTCCCGGAGATTTTGATTTAATTCATCCAGTGTTTCCGCCTGTGTATGCGCTCCTTGAAAGGCAGGAATAAACCCGGCATAAAGACCGGTATACTGGCAACGTTCAACAATAGCAGTATAGATTCTCATGCTTGATTTCTCTCTAATTTTTTCAATTCAAGGCAGGATGACCGCCACCACCAACTCGAATGATGGGCTTCGTTCCTCAGCCCACCCTACTGCACTAGCTCATAATGAATATTGGGTGGGTTATTGGATACTATGCCTAACGCTGCGCTCACCGGAAAATAACGAGCGCAGCGAGTAATTTGTCCGTGTGAAGCGCTTGGTTATAAATTCTTTTCATTCTCTTTGTTGTGCCAAATCCTTAATACATAGATTTTTTCATCGGCGATAAGGTAACGTATTGTATAGCTGCTTATATAAAGATCGCGTATTAGGTCCGGATCGGATGCTTTCAAAACGGGTAGACCAATTTTTGGAAATTGCTTCAGCTTATCGATACCTTCTTGTAGATCTATCGCAACTCGACGGGCTGCGAACGGATTTTTAACCTCTACAAATTCCACCACTCTGTAGAGATCATCAACCGACTCCGGCGAGTACCTTATTTTCATGATTTAGGTGGCGATTTTCGATTATTGGTGCCCCAGCTATTCAGCCAGGCATTCACATCCTCCTCATCAATTGATTTACCTACCTTGATGGATTCAAGCGCTTCGAGGGTATCCTGCCACCTTGAATCCTCCAGGGACTGTCTCGCAAGAAATTCTTTAATCGCCTGATTTATAAGATAGTTCTTGCTCCTATCAAGCTTTTTGGAAAGAACCTCCAGGGGTTTTTCCACTTCGTCAGCAATTCGAATACTCGTAACACTCATGATGTCCACCCCTAGTGTAGTGATATGTACTACATACTAGTACAGTCAAGGCATCATGGCTAGAGGAATTTATAACGCAAAGCTCAGCCGACGCGAGTTCAGATTTTGGTTCGCGTTGCTTACAAAATCTAACCTTATTCGTTATGTTTTTTATTCATTGATTGCATTGATAACTGCTTGGGGGTTTTGAGCAACCACTTTCAGTAGTACTCTGGCAGCACCATGTACCAGAGCGATTACCTGTCAATTCATGCAATCGAAGCCCTGGTAAATCCATGTCTTTAGGAGCTATAGAGACGGTGAGTCTACCGAGAATGAGGCGAAGCTTTTAGCATGGGCTGCCTGTATACCAGCAGTGCTGCAGGATTTGAAAAACGTGGCTAAACCTTTGTGTTTGAAGCTTCGAAACATAGAATCGGATCGTAACCTGGTACGTATCAGGTGTCAAACGCCTTGTTCCGGCGCAAGGCGACGGGACAAGGCCGAACGAAGTGAGCGCCGCGATTCCCGGCGGCGAAGCCGCCGGGAACGGGTCAGATAAGGAGCGCCCAAGCGCCTGCTTGGTCTGATTGATGGCGTTGTGTTTGATACTGCACGTCGTTTTGACATGCTCAAGCTCCTTATCTGACCCGATGGCTCCGCGAAGTGGAGCCATCGCTCAGTTCAGCCACAGCGAGCAACACAAATATTTCACAGTGCTCGCTGTCGGTCTGAAACTGATAGTTATGCCTGCTATACTTCATGTCAGGTTCGCTTTTTGAGAGACGAGTAAACCTTGCTCTTTTCCCGCTTGCCTACGGCAAGTACATATACAAACAGCTCATCGTCAACAACCTCGTAGGCTAACCGGTAACCTGCAGAGCGAAGTTTAATTTTGTACACGGATTCATAGCCACTTAACTTATCGGCTGACACTCTGAGATTTTCCAATCGCTCTGCCAGCTTTTTCTTGAACTGGCTCCTTATCGGGGCACCAAGCTTTTCCCATTCCTTCAGCGCGGCCGGAAGAAAGCGCAGCTTATAAGTCATCCAACGACACCGTTATAGCTTGATCTTTATCGCCACGACGCTCCTCAACAAGTTGCGCCAGTTCATAGTCGTCGATCATGTCCATCAGAGCCTCGTAGGTCTCTGCTGGAATCAGGTAGGCTGCTGGCTTGTTGTGATTTAGCACTGCTATAGGTGAACCGCTGGCCTGGGAAAGCAAGGCTGAAGGGTTTTTCTTTAATTCTGAAATACTTACAGAAAAATCTGCTAATACCTGACGCATAAAAACCTCTATTTTGGATCTAAATTATGGTCATATATTAGCCCATATTACTGCTAGGCGCTACGAGCTGGTAGGCATAACGTCAAGGCTAATCGGCCACACCGCTTTGGGTGGTCCGAGTTGAGCCGCATGTTAGCCCATTCTGCTATCTTTAATAGCATCGAGTATGTTTTGCGTAGTTGCTTTTGTTTTAATTCCTGCCACATCAAAAGGAGAAGTAGAGGTTTTATCTTTTGCCTTGAGAGAAAAAACAGTGCCATCTTTTCTTTTTATTTCAACTTCCTCTGACTGGGCGAGATCAAGTATCTTTGATAGGTTTTGGCGAGCTTCAGAATAGGTAAATACTTTCATTGTTTTCGCTCCAATACTTCAATATTTAACTTCTTTGCAACTTGTTTCATTTTTTTATCAAGTGTTAGCAAGGGATACGACATTGATTTTGCACATTGTAAAAAGTATGCGTCATAAGCATATATGTTATGCTCAATAGCTAGATTTAATGCGGACTGAATATCAACTGTGATAAGCCGAACTGGTATTTTATTTGCGACTCTCTCTGCCTTTAATGCTTCTTCTGCAGTTAACTGCTTCCTCTTTATCATTGCTGATAAAGCATTACCAATTTCATATGGCAATATTTCTGGAGATACAGCACCTACTTCTTTAGTAAGCTCAATAATTAACTGCTTTTCCGGTTCATCCAGTGCGACGGCTAAAAATATGTTTGTGTCTGCTATGATGTTCATGTAGACAATTGTACAACTGCTTGGGGTTTTTGCAAAGGCTAACGCTTCACATCACCGGCAGAAAAAAGCAGAGCGAGGAACGAGCGGCGCTTTTTGCTGTCCGGGTGCATGTGATTGTTATGTTCTTTTGTTTACCAATAGACGGGGTCATTGAATTCCTTAACGCACAGAGGACGTTCATTAATAGTTGGAATTGGCTCTCCCGTTAAAGATTGGCCAAGCCAGCCAAAAGGCATTGAGAGTTTTAGCGGAGCCTGAATCACATTTTCTGAAAGCGCTTGAAACCCAAGCTTTGAATAAAAGGATGGATCTCCATATGTGACAGCAACATTAGCAGAGCGCCTTTTAAGTTCATTAAGCCCGTAATTTATTAATTCCTGACCGATTCCTTTTCCCTGATGTTCAGCGCTTACTGCAACTGGGGCAAGCATGTAAACCAGAATAGGCTTACTAAACTGAAGGCGAGTAAAGAAAATAGAACCAATGAGCGTTTCATTTTCATATACGCCGAAACAGATTATTTCATTATTGTCGATGTTTGATGCCAACTGTGAAGAAAGGTTGCCAATCAATTTTCCTTCCTTTTCACCCTCTGATGAGGTGAATACAGAAGTGAATAGTTCTTCCACCTCTTTTTGTTTTGATTTGTCCAGAGCTCGGTGAATCATGCCTTACCTTTCAAGATTGCTGCGCTTTTTGCTTTTGGAACATAACGGGTCAGATAAGGAGCGCCTAAGCGCCTGCTTGATCTGATTGATGGCGTTACGTTTGATACCGTATGTCGTTTTGACATGCTCAAACTCCTTATCTGACCCGATGGCTCCGCGAAGCGGAGCCATCGATAAGGGTAACTTGACGGCGAAAGCGTAGCGACGATAGGAGCGTAGCTTTTGCCGGTCAAGTTGACCCGCTGGTTAGGCTGGTCGATGTTTTCGCTACTTCCAGCAAATACCGAAGTGCTTTGTTTACCGCTTCATCATTAGGAAAAGCTTCTGCAATATCAGGCTCAAGAAGCACCACATTAGTTTCCTCTTTGATCCGGTTTGCATATTTACCACGCACGATTTCACCGAAATCTGATCGTTTGTATTCTGGTCTAAGTTCGTCTGTCATCTCTGATTTAACCTTCTTCATAAATTTGCCTCTCAATATTAGTCGCTAGTCGTGCCGAAATGATGCGAATCGCTTTACCTCTGTCGGTATGTGAGACTAAAAGTAATCGCCCTTGGGAGGACACTCCAAAGGTTACAAATCGTTCCTCGTCATCCGAATGATCTGGGTCGTGCGCAGTAGCCGAAAAAACATCGCGTAATGCACTGCTCGCTTCTTCAAAAGTGACACCATGTTTGCTTCTGTTTGCAGTGGCTTTCTTTGGATCCCATTCAAAATACATATTTCATGACTCTTTTTAGCTTCCATTCGGCGGAACGCCTTACGGACTTAAAAATTAGTTAGACATTAATTAACGCCTGGTTTCTTATAACTCCTTTAACTCTTTGCGCTTTTCTTCGCACGCAAGACAAGTGACGCGAACCCACCAGCCATTCCGATTGGTTTTTGGTGTCCCAGCAGCCCCACAATCTTGGCACATCGCACTGGATTTATCTTCGGCTTCCTTAATCAACGCATCAATGTGTTTGACAAGTTCACCATCCTGTTCATTGGAATTCGGTAGATCGATATAAACCAGCAATACCGCAAATTTCGCCTTAATCTGTTTCATTAAAGGCCAGTAATCCGAATTTTTGGGCTCTTCCGTATTTCCCGTGGTACTCCCCAATATCTAGTGTTCCGGAAAGAAGGTCCGGCGCCCCTGAACATCCAGCCAAATATGCTGGAACAATCGGCCCAGGTTATAGATACCGTAGCAGCGGCGCTTGATCGCTTTGATCTTATTGTTCAGCCCTTCAACAAAGCCGCTGGTTTCACGCCGGATGAAATAGTTGGTGATGTGATCACGCCAGTTGCTCAAGGTAGTCACAAAGGGCGAGAAACAATCCAGTCCCAATTCCGTAATCCTGTCCAGCCACTGCGTTAACGCCTGTTCGGCCTGTGCTTGGGTCAGGTCCTTTTCAAAAATACCGGTCAGGACTTCCCGTTGTACATAGACTTCTTTCAGTATCGGCGCCTGCCGGAATAACGATAATAAAACGACTTGCTGTTCTTCACCCAAGTTGTTCCAAGGCTTTCGAAAAGCCCACATGGCGCCTTTCAGTTCGCGGTACTCGGATTCCGGTAGGGTCTGCTTCAATCGCTTCATTTCGGCTTTACGCGCTTTATCGGCGCAGTCACGATAGTGTTTGGCAACGTGGAAGCGATCGACCACCACCTGAGCCTTCGGCAGGGTTTCTAAAACCGCATTGCAATAACCTTCGTTCATGTCGATGCAGACATGACGAATGCTTTGGCATTGCTGAGACGGCAGCGTCTTTAAAAACGCCTTGACGGTCTCTTTTTTGCGATCCGGAAGCACCGCTAAGATATGCTTTTCACGCTGCGCCGTCAGTCCCGATACGATGACGACAAAATCCTTATGGCCTTTCTTCAAGGCGATTTCGTCAATGCCGAGCAACGCCAAGTGGGGTACTGCTGACCAGTCCACTTCTCGCTGAATATGACGATCCAGGATGCCTTCAATACACTCGACACCCAAATCCCGTTTCAGGCTGACGTCACTGAGCGTACTATTGATTAACTCGCGTAAAATCCAATTCTCATAGGCTTTAGTATGCGGGCTTTTGGGTTCATACCACTCGCAACGTTGAGTCGTCGTCGGTCCTTTGTCACAGTAGGGGCATTGAAAGCGCTTCGGCCGGATGCGAATCCAGACCGGACGATCAAAAATAGGCAGATGCCTTAAGGTAATCGTTTTGTCATAGCCGTGAAACTTGTCGATGGTTCGTCCGCATTGACGACACACCGCCGTATCACTCGTGCTGACGACGGTGATCACCAAGCCTTTATCGGTTTGTTCGTAGCTTTCTACTCGGACATTGGGTAAATCGAGTGGTATTTGGATTTGCGGTTGATTCATCGGTAGTCAAAGAAAGAGTGGTGTTGTTCCGGTATTTTACAGGAGGCTCCCGTTGCGGTCCTCTGGCATACTATATGTTGTGGCTACCACGGGAAATACGGAAGAGCCGAATTAATGCCGTACCTATTCGTTATGTCGGCTACCGTAGCTAGTAGAAACTGTCCACCATCGCTCAAAGCCCAATAATCAGAGCATATTGCTGCGATTTCCTTGTCCTCGGAATATATCTCAACGTCATTTGTTGCCTCTATGCGATTTTGTGATTTAACGCTAAGCTTAACCGGCCGGCTTTGGAGCGCCAGCGGAAAAGCCAGTCCGTGTTGAAGCTTTTGTTAGAGCCTGCTTGCGAGAAAGTTTGGCCGCTATCATTTCGTATCGATCGCCCAATTACGTGACCCGGTTGGGCAGCAGCGTGGGTCGCCCGGCTTTGGCATTGTCGTAGTGAATGTGATTCGGCCCTGTTCGAACACAACATCGCGCGGGTTACCACCAAAGACGTTATCAATGCTTCGATAATGGGCCATATGTCCGTCTTCGTTGCGAAACAGCGCCACATCCAGAAACTCGCTGTTGCCGCCGCTGGGATAAAGTATCCAAGCCAACGCGTCGTCAAGGCCGTCCCCCGTGAAATCGCCATAGAAAGTTTGCGCGTGAACGGGATCTCCATGCTGCTCGCGGGCCCATGCCAGGATGGTAGAGTCGTGCGCCAGCCCCGCTCGTTCACCGGATACCTCGTCCGCTGAGGGCGAGCATGCCACTAATGTCGTCACCCCCAGAAACAACATGACATGCTTCAACATTATCGCTCTCCCTTACGCTGCTGAAGATTGCGCGACCTCATCCATGGCCTTTTGGATATCGGCGACCAAAGCCGTCGCGCAATCCTCTGTCAGCCCGCCCGCAAGAACGCTGACTTTGCTCTCGCCATCTGCACGGATCACGACCGTAAAGCCGCGTTTTGCCTGTCGCCGCCCCATATGGCGTCCGGCTATCGAGGCAATCGGCACGCCGTTGGGTCCCGGCATGAGAGCATCGGGATCGACGACCAGACCACCCTGTGCGACACGCAAATCTGCCACAGCTTTTAACGGAATATCGATGTCACTGCTCTGAATGCCATGCGAAGATACCGACACTTGGGCGGGTTTTCTATCGCGCGCGCCGGGCAGCACGAAGGAACAGCCCACGCCGATGAACACGAGAGCGACCATATATAGCCCTACAAATCCGCCGGTTGATTTTGCCCCCACCAACAGCGCGTTCAGAAGCAGGAACACCCCCACCGCGAACAACAGCAGTGCCGGCATGCGGGCCGCGCGCGCAGGTTGCACATCGAAAAGATAGCCACCAGTTGCAGGATCGTCACGGCGCATGAAGCTGGCTGTTGCCGGATTGCGCCATGTGCGCAACACGTTCAGGCCGTGCCACTTCCACAGCGTTACAGCCACCACTGCGCCGACCAGAGCAAGCCGAAGCAGCGTTCCGATGTTGATATTGATGATCGGCGATACGAAGAATAGCGCCACGCCGAGCGTGTTGAGCAAAAGAAAGGCCAGGGCGAGCCAAATCAACACGCGCTGCCAGATGGGTCGGTGCTTGCTCAAAACGATACTGATTACTTCATTCTTCTGCATAAGTGCCTCCGATGGGTTCTAACGTAGAGCTAAGGGGCGTGCCGCTCACGGACGCTAAACGAAGCCCCAAAGCTTGATAAATTACAAAACTTCAAAACCGCCATGAGGCGGCACGTCCCTTTGAGCGCCATGTTATGCAAACTTGTTGTCACAGACAAAATACTTTTTCGACCCATTCATCATGCTCAAATGGCCCATGTATTGATTTAAAGCAACCACGACTTTCTTCAATATTTCTGTTTAGGTCGGTGGCAACCCAGTCAACAGTGCAAATGACTTTATTTGCTTCTAGGATTACACCCTTGATGATGCCAAGGTGAAATATTTTAATGCCAGTTTGACCTCCGCCTTTCATGCGTTTGATTGCAATTCTGTCACCAGCTTTCATTTCTGATGCTTTTTTATACTGAGCAGGTTGATCATCTTCTTCCCAGCCAAGCATCCAAATACCTTGCTCAATAAATTTCTTGTCTTGATGCTCAACACCACCCCATGAAGCACCAACAACCCAATATTTTGACATTTACTTCTCCATTTATTTTATTGCATAATCGCGGCGCTCACCAGCGGAGCGGGCGGCAAGCTGTATGCTTGACGGCCGGTCCGTCTGGTGAAGCGCCTTGTTCCGGCGCAAGGCGACGGGACAAGACCGAACGAAGTGAGCGCCGCGATTCCCGGCGGCGAAGCCGCCGGGAACGCTGAGGTAACCGGCGCCGGAGCGCAGCGGAGGGTACCAAAAGCGGCACGCTTTTGGCGTCCGGTTGACCGTTTGGTTATGTGATTGATTCACCGGGGTTCACGAGTCGATGCCAATTAGAGAATCAATGCCTTCGTCCCTGATAGTCGCTTTGGCCTCGTCCAGGGCTGCCGCATCAGTATCGAATTCGTCATCCCATACGGTTGAGTTACCGAACTCATCCACCACTTCGAGAATCCAGCCGCCAGTGTCACCACGGTAGATGTCTACTCTGACCGTTTTCTCGTCAGCCGTCAGTTCCTGGCAAAGGGGGCTCATCTCGACTTCAAAATCATCTTCCATTCACTATCTCCGAGGTGGAATCTTTGTACACATAACGCTTGCAGCATGCGCGCCCACGGAGTGGAGCCGAAGGCGCAATGTAGTGGGCGTCGCCGTGCCTGCACTGGTTAAATTTGTTCCAGTCACCAGTTGCAGGTCTCACGTAGTGGCTTAATTGCGTTTTCCAATCCTGACGTGTCAAAGATGGCGGTAACCGGGCTCTCATTGTAGGGCGTGATTTGCGCAACCAGCTTATCTGCCTCCATCATGTTTTTGATGAAGCCAATTGTACCTCTAGGATGGAACGTTGCCTGACTGTCGGTTGATAAGCCCCAGTCTTTCGTGACTGCATCTTGGGACCCAATCCGAGTGAGGACTTCTGCGTTTCTACCAAGGTAATCGTTCCAATTTATGTAGAGCTCTGTTGTGTTGCTCTTGCATCGGGTTATCAGGGTAACGGGCTTTCCCCATTTAGATTTACCACTATCTGCTCTAAGCGCCAGAACCACGGTCTTGGAGTCATCAACGGGGTTAGTCTTTACTGATACCTGCCAATTTCCCTTTCCTGATATGTTCGTCGGTTCATCCTGTGGGCCTGCCAATCCCTGCTGTTTTGCCAAATTGTCGTAACAAGACAAACGCTCTAGATCACCGGATTTAACCGCACATTTAGCGATTTCCTTCTCAATACTGGCCTGCGCCGCAGCGCTAAAGAAAAGAAATGCCAACATAAAAGACCAATGTTTCATGCTTACTCCTTGAGAATTTAACGACCAAGCTCACCGGCGGCAATGGAGCGCAGCGGAATTGCCGTCCGGTGCAGCGCCTTGTTAGCCGTTTTATACATATCCCGGTATTCGACGGTGCTTGTTTGCCATTCTTATGTATTCGATTCTTGGCCGCTGATTAACATCAAGAGGTAGATGAATCTTTTTGTCCAAGAAAGACTTAAACTCTTTAATCCCACCATCCAGTTTGTGTTGTTTTAGCTCATCTGCCTTTTCCGCATTCAGCCTCATCACATAGTTTTCATCGAGATAAATCAAGCAATTGTCGTATGCTCTATGAAAAGTCGGAGATAGAGACATCCCATTTGTAACATGATCGCTACTATCTCCTGAAGGCACAGGTAGAATGTGAGCAGCATCCACAAGGCGCAATTGGAATCTTGTAACTGCACACCTGTTGTCATAGGCGCTTAATACAATTTTCCTGAAGTTTGCGTCACGCGAGTACCTACTGACATTTTCCACAATAAGTTTTCTTTTTGCCGTAAGTGATGAAACATCCTGCTCAGGGATCTCTTGTAACTCGACAGCCTTTGTTAGCAATTTTGTAAGATTGCTCTCAGCGCCGTATAGATGCAACGGCTCGGCGTTCAGGCAATAAGTTAGAAACTGATCTGGCCTCACTCCAATTGCTATTTCGTCATTATCTTTAGTGACGAATGAGAGACCATTTTGTAACGCCGAATGTATCGCAGAAATACCTATTTGGACTGAAGGTGAGCCAGCAGTAAATGTGCTGTGTTTCTTTAGATCAAAGCCTGCAAACATCTTCAAATCTGGGTGATAGCCCATGAGTACAGTCAATCCGCTTGGGTTCTTCTGTAATGGTGAAGATACGGATGTCATTTGTATTCTGTACTCATCGGGCAATGAAACCCGTCCGCCGTGGGTGAGTGTCCACATATAAACCCAAAGACTGTACGTATTTCCTAAAAAGCTAACAATAAACTTGCGAGGGTGTGTTCTAACCGTCTCAGAGACATAAGCAGCCACACCGCCAGATTGCTGAATCGCGTCAATTAGTTCGTTGACAATCAGTTTAGGGCTAACGGCTGGCATCTTTTTCTTCCTTTGTGCTTGGTTTGGCGGGACGCGCCTTTCCTCCGTCAACTGGCAATGGCTCTTCATCATCAACGCCATTCCATAATGCACCGGGATGAGAAAGGTTGTATGTAGGAATTTTTCTTTCTAACGACTTAACCGGGAATCGCAACCTTCCGCCCTCAATGTATTCCTTCTCTAACTCAACGCAAACCCATTTTCGCTTGAGCCTTTCTGCCGCCTCCCCCGTAACACAAGATCCACCAAATGGGTCGAATACAAAATCACCTTTGTCTGACAACATACGTATAAAATATTCGGGTAAGTCAACAGGGAATCTTGCCGGGTGCGGCTTAATTCCATTTTCCTTGCATTTGGTCAGATATGCGGAGTTGCTTTCAGTATTGGCAATTGCAATCAAATTTGGTGGAATTGAAGCGCCATTATCTTTGGAAAATTTATCGCTAATATCGTGTCCACTCGGGCGCATCTGGGCTTTGTACCCATTCTTTAGCAATCCCTTCATAGACTCACTATAAGGAACCAAAATCCTACGATTACTTGCTTTCGGCCACGGTGTCTTTGATAGCCACCATACGCAATTTATGGCGTCTTTGACCCTGATTCGCCTAATATTCACCCATTCGGCAGGAGTGGGTAATTTAGATGGGTTCCACCAGAAAAAATCTTGCGCCAGGTGAAATTCATACTCGCGACAAAGCATAATCATTAGCTCGTAATGATATAGCGATCTGGTTGGTTGCCCGGGTATCCACGCGCCACCAATATCTATTACAAGTGACCCGTCTTCTCGAAGGATTCTATGAAACTGTTCTGCAAAAGGGCGGAACCAATCTAAATATTCATGTGCATCTGCATTGCCGTAGTCCTTCTTTCTCACGAGACCAAATGGCGGAGATGTCATTATTAGATTAACTTCGCCGTCTCGCAGCGTAGGCATATACGCCAACGAGTCTGCATGATAGATACTTCCTAATTTCGTATTAAAGAATTTCTTCATGGATTCCTGATCTGTTTAGTTTTGTACGGCTAACGCCAGAATAAGCCGCCGTTTGGAGCGTCAGCGTAAAACGGTCGGCTTGATTTGCTGGTTAAATGCATTTGAGGGTTTCACCGGCAATCGGCACTGTATGAACCTCAATGCCATTTTCATCCAATGCATTGAATACCTCCAGGATAATTCCCCCCGTCAACTCGATTAACAACCTGGACCAGATTTCTAGCTCTTTCTCACCGATGGACATCTCACCTCGGCCAAGTGAAACGGAAACGATTTTACGACCCACTATATTATCTAAAGCCCCAATGCTTTCGCACAGCCAGCGAACGGTTGAGCCGCAAAGTGTAAAGGGCAGCACACGCTCATTTTCTATTGCTAATTCGTCAAACTTTTGCCAAGAAATAGATAAAGCAGAATCGCCAATACAAAGAAAAAGAGGCAGGTCCATCCAATCCGACCATTCCTTGTCCTCTTCAATCCACAGCTGCGCTAATTCACATCCGAGTATTTCTTTCCCCACCAAAAAAGCAAAGCGCTCTCGAATCAGCCCAATCTTATCTTCTACAGTGGTCACATACTTCATGGGCATTTAACGACAAGCTAAAGGGCGAGCCGCGCAGCGGCGAGTCCAGCGAGCTTTGCGAGCGCCTTTGAGCGACTTGTTAGGCGATTGTTGTGCCGTATTGTCAAAAGCTCGACCCTGGTTGTTTTAAAAATTCGATTTCATCTAAGCTAGATTCCCGACCCAAAATAGCATTTCTGTGCGGGTATCGGCCAAAACGATCTATGATTGCCTTGTGTTTAAGCTCGTATTCATAATTGTATGAAGTAGCATATTTTTGATAAAGCGTTTCTGCAATGTTGTGAATTATTTTGGATTCACTATGCATGAATGGTAGTAATAGAAACCCACATTCAGTCTTTGTTAATACGCTTGGTGCTTTAGCTTCAACAGCTTCTTGAGCTAAAACTAATGCTAGTTGGTCATAGTGAAAGGCTTTTGGTGAGTTTCGAAATATGTTTCTTGTAAATTGGTCTAATAAAATAATCTCAGCAAGTCGTCCTTTGGGCTCTTTGCGCCATGTGTATAGTTCACCTTGAGATGCTTGAATAACAAGATTGAAAAATCTATCTCTTATCTGATTATCAAAATTTGAATCAGCGGCCCACCACATTTTTTGATCAATTTTTTCAAACCAAAATTCTAATACACCGCCATACATAATAATGACCTGAGATTTTTCGTCTAACGCCGAGGTAAGGGGCAGCGCAAGGCGGTGCGTAAAATGCGAAGCATGCGCCGACTGAAGCTGTCCAGCCGCGCAGCGGCGAGTCCAGCGAGCAACGCGAGCACCTTTGGGCGACTTGTTAGACGGTCAATAGGGGAAACGCTACAGCGCCTGCTGGTGAAGCCCAATTTTTTACGAGTTCCGCAACAATGGCGTTGGTGCTTGTGAGGTGCACGCCTGCTTGTTCCATCCTGCGCCAAGCCATTTCCTCGGCAATTTGATTCGTTGAACCGCACGCATCACATACAACTTTAATGTTAAATCCCTCACTGAGTGCGCTGATTGCAGGACCAACCATACACACGTCAGTTGTTACACCAGCCATGACAAAATTACGCCTTCCTGTATTCCGGCAGGCATTAGCAAAGGAAGTATCATCCCAAGCATTAACCACACCCTCTCGTTTGATGCGAGCAGAGAATGCTTCAGGGAGAATTTCCTGTAGCTCAGGCATTAGTGGTCCTTGGGCGTCGATGTTGGTTTCTTGGCTTGAGGTTAGGACTACAGGTATTTTTGTACCTTTAGCAAATTTCGCAAGAATGGTGACATTTCGCTGAAGTAGTTGTAATGGAGTGGTGCTTGCCCATGTATTTGTCCCGACCTGGTGGTCTATCAGGATGATCGCGGTGTCGTCGACATTGAAAGTATTCATTGGATTGTTCTCCTAGTTGATGATGATCTCTGGCTTCAATTACCGCCTAACGTGAAGCTAAGGGGCGCGCCGAAGGCGCGTCCCGCTTGAGCGCAGGGTTAGAGCGCAAATTACACCTCGACCTTGAAGCCAAGCTCAACATCACAGCCCGCTTGCCCACCACGAATGCCCCAATTTTCTTTCGCGATTTCTCTGAGAAGAATTTTTACATGATCTTTGGGGATGCCAAATGGCTCAAGGTTATTCACGATTGCCTTGTACAGATTTCGCTTTGCATCAAGTGAACGACCAGCAAACGCATCAATACTGATGTGCGTATAAAAATCCGGTTTTTCACGAGCAGGCGGATACGCGAAGCGGTGAGGTTCATGCACGATGAGGCGAACGTTTTTGTCACCGGGCACGATTTTGAATGCCTCACGCAAAGCCATGTGAACAGCCTCCATGAGAGCAACTTCTTCCTCTTGCGTATATTGCCGCCGTACTTCAATTAAGACACTTGGCATTCCTACTCCTTTTCGTGTTTGCGCTCTAACGCCGCAAATCACCGGCAAATTGGAGCAATGGATATTTTGTGCTATTAAAAGCACAAAATATGCATTGCGGAAATTTGTCCGAGTGAATTTGCCTTGTTAGGCATTTTTCTTAAACCCCTGTGTATCTGATTTTGGCCAGCTTTCAGGAAAATTAACCCAATCATGTTTCGATCTATTCCATGCTGCCGCAACTGGCTCTGGGAACTTCGGATCTTCAAAACACCCAACAGCCACACCAACTGCGTTTGGCATGAACTCAGCTTCCCAATGAACGGTAGAACCGCAATTAGGGCAAAACGAACGGTAGAGTTTTCTCCCATCATCGCTCGTATCAACGAACAACTTTGGGTCGCCTTGTTTTGATACTATTTGGTCGTTACCAAAGTACGCCCCAACTCCAAATACCGAGCCCGTTCGTTTTTGACAGTTTAAACAACTGCACGTAATCACCATCTTTGGATCACCTGCAAGCTCTATTTGTACTTTCCCACACGAACATTTTGCTTTTCTGTTCATTATTGTCTCTTACATATAATTTCTTGACGGAACGAGTAATGCCTAACGTAGAGCTAAGCCGACCGCTGGAGCGTAGCGGTGTGACTGGCATGGTAGTCAGCTAGCTGGTGAAAGTCAAGCCTTTGCCCTGTGAGAAGGGAAGAAGTAGGCGAAAGCAAGGGTGTCCAAAGAAACGCCCGGTAGCTACCCAACAGGGAAGCACGGTTATCGGGAGCCAATGCGGAATCTGAAAGAAGCTCTAGCCGAATCGGTCACCTAAACGAGAGTGAACCTTCGTAAGGCGGCAGCAAGAGGATGAGGTGCCCGCGCCCACCGAAGTCCGATATTCTCACCGTAACTTGCTGGTGTATTGAAGGTAGGTGGACCGAGATAAAGTTGACTATCTTACCCAGTGAAGGGCCGTCGGCTTCGGGTCGGTGTAACTGCGACACCTTAAGCCCTAAGCGCAGCAGTAATGCTGACGTGATGAACCGAGGGTCTGCAGATGAAGCCGTAGTAATCGTAAAGTTCGATGCCGATGAAGTTATGGTGACATAGCTGAGGGAAAAACATCGAACCAGTGACAGGAAGTTGGAGGTGAAGGGTGGAACACGTAAGCGGCCATGGCCGTTGATTATAAACTGAGGGTCTGAGATCAGCCTGACAGGAGCAATCGACTATTTGCGTCGTAAACAGTGAACGAATCGATTGCGCGAGATTGAAGAAAGGCCATTGCAAGAGAGAAAAAAAAAGTGAAATGAACGAACATGACCGATTGATTGAGGAACCAAGACTCTTCGACCACCTGTGCTCAACGTTGTATTTGAGTGCGGGATTTGAACAGGTGAAGAAGAACAAAGGCAAACCCGGCATTGATGGGGTCACGATAGCCGACTTTGAAGCCCGTTTAGACGAAGAGCTAAGCCGCCTGCAACAGGAATTGCAGGATTGGACTTACCAACCCTCGCCGGTTCGGCGGGTCGAAATTCCCAAGCCGGGCGGCAAGGGAGTTCGGCTGCTCGGCATACCGACGGTACGGGATCGTGTGGTACAGACGACCTTGAAAATGTTGCTGGAACCGATCTTTGATCCGCATTTTTCGCCGCACAGTTACGGTTTCAGACCGGGCTGTAGTCAACACCAAGCGGTGCAAGCGGCTCAGGCAATCGTCAACAGTGGCAAGCCCTACGTGGTGGATATCGACTTATCGAAGTTCTTCGATCGAATCCACCATGACCGCTTGATTTCCCGGATGGGGCTGCGGATCGCTGACAAACGCATCTTGCGCCTGGTGGGCATGATGCTGCGCAGCGGCGTGATGATCAACGGCGTCGTCAACCCGAACAAGGAAGGCGCGATGCAAGGTGGCCCGTTAAGTCCCTTGCTGAGCAATATCGTTCTGGACGAACTGGACCAGGAATTGGAAAAACGCGGACTGGCATTTTGCCGGTTTGCCGATGACTGTAACATCTTCGTTAGCTCGCAGAAAGCGGCCGAACGGGTGATGGACAAAGTCAGCCAATTCATCGAAAACAAGCTGAAACTGAAGGTGAATCGGGAGAAAAGCCAAGTGGCTAAATCCGATGCGGTAAAGTTCTTGGGCTTTACCGTGGTCGATGGGACGATAGCGATTGCGCATAAAGCCCTGCAAACGGCCATGAGTAAAGTCAAGGAACTCACGCCGCGTGGCACCCCTCAGACGCTGAATCATACCCTGGCCGACCTTAATCAGTGGTACGTGGGCTGGGCCAACTACTACAGTTTGACCCAATACCCGTCTCAACTGAGGAAAATCGAAGCCCATATCCGGCGACGATTACGAGCGAGGCTGGTGAGTCAGCAGAAGCGGAAACAGCATCTGTATCGAAACCTGGTCAAACGGGGCGTACCGCGAAAGCAAGCCGCCCAGACGGTCTTTTCCAACAAGAAACGGTGGGCCCTTTCGGCAACCCGAGCGGTGACGAGAGCCTACCCGAACAGTTGGTTTATCAACCTGATGGGACAGGAAATACGATCCGACCGCCAATTAGCGCATTGGTTTGAGGTTTCTCAATGGATTCGTCTTACGTGAGGAGCCGTGTACGGACCCGTACGCACGGTTCTGTGGGCAGACGGGAGCTGCGGCTCCCTCTGACCCGATGAAGCGGGTCGGCTTGAGCGCCATGTTATGCATTGATGTACTCATATACGCCAAACTCCCAATATCTCTTGCCCGGATTTAGTGGCCCTCGCCACCCGCTGGACAATAACTCGTTTGCAAGAAAACGGTTAATCATGCCATGACCAACAAAAGTTACTGAGCCATGCTCATGGGCAAAATCTTTAAGCTTTTCGGCGGCGCCGGTTGCCCTAAGTTTGCCGGATTTTAAGGACTCGCTATTGCGGGAAAAACCCGCAAACCAAAGCAGCCTGAACAGTGTGGCCCAGATGGTTGGCGAGAGCTTTGGAAAATTCCAGTCTACATAAGGCAAACCCATTTCCCTAAATATGGGGTCTATGTAATTAACCGTCGTAACTCCCAACGCTTTTGCTGACTCAATCGATCTTGGTAGATCGCTACATACAACGGTAGAGCAATCAGAAACAACCTCACATACTTCTTTGGGTGGCAGGTTTTCTTTTTTTATTCCCGCAGAGTTATAGAATTTAATCCATTGCTGGAATTCGCTGGCTTTCACGTTCCTCCAAAACGGAAGATCAGGCTCGCCATGTCTAACAAGAATAATTTTCACAGGCTTCTCCATTTGAAGCATAACAAGTTATTATCTAGATCCGCACATCTTGTACACCAAAATATATTTTGAGTCAATTTTTACTGAATCCCTTGTAATTCCAAACGGGATATCATACATTTCATGCATGATAACGAGATTTGGATAAATACGATGCTTAGTCTTCCCGATACTTTGTCTCGTCAGTTCAATACGCTATTGGATCAGAAACAGTACCCTGAAAATCTCAAACACTGTTATCGAAAATGGTTTCGTTTCTATTGGGATTTTTGTCACAAATATCATCATGATCCTTTTCATCGCTCCAGCTTGCCGTTTTTTCTCGACAAACTCGACCAAAAAGGCCAATCGGTTCAACAACGAGAGCAAGCTCGCCAGGCTATTGTGTTGTTTTACCAATTAAAAGAAACCGCCAATGCCGAAGACGCGGAACTGCCAAGCCATGCAGTCCAAATCTTGCCGATACAGGCTCCGCCCATTTCGGAGGTTTCGCATCAAAAGAGCTCGCCAGAACCGAATCCCCCGCATAATCGATCACCGCCTTATGAACACTCGCGGCATTACGCCGCCCCCGATAAAACCCAACAAAATACGGTTGCTGAAAATCAAACCGGATGCAGTTGGGTTTTTGTGTTTGACGAGCTGACCCGTGAAATCCAATTGCGCCATTATTCGCCGAAGACTTTGAAATCCTATCGCGGTTGGGCGCGCCGTTTGCAAGCGTTTACCCAAAGTAAAGATTACCGGAATTTGACGCAACAGGATGTGGTGGCGTTTTTGAGCGATCTTGCCGTCGATAAGAAAGTGTCCGCTTCGACTCAAAATCAGGCATTCAATGCGTTGCTGTTTTTGTTTCAACACGTTTTGAACAAGGATTTCGGCGAGATCAAAGGCGTCGCGAGAGCCAAACGCAAGCCTTATATTCCGGTGGTCTTGTCCCGCGAAGAGGTCGAGTTGATTTTCGATCATCTCGACGATCCGGTCGATCTCGTCGCCAAACTGTTATACGGTTGCGGACTGCGGCTTTTCGAGTGCTTGAATCTGCGTGTCCAGTGTTTCAATTTCGATGCCGGCATGTTGACCGTCCATGACGGCAAAGGCCAAAAGGACCGAACGGTTCCGTTGCCGCAAACATTGATACCGGCATTGAACAAACAGTTGCGGAAAATCGCGGATTTACACGAAGCCGATCTGAAAGCCAATTTTGCCGGCGTGTTCTTGCCGAACCAATTGAGTCATAAATATAAAAACGCCGCCAAGGAATTCATCTGGCAGTGGTTTTTTCCGCAACCGTCATTAACGCTCGTCACGGAAACAGAAGAATACAAACGCTATCATCTTCATGAGTCCATCGTGCAAAAGGCGATCAAACGCGCGGTGCATGACGCCAAAATCACCAAGCGGGCGACAGCTCACACTTTCCGGCATTCTTTCGCCAGTCATTTATTGGAGGCGAATTACGACATTCGCACGATTCAGGAGCTGCTGGGGCACAGCGACGTGAGAACCACGATGATTTATACCCACACCGTTCAAAGCAGGACGTTAAAGCAAGCCAAAAGTCCGTTGGATTTTGATAGGGAATAAGCTGGGTTTGCTTCTCACTATGCGAAACCGGCTTCTCTGCTAAAGACTCGATGTAATGTCGCTCGCCCGCTGCCGGATAACAAAAGCAAACCGTCTCCCACTACGCTCGATAGTAAGAGTCGGGCTAGCAGCTTTGGAGATTAATATTAAAAATGAAGGACCTTGAACGCGCTAAAGATACGGGAAAAATATATTGCCTATTTTACAGAGGGTTCGGTTGCTCGATTGGCGAGTGTCGGCGGCGGGGCAGATTTTTGCCCCTCGGCAATTGCTCCTGCATTGCTCTATAACTTTCGCACTTGAAATTTCGGCAGTTCCGGAGGAGGCCTCGGGGTGCTCGATTAAGGCTTTGCCAGCATGGAGCTGGCATAGAGCTTACATGGACGTATTAACGGCAACCTGCCAAGCGAGTTACCGAATCCTCAACAAAGCTCATAATTGCAGAATGTTATTTATCAGGAAATCCTTAGCCAACATGACCTCGATACAGTTTCTTATAACCCAATTCTGTCGACTTCGAAATCGCGATCAGGGGATCGCTCCCACAGAGAGGCGAGGCTCTGTGGGAGTGACGCCTTCGTGGCCCCTCATCTAACGCTAGGTTAGGTAAAGCCGCTCACGACCAAGCGCTCTTTGCGTGGAAGCGCTGAAAAATCGGGAAATTATTTGCGACTATATACTTAATGACTAATCATCCAAGGCCGTTGCGAAGGAAAGACTTTACTTCCGTCTTGCATCAATATCACTTGCTGTCTCAAACTGCTGCGATCGGGATGCTTCAGAAACGACCCTTTGTTGCTACTGCACCCGCAATTCTTTGTGTGCTTGTGTTCGAGTATTTGATCCTCCCGGCTATCTACCGTCGAGAAAGCCGGTTCGTGACGCGACTTTTCGTTGATACTCATCGCTTTACGTTTGTCCGGCGCCATTGCAAGCACCTCGGGCGGTATCATGATGATCCGCGGACTCGAGGTTTGGCAGTGCGGACAAGCCTGGGGAGCGCTGCTTTCTTCGAACGTTGCTAAGTCGTGGAAAATGCCGTGTTTCGGGCATTTATAGTCATAGAGCGGCATCGCTATTCTCCTAAGTTAATATACCTTTCGCACTTCAAATTTCTGCAGAGCCTAAGGAGGCATCGGGGTGCTCGGCAAAGGCTTTGCCAGCATGGATGCTGGCATAGAGCCTACATGGATGTATTCACGGCGTCCTTTGGCGGGCACCCCGGTGCCGAATTTTGATCTGCGATGAGTATATTACAGATCGGGTGACAACGGCACGTCGACATCGCCGGACAACTCCTTTTTCGGCTCTTCCGAATTCGGCTTGACGTTGAATTCGAAGATATCGGTCGGCAACCAAAGCGTCGCGCAGGCATTCGGAATATCCACGACGCCGCTGATGTGCCCTTGGACCGGCGCGGTACCTAAAATGGCATAAGCTTGGGCTTTCGAATAACCGAATTTTGTCAAATATTCGATCGCATTCAAACAAGCCTGACGATAAGCGATATGCACATCGAGATAATGTTGCTTGCCGGACTCGTCGACCGAAATGCCTTCGAAGATTAAATAGTCGTCATACTGGGGTTTGATCGGACTCGGCTTGAAAATCGGGTTTTTGATTCCATATTTTTTCATACCGTCTTTGATCAAACTGACACGCAGATGCGTCCAACCGGCCATTTCTATCGCACCGCAAAATGTGATTTCGCCGTCGCCTTGACTAAAATGCAAGTCTCCCAAGCTTAGACCGGCATTCTTCACATAAACCGGAAAGTAGACCGTCGAACCCCGAGATAAATCTTTAATATCGCAGTTTCCGCCATGCTCGCGCGGTGGCACCGTTCGCGCAGCTTCGGCCGCTGCCGCCTTTCCAGCATCGCCGCTCATACGTCCCATATGAGCCGTATCGGCATAAGGCAGTGTCGCCAAGGGCGGAACCCGGTCCGGCTCCGTGTCGTAAAGGGCTTTTTCCCGCGTATTCCATTCATCCAACATTTCTTTAGACGGCAGTGTGCCGATCAATCCGGGATGAATCAAGCCGGCAAACTCGACGCCGGGAACATGACGAGACTTGGTAAACATACCGTTGAAATCCCAAATCGATTTTTGCGCCTCGGGAAAATGTTCGGTCAAAAAGCCGCCGCCGTTCTTTTTTGAAAAAAAACCGTTAAACCCCCACTGACTGTTTTCAAATGCCCCGATATCGAGAATGTCGACGACCAGTAAGTCCCCGGGCTCCGCACCTTCCACACCGACCGGCCCGGACAAAAAATGCACTTTCGACAAATCGACGTCGCGCACATCATCGGCACTGTCGTTGTTGTGAATTTGTCCGCCGGTCCAATCGTAGGATTCGATGATGAAATCGTCACCCGGCTTAACCATCGCCACCATCGGTATGTCCGGGTGCCAGCGGTTATGTATCATGTCGTTTTCATAAGGTGATTTACTTAAATCGATTTTGATAATGGTTTCAGCCATAGCCTTTCTCCTGACAAAGTTTTAATGATTAATACTCAGTAATTATTCAGCGCATGCGGTAGGTTGGTGTCAGGCATTGATTTCTAAGGACGCGTGAATACATCCCTGTAAGCTCTGACTGCAACGTCCTGTTGCAGACAGCCTTATAAATCAATGCCTGACACCTTCTCATAAATAACTTATACTGAATAGTTACAATACTCATACCGATAAATAAGCCGCCACCTTGGCTTCATTGAGCGTTGCCCGCTCTTCCTGATGAACGATTTCCCCCTTTTCGAGGACGATGATGCGGTCGGCGATTTCAAGCGCAAAACTCAACACTTGCTCCGACACGACAATCGATAAACCGCGCGTATCCCTTATTTTTTTTAACGTCCGAGCCATTTCGCGAATGATCGAAGGTTGAATGCCTTCGGTCGGTTCATCCAACAGCAATAACTTCGGCTTGCTGGCCAATGCCCTGGCGATTGCCAATTGCTGCTGCTGTCCTCCGGATAAATTTCCACCTCGGCGATTTCGCATCTCTTCGAGGACCGGAAATAACTCGTAGAGATCGTTAGGAACGATCTTTTCCCCGGTACTAGTCAAACCGGTTTCAATATTTTCTTTGACCGTCATCGTCGAAAAAATCATTCGCCCTTGCGGTACGAAACCCAGACCTTTAGAAACCCGCTGATGGCTTTTGAGTAACGTCAAGTCGACGTCGTCAAGTTGAACCTCGCCCTTTGCGGTAGGGATCATTCCGATCAACGATTTCATCAATGTAGACTTGCCCATGCCGTTGCGCCCCATCACGGCTACGATTTCTTTCGGCTTGACATCGAAATTCAATCCGTGCAGCACTTCGCTTTGCCCATATGCCACATGATAATCTTTAACGCTCAGCATTTTGTTTTCTCCTGATTCGACCGATTAATGACCGAGATAGACTTCGATGACTTTGGGATCGTTTTTGACTCGCTCCATCGAACCTTCGGACAGCACCTTGCCTTGGTGCATAACGGTAACCCGATGAGCGATGTCTTCGACAAACTGCATATCGTGCTCGATGACGATTACCGAGCGTCCTTGAGTAATCCGGTTCAACAGCTCGGCGGTTTTTTTGCGCTCCGCAACCGACATGCCGGCGACCGGTTCGTCCAGCATCAATAAATCCGGTTTTTGAATCAACAACATGCCGATCTCAAGCCATTGCTTTTGTCCGTGGCTCAACAAGCCGGCCGGTTTATCGAGATCGTTCTGCAAAAAAATGATTTCAGCTGTGTTTTCGACTTCTTCGATCACTTCTCGGTCGCGCTTGAACATTAACGAGCCGAACACGGACCGTCCTCGTGGATATGAAATTTCAAGATTTTCAAACACACTCAAATCGTCGTATATCGAAGGATTCTGAAATTTTCGTCCGACACCGTGATGGACGATTTGATGCTCTTTCATCCGCGTCAACTCTTCCCCGCGAAATTTGATCGACCCGGAGGTGGCTTGAGTTCGTCCGCAAATCAAATCGAGTACCGTGGTTTTTCCTGCGCCGTTGGGTCCGATGATGACGCGTATTTCCCCCTCGTCGACGTAGAATGACAAGTCATTGACCGCCTTGAAACCGTCGAAAGATACCGTCAACCCTTCGACGGCTAAAACGAAATCTTCGTGCTTAGTCGACATAGACACCTCCTTCGAGCTTTTCATCGGTCCGTGGAGCCACCGTGACGGCCGTTTCGGGTTTCGCTAAAGATTTTGAGAGACCTATATTTTCCTCGGAGCCCAAAGCATTAGCATGCGCAATCTCTATTGGCGAATCCGTCGCTATGATCGGTGCTTTCGAATCTATCGTTTTGCCGCTATACCAAGCAGGCAATTTCGGCTCGATGTAGCGTTTGAATAGACTGGCCAAGCCATTCGGAAATGCCATCACGACCGCTATGAACAGCGCTCCCATCGCAAACAGCCAAAGCTCGGGAAATGTCTCGGAAAATATCGTTTTGGCCCAATTCACCAACAAAGTTCCGTAAACTGCGCCAAGCAAGGAAAGCCGACCGCCCACCGCGCAATAAATCACCATTTCGATCGATGGAACGATGCCGACGAAAGAAGGCGACATAAAGCCGACCTGCAGCGTGAACATCTCGCCGCCGATCGCAGAAAACATCGCGCTCAGACAAAAAACGAATATTTTGAAGTTGGCTACGTCGTAACCGGAAAACCGGACTCTGTCCTCTCGATCGCGCATCGCGACCAGAATACGTCCCAGTTTTTTATAACGGATAAATTGCGAAAGTAACAAACATATAAAAAGAGCGGCCGAACAGACATAATACAAAATCACTTTGGCGGAATCGGAACGAATGTCCCAACCTAACAACGTGCGTAAATCGGTAATTCCGTTGACTCCGCCCGTATAGCCTTGTTGGCCGATAATCAAAATGGTCATGATCGCCGCGATGGCTTGAGTGATGATCGCGAAATAAACCCCGCCGACCCGGCGCTTGAACATCGCCACGCCTATGATGAATGCAAACAGCGTCGGCAATAGAACGATCGCCGACAACGCAAAGGGAAGTTGCCGAAAAGGCTCCCACCACCATGGCAATTCGGTGATCTGATTCCAGTCCATGAAATCGGGTATGCCGGGAGTGGATTGAATTTTGGTCGACTCGGGATCGCTGGCTTCCAATTTGAGAAACATAGCCATGCAATATCCGCCCAAGCCGAAAAATACTCCCTGCCCCAAACTCAAAATGCCGCCGTATCCCCAACACAAAACCAAGCCGAGTGCGACAAAGGCATACGTCAGATATTTACCGATCAAATTCAATCGAAATACATCCAAAGACAGCGGGATAATCGCTAATAGGATGACCGCCAACATGACATAGCCAAGCACTTCCTGCCTTGACATAAATCGAATATTGCTCCGTTGCCGCATAGGAAACTCCTCCTTATTGACGAATTTTTAGCGCAAACAACCCTTGAGGACGCAGCATCAGTATGCCGACCACAATCAAAAGCGTGATGACCTTGGCCATGGAACCGCTCAAGAAAAATTCCAAAGTCGATTGCGATTGTGAAATCGTAAACGCGGAGGCGATCGTGCCGATAAGGCTCTGCGCACCGCCGAATACGACGACTAGAAAGGTATCGACAATATAGAGTTGACCCGAAGTCGGCCCTGTCGAACCGATCATCGTGAACGCGCTGCCCGCGATACCGGCGATGCCGCAACCGATACCGAACGTGTAACGGTCGACCTTCCCCGTATCGATGCCGACCGCTCCTGCCATGGATCTGTTCTGAACGACGGCCCGTACTTGCTTGCCCCAGAGCGAACGGAACATCAAAAAATAAACGCCCGCCGCAATAAATAAAGTCAAAACCATCACGAAGATGCCATTGATCGGTACCTCTATCGTTTCGGTCATGGCATACGACCCCATCATCCATTCCGGAAGAGTCACGCCGACTTCTCGCGCGCCGAAAACGGTACGGTATGATTGCTGAAGAATCAAACTGAGCCCCCAAGTCGCCAACAAGGTATCGAGAGGCCGCTTGAATAGAAACCGGATCATACCCCACTCAACCAACACGCCCAGCGCGAAACACACTAAGAAAGCCAAAGCCATCGCCACAAAAAAGTAGCCGTCAAATAAAGCCGGCAGATAGGTTTCAAAAATATGGGATGTTAAATAGGTTGTATAGGCGCCCAAAATCATGAATTCGCCATGGGCCATATTGATGACACCCATCTGACCGAAAATGATCGCCAATCCCAATGCCATGAGCACCAAAACCGAAAATAAAATCAAACCGGCAAAACCCTGCATGAATAAAATATCTGTCAGTTCCACCATTGAATATTCTTCAAACATGACTCGATCCTCTTTGCTAACGGTCGGACTTTTTTAAATTACCTCTCTCCCTCATATTCCGGGAGAGAGGTTTCAAACATTGACTGCGCGTGCCGGAGTCAATAGTTTTATTGATAACCTACCGGGAAAGGGTTCGGTTCGATCAATTCCTCGCTTTCATAGACAACTTTATATTGACCGTCTTTTTGCGCTAAACCGACTCTAGTCTTGGACCACAAGTGATGATTTTCATGAATGCGAACGTAGCCTTCCGGTGCGGTCGTCAACTCGATACCCGGCGATGCGGCACGAACTTTATCGATATCGAACGAGCCGGCTTTTTCGACGGCAGCTTTCCATAACCAGGGGCCCAAGTAGGCTGCTTGAGTGACGTCGCCTATCACGATGTCTTGTCCCCATTTGTCTTTGAATGCTTGCACGAATGCTTGATTGTTCGGATTATCGAGGCTTTGAAAATATTTCATCGCGGCATAAGCCCCTTCGATATTTTCACCGCCGATACCCAAAATTTCGTCTTCGGTCACCGAAATCGTCAACAAAAGCGGTTTTTCTTTAGTCAAGTCGATACCGGCCGCTTTGAGCTGCTTATAGAAGGCAACATTGGAACCGCCAACCACGATGGCATAGATCACATCCGGCTTTTTCAACTTGATTTTATTGATCACCGAATTGAATTGCGTGTGCCCTAACGGATAATATTCTTCGCCGACAACTTTTAATCCCAGTTTTTCAATATGCTTTCTGGCGATCTTATTGGAGGTACGGGGCCAGATATAATCCGAACCCAGCAAGTAAAAAGTTTTTGCGCCTTTTTCCTTGACCACCCAATCGATACCGGCGATGATTTGTTGCGTCGCTTCCTGGCCGGTATAGATTACGTTGGGAGATTGTTCGAGCCCTTCATAGAAAGTCGGGTAATACAACATGCCGTTATATTGCTCGAAAACAGGTAAAACGGCCTTGCGCGAGGCCGAAGTCCAACACCCGAACACGGAAGCGACTTTGTCGTTGACCAATAATTTTTTCGATTTTTCGGCGAAAGTCGGCCAATCGCTGGCGCCGTCCTCTTGAATGTATTCGATCTTGCGGCCGAGTACGCCGCCCATGGCGTTAATCTGATCGATCGCCAGCTTTTCCGCTTGCACCGATCCGGTTTCGCTAATAGCCATCGTACCGGTAACAGAGTGCAAAATACCGACCGTAACCGTATCGTCGGTCACAGCCAATCCTGTTGTATTGACTTCACTTGTCGAGGGGATGGCCCAACTAAGGGAGGAAGATGCCAATATCAGACCCAGCGGAAAAGCGATCAATGTTTTAATAAAACTCCGGCGCTTGAATACCGGAGAATTATCCCGGCTCCCATTTTCATAATTAAAGATACACATGTTTAAGCTCTCCAAATTAAATTTTGTTTGGTTCGCTGACAGTGTCCGGCAAAGCGCTTCGTTTAACCATTAGGCGGATGCTCACCCGCGTTACGTCATTTGACGTATGCCCTTCTCTATAGCTAGCTGTTAACCTTTCACCATAATCCTCATAACATGCTGATTTATTATTATTTTTTTAACATATAACAAGCCACTCCAACTAGTGTATTTCGTTATGAATTCAATAGATTTAAAATCGATTTATTTAAATAACGACTCAAATTCGAGAGGAATACTTTTCAGCAACCCAACACCCATTGGCATTGATCGATTCAAGCCATGAGCTTTGTTGCATGAACGGCCAACAAAAAATCTTTCGAGTACGGCGCAATTACAACCGGTGGGTCGCCAATCAAACGCTCGAAGATTATGCGCTCCGCTTTACCGCTAAAAAATCCAGGAAATGGTCCGAATGGCAAGTATCGTTGACTGCGCTGGGCGGGATCTCGTTTCTCGCGCTCGAAGCGATCGGCGGCACCTTGACCTTGACCTACGGATTCGTCAACGCTGTATCGGCCGTTTTAACCGTCGGTGCGATCATTTTTTTAACCGGTTTACCGATCAGCTATCACGCCGCCAAACTGGGCACGGACATCGATCTTCTAACCCGCGGAGCGGGATTCGGCTATATCGGATCCACGGTCACTTCATTGATTTATGCGTCGTTCACGTTCATATTTTTTGCACTGGAAGCCACCATACTCTCAATGGCGCTGGAGCTCACGCTAAACATCCCATTATCTATCGGTTATCTTATTAGCTCGTTGGTCGTGATCCCCCTAGTCACGCATGGCATTACGCTAATCAGCCGGTTTCAAGTATGGACTCACCCGCTTTGGATCGCGCTTCAAATCATTCCTCTGTTCTGCATAGCTCTTAAATCCGACGATGCTGTTGCACTTTGGACGGGTTATACGCCAAAAACGGCGACAGAAGGCTTTGATCTAGTTGCTTTCGGATCGGCATCCGTCGTTGCGTTTTCTTTGATTGCTCAAGTCGGCGAACAAGTCGACTTTCTCAGATTTCTGCCCGAAAAAAGCAACCGAAACAAGCTTACCTGGTGGGCCGCTTTGATTTCCGCCGGCCCCGGCTGGATTTTCCCCGGAATGGCTAAGATCCTCATCGGATCGTTTCTTGCCGTTTTGGCTATCGAGCACGGCATCGGCTTTGAGCAAGCTTCGGACCCGAATCACATGTATCTGACCGCATTCGGCTATTTGACCTCATCCCCGGAACTGCCGCTGTTATTGACCGGCATCTTTGTCATATTCTCGCAACTGAAAATCAATGTGACGAATGCCTATGCCGGGTCCATCGCATGGTCTAATTTTTTTTCCAGAACGACTCAAAATCATCCCGGACGCGTGGTTTGGTTGGTTTTCAACGTCGTCATCGCACTGATGTTGATGGAACTAGGAATTTATCATGCCCTTAAAGAAATTCTTGGCTTGTTTGCAATCATCGCAATTGCTTGGGTCGGTTCATTGGCAGCCGATTTGACTATCAATCTCCCTCTTGGCCTAAGGCCCCGAAAAATGGAATTCAAAAGGGCTCATTTATACGATATCAACCCGGTCGGTATCGGTTCTATGCTGACGGACTCTTTGATTGGTTTGATCGCTTATAGCGGCTTATTTGGTATTAACTTTCAGGCCATGTCGCCTTATCTCACATTAGCCCTTACTTTTTTTTGTACGCCCTTGATTGCTTGGTTGACGAATGGACGTTATTACATCGCCAGGGATCCGGAGAATGCCGGCAAAAATCCCGACCAGGTTTGTTGTATTTGCGAACATCACTTCGAGCCGGAAGATATGTCGCTCTGTCCGGCCTATGCCGGAGCAATCTGCTCGCTATGCTGCTCGCTCGACAGCCGGTGTCACGATATGTGTAAAACCAATGCCGGCATGGCGGATCAAATTTCCTCGGCATTGAACAAAATCATGCCGGACGCTTGGAGCGGAATCGTCACGGCTAGGTTAGGAAACTTTTTCGGCTTGTTTGTACTTACCGGCATTTTGATGTCCTCCTTGCTTGCGCTGATTTATTTCCAGATCACGTCGGACGAAACTATCGATAAAGCCGTGATCACCAATGCCCTAATCAATATTTTCTTCATCTTGTTGATTATTTCAGGCGTCGTATCGTGGATGTTTTCCCTGCTTCATGAAAGTAGAAAACTGGCTCTGGAGGAATCCCGCAATCAAACCGATCTGTTGATTGCTGAAATCGAGGCCCATCAAATGACCGATCTTAAGCTGCAGCAAGCGAAAGAGGTGGCGGAAGCCGCGAATCAAGCAAAGAGCCGTTATCTGACCGGTATTAGCCACGAATTGAGGTCTCCGCTCAATGCGATACTCGGCTATGCTCAACTACTGGAGAAAGATCAAGCCATCCCCGATAACCGGAGAGACGCATTGTCGGTCATTCGACGCAGCAGCGAACATTTGGCGGACATTATCGAAGGCCTCTTGGATATTTCCAGAATAGAAGCCGGCCGGCTACAAATCTCTAAGAACGATGTCGACTTTATCGCGATGCTCGATCAAATCGTCAATATGTTTAAGGTTCAGTCTACTACCAAAGGTATTCGATTCGTGCACGAACAGTTGACACCTTTACCGAAAACCATTCGAACCGATGAAAAACGCTTACGCCAAATATTGATCAATTTGATTTCGAACGCCGTTAAATATACGCATCAGGGCGAAGTATATTTTTCGGTATCCTATCGCAACCAAGTCGCCATATTTTCGGTAAAGGACACCGGAGAAGGCATCGAACCGGAAAATATTGAAAAAATCTTTCAACCTTTCGAAAGAATTCGAAAAGCCGGAGTGCCTTACATTTCCGGCACAGGCCTTGGCCTGACGATTACGCGGTTCTTGACCGATATCATGGGTGGCGAGATCACCGTAAAAAGCAGTCCCAATCAAGGCAGTCTTTTCAAAGTTTCTTTAATGCTTTCCAGTGTTAACGCTATTAAGGCACCGCACAGTCTACCTGCCGCCATACCCAGCGGCTATCAAGGCATCGAGCAGACGATTTTCATCGTTGACGACGATCCCAGTCATCGCGGCTTGTTGACTGACATGCTGTCTCCTCTGGGATTCAACGTGTTTCAAACCCAAGACGGGGTAACTTGCCTGGATATGTTGCAATATTGCAAAAAAAAGCCCCAACTTTTTTTATTGGATATAGCCATGCCCGGCATGAGCGGTTGGGAATTGGCCGGTCGCATTCGAAGCCAAATTCCATCGGCAACCGTAATCATGGTTTCCGCTAATGCCCATCAACCGAATTCGATATTCGCGGAACACCTACCCTACGATGCCTATCTCGTCAAACCGATAAAATTGACCCATATGATGGATCTGATCCAAAAATATTTGCCGATTCGTTGGGTCTACAGCACCGGCGACTCTTTTTCCGATGAAGGGAAAATACCTCCTCCCTTAGCGAGTGAAAGCGATTCAGAAATAACATTGCTACCCTACCGAATGCTCGATCGATCGGATCGAGAAACAATCATCCAGTTAGCTAAAATCGGCTATATGAATGAATTACTCAGATTCTTGAAAGACTTGGAAAAAGATCGAAAAGTAGAAAAGGAACATGCCGCTCGTCTTACCAACCTCGCCAAAAATTACCGATTCGATGAACTCGTTACTTGCCTTGAAGAAATGTTATGAATCCGACACGCCCGTTAGAATTGAAAAAAGATGTCGTACTGGTCGTCGACGATTCGCCGGACACGCTGAGCATGCTGAACGACACATTGGATAGAGCGGGATTTGCCGTCTTAGTTGCGCTGGAAGGTTCGCAAGCACTAACAATCCTTAATAATATCAATCCCGACATTATCTTGTTGGATGCACTCATGCCCAACATGGACGGCTTCGAGACCTGCAAAAAACTTAAACAACATCGCAATTCGGCCGATATTCCCGTTGTTTTCATGACCGGATTGTCGGACTCTGAAAGCATCGTTAAAGGATTGGAAGCCGGCGGAGTCGATTACGTCACGAAACCGGTAAAAGGAGAGGAGCTCATCGCAAGAATGCGGGTTCATTTGGCAAATGCCAGATTAACAAAAAGCGCCCGCGCCGCATTGGATTCAGCCGGACAATATTTATTTTCGATCGATTCTAACGGCCGTTTGCTTTGGGCCACTCCACAAGCCGTGCAATTATTCTCGGACTCCGGTTTGAATACCGAACAGCTCGATGAATCGTTGATAAAACCGCTCAGACTTATGCTATCGCCTCAATACAACAGAGAAAAAGGGCAAACGGTAAATCTGGAAACAAAATCTCTCGAAATGAAATATATCGGTCAAACCGGTAACAAAGAACATCTGATTCGAATCGTTGATTCGGAAAGCGCAACTGAAGAGGAAATATTACGAGCCAACCTTTTTTTAACGGAGCGTGAATCCGAAGTACTGCTTTGGATAGCCAAAGGTAAAACCAACCGTGAGATTGGATCGATCCTAGAAATGAGCCCTCGCACAGTCAACAAACATCTGGAGCAAGTATTTAAAAAATTGAACGTGGAAAACCGCACCAGCGCCGCAGTGATGGCATTGAAATATCTGAAATCGTGATGCCGATGTGAAGAATTTAAGTATTTAGGATACGGTAAAAAATAACTTCCCTAAATAGTACGCACGCCTTGCGCACATCCCAAAAAGAGGCCCGGTTACCATTCTTATCGGACGTCATCAATCAAAAAAAGTACCCTGACCCTGAGGTATCCCCACATAACACTCGTTCCCATGCTCTGCGCTCTTCGTTATACACAAATATCGATAAACTTGCTAAACAGAGGGCATCGTATACCTGGAAACGATGCTGTTTGATAAATCTGCGGATATTGGATATCAGTGGCTCCGAGATCGCGATCTGGGGATCGCTCCCACAGAGCATCCGACCCCTTGTGGGAGCGACGCCTTCTTCGTCCCTCACCTAACGCTAGGTGAGGGAAAGTCGGGAACGCTGGGCGACAAAAAATGGTATCGAGGCCTCATTAGCTAAGATTGCAAAACGGTAATTTTTGACTTTTGTATAACGATTTCTGGTTCCCACGGTCCTCCGTGGGAACCCATACCTTGTCAGCCGAGACAAGATCGGTATGCATTCCCACGCTGGAGCGATGGGAACGAGGAATTATAGCAAATTGTTTTATTTGGCTATTTCGTGGGGATACCTCAGAACCTGACCCCTTTTAATTACCTTTTAATTTAACCTATCAGGTAAATGACGTATATCGAAAAACCGGTAGACGCTCTAAAGTGCTTCTGGCTTTATTAAACACACGCGCAGTGTACCGGCCAATACCGAAACGAAAGTATACTTTTTGCGTGTCGATATGCCGAATGACTCGGTACTAAAATCGCTGATAAACAAATCGGTAATCAAGCGATCGAATTCGATTTGGCATCGCTGTTGCTTAATTTTCATTGATCGCACCCATTTTCGTTTTTGGCTTACCTCTCCCCTGAACTTTCCCTAAGAGAGGGAAAGCGATTACGCCGAAATTTGAAGTGCGAAAGGCATAAAGAAACAGATTTTTATTTTTATCAATCACAGGATAACCATGATCGAACCGTTGCATCACCTAAAATCAAGCGTTTTCATATTTCTTTCGGTTATCGCGACAACCTTAACCGGATGCACGATAGGGCCCGATATGAAACGAGCGCCGATCGATGCCGCTTCGGTAAAGCGAATCTTTTTCGAAATCGATATCGAAGCGGCCGGCTATCAAGCCGATGACACGGCAAAGCATGAAATGGCCGACTCAATCGCAAATCATTTAAATGAATGGGGTTATACCATCGGCATTGATGCCGATAAACCCGCCGACCATCGGATGCAGGCAACGATTGAAGCCGTCAAGCACGGTAGCACCCCGACCGGTTTTTCATTTACTGCCGGAAATTCCGACCCGCGTGCGGTAAATTTTCAAAAAGCGGAAATCGTGCCGATCACCTGTAAACTAATCTCGATCGAGAACAGTAACGAGTCGGCGGACTATACGATGGAATTTATCGCAAAACCGCTTTCAGGGGGTGAAAAACGTTCGCGATTGATCGACCAAGTGAGCACCGTTTGCCTGAATTTGTTGAAATCGCTCAAGTTTCAACCGGAAGAACGTGCGGATACGCTTCAAGCGATCAGTCCGAGCTGGGCTCCGGATGTTTTAATCGAAACCGTTGAAGAGCCGGAAACGCAAACCGAACCGGGCAAGCCCGAGCCCTCCGAGTCAAATGACATTACAATCGAAAAGAAAGTCTATAAACAAATTACGATCCATAACCAAGGTTCGCCCGTTATTTTAAAACTCGGTCATGAAAGAAAATAAATCGGAATTATCGCGCTCGTTAAATTTCCGATTTTTAAAAGTTTACCTCTCTACTTTCCCTTCCCTTTCGGGGAGGGAGCATGATGACAATGTTCGATATGCACATGGTATAGGAAAACCTTGCTCCGCTCACTGTCCTTTTTCCGCAGCACTAATAATGTGCGCTTTTTCGTCATTCGCACCATATCGATACACGCCGCTGCCGTTATTCGACACATACGCACCGATCGGGTGCCGGTCACCCTGAAAACAGTTTATTACAATTACGGCATATAAATTGCCGAAATTATGAATTGTTCAATGACTTGCTTTCAAAGCCGAAACCTCATGCCTGATTATCAATGAGCGCCCCGATTCATCAGAACATCTCGAAAATTCGCCGCGACTACAACGCCTGGGTTGTTAATGAATCTTTGGAAGATTACGCTCTGCGTTTTGCGCCGCGTAGTTTCCGCAAATGGTCCGAATTCCAAGTGGCCAATACGGCCTTCGGGTCGACTTCGTTTCTGGTTTTGGAAGCCATCGGCGGTTTTCTGTCGATCAATTACGGATTTACCAACGCGTTCTGGGCAATTTTAGTGGTTGGCCTAGTCATCTTTATCACGGGCTTTCCTATTAGCTATTATGCCGCCAGGTATAACATTGATATCGACTTGCTCACTCGCAGCGCCGGTTTCGGCTATATCGGTTCGACCGTTACCTCGTTGATCTATGCCTCGTTTACCTTTACGCTTTTTGCACTCGAAGCCTCGATCATGTCGCTCGCGCTCGAACTCTATTTTCAAATCCCGATCGCACTGGCCCACGTCATTAGCGCGGTGATCGTAATGCCGCTGGTCGCTTTCGGAATCACGACGATCAGTCGGCTGCAACTATGGACTCAGCCGATCTGGCTGATTTTGTTGATCGCGCCTTATATCGCCGTTTACCGGCACGAACCTGAAGCGTTACTAACACTCAAAACCTATTTTTGGATCGCCGGCAGCGGACGCGATTTCGACTGGTTGCTGTTCGGCAGCGCCGCGACGGTGGCATTTTCGATGATCGCTCAAATCGGCGAACAAGTGGACTTTCTGCGCTTCATGCCCGAAAAAACTCGGAAGAACCGCTTTCGTTGGTGGTTCGGCACCATTGCCGCCGGCCCCGGTTGGGTATTATTCGGAATGCTCAGACAATTAGGCGGCGCCCTACTCGCACATCTCGCATTGCGAAACGGCATCGCTGCCGAGCACGCGCACGAACCCACTCAAATGTATTTAATCGCTTATAACGACCTATTCGGCAATCCGGCAATTGCACTGGCCGTCACGACGCTATTTGTCGTCATCTGCCAAATAAAGATTAACGTAACCAATGCCTATGCCGGCTCGCTCGCTTGGTCGAATTTTTTTTCGCGCGTGACGCACAGTCATCCTGGACGCGTCGTTTGGTTAGTATTCAATGTCTCGATCGCGTTATTGTTGATGGAGTTCGGTGTTTTCGGCGCTTTGGAAAAAGTGTTGGGTTTGTTTTCCAACATCTCGATCGCTTGGATCAGCGCGGTTGCCGCCGAATTGACGATCAATAAGCCGTTGGGCCTCAGTCCCAAAATCGTCGAATTCAAGCGCGCCTACCTGCCCGACCTCAATCCGGTCGGCATTATCGCAACCTTATGCGCGTCGATCGTTTCAATACTGGCCTACCTTGGCGCATTCGGCGATTATCCGCGCGCTTTCTCGGCGTTTATTTCGCTTGGTTTAGCTTTTATTCTTGTTCCTCTCATCGCTGTCGTTGCCGGACCGAAACAATATCTGGCCCGCGACCGGGACGAAAACAACAAAGCGTCTCATCAACACTGCAGCATTTGCGGTAACTCATTCGAGCAGGAAGACGTCGCCTATTGTCCCGCTTATCAAGGCAGTATTTGTTCGTTGTGCTGCACGCTTGAGGCGCGTTGCCTGGATGCTTGCAAACCCGGAGCACGACTCGACGATTATTTAGAAATAGTAGCCCGGCGCTTCATGCCGAAAACATTATCGCTACAAACTCGTTTGCGATTGCTGCGTTTTGGCCTGCTGTTTTTGTTTCTAACGGTATTGACCAGTATTTTTGTCGGAATTATTTATTATCAGGATTTGTTGACCGCTCAGCCTTATTTGCCTGCTTTTCGACTGCTATTGGAAAATTTCGTCAAGATTTATGCGTCGCTGTTGGTTTTTATCGGTTTGTGTACCTGGTGGCTGATTTTGAACGATGAGAGCCGCCGCGTTGCCCATGAAGAAACGGCTAAACAAACGCAATTATTATTGATGGAAATCGAGGAACATAAAAAGACCGACGTAAAATTAGCTCAAGCCTTAAGAATGGCCGACGCTGCCAATAGCGCGAAAAGCCGTTTTTTGAGCAACATGAGCCACGAAATCAGAACGCCGCTGAATAGCATCATCGGCTACGCCTATATCCTTCATAAAGACCCGGAGATACCCGAACGCCGCCGACAAGCGGTCGCAACATTGAAACGCAGCGGCGAACATCTATCATCGCTGGTCGAAGATATTCTCGATATTGCGAGTATCGAGGCGCGTAAATTCGAAATTAAATCGGCGCCGTTTCATTTTCCGGCTTTTATCGATCATTTGGTGCGAGTCTACAAACCCCAGGCCGAATCGAAAGGTTTATCGTTTTGCTGCCAGTTCACCCATTCCCTGCCCCAGCGAATTCGCGGCGATGAAAAACGGGTTGGGCAAATTCTGATGAATTTGCTCAGTAACGCCGTCAAGTTCACGGAAACGGGAGGCATCATCTTTCGCATCGGTTACAGCGGCGAGGTCGCCAACTTTCAAATTATCGACACCGGAAAAGGCATCGAGCCGAAACAATTGCAAAACATCTTCCAACCCTTCACGCGAATACACGACAGTAGCGGCAATGCCGTTTCAGGCAGCGGACTCGGGCTTACGATAAGCAAAATTTTCGCCGAAATCATGGGTGGAGAACTGTCGGTCACGAGCGAGCCCGGCCGGGGCTCGGCATTCACGGTGCGCCTATTTTTACCGAATCAAGGCGCGACGCCGGAAGCCGTCAGAGACACTGACGTCCAAGGCTACTCGGGACACCGTAAACGCTTGCTCGTCGTCGACGACCAGGCCGAACACCGCGATTTAATCATCTCGATTCTGGAACCCCTCGGTTTCGCCATGGACGAAGCCGAATCCGGAAGAGTCTGTATCGACATCGTTTCGGACAATCCTCCCGACCTCATTCTACTCGATCTTTCGATGCCGGATATCGACGGTTTAGCAACTGCTACAAAGCTGCGCGAGAAAGGTTTTAAAAACCCCATCGTTGTACTGAGCGCTAACGCCTATTTAACGGACCGAATCGCGGCAATCAACGCAGGCTGCAACGATTTTCTCTCGAAGCCGGTAAAAATTCGCGAGTTATTATTCAAACTTGGTCTGCATCTCTCGCTGGAATGGATTCCGCACCATGATGACACGCATGTTTTGAATCAATCGGCAGATAATACGATCGTATTCCCCCCGAAACAAGTAATCGACGAACTCGCCGGATTCGTTCGAATCGGCGATTTAACTGGATTGAAGACTCGATTAGACCCTTTGACTTCGGAATATGAGCTATTCGTCGCCAAAATAAAGAAATTGGCCTACGAATTTCAAATCGGGGAAATCAAAAAAATGTTGTTATCGAGTAATGATGTTGAAATTACACGAGTGAAGGCCGATCCTATCTATAAGATTTGAACTAGCGATTTTGAATATTCAGCCTTTATCCTAAAATTCAGCAGTTCAACCATGAAGCACATGAAGTTCCTGAAGAATTTAAATATATACCTAAGCGTTCTCGCTAACTTCTTGGGTGGTAATTATTCACATCCCTCCCTTATCGTTCCCACGCTCCAGCGTTGTAATGAAGACCGAGACGCTGGAGCGGTACTCAGGCGTTCCCACGCAGAGCGTGGGAACGATAATTGCCAGGGGACTGAATATTTACCTTGGGTGCGTGAATGATCCATACAAAATCATAGCAAGTTATTGAATTAAATTGATATTATTTCTATTCTTCATGGTGAAATGCTTTTTTAGGTTTATGGGCCTGCTTTTAACATTTATCAAAATGGCTTGGAATTAATTTTAACTATGATCACGGCAAATCATTCCGATAATAAGGGCACAGTATTGATCATCGACGATACGCCCGGTAATTTGGCGTTTTTATCCGACACGCTCTCGGAAGCCGGATATCGGGTATTAGTCGCCACAGACGGGCTTTCCGCGCTTGAGCAAATCGACTTTTTGCCTCCCGATATCATTTTACTCGATGTCGTCATGCCGGGAATCGATGGTTTCGAAACCTGTCGAAAAATAAAGAGCAACCCTGCAACATCCGACATTCCAATTTTGTTCATGACTGGCTTAAGCGAATTGGATAATCTATTAAGAGGCTTCGAAGAAGGCGGCTTGGACTATATCGTCAAACCGATCAAACCGAACGAAGTATTGGCACGAGTCGAAGTCCATCTGACTCAAACCAGAAAGATCCTACGCGCCAAAACCGCGTTAAAGCACGCCCCTTTCGCCGCTTTAACTGTGGATAGTTCCGGACGTATTACTTGGTTAACGCCATCCGCGGAAAAGTTGTTGAATCAATTAACCGAAAAACTTGAATCAGGCCCGCAAATCGAAATCGGCGCACTCCCTCCGAAACCGATTTCGGAATGGCTTCGAGAACAACTTCAGGCCGATCATATAGGCCGGAAATTACCTTCGGAAATAGATCACACACTCGGAGACTTATCGATCAAACTGTCTCGAAGCGCCAATTCCCATGAATTTCTCCTCTTATTACAAAATCGAGTAGACCCGCGAGAATGGGATCTTGAGTCGCTGAAAAACTCCTTAGGCCTTACCTTGAGAGAGGCGGAAATATTAATGTGGATTTCTCGCGGCAAAACCAACAAAGAAATCGGCATCATCCTCGGCAGCAGTCCACGCACCGTCAACAAGCATTTGGAGCATATTTTCGAAAAACTCGGCGTTGTCACGCGAGCCGCCGCCGTAGCCATGGTCATGCAAAAAGCTAAAGAATGAGCACGAAATAAATTGCTACTTTTATACTCAAAATATGACTAAGGAACGAGCATGAAATAACTTCGACAAATGCTGAAAGGGGGTTCGGTGGCTCGATTGACAGGCGTCGGCGGCAGGGCAGATTTTTGCTCCTGCAAAATCTGCATTCATGCCATCCATGGCAATCTGATAGCCGCCGTCGAGCCTACATGGATGTATTCACCCAGCACCTAACGCTAGATGAGGGATCGGACACTCCGGCGCCTCCTCAGGCACTGCCGAAATGTTAAGTGCGAAAGGTTTATTCTGCGGACAAAATCGCAGTTAAAAACGGTAACGTCTGAAACAATTGTAACCGCTATCTTTTTTGATTTTAGGCTTTGAACTTAAATATCGCAGTAAAAGATAGTCAATTTTCGATTGACCCCCACTTTAGGGCTGCCTGGAGGCAGCCCTCTTTTTCCCGATTTATCTCAATTAAAATTAGCTCAAACATACGTTCCTCAATTCATCTGTGTCTTTTTGACTTCCGATTGCGGTATTAACGTAAGACGGCACCAGGATAGTCGATCGATTTTTGCTCCTGCATTTCCTTACGTCGCACCTCCGCTTTATCGCTAATCGGTACATGCTATACTTCGGTATTTTTAATGTCCTCCGAACCTCGCGATAACACCATCGCCGATCATGCTGAACATCATCTGGATTTTCTTTTTTTTGAGCGCCTTCATGACGGCCGTCATCAAACTGATCGTTATGGGCGACTATCAGATTTTCGAGCGCATCATGTCTTCGATGTTCGAGCTTTCCAAAACGGCTTTTGAAATATCGTTAGGTTTGACCGGCGTATTAAGCTTATGGCTCGGTATCATGCGTATCGGCGAACGTAGCGGCTTCATACTCTTACTAACACGCGGCTTGACGCCGCTGTTCACGCGCCTGATGCCTGAAGTACCGAAAAACCATCCGGCCTTGGGCGCGATGGTGATGAATATCGCCGCGAACATGCTCGGTCTCGACAATGCCGCTACACCGCTCGGCATCAAGGCAATGAAGGAACTGCAGACCTTGAATCCTACCCCGAATAGCGCGAGTAACGCGCAAATTTTGTTCCTAGTCATCAACACTTCGGCGGTCACTTTGTTTCCGGTGACGATTTTTACGTACCGCGCACAATTGGGTGCCGCTAATCCGACCGATGTCTTCATTCCTATCCTAATTGCCACTTATTTTTCAACCGTGGCAGGCTTGATTACTGTCGCGGCGGTTCAGAAAATCAACTTGTTCGATCGAGTCGTTGCATTATATCTTGGCGGCTTCAGTATATTGATTGCTACCGTGGTCGGATATTTTTACCGGCTACCTAAGGAACAAATGCTCGAACAGTCCGCACTGATCAGCAACATCATTCTATTCACGTTGGTCATCGTATTTATCTGCGGTGCAATATATCGGCGAATCGACGCATACGAAGCCTTTATCGAAGGCGCGAAAGAAGGCTTTCAGACCGCAATCGGCATCATTCCATACCTAGTCGCGATGCTGGTCGGCATCGGCGTATTTCGCGCGAGCGGCGCGTTGGATTTGATCGCTGAAGGGGTTAGAGCACTGGTCAAAATGCTGTCTTGGGATGACCGTTTCATCGACGCCTTACCGACCGCATTGATCAAACCGTTCAGCGGCAGCGGCGCGCGGGCTATGATGATCGATACGATGCAAACACTCGGCGCCGACTCATTCGCGGGACGTCTTGCCGCTATCGTGCAAGGCAGCACCGAAACGACCTTTTATGTTTTAGCCGTGTATTTCGGCGCGGTCGGCATCAAAAATATTCGCCATGCGGCCGCTTGTGGGATAATAGCGGACTTTTTCGGTATCTTAGCCGCCATACTCATTACCTATTGGTTTTTTGGATAATGTACGTACATCTTAAAACATTGGGCTGCCGTCTCAATGAAGCCGAGCTCGAAACTTGGGCTCAGGCCTTCCAACAACAAGGCCATCAAATCACTCGCCAAGCCGAGAACGCGAATCTGATCGTGATTAATTCATGCGCGGTCACGCAAGATGCGGCACGTAAATCGCGCCAACTGATACGGCGTATACACAGAACCAATCCGGCAGCGAAACTGGTCGTCAGCGGCTGTTACGCCACACTCAACCGCGAAGAAGCCGAACAATTGATGGGCGTCGATCTCGTCGTGGGCAATCAAGACAAAGATAGTTTGGTCGCCAAAACCCTGACCGAACTGAACATGGACAGCATGCCGGCCATGTCGACCGAACCCGGCGAAGTCTCATTATTCAGCCGAGGCCGACAACGTGCGTTTATCAAAGTACAAGACGGCTGCCGTTATCGCTGCACGTTCTGTATCGTAACGGTCGCTCGCGGCGAGGAAAAAAGCCGACCGATACGAGAAATCGTCGACGAAATCAATGCGCTACACAGCCAAGGCATCAATGAAGCCGTCATCACCGGCGTGCATCTCGGCGGTTACGGATCCGACACCGATCAGAGTCTGTCCGACCTGATCAGAGCAATTCTTAGCGATACCGATATTCCGAGACTTAGGCTGGGTTCTCTGGAGCCTTGGGAGTTGCCGAACGATTTTGTCGAGCTTTTCGATAATCCTCGTTTGATGCCGCATCTGCATCTCCCGCTGCAAAGCGGTTCGGATTCGGTGCTACGACGCATGGCCAGACGCTGCAAAACCGAAGAGTTCAGTGAAATCGTGACCGGCTTGAGAGCTGCGATTCCGCACTTCAATATCACGACCGACATCATCGTCGGTTTCCCGGGCGAAACTGAACAAGAATGGCGTGAAAGCTTCGGTTTCATCGAAAACACCGGTTTCGGTCATATTCATATTTTCGCCTATTCGCGCCGCGAAGGCACGAAAGCCGCTACGCTAGCGAATCAAATCCCGGAAACGATCAAAAAACAACGCAGCCGAGAGCTACATGAATTGGCGGAAACGATGAAGCGCCAATGTCAATCGGAAAACATCGGGCGAACAACGCCGGTGCTATGGGAAAGCCAAACCGAATCCCTCGACAATGGTAAACATCGGATTTTCGGTTATACGCCGAATTATCTGCGCGTCGGCTGTGAGGTCGACGAACCCGAAGCGATAGAAAACCGAATTATCGATGCGAAGCTAATGGCGACCGATCAGAATCATTTAGTTGCGACACTGGTTTAGGGTGAGTATTCAGTCCCACGGCCATTCTCGTTCCCATGCTCTGCGTGGAAATGCCTGAGTACCGCTCCAGCGGTACGAGACGCTAGAGCGTCTCGGACTGCGTTCCCACGCTGGAGCGTGGGAACGATAGGGGGTGTGAATAATTACGGTTTAGCAAATATAATTCAGAATTAGGTATGGAGACAGTGAGGCGTTCGCCAAACACAACACATACCGCACCTTATGGAAACTGCCCGTTTCTCCTTCCAGATAGATTTCAACAATGCTTGAAACCCGATTAGACTTTATTCCGCTTAGTCAGTTGCTTTAGTTGTTCCGGTTGTTTATCTTAATCGACAACAAATAACTGGGAGCGGTAACGGCGATGCTTGAAACAAAAGACGACCCGATAAAAAAGTTTTTGGAAAACACCCATGTATTGACTGATTTTTGCAGCCAAAACGGGTGGATTATCAACGAGTCGATACAATATGAGGTTTTGGACCGGCAACCAGGCGAATTGTTGATTTATGTCACATTCCTTGAAAGCATCATGGAAGGTTCAGGATGCCAATGCGACCAAAAGTCATGCTATGGCCGTTTAAAACTGATGATGAACAACAAAGGCGAAATCGTCTCGGCTTGCACTGTTTAATAAATGCTATGTATGCGGTAATAGTTGTCACCGCTACCGGAAACACTTAAAAACTCAAAGCGAATTGTAGGGTACGCTGCGCGTACCTAATGTTGGCACAACGGAGCACGTTAAGCTACGGGTGGTCTCCTGAGGTACGCACAGCGTACCCTACAGTCTTTTCGGCATTCGCATAGTATTAATTTCAATTATTAACGCAAACTTAGCCTTAAAAAACATACGCTTTTCTAATCTTTTTCACCCAACGTCACCCAACGCTTAATTACTTTTGCACCCCGGCTTTTCTATGGCAAAATTTATAAAGAAAATCAGCAATTTATTCTTAGGCTTTTGGGTTTTTATTTATATTCTGCTGGAAGAGCTGATCTGGGATACGATTGCTATTCCGGTTTTTAGGTTTGTCCATAGCCTGAAGGTTTTGCAACGAATAGAATCCTCGGTTGTCGACTTGAACCGCTACGCGCTGCTGTGCGTTTTTCTGTTTTTATTCATTCAGGTCGAGCTACTTGGCTTTATCGCAATCGGCTTGCTTGCCAAAGGTAGTCTAGTTTTCGGCATTACCCTTTATATCGGTAAAATTCCGGTCGCAGCATTTACTTTTTGGCTTTTTCGCATTGCCAAGGCCAAGCTCCTAACATTTGCGTGGTTCAAAGTATCCTATGATTTTTTGATATGGATCATCGATGCGATTAAGGCCAGCCCGATACATCAAAACATCGTTGACCAAATCGTCAATTTGAAACGAAATTTTGAGAAACTATTACCGAAAAATTGGGTTCAAATTCTTAAAAAATCATCGCTATTCTTATCGATAAACCGATTCCGGCTTGCTTTCATTCGGTATCTCAAATCTCTCAAATAACATGAAAATCATCACGCATTTTTTGTTTTTCACGGTCTTTTTATTGCTCGGCGTAACGCTAGCGCATGCCGAATCCGACTCTTTGTCGGCTTATTTAGCGCCGAAAGCCATTGTCCTCAAGCAAAATTCAGATCTCGACCGTTTAATCGAAACCGCCGGCGACAAAAAACTAGTCTTACTTGGCGAATCGACGCACGGTACGCATGAGTTCTACCATTGGCGCAGCGAAATTTCCAAACGCTTGATTTCCGAAAAAGGCTTTTCATTCATTGCCGTCGAAGGCGATTGGCCTCCGCTCTATCGACTCAACGACTATGTCAAAGGCCGATCCAAGACGGGATTACGACCAGTATGTCGGATCGCTCGTCGCGCGGCGTTACGATAGTTTTGTTTTCATTAAGAAAACGCGGGAATTGACGCCGGTTCGATAGTTCCACTCACGTATAGACCCAAATTCGGCAATTTAACCATGAAGTTCATGAAGTCTTTCAAAGGCCCACTTTAAAATTCTCACAATCTTTTACTGCGATAGCTCACAGACTCTGGTTCCTTATCTCATTTTTCGATATAAAAAACAATGCCGGTTCCAAAGAGGGTTCGGTTGCACACATCCCATACCTTCTTTATGACTTGAAAAACATGCAGGAAATAGCGCCCAGCCTCAATTTTGCAAAGACGCCAAGAGTTCCGATTGAGCTTGAATCGTGTCTTCCCCTTCTCCCGGCGATAATTGCACATATTGTCCGTCCGACTGCAACAGCCACGCTTGACAATTATCTTTTAAATATAATTCTAAGTCGCTTCTAACCCGTTGATGTAATCGTTTATTCTCTATCGGAAAGCCGGTCTCGACTCTTTTGAACATATTGCGCCCCATCATATCGGCGCTGGCAACATAGATTTCCGGATTGCCGTCGTTTTCAAACGCGTACACACGGGTATGCTCGAGGAATCGGCCGATAATAGACCGAACCTCAATGTTTTCGGAAACACCTGGAATTCCCGGCTTAAGGCAACAAATACCCCTGACAATCAAATTGATTTTCACACCGGCCTGTGAGGCCCGATACAAAGCTTTGGTCAACTGTTGCTCGACTACCGCGTTCACTTTAATAATAATTCCTGACGGCTTTCCCGCTTGAGCATGGCTAATTTCGCGCTCGATTTTCTCGATCAAACCGCTATGCAACGTAAAAGGTGATTGCAATAGTTTATTCAGCTTGGTCACTTTACCGAGACTGGTTAATTGCGCGAAGACGCGGCGAACGTCCTCGCCGAGTTCCTTGTCGCATGAAAACAAGCCGTAATCGGTATAAAGCAACGCTGTTTTCGGGTGATAATTACCGCTACCGAGATGCACATAATTACGCAATTTTTTACCTTCCTTGCGAAGCACCAAACACATTTTGGCATGCGTCTTATATCCCACGACCCCATAAACGACATGCACGGCTGCTTCTTGTAACTTTGCAGCCAAATTAATATTGGCTTTTTCATCGAACCGGGCACGCAGTTCAATGACTACAGTAACCTCTTTACCGGCCCTGGCGGCTTTTACCAATGCGCTCACAATCGGCGAATCCACGCCGGTACGATACAGAGTTTGTTTGATAGCCAAGACATCGGGATCGGCAGCGGCCTGTTTCAAAAACTCAACAACCGGCAAAAACGATTCGAACGGATGATGCAAAAGAATGTCTTGCTTGTCGATCGCGGCGAAAATGTTTTTGTTACGAGCCAACTGCGGCGGCACTGCCGGCTTAAAAGGCGTAAATTTCAATTCGGGCCTTTCCACATGATTGATGATTTCTTGCAGACGATTCAAATTGACCGGACCATCGACCAAATACAAGCGATCTTGTGTCAATTCGAAACGAGCCATCAAGAAATTGACGGTTTCTTCAGGACAATTCGAAGCAATCTCAAGCCTGACTTCATCGCCGTAATTGCGCATAGCCAACTCGCCTTCAACCGCAAGCAGCAAATCGTCTATCGCATCGTCATCGACAAAGAAATCGCTATTGCGGGTCACTCGAAACTGATAGCAGCCTTTGACATTCATGCCATTGAACAATTGATCGACAAAGGCGTGAATAATCGACGACAAAAACACAAAGTCATGAGGTCCGCTGCCGGTCGCTTCGGCCGGCAATTGAATGATCCTTGGTAAAGCCCGTGGGGCTTGCAAAACCGCCCGACCACTATTTCGACCGAAGGCATCCTTGCCGGTTAATGAAATGATGAAATTCAAACTCTTGTTGAGAATTCGCGGAAACGGATGCGCCGAATCCAAGCCGACCGGCGTTAAAATGGGCAGCAATTCTTCGTTAAAATAATTCTCCAACCATTTGAGCTGTTTAGCGGTCCATTCCGTACGCCGGATAAAATGAATATTTTCCTCTGCCAAGGCCGGCAACAAGATGTCATTCAAGACCCGATACTGATCCTCGACGAGATCATGTGCCTTGGCCGAAATCCTTTCGAGCTGTTCATGCGGCGACAAACCGTCGACGCCGATAGCCTTAGGATCCATTTCGGCCATTTGCAAAAGACTCGCGACCCGGACTTCGAAAAACTCGTCGAGATTCGAGCAAGAAATGCATAAATAATTCAGCCGTTCCAGTAACGGTACACGAGCATCCTTAGCTTGCGCGAGGACTCTTTGATTGAACTCGAGCAGGCTAAGCTCGCGGTTCAGATACAGGTCATAACTATCGAGATTAATCGCCTCGCCGATTTCGTTTTCTTTTTCCATACTACTAATTTCCGTAATAGATTATTGTTAATTATTCATGTCCCCTATCGCTCCCACGCTCCAGAGGCTGTAAAAGTATTTAAGATTACGAAATAACCATGAAGACTATGAAGTAACATGAAGAGTTATATTATTGATTTTATATGCTTTTACCTTCATTGCCTTCATGTTCTTCATGGTGAATAAATTTTTTATGATGTATTCACCAATACTTTCACAGACTCTCTAGCGTCTCGTACCGCTGGAGCGGTACTCAAGCATTCCCACGCAGAGCATGGGAACGATAAGTGCCGGGGGACTAACTATTCCCTTTATACTCAAAAAATGGTTAACTTTATGAAGGTATGGGGTGTGGCTAGCGAGGATGTCGGCAGCAGGGAGCTGCCGCCAAGCCCCCATGGATGGGTTTACGGCGTTCCTCGATAGACACATCCCATACCTTTTATTCTTAGACGGTTTTTCAATCAAAAGGGAGTAGCTACGATTTTTCTTAATTTGCCTGTCGATACTGAGTACGCTTAGGTTCTTGATTATTTGATGATAAAAGTCCCCGAAATAAAAACATGCCGGTCACTAATACGTTCGACTTCGAAATTTAGGCCGGCTTCGCGCAATTGTTCCTCGATTTCTTCAGGTGTAAATGCCGCCAATAACGAATGATAAAAATCGCGTTGCAAAATTTCGGGTTCCGTAGCGGCATACATTTCAACAATTTCTTTGGCTTGCTGAACGCTTTGAGGACGGAATAAATCCATAATGGCAATCCTAGTTCCATTACCGGCGTAGCGCTTGACAAAATTCCACAAGGCTTGCGGTTCCGGCAAATGATGTAACAGGCTATTGCTAAAAATCAAATCATAACGACTTCGAGGCAATGAAACCGTTGGTAGTTTCCCATGAATAAAACAGACGCGCGCGCTCAAGTCACTCGGCACAATTGATTCGGCATAGTCAAGCATCGCGCTCGCCCCGTCCAAGGCATCGACCCGAGACGATGGATAAGCCCTTGCAAAACGGCAACTGATATCGCCCGGTCCACAACCCAAATCCAATGCATGGCCTTGGAAGTCCTTCACACCAACCAAGGCTTTCAAATTTTGCATAAAATGCTCATTAGGCTCCGAAAAATCGGCTTGCGCATAGGCTTGTACCTGTTTGGGATCTTCCATCAATTCAGGTTCAAGTATTCGCTGGAGTAATCGGTGACTGTTATTCTGATGCTCTGAGCTTACTTCAAGTTTATTCATCATGTTAAGCAAAAACCTCTGTTACCTTGTAGACCGCCGGTATGCATCGCGACAATGCGCCGACCGGCAGGAAAGAAACCTTTCTCGATTAGGTCGTAGATCCCGTAAAACATTTTTCCGGTATAAATCGGTTCCAGTAGCACCGAGGTCTCGTTTAAAAATTGCTCGATAAACTCGATTAAATCAGGCTTGGTTCGCGCAAAACCGCCGAAATGATAATCGGTGACGATTTCCCAATTACCCCTGGGCTGAGTCAATAACGCCTCTACGTCATGCCGCAAAAAAGGGCCGCCTTTTAGCGCCGAGAAACCGAAGACGCGAACATCGGGCCGAACGGCTTCGATAATTCCCGCCAAGGTCGTTCCGGTTCCGCAAGGACAACAAACGACATCGTATGGAATATCGATTTCCGAAACCAGTTCGGCCACGCCTTGCAAAGCCAAATCGACCGATCCGCCCTCCGGCAGCCAATAAGCGCCGGTGTCGTTTCCGGGCAAACCATTGCATTCTTTGTATTGCCGGAGATTACGATAGTCTTCACGCGATACAAAATGCAAATGCATTCCCCATTGACGCAAATCGCTTAAGGTTGGATTCGACTGCGGCTCGCCGCGAATAAAAGCTTCAGTCTGAATACCGAGCCTGTGGCCGATATAGGCCAAGGCATGTAAATGATTCGAATAGGCGCCGCCCATGCTGACGATTTTAATCGCGCCTAGCGACAAGGCATGGTTGAGTATGTATTTAAGTTTACGCCATTTGTTACCGGATACGATAGGATGTAGCAAATCGTCACGTTTAATCCATAGCTCGACCTGCTCTCTGTCCAGGCAAGGAGCTGAAACCTTTGTTAAAATCGAACGTGCAAATTGATTTTCGAGTGCGATAAGTTTAGGGTGCATCTATGTGCGGAAGGTTTAATTTAATCACGACGAGCGACACGATCATCGAACATTTCCGATTGAAGCGTTTGCCGAAATACCGGACCGACTTTAATATTCCGCCGGGACAAAAAATACTCAACATCGTGCAATTGGAAGACGGCAGCAACAAAAGCGTCTATTTGCATTGGGGCTTGATACCGTCCTGGAGCAAAGACGCAAAAATCGCCAACCGCTTAATCAATGCCAGAGCCGAGACCTTGGCCGACAAGCCTTCGTTCAGAGCGGCATATTCTAAACGGCGTTGCCTGATTCCCGCTACCGGCTTTTACGAATGGCAACAAACCGAAATCGGTAAACAACCGTATCATGTTCATTATCGGGATAATCAACTATTCTCATTTGCAGGGTTATGGGAGCATTGGACAAACGGCGACGAAACCATTTATTCCTGCACGATTATTACCTGCCCGGCCTTAGCACCGGTTTCAGACATTCATGAACGCATGCCGGTCATTATCAACCCTAAAAATTATGGCGATTGGTTGAATAAACAAACATTCGAAATCGACGTGCTCGCTTTCGATCAAACCTTTTCTTATCAACAAATGGAATTGACGCCGATTAGCCAACATGTCAATAATCCGGTCCATAACGATGAAGCATGCATTCATCCGATTCAATTAGCCCATTGATTGACCCGACTTTATTTTCTTGGAAACAAAGTCGGTTAAAGACCTTGCTAAAGCTCACTAAAAAGGTGTAGGTTAAGTAGCGACGGACTTAAGTCATCAAATGAAGTTCGTATCGATCTGAATTAAGGAAATGTGGCGTATAACGGCTCAGACCTAATGTGCCCCAAGAGACAGAATCGTCATCCTTAAGAAGAGACATGGAGTCACTGCAAAATCAATGACCTACGACACAGCCATTGAAATTAAATACATTGGAAAATTTCGTTTTCACAATGTAACCGATAAATAAACCATCACGGCATATTTATCGACTAAGGGACGGACATAACCTAAAACTTCGGCAACCGATGCGAAATGCCTATCCGGTCGAGATGTGTGGCATAAGGGAATTTCAGGCAACTTTGCCCAGCTTATGCTTTGCTCGACGTCACGAGGATAATCAAGTAAACGTTTAATTATGTTACACATGCAATCGGTCGCTAAAGCTATATTTAGCTATGTTCCTTAAAATTTACTATAACAACATCATAAAAAGAGGATATTCATATGAAACTATTAAAAACAATGACCATAGGTTTGCTGATGGGCGCTAGCCAATTGGTTATGGCGGAAGATCATTCTGCAGTGGCATTAGAGCATGCGCATGCCGCAGTCGAGCACGGCAAAATGGGCCACGCTTCGATTTTGGTCGAACATGCCGAAGCTGCATTAGAACATGCGATAAAAGCGTTAGAAACTGCGGAAGGCGAGGAAAAAGCGCATCTGGAAGCCGCCGTTAAAGTATTGGAGTATTCCATCGAACACGGCAAGATGGATCATGCCGACATAGCAACACCACCGGCCGAAGAAGCCATTGAACACATTCAAATGTCAACCCAATCCAAAGGATCGGCTGCCGCGGCAGAACTTGAGATTGAAGATCAGAAAGAGACTTCCAAATCGTCATCTAGCAAATGGCCTGTCACCGGCTATAAGAAAATAAATCAATAAATTATTTATTGTCGGGAAACCGAGACTGCAATAAAGCTAACAAAAGGGCTCGAGACGTTCGTTCGTTTCGAGCCCTTTTGATCAATTGCCCAACGACAAGCGATTCCTCAACACTTCAACCGTTTCGTCGGTCAGCGGTTGGCGCTGATCGTCCCACGGCACGCCATCGAGCTCCTCGGCCAATATATCGATCGTTTCGATAAAATCATCAAATACCGACACAGGATCATCGACTTCACGCGGTTGCATAAAAAATACCAAGCCCGGCGTCGTGAATTTTTCTAAATCACGATCAGGGAATATGCCAGGCTCAACCATGCTAGCCACGCCGAAATCCACCAAGCCTCTACTATCCAAGCGCTCGTAAATCTTAATATTACCGTAGACCAATCCGACACTGTCGAAAGCCAAGGCCAGATCGGTGCCGTTAAACCCTTCATCCTCGGCGGCTATCAAACTAAATTGAATTAGCGCAGGCAGTTGATCTTTCGATTTTTTGGTTTGATACGGCTGAGCCGATGCATCGGTATCAGGCTGTTTAACCGACTCGTAGCCGTATCGTGTTTCAGTCGAATAATCCTTGAAATCGGCCGAATCATCCTTGCCTTGCGCAGAGTCGAGCGGCACGATGTCGAATTCGTCGTGTTCGGGATGCAAGGCCAGCGACGGATCGATATTCCGTACCGACTCCTTATCGTCGAAATAAAAACCATCCCGCCGAGATTTTTTGCCTTTGAAATAAGACCACAGCAACATGACCGCGATCACAATCAACCCCATGACAATAATAACCATTCTTAAAATTTCTTTATCCATTAGCTTTCCGCCAGACTCATTGCTTCTTCAATATCCACCGCGACCATGCGCGACACTCCGGGCTCTCTCATCGTAACACCTGCCAATTGTTTTGCAATCTCCATCGTCACCTTGTTATGCGATATAAATAAAAACTGCACGGCCGCGGACATTTCTTCGACCATTTTCGAAAAACGGCCCACGTTAGCATCGTCCAGTGGCGCATCGACCTCGTCCAATAAACAAAACGGCGCCGGATTGAGCTCAAAGATAGAAAATACCAATGCAACCGCCGTTAATGCTTTTTCACCACCCGATAACAAATGAATCGAACTGTTCCGCTTGCCCGGCGGACGGGCGATGATATTGACACCGGCCGCCAATACATCGACTTCAGTCAATTCTAGGTAAGCCTGCCCTCCTCCGAATAGCTTAGGGAATTTTTCTTGCAAACCGCTGTTTATTTTATCGAATGTTTCCCTAAAACGCTGCCGGCTTTCTTTATCTATTTTATTGATCGCTTCCGTGAGAGTATCCAAGGCTTCGGTCAAATCGGCATGCTGATCGTCGAGAAACTTCAGGCGTTCCGACTGAACTTGATATTCATCGATCGCGCTCAGGTTAATCGCACCCAACTTATCGATTTGAGTTGCCAGTACATCGACTTTCGATTTCCAGCCCTCTTCATTAGCGTCTTCCGGTATTTGCTGTAATACCTGCTCAGGTTCGGCATCGATTTCATTTAGTTGTTCGGTGATTGTTTGCCGCCGAACCTGACACTCTTGCTGCTCGAAACGGAGCTTATCCAAGCTTGCTTTCTGTTTTTCCAAGTCGCGCTGAATTTGCGTATGCCTCTCGGTTAAACCGGCGATGATTTGTTCGGTTTCCTCGAGTAATTTTCTCGCGGCCTTAAGATCCTTCTCCAGCCTTTCTTTATCGGTACGGTATTGTTGCAATAAGAGCTTTTCATCGTCAATCGGCGCGGCAGTGTCGACCAGCTTTTGCTCCAGTTCCGCGATACGCTCGCCGGCTTGTCGATTTTGCAGACTTAAGCGTTCGATTTGTTTTGTCGTCAAAGACTCTGAAGAACGCAATGATTCAATCTTCGACTGATAACTGAAAACCTGTTGCTTAATTTCCGAAGCTCGGGCCTCAGCGGCTTGCAGCTTAGTTTGCAAAACCCGATTAGCCTCTACCAATGCTTCTTTTTGTTCATCTAGTCGATACAAATGTTGCTCGGCTTGTTGCAATTTTATTTCGGCTTCGGCTTGCATCTCCGCCTGTTCGGCGGTTTCAGCGACGATTTCATCGATTTCATGACGGACCTGCGCCAAGCGCCGCTGTTGCTGCTCGTGCCGGGCTGACTCCGCGCTCAATTCGGCGCTTTTAGCCGATAATTCCGAACTGAGCGATTTTTCATCTCGCTGCCAGGTTTCCCGATGAGCTTCGGCATCTTTCAAGGATTGCTCGGCGTCTTCGATCCGCTCCTCGAGTTGCTCGATTTGTTGTTGCAATTCCGATTGGCGCTGTTTAAGCGAACGCAGTTCTTTTTCACGTTGCAAAACACCGGTTTTACTGTCTTTACTGTGAATAATACGTAACCAACCGCATCCTATCCAAGTGCCGTCGGGTAGAATAATCGATTCGTAAGGTTTGAGCGACGATTCCATCGCCTTCGCAGAGGCCAAATTATCCGCGCAATAAATACCGGTCAACAAACCCTGCAAATCCCAAGGTGCCTTGACCTTATCGATCAAGGCCGGCAATGCGGTATGTTGCAATTGTTGTTTAAACTCTCGCGTTTCAAACAGCGTCACCGAATCCTCGGTCAGGTTTTGCAATACTGGAAACAGTGACTCGGCATCCTCAACGCAAACCGCCTCGAGATAAGCACCCAGTACGGTTTCAAGCGCATGATCCCAGCCGCTTTCGACTTCGAGCAACTCCGCCAGACGTTTATTATCCGTCAATTGGGCTCGATCCAACCATCCAGCCAAATGCTTGTTATCCTTCCCCATCGCATGTTGCTGCAACAACTCCAGCGATGAAATCTTGCCGTTGACGCCATGCAGCTCGGAGCGCAAGCCGTGCAACTCATGATTATTTTGCTTGAGCTGTTGACGTTGCTCCTGGATGCGCGCCAATAAATCCTCCAGTTGCCCATGCATCTCATCGCGCTGCTCTTGAAGTAATTCGACCGTTGCGGACAAGTCTTCGATAGCGGTTTGTAAATGGCTTGCGGTCAATTCGCCCTGCTCGGTATACAATTTATCCAAGCGCCCTTGCAGTTGGCGACTTTGACTATCCAACTGTTGGATTTTAACCCGTTCGATTTCGGCTTGTTCCTTAGCGCCCGAACTTGTCGCAAGATAAGACTCCCATTGCCGTTGCCAAGCGCTTTTTTCATCCTGCGCTTGTTGGCGCGCCATGTCCGCATCCTCGGCGCGCTCCAGGCTCAGCGCCAATGCTTCATCGGCTTCGAACAAGGCTTGTTTAATTTCCTCCAATTGCAGTTGATCGTTTTCAAGCTCGTTAGCCGATTGCTCGAGCTGCCGCCTGAGCCGGTCAATCTCGACCACGATCTCCTCATGGCTTTTTTGATTCAACTTGATCGTCTGCTCCAAACGACCGACTTCGGAGGACGTCTGATAATATTCGCCTTGCGTGCGATTCATCGCCGCTTGCCGATTCTTATGTTCGGCGCGCGCGGCTTCGATCGCGGCGTCGGTCTCGCGCGAAGAAACGAACAAACGATTATGTTCTTCGGCAACTTCACGCAACTGATCATCCAATTTCCGCAAGGATTGATGATAACCATCCCAGCGCATCGCCAGCAATTCCAATTTGAATTGACGCTCTTGCTGCTTTAGGCCGGTATATTTTTCGGCTTTTTCGGCTTGTTTTTGCAGATGTTTCAATTGTTTTTCGACTTCATCGCGCAAGTCGGTCAAACGCTCCAGGTTTTCGCGCGTATGCTGCATGCGCGACTCGGTTTCCTGGCGTCTCTCCTTATACTTGGAAACGCCCGCCGCTTCTTCGATGTGCACGCGTAGTTCTTCCGGTTTGGCCTCGACCATGCGCGAAATCGTACCCTGTTCGATGATCGCATAACTTCTCGAACCAAGCCCGGTACCTAAAAACAAGTCGGTAATATCCTTGCGTCGGCAACGCGCATTATTTAAAGCATACATTGATTGCCCGTCACGGCTGACCTGGCGTTTGATCGAAATCGTATTGTATTTCGCGAACTCGCCGCCGGCCTTGCCTTCGCTGTTATCGAATATTAATTCGACCGATGCTGTGCCGACCGGTTTACGCGATGCCGAACCGTTAAATATCACATCGGCCATGCTGCCGCCGCGCAGATGCTTGGCCGAACTCTCCCCCATCACCCAGCGAACCGCATCGATGATATTGGACTTGCCGCAACCATTGGGCCCGACGATCGCGGTTAAATTACCGGCAATCGGGATAACGGTCGGATCGACGAACGATTTAAATCCTGAAAGTTTGATTTTTTCCAGTTTCATTACTGGTACAATGCTGCTTGGTTTAAATGGAAATAACCGCGTATTATTAACGATATCCGGATTAACTTCGACTTTTTATTTTTGCTTTTTATCATCGATACATGACGACACAACCCAGCACACAGCTCGAAACCTTCGACAACCCAAGACCCGGCAGGGATTTTACGATTCGCATCGACATCCCGGAATTCACCTGTCTGTGCCCTAAAACCGGCCAACCCGATTTCGCGACGTTAACGATAGAATATGTTCCGAATCAACTCTGCGTCGAACTCAAATCGCTAAAACTCTATATGTGGTCCTTCCGCGATCGGGGCGCATTTCATGAAGCAGTCACGAACGAAATTCTCGATCACATCGCCGCGGCAATCCATCCCAACTTCATGCGTATCCGGGCGAATTTCAATGTGCGGGGCGGCATTTACACGAATGTGATCGCCGAACATAAAAACCCCGACTGGCAAGCGCCGGAACCGGTGCATCTGCCCTAAATTTTTAGATGGCGAAGACCTATTACAATGCCGATATTGCCGTCGCGCTCAAATACGACGGCAAACATGCGCCGAAAGTCACCGCCAAAGGCGAAGGTCTTACCGCCGAACAGATAATGGCCATTGCCGAACAACACGGCATTCCGCTGCAAGCCGAACCCGAGTTGGCCCGAATTCTGGCTCAGGTACCGCTAGGCGAGGAAATCCCCCGAGAACTTTATATCGCGGTCGCGCAAGTAATCGCGTTCGCTTACTTTCTGAGCGGCAAAACTCCTGAAAATTTCACGAACCATGACGATTAAAGAAACCATAACCACCCTGCCCCAATATGTTTTGCCTCATCATACGCTCTCGCAGTTGATGAGCAAACTGACCCATTGCGAAAACAAGCTTTGGAAAAATCTATTTATCAAGCAAATCATACGACACTACGGCGTCGACATGAGCGAGGCGCTCGAGCCGAATATCGAAGCCTATGCCAGCTTCAACGAGTTTTTTACGCGCCAATTGAAACCCGAAGCCAGACCGATTGCCAACGAACCCGGCGCGATCGTTTCGCCGGCCGACGGCGTCGTCAGCCAGGCCGGTCACATCAAGGACGGCGAGATTTTCCAAGCCAAAGGTAAAAGTTTTACCGCAACGCAGCTACTCGGCGGCGATGGCGAACGCGCCGAAGCATTCAAAGACGGTTCGTTCGCAACCATTTATTTGTCGCCTCGCGATTACCACCGCTTGCACATGCCCCTGACCGGAACCTTGAAAGAAATGATACACATCCCCGGCCGCTTATTCAGCGTCAACGCCGCAACGACCAACAGCGTACCCGGACTGTTCGCGCGCAACGAACGCGTCGCGGCGATCTTCGATACTCAAGCTGGTCCGATGGCTTTGGTATTGGTCGGCGCGATCTTCGTATCGAGCGTCGAAACGGTTTGGCACGGTGTCGTCACGCCGCCGTCGATCGAAAAAGTCAGAACCTGGCAATACGAAACCGATGCTCCGCAGTTGAATATCGGCGAGGAAATGGGCCGTTTCAACATGGGCTCGACGATCATCGTCTTGTTCGGCAAAGACAAAGCCGACTGGCAAGCGGATTTCACAGCTGACAGCCCGGTGAAATTAGGTCAATTAATAGGAAAAACACTAAGCAAAACCGGAGATAATACGGTTTTATTATGACTATGTTCGCGTTAGCAGTTGAAACAGTTATCTTTCCTACTAAATAGACCATTTAGGAAATAGTCAATGACTGCTTTCCAATTCTCTAAGCGTGGACAGGGTACGATTACTCGCTTGACAGGACGCCCGAGGCCGAGCTTTCATCTACGATGAAGCATAAACAGCGGATGAGCCTCCTTTGGCACGAGAAGCTATAGCTTCACGAGCCTGGTAAGCAAGAGCTTGCTTAGTACACGATTTAGCGTGTACTTGGCAAGATTTACCCGGATTTATTCGGACAATAAAAAACCCGCTAAGCCTTGCAACTTGCGGGTTTTTGGAGTTGTTCGGACTATCCCGAACTTGAATTTGGTGCGATGGCCGGACTTGAAGTCTACATAGGTAATTGATATTAAACTGGCAAATACAGTTTACTTTCATAAATACACAATCTAGTACACAATTCCATTTTTTGCCTCACAAGGATTGCAAACCTGAACCCCAGAAAATTTTGTCCTTGATGCTCATTCCGATCAAAACAGCTAGTTTTTGAACGTTGGAGATCGGCCAAAACCCGACCTTCGGGCTCACTATCCAATTTTAATAGTTCAGGTATCCGGTGATTCAGCCGAATGTCAGGTATTCGGCAAGCAAATCGGCATTATGACCGCCTCACTACGGCCATAAGGAGACAGGCACTGGTTTCCAAGGAACGTCTTGTTAAACCTGGAAAGCAGACATTCAGAAACCGTCAGTGAATGGTTAACTAGCACCCAAAGCAGCCGTTGAAAAAAATGTGGATTGCTGAGAGCAGCATTCCAAAATAATTTTTCTGTTATATTATGTACACAATTGCGTCCATAAATAGGTGGCTATCATGACTCAACGCATCGGCGTGCGAGAACTACGCGAAAAGCTCTCATTGCTTCTTGAATCAAGCGAAACCATTGAGGTAACGCGACACGGACAAACCATCGGTTTCTTTATTCCCATCCCCAAGCGACCAGGACAAGCACAGCGCGAGGCGCTGCTGGAAGCGGGAAAGCGCATGGATGATGAATTAATCCGCTTGGGTCTCAAAGAGGACGAGTTGTTGGAGGAATTTAAACAATGGCGGCATCAGCGATCACATGCAGCATAAACGTTTAGTCATTGATGCTAATATCCTCATTCGGGCTGTTTTGGGGGCTCGAGTTAGACATTTGATTGAGTATTACTGCGAATCTGTTGCCTTCTACATGGCAGAAGCGAATGCTAAAGAAGCCGAATTTTATCTCTCAACTGAACTGGCAGAAAAGCGTAACTTGAGTGAAGAGATTTGGCGACCGGTATTTAATGGTATATTAAATACGGTTCAAATCATTACTGATGATGTTCTAATTGAGGTTGAGAGCAAAGCAAAAGCGCGCATAGCCTCCCGTGATATCAACGATTGGCCTGCTGTTGCAGCGGCACTACTACTCGACTGTCCGGTGTGGACAGAGGATAAGGATTTTCTAGGCGCAGGAGTTGCTATTTGGACCACGGCAACAGTTGAGATTTATCTCTCTAACGCATAAGTGATAACGTTTCTGCAAAGTCCGCGTAGCTCCGATTAGCGATAGCGTAATCAGATGTTGACTTCGAAATGTGCGATTACGCAAGCTAATCGCACATTTCGAATGACTGCTTAATTGCCTGTTCCTGTCACCGCAAATTAACTTTCATCTGGCAGTTATGGGTCGATAACAACAATTCATCACTTCCCAAAGCTGTCATTCATATGTGCTCATAATTTAAACCTATTTTCATCCGCCTTTGTATTTATCCCAATAACGGCTTGTCGTTTCCTCCTGGAGCGTCAGGTCGATTATCTCACAATTCCGAAAGTCCGCCGTTTGATGAATTTCTGTTAGCATCTTGCTGATTTGTGCCTTCAGATCAGCGTTGTCAATAAATTAAATCAAAATTCTGGTTTCAGTATCGCATAGTTTTCGTCCCTGATAGTTTGACGCAAGTATTCTGGCAATCTGATTTCGTACGTTTTTAAGCTCATAGTGTACAACCGGGGCAGCAAAAACCTTGGGGACAACGGAACTGTTCCAGGCAGGCTTCACATTGTGTTTCAGTGCCGAATTGCGCTAAAAAGGCTGGCTGCGACAAGCTGGCTTGAAACTGGATTTTATTCATGACCATGGGCTCATGGGTAATTTAAGCGACCAATGCCAGTACGCTCCTTCTGGTCTAGAAGATCCTGGTTTATTGACTCTAGCTGACGAAAATTGCTAATAAGGACGGAAATTTCTGGGGTTCCTGCTTAAACCCAGTCACAGATGCTTTATTTTAAAACGCGCCATAATCCCAGCAAAAGCTTGTTGCGTATGTCGATCATGCTCCACCTGAAGCTTTTCAAAAGTACGCCAATGCATGCCTTTCGGTTTCCAGCCATTACCATTGAGTATGCCCGGTTCCCAGTGCAGTTTATCCCTGATTTTGCCGGCCCTGCGTGCAGCTCTATCGTCTGCCGTTTCTCTTTGGCTTCGATACGCAAGTTGATAGCAGTGCCGGCAAGCGAAATATTTGCCGCCCAGATACAGCACGGCAACCCGCCGGCCGCACCCGACCGCAGGGCAAGTGAACCAATACCGTTCACCGCCATAGTTGCAGGAAGTCGTTTGCAACCTCACCGGATGCAATTTTAAGGCGGGCAAACACTCGGCAATGCGTATAAAATCCTTGTCACTGTGCAATAAAACCAAATCGTGTTCGATGGCGATTTGGGCAATTAAACAATCGATTGTGCTGCGAATAGTGATTCCTTTTCGACGGCAGGAAAAATAAAGATAGGCGGCTTGTCTGTATGTTTCCACAGCATATTTAGGATGAAAAAATACCTGCGAAACCAAATAGTCGCCAAGTGCCTGAAAGTCTTGTTCGTGCAGCGCGCCTTGGAGAATTTCCTGATATATGAACTCGGTAATGCCGTAGTCATCCGGGGTATCCAACAATTGGTAAAGCCTATCAACCGCCAGTGTTGTTCGTTGTCTGAAAAAGTCTATCCACACTGAGGTATCGACCAGATAACGGCTCATGGTTCACCTATGCGCATTTTTTTATAGTCATAATCAGGGGCAATGCTTACTTTGCCGACCAAATCGCGTAAATCGCGTTTTTTGGGAAGTCGGTGATGCTCGATAAATTCGCTCAACGCCAGCTCGATCAACAGGCTTTGATCTTGAGTATTCGCCAATTTAGCTGCTTGTTCAATCAGTGCGTCATCGATAGTAATGGTAGTTTGCATGGTTTCGGTTCTCCAGAATGAGTAAGGAACAGCATAGCGCAGGGCAACGGTTAATCCTTTTCGATGCGATACAGCGCGAACGGCAGCGGCGCATATTCCACGCCCAGCGGCAGTAATAATCGATTCGGCGCATATTTGGCGGCGGCAAAAACAAGGTGTGATTTGTCCTTGTGCGTTTGAGCTATATTTTCCGCCACGCTCAAGGTCAAGGCGGCTTGCGGGGATTTCAAGAAATCCAGATCGGGACGGTAAATCAACCAGACGTGATACTGACTACTACTGCCTAAGTACCAACGTTCGGCATCGGTTTGCTCGGCATTCAATGGTTGCCCGGTGGCGGTATGAAACAGCCATGCGCCCAAGGCTGAATAATCGGGCAAGGTTTCACCGGTCAGAATTTTATCGATGTCGAGCGGTTCGCCCAAGGTGTAAAAGGTAAAGCCGCCGCCCAGACCGGCCACTTTTTCGGTGATTTTCTTTTGACCGGTCACGATCAATTCGCCGCTCTTGATTTCCTTCTTGATGTTGTCGAAGCGCAGACCGTCGAGATTGTCGATACTTTGTACATGCTGCATTATCTTGTGATGCGGCCCTTCCTTACTGAAGTTGCTCCAGTTAATTTTTTCCCGGTACAGCTCTTCCTTTTGCGTACCTTGGAATTCATAGCCGTTGATCACGCGGCGCACCCGTTCGGCGGTCAGGCTATCCGCATAGTCCTCGCATTCGACCAGAATGAATTGGCGATTGCCACCGTCTTTGGCGTTTTGCGCCAGTACCGCGTGGGCGGTCGTGGCGGAGCCAGCGAAGGAGTCAAGTACGGTAGAATCAAATTGACAAGACTGTTCAACAATTCGTTGGATGAAAGATGAAGGCTTCGGAAAATCAAAATACCTTTTTCCAAAAATTTGCTCAATTTCTCTCGATCCATCTCCTGTGCTTATGTCATCAATTATTGAGGACCAATTCTTGGTGTTATTTTTGAGTTCCTCAAGATAAAGTTTCTGTCTTGGTCTACCATCAACTGAAGAAGGCCAAATAATTCGTTTTTCTTCAATACGCTTGGCTATGCCTGCTCTGTCAAATCTCCAACCTCTTTCAGGCGAAGGATAAGTAATTCCAGATTCCGGGTTCGTTATTTGAAAATGAAGATTTGGACGCTGCTCTATATTAGCCAGTCCTGTCATATCAGCGCTACGCCAAGCACCACGCGGATCATTATCTGGATTAGAAAATTTTTCTTCATCAATATCAATACCTCTAACCCTAAACGAATTTTCTTTTGCATAACACAAGAGATATTCATGATCGATGCTAACGCCGTGCAGAGCCCTTGAGTCTTCGCTTTTCCTAGATTTCCAGATAATTTCAGCTATAAAATTTTCCTCCCCAAAAACCTCATCCAACATCATCCTGGCCCGATGCACCTCGTTATCATCCAAGGTCATCCAAAAACTGCCTGTTTCCGCCAGTAACTCATGTAACAGCTTGAGTCGCGGCCACATCATAGACATCCACTTGTCATGGCGCAGCATGTCTTCCTTGTTGACTGGATTGCTGTTCAACCATTCCCGCATGATCGGACTGTTGACGTTGTCGTTGTAGCACCAGTTTTCATTGCCGGTGTTATAGGGTGGATCGATGAATATGCAATCCACCTTGCCCGCATAGCGCGGCAACAGGGCTTTCAAAGCATGCAGATTATCGCCGTGAATGATCAGATTGCCGGATTCCTCGCCAATGGATTTGTCCGGCTGAGCGATCAACGGCCTAAACGGCACATTCAAATGATGGTTGTAAACGTATTCCTTACCCTTAAAGTGCAGTTCCGGCATGAATGAAATCCTATCAATGAATCTTTATTAGAAAATAGTTAAAGCTTTTACCTTATCCTAGCTGGCTTGCCTGAACGGAATCACGTCCGCGCCTTTTTTAAGGTTGTCCAAATAATCCGCCCAGGCTTGCATCATCCGCCGCCTCTCATCCAAATACTGCGCCCGGTTATACGCCGCACGGACTTGATCGCGTGGCGCGTGGGCAAGTTGCCGTTCGATAGCGTCAGGACTCCAGCCTTGTTCGTTGAGCAATGTTGAAGCGGTCGTTCTGAATCCGTGTGCGGTCATCACGTCCGATTCGTAACCCAACGACTTCAAAGCCGTTCTAATCGTGTTATCCGACATAGGCCGACCATCGCCCCGGCTCGATGGAAAAACATATTTGCCATTGCCGGTAAGCGGTTGAATCGCTTTCAATATGTCAACGGCTTGAGTCGATAACGGCACGATGTGATGAAAATCGGTTTTCGAGACATAAGGCCGCCATTCTTTAACCTCCAAATCGACATCCTCCCAAAGCATTTGCCGAATCTCCCCCGGTCTTTGAAATACCAACGGCGATAATCTAAATGCCGATTGCACGATAAACGTGCCTTGATAATTGCTAATGTCGCGCAACAATTGCCCAACTTGCTTGGGATCGATAATTGCCGCCCGATGTTTTACTTTTTGCGCCGGTATCTGCTTGGCTACGGGTTGCGCCTGATTAAACTCAACAAAACCATGAGTAATCGCATAATCAAAAATTGAACTGATTTCTGCGTGTAGCCGATGTGCTGTTTCAAGTTGCTGTTTATGAATCATAGGCTTTAGCACTGCCAGCACATCGGCGGCTTTAATATCCTTGATCGGCATATTACCCAATGATGGAAATGCCAATCGTTCGATGCGACTAGTTTTCTTTTTATGCGTCATTGCCGTTGTCAAGTGTTCAATGGACGCCAACCATTTATGAGTAACATCGGCGAAACTATCTACAAACGGCAAGCCTTGTTTTTTTCGCTCCTCGTTCTCGATAGAAATCTGCTTCGTACTTCTTGCCTTCTTCCGAATAGCCGCCGGATCAATACCATCGGCTATTTGTGTTCGTGCTTCCACGGCTTTACGTCTTGCCGACTCAAGAGTCACCCCCGGATAAGCACCCAATGCTAACCGCTTACGATCGGCTTCAAAAGTGTAAACGAATTGCCAAAGCTTGGAGCCATTCGTTTTCACCCACATATACAAACCGCCGCCATCATTGAGAAAATAGTTTTTCTCTTTCGGCTTGGCTGCCTTGTAAACCGCGTCTTTATTGAGTTTCTCGGCCATTGCGTGTACTGCATCGTGTATTTTTACACGGATATTTTTAGTGCGTACACGGAAAAGTACACGATTTAGCGTGTACTTGGCAAGATTTACCCGGATTTATTCGGACAATAAAAAACCCGCCAAGCCTTTTAACTTGCGGGTTTTTGGAGTTGTTCGGACTACTCCGAACTTTAATTTGGTGCCGATGGCCGGACTTGAACCGGCACGACTTGCGTCACCACCCCCTCAAGATGGCGTGTCTACCAATTTCACCACATCGGCTGATAGTTGTTATTCTTTTACTTCGTTTGCCGGCTGTTCTTTTGCTTCAACCGTTTTTGACTCTTCTTCGATAGCTGGCGTTTCCGCTGATATAGAGGGGACGGCAACCGGTTCGGCTTCTTTACTCATTAATGGAATATCGAAAGCATCTTCGGTTTCTGCATCATCAAAAAAGTCTTTCGCGGCTTTACTACCGCCGCTCAATATAGCAAGAGAAAGACTTGTCACAAAGAATAATGTCGCTAAAATTGCAGTGGCTCTCGATAAAAACGAAGCTGAGCCTTGTGCGCCGAATAAAGTTCCCGATGCACCGCTCCCGAACGCGGCGCCGGCATCGGCGCCTTTACCTTGCTGCATTAAGACTAAACCGATTATACCCAGCCCAAATAATACATGAATGACTATGATAACTTGATACATTTTATTATGGTTATTTTGCTTTGATTATTTAGATGCGCGATATATTTTCAAAAAGCCTTCGGCATCCAATGATGCGCCGCCGATTAATCCGCCATCGATATCAGGCATTGCAAATAAGCCTTTAGCGTTGTCCGGCTTTACACTGCCGCCATACAAAATTTGCAGTTGGTCGGCAATGGTTTGATTTTTAGCAGCAAACTTTTGGCGAATATATTGATGTACTTCTTGCGCTTGCTCGTCAGAGGCGGTTCTTCCTGTACCGATGGCCCATACTGGCTCATAAGCTATGACTGCATTAGCGAAAGACTCAATGCCTGCCGCATTTAAAACCGCATCGAGCTGCTCATCGATGACGCTAAATGTTTGATCGTTTTCACGCTGCTCTAATGTTTCTCCAACGCACAATATAGGAATGATCCCTTCTTGTTGCGCTTGAGAATATCGTGAAGCGACCGACTCGTTTGTGTCGCCGTAATAAGTCCTACGCTCGGAGTGACCGACGATCGCATATTTACAATTAAATTCATTCAGCATGGATGCTGAGATTTCTCCGGTATATGCGCCAGAGCTTTGATCGGCGACATTTTGTGCGCCAAGATCAAGAGGAGTGCCTTCCGTTAATTTGGCAGCATCGGCTAAGTAGACATAAGGAACACAAACTACGATCCCGGTGTCGGATGAGTTAAGTCCGGCAATGATGGCTTTGCATAACGATTCTGTGGTCGATTTAGAACCATTCATTTTCCAGTTACCAGCCACGAGTGTTTGACGCATAATTTCTCCCTCTCCATCCAAAATTAAGCTGCGTATGATATATGCTTATCGAAACTTGTTCAAGCATCGATTGCTTTCTTGACCTCATCCGCTAATTGGTTGGCGCATTTATTCACCAATGCTTCATCGACTCCTTCCACCATTACACGAATCAACGGCTCGGTTCCTGACGCTCTTAGCAAGACTCGACCGTTAGCACCCAATATTTTTTCGACATCTTTAACCGCTTTTTGTATTTTTTCGTGATTATCGGGGTTGATTTTAATATCGGTTCTCAGATTAATCAGAACTTGAGGATACATGCATACACCAGACCTAAGTTCATGCAGCGTCTTACCGCTGGTTTTCATTTCGGCCATGACTTGTAAAGCCGCCACGATACCGTCGCCGGTAGTCGTTCTGTCTAAACAAATAATATGCCCCGAATTTTCACCTCCTAAGATACCCTTCTTCTCTTCGAGCATTTCCATGACATAACGATCTCCGACCTTTGCTCGAAACAATTCGATGCCTAAACTTTTTAGCGCATGCTCCATACCGAGATTTGTCATTAAAGTACCGACCACCGGACCTTTTAGGGCACCTGAGCTCAATCTCGATTTAGCGATGATATAAATCAATTCGTCGCCATCGACGATTTCGCCCTTATGATCGACCATGATCAACCTATCTCCGTCACCGTCGAGCGCAATACCGAAATCGGCCCGATAGGCAAGAACCGTCGAAACCAATTTTTCGGTCTTAGTGGCTCCGCACTCTTCGTTGATATTCAATCCATCCGGTTCGGCGCCGATCGTAACGACTTCAGCGCCTACTTCGTTGAAAACGTGCGGCGCGATATGGTAAGTCGCGCCATTGGCGCAGTCGACCACGATTCTTAGACCGTTAAAGTCCATCCAAGTCGGAATCGTACTTTTGCAAAATTCTATATATCGGCCTGCCGCATCTCCAACACGATTGGCTTTGCCCAGCTTCGACGAATCGACCGTCGTCATAGGCGAGTCTAGGTAATACTCTATTTTTTTCTCCATGGAATCGGGTAGTTTCGTTCCCTCAACCGAAAAAAACTTAATGCCGTTATCGTAGTATGGATTATGCGAAGCACTGATGACGATGCCCGCCTGGGCGCGTAAGGTCCGCGTTAAATAGGCTACGCCCGGCGTCGGCATCGGTCCCAATAAACGTGTATCAACGCCGGCAGCAGTCAATCCCGCTTCAAGCGCCGATTCGAACATATATCCTGAAATTCGAGTATCTTTACCGACCAATACGAAGCCGTGCCCTTCATTCGCGAAGACTCGACCGGTTGCCCAGCCTAATTTGAGCAAAAAATCAGCCGTTATCGGATACTCGCCTACTTTCCCTCTAATACCATCGGTTCCAAAATATTTTTTTTCCTTCATCTTCAAGCCCGTTTATTACTTATTGGTTAAAAAGCATGATTGGTTAAAAAGCATGCTTGTTTCAAAATAATAAAAAAGGAGAGCCGTCACCGACTCTCCTTTTCACTTGTTTCCGAAATGATTATTGCCCTTGTTCGGCGGCATCGCTTAAAGGCGGCTCGGAATCTTTAGCATTGGCTCGACTATCTACTTTAGCACCGCCTTGCGGTGGCGATGGATCTTCCCAGCCTTGGGGAGGCCTAACCGGTTTTCTTGACAACAAATCATCGAGCTGTGCTTTATCGATCGTTTCATACTTCACCAAAGCGTCGGCCATCGCGTGCAGAATATCTTCGTTTTCTTTCAGTATTTTTTCTGCGCGCTCGTAGTTCCTATCGATAATCGAGCGAATTTCTTCGTCGATCGTGTGCGAGGTTTCTTCGGCAACCGACTTATGCTGCGTAACAGAACGACCTAGAAACACCTCGCCTTCTTCTTCGCTATAAGCCAAAGGACCGAGACGCTGGGACAAGCCCCATTTCGTGACCATATTTCTAGCTAATTCGGTCGCACGCTCGATATCATTGGATGCGCCGGTACTGACCTCTTCCCAGCCAAAAATCATTTCCTCGGCAATTCGTCCGCCATACAAACTCGAAATCATGCTGTCGAGCTTACGCTTACTAATACTGTATTGATCAGCTTCGGGAAGAAACATCGTCACGCCCAAGGCTCGTCCACGCGGCATGATACTGACCTTGTAGACCGGATCATGGTCAGGCACCAGACGTCCGACAATGGCATGTCCGGCTTCATGATAAGCCGTCATTTTTTTCTCTTTGTCGCTCATTACCATAGAGCGACGTTCCGCGCCCATGATGATCTTGTCTTTCGCTTTTTCCAAGTCGATCATACTGATCAATCGTTTGTTGGCTCGGGCGGCACACAAGGCGGCTTCGTTAACCAAATTCGCCAAATCCGCACCGGAAAAACCGGGCGTGCCTTGCGCTATATATTTGATCACAACATCATCGGCGGCAGGAACTTTCTTCATGTGAACATTCAGAATTTGCTCCCGTCCTTTCACATCGGGTAAACCGACCGTGACTTGGCGATCGAATCTTCCGGGACGTAACAAGGCTTTATCCAATACATCTGGACGATTTGTCGCGGCGATCACAATAACCCCTTCGTTACCTTCAAAACCGTCCATCTCGACCAACAACTGATTTAAGGTTTGTTCGCGTTCGTCATGTCCGCCGCCTAATCCGGCTCCGCGTTGGCGACCAACGGCATCGATTTCGTCGATAAAGATAATGCAAGGCGCATGCTTCTTTGCCTGTTCGAACATGTCACGCACTCGAGACGCGCCGACACCCACAAACATTTCGACAAAATCGGAACCGGAGATGGTGAAGAACGGCACTTTTGCTTCCCCGGCAATAGCCCTAGCCAATAACGTTTTACCGGTACCGGGCGGGCCCACCATCAATGCGCCGCGCGGAATTTTTCCGCCGAGTTTTTGATATTTAGCGGGATCCTTTAGAAAATCGACCATTTCGGCAACTTCTTCCTTAGCTTCGTCACATCCTGCAACATCGGAGAATGTCACTTTGATCTGGTCTTCCTCAAGCATACGCGCCTTGCTTTTACCGAAAGACATCGCACCTCTACCGCCGGCGCCTCCGCCTTGCATTTGACGCATGAAAAAGACCCAAACGGCAATCAATAATAAGATAGGGCCGAATGAGACCAGAAGCTGCATCAAGAAGGAAGGTTGTTCAGGCGGCAAGGCTTTAATGTCGACCCCGCCTTCGAGTAAGTCATCGACTAAATGCGGATCGTTCGGCGCATAGGTGCGAAATGTCTCGCCGGTTTGCATTTTTCCCTTGACGACATTGTCATCGATTGAAACCTGTTGAACCTGCCCCATTTTAACCGCTTGTATGAACTGCGTATAAGTCAGCGAAAGTTCGCCGCGCTCTCCGCGCGGAGCGAAATTGTTGAATACCGACATCAATACGACGGCGATGACAACCCATAAAATTACATTTTTTAACATATCGTTCAAGTTACTAGCCTCTGACCTTATCAGGCCCTCGGTTTAAAAACATTGCAATTGTATCAGGAATCTGCGCTCCTGATCGTTGTTATTGATTTTCGCCATTCTCATTCATTAACATGGTGACTCAATCAGCTTATTTAAACCCTTTCCCTAAAATATATACTTCATTGCTTCTTGGCCTAGAGGCTTTCGGCTTTCTGATCGCAACCGATGAAAAACTTTGCCGGACATCTTTAAGAAAACTTTCATATCCTTCGCCCTGAAAAACCTTGACTAAAAATGAACCGCCGCGATTTAAAATCAAGCGCGCGGTATCAAGCGCAAGTTCGCATAAATACATGGAATTAGGCTGATCAACGCCTTTATTGCCGGTCATATTCGGCGCCATATCCGACATGACCAAGTCGACAGCCGCTCCGGCCAACACGGTTTGCAACTGTTCCAACACCGCGATTTCGCGAAAGTCGCCTTGAATAAAATCGACATTTACCAATGGATCCATCGGCAATATATCCAGGGCTATAATTTTATTTTTTTTCCCGATAATGCGCCCGGCATATTGAGACCAGCCGCCCGGTGCCGCGCCTAAATCGACGACATTCATTCCCGGTTTTATGATGCAGTCCTTTTCTTGTATTTCAATTAACTTGAATACTGCGCGAGATCGCCATCCTTGCGCTTGAGCCATTTTGACGTATTCATCGTGAAAATGTTCCTGTAACCAGCGACTACTGCTTTTACTTCGTGCCATATCGGAAATCGTGTAAAATTCGCGTTTTATTTATAGCTAAGGAAACACAGAGTGACCCCCGCCGAAAGAAAACAACTCAAAGCCCAAGCCCACAGCCTGAAACCGGTTGTCATAATAGGCCATTCAGGCTTAACGCAAGGCGTTTTGGCTGAAATGGATATTGCGCTCAATAGTCATGAACTCATCAAAGTAAAAATACGCGCCGAACGCGACGATCGAAAAAAGCTACAACAGGAAATTTGCACACAAACCGGAGCCAATTTCGTTCAAAGCATAGGGCAGATTCTTGTTATTCATCGACTAAATCCGGAGAAATAAGCCTATGAGCGGGCAACGCGCACAAGCCGCCCGCCGTTTCACACGATCGTTAAATATACTGAATCGAAAGAATTTCGTATTCTATATCGCCGCCTGGCGCTTTGACGATGACCACATCCTCTGCTTCTTTACCTATCAAGGCCCGTGCTATCGGAGAGCCAACGGAGATACGACCGGCTTTGATATCGGCTTCGTCTTCGCCGACGATTTGATAAGTGACGGTATCGCCACTTTCGAGCTCTTCGATTTCAACGGTTGCACCGAATACGACTTTACCGTTGGCATCCAATTTAGTGACATCGATAATTTGAGCATTGGACAATTTGCCTTCAATCTCGGCGATGCGCCCCTCAGCAAAACTTTGCTGTTCGCGCGCAGCATGATATTCGGCATTTTCCTTCAAATCTCCGTGCTCCCTGGCTTCAGCAATGGCCTTGATGATTCTGGGACGCACCACGGATTTCAGCTCGTCTAACTCCTCGCGTAATTTTTTGGCTCCGGTGACTGTTAGAGGTACTTTATTCATGGATACAACTCCTTTAATTTATTGTAGTTACCAAGCAAAAAGAATTTGCCCGGCAAAAATAGTCGGATTGAGTCGGCATATGACTTGTTGTAATAAGCCAATGTGACGCTTAAGATTCGGTCATAAATAACTTTCCTATTTTTGGAGGCTTCGATGACTCGATTGGCAGGCGTCGGCGGCGGGAATACCGCCGCCAAGCCTACACGGACATGTTCACCCTCGTATAATTTAGGTGCAGGGCCTGTCAAGCAAGTCACCGACCCCTCGACAAAGCTCAAAACTCCAGACAGTTATTTATCGCGAGATTCTTAAGAACAACTGTCAGATCACAATGGAAACCGACAGAGATCTTTCAGCCTGTTGAGAGACGCGAGCGATTAATCGGCATCGATTAAGCTTTTGTGAAGTTCTTGCAAGCTAGTCACGGTTCCAGCCGCCAACTCTCCCAATGCATAACACGCGGCGCGCGCACCAGCCATCGTAGTGTAATAGGTTACACGATGCTGCAATGCTTCTCTTCGCATCGTGAATGAGTCGTGAATAGCTTTCTTGCCATCAGTGGTGTTAACGACTAATTGAATTTGGTCGTTTTTGATCATATCCACGGTATTCGGCCTACCTTCGTTGACTTTGAATACTTCGTCGCAAGGAATACCGGCTTCTTTCAATACTCTAGCCGTCCCCCGAGTCGCGACGATTTGATAGTCTTTTGCAACCAGCATTTTAGCCAATTCTGGCAACTTAGCCTTATCCGCATCACGAATACTGATCAATACTTTCCCGCTTTGGCTTAAATCAATACCGGCGGCACGTTGCGATTTGGCGAATGCTTCGCCAAAAGTCTTTCCAACACCCATCACCTCACCGGTCGACTTCATTTCAGGCCCTAATAAGGGATCGACGCCAGGGAATTTAACGAAAGGGAACACCGCTTCCTTGACCGAATAATACGAAGGTATACGCTCTTCTGTAATACCTTGCTCAACTAAAGATTTACCAACCATACAGCGCGCAGCAATTTTGGCCAACGGATAACCGGTCGCCTTGGAAACGAACGGCGCCGTTCTCGATGCCCGAGGATTTACTTCAAGTACATATATATCGTCACCTTGAATTGCAAACTGGGTATTCATCAACCCCCTCACACCAAGTGCTTCCGCCATTTTAGCAACTTGTTCGCGCAATTGATTTTGAATAGCCGCCGGCAAATCGTATGGGGGTATCGAGCAAGCCGAATCGCCGGAATGAACACCCGCCTGTTCGATATGCTCCATCAATCCGCCGATCAACACCCGCTCACCATCGTAAATCGCATCGACATCCATTTCAACCGCATCATCGAGAAATCGGTCCAATAATACCGGAGAGTCGTTAGAAACACTGACAGCCTCTTTCATGTAGCGCTGGAGTCCTTCTTCGTTCACAACGATTTCCATTGCCCGACCACCTAACACATAAGAAGGCCTAACCACCAACGGATAACCCAGCTCCCGCGCCGAAAGTATCGCCTGCTCGACCGAACGCGCCGTTGCATTGGGCGGTTGTTTCAAGCCCAATCTTTCCAATAATTTTTGAAAGCGTTCTCTGTCCTCGGCCAAATCTATCGAATCGGGAGACGTACCGATAATCGGCGCTCCAGCGGCCTCAAGTGCGCGCGCCAGTTTCAGCGGAGTTTGTCCACCGTATTGAACGATCACGCCCTTCGGTTGTTCGAGGTGAATGATCTCCAAGACATCTTCCAAGGTCAACGATTCGAAATACAAGCGATCGGAGGTATCGAAATCGGTCGAAACGGTCTCCGGGTTGCAGTTAATCATGATCGTTTCGTAACCATCTTCACGCAATGCCAATGCAGCATGCACGCAGCAATAATCAAACTCGATGCCTTGCCCGATTCGATTAGGACCGCCGCCCAGAATAATAATTTTATCCTTGTCGCTGACCCGTGCCTCGCATTCTTCATCGTAACTCGAATATAAATAAGCGGTATCGGATGAAAATTCAGCCGCGCACGAATCTATACGTTTATAAACCGGACGGATGTTGTTTTTATGTCGAGCGTTTCGAATTTCAGACTCGCTGGTATCGAGTAATTTTGCCAGCCTGGCATCGGAAAACCCTTTACGCTTCAAACGATAGAGCTCGCCCTCTTCCAAAGTCGCCAATGTTTTGGTTGACAGCGATTTTTCGGCAATCAGCAAGTCTTCGATTTGCGCCAAAAACCAGGGATCGATTTTGCAGATGTCATGAATCTCTTCAAGCGACATACCGCTGCGAAACGCATCGGCAACATACCATAAGCGTTCGGCGCCCGGATGACGCATTTCTTTGAGTAAAATTTCCTTGGCATCCTCGGCATTTAAATCGACAATCTCATCGAGGCCGGTCTTGTCGACTTCAAGCCCACGCAAGGCTTTTTGCAAAGACTCTTGAAACGAGCGTCCGATCGCCATGACTTCGCCGACCGATTTCATTTGTGTCGTCAATCGATCATCGGCTTGCGGGAATTTTTCGAAGGTAAAGCGCGGCACCTTGGTCACGACATAATCGATCGTCGGCTCAAACGAGGCCGGCGTAGCACCGCCGGTGATTTCGTTTTGCAGCTCGTCCAAGGTATAGCCGACCGCGAGCTTAGCCGCGACCTTCGCAATCGGAAAACCGGTCGCTTTCGAGGCTAAAGCGGACGATCGCGAAACACGCGGATTCATCTCGATAATGACCATCCGCCCGTTTTCCGGATTGATCGCGACCTGTACGTTCGACCCCCCTGTGTCGACGCCGATTTCGCGCAAGACGGCCAATGAAACGTTACGTAATATTTGGTATTCCTTGTCGGTCAAGGTTTGCGCCGGGGCGACAGTAATTGAGTCGCCGGTATGCACACCCATAGGATCGAAATTCTCGATCGAACAAACGATGATGCAATTGTCTTTCGAATCGCGCACGACTTCCATTTCGAATTCTTTCCAGCCCAGCACCGACTCTTCAATCAGCAATTCATTGGTCGGCGACAAATACAATCCACGCTCGCAAATTTCAATAAATTCTTCCTTGTTATAGGCAATACCGCCGCCGCTGCCGCCCATCGTAAACGAGGGGCGAATAATGGTTGGGTAACCGACTTCTTCTTGTGCAGCCAGCGCTTCTTCCATACTATGCGCCGTTTTGGATTTCGCGACTTCCAGGCCGATTTTTCGCATTGCCCGGTTGAACAACTCCCGATCCTCGGCTTTATTGATCGCTTCTTTAGTCGCACCGATCATTTCCACGCCGTATTTTTCCAACACGCCGTGCTTGTCGAGCGCTAAAGCACAATTCAATGCGGTTTGCCCGCCCATCGTCGGCAAAATCGCGTCGGGGCGCTCTTTTTCTATAATTTTTTCGACGGTTTGCCAGTCGATCGGCTCGATATAAACTGTATCGGCCATATCAGGGTCGGTCATGATCGTCGCAGGATTGGAATTAACCAAAATGACCCGGTAACCTTCCTCGCGCAATGCCTTGCATGCTTGCGTGCCGGAATAATCGAATTCGCAAGCTTGTCCGATGACAATAGGACCTGCGCCCAATAATAAAATCGATTTTATGTCGCTTCTTTTTGGCATTTTTATACTGTTCTTTCTCGGTGGCGGTTTAGGATTTGGTCGAAAATAACTTCCCTATTTTGGAGGGTTAGGTTGCTCGATTGGCAGGTGTCGGCGGCACGGCAGATTTTTGCTCCTGCAAAATCTGCATTCACCCAGATCCTAAATTCCATGGCCCATTGGCTATGGTCAACCATCTTGGATCATTTAGGTGCTGGGTTCACGGCGTCCTGTCAAGAGAGTGACCGAACCCTCAACAAAGCTCATATACTCATCTTAGATGAAAATTCGGCCTCGGGGTGCCCGTCAAAGGACGCCGTGAATACGTCCATGTAGGCTCTATGCCAGCTCCATGCTGGCAAAGCCTTTACCGAGCACCCCGAGGCCTCCTCCGGCACTGCCGAAATTTGAAGTGCGAAAGGTATAACTACAGGACGTTATTGATCACGAAATCCTTAGTGCGTTTGGGGTCGTTCCATCATCTCGACGAAACGGTCGAATAAACTTTCGACATCCTGCGGCCCTGGGCTCGCTTCGGGATGCCCTTGAAAACCGAAAGCCGGACAATCGGTTCGCTCTATACCTTGCAGACTGCCGTCGAAAAGCGAACGAAAAGTCGCTTTTAAATGCGTTGGCAAACTCGCTTCGTTGACCGCAAAGCCGTGATTTTGACTACTGATCATAACCCGTCCGGTCGCAAGCTCTTGAACAGGATGATTCGCGCCATGATGCCCGAATTTCATTTTTTCGGTTTTTGCGCCGCTGGCTAAAGCCAATAATTGATGGCCTAAACAAATACCGAAAACAGGGACTTTGGTATCGAGAATCGATTTTATCGCTTCGATCGCATAATCGCATGGCTCCGGATCGCCCGGGCCATTCGACAAAAACACGCCATCGGGATTCATTGCCAAGACCTTCTCAGCAGGCGTCTGTGCTGAAACAACGGTAACTCGGCATCCGCGATTGGCAAGTAGCCTCAGGATATTGCGCTTAATACCGAAATCAAAAGCTACAACATGCTTAGTCAAATTAGCGGCTGTTTGATGACCCTTGTCGAGATCCCAAACGTCCTCCGTCCATTCATAAGACTTCTCGACAGTCACAATTTTGGCTAAATCCATGCCTTTAAGGCCTGGAAAATCGGCTATCGCTTTCTTGGCAATCTCGATATCGGGGTTATCGCCGGCAACGACAGCACCGCGTTGAGCACCTTTATCGCGTAATAAGCGAGTCAGTCTACGCGTATCGATCTCGGCAATCGCGACCACATTCCGGTCGATCAAATATTCCTGCAAGGTTTTCTCACACCGCCAATTACTAGCCTGCAATGGTAAATTTCGAATAACCAAACCGCTGGCAAAAACGCTCGGCGACTCGTCATCCTCTGCATTGGCACCTACATTGCCTATATGCGGATATGTCAATGTTACGATTTGACGCGCGTAGGATGGATCACTCAATATTTCCTGATATCCAGTCAATGAAGTGTTAAAAACGACTTCTCCAACGGAACAACCATCCACTCCGATGGATACGCCATTAAAAACCGATCCATCCTCCAATACCAGTAATGCGGGTTTACTCAAAATCTGCTACCTCAAATGTGCAAAACGGGAGGAGCCGCACATGACCCATCCCGTTACAGAAAAGACAAAACTAAGTTAATTCTACGAAATTATCGCTATTTGGTCATTAACAATTTTCACTTACTGCAAAGCTGTCGCTACACTCTTCGATCAAAATACTTATCAAGCATTGGGATTATTTTAGTGACCTTGATAAAGCAACTGAACTTTCGATTAAAAAATACCTCTTTGCATTAATTTAAAATTAATAAATGATGAATAAAGGGTTTAAAATCAGTTTTTGACAATTATACTCATCGTAGATCAAAATTTGGTGCCGGGTGTTCGTTCCCTCACTTAGCGTTAGGCAAGGAAACGAGCACCCCGGCGGCGCCTCTGACACGTAATTATTCAGATCCCCTTATCATTCCCACGCAGAGCGTGGGAACGGTGATTACCGGGTACTGAATAGTTACTCTGACACTGCCGAAATTTGAAGTGCGAAAGATATATTTCCCCTAAAGAATCGACCTATCCCATACTTGGACGGCCCAAACTCAACAAGACCTAACTGAAGGTAACCACAGAATATGCGAAATGTTAAACTGAAAATTCGCCGGTTATTGGTATCGAGTTTTTGGATCGGCGCGGCGTGGTTAAGCTTTTCTTTTGTCGTCTTAGTCAAGGAGGAAATAGAAACTTCCCGCTATCAAGCCCGATATCTTTCGAAGATTACCAAACAGTTGAGTTTCAAACTTGAAACCGGCGCCAGTTCGTCGATTCGCTTTCCTTCTGATGGCCCTTACGATCGACGGCTCGGGTACACATCGTTACCCGACATGATATCCCGCTTGGAAAACAACGGCTTCAAGATATCGGCCCAGGCACACTCGTCCGATGTGATGCTGCAATTGAACGACTACGGGCTTAATCCCATCTATCAGGAAAAAATTCAAGCCGGGCTTCGCATCATCGATTACAAAGACCGCGAATTATTCAACACCCGGCATCCGACTTACGGATATACACATTTTGATGCGATTCCTCCGCTTATTCTCAACACTTTGTTATTTATTGAGAACCGCGAATTACTCAATGATAAATTCCCCACGGTTAATCCGGCTATCGAATGGAGTCGACTGGGATTCGCCGGCATGCAATTTATTGCCAAGCAATTCGGCTCAAACATCAACGTTCCGGGCGGAAGCACCCTGGCAACTCAGTTAGAAAAATACCGTCATTCACCGGACGGCTATACTCACTCAATCAAAGACAAACTGCAACAAATGGTCAGCGCTTCGATACGCGCTTACTTATTGGGCCCCGATACCCGGGAAATGAGGAAACAGATCGCGCTTTCATATCTAAACTCAATGCCGTTGGCAGCGACGCCTAAACTTGGTGAAGTTCATGGTTTGGGCGATGGATTATCGGCCTGGTACGGAGCGGATTTTGAAGAAACCAATCGCCTACTCGCTGCAAGCGCCTTCGACCCCGAACAAGCAGTCAGTCCCGAACAAGGCAAAGCCTACCGGCAAGTGCTCAGCTTGCTTCTATCGCAACGAAGACCCTCAGATCTACTCGGTTCTAAGACCGGCTTCAAAGCATTACAAAATCTTACCGACAGCTATTTAAGAGTCATGGCCGAACAAGGCATCATTTCAACATCATTACGCGATGCTTCATTACAAGCATCCGTTGCCCGCCAAACCAGGGAAATCCCAGAGCCGGCCAAGTTCATGACCGAAAAAAAGACCCAAGCCGTACTCCGGACACGATTAGCTAGAGCGCTGGGAGTTCATTCGATCTACGAATTAGACCGAATTGACTTGACCGCAAAGTCGACTATTGATTTCGATACTCAGCAAGCAGTCGGTCAATCCCTCAGGCGTTTGAGCGAAATAGAAGGCGCCCGAGCCGCGGGCGCAATCGGATTCAGGTTATTAAATGAAACCAACGATCCCTCGCCTATTATTTACAGCTTGATGTTGTTCGAGCGAAGCCCAAAAGGCAACTTGCTACGCGTACAAACCGATAATTACGATCAACCGCTGGATATCAACGAAGGCATTAAAATCGACCTAGGTTCCACCGCTAAACTCAGAACGATGGTTCATTACCTTGAACTAGTCACCAACGTTTACGAACTTTACAAACACACCCCGGCTTCCGAATTCAATAAAATCGAACTGCATTCACGCGACTATATTTCCGCCTGGGTAATCCATCAACTTCGCGCCAACCCTAATATACAATTGGAAGATTTATTGAACCGGGCCCTCGACAGGCGTTTCTCGGCCAGCCCGGGAGAAAGTTTCTATACCGGGGGCGGCATTCATCGCTTTAGTAATTTCAGCCGGATAGACAACGAAAAAATCCTATCGGTTCGCGATGCCTTGCGCGATTCGGTCAATTTAGTCTTCATTCGCCTCATGCGCGAAGTCGTATATCATCACCTTTACAAACCTGGAGGCGTTGCACGATGGCTGGAAATTCCGAACGACCCTCGCCGCCAGGAATATCTCCAACGTTTTGCCGACCGTGAAGGACGTATATATTTGCGCCGATTCTACGCAAAATATCAAGATAAGTCGCCCGAAGAAGCCCTGGCCATGCTGACAAAACGCGTTTACGCCAAAGCATCCCGGTTTTCTATGCTATACCAATCGATTTATCCCGATGCTAGCATTGATGCGTTGGAACAGTTTCTGAAAAAAAACCTACCTGCCTCCGCGCTCGGCAATGAAAAAATCGAAAAACTGCACGAAAAATACTCTCCGGCCAATTTCGACTTACAGGATCAAGGCTACATCACCAAAATCCATCCTCTCGAACTTTGGTTAGTCAGGTATTTAGCTCAACATCCTAACGCAACAAAAGAAGAAATCCTAGAAGCCAGCACGGAGCAACGCCAGGAAGTTTATCGCTGGTTATTTAGGAGCCGCCGCGCCAATGCTCAACAACGGCGCATTATGACGCTGCTGGAAATCGAAGCATTTACCTCAATCCATCGTGCTTGGCAAAGAACGGGCTACCCTTTCAGTTATTTGACGCCTTCCTATGCTAGCGCAATCGGTGCGTCGGGAGACCGTCCGGCGGCATTGGCAGAGCTGATGGGTATTTTACAAAACAACGGCATCAGACAACCGCTAGTTCGTTTTGAAAAACTTCATTTCGCAAAAGACACGCCCTATGAAACCATCATGAGTCGACAACCCGCTCATGGCCAGCGAGTCTTTGCGCCCGAAATTGCAAAAGTGACCCGTGATGCTCTGATTGGCGTTGTCGAAGGGGGAACGGCAACGCGCTTAAGAAACGTTTACAAAGACTCCGATATCGAACCGATCGCAATAGGCGGAAAAACCGGCACCGGCGACCATCGGCGCCAAGTGTGGGGAGAACGTGGACGGTTGATCGAGTCGAAATTCATCAGCCGTGCCGCAACTTTTGCATTTTTCCTTGGGGATCGATTCTTTGGTGTCATTACCGCTTATGTCAAAGGACCCGATGCGGAAAACTACCGATTCACCAGTTCGCTACCGGTGCAAATTGTCAAGTCGTTGGAGCCGACATTATCACCTTTACTAAATCGAGAAACTGAGATGGAAGACGTTCGACCGATTTCCGAAGTAACGGTAGCGGGGGGGCCACAAAATAAATCTTAGCAACGAGCAGGATGGCCAACAGCATATCAAATAGATGTGAATAACGGCGAGCGCAGAGAATGGGAACGATAAACTTGCGCAGGATGTGTGCAAAGCGTCAGATTTATTTAGGGAGGTATTTTTTACCGTACCCTTGAGAAAATCGATTTATTAAAGATGCGGTTAGAAACGAGCATAAAGTAACTTCGGTAAATGCTGAAAGGAGGTTCGGTGGCTCGATTGACAGGCGTCGGCAGCAGGGCAGATTTTTGCTCCATGCAAAATCTGCATTCACGCCATCCTTGGCGATCAGATAGCCGCCGTCGAGCCTACATAGATGTATTCACGGCGTCCTGACAAGCGAGTCGCCGAACCACCACAATGCCTTAAAACTTGTAGAAGTAAATTTGTGCATATTCCTTAATAATCACTTTTCGCTATTCTGTAGATTTTAATTTTGCCAGTGTCCGAGCTAAATTAACGCCCAATTCGATGACCGCATCTTGTTGAGCGGAATCGACTAACGAACCGTCATGGTTAAATGCTTTTGCAGCATTGGCTATCGCTTGTTGACCGGATTGAACGGTTACACCGATATTGGACAACAACAACCTTAAAAACACCAAGCCTCTCAAACCACCCAAGGCGCCAGGCGAAGCAGACATAATTGCCGCTAATTTTCCGCGATATGCCAGCAGAGGCAACTCATCGCCCTCCCTGCGCGACGCCCAGTCTATTGCATTTTTTAATAATGGACTAAATGCACTATTATATTCAGGCGATGCGATTAAAAAACCGTCGTGTGCGATTAAAAGCGACTTAAAATCCCGTGCCGACCCCGGCATTCCCTCTTTTTTTTCAAGATCTTCATTGAAAATGGGCATTTCAAAATCCGCTAAATTAATCAAAGAAACTTCCGCGCCCGCACGTCGAGCTCCATCGGCAGCGATCTCAACCAATTTCTGGTTATAGGAATTTTTTCTAGCACTACCGGAAAAGGCAAGAATTTTAACCATAGCCCTTCTCTCCAAGTCGTTTCAGTTAAATCGCATCCGGTTCGATATATTCGTCATTGAAATTGTTAAAATCAACATCGAGATCCCAATCGTTTTCGGGCACATTACCGTCTAGAATCAAATATTCTCGTTGTTGTATATAGGCATTTTTGAAGAATTCGTATCGATCCACAGCGGCTTCTGTCGCAATTCTTGTTGTGCTCAAATTGTCGGCGCGAGTATCGACCGCATTCAATACAAATAGACCGCCACCAATAGCACCATAAGTTCCGGAAACGATACCGCCATCGATATAACTAATCGGATTCATCGCGGCATCGCCGACAAGGCCGAAAACGCCTCTGACAGAACTCGGGCCGAAAAGCGGTAACACTAAATACGGTCCTGACGGCACTCCCCAAACCGCTAAAGTTTGATCGAAATCCTCATTATGCTTTGGCAAATCGATTTCTGTCGCAACATCAAACAAACCTCCGATACCCGCCACCGTATTCACAAGAAAACGAGCGCCATCCGATCCGGTCTGGGCCAGTTTAAATTGCAACAAATCGTTAATAGTAACGCCTATATCATTAATATTGCTGAAAAAGTTCGTAACGCCCCGATCAACAAAAGAAGGGGTAATCCATTGATAGCCCTTGGCAAGAGGCTTCATGGCATACTCGTCCAAATTATCGTTAAAGACCTGCATATTCCGGTTAAAGCCTTCCCACGGATCGCTTTCATCGATCCTAGCTGCGGGCGCCGACGCGCATCCGATCACGGAGCTCAGCAATAACGGCATCGCCAAACGAACTACCATTGGTTTTAGATTCATATACGGCCTCGCAATATCTAAATTTTTATTATTCGGTGTTTTTCGCGTAAGATAGCACAATATCCCTGCCCTTTCGAGCATTGGCAATAAACTTGCCACTACTCCTTTTTTCAAATTTTTCTCAATTTTTATGTATCGATGGAAAAAACCATAACGCCCCTGGGAAGTCGCTTCCGAGGTTACCTTCCAGTAATTATCGACATTGAAACCGGAGGCTTCAACCCCAAAAAAAATCCGTTACTGGAAATTGCAGCGGTCATCGTGGAACTGAATAAACACGGTAACCTTGAAATCACCGAGCGTCACGCATGTCATGTCATTCCTTTTCAAAATTCCGAATTAGACGAATCCGCTCTAAAATTCAACAAAATAGATCCATACCATCCTTTCCGCATGGCTATTCAAGAAAAAGATGCGCTGGATAAACTATTCAAACCCATCAAAAAGGCCGTAAAAAGAAATGACTGCACCCGAGCGATACTGGTTGGCCACAATCCCGCTTTTGATATTGGTTTTTTAAATGCAGCAATTCATAGAACACAAATCAAACGCAGTCCATTTCATCCTTTCAGCACTTTCGATACCGCAACATTAGGCGGTCTAGTCTATCAGCAAACGGTACTGGCAAAAATTGCCGCCGCAGCTGGATTAAATTGGGATAGCGACCAAGCGCATTCGGCCTTATACGATGCCGAACAAACGGCTAGACTTTTTTGCAAAATCGTCAACCGCTGGAAAAAACTGGAAGCGTTAGAATCCGATACCGAGACAAAATCAGGTTCAGATATGGCTGAAAGCTAGGGGATGCGACCAAGAATTTAACCGGCATAAACCTAGAAAAAGCATTTCACCATGAAGATCATGAAGAATAGGAAGTTAATTCAATAGCTTATTACGCGTTTGTATAGAACTTTCGCTCACCAAAAAGGTTAGCGAGAAGGATTTGGTAAGTTCTTGGAATCCTTCATGAACCTCATGTGCTTCATGGTTAAATTGCCGAATTCAGGATAAAAGGTTGTGTTTGCATTGGTAGTTACAGCGACATCGAAAGCTTCATCCGGGCTAGGACTGTCGGGGACCGGTCACAATGACACGAAAGCCTCACGCCATCCATGGCCGGCAAAAAGATTAAGCGCTAATGGCTTCAGCATCCTGCAACAACTTGACTAACTCACCCGTATTATATAAATCAAGAATGATATCGCAACCGCCAACTAATTGGCCTTTGATATAAAGCTGAGGATAAGTCGGCCAATTGGAATATTCCTTCAACGCCTCCCTGAGCTCAGGGTCTTCGAAAATATTAACAAACATGAAATCGGCCTTGCAGGCGCGCAATACTTGTACCGAGCGACCGGAAAATCCGCACTGTGGAAAATCGGGAGTCCCTTTCATGTAGAGTACTACCGGATTATTTTCAATCTGATCTTTAATTCTGCTTATTACATCCATAAAAATTACTCGTTAATTATAAAAACCTAGTAATACTATCAAGATTTGCATTATTAAAAAAGCTTCTTTTTATAGCAATACTATTGATTAGCCCGGTTATCAAACATATAATCATCGGTTTTCTTACGGGCGGCTTTTAGCCGCCTTTTTGCATTTTAGGTAAGGTATATTCAATGACCGGCCACATTATGCCAACTTACGGACGCTTAAGCATTTCCTTGGATAGAGGGGAAGGCGCTTGGCTTTGGGATCAACAAGGCAACTGCTATCTGGACGCTCTCTCCGGCATTGCGGTATGCAACTTGGGCCATGCCCATCCTTCCATACATCAAGCCATCTGTGAGCAAAGTGCGAAGTTGGTTCACACATCCAATTTATACCGCATCGATTTACAAGAACAACTCGCCGATCGGTTAACGGCTCTAAGCGGGATGGAAAATGCCTTCTTCTGCAATTCGGGCGCCGAAGCCAATGAAGCAGCTATTAAAATAGCACGCCGATACGGTCATCAAAAAGGCATAGAAACCCCCGCCATCATCGTGATGGAAAAAAGCTTTCACGGCCGAACCTTGGCGACGCTTAGCGCTACAGGGAACGCCAAAATCCAGCAAGGTTTCGCGCCACTGGTCGAGGGGTTCGTTCGCGTCCCCTATAACGACATTACCGCGATCGAAAACACCTTGCAACAACATAGCAATGTAGTTGCCATTCTTATAGAACCGATTCAAGGCGAAGGCGGGGTTAATATCCCCGCGCCGGATTATCTCAATAACATCCGCACACTATGCGACCGGCACGATTTATTGATGATGCTGGATGAAATTCAGACGGGTATTGGCCGTACCGGCAAGTTTTTAGCCTACCAGCATAACGGCATACTTCCCGATGTTTGCACACTCGCCAAGGCGCTCGCTAACGGCGTTCCGATCGGCGCCTGTTTAGCGAGAGGAAAGGCCGAGCAAATTTTGACACCGGGCACCCACGGTTCGACTTTTGGCGGCAATCCTTTAGCTTGTAGTGCAGCTCTAGCCGTATTGAACGAATTAAATAACGACCATTTGATCGAACAAGCCGAAATCAAAGGACGAACAATCGCGTCCAGACTCAATGAACTATTGATCGGCAACAATATGATCGTAGAAGTTCGTCAAAAAGGCTTAATGATCGGTATCGAACTATCGGTACCTTGCGGCGAGCTCGTCAACAACGCCTTGTCAAAAGGATTGTTGATCAACGTGACTAATGAAAAAACCATAAGGTTATTACCGCCGTTGATCATCGACGCGCAACAAATCGAAAGACTGGTGAAAACACTCACTGCCGTCATCCAAGAATTCACGGAAAAACATCAAGCCAATGAACCCTAGACACTTTATTAGCCTAAATGATCTAACTTCGACCGAGTTTCGAACCTTAATCGATCGGGCAATCGAGCTAAAAAAATATCGTGACCCGAACTATCAACCGTTGAAGGGCAAGGTTCTTGCCATGGTTTTTGAAAAATCCTCGACACGAACTCGTATCTCGTTCGAAACCGGCATGATTCATTTAGGCGGTTCGGCTTTATTTCTATCGCCGCGCGACACACAACTCGGTCGCGGCGAACCTTTGCAAGACAGCGCAAAAGTCATTTCAAGCATGGTCGACGGCATCATGTTGAGAACATTTAAACATGAAACGGTCACCACGATCGCAAGATACTCCAGCGTACCGGTCATCAACGGGCTTACCGATCTTCTACACCCTTGCCAGCTACTTGCCGATATGCAAACTTATTTCGAATATCGCGGCGACATAGAAGGCAAGACCGTTACCTGGATTGGGGACGGCAATAATATGTGTCATTCCTATATCAACGCTGCAAAGTTATTGAATTTTAAATTGCATATTGCCTGCCCGCAGGGCTATGAACCGAACCCGGCAATAGTAGAAGCCGGACGGTCGCACATTGAGTTTTTTAATTCTCCCGAACAAGCGGCAGAAGCTTCGGACTTGATTGTTACCGACGTATGGGCCAGCATGGGCCATGAAGAAGAGCAAAAACAACGCGAAATAGCTTTCAAGGGCTATCAAGTCAGCGAACGAGTCATGAATGCGGCAAACCATGACGCGCTTTTCATGCATTGCCTTCCCGCACATCGAAACGAGGAAGTCGCCGCCGAAGTCATCGACGGCCCTCAAAGCGTTGTCTTCCCCGAAGCGGAAAATCGTCTACACGCACAAAAGGCTTTGCTGGAATTATTAATGAGTGACAAGTAAAATTTGACCTAATCCTAATACAATAATGCAACCCTGCCAGCATCAAGGATACATGTGAAAAAATTAGTATACGCTATCATTCTCTCCGCAATCGTTATCAATGCTGCTCAAGCTAAAACCGTTTATGTCACCGATGACTTAGAATTAACTCTCAGAGTCGCCGAGAACGAACGCAGTAAAATTTTGCGAATGCTTCGCTCCGGCACGCCGTTGACCCTGATCGAAGACCTCAGCTCCGGTTATTCTTATGTTAGAACAAATAAAGGTATCGAAGGCTATATTTTAACTCGTTTTTTAAAAACCTCGCCGCCCGACAGCCATCTACTTGAAAAAGCTAATAAAAAAATTGAACAACTTCAAAATGATAATGCCGGACTGAAATCCGAGTTAACTTCATTGCAAGAGACCGTTAAATCTAGCGAGACATTAATGGCCGAACGCAACCAATTGATGATGGAACTTGCCGAAATAAAACAAATTTCGTCAAGTGCTATCGACATTAAAAACCAACGCGATCAATTCCAAGAACGCGTCGTTTCAGCCGAGCGCGAGTTACAACAGCTTAAACGAGAAAACCAAGCCTTACGCGATAGCGCTCATCAAGACTGGTTTCTCTATGGCGGAATACTCGCATTAGGGGGCGTTTTACTCGGTTTTATATTACCAAAACTAAGCTTAGGACGACGAACCAGCAGCTGGGATACGTTTTAAGAAATGGGGACGAAAGTAAGTGCGCACCCATAACAACTTGAGCAAATGCCCCCCCGGAATAGGACTGGGGCGAGTAACCGCATTCTCGACAAAGCTCATAACTCTCGGAAGTTATTTATCGCGCTATCCTAAGAAACCGCTTCAACTTGATACCCCAGATCTACTATTAACAATTGAAAACATTAGGAATTCAGATGGCAAACTCAGGTGACAAATCCGCAAGACGCTTTTCATCTCAAGTCGTTGATGGCATGGAGCGCGCGCCAAGCCGCGCAATGCTGCATGCCGTTGGCTTTAAAAATGAAGACTTCAAAAAACCGCAAATCGGCGTCGCTTCAACTTGGAGCATGGTAACTCCCTGCAACATGCATATTAATCGACTTGCCGACGATGCAGCTCGAGGCGTCGATAAATCCGGCGGCAAAGCAGTTATTTTCAATACCATCACAATCTCCGACGGTATTTCGATGGGCACCGAAGGCATGAAATACTCGCTGGTTTCCCGTGAAGTCATTGCCGACTCAATTGAAACGGTCGTCGGCTGCCAGGGCTTCGACGGCGTCGTTGCGATCGGCGGCTGCGATAAAAACATGCCCGGCTGCATGATCGCATTATCGCGCCTAAACCGTCCGGCTATCTTCGTTTACGGCGGTACGATTCTGCCGGGATGCCATAAAGATAAAAAACTTGATGTCGTCTCGGTTTTCGAAGCGGTCGGCGCGCGCGCAAACAATAAAATCGATGACGAAGAACTCGCTCAAATCGAAGCAAAAGCGATACCCGGCGCGGGCTCCTGCGGTGGCATGTACACAGCAAACACGATGGCCTCGGCAATCGAAGCGCTGGGCATGAGCTTACCGAACAGCTCGGCGCAAGCCGCGGTTTCCGAAGACAAACGCCTAGACTGCGAACGAGCCGGCGCGGCTGTTCTCGAATTGCTCGCTAAAGACATCAAACCGCGCGACATCATGACCAAGGCTGCATTCGAAAATGCGATCACCGTCGTTATCGCACTCGGCGGCTCGACTAATTCGGTACTACATTTGATTGCGATGGCCAATACAACCGGTGTCGACATCACGCTAGACGATTTCACCCGCATCGGCAAAAACGTTCCGATGCTGGCCGACCTGAAGCCGAGCGGAAAATATCAAATGGCCGAGCTGATTGAAATCGGCGGCATTCAACCATTGATGAAAGCCCTATTGGACCGAGGGTTGCTGCACGGTGACTGTCTGACTGTCACCGGCAAGACTTTGGCCGAGAACCTTGCCGACGTACAACCGTATCCTGAAGGCCAGGACATGATCCATTCCTTCGACAACCCAATTAAAAAAGACAGTCACTTGGTCGTTTTATACGGCAATCTGGCTCCGGAAGGCTCGGTCGCGAAAATTACCGGCAAGGAAGGTTTATTGTTTACCGGCAGAGCAAAAGTATTCGATGCCGAAGAACAGGCATTGCAAAGCATTTTGAACGGCGACATCGTCAAAGGCGACGTCATCGTGATTCGTTACGAAGGCCCGAAAGGCGGCCCCGGCATGCGCGAAATGTTGTCGCCAACTTCGGCTGTCATGGGCAAAGGACTAGGCAAAGACGTCGCATTGATCACCGACGGTCGCTTTTCAGGCGGCACGCACGGCTTCGTGGTCGGACATATTACCCCTGAGGCCTACACCGGCGGCCCGCTAGCCATCGTTCAAAACGGCGATACCATTACGATAGACGCCGAAAACAACGAATTGACGTTACATATCAACGAGCACGAAATGAACCGCCGCATGGAAAAATGGCAACAACCGGCTCCAAAATACACGCGCGGAGTATTGGCGAAATTCGCCAAATTGACCAGTTCGGCTTCAAAAGGCGCCGTCACCGACAATTTAGATTGATCGCGGAAAAAATTGACCGAGTCAGCTTTTTGTGACCGATTCTAATTTACCGGCCTCGTCTCTGAGCCACGATTTTGTCAACTGGTTCAGAGACTCCTCGCCTTATATTCACGCCCACCGGAACCGCACCTTTGTCGTTTCATTCGGCGGCGAGGCAGTCTATGACTCGGGGTTCGCGCATCATGTGCATGATTTTGCGCTGCTCAACAGCCTAGGGATACGACTAGTCCTCGTACATGGCATTCGCCCCCAAATCGATACCTGCCTACGCAAACAAAACATCTCCCCCCGTTTTCACAAGAATCTCCGAGTCACCGACGAATTGGCGCTACAATGCGTAAAAGAAGCTGCCGGTCTCGTCCGAGTAGAAATCGAAGCCCTCTTATCGATGGGACTAGCCAACTCGCCGATGGCCGGCGCCAAAATACGCGTCGTATCGGGTAATTTCGTCATCGCCAAACCGATCGGCGTCATCGACGGCGTCGATTACGGCCATACCGGCGAAGTACGCAGAATCGATAGCCAAGCCATCCATCAACAACTGGACATGAATTCCGTTGTTTTAATCTCGCCGGTCGGTTATTCGCCGAGCGGCGAGGCATTCAATTTGTCGGCAGAAAAAGTAGCCACCGAAATTGCGATCGCCTTAAAAGCGGAAAAACTGCTATTGCTCACCGAACAAAGCCTCAATCATCCTGAGAGCGGCGACAAGATTCAGCAAATGACAACCGTCGAAACCCAACAATTTATTGATCGCTTTCCGGACATAGAACAATCAATTAGCCTGCCTTTACAAGCCGCGATCCATGGCTGCCAATCAGGCGTTGAACGTGTGCATCTTGTTAATCGCCATCAAGACGGCGGGCTCCTTTTGGAATTATTCAGCCGAGACGGCACGGGCACATTAATTAGCTCAACACCCTATGAAGAAATGCGTACAGCAACATTAAACGATATCGGCGGCATCTTAGAACTCATCATACCTTTGGAAGAACAAGGCATCCTAGTTAAACGTTCGCGGGAAAAGCTGGAAATGGAGATCGGAGACTATATTATTATCGAACGGGACGGTCTCATTATCGGCTGCACAGCGCTGCATTCGATCGAAAACGAACACGCCGGCATGATCGCCTGTCTGGCCGTACATCCCGATTACCGAGGCTACGCCAGAGCCGGTCGATTATTGGAGCATTTGCAACGTAAGGCTAAAATGCTAGGCATGCAGCAAATTTTTGCACTCACGACACAAACCAGCCATTGGTTCTTAGAGCGAGGATTTGCACCAACCGCAGTCGAAACGCTGCCCGAACAACTGAAATCGATCTACAATCCACAGCGTAACTCTAAAATATTGTGCAAATCCATCTGAATTAATATCCATGAGCACTCAAGGCGCGTTATCGCTTTTACAATTAACCGACCTGCATATTCTTCCGAGCCCCGGCGAAAAAATGCTAGGAGTCGACACCGAATTTTATTTCGAGGCCGTATTGCAACATGTGCGGCAAACGAACACTCAATACGATTTAGTATTAGTTACCGGCGATTTAACTCAGGACCCCTGTACTGAAGCTTATCAAAGAATTTTCGACCGACTACAAGCATTAGCTGTCGATACGCTATGCCTTCCGGGCAATCACGATGATTATGCTTTAATGCAGCAATGGCTAAACCAAGACAACATCAGCTGTAAGAAACATATCGAATTCGCGCATTGGCAAGTGCTTTGCCTGAATAGCCAGATACCGGGGAAAGCCGAGGGAAGTCTCAGTGAAAACGAATTGAGGTTTATTGAAGACGCGCTAGAAAAAAAACCGAATCTTTTTACGTTGATTGCGGTTCATCACCACTGTGTACCGACCCGAAGCAGCTGGATGGACACGATGATCATCAAAAACAGCGACGAGTTTTTAAGGATTTCGGGCCGCTATCCGCAAATAAGGGGCATCACGACCGGCCATATTCATCAAGAAATGGATATTTACTTAAACTCGCTAAGAATATTAGGGACGCCATCGACTTGCTTCCAATTCAAACCGCTATGCTCGCGATTTACGTTAGACGAGCTAATGCCGGGCTATCGAACCATTGAATTGCATTCGGACGGCCGGATCACCACCCAAGTTCACCGCCTGCCAGGCATCTTGCAAGAAATCGACCGGAGCTGTACGGAATATTAACCCAGCTTTAACAAATGTAGCGCCTACGGTCTATATTACTGAATGATAAAATTAAAAACGCACCAAAAATGGCTTTGAAGTGCCAAAATTTAGCTCTATCGTACTAATCAACAATTTATGTTCGATAAATATTGAAGCTGGGTTAAATTACCGAGATTTCTGTTGCTGCCATTTCTTAGCTAAGAAGCCGTCAGCCTTGACCGGCACCGAATCGGCCAACAAAATCTCGCCTAACTCGGACATTGCTCTTCGATAAACTTTACGTTTGAAATATACAACATCCTTGAGCGGCTCCCAATAATCAACCCAGCGCCAACCGTCGAACTCAGGTTTGGCCCCGCAATCGAAGCGAACGTCAGAATCTTGCGTCAATAAACGAAGAATGAACCAAATTTGTTTTTGTCCTATGCATAACGGCCACGAGTTTTTGCGCATGTAACGTTCCGGCAATTGATAGCGTAACCAATATCGAGTCCTGCCCAATAGCTGAACGTGCTCGGAACGCAAACCCGTCTCCTCCCACAACTCTCGATACATCGCCTGCTCCGGGTCCTCGCCCTCATTGATGCCTCCTTGCGGAAACTGCCATGAATTAGCGCCCGTACGCTTAGCCCAAAACACGCGACCCTCGTCATTGCAAAGGATGATGCCGACATTGGGCCGGTATCCTTTTGAGTCAATCATGTTAAAACCTGTCAATATAAGCCTGATGCCCACGCCTTCTCTACTGAAACGATAAACTGTAAATCGCTAACAAACCCTTTTTTCAACCTTAGTAGGCAAAAACAAAAATTCGGAGCAGAACTACAGCGTCATTTTTCTAAGTGATAGAATGGCCCAGTAAACCAGGGATTTAAAATATTGCGATATTGTTCCACAAAACAATCAACAAGGCTATAGCGCGATGCCCTTTATAATTTTTCAATAGGTTACAGCAGTGAGTTTAGCGATCTTCGATTTAGATAACACCTTAATCGCCGATGACAGCGATTATTTATGGGGGCAATTTTTAGTCGACCGAGGCATTGTCGACAAAGCCCGATATGAAGCGGCCAATGCCAAATTTTATGACGATTACAAACAAGGCTGCCTGGATATCGTGGAATTTCTTAACTTTTCATTAAGACCCTTATCTGAGCACACCCCTAGGCAACTGTTTGCATGGCGTGAACAATTTATCGAAGAAATCATCAAACCGTTAATGCTCAAACCGGCTCAAGCCTTGATCGACAAACACAAAAACAAAGGCGACACCTTAATGGTGATTACCGCAACCAATCGCTTCGTCACAGAACCGATCGTCAAGCTTTACGGTATCGAACACTTGTTGGCGACGACCCCGGAATTCATCGACGGCAGATATACCGGCAATTTCAGCGGCACGCCTTGCTTCCAAGCCGGCAAGGTCGCTTTACTGGAAGACTGGCTGACATCCTCGGAAGAAACACTTGCAAACAGTTGGTTTTACAGCGATTCGCACAACGACCTGCCTTTGCTGAATCGAGTGCAAAACCCGGTTGCGGTCGATCCCGACGAAAAACTCAAAGCCCATGCGGAGCAATCGAATTGGCCTATTATTAGCTTGCGCAACGATCACTGCCCTACTCACCATTTTCAAAAGTAGGCCTTCGTTTTTGCACCCTTAGCACTTCGAATTTCGTTACTACCTAAGGAAGTGACGGTGTGTTAGGTCAATTTTTACTACTCGGCAATTGCTCCTGCATCGCTGCCATAAAGTTAAGGATTTCGTGATAAATAACGTCCTGTAACTATGCACTTTGTTAAGGGTTCGGTAACTCGCTTGGCAGGCCACCCTAGTGCCGAATTTTTTGACCTACGATGAACATAAACCATCACACAATTCGATGAATATTTTCATACGATTGAAATACGGATTGTTAATGATTTTCTTGGCAATCCTTGAAATCGGTCCGATACCGATTGCCGCAGTCATCGGCTTATTTGTCGTAATCTTTTTGCCTCGCTGGTTTAAGGACGCCGTCGACAAAATGTACCATTCGAACGACAACAAAAAATGAAACGACTAAAAAAACGCCAAACAGACTATCTATTCGTGTACGGAACCTTGCGAAAAAATCACGGACACCCCATGTCGCGTTGGCTAAATCAACGCGCCGACTGGATTGGCCCTGGATATTTTCAGGGAAAATTATTTAATCTTGGGGAATATCCGGGCGTCGTAAAATCCAACAAAGCCGGTGACCAAGTGCTCGGCGATATCTACCGAATCGGCCGCCCAAAAATGATCCTAGCCACACTCGACCGCTACGAGCAATGCGCCATTGGCGACCCTCGACCCCACGAATATGCGAGGTCCATCGAACCGGTCATGCTCGACCCAGTTCAAACACTGAACGCTTGGGTTTATCTCTATAACCGCCCGATCGAGGGTCTCGTGTGTATTACTTCCGGCGATTATCTTGCAGCAAGCGCCAAACAGAGTATTGGACAAATCCGATAGCGTGGCTAATCTTGGCGTTATGATTCGAATTGTATACCCGTCGTAGATCAAAATTCGGTGCCTGGGTGTCCGCTAAAGGACGCCGTGAATACGTCCATGTAGGCTCTATGCCAGCTCCATGCTGGCAAAGCCTTTATCGGACACCCAGGCACCTCCTCTGGCAATGCCGAAATTTGAAGTGCGAAAGGTATATCTCCCCTGTCGGCATGCAATACCACAAGTCACTTTCCTTGGACGGTTAGATCAACAAGGTCCAAATGTCAAATGCAAAGCCTGCCCTAATTTTTTGTACGCCCGAAATCAGTTGACCGCGATCAAGGCGGGGTGTATGTTCCGAAAGCAAACTAAATTTCCACAACAAAAAAGAGGATAGATCATGGGTTTATTCAACTTTGCGATGAATATGGGCAAAAAACTGTTCGGCTCCGAAACCGAGGCGCCTGCCGCGATACAAAAGCTAATCGAAGAAGATAATCCGGGCGTCGAAAATTTGCAGATACAAGTCAAAGATGGCCGCGCCATTCTGAGCGGCAAGGCAAGCTCGGCCGAAGCATTGGAAAAAGCCGTTTTGATCGCTGGGAATGTGCAAGGCATCGAAGCCATTGATGCCGCAGGAGTGACGATCGCGGATGGCAGCACGGTCGCCGGAGACGATCAGTTTTACACGATCGAAAAAGGCGATACGCTTTGGAAAATCGCCGAGACAGCCTACGGCAACGGCTCGAAATATCAAAAAATATTCGAGGCCAACCGAGAAGTCATCAAAGACCCGGATAAAATCTATCCCGGCCAGAAAATCCGAATCCCCAAAAACCTTTGACCCGAGGCGGCACAGTCATGGATATCAATTCCCTACTTCAAAGAAGTGCACAATTATTCAAGGAGCAATTGGACACGGATCGTGACGGAAAAGTAGAAACCTCCGAAATCGTCGGAGCGTTGGCCAAATTGTTCGGTAACACTCAAGGTCAACTGAATCTGGCTTCTATTATTTCCAGCATGCAGAACGGTGGCAGCCAAGATTTAATGCAGCTCGCGTCCTCGTGGCTAGGCAAAGGCCAGAATGCTCCGGTTTCCGGAAACCAGTTGGAACAAATATTCGGTCACGACAAAATTGCCGCATTCGCCAAACAACTGGGCATCAGCGAATCTTCGGCGTTGAACGGACTCCAAGAAGCAGTGCCTAACGTCATTGACAAGGCTTCTCCAAACGGAACGCTCGCCGATCTTGGAGAACAGTTGCTGAATAGCGTCGGCGGCGTCTCAGGCGCCATCAATGCATTCGGCAAAATGTTCGGCCGAAAACCCTGACGTTTCGGATTGTTCGAAACGATTCAAATCATTAATCCTATTCTTTGGAGCGACGGCCATAACTGAAGACGAACTGTTGAATAAAATCCAATCTACTATCGACGAACAACAAAGCAAACTGACCGAATTGAAAAACAAAGTCAAAGAAGAATCGCAAAAAGCAATCGACGATTTAGAACCCAAAATTCGAGCGGGCCAAAGCAAAAACCCACGAAATCGCCGAAAACGCCGACGACAACTAGTGGTATAGGCTCGCCGTTATACACAAGTATCGGTAAACTTGCTAAACAGAGGTCATCGTACACCTGGAAACTGTGCAGTTTGATAAACCTGCGGATATTGAACATCAGTAGCTTCGAAATCGCGACGAAGGCGTCGCTCCCACAAGGAGGCCGGATGCTCTGTGGGAGCGATCCCCAGATCGTTCCTCACCTAACGCTAGGTGAGGGAAAGTCGGGAACGTCGGGCGACAAAAAATGGTATCGAGGCCTCATTACTCCCTTTATACTCAAAAATTAGCTAACTTTGTGAAGGTATGGGGTGTGGCTAGCGAGGATGTCGGCAGCAGGGATCGCTGCCGTCAAGCCCCCATGGACGGGTTCACGGCGGTCCTCGATAGACATATCCCATGCCTTTTTATTCTTAGACGGTTTTTCAATCAAAAGGGAGTAGCTAAGATTGCAAATCAGTAATTTTTTTCTGGTTCCCACGGTCCTCAGTGGAAACCCATACCTTGTCAGCCGAGGCAAGATCGGTATGCATTCCCACGCTGGAGCGGTGGGAACGAGAAAAACGGTAATTTTCGACTTATGTATAACGATGAGGGGTATAGGGGGTGACAACAAAACCTGAGGTGTTATTCATTCTTTATAAAAATCCTCAGTTGAAACTTATTAAATTTTATGATCGAATTCGGTGAAAGCCAAACCTATCGTAAGGTAGGGACAGAAAGTCGCGGGTCCTTTGATCCAGGAAAGCCGGACTGCCGAAAGTGACCGTCGCTATGGTCATGTAGGTGGTTCGGCTTTTTATTTGTTTTAAAGAATTCCGTTTGAGGCTCTATGCGAGCGTAATCGTTTAGTCTCGCGCTTTGTACAGTTTTTTTTGGGGTGCGCCTATGGTAAATCAATTACTTTCAAACAAGTACTTAATCCTCATCATATGAAAAACGGGAAAGTGCTAAAGGGTTACTTAAAGCAAAGGTAGCGTGCTATGAGTCAAAATATTGAATATATAGTAAAAATAGCAATAGTTTTTGGATTGGTTTTATTATTTAACTCTCAACAGGTAAATGCAAACGAAGCCAATTATTTTGATGTTAAACTTTCATTAAAATTAGCAATTGAAGACCAGTTAAATATTTCAAACACCAAAATTTCCAAATTAACGCAATCGCAGAAAGCGATTGTCAATCTGGTTCAAAATTTTCCGCCAAATAGGCGTGTTTCCAAAGACACTATTTTGGCTTTACGAATGGATGACTGCTCTACCGGAGAAGGGCGGCTTGTCGTTTATGATAAACAAGAAAAAAAAGAAGTTAAAGACGTAACAGACCCTTTCATTCTTTTTGATAGTTCTTTAGAACGTATCAGAAATGGTTTACTTACTGAAGTTTGGTTTTCCTCGGAACTAAAATTCCAGGACAGTGAGACGTCAGACTTCGCAGTAAATTTTGGTGCTCTAGCGATAGTCGGTAGAGCGAATTTTTTGAATGGTAATAGTTGTCCTTCGAAACTTAACGCATCAATATTAGGGTTAGGTTTCTTAAATATTAAGTTTCAAGATGACGTTGGTGAAGGACCGGTAACCGAAAATCTGGATGTGTTTGTACTTGGGGGTAGTAAAATTTCAGCTAAGTTTCTATCACCATAGTATTCGGTCATTTTTGTATTGTCGGGTAAGATTTTTTAAATTTTACCCGAGCATCTTCATTGGTAAGTCGCCATTCCATAGACTGAGTGATAGGATCTCTTTTTTTCGGCTCTTCCGTATTTCCCGTGGTTCTCCCCAATATCTAGTGTTCAGGAAAGAAGGTCCGGCGCCCCTGAACATCCAGCCAAATATGCTGGAACAATCGGCCCAGGCTATAGTAAAGTGGACCCCAACGTCAATACAGAAAATGGTCTAATTTAAGGTGGAACCTGCTCTTTAAAAAATAAATCTTTTATAATTATTGCGCCGCAGGCGTTTTCATCACCCTCTTTCGGTTCATGGCGGGCCTGTGGGCAAAGGGTGAATGAGTGTGGGTAAGCTCGTGGGAAACTGCTTCAGCAGTTTTCCATCAGCTTATCCACACGGTCCGAAGGACATTCACGCTTTGTCCACAGGCCCGCCACGCGCCATGCCTATTAGCCGCCATGGACTTCATGCGGTGTCGCGTAATTCAGGCTTTGATGTGGCCTCGTTTCGTTGTAAAACTGAAAATACTCGGCCAGTCCGGTTTTGGCTTCGGTCATCGTTTCATAGCCTTTGACATAGATATTTTCATACTTGACGCTCCGCCATAAGCGTTCTACAAAGACATTATCCAACGCCCGTCCATGCTGATCCGTATCCCGGCCTCCGTCAAGCGCCCGGTAAATTCCCGGCTGGTAAACTGGCTGCCTTGGTCGCTATTGAAAATATCCGGCTGCCCGTGTCGTAACGCGGCTTCCAGGCAATCCAGACAAAACCCGATATCGATCGTGTTGGATAAGTACCAGGCCAAGACTTTGCGGCTATACCAATCGATCACGGCCACCAGGTAGGCAAATCCCTGAGCGAGCCGTACATAAGTAATATCGGTACTCCAGACCTGATTGGGCCGTTCGATCGCCAAGTCGTTTAACAAATACGGATAGACTCGGTGTTCCGGGTGACTTTGGCTGGTATTGGGCTTGGGATAGATCGCTTCCAAGCCCATCTTCGCCATCAGACCCCGGATGCGCTTACGATTGACCCGATAGCCTAACCGTTTCAGCGCCGCCGACTCCCGTAAAAGGGATAGTCGGTATAAAGCGCGTCGATCCGATGCATCAGGTCGATCGTAAGCGCGTCTTCCGGTACGCTTCGGTAGTAGTAGCTTCCCCGCGACACGCCGGTTAATACACACTGACGACTCAACGAGAGCTCCGGAGCCGGTTCCAGCCACTGGCGCCGTTCGCTTACAGGGACAGCCCGGACTTTTTTTTAAGCCAGTCCAACTCGACTTTCAACCGCCCGATTTGGCTATACAGCGCTTCCTGGTCGGCTTCATGCTGCCGGCTCTTTCGGCCCCGTTTTACGGAAAAACACTCGACCAGTCCGGCTTGCGCTTCTTTTTTCCAGTTCGAGACCTGATTTGGATGCACCTGGTGCGCGCCGGCGATCTCGTTGATGGTTTTGGCTTCTAGCGCCACTTTGGCTTTAAATTCGGCACTGTGTTTCTTTCTCTGCATGGTTTTTCCTCTACACTTTCTCGGGTTTATATATGCAGATTACCACCTTAATTAACTGTTCAGTTTTTGGGGTCCATTATACTTTTTTGGTTAGGGCTATCATGCGTCACTGGTATGAAAATATGTTGACTGGGTTTTACATAATCCCCAGTTCCAAAAGTGTAAAGATCAATGCATTGAGGACTGTTATTACAACGAAGAGTCTCTCTTCGTATCTGTTCTAATTGTTCTGATGGAACATTATTAATTTGCTCAACACACTGAATATCACCACGGCATTCTTTAGAGAGTTCTTTCCTAATATTTTTAGAAGAGTATAAACTCCAAATTGCAAGAACAATAATTAACAAAAGTAAAAATAATGTTATGTGCCAATTTTTCATTCTTCTCCTTTAGAACCTAACGCCGCGCTCACCGGCTTGTCCGGTGCAGCGTTTGGTTGTGTGATGATTCAAGCAGCCACAAGCTTTTTAACGTGTAATTCATTGCGGTGCTGCTCAGCATGCCACAAATCGTATTGGGTCTGTTGCATAAGCCAACTCTCTGATGATGTATTAAATGCTATGGATAATCGAATTGCCATTTCAGGGCTGATGCCTGCACGGCCATTGAGAACAGCACTCAGGGTTTTCCGGCTAACGCCAAGGGCCTTAGAAGCCTCAGTAACAGAAAGGCCAAGCGGATCAAGGCAAAGCTCTTTGATAATTTCGCCAGGATGCGGCGGATTGTGCATTAACATGGTGACACCTCAATGATAGTCTTCGTAATTCACTACCTCTGCATCCTCACCTTCAAAACGAAAAGTGACACGCCAATTGCCGCTCACCGTGACTGACCATGTACCGGAGCGGTTACCTGTCAATTCATGCAGTCGAAGCCCTGGTAAATTCATGTCTTTAGGAGCTATAGAGACGTTGAGTCTGCCGAGAATTAGGCGAAGCTTACTCGCATGGGCTGCCTGTATACCAGCAGTGCTGCCGGATTTGAAAAATTTGGCTAAGCCTTTGTGCTTGAAGCTTCGAATCATAGCGCCAGAGCGTAACCTGCTACGTATCAGGTGTCAAGCAGCATAATCGCGGCGCTCACCAGCGGAGCGGGCGGCAAGCTGTATGCTTGACGACCGGTCCGTCTGGTGAAGCGCCTTGTTCCGGCGCAAGGCGACGGGACAAGGCCGAACTAAGTGAGCGCCGCGATTCCCGGCGGCGAAGCCGCCGGGAACAAGTTATTATCTAGATCCGCATATCTTATACACTAGAATGCATTTTTGAGTCAAATATTACTGAATTCCTTGTAATTCCAAACGAGATAACATACATTTTATGCATGATAACTGAATCTGGATAACTACGATGCTCAGTCTTCCCGATACTTTGTCTCGTCAGTTCAATGCGCTATTGGATCAGAAACAGTACCCTGAAAATCTCAAACACTGTTATCGAAAATGGTTTCGTTTCTATTGGGATTTTTGTCACAAATATCATCACGATCCTTTTCATCGCTCCAGCTTGCCGTTGTTTCTCGACAAACTCGACCAAAAAGGCCAATCGGCTCAACAACGAGAGCAAGCTCGCCAGGCCATTGTGTTGTTTTACCAAGTAAAAGCAAACGCCAATGCCGAAGACGCCGAACTGCCAAGCAATGCAGGCCAAACCTTGCCGATACAGGCTCCGCCAATGCCGGACGTTTCACTTGAAAAGAGCTCGCCCGAACCGAATCACTCGCATCATCGATCACCGCCTCATGAACACTCGCGGCATTCTGCCGCCTCCGATAATACCCACCAAAATAATACGGTTGCTGAAAAACAAACCGGATGCAGTTGGGTTTTTGTCTTTGACGAACTGACTCGTGAAATCCAATTACGCCAGCAAAGCCCACACTACCTTATTGCACTGGAAAATCGAAATATGTGTCGGGATAAGGCTCGTTCGCCAAGGTAAAATGCCACCATTCCTGAGGGTAATGAACGAATCCCTGTTTTTCCATAACCGTTTGCAATAGCATCCGGTGCGCTCGTTGCGTAGCCGTAGGCGTCTTAGCATAAGACCAGGACTCCGGACCGAAATAATCAAAAAAGCCGCCCATATCCAGTTCTTCGCCATTGTTTAAATCAACCAGTGCTACATCAACCGTGCTGCCTCGACTATGCGAAGACCGCGCGGCAATGTAACCTTCTTCAATCAGGCTTGGCTTGTCCAGATGGGGATAATAAACGTCTTTCATAAGCACATCATTCGCATCTTGCGACCAACGCACAAAATGCCGCACGGCGCGCTGAGGCCGATAAGCGTCAAAAATTTTCAAGCCTAGATTAAATTTTGCCAACTCATTTTGCGCCGCCATCAACGCTTCAGCTGCTGCCTGAGTCAATAATGCGCATGACCGGTAATATCCATCGATAGGCCTGCCGATAAAGTTATCAGCGCTCGCATAACGAATATCTAAACGGATAGACGGAATAAGCGTATCGACATAAACGAAGTCTTCTTGTGCTTGCGCATAAGCAGGATTAAATGTTTTCAGCGATAACAGCGCGAGCATTAATACTCCTGTTTTTCGAATATTCATAAAGTATCGTTTCTACTTTAAAAAATGAATTCAGCAGGCAAATGATGGACAGTTACTTAGCCAACGCAACTTCGATACCGTTTGTTGTTACCTTGCCCCCTCGACTTCGAGATCGCGATCTGGGGATCGCTCCCACAAAACGCCCGTAGGTCTCTGTCGGAACAATATCATCGTCGCGACTTTCGGAGCCTTCGATAGGCGATGTTCCGCGACCCATCAACCTGAATTCGGCAGTTTTACCATGAAGCGCAATGAGAGGGAATGATGAAGCCTTATGTTTTTCGCGCTCGTTCCTAGCCAAAAAAAAAACGGAGCCCGAAGGCTCCGTTTTCTTGACTCATTCTTCCGAGGTCACATTGATTTTTTTCGGCTGTACCGCTTCTTGTTTCGGAATCGTGATTTCCAAAACGCCGTGTTTCGATTTCGCCGAAATCGCATCGGCATTAGCGGTATCGGGCAAGCTGAAGCGGCGGTAGAAGGAACCGTAAGTTCTCTCGACTCGCTTATAACCTTCTTTTTCGGTTTTCGCTTCGGTCTTCTTTTCACCTTTGATCGTCAGGATGCCGTTTTCCATACTGACTTCGATATCTTCAGGCTTGACGCCCGGAATATCGGCATGCAACACGAATTTATCGGTTTCTTCCTTGATGTCGACGGCAGGGGCCCATTCGGCGGTCGAGATCGACCCTTCGCCGGTGCCGCCTTCGCTCGCGCGCTCCAATTCTCTTTGCAGTTGACTCAATATGCCCCAAGGTTCGTAACGTGTGATAGCCATAAAAACCTCCGAAATGATTATTATCGATCGAATACTGAAAAACCAACGTTCAGTATCTGTCAATTAATATAGGGTTATTCGGTTTTTTTTCAAGCCACCCAAACCCGGGCATTCCTAAACATGCGCATCCATGGACCGTATTCGCTCCAATCATCGGGATGCCATGAATTTTGCACGGTTCTGAAACATCTTTCCGGATGCGGCATCATGATCGTAAAGCGGCCGTCACGGTTGGTCAGACCGGTAATGCCCAATGGCGAACCGTTCGGATTGGCCGGAAATTGCGTCGTTTTTTCACCGAAATTATCGACGTAGCACAAAGATACCGCACCGGCTTTGATCGCTTCAAGCGGATTTCCTGAAAACTCCGCTCTCCCCTCGCCGTGCGCGATCACGACCGGCATTCTCGAACCGGCCATACCGGTCAACAGAATCGAGGGCGAGTCTTGAACCTCGACCAGCGCGACGCGCGCCTCGAATTGCTCGGAATGGTTTCTCAAGAAACGTGGCCAATGTTCGGCGCCCGGGATAATTTCCTTGAGCCCCGACATCATTTGACAACCGTTGCACACGCCAAGGCCGAAAGTATCCTCGCGCTCGAAAAATGCCGCGAATTCATCGCGGGCGCGCGGATTGAACAGAATCGACTTAGCCCAACCGCCGCCTGCGCCGAGCACGTCGCCGTAAGAAAACCCGCCGCAAGCCGCAAGTCCTCTGAAATCCTTCAGACCCACCCGACCGGCAATGATGTCGGTCATGTGCACATCGATCGCGGCGAATCCGGCTCGGTCGAACGCGGCGGCCATTTCGACATGACCGTTGACGCCCTGCTCGCGTAGAATAGCGACCTTCGGCTTCGACTTGCCGATAAACGGCGCGCAAACATTGTCGTTATGATCGAAAGTTAACAGGGCATTTAGGCCAGGATCGTTATCGTCGCCGATCCGTTCGAATTGTTCGCGCGCGCAGTCAGGATTATCGCGTAAGGCTTGCATTCGATAACTCAGTTCGGACCAGCAGCTTTGCAATTCGGCACGAGTGGCCGAATAAAGCTTCTGCCCGGCAAAATTGATCGTCAAATCGGCTTGTTTCGTGACTGAACCAATTCGATGCACACAAACATCGAGGCCGGCTTGCGCCAACAAGTCCATAATTTCAGCGCTATCGCTTTCCCTGACCTGTATCACCGCACCGAGCTCTTCATTGAATAAGGCCGATAAGACATCCTTGCCTACCCCTGATAAATCCAAATTCGCGCCGAGCCTGCCCGCGAACATCATTTCGGCGATCGCGGCCAATAGACCGCCATCGGAACGGTCATGATAAGCCAGCAATTTGCCGCGACTATTCAAGTCTTGTATCGCGTTGAAGAATGCTCTGAATAACCCCGGGTCATCCAAATCCGGACAACGGTCGCCTAGCTGTTTATAAACCTGTGCAAATACTGAGGCGCCTAAACGATTTTTACCCTGTCCTAAGTCGATCAAGATCAAGACCGAAGGTTCGTCGCGCAATTGCGGCGTCAAGGTTTTCGCTATATCGACCACCGGCGCGAACGCGGTGACGATCAAAGATACCGGCGAGGTCATGGTTTTTTCACGGCCGTCTTGCTGCCAAACGGTTTTCATCGACAACGAATCCTTGCCGACCGGAATCGCGATACCCAATGCCGGGCAAAGTTCCTTTCCGACCGCTTTCACGGTATCGAACAACGCGGCATCCTGACCGGAACTGCCGGCAGCGGCCATCCAGTTGGCGGATAATTTGATGTTTCCCAACGACCCGATACGCGCGGCGGCAAGATTGGTCAATGCCTCGCCGACCGCAATTCGGCCCGATGCCGGCGCGTCGATGACCGCCAACGGCGTTCTTTCGCCCATCGCCATCGCTTCGCCGGTCGACGCAAAAAAGCCCGAAGCGGTCACCGCGACATCGGCTACCGGCACTTGCCAAGGGCCGACCATTTGGTCGCGCGCAACCAAACCGGTCACCGAACGATCGCCGATATGAATCAAAAAGCTCTTATCGGCGACGGCCGGGAAGGACAATACGCGCTTGACAGCTTCGTTAAGCTCAATGCCGGCTAAGTCCAACGGCGACAACTCGGGTTTGACATGCTCGACCGTCCGATGCATTTTCGGCGGCTTGCCGAACAACACCGACATCGGTAAATCGACCGGTCTATCGCCGAACAAACGGTCGCTGAGTTGCAAATGCTCTTCATCGGTCGCAGTGCCGATCACGGCATACAAGCAATGCTCGCGTTCGCAGAACGACCGGAACAAATCCAGCGACTCCGGCTTGATTGCTATGACATAACGCTCCTGCGCCTCGTTACACCATATCTGCATCGGCGACATGCCGCGATCGGCGATATTGACATCGCGCAATTCGAAGCGCCCGCCCCGTTCGCAGTCGTGAACGATCTCCGGCACGGCATTCGACAGGCCGCCGGCACCGATGTCGTGTATCGAAACAATCGGCGTATCCTCGCCGAGGGCATTGCAATGATTGATGACTTCCTGGCAACGGCGCTGCATTTCGGGATTTTCGCGCTGTACCGAGGCAAAATCCAGTTCCTCGGCAGCCTCGCCCGAAGTCTGCGATGAAGCGGCGCCGCCGCCCAAGCCGATCAGCATCGCGGGTCCGCCCAGGATGATGATCAACGACCCCGCCGGTATCGGTTGTTTCTCGACCAGCATCGGGCGAATATTGCCCATGCCGCCGGCAATCATGATCGGCTTGTGATAACCGTGGAACGTGTTTTCATCACCGCCTGGTGCGGTTTGTTCGAAACTGCGGAAATAACCGGCCAGATTCGGTCGCCCGAATTCATTATTGAATGCCGCACCGCCAATCGGCCCATCCAGCATGATATTCAACGCCGAAGCTAGGCGACCCGGCTTGCCGTTATCGTCTTCCCAAGGCTGCTCGAACCCCGGAATCCTTAGATGAGAAACGCTAAAACCGGTCAAACCGGCTTTGGTCGCAGAACCTCGACCGGTTGCGCCTTCATCGCGAATTTCGCCGCCCGATCCGGTCGCCGCGCCTGGATGCGGAGATATTGCAGTCGGGTGATTATGGGTCTCGACCTTCATCAATATGTGCGCATCTTCGTCGACATAGGAATATTCGCCGGTCAACGCATTGCGGATGAAAACAGACGTATTAGCACCCTCTACGACAGAGGCATTATCGCTGTAAGCCGACAAAATACCTTCAGGGCTTTGTTCGGCGGTATGCCGTATCATTTTGAACAAAGACTCGGCTTGTTCGACGCCGTCGATCGTCCAGGCGGCATTAAATATCTTGTGCCGGCAATGCTCCGAATTGGCTTGAGCGAACATCATCAATTCGACATCGGTCGGATTGCGCTCCAATGCTTGAAAACTTTCGGTCAAGTAATCGATTTCATCGGGGCTTAACGCCAATCCGAGCTCGGTATTGGCTTTGACCAGGGCTTCGCTACCGGACTGAATTACCGGTACGGTTTGAAACGGTTTAGGATCGTGATGGGCAAATAAAATCGCTTCAGTCATCGATTCGCTTTTAACGACTGTTTGCGTCATGCGGTCATGAACAAGCGCCGAAATGCTTTTTTGCACCCGCTCGGTTAACGCACCTTCGGACAGTATCGTATATTCGACCCCTCTTTCGATGCGACAAACTGCCTCCAAGCCGCAACGCTGCGCGATTTCCGTTGCTTTACTGGACCAAGGAGAAATCGTGCCGGGCCGGGGAATGGCTGTTAAGCGAAATCCGTCAGTAAACGATCCGGCGGTGCTGCTTCCATAGGCTAACAGGCGGTTTAATAGCGTTTGCTCGCTAGCGCTAATCGCATGTTCGAGCTCGACAAAATGGACATAGGAAGCCGAAATACCATTGATGGCTGGCTCTATCTCTTGGAGACGGGCGAGTAATTTTTCGATGCGAAATGCAGATAGCGCGGATGTTCCTGGAATTTTTAACATGGGGATCCGTTATGAAATAAAGTTCAAAACAAGGTAACGGTACAGAAAATCAAGAGGATATACCTTTCGCACTTCAAATTTCGGCATTAAGGTATGGAGGCGTCGGGGTATATCTCATTCCCAAGTTTTAACTTGGGAACGCATACCTTCAAGCTCTGCTTGATGTCACACGGCAAGCGGAGCTTGAAGGTAGTCACTCCCAAGCTGGAGCTTGGGAGTAAGAAAATCAACTTTGTAATTTTCATGGCGAAGGATTAAGAACTAACCGACAATCGAAACTGTCTATTGATCGGCTAGATCGTCTTCAATCGCTTGTTGAATCGTCAACAACAGAGTCAGGCCGTCGCCGCTAGATACGGCTTTATTGGTCTCATCCCTCACCATGACATCGGTAAATTGTTCGTACTCGACTAGTCTGATGCGGTACTCTTTCTCGTTTGATCCGTACAGACCGAAAACAAACAGAATCTCATCCCAAAAGGAATCGTCAGTCACTTTCTGTTCTTCAGGATCGTACTGCACAATATACGATGCCAGCGATCTGTCACGCGCAACGATTTCAATCGATTGTCTTGCCAAAGCCTTGCCGACGATACGCCAGGCTTTTCCGACCGGCTCATTAATTCTGAGCACGACCGCATCGGCAGTGTCGACCCGCTCGACTTGGGTGACTTTGTCGGTGTCATCGACCACTTGAGTGGTATCAACATGCCTTAGATCGAGTCTTGGAATTCTTGCCGGTCTTTCAACTTTTTGAATAGACAGTTCCTTAGGCAACACCAATTCCGGTATTTCGGTTCTAAATTGGTAATCTTTTTCTTTATCGGGAAACCAGCTTTTGATCGTGCTACACCCGCTAGCCGCCGCGAAGGGCAGAATGATCAGGTATAGTAAAGCGGCAAAGATGCGCTTCATGAGTTTCAAAGTAACTCCGCTTGACGCATGGCGCCAAGCACTGCGTCATAACAATCTTCAGTCAACCAAGTCAACGGCAAACGGATGCCTTTTCGAATCAAACCCATTTCCTTCAATGCCCATTTGACCGGTATCGGATTCGATTGAATGAATAACTGCTTGTGCAATCCGGTTAGCTTTGCATCGATGGCCAAGGCGGTCTCGCGATCGCCGTCAATCGCGGCGGTTATCATCTCATGGACTAATCTCGGCGCAACATTACCGGTTACAGTGATCGTGCCATTACCGCCTAGTAAACAAAATTCACAGCTTGTCGCATCATCGCCGGTATACAAGGCAAACTTTTCGCCGCATAAGTCGCGTAATTGCTTAACCCTTTCCAATTTACCGGAAGCCTCCTTAATACCGACAATATTGTCGATAACTGACAGGCGCGCCACCGTTTCCGGCAGCATATCGCAAGCCGTGCGTCCCGGAACGTTATAAAGAATTTGCGGAATATCGACCGCCTCGGCAACGACCTTAAAATGTAAATACAAACCTTCTTGTGTCGGTTTGTTATAGTAAGGCGTCACCAAAAGACACGCATCGGCGCCGACTTCTTTTGCTCTGCTCGTTAACTCGATCGCCTCTGTCGTCGAATTGGCGCCGGTCCCGGCAATGATTGGAATTCTGCCGCCGGCATAATCGACAACCGATTTTATAAAATCGCAATGCTCGTCTTCGTCGAGCGTTGCCGATTCGCCTGTCGTACCGACTGCAACAATCGAGTCCGTACCTTGATCGATATGGAATTCGATCAATTTTTTTAAGCTGTCCCTGTCAATCGAACCATTTTCCATCATCGGTGTAACCAGAGCTACGATACTGCCTTGAATCATCCCAATCTCTCGAACCTGTTATGCAATTATAAAAATACCGGGCATTATAACAAGCAAACAGACAAATCCCATCTTTTAAAATCACCGCAGAATATGAACTTCTCGTTTATTGCCTCAAGACTCCTTACCTATGCTTTATCTCAACCAATACCCATATATGGACTCCTCGTTTATTGCAAGCCAAGTTTTCAAAAAATGATGTCAAAACAGAGATCAAGATTGCTGCCATATATTCGGTCTCTCAACAGAGGCTTTATTGCCTCAGGACTCCTGATGAATCTATCCGCGCGCTTATTCCTCAACCATCGTAACGGTTTCTTAAGAACCTATGGGTATAACGGGTTGTAAAAGCACCGGTCTGACCTGTTGTTGTCATCACTGATTGTCTACTTGCCTCCGCAATCTTGTGTACTCGGTTAAATCAATCTCACTCATCAGGGTTATCCACGCTTTGTCCACGGGCTCCGAGCTCTCTTCTCTAGCTGGGAGCCGGTGGGCAAAGGGTGGATAACCCGGCCCAATGCCCGCGTTAGGCAGGCGCCCCTTGATAAGCTTCGTTTTTCGTGGTCATTGCCCACAAGATGCGGGCGTTTTTGTTGGCCAGGGCAACCGCGGCCTTGTTAAAGCCGCGTCGCTCGACCAGCGACTGCAGCCACCGGCTGAGTTGATCCGTTTTGCCAGCACAGTTTTTGACCACCGCGCGGGCACCATGAATTAAGTTGGTTCGGATATAACGATTACCCCGCTTACTGATCCCCAGATAGCGGGGTTTATCGCCGCTGCTATGCTGCCCGGGAACCAGGCCCAGACTCGCCGCATAATCTCGGCTACTGGTATAGCCTTTGCCGTCCCCGATATCAGATGCCACAATCGTGGCGGTGATCGGACCCACCCCGGGAACATCCAGCATGCGCCGGCTTAATGCATCGGCTTGACTGAGCCTGCCCAGCCGTTTGTCTTGCTCCTTAATCACCTTATCCAATTCTCTCAACCGTTCGGCTTGCTCCGCAATCAGCTCTCGACACAGCGCCGTCAGTCCGTTCTCGGCATCTTCTAAAATATCAGGCAATTGTTTTCTGACTTGATCGACCCCTTTGTGAATGGCAATGCCGCGCTCCAGCAAGGCTCCACGAATCTGATTCACTACAGCAGTTCGTCGTTTGACCAGATCCTGGCGTAGATTATGAAGCAGTTGCATATCTTGCTGTACCTCGGTTTTGATCGCCACCACCCGCTTATTGGGCCGGCTGACCGCATCAAAAATCGCTTGGGCATCGTTAAAATCATTCTTGTTGCCGACCACGAAGCTCTTGACAAACTTCGCGTTCAATAACATCACTTCATGGCCCAGTTTAGTTAATTCTCTAGCCCAATAATGGCTACTGCCGCACGCCTCGATACCAATCGTGCTGACCGGATAATTGGCGAAGAAGGTCAAGACTTGCGCCCGTTTGAGTTTTTTCTTGATGACTTTATTATCCGCATTCAACGTATACAGATGAAAAATGTTCTTTGCGATATCTAAACCAATTACGCTAGTATTCATCTCGGACTCCTCTTGTTTTGTTTTTTACTAAGGTGCTATTTGACACCAACAGAGTGAGAGGAGTCCATATCATCATCGTAGATCAAAGTTCGGCACCTGGGTACTCGTCAAAAGACGCCGTGAACCCAGCACCTAAATCCAGCACCTAAATTCCATAGCCGATTGGCTATGTTTAATATCATGACTAATTTAGGTGCTGGATGAATTCCATAGGTCTTTGGCAATGATTCAAAATCATGGCTTATTTAGGTGCTGGGTAAATACGTCCATGTAAACCCCATGCCAGCTCCATGCTGGCATAGCCTTTGCGATCAGTCGCCGCCATCAAACCTTGTATTTTTCGGTAACCGTGATCACAGATTACAGCATTCCTGCTCGAACGATAAACGCATCAATCAAATCCAATCCTTCACCGGTTTTCAGATTAGTAAACACGAAAGGCCGATCGCCGCGCATTTTTTTCGCATCGCGATCCATCACTTCCAACGACGCGCCGACATAGGCCGCCAAATCGATTTTGTTAATCACGAGTAGATCCGAACGTGTGATGCCGGGACCGCCCTTGCGTGGAATCTTGTCGCCGGCCGACACGTCGATGACATAAATCGTTAAATCGGCCAGTTCCGGGCTGAACGTCGCGCTCAGATTATCGCCTCCGCTTTCGACCAGCACGAAATCGAGGTTGCCCCAGCGCTCGCATAATTCTTCGACCGCCGCCAGATTCATCGACGCATCCTCGCGTATCGCGGTATGCGGACAACCGCCGGTCTCGACACCGAGAATCCGCTCTTCCGGTAAGGCCTGACTACGAATCAAAAACTGCTGATCCTCACGGGTATAAATGTCGTTCGTGACGACGCCGATTTCGAAATCGTCGCGCATGCGTTTGCACAGCGCATCGACCAACGCGGTTTTTCCGGAGCCGACCGGACCGCCGATACCGACTCTTAACACATGTCTATCGCTCATTGTTATTTTACACTCAATAAAAAGTTAACAGGATCTTTAATCCTAAATTCTGCAGTTTGACCATGAAGCACATGATTACCTTTCCCAACAGAGCCCCATCCTCGGATCAAGAACGAAATAAGCGTGAATACTGCATCTCATGACGACTGCTGGTCAGCGCGAGACCGAATGCACTACCGCCGATACCTTCATCGGCAATCAATAAAGCTCGATCGACTAAATCAGGGAGCATTCGAGCCAGGTCGCCCAACAAGCGCTGACCAGCCACTTGACCCAACGGCACCAATTTGACTGCACATAAAACCTGGTTTTCTAGCCAACTCCATGCGTATCCGGTCAGCGTGTCACGGAGCGGTATCCGCCATTGCACGGCCGCCAACGCGAACAGCGCCGCGAGCGTGGTATCGGGCCGGCGCCGCCATTCCCGCGCTTCGTCGATATTCAAGTCGGTCAATAATCGCGCGAGGGCTTGTCCGGTTTGCCTATCCTCGGAACGCAGTTCGGCGGTCTCGCGATAAGCCGTCAAAGTCCGGCTCCAATGATGAACATCGTGGATATTTCGGCTCTGCCAAGCAGCATGCAATCGCACCAAAATAGGCAAATCGATACGCGCCAAACCGTTTTCCAACACGCCTGAAAGCCATTCTTCGGCGTCTGCGTCGTTCTTGATCAAGCCGTCCTCGACCGCGCCTTCGAAACCCTGAGAATAACTGTACATGCCGATCGGCAAGCCCGGACTCACCAGTTGCAGCAAGCGCAGCAAACCGAAATCAGTGATCATGGCCGTGATAAGCGCCGGCTTCAGGCTCGAACGGCAATTCCGCGTGGACAACGGCCAAACCCAAGCCTTCGATCATGTGATCGAGCACATGATCGCTCAAATATCGCAATTCGCCCGGCAAAATCTGCAGCGAAACATGGCGGTTACCCAAGTGATAACAAGCGCACGCAAACTGCAATGGTTCGTTGCTGCGCACGACCGACAAAGGTTCGGGCGCGGCATCGACCAAGACATTGAATCGGTCCGGGCCGGTCAGCACCAACCCCGATCGCAGCAAATGGCCGCGCGGCAAGAACAAGCCGACTTCGACGCCGCCTTCGGTCACGGCATGGAAACGGCATTTTTGCCTCGTTTCGAAAGGCAGTATTAGGACATCGACGGGAGTCACATCGGAACTAGCAAGTTCGGTAAGTTTCAGCATAATCTTAACCCAGCCTTAACATTTCTCTATCATAAGCTATTGAATAATTTGTATAAATTAATTTTATAGCACTACAAAGTTAAATTTAGCATGATTTTTAATTATTCTATTTCAATGGCATAGGCCATAGGCACTACATTTGTTAAAGCTGGGTTAAAATAGAAAATAACGTTGGGCGAACGGCAGCACGTCGGCAGGCTCGCAAGTCAGCAACATCCCGTCGGCGCGGACCACGTAGGTTTGCGGATCGACTTCGATGACCGGTTGATAATGATTATGTATCATCGAATGCTTGCCGATCGAACGCGTCCCCGAAACGGCGCCGATGCGTTTATCGAGCCGCAATGTTTCGGCCAGCCCCGAGTCGGCACCCGCTTGCGACAAAAACACCATCGACGTCGACGCGGCGGCCTTGCCGAACGAACCGAACATCGGCCGGTAATGCACGGGTTGAGGTGTCGGAATGGACGCATTCGGATCGCCCATCGGCGCGGCGGCGATGAATCCGCCTTTCAATATCAAACTGGGTTTCACTCCGAAAAAAGCCGGTTGCCAGAGCACCAGATCGGCCAACTTGCCGACTGCGACCGAACCGACTTCGTGCGAGATTCCATGGCTGATCGCCGGATTGATCGTGTATTTGGCGATATAGCGCTTGATTCGAAAATTATCGTGGCGCGCATTGTCTTCCTGAAGACTGCCGCGCTGCACTTTCATTTTATGCGCGGTCTGCCAGGTCCGTGTGATCACTTCGCCGACGCGGCCCATCGCCTGCGAATCGGACGAAATCATCGAAAACGCGCCGAGATCGTGCAGAATGTCCTCGGCCGCGATCGTTTCGCGGCGGATGCGCGATTCGGCGAATGCGACATCCTCGGGTATGCCCGGATCGAGATGATGGCAAACCATCAGCATGTCCAGATGCTCGTCGACGGTATTGATCGTATAGGGACGGGTCGGATTGGTCGACGACGGCAGGACATTGGCCTGACCGCAGGCCTTGATGATATCGGGCGCGTGGCCGCCGCCAGCGCCTTCGGTATGGTAGGTATGAATCGTCCGGCCCTTGAATGCGGCGATCGTATCTTCGACGAAGCCCGACTCGTTCAGCGTGTCGGTATGAATCGCGACCTGCACGTCGAAACGCTCGGCCACCGACAAACAACAATCGATCGCGGCCGGCGTCGTGCCCCAGTCCTCATGCAGCTTCAAACCCATCGCGCCGGCGCGGATTTGTTCTTCGAGCGCTTCGGGCAAACTGGCATTGCCCTTGCCGAGCAGACCGAAATTCATCGGCAATCCGTCCAAGGCCTGTAGCATGCGGTGTATGTTCCACGGTCCCGGCGTGCAGGTCGTCGCATTGGTGCCGGTCGCGGGCCCCGTACCGCCGCCGAGCATCGTCGTGACGCCGGACATCAGCGCTTCGTCGACCTGCTGCGGACAAATGAAATGAATATGCGCGTCGATGCCGCCGGCGGTCAGGATCTGCCCTTCCCCTGCAATGATCTCGGTGCCGGGGCCGATGATGATATCGACGCCTTCTTGCACGTCGGGATTACCGGCCTTGCCGATCGCTGCGATACGGCCATTTTTGATGCCGACGTCGGCCTTGACGATGCCCCAATGATCGACGATCAATGCGTTCGTAATGACCAGATCCATCGCGGTTTGCGAGCCGGCCTGACTCTGTCCCATGCCGTCGCGTATCACCTTGCCGCCGCCGAATTTGACCTCGTCGCCGTAGATCGTCAGGTCTTTCTCGACTTCGAGAAACAATTCGCTATCGGCCAAACGCACGCGGTCGCCGGTGGTCGGACCGAACATATCGACATAAGCCTGTCGGCTCAATTTACTCATGATTGTCCTCCAACGCGCCCATGATTTGCCCGCGAAATCCGTAAATTCTACGCAACCCGGCAAAAGGCACCAATTGCACTTCGCGTTGCTGACCGGGTTCGAAGCGTACCGCGGTGCCGGCCGGAATATCGAGCCGATAGCCGCGAGCCTTATCGCGATCGAATTTCAAGGCCGGATTGGTTTCATAAAAATGATAATGCGAGCCGACCTGAATCGGACGGTCGCCGCTGTTCGCGATCGTCAAGCGTATCGCCTTGCGTCCGGCATTTATTTCAAGATCGCCGTCGACTGTAATGATTTCACCGGGAATCATGCTATCTCCTATTCGATCGGATTATGGACCGTGACCAGTTTGGTCCCATCCGGAAAAGTCGCTTCGACCTGCACTTCGGGCAGCATTTCGCAAACGCCGTCCATTACGTCGTCTTTGTTCAGCAGCGTTCTGCCGTATTCCATCAATTCGGCGACGGCTCGCCCGTCCCTAGCGCCTTCCATGATCGCGGCCGAAATATAGGCGACCGCTTCCGGATAATTGAGCTTTAGGCCTCTATTCCTGCGGCGCTCGGCCAACAATGCGGCCGTAAAAAGCAGTAATTTGTCTTTTTCGCGTGGTGTCAATTGCATTAGTTATCCTTGATATCGGATTTATGTATTCATGTCGCCCAGATACGCGGCATACAGGCTTTGCGGCCTACCGTCGCCTCGCGAATAGCCGCCCAAACCTGGTTGAAAAAGTCGCGCAGTTTATCGGCTCTGTGATCCAATGCGCGGCAAATCAATAAATCATCGATGCGTGTGACGCCGCGTCCAGGTGCGTCGCCGATCATGTTTCGCACAATCTCTAAAACTTCTGTCGAAGCAGGATAAGTAAACAAGGTTCCGCAAGCCGAATGACGATTCATACCCCAACGTGCCGCGAAGGCTTGCGCGTCGAGGCGCAAACGCTCCAAATAAACCGGCTCGTCTTCCAGCGCTATGCGCCAATTCAATAAGGCTTCACCCAGTTCAAAACCTTCGCCGGATGCGGGACGACCTAATACGATGATCTCCCATGCGATGAAACGCGCGCCGGGATCGATATTGATCGTCGTGGCAGACCTCAGCCGCGCGCCTTCGAAGACGATCGTTTCTTGCGGCAGCCATTCCAAGACCGCATTTTCTTCGATCGTCATCGCGACCGACTGAGACGCGCTTTCGCCTTCACTGCGGTAAAACTTACCGGCGGCAGGCGTCGTGATCAAGGCATGACTGCCGTGTTCGGCTTTGACTTCTATCGTCAATTGGTCTCCGGCAACGATGCCGCCAGGCGGATGCAACAAATACAGATGACACACATCGCCTTCGGGATAAAACGGCCGTTGCACGGTCAATGGGCCGCGATGAGCCCTGCGCCGCAACACCGTTCTGCTTTCGGTCTTCATAAAGCCCAGCGACAACTCGGCCTGCCAACCCTGACGCGAATCGATTCCGGCTTCGTTTACCGCGCATCTGTCGCTGTACACCGGCTCAAGCACCGAGCAACAAGGTCAGGCCTACCGTTGCACACGATATAGCAACAGCGGCGCGTGTCCATTTCAAAATCACGGGGCTCAGTAAACCTGCCGCCAAACCGATGCCGTGCAACGAGGCGGTTGAAAGCAAAAAGCCCAAGGCATAACCGGTTCGGTCCGTATCGGGACCGATTTCCAATGCATGCACATAGCCGTGACTCAATGCGAACATGGCCGCCACGATGCAAGCCTGCGTCAACGAAAGGTGCCAGTCGCACAGCACGATAATTCCCGAGACCAGTACCGACAACGCCACCCAATATTCCGGATAAGCCACCGAAATACCGGCGAATGCCAAACCTGCCCCGAAAGCCATTGCCGACAGGAAACTCAAAGGCAATAACCAGCGCCCCCGCCCTCCAAAACAAAAAGCCCACAGGCCGACCGCAATCATCACCAACAGATGATCCGAACCGAGCAACGGATGTATAACTCCTTCGCCGAATCCATGATCCGCACCGGTGCCGAGATGCGCGAAGGCCTGTATCGGCAACAGAAGTATCGAAGCGACTAGCGCCGCAGTGTATTTGTTATTGATCATCATTTTCACCATAAGATAGTTGTTTTATCTCGTGCAGAGGCGCTGGGGCGCAGAGTTTTTTCTGGTTCCCACGGTCCTCCGTGGGAACCCATATCGAGGTATATTTACTCGCCCCAGATCTGCATTCCCACGCCGGAGCGCTCATCGTTATACATAAGTCATAAATTATCCTTTTGCTATCTTAGCCAATGTGGCCTCGATACCATTTATTGTCACTTAACACTCTCGGCCTCGAAATCGCGATCAGGGGATCGCTCCCACGGAACATCCGCCGCCCCCTGTAGGAGCGACGCCTTCGTCGCGACAATCGAAGGCACTGACGTTCAATAAATCACAGTTTTACAAACATTACCGCTTATAGTTATTCGATAAATTCTGTACATCAAGTTTGGGGATACTTGTCTATAACGGCAAGCGTCGGAACGAGAGCAACCTTCCCGGCTCCGAAATCGCGATCTGGAACTTCGCTACCACAATGCGTGCCGATGTGCTTTTACCATCGTCACACCGTCAAATAGCGCTTGACCTTCGTTTCGTCCAATTCGCCCATCTCGCCCGCCGCGACGCTTCGCCCGCGCTCCATGATGCAGAAACGGTCGGCGACCTTGCGCGCGAACGGCAGTTTTTGTTCGACCAACAAAACCGTGACGCCCATGTCGCGGTTGATCGTCTTGATCGCTTCGCGAACCTCGTCCTTGGCCTCGTTTTTCAGCAAGGGAGTCGCAACGCCTCTAGCCTTGTTCAAGCGAATGATCACGTCGCCTATTTCGCTGACGATGTTCGGCTGTATGCCCTCGGTCGGCTCGTCCAGAATCAGCAATCTCGGATTGAGCACCAAGGCCCGCCCGATTGCCAATTGCTGCTGTTGGCCGCCGGACAGATCGCCCCCGCGCCGCCCGAGCATCTGCTTCAGCACAGGGAATATCTCGAAAATATGCTCCGGCACTTTTTTGATGCCGTGTTTTCGCGCCGCGCGCAAACCGATTTTTAGATTCTCCTCGACCGTCAGCAGCGGAAAAATCTCGCGGCCCTGCGGCACAAAACCGATGCCGAGTTCGGCGCGTTGCTCGGGTTTTAGCGGCGCGAGATCGACGCCGTCGAACAGCATTTCGCCGCTGCGCACCGGAATCAGACCCATGATACATTTCAGCAAGGTCGTTTTACCGACGCCGTTGCGTCCCATAAGGCAGACGCAACCACCTTCCGGAACCGATAGTTGCAAGTCCCACAGCGTGTGGCTTTCGCGGTAATATTGATTCAATGAATTGATGTTCAGCATTAGTCCCCCAGATACACTTGAATCACGCGAGGGTCGTTTTGTACTTCGTCCATCGTGCCCTCGGTCAATACCGAACCTTCATGCAATACTGTGACCTTGCGCGCGATCGAGCGCACGAATTCCATGTCGTGTTCGACCACGACGATCGAATGCTTGCCTTGCAACGACAGCAGCAATTCAGCGGTGCGGTCGATTTCTTGATGAGTCATGCCGGCAACCGGTTCGTCGACCAACATTACTTTCGGCTCCTGCATCAGCAACATGCCGATCTCGAGCCATTGCTTTTGTCCATGCGACAAGATCCCGGCTTGTTGTTTGCGATGCTCGATCAGTCCAATCGTCGTCAGCACCTCTTCGATGCGGTCGCGCTGCTCGCCGTTCAGTCTTGCGAATAGCACCGGCCAGGCCCCCTTGTCCGTTTTCATCGCCAATTCCAGATTGTCGAACACGCTCAAATTTTCGAACACGCTCGGCTTTTGGAACTTGCGGCAGATGCCGGCCTGCGCGATCGCCGGCTCGTCCAATTCGAGCAAATCGATGGTTTGCCCGAAAAAGACCGAACCGCTGTCGGGCTTCGTCTTGCCGGTAATCACATCCATCAGCGTCGTCTTGCCGGCTCCATTCGGTCCGATCAGGCAACGCAATTCGCCGTTGTCTATGTATAAGGACAGATTGTTCAAAGCCTTGAAGCCATCGAAACTAACGCTGACATCTTCAAGATAGAGAATCGTTTTGTGCGATACATCGAGTTCGCCGGGCTTGACAGGCCTTCTGACAAAATCGAAGGTTTTATATCGATCAAGCAAAGGCATAGTCATGTCCGCGACCCCCCGCTTTTCTTAAGCAACAAACCTGCCAATCCATTCGGCATAAATACCGTGACGAGAACGAAAGTCGCGCCCAATGTGAATAACCAAATTTCCGGAAGCAAGCCGGTCAACACCGTTTTGCCGTAATTGACCAGCATCGCGCCGATGATCGCGCCGTACAGCGTACCCCGCCCACCGATCGCGACCCAGACGACGATCTCCAACGAGTTCAACGGCGAAAATTCGCTCGGATTGATGATACCGACCTGCGGTACATACAATGCGCCGGCAATTCCGGCCAGCATCGCCGCGAACACGAATATCCAGAGCTTGAACATTTCGACCCGGTAGCCCAAAAAGCGCACGCGCGCCTCATGATCGCGCACAGCGGTCACGACACGACCCAGTTTGGTGCACGCGATCCATCTCGACAGCAAAAATGCACCAATAAGGGCAAGTCCGGAAATCATGAATAGCGTGACTCTGACCGCTTCGGATTGAATGTTGAAACCGAGGATGTCCTTGAAGTCGGTCAAGCCGTTGTTGCCGCCGAAGCCCATTTCGTTGCGGAAAAAAGCCAGCATCAAGGCATAAGTCAAAGCCTGCGTGATGATCGACAGATACACGCCGGTTACCCGAGAACGGAACGCGAGCCAACCGAACACGAAAGCCAACACACCCGGCGCCAGCAGCACCATCGGCAGCGCAAACCAGAATTGATCGAAGCCGTACCAGTACCATGGCAGTTCTTTCCAATCTAAAAACACCATGAAATCGGGCAAAATCGGATCGCCATAAACGCCGCGCTCACCAATTTGGCGCATGAGATACATCCCCATCGCATAACCGCCCAATGCGAAGAACGCACCGTGACCGAGCGCGAGGATGCCGCAATAGCCCCAAACCAAGTCGAGCGACAAGCCCAGTAACGCAAAGGTCAGATACTTGCCGAGCAAGGATACGGTATAGGCCGAAAAATGCAGCGCCGAACCGCTTGGAAAAGTTAAATTGCAAAGGGGCACCAGCGCGGTCAACGAGATCAAAGATAGCAGCACGACATTCGCCGTCTTGTCATTACTGATAAACAGACTCTTCATGCTCATGCCTCCGCCGCGCGGCCCTTTTGCGGAAACAGTCCGCGCGGGCGTTTTTGAATGAACAGAATGATGAACACCAATACCAAAATCTTCGCGAGCACCGCGCCGGCATGGGGTTCGAGTATCTTGTTGGCGATACCGAGCGAGAACCCGGCGACCAATGTGCCCCAAAGATTGCCGACGCCGCCGAAGACGACGACCATGAACGAATCGACGATATAGTTCTGCCCCAGATTCGGCCCGACATTGGTGATCTGGCTCAATGCAACACCGGCGACTCCGGCGATGCCCGAGCCCAGCCCGAAGGTCATCGCATCGACCCGGGCGGTCGGAATGCCCATCGCCTTCGCCATGTTGCGGTTTTGCGCGACGGCCCTGACTTCGAGACCCAGCCGCGTCTTCTTAAGAATTTGCAATAGCGCCGCAAATACCAGCAAGCAAAACAGCACGATGTAAAAACGATTCCAAGTCAGCGACAGAAAATCGTTGATCTGCCACGAACCGCTCATCCATACCGGCGTCGTGACGCTGCGGTTCAGCGGCGAAAAAATCGAACGCACCGTTTGCTGCAAGAACAGGCTTATGCCGAAAGTCGCCAGCAAGGTTTCGAGCGGCCGACCGTACAGAAACCGGATAATGCCTCGTTCGATCGCGACGCCGACCAGCGCCGAAATCATGAACGCCGAAGGAATCGCCAGAATTACCGACAAACCGATATGATGGGGCATGATCTGTTGCATCACATAGGTCGTATAAGCGCCGAGCATCATCAATTCTCCGTGCGCCATGTTGATCACGCCCATCACGCCGAACGTGATCGCCAGCCCGATCGCGGCCAGCACTAGCACCGCGCCGAGACTCAGCCCGAAGAACACCGTTTCGATACTGCTGTAAAACTGCAGCCGGGCGTCGATTTTTTTCAGAGCGGCCTGGGCTTTTTTCCTGACTTCGGTATCCGTTTCGATGAAATTGCCGGCGCTGTCCTTTTCGACCAATGCATTCAAGCGATTGTAGGCTTCGAGACTGTTGTATTCCTTCAAAGTGTCCATCGCGTTCAGACGGACCGATTTGTCGCTATTTTGCAGATCGTGTAGGGCAAAAATCAGACGAATTGTCGATAGCACCTCCGCGTCTTGTTCGGTCGATTCGTGCTCCTTCAACAACTCCAGCGTTTTCGCGTCGGCTGTCTTGACCATCGCATTGACCGCAGAGTGCCTGACCGAAGCATCATCCGATTGCAACTGTAGAAGAGCTATTTTCTTGCGTAGCTTGGTGCGCAAGCTGTTGGTAATGTTAACTTTCGACAAGTCAGAACGATCGACAAGACCTAAATCGGCCCCGGTCGACGCCTCGGCGATCCGGTAGCCTTGACCGACTTCGGTAGCGATCACCGCCGTTTGTTTATCACGCAATGCATATAAACGGCTATCCAACAAAGCTTCCAAAATTAGTAAAGACCTGGGATGTCCGGTCATGCTTATTTGCTCGCTGGCCTGCTCGCGATCTTTCATGCTGCCAAGAAGCAAACGCGCCAGGGCATCGGCAAACGGATCGAGAACGGTTTGGGCTTGCTGTTCCGAGACTTCCTGATTATCAGCCGTTTCAGCGGTCGACTCATCCAACGCAATACCGGGCCGGACGCATAGCATCAATAAGGCCAATAACGACATACGCCATGTGAATGAATTCGCTTTCATAAGAGTTCCTAAAATGATTGATCAATCGTAGGGTTCGCACCGCGTACCTTTTGCAGACGGTACGCGGTGCCCGGTTAGCTTATATACTTACCCTACTCTCCACTTCAGTACGGCCTGTTCAATAATTTTGCCCGGAACACTTTTTGGTTTCGGTATTGAAGTTGCCGCACAGAATTGGTGGCGTCCAGTCGGCAATGATCGGCTTACTCTCCGGCAGAAAATCCGACCAGGCGTCGCCCGGAACCAATTTATTGGTTTGCCAAACGGTCAAGAACTGGCCGTCTTCCTGAATTTCGCCGATTAATACCGGCTTGGTGATGTGGTGGTTCGGCAGCATTTTCGAGATACCGCCGGTCAGGTTCGGAGCCTCGACGCCGATGATCGCTTTTTGCACGGCATCCGGGTCGGTTGTACCGGCCTTTTCGACCGCCTTGACCCACATGTTGAAACCGATGTAATGCGCTTCCATCGGATCGTTGGTCACGCGTTTCGGATTCTTGATAAACTCGTGCCATTGCTTGATAAAGGCAGCGTTCTTGGTCGTATCGACACTCATGAAATAATTCCAAGCGGCTAGGTGACCGACCAACGGCTTGGTATCGATGCCTGATAACTCCTCTTCGCCGACCGAGAATGCAACGACCGGAATGTCCTCAGATGAAATGCCTTGATTGCCCAATTCTTTATAGAAAGGAATGTTGGCATCGCCGTTGATCGTCGAAACAACCGCCGTTTTCTTACCGGCCGAACCAAATTTCTTGATATCCGACACGATGCTTTGCCAATCGGAATGACCGAACGGCGTGTAGTTGATCATGATGTCCTTTTCATCAACGCCCTTGGCTTTCAGATAGGCCTCGAGAATCTTGTTGGTGGTGCGCGGATAGACATAGTCGGTACCGGCCAACACCCAGCGTTCGGCGCCGAAATCGTTCATCAAATAATCGACGGCCGGAATCGCCTGCTGATTCGGCGCCGCGCCGGTGTAGAACACGTTTTTCGACGATTCCTCGCCTTCGTATTGCACCGGATAGAACAACAAACCATTCAATTCCTCGACGACCGGCAATACCGATTTACGCGAGACAGAAGTCCAGCAACCGAAGATCGCCGCAACCTTGTCCTTGGTCAAGAGTTCGCGTGCTTTCTCGGCGAACAAAGGCCAGTTCGAGGCCGGGTCTACGACGACCGGTTCGAGTTTCTTGCCGAGCAAGCCGCCTTTTTTGTTCTGTTCCTCGATCAACATCAGCATCGTATCCTTGAGGGTCGTTTCGCTAATCGCCATCGTGCCCGACAATGAATGCAAGACGCCGACTTTGATCGTTTCTTCGGCGGAAGCGGTCGGAGCCGTAACTGAAAAAAACGATGCAACGGCCGCAATGCTCAATAATTTAATATTTTTCGATAGTTTCTTCATAGTCTGTTCCCGAGGTAATTGAAATTAGATTTGGTATTGGAAACCAAGAAGGAAGGCATTGGTTTGGTCGCCTGTCGCATCGTCCCTATAATTGAGTCCCTTAGTCATCAAATCGCCGTATTGCCAACTTAAACCGATTCGTGCGTTATGTCCGTCGATGACATAATTCACCCCGGCCTCGAACATATTCCGATCCGGGCTATTTTTCGGCATGACGTTGACATAACGAACGAAGGGTTGAAATTGGCCGATACCGATCGTTTGCGGAAATAAATACATGCCGCTCACGTCGTAGGCATTACCTTCGAACATCGCAAACCCGCCCCCTGCTTTTCGGCTGGCCATGCTGTAACCATTGATTCCGTAGTTCTTGTATTCCCCGTTCAAAGTAACGACACCGCCGTTCCCCAATACTTTTTCGAGCAACAGATCGATCGCCGTGCCCCTGAAATTACCGGCATCGCCGACGATACCCACTCCGTCTTCCTGATATTGATTGGAAACCGCCAAGGTCAGAATGTCTCCACCCTTGCCGTAATAAGTACCCGATGTGTAATAACCGGGATTTTTTTCGACTTCCCAGAAATTGAAAGCCAATCGTTGTGCATAGAGCAGATTGTCATCCTTGTTCGCGCCTCCTCTTAGCCCTTGAAAAATACCTAGCGCGTATTGAATGCGGCCATCCCAAACCGAACCCCAAAACGTCACACCGTCGTCACGACCGAAAGATCCCGCAGAGGTTCCGTCGTTACGTATCGTCGTGTTGAAATCAGCCGGCTCGAACGGCGTACCGCTGATCCGGTCGCCGGTGACATAAATGCTATGCACGGCACTATAAAACGGTCCGTTCATTTCGCGGCGTTCGGCTGGCACGAGCATGCGCCCGACCCACAAGTTGGCCATCGGATGAAATTCGAATTTACCGATGGCATCTAACAATCGAAGTTCACCGCCAGAATTACAGGTTTGACATTCCGAGTTGATTTCCAGCTTGATATACTCGTGAATCTGCGCATTCAAATACAAACGCATGTTATCGACGAAAAAATCGTTCGACCAATTACCGTCCGCAACCGACTCGACCGAAGTAAAGCTTGTCCTTAAACCGGCGCCAAGACTCAACCATTTGGTTTCGTCGATTTTAAAAGTCGCTCCAGCTTGCGATTCCTGCACATGACTTAACGATAACGCTGCAAAAAGTAGATACGTCAAAAAACCGTGTTTTCGCTTGTGACTGGCTAGCTTGTAAACAGTCTTCATGATCATTCCCCCAAAGAGTCAAAAAATGCACCGGTTTATACCGGCGCAGCCGAATAAGGCTGTAATCGATTATTCTTTGGCGGAAACATTTGAACAATCAGTCAAATGACTCATTAGTTAAATGACGTATAGAAGATGAAACCGAATCATTTCTTGTCGTTCAAGGAATATAACGCGTTAAAAAGTTGGATTATTCGTTATAGAAACTATTAACTAGAAAATGGTAATTATTCACCCCCCCCTCTCGTTCCCACGCTCCGGCGTGGAAATGAAGACCGAGACGCTCTAGCGTCTCGTACCGCTGGAGCGGTCCATGCAGAGCGTGGGAACGATAATTTCCGGGGGACTGAATAGTTACAGAAAATGCTTTTCACTTCGAATAGCAAGAAACGGCGTTATAGAAGCATAAAGAGGAAAATAGATTTATTGAGAATATAGACTGATCGTTAAAGGTCTTTACGAAGGCAGAAACATTGCACCCATCGAGCATCAAAACAATTTGCTGTCTCGAACTGCTGCGCTCGGGATGCCTCCCTTTGTTTATACTGCAACCGCAACCCTTTATGTGCTTGTGTTAAATGACTTGATCTTTCAGGCTGGAAACGATTTCGCTATTTTGATCCTACCTTTTAATTACTTGGAAACCCTAACCTGAGGATTTAGCATAAAATATAGACCTGACCCTGATGTACCCTGATGTACCACAAAACGCTCGTTCCCATGCTCTGCGTCGACTGCAGCGGGCAATCGGATTAAGAAACTGTAGAGAATGTATCGTTGCTCTTGTCGGGATTATCGACCTCTGGGGACGCAGAGCGTCCCGGGATGCATTCCCACGCAGAGCGTAGGAACGATGAAAAAAATTAATATATCTATCAATTTTCAGCCATAGCAAATTGTTTTATTTGGCTATTTCGTGGGGATACCTCAGGACCTGACCCTGTTCGTTGACCCTGTTCGCCGTTCTTTTAATTTTAAAAATTAATTATTACGCCGTACTACATTCGGTAATCAATTTCTGAAACTCCAGTTCCGAAACGATATCACGATTCGTTTCGACACGATCGAGATAAACCAAACCATCCAGGTGATCGTATTCATGTTGAAAAACCCTCGCGACAAAGCCTTCCAATATTTGCGTCTGACGGGCTCCCGAATCATCAAGATAACTAACACTAATACTTCGAAAGCGCGGCACTAAAGCCCGAATACCAGGAATACTCAAACAACCTTCCCAATCCTTTGCGATCTCGTTCGATAACGCATTAAATTCGGGATTGACCATCACAGTTGGATCCATAGTAGGGGCCTTAGGATATCGAGGGGTAGAACGCGAAGCGACTATCATTATCCTAAGCGATTCGCCAATTTGCGGAGCGGCCAAACCAACCCCCTCGGTACTTGCCAATGTTGCTTGCATCGCAGCAATTACATCTATCACAGACGGATCGTCGACTCGTTCGACCGGCATGGCAATTCGCCTTAGGACCTGTGCGCCGATTTGCTCGATAGCGCGGATGTTCATATTTCTATTCATCATTTTCGTTAGTCTAAAAAATCCTACAAAAAAAGCCGACTCAAAAGTCCGTTCGTCTAAAAGCCTTGTTGTAATTTTGCGATCAAGGCTTGCCGTTCAGGCTTTGGCGACACTTGCGTTTGAAATATCGCATGGATATCGCGAATTATTTCAGGATCTATCAAGTTGCGATAATCGACAAGTTCAGTATCTTTAGGGACAGAAAATTCAGGCATCAAGGCAACACCCATGCCGGCACGAACCATATTCAAAATCCATTCCTCGCTATTACTCCGATAGGCCGCATATAATTCAATATGTAAATCCCGACACACACTTTTAAGTTTTTCTCGTAACTCGCAATTGAGCCTATCGAGATAAGGTTCGGATTGCAAAGTTTTTAAATCGATGTTCTGCATTTGTTTAAATCGATGCTGATGACTGAAAGCGACAACGTAACGCTCCCGGTATAGCAATAACGACTGAAAGGGCCGGACCGGCAAAGCAATCGGCGCGCTGATCACCAGGTCGAGATAACCCGCATCCAATTGCCTCAGTAAATTACTCTCGGTATCGACAATCAACTCCAGCTCGATACGAGGAAAATCGCGTTGAAAATCAGCGAACACCGGATTCAAGCTCTGCGAACCGATCGTATTCATCATGCCGACACGAATAGGCACAGTATTCAAACGGGTAAATCGTATCGCTTCAGCCTTGATGGCCTGCGCTTCAAGAAAAATCCGGCGAAGATTCGGTTCGACCAAACGACCTAACGCAGTTAAATGGCATCCCCCTCTATCCCTTACAAAAAGTTCGCCGCCCAACTCCTCCTCAAGCTTTTTAATTGCTTGTGTCATCGATGGCTGTGAGACATAGACCGCTTGTGCTGCGCGTGTGAACGTGCCTTTATCGCAAACCGCCAGAAAGTAACGAATCTGATGCATTTCCATAACAGCTAGCCTAATTGCATAGAGAAAAACTATTCTTTCATAGAAAGCGGCTATTTTACATAATTAATAAATAGTTGTTATATAACGCAAGCTATTAAAGAACTATACGAGATACTTATGCAAGCGGCAAAGTTAATTGTCATGTATCCTAAACCGACCGACCTGGATGTCTTCGAACACCGTTATACAGAAGAGCACGTACCTATGGCCGTAGAAAAAATGGTTGGTAAAACACGCTTCGTCGCCTCATTGATAACTTCGACTGCCGATGGCAAGCCGGCGCCCTATCACCGAATAGCCGAAGTTTATTTTCCGTCGATGCCGGCTCTGGAAGCCTGTTTAAATTCAATCGGCGGGCAGGAAACGGCTAAACATGCCGTTGAAATTTCCAGCGGCGGCGCACCTTTATTCCTAATTTCCGAAGTCGAAACTGTCGACTTTTAGCCAACCCCAACAGGAGACTGTGATGAACAAAGGCATAATAACTACAAAACGTTCACGGATCTTAACCTATCGTCTTTTTTTCGAGCAGTTGTTGATCGCAGCTCCTTTACTCTCGAGCTTGATTATCGTTTCACCGGCGCATGCCCATCGGGGGGCGGTTGATGAAATCGACGCCTGCAATATCCGTGTCGGAGTCGATAGCGTCCATTTCACCGCTTACACCCCTGAGTTATCGGGCAGCAAAGGCTATTGCAATGCGATTCCGGAAGTCGGTCAAACACATTTAGTCTTTGACTACGGCGGCAAGGCGTTACGCACGATCGACGTGGAATTCGAAATCACAAAGGAGCCGGAAGGCACCCGAATTTTTCATCAAGAACCGCAAAAGGTCAAAACCGGATCGTTTAGCGGCATTGTCGACTTTAGCCAGTACGGCGCGGGAAATTATTTAGCCCATATCACGATCGTCGACAACGATAAGCAACTCGATTCGCATATCCCTTTTTCAGTAGGCCTCGAAGATCCCGACAGCTTCAATTTTAAGCCATTACTGTTCGTATTCGGTTTATCGGCTTTTGTGGTGCTGGCATTTATGTATGTGAGTAAGGATAACGATAAACCAAGCGACACGCCGGAAGCCTAATCTGAAGCGCATTTAACCCAATTTCACAATCCGGAATCCGCCAATGATTGATTTCTCGACTATCAAACTCCACCTGACCAAACGAAACATGTGGTTGGCAGCGATTTTTCTGCCACCCATTCTGTTGATGTTAATCATGTTGTTGATGGAAATCGGGAGCAGTGATTATGCTCAGATGGGCAATGCCGTTTACCGACCCGAGTCAATTCAAGGCCGATGTCAAATACAACAGCTTAAAGGGGGATCTGCCGGCGCCACCCATGGCGAATCCACTGCGGACGGTATCAAGTATAACGTACGCACACCTTTAAATTACGATCCGACATTCCCTCACCCGTTGTTATTGGTATTATCGCCTGCCGGTTCCAATCGAGCCAAAACCGAAAAAACGACCGATCTAACACTGGCGGCAACAACCGCCGGTATGATTGTCGCCTATGCCGACCATCCGCCCCTATCGCCCACCTCGACCGTTGAACTCGGCACTATTCCCGAACTCATCGCCAAAAAATGGTGTATCGACGATAAAAGAATCTATATCACCGGTCATTCCGACGGAGGCACCTCCGCCATGGCCTTGGCATTCATGTCCGGCACCAAACATATTCCAAGCGCCATTGCTCCCAGCGCGGCCGGTATCAATTATCAGGACTTGCGCCAACGCCGCTGCCCCGACCCGATACCGGCCATGATCATGCATAGCGCAAAAGACAAGCTGTTTCCGGGTTATGGAAAGGAATCGGCGGGGTGGTGGGCGACATGCAACCAATGCGACCCGATTCCCGAACCTCTCGATAACGGATGTAGTGCTTACACGAACTGCGCTAGCGGTATAAAAACCTGGTATTGCGAAGGCGATAAACCGCATTCGCAATGGCCGGATATCAACGCGATATTGATCGATTTCTTTGTTTCATCAGACTAAGGATTTGGTAACTTAATTGGCAGGTGTCGGCGGCATGGCAGATTTTTTGCTCCTCGGCAATTGCTGAGTTACATGGATGTAATGAATGCAGAAAATGCAGGAGCATTTTTCTGCCCTGCATTGCCCTAATACACGCCATCCATGGCGTAATGCAAAATCTGCATTCATCCAGCACTTAAATTCCAAAGGTCGTTGGCTATGAATTTAGGTTCTGGGTTCACGGCGCCCTTTGATGCCCCCCACCCTGCGTCGAATTTTGATCTCCGATGAGTAATATACGACCTTTCCTTTGTCAATTCGAGCCGCACCCAAATCATCCGAAAACAGCACTCAGGAGACGAACATGAATCGAGCCAAACTCCAAACTTTAGCATTCGCCTTGACGATTAGCCTGACGATCTTAGTTTTGGTCGCTTATTCATCAACTGCAGCCTCTCGATCAAAGGTTCAATTACAAGTGTTGGGTGCCGGCGGCCCTGAAATCAACGACCGTCGCGCGGGGAGCTCTTATTTGCTGCGGATCGACGATAAAGCCGTAGTCATGATCGATACCGGCCCCGGTAGCAGTCTTAATTTCGAAAAAGCCGGCGCTGATTTCAACGATTTGCAGGCCCTGTTATACACGCATTTTCATGTCGATCACAGTAGCGATTTTCCAGCCTTGGTAAAAGGCTCCTATTTTACCGACCGAAAAAAAGACTTACCTGTCTATGGTCCATCAGGCAACGACCTTATGCCTTCGACAAAGGAATTTATAGATAAATTGTTCGGTAAAAGCGGCATCTACCGTTATTTAAACGAATACATCAACCCCGACAGCCAAAGTAATTATAAAATACAAGCTCACAACGTCCGTTTCGCTAAAAATAAGATACAAACATTCAACATTTCACCGAATTTATCCATCAGCGCCATATCCGTACATCATGGCCCCTTGCCCGCTTTAGCCTGGCGTATCGACGCAGAAGACTGCAGCATCGTCATCTCAGGCGACAGCAGCAATGAATACAATACCTTAATTAAGCTTGCTGAAGGCTCCGATCTGCTGATCGCCCATCATGCCATCCCTGAACAGGCTACTGGAGCCGCTCGTAATCTGCACATGCCGCCTTCGGAAATCGGCAAAATCGCACGAGCCGCAAAGGTCAAGCATTTAGTCTTATCCCACCGCATGCGGCGAACCGAAGGTTCGGAAGAAGAAACCTCGGCAATCATACGCAAGCACTTTCCGGGACCGATCGATTTTGCCGACGATTTGGAGAATTACCCATTGACCGGCTGTGGAAAATAGCTGTTGACCGTTTCTAAGGTATTATCCTACTCCCTTTATACTCAAAAATTAGTTAACTTTATGAAGGTATGGGGTGTGGCTAGCGAGGATGTCGGCAGCAGAGAACGCTGCCGTCAAGCCCCCATGGATGGGTTTACGGCGGTCCTCGATAGACACATCCCATACCTTTTATTCTAAGACGATTTTTCAATCAAAAGGGAGTAGAAAAAGCATTTCACCATGAAGATCATGAAGAATAGGAAGTTAATTCAATAGCTTATTACGCGTTTGTATAGAACTTTCGCTCACCAAAAAGGTTAGCGAGAAGGATTTGGTAAGTTCTTGGAATCCTTCATGAACTTCTTGTGCTTCATGGTTAAACTGCCGAATTCAGGATTATACCTTTCGCACTTCAAATTTCGGCAGTGCCAGGAGGAGTCACCTGGGTGTCCGATAAAGACTTTGCCAGCATGGAGCTGGCATAGAGCCTACATGGACGTATTTACCCAGCACCTAAATAAGCCATGATTTTGAATCATTGCCAAAGACCTATGGAATTCATCCAGCACCTAAATTAGTCATGATATTAAACATAGCCAATCGGCTATGGAATTTAGGTGCTGGGTTTACGGCGTCCTTTGACGGGCACCCCGGCGCCGAATTTTAATCTGCGATGAGTATATATTCCTGCCATTGTTGTTCGGCGGCGCGGAAAAATGGAGCTTGGATCATGCAATCGAGCGCGTTTTTAGCCGAACCGTTTGATGTCGTCAACGAGATATTTACCGCTTGGATTAGAGCGCACCGCCGCAACTCGAACCTTGGCCTGCGGTGCAGCCGAAACAATGATCGGCCACTTGTATCGGCGCCGAATCCAGGTCTTCAGACAACAAATCGCCGATATGAACCGGATTTTTGCCGCCCAGCGGCAAATCCAACATTTGATTGAAATCGCAGTCATAGACGAAACCTTGCCAATCGATGCTCAACAAGCTTTTGCACATGACCTTGCTAAGGTTTTCCGGTCGATAGGCGTCCTTGAGCAATCGCAGATAGTCGTCAAAGATCTGCCGGCTATCGGTTTCATGCTTGCCGCCCGCCATCAGTACCGCACCGAAACGTTGTATCGGCATGTTGGTAATGGCCAACAGGCGATTGAAAACGATACCGAATTCCTGTAACAAATGATCCCGGTATTGCTGCTCCAACGCTTCCTGCGGCGGCGGCAGCACCGGGCCCTGCGGATTGAATACCAGATTCAGCGACAAGCCGCTGTCCGGGTGGCCGTAACCGAGTTCGTTGAGTCGTTTGAGCGCGGCAATCGAGGCCGAAAATACCCCTTTGCCGCGCTGCGCGTCGACGTTATCGCCGATATAGCAAGGCAAGGACGCAATGATTTCGACCTGCTGTCCGGCCAGGAATTCGGCGACCCATTCGTAACCCGGCTCGACCAAAATGGTCGGATTGCAGCGGTCGATGACGTGCAGGCCTTGCCGCCTAGCGGTCTCGACCAGCCAGCGAAAATCCGGATTCATTTCCGGCGATCCGCCGGTCAGATCCAAGGTCTGTATGGTTTGTTTTTCGGCGAATTGCAACGTTTTTTCCATGACTTCGCGCGTCATCAACTCGGTACGCTTAGGCCCCGCGTTGACATGGCAATGGACGCAGCTCAGATTGCAGAGATAACCCAGATTCATCTGCAGCGTCGTCAACTGCGCTCTGCGTAATGCCGGAAACCGGCTATTCAACAATAAAGGTTTGACGTTATACATAAACCGCCTCGTCGGGTAGCGCTGCCGGTCCGGACAAAAACCGTGCGAGCTCGACCTGTTCCCGTGTCGGTACCGACAATGCTTGCAGCGCTTTGAGCAGCACCGGTAAATCGGACGGTTCGTCGGCATCTTGCAAGGTTCGCAGCGTTTGCACTTCGCCCCATTGTTTGACGGCATTGAAAAAATGCGCGCCGATCTCGGCGGTGCTGTATTCGACATCGGTCCACAACCGACCGGGCAGCGCGCAATTGCCGCCGAACAGCCAAAAGCCGCCGTCAAGACTCGGCCCGAACGCAAACCGGGCTTGCTCGTCGTGAGCAAGCCAGCTTGAAGCTTGCTGCAAGTCGGCAACGGTCATTTGCGGGATATCCGCTCCTACCAACACGACGAAATCATGATTTTGCAATAAGTGCTCGTACACTCGACGCATACGCTCGCCCAAACCGCCCTCGCCTTGCCACAGACACGGCATGCCTCGCCAGATTCCGTTCGTCGCCGCGATTTCTTCGGCCACGGCATAATAACCTTGCATCGTAGCCAGCCGCTCCGTTGCGTTGATAATCGCCGCCGTCGTCCGAGCGGCCAGCCAATGAAACTGCTCGGCCCTATCGGTCCCAATTTTGACCGCCAAGCGCGTTTTGACCGGCGAGAGCCTCGGGGTTTTGACGAATAAGGCTATCGCGCCGCGTGCGGTCATCAGCAACACGCCGCGCCGGAAGTTAGATTCGTGCTGCTGTTTGGCGGTGCGCAGTCGAACAGGCCGAAATGCACGCTTTTGTCGCCTAATAGCTCGAAATGACGGCCGTAGCGGCTGCCGCCGAGCATGTCGGCGGTATTGCCGCACACGCGCAAGGGCCTTCCGGTTTCGAAATGATGATGATCGTCCAGATCAAAAAAGTGCGGGTGACCTGCGATCGTGCCTCGGTAAGTCGCGACTTGCCCGAAATCTTCGCAGCGGTCTTCGAGCGGCATTTTGAATGCCCGTATCGTGATCGAACGAAACTCGATCATGCCGATTTTGGCATGCACCTCGTCATCATCGATATCGATCGGGCTTTCGCTGACGATACGCACATCGGGACAACCGAGATCCTGCAAGGCGCGGCGAAAATCCTCCCAATAAAACGCCCCGGCCAGACACTCGCCAAGCAATACCGGTTCCAGTTTGAGCGCTTCGGGGATGCGCCGGTCGGCATAAACATCGGAAAAATACAATTCGCCGCCGGGCTTGAGTACTCGGAAAATTTCCGACAGCACGCGCCGCTTGTCCGGCGACAAGTTGACGACGCAATTCGACACGACCACGTCGATCGAGTTGTCGGCGATACCGAGCGAGGCCAAATCCTCTATATAGCCCTGCCTGAACTCGACATTCGAACGTGCATAACCGTAACGTTCGGCATGCCAATCGCGATATGTTCGCGCGATATCGAGTTGTTCATCGGTCATATCGACGCCGATGACCCGCCCGTTCTCGCCGACCAGCCGGGACAACAAATAACAATCGCGCCCGGTCCCGCAGCCCAGGTCCAAGACCGTGCGGCCTTCGAGCGCTGGCGGCAGCGGCGAACCGCAGCCGTAAAAGCGCTCGACGACTTCGGGATGGACATCCTTGAGTAAAGTGCGCAAATGCTTTGGAAAGGCATCGGCCGTGCAACAAGCGCTGGTTTTCAAATCCTGGCTGGAGCCCAGCACTTTGCCGTAGTAGTTTTTTATCGAATCGGTTATCGCGGTTTCGTTCATGACTATACCTATCAAACTTCAAATATCGGCATTAACCTATGGAAGTGCCGGCGTATTCAGCAAAGGCTTTGCTAGCAGGACCGATTTTTGCTCTCGGCAAAATCGGTATTACCAACCTCCGTGACGTTCAAATGCTATCACAAAGCCTATATGGATGTATTCATGGCACCCTTTGACGCCCCAACACCGAATCTCGACTAGCAAATGGTATAAGCAAAACCTTAGCCGTTCCTACGCCATGCATGATAACAACTCAGCCAGCGCAGCAGTTGTTTCGGCGCATGCGCGCGCTTCCAAACGCCGGCCGCGTATTTGTTGGCTTCGGCGAGGGTCGGGTAGACATGGATCGTGCCGAGAATTTTGTTCAGGCCGATGCCGTGTTTCATCGCCAAAACGAATTCGGCGATCAAATCGCCAGCATGCTCGCCGACTATCGTCACGCCCAGAATTTTGTCCTTGCCGGGCTCGGTCAGCACTTTGACGAAGCCGTGCGCCTCGCCGTCGGCGATCGCTCGGTCCAGTTCGTCGATACCGTAAGTCACGACTTCATAGGGAATGTTTTGCTGCTCGGCTTCTTGCTCGTTTAGGCCGACCCGCGCGACTTCGGGGTCCGTGAAGGTTGACCACGGAATCACCGAATAATCGGTACGGAATTTCTTGAACGTGCCGAACAAGGCATTGACGGCGGCATACCAAGCCTGATGCGCGGCGACATGAGTGAATTGATAAGGACCTGTAACATCGCCGACCGCATAGATGTTCGGATAATTGGTAGCCTGAAACGGATCGGTTGCTATGGTTTTGCGCGGCGACAGCGTAATGCCCAGTGCCTCGACGCCATAGCCTTCGATATTCGCGGCCCGTCCGATCGCGACCAGCACTTGATCGAACGGGATGTTGACCGTGTTTCCTTCGTATTCGGCGATCAGGATTTTTTCGCCGTTGTCGATGATGAATTCCTTCGCGGTATGTTCCAATCTCAAATCGACGCCATCCTGTCTAAAACTTGCCACCACCGCTTCCGACGCTTCCGGGTCTTCGCGGGCTAACAGGCGCGGCGCCATTTCCACTAGCGTCACCCGGCTTCCGAGACGGGCGAAACATTGCGCCAATTCGCAGCCGATCGGTCCGCCGCCGAGTACCAATAAGCGTTTCGGTAATTCGCGCATGTTCCACAAGTTGTCGGACGTCAGCGGTTCGATGCTGTCTATACCGGGTATCGGGGGCACGAAAGGTCGGGCGCCCGCGGCTATGACGATCGCTCGCGTCGTCAGCGTTTTACCGCCTTCGGCCATTTCGACCCGAACTTCCCAGGGCGAGATGATTTTCGCCTCGCCGGTCACGACCTCGACGCCGAGTTCGGTATAGCGTTCGATCGAATCGTGCGGCTCGACCTTTTCGATGACCGATTTCACGCGCGCCATCACATCGGCGAAATCGAAATCGGCGCTGCTCTGTCTGATGCCGAACTCTTCGGCGCGCCGGTGCTGGGCCAGCCATTTTGCCGAACGAATCAGCGCTTTCGACGGCACGCAACCGGTATTGAGGCAATCGCCGCCCATTTTGTGCTTTTCGACCAGGGTGACCTTGGCCTTGACCGCCGCGGCAATGTAGGCGGTCACCAATCCGCCCGAGCCGGCACCGATCACGACGATATTGTTATCGAAACGCGCCGGCTTCGGCCAATCGGCGAAGACTTTTCGGGCTTGTATCTGCTCGACGATTTTCTTGGTCAGTAACGGAAAAAGGCCTAATAACGCGAACGAACCGAGCAAAGCCGGCGACAAAATATCCGACAGCGATTCGATCCGCGCAAGCTGTGTGCCGGCATTGACGTAGACCAACGTGCCGGCCAGCATGCCGACTTGGCTAACCCAGTAAAATGTCGATAGGCGAATGGCGGTCAAGCCCATGGCCAGATTGATCATGAAAAACGGAAACAACGGAATCAAGCGTAGCGTGAACAGATAAAACGGACCGTCCCGTTCGATTCCGGCATCGATCGTTCGTATCGCCGAGCCGAAGCGGTCTTTGACGAAATCGCGAAACAAAAAGCGCGCCGCCAGAAAAGCCAGTGTCGCGCCGATCGTCGAAGCAAACGATACAATCACGGTGCCCCACAGTATGCCGAATAGCGCGCCTCCGGCCAAGGTCATTACTGCCGCACCGGGTAAAGACAGTGCCGTGACCAGAACATAAATCAGTGCATAAACAAAGGCCGTGGCGACTGGTTGCGCGGCGATGCGGGCTTCGATCGCGGCCTGGTGCGTTTTCAGTTCATGCAGTGTTAGATAGTCGTGATATCCGAAATAAAAAAAGGCGCCGATCAACAGCGCGATCACCGTTATCACTATCAACTTCTGGACTTTCATCGTGTAATTCCTGGTCGTTGCAAGGGTTGGAGTCTCCAAAAGGAGTGTTTAATCCTAGAAAAAGCATTTCACCATGAAGATTATGAAGAATAAGAAGTTAACTCAATAACTTGTCATTCGTTTATGAACAACTTTCGCTCACCCGAAAGGTTAGCTGCAATGTTTAGGTAATCTATTGAAATACTTCATGTGCTTCATCCTAAAAAAAGCATTTCACCATGAAGATCATGAAGAATAGGAAGTTAATTCAATAGCTTATTACGCGTTTGTATAGAACTTTCGCTCACCAAAAAGGTTAGCGAGAAGGATGTGGTAAGTTCTTGGAATCCTTCATGAACTTCATGTGCTTCATGGTTAAACTGCCGAATTCAGGTTCATGGTTGAGCTGCCGAATTTAGGTTAATAGTTGAGTCGACTGTGACTGCAAGTTCCTTACAGCGAAACTGTCGGAAGGGGGATTGGTGGCTCGATTGACAGGTGTCGGCGACAGGGCAGATTTTTGCTCCTGCAAAATCTGCATTCACCCAGCACCTAAATCCCATAGCTCGTTGGCTATGGTTAACTTCCTTTGATAATTTAGGTGCTGGGTTCACGGCGTCCTGTCAAGCGAGTCACCAAACCGCCGCAAAGCCTACTACTTGTATAAGTTATTTTGTGCATATTCCTTAGGGTATGCTACGCCTACCTTATATCGGCGTAGAGCTACACGTTAGAGCACGTTAAACTATAGAAGAGACTACTGTGGTAGGCACAGCGTACCCTACAGTCTTCAAGTTTCAAGATTGGTGTAGTATTAATTTCGACTATTAACGCGAACATAGCTATTTTTAAGGATTAACAGAACCCAATGCGCTCGGATAAGGGGAAAAATAATACGACGATTGAATATAGGGATCCGGCGATTTTCGAAAATGATGCTTCAACAAGATTATTGGAGCAATGAGAGGTACTTCGTAGTTCCGGTAACTGTCGATCAATTCGCACAGTTCGGCTTTATCGTCGCGACTGATGTCTTTTTTTAAATGTCCTTGAATATGTTGCAAAACATTGACGTGATTAGCCCGGGTCGGCATCGTCAATAACATGCTCATCAGCTGCAAAATATATTGATCGGCAATCTCGGTTAAATTGTCTTTGCTCAAGCCAGCCAATAATTGCCCGAGATCCCGATAGTCGCCGTGACTCATGATGATTAATTTATGCCTCGCATGAAAATCTATCAAGACACGGGCGCTAAGACCTTCTTTCAACAACCTTTGCCAGCGATACATAACATAAACCCGCTTGAAAAAAAGATCGCGTAAACAAGGATCTTGTAGCCGGATAGATTCTTCGATAGGTACCAACGGAAATCGATGCATGATTCTCAATGTTTCGATCGCCAAACCCTCAAATGCGCCCCCCGTTGTTGTAACTGCTTGCTCCGGTCTTTTCATAATATAACCGCAAACTCCAACCATCATATCCGTGCCGAAATCGGAAATAGCCGAAACGTCTTGAGCCAATAGCGATTTTTCTTCCTCGTCAGAAAATGGCTTCCACTCAAAAAAACTCTCTAGCACTTCGCTAATCACACTATCGCGATTAGCCACTTCTTTTTCTCCGGGTTGGTCAAGCAAACAACCACTGATGCCCAATGGGATTTTATTCATAGCAGTCGATACCTAATTGAATCATATTGGAAATTTTCGGTTTTAGCGGGAATATAATGAGTATGCTTCCTTGAGCCACTCGGTCGGGAACTGGGGTCATGAAAATTGCCTACTATTTACCGATTCATCATCAATAAGAGTGTTTTTCTATTCCATTGAGAGATGAATAAACTTCCTCCTGCGGGACAAGTTATTTAACCCGTTCCCAACACGTCTCGGAAGGGGGGACAAACCCATACGCTTCAAGCTAAAAATGGCCAACCCGCATCACGCTCTTTACCAAGCTCCAGCTTGGGAAAGACACCCTAGAAGCTCCCCCCTTCGGCTGCGCTCAGGGCAAGCCTTCGACAAGGCTCTCCTGAGCGCAGCCGAAGGGCTCAGGGCAAGAGCTTCCTGAGACCGACACAACCTCCGCACATTCCCTGACTCACTCGTTCAATCTTTCTTGATTTTCGGGAAGCTAGAGCTTCCTGAACAAGTTACCCAAGCTGGAGCTTGGGTAACAGCATATTGTAGTTTTTGCGACTACGACTGGCCCCTGATCGGACACTTGGCTTCGGCAAGCTGAAGCATCTTGCTAATCAGGTCCAATTTTGGCGCCGAATTTTGAACCATGAAAAGAATATATTCTTCGCTAAAACTTAAAAAAATCCTGAAACCAATCCTTCGCTTTTTCCACCTCGGTTTGTACGCATGGGGAACTGCTAGTAGGCGCCGATCCGCGAATGAATGGAAATTGCCTGACATTTTCACAGTCCTGATTAGCCAATAGCCCTGTGTACGGGTCGATCCAAACCGTGTCGACATTATCCGGCGGTGTCAAAACGACCGGAATACTGGAAATCTGTTGCATCACGTCGGACCAAATTTTCAACGCACCGGTCGAGCCGGTTAATCCCGAAGGTTTATTATCGTCGCGCCCAACCCATACGACCGACAGATAATCGCCGCTGAAACCGGCGAACCAGCTATCTCGCAATTCATTGGTCGTTCCGGTTTTGCCGGCCAACCCGAAATCTCTCGGCAAATAATTATAGGCCGATCTGCCGGTACCGTCAGTCATCACTTCCTGCAATATGGTATTGGTAATATAAGTCGCCGACGGATCGACCGATTGCCGCACGTTAAACGGGTAACTTTGTAAGCGCTTGCCGTTGCCGTCGACAACGCCGCGTATCGCTCTGAGCGGCGTGACAAAACCGTCTCCAGCTAGGGTTTGATACATTTGCGTGACGTCTAAAGGCGACAGCGGCGAGGCACCCAATAACAGAGAAGGATATAAATCGACAGACCGATTCACGCCCAGATCCTTTAAGGTCTTTGCCACTCTCGCGATACCGACATCCATGCCGATTCGAACGGTCGCGAGATTGTAAGAGTTCGTCAAGGCCTTATGCAGCGGCACTTCACCATGTTCGGTATTATCATAATTTTTCGGCGTCCAATTACCTTTGCCGCTTTTTACGGTAATCCGAGTGTCGCTGACCGGAGTCGTTATCGTATATTTAGCCGGATATTCCAGCGCTGTCAGATATACCACCGGTTTTATCAACGACCCTATCGGGCGCACCGCATCGAGTGCCCGATTGAAACCGGCCGAGGTTTTATCCCTGCCTCCCGCCATCGCAACAATTTCCGCGCCTTCCCGACGCGTCACGATCACTGCCGATTCCAATTCATTCGCGCGAGGATTTTTTTCAAGTTCGCGCATTTTTACCGCCAAGGATCTTTCCACGGCTTTTTGCACTCGAGGCTCCAATGTGGTGAATATTCTCAAGCCTTCGGAAGTCAGGTCGTCGTCTTTGTATTCTTGCTGCAATTGACGCTTGACCAAGTCCATAAAAGCCGGATAACGATTGACCGCTCGATGGGTTTGCGGCATCACTTCCAGCGGCTGTTTTTTCGCTTCTTCAGCCTGTTTTAGCGTGATAAAACCTTGCTCATGCATTTTATCGAGCACTAACTCCCGCCTTTTCAATGCACGTTCGGCATGCCGGCGCGGATCGTAATAAGAGGGGCCTCTAACCAATGCGACTAGAGTCGCCATCTGCGCCAAGGGTAAGTCATTTAGGCTTCTGCCGAAATAAAATTCGCTCGCCAAGCCGAAACCATGGACGGCACTGGCACCATCTTGCCCCAGATAGACTTCATTCAGATATGCTTCAAGAATTTCGTCTTTACCGTAACGATACTCGATGATCAACGACATAAATACTTCATTGATCTTACGCCAAAAACTACGCTCGGACGTCAAATAAAAATTCTTGATCAATTGCTGGGTGATCGTGCTACCGCCCTGAACAATGCCGCCCGCCCTGACATTCGCCAGCATCGCCCGCAGAATCGCTTTGATCGAAATGCCGTAGTGATTATAAAAATCACGGTCTTCTGTCGCGAGCAAACCTTGAATCAAGGTATTCGGAGTTTCCGATAGTTTAATCAAAATCCGGTCTTCCTTACGAGTCGGATAAAAGCTGCCTATTTGAATGGGATCTAAACGGGCAACAGCAACCGTTCCCCTACCCGACAAATCGGCGATATCGGTAATTTCACCCGGGGAGAATCGAATTTGTAATGCGCGACTATCTTGAGACTGATCCCAGAAATCGAATGCACGGGTTTTAACATTGATAAATAATCCCGAACGATAATAGGTCCCTTCGGAAGATAACTGCGAATCCTGGCGATATCGCAATTGCTGCAGAAGCATTTCAAAATCGGCGATATTCATTCTATATCCGGCATAAAGCTCTTCCGGATTAGCATAGACACGCGCCGGAATCGCCCAACGCTTGCCTTCGAATTGCCTACGAACGTTATAATCCAAATAACCGATGTAACTGGATAATATAAATACAGCAAATACAAAGCCTAATAACAGGATTTTTTTAAACCACCCGAAACGGCGATGAGTTTCCGGGCGCTTTTTATTGCGAGTCTCGCGCCTACGCGGCTTTCTGGTCGTTTTCTTGGGCGTTACGGATTTTTTGGGTTGTCTTGCCATGATGTTGCGGTTTTAATTACCAAGAAGTCATTTAAATATGCGCCCACACGAATAGTAAGCCTATGACTTACCAGTCTTTTTTGAAAAGAGGAAACTATCGACAATCCGGAAGACGCGAGTATTATGACTATAGTAGCGATGATTGCTTAAAGAAGCGTTATCCTAGCCCAGCTTTAACATTTTCCGACCATAAATTTTAAAAGCTGGGTGACCCCATAATTTTCAATACCTCAGTCCATAAACACTAAATTTCTTAAGGCTGGGCTGGTGCCTCTGCCGAACCTTTGTATGACTCAACGAGGTATTATCTTAGAAAAAGCATTTCACCATGAAGATCATGAAGAGTAAGAAGTTAATTCAATAACTTATTATACGTTTGCATCGAACTTTCGCTCACCAAAAAGGCTAGCGAGTATGTTTAGGTAATTTCTTGAAATCCTTCGTGAACTTCATGTGCTTCATGGTTAAACTGCCGAATTTAGGATTATTTGAACTTAGGATGAGCCTTAATTATATAGAAAACGCGTGCTTTTATCGCCTTCTATTAATAGTTGCTGCAGCGGAATGTAACCTTGCTCGATCAATAGCTGGCTTGGCTTACCGAAAATATAACCTTGTCCATAATCGATACCAAGATCAATCAGAATTTTAATCACCCGAGGACACTCGATAAATTCCGCAATCGTTTTTTTACCGAGTTGCTTGGCAATTTCGCTCATTGATCTGACCAGTACTTGATCGGTATCGTCATTGACTAAATTTCGAATAAATTGTCCATCGATTTTTACAAAATCGACCGGAAACTTCTTTAAATAATTGAACGAACAAAAACCCGCGCCAAAATCGTCCAATGCAAAATGACAACCCAACGCTCTGATCTGATTAATCATCTGCCGAGTTTGCTCGAAGTTATCGACCGCCGAGGTCTCGGTGATCTCAAAGGTAATCCGCTCGGCATTGACCCAAGACAATTCCAGTTTTCTTTTGATGGTCGGCAATAAAGCATCGTCCTGGAAAGCGACTCCGGATAAATTGATCGACAACGATACGTTAGACAATTCGGGGGGAAGCTCAGCTAAAAAATCAATCGCATTCTCAACCACCCACAAGTCGATGCTGTGTATTAAACCCATTCGTTCGGCAACCGGAATAAACTCGGAAGGGCTAATGACCTTGTTTTCATGCCCCCGCATTCGAATTAGTACCTCATAATGCGAAACCTCGCCTGTTCTAAGATTCACTACCGGTTGAAACATCAAAAAGAAATTTCGCATTAACAAAGCATCCCTAATCAAAGGGACCCAATAAACATCGCGATGCCGTTCTTTTATGGCTTTATCTTCTTCGTTATAAAACCAGACCATATTTCGGCCGTTTTGTTTCGCCAAGGAACAAGCTTGGTGCGCTCTAGATATCAATTCCTCGGGATGTTGGATAACTTTAGCGGATTGCAATGTTGCGATGCCGATCGACGCAGTAATACTGTAGCAAACATTGCCGGTTTGAAATCGGCTTTCATTGAGCCCTTTGCGGATATCTTCGGCAACTTCGCGAGCCTGAAGACCGGATATAGTATCGAAATACAGGCAAAACTCGTCCGAGTCGATGCGGGCAAACCAAGCCTCGAGCCTCACCAGCTTTCGAATCGTTGCCACGACATCGATAATCAATTTATCGGCCATATCGAAGCCTTCCAAATCGTTAATCAAACCGAACCGATCCAAATCAATCAACAACAATGCGCCGTTTTGCTGCAGCTTTTGATTCCGCGTCAAACTCAAACGAATATAGTTTTCTAGCTGCGTTCTATTCATCAAGCCGGTCAATTCGTCATGAGCGACCAAATATTTTAATTTAGCATCGAGCAATTTTCGCGTCGCCAACTCATTGATCAACCTTTCCTGTTGTTGGTAGCGTATAGAACGTTCGCTTTTAAGTAGCAATAACATTTCTACTAAAATGATAAGCTCAGGCCCACGAAGCGGCTTACATAGTTCGTAGATCAGCGACGATGACGCGGAAGCATCGGGCACTTGACTTGGGCGTTCGTTTTTAAGAATTATAAAAGGTAAAAAAACGCCCGCTTGTTCACCCGAAAGTGAATGACACATATCTCTAACGTGCCCGCCGGGCAAATCTTCATCGACAATAATCAAGCCTAACTCTTCGGCGTTGTCTACATAGGGCCGAATGATGCGATAAATATCTCCGCATTCAGCGGCAATCGCAAAATTAGAAAACCCTTTATCTATCAAAATCGTTTCAATTTTTGCGACAGTTTTCCGATCTATTCCGGCAATGATGATTTTACTTTGTCGCTGAGAGTTATTTAACATCGTGCTCACTGGTTGATGTGGTAAATGCTTGACGGGCTTCCTATACGGACTATTTCTCGATGAAGCCCTTGATTTATCGCAAGCCTCACCTAAGCTTGACTGAAATACACTATAAAATTTCAAAATTTTAACAAGTATAATGAAGAAATCCGTTTTGCCAATGCCGCATTCCGACTCGCCCAATTTAACCGCAGCCGATTTATTGAAAGGCGATCTTCAATTAACATCGCCGCCGGCGATTTATTTCGAGCTAAAAAAAACGCTTGAAGATCCGCATAAATCGATCATCGACGCCGGCGAAATCATCAATAAGGACCCTGCCTTATCGATACGATTATTAAAATTGGTCAATAGCGCTTTCTTCGGCTTCCCATCCCGCATCGTCACGATCAGCCACGCCATCACGCTAATCGGCACGCAAGAACTGCAAAACCTAGTCTTGAGTACATTAATCATCGATCGCTTCTCGATGCTGCCGAACGGCATGCTTTCGATGCATGATTTTTGGGCGATGAGCCTAAGAAGCGCATTAACGGCTAAAGAACTAGCAGACCATTGGGATACTGACGAAAACGACGAAGCGATTTTTATTTGCGGCTTACTCCATGAAATCGGCAAACTGGTATTTTATCGCCGCATTCCCGAATTAGCCCGAGAAGTCGGGCTACTAGTCGAATCGACCGATGCCGATGAAATCGAAACCGAACGAAACCTAATTGGTTTCGATCATTATGAAACAGGGGCGGAACTCGCAAAATTGTGGAAGCTACCCGAAATCATCAGTGCAACGATTGCCCTCCATGCCTACCCCAACAGCGCTAGTCGTTATCAAACCGCAGCCGCAATTGTGAGATCGGCCAACCGGATCGCTAAAATGGCCTTTTTCGATACTGAAACCGACCTGTCGGAAGCCGGTATTTCCGACGAGCAGTTAAGTAATATCATCGACAAAGTCCATGATCAATTCGAGGAGATTTTCAACATATTTTACCCGCACCGGTAACGCGCCATTACGCCGGTTATACCTATCGGAGATCAAAATTCGGCACCGGCGTGCCCGTCAAAGGACGCCGTGAACCCAGCACCTAAATTATCCTGGACAATTAATCCTAGCCAATGAGCTATGGAATTTAAGTGCTGGGTGAATACGTCCTTGTAGTCTCTATGCCAGCTCCATGCTGGCCCCTCACCTAACGCTAGGTGAGGGGCCGAGCACCCCGGTGCCTCCTAAGGCACTGCCGAAATTTGAAGTGCGAAGGGTATAAATTATATTTCCAATACAACCTTGCCCTGCGTATGCCCTTCTCCGATCAAGCGATGCGCTTCAGCGGCTTGTTCCAATGGCAGGCAATGCGAGACAAGCCCTCGCAAATGACCGGATTCGATAAATTCGGCACAACGATTTAGAATTTCTATGTGCTGATCGCGCGCCGAATCCAAATTTCGCAACATCGGCGTCAACATCAATTCGAAACCGATTTTGAGATTTCGCATACGCGCTTCCGACCAATCCAAGGCTCCGGGATCGAGCAGCGTGACCAAACTTCCGAAATGCGCAGTGGCTTCGATGCTGCTCTTGAATACTTCGGGCCCTACCGTATCCAAGACGACATCGGCACCTCGCCCGCCGGTTAATTCATTGACTCTTTCGGCGAAGTTGCATTGGCGATAATCGATTGCTTGATCCGCGCCCAAGCTTAAGACAAAATCGGCTTTCGATTCGGAACTCACCGTCGTTAAAACCCTGGCTCCTTTCAATTTGGCCAATTGTACCGCGACATGACCGACGCCGCCGGCCCCGGCATGAATCAAGACGATTTGGCCTTCCTGCAAACCGCCGCGATCGAACAACGCGCCCCATGCGGTAATCAACACCAATGGCAAAGCCGCCGCCTCGACGAATGACAAAGACTTAGGCTTAAGCGCGACCCAACGGCTATCGAGCACGGTATATTCGGCATAATTGCCGGGCTCCCGCCCCAACCCACCGTTGCAAAACCAAACTTCATCACCGGGCTTGAAGTCTTGTACCTCGGCGCCCACTTCGACAACCACCCCTGCGCCGTCGCAACCCAGTACTGCCGGCAAGGCGTCCGGATAAAACAAACCATTACTTCTAACCTTGGTATCGATCGGATTGATGCCGGCCGCCTTGAGCCTGACTTTCAATTCGGTCGGTTTAACAATATCGGGCTCCGCGATATCCGCCCATTGCAACACCTCGGGGCCGCCGGCTCCGGTCATTAAAACTGCCTTCATCTGATTTTTCTCCTGTCGATATACTGCGCATAGTTCAAGCCAGCGCAAGTCCCGACCACTGATCATAGTAATGTTGATAGGTATGGCGCTTCAGCAAAAATGCATTTCCCGAAGTCATGCCGTATATATCCGGTAGATTATAGCCGTTGAAACGATGCGCTTTGACCAAGGCATAGGCGCCGGCATCCGAAAACACCAATCGATCTCCCTCTTGCAACGGTCGATCGAAACGATATTCCCCGAAAATATCCCCGGCCAGACATGTGGATCCCGCCAAAATCGCCGAATACCGCCCATTGGGGCAATGTTCGAGCAACGGCGGATGCCATTGGTATTCGAAGACTTCGGGATGATGATTGACCGAGGTATCCAATACCGCGATGGATTTGCCGTCGCTGACGAAACAATCGACCACCGAAGTCGCCAAATAGCCTGCCCTTCCAACCAAGGCCTTGCCAGGCTCGATCAACACTTCGAGTCCGAAATCCTCGTGCAATTGCTTGACCGAATCGATAAAAATATCGAACTGCCCGATTTGATCGTATAAATAACCTCCACCGAGATTCAACCATTCCAATCCGGAAAAACCGTTACCGAGCCTATTTCTTATCGCCGTCAAGGTTTGAATCAGCGGTTCGAAGTCCGATGCCGAAAAGATGTTATGGAAATGCAATCCTTTAATCCGACCGGTCAAGGCATTCATATCCAATCCCTTTAAATCGATGCCGAGTTTCGAATAAAGCCGACATGGATCGTAGCGCCGATCATCCAAAAAAGAGAGCTTAGGATTCAAACGCAAACCGATCGAAGCGCCTTGTTCCCAGTACTTTGTAAACAAATCTAGCTGACGATAGGAATTGCAGCTCACATGTGAGCAAATCCGCGCTAGCTCTTCGACTTCGTCCGCTCGTATGCCGGGCGTGGTCAAATGCACCGACCCAATTCCAGCCAATACTTCAGAAGCCAACCTCGCTTCGAACAAAGAACTTACCGAAAAGCCGTCGAGATAAGGCTTCATCCTATGCAAAATCGGTAAAAAGGGTAAAGACTTGATTGAATATAAAACTTTACAACCTGACCGATCGCGAATATTGCTCAAGGTCTGCAATGTTGTTTCAATCGCATCGAGGTCGTAAACAAAGGCAGGCGTTTCTTCAAGCTGTTCCTTTAATCGCGTCCATCGCATCGTCAAAATCCACCCCTACCCCGATAAACTTCAGATTCGGTTATAACATAATCCATATAAATATCGTGTCCCTCCATGATGATTTCAGGCATTATCTGCGCTTCGAAACAAACCCCAATTAGCACCGTATCTTTTCCGACACTTTTAAATAGACGATCGTAATAACCGGCGCCATTGCCTAAGCGCCCTCCGCTTCTATCGAAAGCAACACCCGGAACCATGACTAAATCCAAAGCTTCGGGCGCTATTTCCTTCCCGGACTCTCCCCACCGCTCTTTCGGCGGCTCGAGTATGCCCCACATTCCAGGCTGCAATTCTTGCAAGTCCTCGAGTTTCCAAAGACCCAATCGGTTTTGACCATAGGCATCCTTGGTGCAATAAGGAACAACTATCTGCTTATCGCCCGACAACTGCTCGCGAACCCTATCGCGCGTTCTAACTTCGGAGCGGCAATGTAGATAAAACATAACCGTCTTGGCCTGCCGATAAGCGGCATGCCCTAGGAATTTATCGACTATCTCCCGGCTAACCGCATCCTTATCGCGCTGAGCGTTTCGCGCATCGTAAGCTTGTCGGCGCTGTTGGGCTTTATCAATGTGCATCATGGTTCATCAGAATGATTTTCGATTTAACGTCAATTATACCGGCTGCAACCTTAAGGGGCACCGCCATTTTTAACCCGATCATGGCAAACCATAAATGAACAAAAGCACACCAAGTCTAAATACCCACTCGTCATTCACCGCTCACAAAAAGCGCTAGCCATTTTTAAAATACTTTATTTTCTTTTATACTGGGTAGCTAAATTTTAAGGAGGGGGGAACCCGTGGAAAAACCATTTATTTTACATATGCTCACAACCGCTAAAAACCTAAGTCCGTTCGACGTCAATATGGCACTCGATGCGGGTTGGGTTTCGGCAATACCCTATATCAATGTAGAACCCAGCGAAGTTCGCGGCCTAGTGCAAGACGCTATTTTTTCACGCAGCCCTAAAAGCTTGAAAAAAACCGGCATTTTTATCGGCGGCAGGGATACCAAACAAGCGCTCGATATGCTTAAAACCGCCAAAAACTCGATGGTCCCGCCTTTTGAAGTCTCCGTTTTCGCCGATCCGAGCGGCGCATTTACGACGGCAGCCGGCATGGTCGCGGCAGTCGAACACGAATTGCAAAAAACCTTCAACACTACTCTTGAAGGCAAAAACGTGCTTGCCTTGGGCGGTACCGGACCAGTGGGTCAAGCAGCAGCCGTTATCGCCGCTCAGGCCGGTGCAAACGTCAGAATCGTCGGACGCCAACTCGAAAAAGCCCAGCGTATTGCCGATCTTTGCAGCAATGAATTCGGCGAAGGTACCATTCAAATCATGGCCGGCGCGGATGCGGACAAAACCGAATTTATGAAAACCGCCGATGTCGTCTTCGCGACAGGTGCCGCCGGAATTGAACTGTTAAGCGCCGAGCAAATATCTTCGGCACCGCAATTAAAAGTCGCGGCCGACGTCAACGCCGTTCCGCCATCAGGAATCGCCGGACTCGACGCATTCCATAACGGTGCGCCTCTGCCCGAATCGAAAAGCGGCGCGGTCGGCATTGGCGCATTGGCTATCGGCAATGTCAAATACCAAGCGCAAAACAAACTGCTCAAGATCATGATCGACTCCGAAAAACCGGTCTACTTGCATTTTACCCATGCATTCGAAGTTGCCCGCGATTTCATCAAAGCCAACGCTTAACGACTTAAATTAAGAGGAAATTCAATGGAGAAGCGCAGTATCCTGCACATGCTGGACCCGATGCCCAATAACAGCCCTTTCGATGTCAATATGGCTTTGGACGCGGGATTCGATGTTTTAATACCTTACAGCAATGTCAAATTGGACGGCGTTCACGGATTGACGCAAGATGCCGTTTTCTCCAGAGGGCCCACCGGTGTGAAACGCACCGGTTTGTTTATCGGAGGAAGAGATATCGGCTTGGCGATAGACATGCTGAACGCCGCGGAACAAGCGATGGTGCCGCCGTTTGAAATTTCGGTATTCGCCGATCCAAGCGGCGCATTCACAACCGCAGCGGCATTAGTCGGCTGCGTCGAAAAAGAACTGAAAACCAAGCATAACCTTGACTTAAAAAACGCGAAAGCATTGGTGTTCGGCGGCACCGGCCCGGTCGGCATAGCCACAGGCGTCATCGCTTCGCTAGAAGGCGCCGAAACAATTTTGATAGATCATCTTTCAGCCGAAACCGCAAACGATTTGGCCAAAGAATATAATAGACGCTTTAAATCCAATCTAAAAGGCGCCAGCGCTTCGTCTGACGAACAAAAAGCCGAACTGATCGCCGATGCCGACATCATCTTCTGTACCGCGAAAGCCGGAATACAAGTCATCAACGGCAAAGTACTGAGCCATGCCAAAGCACTTAAAGTGGCCGGCGATGTCAACGCAGTTCCTCCGGCCGGTATCGAAGGCATAAAACTCAACGATTTCGGCCAACCCATAGCACATGCGCCAAACGCGGTCGGTATCGGCGCGTTAGCCGTAGGTAACGTCAAATATCAATTACAACACCTACTGCTCGCATCAATGCTGACTACCGATAAGCCTTTATTTTTAGACTTTAGAAATGCCTTTGCCAAAGCAAGGGAAATTTTATAAACAACCTTTCTCTTGCTCCATGATTCCGTATCGATTAAATCGATGCGGAATCGATATAATCGAACTTGATGGCGAGCCGCGTCAATTCGACATCGTTCTTCACTTTTAGTTTATCGTAAAGCCTGTAGCGGTAAGTGTTAATCGTTTTATCACTAAGCGTCAGCATACCCGACATTTCTTTTATTGTTTTACCTTGCAAGATTAATGAGACGACCTCCGACTCCCTTTGGGAAAGCTTTGAGAAAGGAGAATCATTACCGGGCAACTTCATGAATGCTAAATTGTTTGCCACCTCCGCGCACAAATAACGCTGCCCGGCCATAATCTTTCGAATCGCGGCGACCATTTCGTCGACCGGCGAACTTTTGGAAATAAAGCCCAACACCCCCATTTTCAAAAGCTGCAACGGTATCGGTCCATCGTTACAAACAGACAGCACAATAATCTTCATATCCGGATTATCTTGCAGAATTCGCCGACAAGCCTCAACGCCGCCAATACCCGGCATGCTGATATCCATGACCACCACATCGGGATGCAACTCCGTCACCGCCTCGACGCTTTCCTCACCGGTTTTTGCCACCGCCACAACCTGAATATCACCGGCTTTATTTAAAAGCGCTTCAACTCCGGAACGAACAATTTCATGATCATCAACAAGCAAGACTTTTATCATATTAATAATTCGTTAAAAGTAATATAAAACCAAATAGGATGAGAAAACCCTAATTTTACCTAGGCTCGTTCGATAGACATGTAAAAAAGAAACATCCGATTTCTTTTTTACTCTAGTGTGCCAAAATCGATATTATATTTCAATTCATATGACAATTGTCTTTACTGATTGCTTGGATCATCCGCCCAACCTACTTAAAGGAATATTTCCTAACCAAGCGCTGCCAAAATTTCATAACCTAATGAGCAGCGGTACTCAAGCATTCCCACGCAGAGCGTCAATGCCATTAAGTTAAGATCCTTGGAGTTTTCTCCCCTCTTTGAAAAAGAGTGGCTGGGGGAGATTTTTCCTCGTTCCCATCGCTCCAGCGTGGGAACGCATACCGATCTGGTTTCGACAGCCAAGGTACGGATTCCCACGGAGGACCGTGGGAACCAGAAAAGGCTTAACTTAATGGCAGTGAAGCAGAGCGTGGGAATGCTTATTTCCAGGGGACTGAATAGTTACAATGAGCGAATGTTTGTAATTATTCAGCATAAGCACTTTTGCGTAAATAACTTCCCTATCTATGGAGGGCCTTGATTTATAATCAATACTGAAACCAATCCGACCAGAGACGACAAATAGCTTCGAATGTTTAATTCAGCATTTCGCAAAGTCCCTTTTTTCCTTAAACCATTTGCATAGCATTGCCTAAAATAAGCCGATGAAAAAAAGCAACTTGCTAAACCACACTTTTCAGAATACCAAAAAGAAACTAAATTACTCGACTGGTCTAGGCTTTTTATGCGGCATAGTGCTGTGCTTATTTATCGGTCTTTATGCAGCCAATGACTCCAAGTCATTCATGAATTGGACAGGACTTTTTATTGTCATCGTCGGCACGATTGCTTCGGTACTGTTGAGCTACCCCTTAAGAGATATCATTAATGGATTAAAATCGGTCAAACTGATTTTTCTTTATGAAAGCTTGAACCCTCAACATGAAGCCGATGAAATCATCAATGTTTCGAAAATGTGGTTCACACGAAACTTCTTAGCCATTGAAAACATTATCGATACGATCAATAACCCTTATCTGAAAACAGGCTTTCAACTGGTTGTCGATCAAACGCCTGTCGATGATATATTATCGTTATTAAAATGGCGGATCGCTCGACTGAAAGCCAAAGAAAAAGCTGAAGCCAATATTTTCCACAGCATGGCAGCCTTTGCACCGGCCTTCGGCATGCTCGGCACATTGATCGGCTTGATTAACATGCTGCAAATCATCGACATGAGGGATATTGGCGCCATCACCTTCAATATGGGGGTTTCTCTAATCACGACATTTTACGGCTTGATACTAGCCAATCTCGTTTTTACCCCGATCGCAATCAAACTAGAAAGACGCACCGAACATCGCGTAATGATTATGAGCATGGTCATGGAGGGCATCACGTTAATCGCCGACAATCGCAGCCCTTCGTTTGTTCGAGAAACGCTCAAATCATTTATTGCTCATTATGACAATGAACTGAAAATCGATGAATAAAGACCCTTTTTTCAAACTGCAGTCTTCGCAAACATTTGAAGAATTAATGGAAGATAGTCATAAGCCGGGAAATCAAAACTGGCTCATCAGCTATCTCGACGTATTCGTATTGATTCTAATGTTCATCATTACGCTCATAGCACTCAGCGATTTTTCTATTGAGACCGAACCGAAGGTATTGATCGTTACCCCCCAACCGATTAAAAAACCTAAATCGGACTTACCTAAAACCGAACGGGTTATCAAAGAACCGCCTCCAACTATCAGAACAAAGCCCGAACCGGCTGACGAACCACATAGAGAGCCTCCCAGCCCTTCGACTGAAACACCGGAGGAGCCGATTGTGAGCGACAAAATAACACCCAACACTGAACCGGAAGAAGCTTTTTTAATACCCAGCCCGGAAACAACGCCACAGGAAACACTACACTCAAAATTATCGGAAAAACTAGAACAAATGGGCTTGGATAAGTCGGTAGCGATCAAGGTAACAGAGGATTATGCACAACTGGAAATCCAAGACAATATTTTATTCGAGTCATCGCAAGCCAACCTGACCGACCCAGGCAAACATTTACTAGACGATCTAGTACCTCTGTTACAACAGGCTGTCGGATTGATTTTCATCGAAGGTCATACCGATGATCGTCCGATTAAAACCGTTCAATTTCCGTCAAACTGGGAATTAGGCGCAGCGAGAGCCACAAGTGTTTTGCACTACTTGACGACACAAGGCCTCGAGAGCGCTCGAATGCGCGCAGTGACTTACGCAGACACGCAACCGATTGCCGACAACGACACCCCTGAAGGTAGGGAAATGAATCGACGCGTGAATATTTTGATTAAGGTTAAGGAACAAACCGCTCGATGATTTTATCAAAGTATTTCTATTACGAACCCTGAAACATAAACCTTAAAAAAGGCTATGTTCCCGTTAATAGTTGAATTCAAGGAAGTTAATTCGATAGCTTATTCCGCCTATGCAAATCATTTTTGCTTCACTAAAAGATTATTCAAAATTTTAGGATAAGCAATTGAAAGACATCTTGTGCCTCATGATTAAACTGCCGAATTTAAGAATTATGGGGCTCATTCTGCTGACCGCCATGCATCTACAGGCATCGGCGCAAGAACCAACGTTTAGCGGCCTTTTCCAAAACCGCTTCTTCACACTTTCCCAGGACTCCGAATTATTATGCACCACAAGCGAATCCGGCTATTTGACGATCGAGCGACTTAATGAAATCATTCACCATTACGAAAACGATAACCCAGGACTCCGGCAAGCGGCAGTCGCTTTCCTAACCCAACACACCCACCCCGATCACCTCGACGACCTAAAGCAAATCAAGAAAAATTGCCGTAATCAAAGCCAGTACGAGTTATGTATTCTGGAAGGTTATTGGGATGATAAAGAAAATGCGCTTCGCGTTTTAGCGCTGTTTTACGACACCAAAACCGCAATCAAGCATAGTAACCATTACCGCCTGCCGCGTTTTGAAGCCGATCATTTATATGCATTTGAAAAAGGCCTAAGAAAGATTCCGCCGTTCATGCGCGACCTCATCGTCAAAGCCAAGCCAATCAGGGATCTCGATAACGTATTCGTTAACGCTAACATCCCGGAAAAAACTCGGCGATTGATCCTCGACGCATTTCCGGACGACACCGAAAGCCAAGTTTGGGCGGACAACACCCACCCCCTAACTATCATTCCAGGCGTCGGTTTTATTAACCAAGTCGTCGCTCAGGTGTACAGCGGCACTAATCGCATTGTTTTCACGATCAAGAATTTCGATAAAGCCAAAGAGGGTCAGTTTTATAAGGATATCGGGCTGAAATATCTAGTAGATTTTAGAATTCCGTTGATCGTGCATGAACTGGCTCATGTGATCGACAACTTTCATTTTTGGGACGGACATGAATCGCTGTATTTTTTCTTTTGGTATCGCAAACTCTCGACCGATATCGTCTATATGCATATGATCAAGGATGCTGATTTAGCGTTATGGCCATCGCGCTGGTTCGACGCCTTTGAATTTCTATGGGAAGTCAATGACGGCCGTTATAACGGCAAAATCAATGAAAAACTTGCAGAACTGATTAGTCAGTATATTTTGATTCCGCAGCGATTGAAAAGCGAATCGCCGGAAGCCTATGCCTGGTTACAGAAAGAGATATTTAAAGGCATCGAATACAGCGGTTATGAATACTGTCAAAATCCGATCGTACGCGAATTAAATTGGTGGGAAGCGGCAGTAGCAAGACCCTTAGGACGTCGGTGGCGATAAGACTAGGATTGCCCCCACATAGCATCCGCCGCTCTCTGTGGGAGCGACGCCTTCGTCGCGACTATCGGAGCCATTAACGCTTGGTAACCATGGTTTTTATCGAAGCTCGTGTGTGTTACGCATGACATTACTTGTGTATAACGGCGAGCTCTGGAGGATGAGAACGATAGAGGCGTAAATAAATACGACTCAAAGATCGGGCTCCAATGGCTTAGCGTACTGCGGCATTAAGGGCGGCAACTTCGCAAAGGCATCACGCAACGTACTTTCCCAACTTTTTCTTAGATTAACCATATAAGGATTTTCAGCCTCGAAACAATAGTACTCATCCAGACGGAAGCTATCCTTACGATAAATCAACATCTCGACCGGCGGTCCGACGCTGGCATTACTGCGTATCGTCGAATCCATCGAGACCAAGCAGCAGCGCGCGGCTTCGTCCAATGGCGTATCGAGCTTCAAAAAACGATCCAACACCGGTTTACCGTATTTAATTTCGCCGATTTGCAGGAACGGAGTATGCGGAGAAGTTGTAATGCTATTGCCTTCGGCATAGACCATATAAGCCCCCGGCGGCTCATTACCGATTTGACCGGCAATAATAAACGTGGCGGACGGATTGAACGCCGATTGCCCTTCGGTATCGAGATGCTGTTTTTGTTTTTCGAGACTAACTTGACCGAGGTAATTGGCCGCATCCGACAAATAGTCCACAGAATTAATGTTAACCTTGGCATCCTTGAGCTTATCGCGCTTCAACTGCTCTAAAACGGCCTGCGTCGTTGCCAAATTACCCGCGCTCAACAAAACGATTTTGCGATCGGCATTCGTATCGAACGCATGCATTTTCCCATAAGTGCTGACATTATCGATCCCGGCATTGGTCCTTGAATCGGACACCAAAACGAGACCTTCATTGAGTGAAGCGGCGATACAGTAAGTCATAATCAAGATCTAAAAAAATAATCCCGTCAGTCTATCCTATAAATAAGGACGGGGTCCAGAAACGGATGCCGGAAGCCTGCTTTCAAGAATCGTCGGTCTGCTCGGCCAGCTTTGCCAACGCAGCTATCCGCCCGGATAAAGCTTCCGGAGTATCCGATCTGATTGTGGCATGCGCGACTTTACGGCCTTTTCTTGGCGTCTTATTATATAAATGCATGTGAACTTCGGACAGAGCCAACACCTCTTTCAGGCTCGGCACGCCGCCTATAAAGTTTTGCATTGCGGCAAAACCGCGTGTCTTGGTGTTGCCCAAGGGCTGATCGAGTATCGCTCTCAAATGATTTTCAAATTGGCTGGTTTCAGAGCCTTCGATCGTCCAATGACCCGAATTATGTACGCGCGGTGCAAATTCGTTAGCGACTAGATGCCCGTCGAGATCGAACAACTCTAGAGCCAGTACTCCAACATAATTCAAGGCTTCCAACAATCTTGCTATCATCGACTCTGCTTGGGATTGCAACGGATCGTTATCGCAGCTCTTGGCCAAACGAAGAATACCGCCTCGATGCTGATTTTCCGATAAGGGATAATAAACGATAGCTCCTGAAACATTGCGCGCGGCGATGATAGAAACCTCTCGGCGAAACGGCACGAAACCTTCGACAATGACCGGCGATCCTTCCAGTTCCCGCCAAGCTTCCTGTAAATCGGCCGCAGAACGCGAAATGGCTTGACCTTTCCCGTCATAGCCAAATCTTCGAGTCTTCAAAATCGCCGGCCACCCAATTTCCGGCATAACTTCTTGCAAGCGCTCGAAACTATCGACAGCATAATAAGGCGCGGTCGGAATACCCAGCTCTCGAAAAAAATCCTTTTCGGTCAAGCGGTCCTGGCCTACCGCCAAGGCCTTAGCCGACGGGTAAACAGGCGTTTTTTCCGCAATAAAATCGATAATATCGACCGGAACGTTTTCGAATTCGTAAGTCACTACATCGCAGCGTTCGGCCATTTGCGTCAATAGAGTACGATCCGTATAGTCACCTTGCAAATGCTCGCCTAATTCGCTCGCACAAGCCTCGTCCGCCGGATCCAAAAACATGAATTGCAAGCCCAAGGGTTTTCCCGCCAATGCCAGCATTCTTGCCAATTGCCCGCCGCCCAAGATACCAATTATCATTATTCAACACTCCTCGGATCGGCATTCGCCAATACAGAATCAGTCTGCTGTTGTCTAAATAGCTGTAAAACTTCCCGGTATTCCGGATATTTATTACCGACTATTGCCGCCGCCAGCAACGCCGCATTAATCGCTCCCGCCTTTCCGATGGCTAGTGTTCCGACCGGAATACCGGCCGGCATTTGCACAATCGACAATAAAGAATCCATGCCGTTGAGCGCTTTGGATTGGATCGGCACGCCCAATACCGGAACCGCCGTTTTTGCAGCGACCATACCCGGTAAATGCGCCGCGCCGCCGGCGCCGGCGATGATCACCTCCAATCCTCTGCTTTCCGCAGCATCGGCATAAGCAAATAATTTATCCGGCGTTCGATGCGCGGAGACGACTTCAACTTCATGAGCAATACCAAACTGCTCAAGCTTTTCGGTCGCAAACCGCATCGTCTCCCAATCGGAAGTCGACCCCATAATGATTCCAACTAAAACAGTCATTTATGATTTCCTCTAAGCGCCATTTCCGATACCGGATCAACAAAGGCCGGCAATTGTACCCGACATCGATAAAGTTTAAAATCTGTCATTGATTCCAGCTTCCCTACCTACACCATCCGGCACGTACGCCTGGACGATTTTTGGCTATTTTGGTGCAAGCACCGGTTTAGATGTATAATTACAGCCTAAATTCGCCCTTCCAATGATTTAGACACAAGCGAGTGCGAAACAAGAATACATAAAAAACAAAGGCTTACAAAATTATTCTACCGGCCCAATATTTGCTTAAAGTGATAGAACAATAACTCAATCGCCTTCTGCTAAATAACACTTTTACCTTATCGCTTATGCAATCGCAAAAAACTTTAAAACAACGCGACTTAGTCTTATCCGACAAAGTTACCGACGCCATTCCCAAGACACGATAACTTAACGGCAGTCACTTTTCGAGCGAAGTGATAAAGACTCTTTATCATCGTTGATGATAATTGGCGATTCATACGCGACCTCCAACAGCAGGAAGATAAAATGCATCCTATTCTTAATTCAGTTACCGAAGAGATTATCGAACGCAGCCGTGAAAGCCGCGCCATATATTTAGCTAGAATTGATTCGGCGGTCAAAAAAGGCCCTCATCGCTCGGTGCTTGGCTGCGGCAATCTCGCGCATGGCTTCGCCGCTTGTGCCGCTACGGAAAAAGCAGACCTAGCCGGCGACCAAAAAGCCAATATCGCAATCGTATCTGCATATAACGACATGCTATCGGCCCACGAGCCTTATAAAGATTTTCCCACTCTAATCAAAGATGCAGCGAAAGAAGCCGGCGGCGTCGCGCAATTTGCCGGAGGCGTTCCTGCAATGTGCGACGGCGTCACGCAAGGCCAACCCGGCATGGAGCTTTCATTGTTCAGCCGTGACGTCATAGCGATGTCGACCGCAATTAGCTTAAGCCACAACATGTTCGACGCCGCCCTATATTTGGGAGTTTGCGATAAAATCGTACCCGGCTTATTAATAGGCGCATTGAGCTTCGGTCATCTTCCCGCCGTATTCGTGCCGGCCGGCCCAATGACCAGCGGCATTACCAACAAAGAAAAAGCACGCACCCGCCAAAAATACGCCGAAGGCAAAATCGGGCGCAAGGAACTGCTTGAATCCGAATCGAAAGCCTACCACGGCCCCGGCACTTGCACTTTTTACGGTACCGCGAACAGCAACCAAATGATGGTTGAAATCATGGGCCTACACCTTCCCGGAAGTTCATTCATCAATCCTTACACGCCGCTACGTGACGAACTGACTAAAGCGGCTACTAAGCAGGCACTGAAATTCACGGCACTAGGCAACGATTTCCGCCCCATCGGTCATGTCATCGACGAAAAAGCCATTGTCAATGCCATCGTCGGCCTGCTCGCCACCGGCGGTTCTACGAACCATACGATGCATTTAGTCGCCATCGCACGCTCAGCGGGCATCGTGATCAATTGGGACGATTTCGATAATCTATCGAAAGTAGTGCCGTTAATTGCCAAAATCTATCCGAACGGCCCTGCCGATGTAAATCATTTCCAAGCCGCCGGCGGTATGGGTGTGTTGATCGGCGAGCTATTACGCAACGGCTTGCTGCACGAAGACATCATCACTGTCGCCGACGAACGGGGCATGCAACACTATACTCAGGAGCCCAAACTCATCGACGGCCAATTAACTTGGGAGCCTTCCCCGGCAACCTCGCTTGACCCCGAAGTATTGTCTACCGTGGAAAAACCTTTTGCCAAGAGCGGTGGCCTGCATGTCATGCACGGTAATTTGGGACGCGGCATTTCAAAAGTTTCCGCCGTTAAAGAAGAACATCAAATCGTCGAAGCACCGGCCATTGTCTTCGATGATCAAGATGACCTAATGGATGCCTTCAAACGCGGTGAACTGGAAAAAGATTTTATTGCGGTCATACGATTCCAAGGACCGAAATCCAACGGCATGCCGGAACTGCATAAACTGACTCCGCCGCTGGGTTTATTACAAGACAAAGGGTTCAAAGTAGCTCTGGTGACAGACGGACGCATGTCCGGCGCCTCAGGCAAAGTTCCCTCGGCGATTCATATGTGTCCGGAATGCGCAGACGGCGGCCCACTAGCAAAAGTTCGTAATGGTGATATGATTCGTTTAAATGCACAAACCGGCGAAATCAATGTATTGGTCGACAATGCCGAATTCAATGCGCGCCGCCCGGCGGCAAACCACGCCAAAGACCACCATCACGGCATGGGCCGTGAATTGTTTGCTGGTTTCCGCTTGAATGCCTCTTCGGCAGAAACCGGGGCAACCAACGTGTTCCTCAACGACTAACCGCCTTGTCAATCGATTGACAACACATAACTAATCTATCGGAAACTCAATTTAAATGACACAGAACAATTGGAAACTTCACCCCTCTGCAGTGCTGAATGCGGGGCCCGTCATGCCCGTCATGGTCATCAAAAACCTCGAGGACGCAGTACCTCTAGCGCAAGCATTGACCGAAGGCGGCATCAAAGTCCTTGAAATCACGTTACGCACACCGATTGCGCTCGATACCATTAAGCTTATCAGCGAACAAGTCAAGGATGCCATCGTTGGCGTAGGCACAGTCACTACTCCGGAGCAATTGCAAGCCGCCGAAAATGCCGGTGCCGTATTTGCAATTAGTCCCGGACTGACGCCGACATTACTGAATGCCGCGGCAAATAGTAACATCGCATTAATCCCTGGAATCTCAACGATCTCAGAACTCATGTTAGGCATGGAATACGGCTTGGATCACTTTAAGTTTTTTCCTGCGGCTGCAGCCGGCGGCGTCAATATGTTAAAAGGTATTGCCGGCCCCATTCCTTCAGTAACATTCTGCCCAACCGGAGGAATATCGGCGAGTAACTATAATGAGTATCTAAGCTTACCGAATGTTGCCTGTGTTGGCGGGTCCTGGTTAGCACCGGATGATGCCGTCGCAGCCAAAAACTGGCCCAGAATTACCGAATTAGCTAAAACTGCAATCGAGAATGCCGTAAAAAAATAATGCACTTCAAGGCCTATTTATTTTTAAACATGCTGCCTGGCGGACTACGATAACTGATTGCACGTAATTATTCACACCCCCTATCGTTCCCACGCAGAGCGTGGTAACGCTAATTGCCGGGGGACTGAATAGTTACGATTGCATAACCACGAAATAGTTTATGGAAACTTTCTTTATAATCGGTGTTTTGAATTCCCGACATTAAAAAGAAATACGTAGCGTCTTACGTTTGTGCCGTTGCATTATTATTGTTGACAATAGTACGCCCGCGCGTTAATGGTTATAAATTTAACAGGCCGTGATATCACGAATACTTAACAGAAAGGTAATACCATGACAAACCACAACCAAGTAACGATACGAAATGAGGACGACCGGATTTCATGTGAACTACCTGTTCTACAAGGTACTATCGGTCCCGATGTCATCGATATCCGAACACTCTACCGTGATACGGGCGTATTCACATACGACCCGGGCTTCACATCCACCGCTAGTTGTAGTTCTAGAATCACTTTCATCGACGGCGACAAGGGGGTTCTCCTTTATCGAGGCTACCCTATCGAACAACTCGCCGAAAAATGCGATTTCATGGAGGTCTGCTACTTATTGCTGCATGATGAATTGCCGAATGGCCGGCAAATGCAAGAGTTTGTCAATGACATCACCTATCACACAATGGTACATGATCAACTGAACGACTTTTATAAGGGATTCCGTCGCGACGCCCATCCGATGGCGACCATTGTGGCCGTTGTGGGCGCGCTATCCGCGTTTTATCACCATGAACTGGACATTCGGTGTCCGATAGACCGAAACTTGTCCGCCATCCGCCTCATCGCCAAAATGCCGACGATCGTTGCGATGAGCCACAAATATAGTAGCGGCATGCCGTTCATGTACCCGCAAAACAAATTGGGTTATGTCGAAAACTTCATGTATATGATGCATGCGACACCTTGCGAAGACTATGTACAAAACCCTATTTTAGTCAGAGCAATGGACAGAATTTTGATTCTGCATGCCGATCACGAACAAAATGCATCAACCTCCACGGTCAGACTAGCCGGCTCATCCGGCGCCAATCCTTATGCGTGCATCACCTCCGGCATTGCTTGCCTGTGGGGGGCCGCTCACGGCGGTGCTAACGAGGCGGTACTCAGAATGCTGCTCGAAATCGGCGATGTTTCGAGAATCGGCGAATTCATCGACAAAGCGAAGGATAAAAACGATCCCTTTAGATTGATGGGCTTCGGGCATCGGGTTTATAAAAATTACGACCCGCGCGCCAAACTGATGCGCGAAACCTGCCATGAAGTGCTTAACGAACTCGGACTCCATGACGATCCGCTATTCAAGTTGGCACTGGAATTGGAACGCATCGCTTTGGAAGACGAATACTTCATCGAGAAAAAACTCTATCCGAATGTCGATTTTTATTCCGGCATCGTCATGAGAGCTCTGGGCATTCCAACAGTGATGTTCACGGCCATTTTCGCGATGGCCCGCTCAATCGGCTGGATTGCTCACTGGGATGAAATGATTTCCGACGATGAGCAAAAAATCGGGCGTCCGCGCCAGCTATACAAAGGTCACACACAGCGCGATGTCGTTTCAATCAGCGCGCGCTAATGTAGGATGGGTAGAGCGGAGCGAAACCCATCATGGAAGTAGCTATTCAGACTCCTGCATTTAAAGCAAGTTAGAACTTTGCCCCCTTTTATGCTGTTACCCAAGCTCCAGCTTGGGTAACCTGTTCAGGAAGCTCTAGCTTCCCGACAATCAAGGAAGATTGAACGAGCGGGTCAGAAGTTGATTGAGAATGTGCAGAGGTTGTGTCGGTCTCAGGAAGCTGGAGCTTCCGGGGTGTCTTTCCCAAGCTGGAGCTTGGGAAAGAGCGTGATGTGGGTCGGCCGTTTTTAACTTGATGCAAATGGGTTGCATGCCCCGCCCTGCCAAATTGTAATAAATCGCGGGACTGGTTAATGGCTGCGTTACCACAACTCTACCTGCGCTCAAACAATGCGACGGGCTTCCGTTTCGCTGCCGCATCCTCCGCCGCTAAGACTCAACAAACCGGAGCGCTGGTGTCATAACACCCGAAGCTGAGATTGGCAGGCGGGATTTTGTTTAAGCCCTGAGAAACAGACCGATAATGCAGTGAAAAATACCGACACTTCCGTTCTTTTTAACTTATGCGACAACCACGTTGACATTTACCACCTAAGAAGATGCGCATAACGCACCTCCCTTATGCTTTGAGCTCAACGAAACCATCTGAAATCTGCGTATACCCCAGGATAAGCTAAAGTTTAGATGCACAACGGCGCCGAAATTTTGTTAGCAATCAGTATAATGAATACCAAAAACATCACCGGTCGATCCCTAACAACTTAGACAAACATGCGAATAACAAGACAAGCGACCCTTGGCCGTTATAAAATTCGCGTTCTAAACGTTACTAACGACAAATGATCACCAAACTAACAGCGATTTTCAGATAGGAAAACCTACCTGATAAGTGGAGTTATAAATGAAAAACAATAAAAGTCCTGCGGTTGTCGAACAGGAAGATGTCGATCCTATCGAAACTCAGGAATGGATCGATGCACTGAAAGCAGTGATGGAAATCGAGGGCGAAACCCGCGTTCAGTATCTGATTGAGAAACTGGTCGCCGTCGCCAGACAATCGGGCTCTAATATACCGTTTAGCGCGACCACCGACTACATCAACACGATACCCGTCGATCAACAAATTCAATTTCCCGGCAACACCACTATCGAACAAAGAATACGGTCCTATGTCCGTTGGAACGCCATGATGATGGTGCTTCGCGCCAACAGAAACACCAATGTCGGCGGTCATATCGCCAGTTTCGCATCGGCGGCCACGCTCTACGATGTCGGCCAAAATCATTTCTGGCGAGCGCCATCCGAGCAACATGACGGAGACCTATTGTTCGTGCAAGGTCATTCGGCGCCCGGCGATTATGCCCGAGCTTTTTTACTCGACCGACTGACCGAAGAACAGATGGACAATTTCCGCCAGGAAGTCGACGGTAACGGACTTTCATCTTATCCGCACCCATGGCTGATGCCTGAGTTTTGGCAATTCCCGACCGTGTCGATGGGCCTAGGCCCCATTATGGCAATCTACCAAGCCCGATTCATGCGCTATTTGCAAGATCGAAGCCTAGCCGACACCTCCAATCGTAAAGTCTGGTGCTTCCTTGGCGACGGCGAGACCGACGAACCGGAGTCTCTCGGCGAAATCGGCATGGCAGGCCGCGAAAAACTGGACAATCTTATTTTTGTGGTCAATTGCAACCTACAACGACTGGATGGACCAGTTCGCGGCAACGGCAAAATCATTCAAGAATTGGAAGGCACCTTCCGAGGCGCCGGCTGGAATGTCATTAAACTGGTTTGGGGCCGCCATTGGGATAAGCTGTTGGCTAGAGACCATCAAGGCCTACTCGTCAAACGCATGATGGAATGCGTAGACGGCGACTATCAAACGTTCAAAGCCAAAGACGGTGCTTATGTCCGCGAGCACTTCTTCAACACGCCGGAATTGAAAGCGATGGTTGCTGATTTGTCCGATTTGGACATTTGGTTACTCAATAGAGGCGGCCATGATCCTGCAAAAATCTATGCAGCCTTCCATGCCGCAGTCAACCACCAAGGGCAACCGACCGTGGTTCTGGCAAAAACGATCAAAGGCTATTCGATGGGCGAGTCGGGCGAAGGCCAGAATATCTCGCACCAACAAAAGAAAATGAGCATCAACTCCCTGACTCGTTTTAGAGATCGTTACGAACTGCCGGTAACCAACGAACAAATTCAGGAGCTGCCTTACCTGAAGTTTCCTGAAGACTCGAAAGAACTGGCCTATATGAAAGAGCGCCGCGCCGAATTGGGCGGCTACCTGCCGAACAGAAGAACGAAATCCTACGCTTTGAATGTTCCCGTTCTATCGGACTTCAAATCCCTATTGGAAGCTACCGGCGAAGGACGCGAAATTTCGACAACAATGGCTTTCGTCAAAATGCTGAATATTTTGGTCAAGGACAAAAACATCGGTAAACGCATCGTACCGATCGTGCCGGACGAGTCGCGTACTTTTGGAATGGAAGGCATGTTTCGCCAATTAGGCATTTGGTCGCAAGTCGGACAACTCTATACCCCGCAGGATGCGGACCAATTAATGTTTTACAAAGAAGACAAAAACGGCCAAGTCTTGCAGGAAGGCATCAACGAAGCGGGCGGCATGTGCGATTGGATCGCGGCCGGAACATCCTATTCGACCCATAACGTGCCGATGATTCCGTTTTTCATCTTCTACTCGATGTTCGGCTTCCAACGCGTCGCCGATTTGATTTGGGCGGCTGCCGACCAACGCACACGCGGCTTCTTGCTTGGCGGAACGGCCGGAAGAACGACGCTCAACGGCGAGGGCCTACAGCACGAAGACGGACACAGCCATATTTTTGCCGGAACCGTCCCGAACTGCATTTCCTACGACCCGACCTTTTCGTATGAAATCGCGGTGATCATTCAAGACGGTTTGCGTCGGATGTACGTCGATCAAGAAGACATTTTCTATTACATCACCGTAATGAACGAGAATTACGAACATCCGGCAATGCCGAAAGGTATCGAGGAATCGATCCTTAAAGGTATGTACTCGTTCAAGAAAGGCGACGGCCGCGCCAAAACGCGCGTGCAATTGCTGGGTTCCGGCACGATTTTCCGCGAAGCCATCGCCGCAGCCGAACTTTTGCAAAACGACTGGAACGTAACAGCCGATCTCTGGAGCTGCACGAGCTTTACCGAATTGGCACGCGACGGACAAACTTGCGAACGATGGAACCGGCTACATCCGACCGAAGCCCCTAAAAAGCCTCATGTCACCGAATGCCTTGAAAATGCCAAAGGGCCTATCATCGCCGCAACCGACTACGTTCGCCTGTATGCCGAACAAATTCGCCCTTACCTATCGGCGCCTTATACTGTCTTGGGTACCGACGGTTTCGGCCGTTCGGATACTCGCGAATCCTTGCGCCGCTTCTTCGAAGTCAACCGTTATCATATCGCTGTCGCGGCACTGAAAAGCCTTGCGGATATCGGCGAATTCGAACTCGCAAAAGTCGAAACGGCCATTGCCAAATACGGCATTAACCCGGAAACTGTTGCCCCGTGGCGGCTTTAATTAAAGGAATTGGCACATGAGTGAATTGATTGAGATTAAAGTACCCGATCTCGGCGGCTCTAGCGAAGTCGACGTGGTCGAAATCCTTGTTCAACCCGGCGACACGATAGAAATCGAACAGCCCTTGGTCGTCTTGGAAAGTGACAAAGCCACGATGGATATGCCATCGACGATTGCCGGCACGGTTCGGGAACTCAAAATTAAAGTCGGTGACAAAGTATCCCAAGGGATAACCATCGCGACCGTCGAAGCTAGCGAACCCTCCGAACCTGAACAGAAGCCTCCGGTTTCAGAACCGAAACCGGCAACCGAAGCCACAAACAAGCAAGACAAGCCAATCGAGGAAAAACCGGCTGCAAGTGCCGCTTCGGCACCAGCCGCCTCCCCTGCTCCGACGCCGGCCGCTTCGATCGATTCCGAACCGAGCGGCCAACACCTTCCGCATGCAACGCCTGCTATTCGATTATTCGCCCGTGAATTGGGCGTCGACCTGAGTCTTATTAGGCAAGGCAGCGGCCGAAAGGGACGAATTCTAAAAGAAGACGTCAAAGCCTATGTCAAGCAAACCCTCAGCGAAGGCGTCAAATCTTCCGGAGCAGGCATCCCGGCGATCCCTGCCGTGGATTTCTCGCAGTTCGGCGAAACCGAAGTCTTGCCATTGAGTAAAATCAAACGCCTGACCGGGCAAAACATGAGCCGGGTTTGGCTGAATCTGCCAATGGTGACCCATCATGACGAAGCGGATATCACAGAATTGGAAGCCTTTCGCAAACAGATCAATGCCGAAAACAGTCCAAACGGTAAGGTCACCGGCTTGATCTTCATCATCAAGGCATTGGCAAACGCGCTGAAGCAGTTTCCGAATTTTAATGCTTCGTTGTCGCCGGACGGCGCAAGCCTGATCCTAAAAAAATACTGCCACATCGGCATCGCCGTCGACACGCCTAACGGTCTTGTCGTACCTGTACTGCGCGACGTCGACCGAAAAAGCATTTATGAATTATCGGCGGAACTGGCAACATTGAGCGAAAAAGCCCGCGCCGGCAAACTGGTGCCGAACGAAATGCAAGGCGGCTCAATGACGATCTCCAGTCTCGGCGGCATTGGCGGCACCGCATTCACACCGATCGTTAACGCACCGGAAGTCGCGATACTCGGTGTCACGCGAGCCAAAATGCAACCGGTTTGGGACGGTAAGGAATTCCAACCGCGTTTGATGTTGCCGCTAGACATGACCTATGACCATCGAGTCATCGATGGTGCCGAAGCGGCGCGTTTTATGGTCAAATTAACAGATTTTTTGACCGATATCAGACGGTTGATACTTTAAAAAAGCGCCTAGACTCAAACGTCGAGCACCGTTCGCCGGATACACACCGAGTAACGAAAAGATGCTCGGCGTCAAAACGCATACTTGATAAGGAATACTCATGACTGCAAATGCTGCTGCAAACGAATCCAAACTCCATGCCGAAGTCCTAGTCCTCGGCGGTGGCCCAGGCGGTTATACAGCCGCATTCCGTGCGGCCGACCTGGGCAAACAAGTCGTCATCGTCGAACGCTACCCGGTATTGGGCGGGGTATGTCTAAATGTCGGCTGCATTCCTTCCAAAGCGCTGCTGCACATGGCCCAAATCGTTCATGAAGCGCAGGAGTTCGCAAGCCATGGCGTCGATTTCGGCGCACCGAAATTTGACCTGGATAAAATCAGAAGCTGGAAAGAAAGCGTTACCGGGGGCCTGAACAAAGGGTTGGACGGCCTGGTAAAACAACGCAAAATCACGCGTATACAGGGAAACGGCTCGTTCGTATCGAAAAATGAATTGCAAGTCGATAATGATAACGGCACCCAATTGATTAGCTTCGATCAAGCCATTATCGCAGCCGGATCCGAACCGACAAAAATCCCGGTTTTCCCGAACGACGACCCGCGTCTGTGGGATTCGACCGGAGCGCTCCAATTACGCGAAATTCCGGAAAAACTGTTGATTGTCGGCGGCGGCATCATCGGCCTTGAAATGGCAACGGTCTATCATGCCCTGGGTTCCAAAATCAGCGTGGTCGAATTAATGGATCAGATTATTCCCGGTTGCGACAAAGACCTGGTTCGACCATTACACAACCGCATCAAAAAGCAATATGAGGCCATCTGGACGGAAACCCGCGTGACTGCGATCGAAGCCCTCGAAGAAGGCCTCATGGTCTCGTTCGAAGGCGATAAAGCCCCCGAGTCCGCCGTTTTCGATGCCGTGCTGGTTGCCGTGGGTCGTCGTCCCAATGGCAACAAAATCGGCGCGGAAAATGCCGGCATTCAAGTCACCGAACAAGGCTTTATCGAAGTCGACAAACAACAGCGTACGAACATTCCGCACATCTTCGCGATCGGCGACATCGTCGGCAATCCGATGCTGGCGCATAAAGCCGCTTATGAAGGTAAAATTGCCGCCGAAGTCATCGCCGGTCACAAAGCCGCATTCGATGCACTGACGATTCCATCGGTTGCCTATACCGACCCTGAAATCGCCTGGATGGGACTGACCGAAAACCAAGCGAAGGAACAAGGCATCGAGATCGAAAAAGGCGTATTCCCATGGGCGGCGAGCGGACGCTCGTTGAGCATGGGCCGCAGCGAAGGCATGACCAAAGTCATTTGCGACAAGGAAACCGGCCGCATCCTCGGTGCCGGCATCGTCGGCCCGCATGCCGGCGACTTGATTGCCGAAGCCGTATTGGCGTTGGAAATGGGTGCCGACGCCGAAGACGTCGCATTGACGATTCACCCGCACCCGACTTTATCGGAAACCTTTGCTTTCGCATCCGAAGTCGTCGCCGGCACGATCACAGACCTGTATCTCGGCAAAAAACGTTGATTCCTCAAAAGAAGGTAAGACAAAAAAGCATAGTAGGATATGTACCGCATAAGCGCCAACTAAAGGAAAGAACGCGTCATTCCGCCAGGGATTGGCGGAATCCAGTGCCACGGATGGCAATGCCTAGTAACTGTCCATCATTTACTTACCGAAGTTTAACGTAACTCGCCCGATAAAAACGGGAGGCAGGTTTTAAACAGTTACTTAGCCAATGAGTCCTCGACATCAATTATTGTCGTTTGACGCTCTCGGCCTCGAAATCGCGACGAAGGCGTCGCTCCCACAAAGCGTCGGGTGCTCTGTGGGAGCGATCCCCAGATCGTCCCTCACCTAGCGTTAGGTGAGGGAGAGCAAGGTGCGCTACGAACCATTAGTTAAATCATAACATCTATGAAAATAAGCTTTTTAGCTTCACACGGCGGCAGTTCCGCACGGAAAATCATCGAAACGATCGAACACGGGGGATTGACCGGGTTTGAAATCGGCATATTAATCACGAACAACAAAGATTCGGCAATTTATGATTGGTGCTTGACTCACGGCATCGAAGTTTTCCATATCAGCAGTAAAACCCACTCCGACAACGAAGACCAAGCCATCAAAAAAGCCTTACAATCCGCCGACACCGAATTGATCGTATTATCCGGCTACATGAAAAAAATCGGGCCGCAAACATTATCGGCCTATTCAGGCAAAATACTTAACATTCACCCGTCTCTCCTGCCGAAATTCGGCGGCCGTGGCATGTATGGCGATTTTGTGCATGCCGCCGTTCTCGAGGCGGGTGAAACCGTATCAGGCGCCACAGTACATTTCGTCACCGACGCCTATGACGAAGGGCCTTTGCTCTTACAAGAGGAAGTTCCTGTGCTATCCGGCGACACGGTCGAATCGCTCGGTCAAAGAGTCCGCGCGATCGAGGGTGATTTATATATAAATGCTCTCAAAAGACTCCCAACGACTGCCGATACTTAACGCAAACGCCGCCATGGTAATTGTTCAGCCCTGTATTTATACCTTTCGCACTTCAAATTTCGGCAGTGCCTGAGGAGGCGCCAGGGTGTGCGGCAAAGGCTTTGCCAGCATGGAGCTGGCATAGAGCCTACAGGGATGTATTTACCCAGCACCTAAATTCCATAGCCCTTTAGCTATGTTTAATATTATAGCTAATTTAGGTGCTGGGTTTACGGCGTCCTTTGACGGACACCCTGGTGCCGAATTTTGATCTGCGATGGGTATAAAACAAGTCATATGGCCCCCGCAAAGCGGAGGGCTTGACGGTTGTTAGCAGCTCCAAGGGCTGCCGTTGTTAAACGTTTGTGGTTTTATTAAAACTCACCCATTATCATCAGATTCATTGCCTTCGATATCGCACTTTTCCCTGTGATTTATCCGACCACTTCCACTACCAACCTCCGGCGATCCTAAACAGCGTAGCGCAATCCGGGAAGTTCGGAGCCACGCCAGTCCCGTATTCCGCTACGCTGCATACGGGCTACATGTACGCCTGCTTTGCCTTACTGTACGCTATTCGGCGTAATGCTAAACCCAGAGCTCTTTCATTATCCTAGAAAAAGCATTTCACCATGAAGATCATGAAGAATAAGAAGTTAACTCAATAACTTGTCATTCGTTTATGAACAACTTTCGCTCACCCGAAAGGTTAGCTGCAATGTTTAGGTAATCTATTGAAATACTTCATGTGCTTCATGGTTGAACTGCCGAATTTAGGATTATCCGAAAAAGAACAGTTGGAGTGTATTGTAGACCGTTCGTGCTGAGCTAAGTCGAAGCATGAAGGTTCTACAACACTTTCACAGGTTTGGTGAAAAAAGGATCTGAATTCTTACAATCGGGTAAATCGAGTGACTTTCATTAACCGAAAAGTCGGTGTACTATCGCCGATATATCGAAAAGGAGACGCTTATGTACGTATTTCCTGAAATGGGCCGCATCATCATTGTCGCGCTAATGATTGTCATTCCCGTGATGTTGATTTACCGAAAAGCCGGCTTTCATCCTGCCTGGGCATTACTGGTTTTTTTACCGGGATTCGGCTTGCTGCTGATTTTTTTACAATTAGCCTTATTGCCATGGCCTAATCAAAAAACAAACGATAGGAGCTCATGATGGAAGTTTTTCTAATCACGCTAATGGTGCTCTTGGTTATGTGGCTAGGCACGAAAATCATGGACAAAGCCGGACTACACAAAGCTTGGGTTTTATGCTTATTGATCCCGATCGTTAACATCTTCATGATATGGGTTTTTGCTTTCTGTCATTGGCCTAACTTAAAAGAAGATGTTAAACAAGACCTATAAACCTAAAAAAGCAGACTTCATGTGTTGTAGACCGTTCGTGCCGAACCAAGTCGAAGCAAAAACGGTCCAAATCATTATCTCAAACTACCCCTAGCACCCACGCGCATCAAGCTAAAAACAGCCAACCCGCATCATACTCTTTGCCAAGTTCCAGCTTGGGTAACCGCATAAAAGATCAGACAGCATGTGTTTTAGACCTAAAACAAAAAATTACTGCAAGCGATAAGTCGATTCGACCGCCGCTTCTCGTAAACCGATTTCCTCCTCAAAATCCGGCATATCCGGCAAACGTTCAAAAATCGGCACAGGATCGCCATCGAGAACGGTAAGCGCTTTTTTCAAAACCGCTTCATTCAACTCAGGAATCACCCCGTTATTCGCTTTGGCAATGAGCTGCATTGCTATATCGAGACGCTGTTCGAAAGTCGTTTCAACACCCTCTAAATCCGGATGCGCCTCGATATAGAGTTGATTATCGAGCCAGCCCGTTTTAATCTGTTGCTGCACGATTCGCACGGGCGTACCGACTGAAACCGAATGATATAACTGTTCGATATCTTCGGGATACATGCGAACACAACCATGAGTAATTTGCATACCGATACCGTAAATCTTATCGATATCGGTACCGTGAATCCGATATTCCCCTTTTAAAGCCAAATGCAAGGCATAAGCGCCCAAAGGATTATGCGGCCCCGGAGGCACCACGGCCGGCAGCGGATCGCCCATCGCCGCATGTTCCCGGCGAATCGACTCCGGAGGATACCAAGACGGGTCTTTAACTTTTTTGACGACTTTGGTTAAACCCAACGGCGTCTGCCAATCCTGACGCCCGACGCCATGCGCAAACGACATTACCGTACGCGGCATACCGGCTTGAGCCGGCGGATAATAATACATGCGATATTCGGCAATATTCAGCACAATACCTTCATGCGGTGTATCGGGAAGCACACGACGATTAGGCAAACGCACAACCTCATCTTGCTTGACCGACCAACGATCCACATCCTGATTCAGACGCACAATTTCGACTTGACCCAATGAAAAACGTCGAGCTATATCTAATAAAGTCTCATCCTGGTTAGCGCGAGTAAAAGGAAAATCGTCGGCATGCTCGGTAACCAAATTATCGTTAGGATCATCCGGCCAAGAATAAGTTACAGCATGGGCGCTACCCAAGAAACCCACCACCAACAAAGCGAATAATACGCGCGTATTCATCAAATTCACTATCTCAACAGCAAAAGTAGTATATCTACAAAATTGCCGAATTAAGCACCCGGCGAAATAACTCAATCATTACACCGAACGCATTAAATGAACCTGTTTTAAAACGCAAACAGCCTATCTAACTCGAAACGATAACGGCGCAAAGAGGATCGGCGCGTATTCTACCAAAGGATTCAAAAAAATCATTTTATTTCAACTAGATTCGCGAACCAATATTGTCTATCCTGCCCGTCTAAATTGCCGGGGTCATTTACAGAAATGATTTTGGCATTAAAACCCTAATTTCCAAATTCTAAATTGGGTGTATCCCTATAATGGACCCCAAAAACTGAACAACTAATTAAGGTGGTAACCTGCATGTATAAACCCGAGAAAGTGTAGAGGAAAAAATCATGCATAGAAAGAAACACAGTGCCCAATTTAAAGCCAAAGTGGCGCTAGAAGCCTTAAAAGGCGATAAGACCATCAATGAGATTGCCGGCGCGCACCAGGTCCACACCGAAACAGGTGTCGAACTGGAAAAAAGAAGCGCAAGCCGGGCTGGTCGAGTGCTTTACCGTTAAACGAGGCCGAAAGAACCGGCAACATGAAGCCGACCAGGAAGCGCTGTATAGCCAAATCGGGCAGTTGAAAGTCGAGTTGAACTGGCTTAAAAAAAGTCCGGGCTGTCCCTGTAAGCGAACGGCGCCAGTGGCTGGAACCGGTCCCGGGACCCTCATTGAGTTGTCAGTGCGCGTTAACCGGCGTGTCGCGTAGTCGCTATTACTACCGGCTATCGTTCCCACGCTCCGGAGCTCGCCGTTATACACAAGTACCGGTAAAGGTGCTGAACAGAGTTTATCGAATACCTGGGAACGCTACTGTTTGAAAAATCAATGGATATTGAAAGTCAATGGCTTTCTCTCGCCTAGCATTAGGTGAGGGACGACGAAGGCGTCGCTCCCACAAAGGGTCGGATGCTCTGTGGGAGCGATCCCCAGATCGCGATTTCGAAGCCTAGTGTGTTAAGCGACAATCAATGGTATCGAGGCCTCATTGGTTAAGATTGCAAAAGCGTAATTCAAGACTTATGTATAACGATGAGCACAGAGCATGGGACCGAGAATGGCCGTGGGGCTGAAAGCTTACAAAGTATATCTACAAAATTGCCGAATTAAGCACCCAGCGAAATAACTCAATCATTACACCGAACGCATTAAATGAACCTGTTTTAAAACGCAAACAGCCTATCTAACTCGAAACGATAACGGCGCAAAGACGATCGGCGCGTATTCTACCAAAGGATTCAAAAAAATCATTTTATTTCAACTAGATTCGCACTATTTTCTTCCATTTTTTTATGTGGAATCGACTACTTTCGACAACTCTTTGATTAACTATATTTTTCCGGTTGTTTGGCCGGGAGATACTTTATTGCGTGGTGTTAAGGCGTTTTACGCGGATGTTTCAATCCGCTCCCGGCTGTTTGGCCGGGAGATACATAGCTTGCGCTGGCAAACGGTGAGTCGAAGCGGTTTCAATCCGCTCCCGGCTGTTTGGCCGGGAGATACACCAGTGGCGTAATCGATTCCTCGCAACTGAGCGAGTTTCAATCCGCTCCCGGCTGTTTGGCCGGGAGATACTTAAGCGTTCATTCGACTGTTAGTGGGAATTTCGGGTTTCAATCCGCTCCCGGCTGTTTGGCCGGGAGATACGTCCAACGGCGCCGAGCTGCGCTTTCTGTCGACTGTTTCAATCCGCTCCCGGCTGTTTGGCCGGGAGATACACGCCTGGAAAAACATCGACGGACTAATACAACTGTTTCAATCCGCTCCCGGCTGTTTGGCCGGGAGATACCCCGCCGCAGAAATATTCGCAGCACCATACTGGAGTTTCAATCCGCTCCCGGCTGTTTGGCCGGGAGATACCGATTCAGTATGCTGACCAGTTGCTGTCGATTTATGTTTCAATCCGCTCCCGGCTGTTTGGCCGGGAGATACATCGGCCAAATTCCAACAATGGTCCAGCGCCGTAAAGTTTCAATCCGCTCCCGGCTGTTTGGCCGGGAAATACCCAAGGCGACCTGTACGCGGCGGCTAAACTTTGTGGTTTCAATCCGCTCCCGGCTTTTTGGCCGGGAGATACTCTCCGGTTCAAGTCGGAACTCATATTTGGACTATGTTTCAATCCGCTCCCGGCTGTTTGGCCGGGAGATACTGAAACGGGCACGGGAAGGGCAGCAGCCGAATTTGTTTCAATCCGCTCCCGGCTGTTTGGCCGGGAGATACGATGCTCTGGGGCGTTTACGTCAAGACGTTGAACTGTTTCAATCCGCTCCCGGCTGTTTGGCCGGGAGATACATGCTAGGGTTTGAAAACCCGCTGGCGGCGTTGAGTTTCAATCCGCTCCCGGCTGTTTGGCCGGGAGATACATCTCTATTCCTTGATCTCGGCCAAGTTCGTCTATGTTTCAATCCGCTCCCGGCTGTTTGGCCGGGAGATACAAAAAATCGTCCGCACTCAGGATGCAGCAACGTGGTTTCAATCCGCTCCCGGCTGTTTGGCCGGGAGATACATACTCTGTAATTGAATCGTACTGCTGAAGATCAACGTTTCAATCCGCTCCCGGCTGTTTGGCCGGGAGATACCCGGCGATCCAGGCATTAAAGTATGCCGCTTCAACGTTTCAATCCGCTCCCGGCTGTTTGGCCGGGAGATACCACCGGAAACGGTGTTATCCGTATAACGCCTAAGCTGTTTCAATCCGCTCCCGGCTGTTTGGCCGGGAGATACTGTAATCATGGCATTGTGGACACCTGAGTATATTGTTTCAATCCGCTCCCGGCTGTTTGGCCGGGAGATACTGAAATCGGCATCAGCTGCGGTGTAGCCGTTATCGTTTCAATCCGCTCCCGGCTGTTTGGCCGGGAGATACGCTTACTGCTTTGTTGAGATCGTCCATGGAGCTGACGTTTCAATCCGCTCCCGGCTGTTTGGCCGGGAGATACTCTATAAGGCAACCCCTTGTATTTCTTGCCTTGACGGTTTCAATCCGCTCCCGGCTGTTTGGCCGGGAGATACCGGTCGATAGGGTTAATCATTTGTAAATATTCTTCGTTTCAATCCGCTCCCGGCTGTTTGGCCGGGAGATACCGCTGAAAACGGTTTCGACGACATCGACATCGGTGTTTCAATCCGCTCCCGGCTGTTTGGCCGGGAGATACTGTAGTGCTTGCTCAGCCCCGCCGGCGTTCTGAGTGTTTCAATCCGCTCCCGGCTGTTTGGCCGGGAGATACTTTACGGATTTTTGCACATGAGCAGAACAAAAGGTTTCAATCCGCTCCCGGCTGTTTGGCCGGGAGATACCGGCCAGGCCGCCGCGCGTGCGCTGCGCAATCTGGGTTTCAATCCGCTCCCGGCTGTTTGGCCGGGAGATACAACCTTCGACGACCGCAACGGCACGATCTACACCGTTTCAATCCGCTCCCGGCTGTTTGGCCGGGAGATACGATACCGTACGCGCCTTGTATTCGAGCAGATACTCGTTTCAATCCGCTCCCGGCTGTTTGGCCGGGAGATACGGTCAAGACTGGCTTTTTTCCGTCTCGGAATTGAGTTTCAATCCGCTCCCGGCTGTTTGGCCGGGAGATACGCTCGGGTTCCGGATCCGGTTTGATCGGTTCCGGGTTTCAATCCGCTCCCGGCTGTTTGGCCGGGAGATACGCGCGTATAGCTATACGAATAAAACACGCATCAGAGTTTCAATCCGCTCCCGGCTGTTTGGCCGGGAGATACATCCATTGCGCCCCTGCCTTCGTTGTAATTTCTGACGTTTCAATCCGCTCCCGGCTGTTTGGCCGGGAGATACCGCCGACGAGGTGCTTGATTAACTCGTAATGCGGGTTTCAATCCGCTCCCGGCTGTTTGGCCGGGAGATACTTTCTATGAAATAAGACATATCAACTCCTTTAATCGTTTCAATCCGCTCCCGGCTGTTTGGCCGGGAGATACACGATTTGAGCGGTTTGTCATTGACGTGTGTCACGTTTCAATCCGCTCCCGGCTGTTTGGCCGGGAGATACCGTCAAAGAGCTGGGTTAATGAGTCAAATACAAATGTTTCAATCCGCTCCCGGCTGTTTGGCCGGGAGATACGCACGACAACAACAAAGGAAAGGCCGTCGGAATTTGTTTCAATCCGCTCCCGGCTGTTTGGCCGGGAGATACCAAATGCCAAGGTGAAAGATAACTATAAATCATAGGTTTCAATCCGCTCCCGGCTGTTTGGCCGGGAGATACTCTGAATTGGAATTACCAAGAGTACCGGCGAAATGTTTCAATCCGCTCCCGGCTGTTTGGCCGGGAGATACTTGATGAGTACATCACAAATTTCAATCGACTGGTGTTTCAATCCGCTCCCGGCTGTTTGGCCGGGAGATACCACCGGCTGGAAGTCCGACATTGGGCGACTATGGACGTTTCAATCCGCTCCCGGCTGTTTGGCCGGGAGATACTGACGCGCTCAAAACTAGGCCCATCATTGTTAAAGTTTCAATCCGCTCCCGGCTGTTTGGCCGGGAGATACTCGATAATATCCAGGAAGAAATGTTGTACCTGATTGTTTCAATCCGCTCCCGGCTGTTTGGCCGGGAGATACTTCGTTCAATAGTGTAGACACACCCGCCTTCTGTGTTTCAATCCGCTCCCGGCTGTTTGGCCGGGAGATACGCATATTTTCCAGTCGGTCGACAACGGATTTCAAGTTTCAATCCGCTCCCGGCTGTTTGGCCGGGAGATACCCCTGATCGTCGAGATTTCAAGCTTGAGTCGCTTGTTTCAATCCGCTCCCGGCTGTTTGGCCGGGAGATACACTCGATCAATCGAGTTAAGACCGCGAATGTTCGAGTTTCAATCCGCTCCCGGCTGTTTGGCCGGGAGATACGATATAAATCGCCCTCTTGGGTTGAAGTTTCAACGTTTCAATCCGCTCCCGGCTGTTTGGCCGGGAGATACAGGAACGGGATCAATTGACGGATTTTTTTATTGCTGTTTCAATCCGCTCCCGGCTGTTTGGCCGGGAGATACTCAGGAACTTGTAATTACGAGCCGGCTTGACGGACGTTTCAATCCGCTCCCGGCTGTTTGGCCGGGAGATACGGTTCACGATACTCCTTGCGGCGCAACCACCAAAAGTTTCAATCCGCTCCCGGCTGTTTGGCCGGGAGATACATGGATACGACGTCTGGTACAGCGGGAGAATACGGGTTTCAATCCGCTCCCGGCTGTTTGGCCGGGAGATACCGTCGGTACTGGTTATGACAACATGCTCATTAAGGTTTCAATCCGCTCCCGGCTGTTTGGCCGGGAGATACTTGTCGGCATTCGCACGTCCTGGGGCGATATCAAAGTTTCAATCCGCTCCCGGCTGTTTGGCCGGGAGATACTTCGCCGATGCGAAAATACGTTCCGGACGGATGAGTTTCAATCCGCTCCCGGCTGTTTGGCCGGGAGATACCGTCGAATTTCTTCTTTTTTGGCCTTCTTGACCGTGTTTCAATCCGCTCCCGGCTGTTTGGCCGGGAGATACGTAGTGTTTTAGTTTTGCCCGCAACACATTCAGGGTTTCAATCCGCTCCCGGCTGTTTGGCCGGGAGATACATTGCAAGGCGATAAGAACAAACCGCTCGAAGTCAAGTTTCAATCCGCTCCCGGCTGTTTGGCCGGGAGATACGTTATCTCATTATCACGAACCACACGACCGGAAATGTTTCAATCCGCTCCCGGCTGTTTGGCCGGGAGATACGATGCTTGGTGCAACCGAACTTCCATCCTTTGAGGTTTCAATCCGCTCCCGGCTGTTTGGCCGGGAGATACTCACGCCTGTTCGACTGCAACAATGGCACCAATGTGTTTCAATCCGCTCCCGGCTGTTTGGCCGGGAGATACCGTGGAGTTCTTCCGGCTTCGGTGCCAAGTTTGCTGTTTCAATCCGCTCCCGGCTGTTTGGCCGGGAGATACCATCGTATTCAAGTCTGCGTGATTGCCCGATTATGTTTCAATCCGCTCCCGGCTGTTTGGCCGGGAGATACTGGTAAAATAACGGGTATTATTACCTTATTTGATGTTTCAATCCGCTCCCGGCTGTTTGGCCGGGAGATACTCGGCGCGGATGGTCTGCGCTGTCGATTTAATTGCTGTTTCAATCCGCTCCCGGCTGTTTGGCCGGGAGATACTTGATGTTGGCCTGGGTGGGTTAGTCAAGGCGAATGTTTCAATCCGCTCCCGGCTGTTTGGCCGGGAGATACAAATCCGGTCACCATAGCTTACCCCCGGACATAAGTTTCAATCCGCTCCCGGCTGTTTGGCCGGGAGATACCCGATCGTGACCATTCCAGAATCGGCAACCTGAATGAGTTTCAATCCGCTCCCGGCTGTTTGGCCGGGAGATACTTTCAGCAGCCTCGACTCGGCCTTGGTTGTGAATGTTTCAATCCGCTCCCGGCTGTTTGGCCGGGAGATACGAAAGAGGCGGGTAGTGCCGGCCATCGGCACCAATAGTTTCAATCCGCTCCCGGCTGTTTGGCCGGGAGATACAAACGGTGCAATGTCTGATTGTCAGTTACGATCTGTTTCAATCCGCTCCCGGCTGTTTGGCCGGGAGATACAATACAGGAACCATCAACGGTGTAGAGATAGAAGTGTTTCAATCCGCTCCCGGCTGTTTGGCCGGGAGATACCCTTTACCGTTTTCCATTTCATACGCCTTATCGTAGTTTCAATCCGCTCCCGGCTGTTTGGCCGGGAGATACTATTACTTTTTGTTTTTCGCGATTCACCTTTTAGGTTTCAATCCGCTCCCGGCTGTTTGGCCGGGAGATACAGTTTATAAAGGAACAAACTATTATCGAGCTTATGTTTCAATCCGCTCCCGGCTGTTTGGCCGGGAGATACGGCCGTTGTTATTTAAGAGGTTTTGAAGATGAAAGTTTCAATCCGCTCCCGGCTGTTTGGCCGGGAGATACCGTATAACGCTGATCCTACTGCGCAAAACGCTCAGTTTCAATCCGCTCCCGGCTGTTTGGCCGGGAGATACGGCAGCGCTAGAAATGTTGTCGAAATCATACTGTGTTTCAATCCGCTCCCGGCTGTTTGGCCGGGAGATACGCACCAAGCCCGATGCTGCTTGCCCGTTCAGCAAAGTTTCAATCCGCTCCCGGCTGTTTGGCCGGGAGATACAAACATCGCGTCGGTATATCGCGCATCGCCGTCCGGGTTTCAATCCGCTCCCGGCTGTTTGGCCGGGAGATACTCGACTATTGGCATTGGCCGGGTGATCGGTTACGGTGTTTCAATCCGCTCCCGGCTGTTTGGCCGGGAGATACACAGCCGGCCCCCAACTGGCAACGATGCCCGATGTGTTTCAATCCGCTCCCGGCTGTTTGGCCGGGAGATACCGCATACCAGCACGGCTATTGCGACGCGAGAAGGGTTTCAATCCGCTCCCGGCTGTTTGGCCGGGAGATACGTCAACCTGTAAACTTTTTGTTTATGAAATTGACGTTTCAATCCGCTCCCGGCTGTTTGGCCGGGAGATACGCGGAGATCATAGCTGATGTTCCGCACAGATAAACGTTTCAATCCGCTCCCGGCTGTTTGGCCGGGAGATACATTTAATACGTTAGCGTATCTTTTTACCCAACAAGTTTCAATCCGCTCCCGGCTGTTTGGCCGGGAGATACGCGTATCGCTCTAGCCGATAGCGCAACGCTGTATGTTTCAATCCGCTCCCGGCTGTTTGGCCGGGAGATACCGACTTTTTTGGCTCCATGCCTATACCGGTTAAGGTTTCAATCCGCTCCCGGCTGTTTGGCCGGGAGATACGACTGCCGCGCGTCGATCCGCATCAAACCCCTCAGTGTTTCAATCCGCTCCCGGCTGTTTGGCCGGGAGATACTTTTTAAGCGCATTAAGTACAGCTGCCCCGTTGATGTTTCAATCCGCTCCCGGCTGTTTGGCCGGGAGATACCCGTTAAACTCGCCACGCCGAATTGGTATCATCATGTTTCAATCCGCTCCCGGCTGTTTGGCCGGGAGATACATGAAATTACCGACGATGCTAACACGCAAGCTAAGTTTCAATCCGCTCCCGGCTGTTTGGCCGGGAGATACGATAGATGCAAGATACCCGTCATTTAAGAAATTTGTTTCAATCCGCTCCCGGCTGTTTGGCCGGGAGATACCTCAAATGGCTTCCGAAGATGATCTTGCCTGGGTAGTTTCAATCCGCTCCCGGCTGTTTGGCCGGGAGATACAATATAGAAGATTAGCCGGTGAAGCAGAGGCGCGTGTTTCAATCCGCTCCCGGCTGTTTGGCCGGGAGATACCGCGGCGCGGCGTGTGCGCTGTTAAGCCGTTTCAAGTTTCAATCCGCTCCCGGCTGTTTGGCCGGGAGATACCCTCTGTGACCCTTTCGTGGTTACGCTGGCTTATAGTTTCAATCCGCTCCCGGCTGTTTGGCCGGGAGATACACTGCTATTAGTTAAAATCAATTAACCAAAGAGGAGTTTCAATCCGCTCCCGGCTGTTTGGCCGGGAGATACGCAGCCTGAACTGCGGCTTTGTTTTCAGGTTCTACGTTTCAATCCGCTCCCGGCTGTTTGGCCGGGAGATACTGCCAAACCATGTAACAAACGTAATTGAAATTAAAGTTTCAATCCGCTCCCGGCTGTTTGGCCGGGAGATACATGAGAGTGTCAATCTTGTAGATCAATTGCCATTGTTTCAATCCGCTCCCGGCTGTTTGGCCGGGAGATACCTTCTGCCTGGACTTGTCGCAAGCACTCAAGAACAACGTTTCAATCCGCTCCCGGCTGTTTGGCCGGGAGATACTCCTAAAAACGCGCGGCGGACCGAAGCTGAGGGATGTTTCAATCCGCTCCCGGCTGTTTGGCCGGGAGATACATCGCTATAATTCCGCATTGCTCGTTGTCGAAGCCGTTTCAATCCGCTCCCGGCTGTTTGGCCGGGAGATACGGTTTATGAATCGTTGACTTTACGGTATAATCAACTGTTTCAATCCGCTCCCGGCTGTTTGGCCGGGAGATACGCTGGCGAATCGTACCGTCTGCGACCGGCGTAAACTGTTTCAATCCGCTCCCGGCTGTTTGGCCGGGAGATACGCTGGCATTGATTATCAACTCGACGGTTTTAAAGCGTTTCAATCCGCTCCCGGCTGTTTGGCCGGGAGATACTCGGCAATCATGGCGAAAGAACTACGCTCACAAGTTTCAATCCGCTCCCGGCTGTTTGGCCGGGAGATACCGAGATCGATAACGGCAAACTTAACCGGCTCCAAGTTTCAATCCGCTCCCGGCTGTTTGGCCGGGAGATACAGGTTCCTATTATCCGGTCCCGGAGAGCTAAACATGTTTCAATCCGCTCCCGGCTGTTTGGCCGGGAGATACGAATCTGACCACCACGTCATTGATTAATGTGTTAGTGTTTCAATCCGCTCCCGGCTGTTTGGCCGGGAGATACGCGGATTGTCGATGTGATGTTTCAGTCCGGAGAAAGTTTCAATCCGCTCCCGGCTGTTTGGCCGGGAGATACATTGACAAGGGCAATCAAGCGACAGGGAAAATAGGTTTCAATCCGCTCCCGGCTGTTTGGCCGGGAGATACCGCTCATTGGTTTAGCCTATTGTTGTAAATGTTTGTTTCAATCCGCTCCCGGCTGTTTGGCCGGGAGATACGCAGCCTGAACTGCGGATTTGTTTTCCGGCTCAATGTTTCAATCCGCTCCCGGCTGTTTGGCCGGGAGATACCGCGCACGGAAAAGGCGTAGACAGGGGTAATATCGTTTCAATCCGCTCCCGGCTGTTTGGCCGGGAGATACGAGCGGAACCGGCAAAAGACGAAACATCCAGCTGGTGTTTCAATCCGCTCCCGGCTGTTTGGCCGGGAGATACTTACGGCAGCGGCATTGTGCTTTAGCGCCGACTTGTTTCAATCCGCTCCCGGCTGTTTGGCCGGGAGATACGTTTCATTCATTCCCCAGCGCCGTATCCGTGCATGTTTCAATCCGCTCCCGGCTGTTTGGCCGGGAGATACCCGGGTGCACAGATTGACATATCGTGCGACCATGTTTCAATCCGCTCCCGGCTGTTTGGCCGGGAGATACTCTTGCGGCGCATTGAAACCGTGCATGTCGTTCAGGTTTCAATCCGCTCCCGGCTGTTTGGCCGGGAGATACCCTATGCCAATTTTGGCGTTAATCAATCGCTGATTGTTTCAATCCGCTCCCGGCTGTTTGGCCGGGAGATACGTTTACCGATGTTTTAAAAATTGTAAGGCAAGGTTTCAATCCGCTCCCGGCTGTTTGGCCGGGAGATACGTATTTTAGATAGGACCATGCCGCCACCGCGCATGTTTCAATCCGCTCCCGGCTGTTTGGCCGGGAGATACGGCCTCGCCGATCCACTTGTACAGCGTCCAGTGATTGTTTCAATCCGCTCCCGGCTGTTTGGCCGAGAGATACATTATGTCGGTGATGCGCCGGCGGCTGCCGATTTGTTTCAATCCGCTCCCGGCTGTTTGGCCGGGAGATACTTAAGGGCTTTTCAGGCAAAGGCTTACCCGAAAAGGTTTCAATCCGCTCCCGGCTGTTTGGCCGGGAGATACATGCAGCAAGACCGGACGAAGCAGAAGCCGAGCTGTTTCAATCCGCTCCCGGCTGTTTGGCCGGGAGATACGCGCTTCAACGTACACTGAGGGCCGTTTTTACTGGCGGTTTCAATCCGCTCCCGGCTGTTTGGCCGGGAGATACACATAAGATGCAGCATATTCGGCACCATCAACACGGTTTCAATCCGCTCCCGGCTGTTTGGCCGGGAGATACACTTACTGGGCCAACGTCTGGACGTGCAGCGGCAAGTTTCAATCCGCTCCCGGCTGTTTGGCCGGGAGATACATCGGTGGTGCACCGTTCTTCATGTCGGCGCTAGGTTTCAATCCGCTCCCGGCTGTTTGGCCGGGAGATACATGAGCGCAAAAACACCCGTAGCAGCGGTATTAGTGTTTCAATCCGCTCCCGGCTGTTTGGCCGGGAGATACCATGACTCAGCTTTCTTGGCGGTTTCAATCGAAATGTTTCAATCCGCTCCCGGCTGTTTGGCCGGGAGATACATTGCTAGTGATTGCCTTATCATCGTAGCAACGAAGTTTCAATCCGCTCCCGGCTGTTTGGCCGGGAGATACTCACAAAATCGCTCTGGATCTCGCTGGTAGCGAGGTTTCAATCCGCTCCCGGCTGTTTGGCCGGGAGATACTCGCCCGTGTGGTTCGCCATTAAAGGTTGCTTGAAGTTTCAATCCGCTCCCGGCTGTTTGGCCGGGAGATACCGGAAGGTTGTTGAGCGGAACAGGCAAAAGACGAGTTTCAATCCGCTCCCGGCTGTTTGGCCGGGAGATACAATGTAATCTTGGCTAATCCTTCCTGAATCTTCGCGTTTCAATCCGCTCCCGGCTGTTTGGCCGGGAGATACTCTATATTGCATGACTACACCTATTAACGCACCAAGAGTTTCAATCCGCTCCCGGCTGTTTGGCCGGGAGATACATTTCGACATCGACAAAATAAACCTTATGGAACCTGTTTCAATCCGCTCCCGGCTGTTTGGCCGGGAGATACCTTCTATAAGTTCACCGGACTGTGAACCGTAAGCCGGTTTCAATCCGCTCCCGGCTGTTTGGCCGGGAGATACCGGTGATTGCAAAATGGGCGGTTATCTCTAAAAAGTTTCAATCCGCTCCCGGCTGTTTGGCCGGGAGATACGTTAATGGCGAACAATTCATAGATCGCCTCCAGATGTTTCAATCCGCTCCCGGCTGTTTGGCCGGGAGATACCTTGTTGCAAAATGCCAAACTAAAACCCGTCTTAGTTTCAATCCGCTCCCGGCTGTTTGGCCGGGAGATACCGATTGCTGTCGGGCACAAGCGCACGGACCGTGAGGTTTCAATCCGCTCCCGGCTGTTTGGCCGGGAGATACTTTTTATGCCTGGGTAAATCGTTGGGTAAATTATGTTTCAATCCGCTCCCGGCTGTTTGGCCGGGAGATACGGAACCTGGCACCGATCCAAACGAGGCGTACCGAGTTTCAATCCGCTCCCGGCTGTTTGGCCGGGAGATACTATACAGGCCGCCGAACAGCAGGTCTCTGACCTACGTTTCAATCCGCTCCCGGCTGTTTGGCCGGGAGATACGCATGACGCATAACGCTTGACTCTTCGGGTTGCGGGTTTCAATCCGCTCCCGGCTGTTTGGCCGGGAGATACCGCGGCGATGTCCGGGCACTGTTCTCGGGCCAGCGTTTCAATCCGCTCCCGGCTGTTTGGCCGGGAGATACCGATGAGCAGCGCAGCCAGCGCCGACCCGTTTAAGTTTCAATCCGCTCCCGGCTGTTTGGCCGGGAGATACGGCGGTTCCGGATCGCTGCCCGCTATGGTTTTTCGTTTCAATCCGCTCCCGGCTGTTTGGCCGGGAGATACGCTCGGCAAACAGCGCTTGAACGAGCTGTTCGGCGTTTCAATCCGCTCCCGGCTGTTTGGCCGGGAGATACATTTTGCGTAATATTCCGGCCATAGCCGCTGCATGTTTCAATCCGCTCCCGGCTGTTTGGCCGGGAGATACCATCAAACGGCAGCTCGGGCTGCCGGTATTTGGTGTTTCAATCCGCTCCCGGCTGTTTGGCCGGGAGATACGCACGACTACGACCCCGCCATGCTGGCGGAGTTGAGTTTCAATCCGCTCCCGGCTGTTTGGCCGGGAGATACATGGCTTGACTAAGAGAACTTTAGTTCCCATAATGTTTCAATCCGCTCCCGGCTGTTTGGCCGGGAGATACCCATGGCGCGGAGTTCCGCGGTTAACCGGGCGTTTTGTTTCAATCCGCTCCCGGCTGTTTGGCCGGGAGATACATACAGGACCCACCTGGATTTACAGCATATTTATGTTTCAATCCGCTCCCGGCTGTTTGGCCGGGAGATACGATTGTGAAGTTGTAGCGCTGCCGTTAGTGCTGGGTTTCAATCCGCTCCCGGCTGTTTGGCCGGGAGATACCCGTTGAGCACCAAGGACACCTGACGCGGTGTATGTTTCAATCCGCTCCCGGCTGTTTGGCCGGGAGATACTTTTTGCCTGTTGTGTCAGGGTCTGTTTTCGCAGTGTTTCAATCCGCTCCCGGCTGTTTGGCCGGGAGATACACCGTTTTAGCCGTGCGCAATGGGATACGCTGAAGTTTCAATCCGCTCCCGGCTGTTTGGCCGGGAGATACCTATGGGAGCCCAGTGAAACCAGCGTGCCATTTTGTGTTTCAATCCGCTCCCGGCTGTTTGGCCGGGAGATACCAAAGACCAAACCAAAGCGTCTTGGTGGATCGATGTTTCAATCCGCTCCCGGCTGTTTGGCCGGGAGATACACCCAGAATCAAAAGGGGGGGATTTAGACTTGGATGTTTCAATCCGCTCCCGGCTGTTTGGCCGGGAGATACACCCCAGCGCATAGCCCCGCTCGACTACCGTCAATGTTTCAATCCGCTCCCGGCTGTTTGGCCGGGAGATACATACAACCTGGCGCAATGGGCCGAGTTCTACAGCGTTTCAATCCGCTCCCGGCTGTTTGGCCGGGAGATACAGCGGCTGGATGCGGATTTATCGACGGTACTGGAGAGTTTCAATCCGCTCCCGGCTGTTTGGCCGGGAGATACGATTGATGAGCTAAAGCAAATGCGCGCGGTTCGCCGTTTCAATCCGCTCCCGGCTGTTTGGCCGGGAGATACAGGTTACACCGAGATTTTTAAACGCTTGCTCGATGTTTCAATCCGCTCCCGGCTGTTTGGCCGGGAGATACCGAGGAAGTCACGCGGGTAGTCGTCTCAGAAGATGTTTCAATCCGCTCCCGGCTGTTTGGCCGGGAGATACTGGCCATTAGTGCATGTTGCTGTAGGTGGTGTAAGTTTCAATCCGCTCCCGGCTGTTTGGCCGGGAGATACGTTGTCGCCGGCGTCATTGGCATCGCGGTCCTGATGTTTCAATCCGCTCCCGGCTGTTTGGCCGGGAGATACATAAGTGTCTCATCGAAAGCGAAATATTTTTCAGTTTCAATCCGCTCCCGGCTGTTTGGCCGGGAGATACATGCAGTCATTACGCATCTTTCTATTTGTCCATTGTTTCAATCCGCTCCCGGCTGTTTGGCCGGGAGATACATCATCTTGAATTATATAGCCTTTCATTATTAAGTTTCAATCCGCTCCCGGCTGTTTGGCCGGGAGATACACATCGGTTGTGATGGTGAAATAACTGTTATTAATGTTTCAATCCGCTCCCGGCTGTTTGGCCGGGAGATACACGATGTGCTTCTCGATCATAGCGCAGGTGTCGGGTTTCAATCCGCTCCCGGCTGTTTGGCCGGGAGATACACCGACGGGTCCGGCGAGTTTACGCGCTGGGTACTGTTTCAATCCGCTCCCGGCTGTTTGGCCGGGAGATACCATGACCGGTAAAAATTAATGATTAAAATCTTATTGTTTCAATCCGCTCCCGGCTGTTTGGCCGGGAGATACCGACATCAGCCAATCCGCGCGGACCAGTCACGACAGTTTCAATCCGCTCCCGGCTGTTTGGCCGGGAGATACCTGCTTGGTCTCGACCGGGGCGCCGGCGTTCTGAGTGTTTCAATCCGCTCCCGGCTGTTTGGCCGGGAGATACAACTGCGACTGAACATCAGGAAAACACGCTATGAGTTTCAATCCGCTCCCGGCTGTTTGGCCGGGAGATACTCAGGTCGGTTGTTTACACTTTCATTTTCGGGATGTTTCAATCCGCTCCCGGCTGTTTGGCCGGGAGATACCACCTGCGCTATGATCGAGAAGCACATCATGAAATGTTTCAATCCGCTCCCGGCTGTTTGGCCGGGAGATACTATGTTAAGAAAGAGCAGAAAGAATACAAAATAAGGTTTCAATCCGCTCCCGGCTGTTTGGCCGGGAGATACGGCCTTTGTATAAGGCCATGAAGATTATAGCTAATTTGATTCGATCGCGCGAAATGACTTTTTTTTAATTGGAATCTCATCTCCAGAAAATCTCTTCGTTGCACATTTTCATTATTCTTCATTACCTTAGAATAGCCGCGAAACCTACTGGTTTTTTCCATTACTCAAGGTTCGCGGAATTCAAACAATCAACGTATTTTCAAAATCGGTCGCTTTACTATTACCGAATTCTTCCCGGTTTTTATCAAGGGGTTCGATTATCCGATAAATGCGCAAACTATCCTCATCAAGGTCGATGATGTCCAACAACTGATCTTTCAACCTCGCCATTTCCATCGTACTGACCTGGCATTCGAAAACTGATTTTTGTACCCGTTGCCCGTAATTCAAACATGTTTTGGCTACTCGCCTCAACCTGCGTCTGCCCTCACTGGTTTCGGTCGAAACATCGTAGGTGATCAATATCAGCATGATGAAGTTCCCCTTTAACGCTGTAGATACGGCACATAATCCTCAACATCGTCTCGAAGGTAGCGCGCCAACAAACGCGCCTGGATTTGCGCAAGCAAACCGATCGGCATAGTCTGATCCAAGACGGGATGGCTCAGTTCTTCCTGCTTGCGTGTCTGAAATGCACCGATTACGGTTTTTCGCCCCTTATCGTTCAGAAGCACGCTGCCGCCGTCCCTCTTATCAAAATCCTTCGCGTTCAATTGCTCACGATTGATCAACGTCAATGCCAACCGATCGCACAGAGGCGCTCGAAATTCTTCCAAAAGATCTAACGCAAGCGATTGTCTGCCCGGTCGTGCCGCATGCAAAAAACCCAACTGCGGATCCAAACCGACGGTTTCCAAAGCCGATCTACAATCACTCAACACTAATGCATAAAGAAATGAAACCAAAGCATTGAAAGGGTCCCTTGGCGGGCGCCTGTTACGGGTCGTAAAGTTGAAAGTTTCTCTTGCCGATGGCTTGATGACTTGCGGTAACGCATCAAAGTATATTCTGGCCGAGTCGCCTTCAACTCCGCGCAATTCATCATGTGTTTGCACAGTCGGTAATTTTTTCAGGTTACTTGCCAATAACCGCGAAGCTTGGACAAGATTAGATTTTTCCGCTTCGGATTTATTGTCGCGCGCGCCGCGCATCAACAACTGCCGACTATTCCGTATTTTTCCGGCGATAAAACGCTTCGCAAGCATTAGACTTTTATCTCGATCGTCGGCGGCACGATATTGGGCTTGTCGCAACAATACGTTGCCGTTTACCGGGCCTTCCAATCGGGCTCGAAAGCGCCCGGATCGATTCAGCCAAACAACACTGCGGCCATCCTCGGCGCAACGCCCTAACAACGCGGGGCTCAACATGACATTATCGAATAAGACAAAAGCTCCGAGATGATGCAGCGGTACTTGCATCTTTTTTTGTTTTTCGATCATTACGCATACGGTTTCGCCTTCCAACCGCAAATAAGCTTCCGGGGTTGTCACATAGAGAGTATTAAGCGCTTGTTTCATTGAAAATCCCATTCTTCTTCGGAAACGTCGAATAACTGGTCGGACCAATACTTTATTCGCCGAGTCTCGTGGATAAGTTCCGGTTGGCAAAGGCTGTTCAATGAGCATTCCGGACAACGTTTTGTATCGGCGATCGGCGGCGGGCATTGGGGTTGCTCGAGTAGTAACCTGATTTCAGCGATCATACTCTCGGTCGTTTTCCGCAATTCGTCGTCGATATCGACTTCACGGCGCCGTCGAGACTGAACATGGTAGATCGCTCCGAACGATACCGAGACATTCAACATTTCCTCCAAGCAAAAGGCTTGAGCAGTCAATTGCAGATCGTCATTAAGCCATCTTTTTCGCTTACCATGCTTGTATTCAACCGGATAAACGATGCCGTCCGGACGAAATTCCACGACATCGCATCGCCCGGTCAAACCCAATCGGTCCGACCAAACCGGTAGTGCGAACTCGATGCGCACATCTTGTTTGACCTCATGAAGCAAAGTATCAACGCGTTCATGTTCGCGGCTTCCGCTTTCGGTATGAACATTGTCTGTAAACTCGCTTTCCGCGTGTATCAAATAACAGCGCCTTGGGCAATAAACGTATTGATTCAACGCGGAAAGCGGTATTTTTTCAATCAAATCGGCTAGGCTATTAGTCATATTGTGAAGCGGTTAAAGACGTCATCTTTCTAATCGGCCAGTGCGTCAGTGGTTTCAATCCACTCCCGGCCTTCGCGCCGGGAGATATTCTCATCACGATTATTTGGCAATGAGCTCGATACCAACCGGCAAACGATCTTTATTGACCGTTACCTCGTAATCGGTGAATTTGCGCGGCGTCTCAACCCCTTCTCGTTTTTTAATGTCAATGATACCGCCCAAATCGAGCAGTTTATGAGCCGGAGCACAGCCCAATATCGCTTGTTTCTTCCGTTGTTCCAGATCGCTATCGGTACCGATATGCTTGAATATGTACAAGCCGCGACAGGACATCATTCCCTTGCTGGCCGAGCGGTCGTGGTCATACATGTTGAGAAGGGCGTCCCATAGCAACTCCAAATCCGTTTCGCTGAACCCGGTTTCTTGCGCTAAATTTGCGCTAATAAAACCTTTAGCGGCATAGAGGCCGTAAGGTATCAAACTCTTACGTCCCATCGTGCGTAACTGATCTTCAGGTTGTGCATCTTCCCAAGCTTTATAACTTGCTATATCCTTGGCGCCCTTGACATCCTCGGTTACCGCCATTCGTGTCACGGAAATATCCAAAGGCAACACTTTATCCAACGACCGGGCAAACGAGAACTGAACCGGGCCGCGAACCTGTCCGGCATTGGCGCCTGTCGACATTACGGCGCCGAAAGTTCTGACATCGTAAAAATTCTTACACATCCATTCTTTTGCCAGGCGGACTTTGTCCTTTGAGGCTTTTCCTTTTTCGGGTATTTCGCTGTTGGCTTCTAAATGAGACTCGGCTATCGGCCGATTCAGATTGGTCGCATGCTCGATAAAAATCGCATGGGGGCGCAGGTTATTTCTTGCGATTTGCACATAATTTCTAACTCGCCGCTTCAACGCGACGTCGGATACCAGACCGTACATATCTTCCGGATCGATACGCGGTGCGTTGCCGGCATCGGGGTCGCCGTTCGGATTTCCGTTTTCACAATCGAATAAGAATAAGAATTCGTAACGGTTTTCTATGCTCATTATTTTTCTCCGTCTGCTTGATTTTGTTTTGCTTGTTTTTTAGCCTTGTTTTCAGCCATGCGCGCTCTGTTGTCGGCTAGTTGTTGGTAATAACCCAATGCGAACAAGCTTTGTTGTTCCAAATCGAGGGTTTTAGGAATTTGCGTCATGGCGCTCATGATTTCGCCGATACGATTTTCGAATTCGAAGGCCAAACCGCCGCCGACTTTGTTCAGATGGTTTTTGGCGTTGCTCATCAGTTGACCGATGCGTAACGCGGGCGCTTGACTGGTTGCCGTGTAGTAGCGCTGCACGACGCCCGCGCCGACATCGCCGAGTGCGGCATATTGCAAATCGGCCAACACTGCAAGCAAACGCCCGCATTGATAGGCCGGGCTCGGATGTCCCGGATTGAGTTGAGTATTCATGTAGCAATCTCCTTTATTTCGGATGTGGTAGGCTTTCAGCAAACCCATACGGGCATGATTTTGGGCTTCTTCGTTGATGACGGCTTTGCGCGTTGCCATCAAGGCTTGGGCAAATGCCGAATTCGATACCGGCTTGTTTTTGTTGAGTGCGGTGCGCCAAAGATCGTTGATCAGCGGCGCGGGTACATCTTTCAGGTCTCGAACCAAGCTGCCGACCACGGCCAAAAATTTGGAGGGTGGCGCTAACTGTCCGCCGTCGCGGGCAATGATTTGTAAATCATCGAACCAGGCATTGACGTTTTCCAGTAATTCGGTCAGCCGGCCTTGCTGCCAATCGCGGACCATGACACGCCCGGATTGCCCCGACACAGTCATGACATAGTAATAATTTTCCAGTAAATCGGGACGTTGTCCGTCGTTTATAGCATTCAGCATTGCTTTGGGTCTAGTTGACTGCCCGGCAGGTGGTTCGGTAGGGCTTTCCAATTCGGCGAATAAATCGTCGTCCGGATTCGCCAATTCACGACCGAACCAATAAACAGCCAAGCCATTGATCAAGCGAATACTTTGCCGATTGATCAGTTGGTTAAAGGTTTCCGCGTAAATTTTTGCCGTGACTTCATCGGTCGCGGCATTGGCCGATTTGTCGAGGCCATATGATTGGAATGCCTCCTTGTCGAAACCGATGAAGACATCGCCCATCCCCAACCCGCCGACCGAGGACAACCCTTTGATTTTCGGATGCGTATCGACCGGCACTATCGTGTTGCCGGTCAGCACACAACGCATCAAGTCCTTGTTTTGGGTTTTATCGACATCGTTGCCGTTTCCGCCCGCTCGGTGATTTCGCCACCAGTCATGCCAAGTTGTCGAGTGCAAGGGAAAGCTATCTTCGATCAATAGGGTCACCGAATCGGTCGGTTTGGGTTTAGGTTGATTGTTATTGATGAAATTTGCCAGCTTTTGCAACTCTTCAGAACTATTCAGCGCCGCAGCGGCTCTTGCCAATTCAGGGCAATCGGAAGCTGCTTGTGCTAAAAGACCGATAAAATAGTCATGCTTGATTCGATATTTTTCAATTTCCTTCTCGTCGGCTTTTTCCTTGTAATAAAAGGCTACAACGGCCAGCGACTCTATCAAAAACTGGCTTCGCGTCAGGCTGCCGGCAATCATTTCACTTGGTGAAAGATCGGGACAACATCCGAATTCAAGGCCGTTTTGGCCGTCACCCAGCGATATCAATCCGGTAATTTCGGCTTGTTTGCCTATCACAATCGCCCATTTCGCGGATTTGACACTGAAACCCGGCTCGGTTTTGATGCCGGCTCGTTCGGCATGAGCCAATACCTCATTCAACATTGTCATTCTCCGTTTTGCGCACAGCCTCGCTCTCGTAATCGGGAACCTGCATCACGCCGCTTTTCAGTTGCGCATGAAAAACGCTGATCGCCGGCTTGGCTTGAGCGTCGTTGGCTCGGCTTAGATCGAAAACGTCATAAAGCATCCAGCCTAAGTCCAAGTCGATATCGACAGGCATTGTTTCAGAATCGTCTTGGACCAATTCGAAAAATGCCGGAAATTCCCGACAGCCGAAATACGGCTGATAGAAACATTTGCCTTGAGAGGCTCTACGCTCGAACTGGGCGTTCATGGCATTCAGATTTGCCTTGGCATCCCTACTATGTATACGGGCATGAATTCGATACCTGACATTTTTCAAGGCCATCGTTTGACGTTGTGTCCGACCTTTTTGATCGGTACCCAACTCGTCCCGCGTTCCGTCTGCCCATAGCGGCGTGATTGCCTTGGTTCCCTTCATCCACTTTTGCACTTCCGACGCCGATATTTTGTCTTTGACTTCATTACGCCGCAACGCAATGTACTTAGGCGGCTTAAGCAATTCGATACTTTCGATTTGCCAATAAAAGTCATATTCCTTTTTGAAATAAATCGCATCGAAAATACCGCGCGCCGCTGAAGGCGTGATGATTGGATAGCTATAACGCTCGACTTTCATTTCCGGTCGACTGAAACAGGCCAAATCGCCCCATACTTCTAAACAATGAACTTTATTTTTCACATACGCTCCTCATGAATAAAACGGGTATTTCGCAACGATTGCATGATTAAATGCGAACTTTATATACCTTTCGCACTTCAAATTTCGGCAGTGCCTTAGGAGGCACCGGGGTGCTCGGCAAAGGCTTTGCCAGCATGGAGCTGGCATAGAGCCTACATGGACGTATTCACGGCGTCCTTTGACGGGCATCCCGGTGCCGAATTTTGATCTCCGACAGGTATAAATGACCTCAGCCATCTGTGCAGACTCAAGCAATATACAGATTAAGGTGATCGGGCTTGATATAGCCTAAATTCGCATCGTAATCTTCAATTTGATTGACGATAAACCAATCTTCTTTTCGGCTGTGCCGACCGTTTCTGAAAACTTGCACAGGCACCAGGCTATCCCAAATCACATCATCCGGTTTGGGGCGATACAAGCTGATACTCAAACAGCGCGCTTGTTTGACCCATTTCGAAGTCAGCCCTTCTGTTGCGGCCTGTTCCCGTAATTGCTCGTAAAGCTCTCTATCGTAAGGTACGACCAGATTGATCGTATCGTTGTTGATTAGCTTGTAATGCTTTGCGACATCGACAAAATTTAAATCTTGAACGGCTTCGTTCAACCGTCTGCCGAGCTGTTCCGGTGCGGCCACTGTATAAAGCCGCCGGTAATACTGCTCAATAATCTTCGGGTCATAAGGATCGAAAGCTTCGCCATAGTCATGTTTCAAGCTAGCCGTTACTGAGGATGCTTGCTCATAGGTTTTGCCGGGATATAGCCTCCCGTCGCAACAGGGAGTGAAGACAATAGTTTTCCCCTTGTTCAATTTTCCTTCCCTATTACAACGCCCTGCCGCTTGAATGATGGCATCCAACGGCGCAAAGGCGCGATATACCAAAGGAAAATCGACATCGACACCCGCTTCGATACACTGTGTCGCAATCAAGCGGCATGGCCGGTCATCCTTCAACCGTTGCCTGACTTCATTCAAAACTTGTTGTCTATGTAATGGGCAAAGATTCGTGGAAAGATGAAACAGTTCGTCCGTCGTCTCGAATGCTTCCCAAAGCATTTGTGCATGTCGCTTGAGATTGACAATGCATAGAACTTGCGTTTGCTCATTCAACATTGCCGCCAACTCATTCCAGGTCGGCTTTTCGTCTAACCAGTCATAGTCAACACGACGTAAGGCATTCGACATAGCGCCATGCTCGTTAACGAGCATGGTCGGTTGCCAACCAAACGAGCACTGTTTTTGAACCGCAGCGTGGAGATGGTCGAAAGCCGGTTGTGTCGCAGTGGCAAATACGACACTGCTTTGCCAACTATGTCCGATATGACTGAGCGCCGCCAGAGTCGGAATCGCCAGATCAGTCGGTAGGGTTTGCACTTCGTCGAATAATATCACTGAGTTGGCAATGCGATGGATTTTGCGGCAGGCGGAAGGCCTATTCGAAAATAACGATTCCAAAAACTGGACGCTGGTCGTAACGACAATCGGGGCATCCCAGTTTTCCGACAACAAGCGCTGCCGTCTGAGTTGGCGTTCTCGCTCTTCGCAACCTTCGGCGTCGGATTCGGCAGTTTCCTCGCCGAGACCGCTCATGCTGTGATGCTCCAGGACGAAATCGGGGCCGAATTCGGCAAAGATTTCCCGATATATTTGAGCTGTCTGCTCGATGATACTCAAATAGGGAATCACCAGAATGATTCTTTCCAGATTGTTATGGATTGCATGTTGTAGAGCAAAGCTCAACATGCTCAATGTTTTACCGCTGCCGGTCGGCGCCGTTAATGTAAATATGCTTGTTGATTGCCGAGCATTAGTTAAGCAAGAATTCAATAATTGTCGGCGGACTTGCTGCAACGCCGAAGCCTGATCGGCTAAGGCTGATTTAGCGTCAATAGAGTCGCAAAGCTTTTTCAATGCCGCAGGCGCTATACCATCATCATTGAGTTTGAGTCCCGGTTTACGGTGGGCTTTCCCATTTGCATCGCCGTTAAAATGCGCTTCGGTATCGATGAAATCCGCATCGACCAATGCCGAAAAAACCCGCCGAACATCCAGCATGCTATCGATTCTCGCCTGCGACTCACCAACCCCATGAGGAAATAATCGCGATACTGGTTTATTTGCGGCTAAGCCATCTTGATGCAGCCGGTTTTGTAATCGTTCGATGTCTGAATCGCTCAACTGTAAATTTTGCGGATGATATTTCGCCAAGTTGTCTGGAATTAATTTTTTCAAGTCTTCTTTTTGAAGGCTTTGCAAGCCGATATGATGGCCTTGTATTGCAATCGAGGCAGCTATCGATCCGTATTTTTTCAATGCCAAAAAGGCGCCTTGCGACCAGTGATCAAGCCCCTGGTCGTGCCCTTGTAAACGATTTTGAAATCTATCGCCATATTTGCCTAAATCATGCAGCAATCCGGCTAGAGCTGCCTCCTCTTCACCCCGCCAGCCTCCGGTATAGGAATGTGCTAATTTCGAGACCGATTCCAAATGCTCTTTCAACAAATGCCAACTCCCGAAATCATTCCCACTATGCGCAAAATATTTTTTCATCTGCCCTGCCCTTACGCTTGATACCTGCTAAGCTACTGATAGAGTTCTTAACCATTCCCCAATTAATATATAAATTTAGTTTTCATGACTCTAACACCATGAGTAATCTCTTGCAACCGAATTTAAAATGGGAACAGCGTCATCGATTAACTTTGCTGGAAGCAACGGTGTTTTGGAGCGGCGAAATTTCGACCGGTACGTTGATTAATTATTTCGGCATCAGTCGGGTACAGGCTTCGAAGGATTTGACGCTTTATCAATCGCTGTGCCCGGGAAATATTCGTTACGATAAGTATTTGAAACGCTATGTGGTCGACGATTCGTTCAAACCCGGTTTCATGGATGGAACGACCGGCGAGCTGTTACAGGTTTTAAAATTACAGCAACAAAACGGTTACGAAACCTTGATCGCATTAGTCGGCAATCTTCCAACCGTTGAAATCGTCAATCCATTGGCACGGCAAATTGATGCGCGAGTTTTGCGCGGCGTTGTGCAGGCAGTGCGTTTTAAATTCGAGCTGGAGATTTCATATCAATCGTTGTCCAGTCCTAAGCCTAAGACTTTGCAAATCAACCCTCATACTTTGGTGTTCGACGGTTTGCGTTGGCACGTTCGGTCTTTCAGCGTAACTCACAACGACTACCGCGATTTCGTTCTTGCACGTATTCATAGCGTCTCTATTTTGGGTAAGGCTGACGAACCTCCTTTCACAGACACTTTGTGGAACAAGTGGTTGACTATCGAAATCGGTCCGCATCCGGGATTGAACAAAGCGCAAAAAAGCGTGATCGAGCGCGATTTCGGGATGGTCGACGGTAAATGCGTCACTCAAATTCGGGCTGCCTTGTTGTCGTATTTTCTTTTGAGTATGCGAATCGGCAAGGACGATCTGCATCGGGAAGCGATGGAGCAGCAAATCGTGCTTTTGAATCGCGATGAGATCAAGGATTTTATCTTTTTTTAATGCTCGGTATCCCTCCTTAAAACCTAAGCAGATTTTTCAATTTACATGAATAAATGCCGATGGGCTTTGTCCAGCCCGCTTGAAGAGGACTATCACGACCGCGAATGGGGCGTACCGGTGCATGACGACCGCCTGTTGTTCGAGTTTTTGGTTTTGGAGGGCGCTCAAGCGGGCTTGAGTTGGTCGACGATTTTAAAAAAACGCGATCATTTCAGGGCGGCGTTCGATAATTTCGATCCGGTATCGGTGGCCGGCTATGATGAGGCAAAAATCGCGGAGTTGCTGGAGAATCCGGGCATCATACGCAACCGGCTCAAAGTGAATGCCGCTGTGACTAATGCACGCGCTTTTTTGAATGTCAAAGAAGAAACCGGGAGTTTCGATGCGTTTCTATGGGATTTTGTCGACGGACGGCCAGTCCGGAACGCGTGGCGGACGCACGCCGAGTTGCCGGCGAATACGCCTTTATCGGATCGGCTCAGTAAAGAATTGAAAAGACGAGGTTTTAAATTCGTCGGTTCGACGATTTGTTATGCGTTCATGCAGGCGGTCGGCATGGTTAACGATCATACTGTCGATTGTTTCCGTTATGGGGAAATTGCGCGGATTTCGGATTGATAGACTTCCGGTTACGAGAAGGTGATTATGTTTACCTTAGCAGGACGGGGTTATAAAACCCCGTCCTGTCAAAGTCCTGCCAAAATATGGATTCTCACGGAGGACTATGGGAACCGGAAAACGTTCGGGGCGGGTTAAATAACCCGCCCCGCGTGAAGTGTTCGACGTATTATGCTTCCAGCACGAATGCGGCTTTCAGCTTGTTCATGGCGTTTTTTTCCAACTGCCGGATGCGCTCGGCTGAAACGTTGTAGCGTTCGGCTAAATCATGCAACGTCGCTTTTTCTTCGCTTAGCCAGCGGCTATTGAGAATATCGAGACTACGCTCATCAAGCTCCGCCATTGCTTCGCTTAGCATGTTCTCTTCATAACCTTGCCATTGCTCGTTTTCCAGCAAATCCGCAGGGTCCGAGTTATGTTGTTCTAAGTAACTGACCGGCGAGGCGTAAGTGCTTTCGTCGGAAGGCTCGTCATGCGGCATGTCGAAAGCCATATCCGAACCGTCCATACGTTTTTCCATTTCATAAACGGTTTTGAGATCAACGCCTAAATCGTTGGCGACAGCTTTCGCCTCGTCGTGCGACAACCAGCCTAGGTTGTTTTTCGATTTGCGTAAATTGAAAAACAGTTTACGCTGAGCTTTGGTTGTAGCGATTTTGACGATACGCCAGTTTTTGATGACGTATTCATGTATTTCCGCTCTGATCCAATGCACGGCAAAGGTCACTAAGCGAACCCCGACATCGGGATCGAAGCGTTTGACGGCTTTCATTAAGCCGACGTTGCCTTCTTGAATGATGTCGGGCAACGGCAGTCCGTAACCGCTGTATCCACGCGCGACATGAACGACAAAACGAAGATTCGACATAACTAGCTCCTTCGCTGCTTCCAAGTCGCCTTCATCGCGATAGCGAAGCGCCAATTTGCGCTCTTGTTCGTGAGACAAAGTCGGCGTTTGCGCGACCGCATTCAAATAAGCGTCGAATGTTCCTACGGAAAGATTAGTTGGTAAGGCAAAGGCTAATGCGTTACTCATGATTTCCCCTTGTTTTTAAGTTTGCCCGATTTTAGCACTCTCGCGTTATGAGTGCTAAAATTTTTATAAGTTCCGCATTATTTTGTGAGTGAATTCATAATCGATAGGGCTCGGGACGATTCTGATTGATTGGGGATCTCGCTATAAATACCTTCTTGGAGTCAAGGACTCAAACTGGCTTTCGGTTTATTCGGGCTTGGTCAGTCTTAATTGATAGCAAAGCACCCCCCAGGCAGCGGCTACTCCAAGCAGTGAAGAAATCGCAATTAACGACATCATTTCGCCGAAACTCAAATAACGCATCGAAAATACGCCGTCATAAAGTCCGGACAGTCGATCGATCGGCTGCTGCAGAATAAACAACATGACCGTCACAGTAATCCAAGCCAAAATGCCGGAACAAAAACCCAACCAAAAACCGGTATACAAAAACGGCCTTTGAATAAAACGATGGGTCGCGCCCACCAGTTTAGCGATGATCACTTCATCACGCCGATTGTGTAATTCCAGTCTTATCGTATTGCCGGTAATGAATAATACGGCTAGGGCCAATATAAAACTGAGCAGCGTAACGCCGCGATCCGCCAGCTCCATGATCGAATACAAGCGTTTGATCCATTGCATATCCAATTGTGCAAAATCGACTTCTTGTAAATCCGTTAATTTTTTAAACAATTCGTCTAGTTGCGGTCCTTCTTCGAGGCTATGTTCCGGCATAACCTGAATGACTGTCGGCAAGGGGTTTTTATCCAACGCCTTCAGTGCATCGCCGAAACCGCTATATTCGCGAAATTCGGCGAGCCCTTGGGTTTTCGTAATAACCTTGACTGCCTGTATATGATCGAATTTTTTAATTTTCTCGGCTAACTTTACGCCGGCATCATCGGTGACGTGATCTTTTAAAAACAACGAAATTTGATTGCTATCTTCGAGTCCGCCGGTTAATTGTTGAATATTGGCGACCAACAGATAGAATCCGGCGGCCAACGAAATTGCAATGGACAATACGCTGACGGTCATCAACGATGTCACAGGTGCGCGCGCCAAACGACCTAAACTGGAAAACAAGGCTTGCGCATGAATATCCAGGTAAGTCTGTAGCATAGCGCTTAGCCTACCGGAAACAACTTTTCGTCGGACTTCCTTTTTCTGTCGGGGTTGCGGTCTTCTGTGGTTGATATTCGGCTTTTTCATCTGTTAACTTGCGACCAAGCGGCCATGATCCAATTGCAATACACGATGTCCCATTCGCTCAACCAAAGCGATATCATGTGTGGCAATCAACACCGTTACGCCGACTTGTTGAAAATCCTCAAATAATTTCATAATCTCGGACGACAATTCCGGATCCAAATTACCGGTCGGCTCGTCGGCGAGAATCAACGGCGGTTTGTTTATAACGGCGCGGGCAATACCGACGCGCTGCTGTTCGCCGCCGGACAAAGTCTGGGGAAGTTTTTTTTCCTTACCCAGCAAGCCGACCTTATCGAGCGCTGCTCGAACGCGCCGACCGATATCAAAATGACTGTAACCCGCCACCACCAACGGCAATGCGACATTGTCGAAAACGGTTCTATCTTGCAGCAATTTATAATCCTGAAATATTAAGCCCAGCTTCCTTCGTATATAGGGTATTTGTCGAGCGGACGCCTTGTTCAGATTTTGCCCGTCCAACAAAACTTGACCGCGCGAACATCTTTCCATGACCGCGATCAATTTCAACAAAGTGCTTTTACCGGCTCCGGAATGGCCGGTCAAAAAAGCGAATTCGCCGCGCTGTAGATGAAATGTGACATCCAGCAATGCATCGCCGGCATCGGGATAACGTTTACTGACATGATCGAATTTGAGCATAAACCTATTGATCTTTAACAAATAAGGCGTCGACAAACTGTTTCGCATCGAAATCCTGCAAATCGTCGATTCCTTCACCGATACCGATAAAACGAATCGGCACGCTGAATTGCTTGGCTAATGCAAAAATAACCCCGCCCTTCGCTGTGCCGTCCAACTTGGTTAATGCGATACCGGTCAATGCCACAGTTTCGTTAAATTGTTTCGCCTGAGACAACGCGTTCTGACCGGTTCCCGCGTCTAAAACCAACAAAACCTCGTGCGGCGCGGTTTCATCGAGCTTTCCGATAATGCGCTTAACCTTTTTTAGTTCATCCATCAGATTGGATTTGGTGTGTAAACGTCCTGCGGTATCGGCAATCAACACGTCGACACCTTTGGCCTGTGCCGATTGCACACCGTCATAAATCACCGAGGCAGAGTCGGCGCCGGTGTGCTGCGCGACGACATGAATGTTGTTACGCTCGCCCCAGGTTTGCAACTGTTCGACTGCCGCTGCCCTGAAGGTGTCGCCCGCAGCCAGCATCACGCTATGGCCTTGAGATTGAAAGCGCTTGGCCATTTTACCGATCGTCGTAGTTTTGCCGGCACCGTTGACGCCGACTACCAAAATCACGAACGGCTTATCTTGTTCGGGAATCTGTAGGGGGTGGTTACAAGGCTTAAGAATAGCCAATAATTCTTGTTTCAGCGCATTTTCCAATGCTTCCCCGTCGTTTAATTGATGCCGTTCGAGACTATCGGTCAATCGCCGAATGATTGCTGTCGTCGCTTCGAAACCGATATCGGCCATCAATAATCTGGCTTCGATTTCCTCCAGTAAATCGTCGTCGATGGCTTTTTGACCAATGGGAATCGTTGCCATCAATCCGCTAAGGCCGGACCGAGTTTTTTGCAGCTGCGATTTAAGGCGGCGCGCCAGCGATTCCGGTTCCGGCTCGACATAGCCGACTTCGATTACTGCTTCGGCAGCTTCAAACTCGGCGACAGGACGCTCGACCGTTTCGCCGGCCAACACTTCGCCCGCATATCCGTAACGGCTATAAACGGCGATCGCGAGCAACGGCAGCATCAATATTGCCGAAACAAAATTATGCACAATGGCCGACCATGCCGGTAGTCCGTATTTTGCCGCAATAACGCTAAAGCCGATTTGCACGAATAATAAAATACTTAGCATCATGCCGGCTTTTCTGACCGGTTTGGCGCAGTTAACCGAAGTGGCTCGCAGCACCAGCCAAGTTAAAACAACAAAAATCGGCAGGGCAAAGACTCTATGCAACCAATGGGCAGCCACCTGTGCGTCGTAGGATAAAATCCCTTGATAACCGGTGACAAGACCATTGAATATATTCAACGCGGCACGGTAATCGGCTTGCGGCCACCATTGCCCGTTACACTGGGGAAAACCGCTGCAGACTTGTCCCGCATGATTGGCGTTAACCCATAAACCGGATAGGGTTTGCACCAACACCAACAAGCCGGCGAACCCGGCTAGCCAGATGGGACCGCTTATTCGATCCAGTTTATTTAAGGCAGGATTTAATCGTAAAAATAGCCAACTCAATAGCCAGAACTGGATAAAGCCAAGCAATGCCTGAGCAATGACTATAATCGGCATCGCATTCAATTCGACCGCTTTGACGGCCGTGCATACTTGCGCAGCCGCCACGATAAGCAGCGCCACCGCGCCAGTTGTCGCCACGGAACGTTGATACTTCTGGCGCCATGCGATCAATGCCAACAGCACGACGGTCAACATCGATAAGCCGAATACATAGCGTCGCGCCATTTCTTGCCAAGCTTTACCTACATCGACCGCTTTTCCCGGATAAAGCTGTTCGGCCGAAGCTTTAAACTCGGCACTATCGGCGATAAACCATTGACCGTAGCATTCAGGCCAGTCCGGGCATGCCAAATCTGCTCCGGTCAACTTGACGACGGAACCGGCTACGATAAGCAATAAAGCCAAAAAGGCGGAAACAAAGGTAATTTTTCTAAACATGGTTTATCCGATTTGCGAAACACTAAGTAATTTTCTGAGATCGCTCTTTACATCATAAGGGTTAAATCCGGGCTGATAACGCATCATGATATTGCCCAATGGATCCATGATCAACAGCATACCGTTCGCGATCCCGGTTCCGTTGAGCTTAGTCATTTGCTTCTGCAAGTCCGAACTGGGGCGAGTCTTTAACAGCCGGTCGTCGTCCTGCCACCACGTCTTTATATGCTGTTCGGCATCGGGATTCAGCAATATCACTGTTCTACGGATACGAGTTAACTCCTTGCCCATCATCAATAAGAGTTGTTTGGATTTATAAACGGCATCAAGGCAGGTTTGATCGCAATCCGCATCAGGCACCACATTGATTAAAACCCAGCGGCCTTTTAATTCGTCAATATTTTCGGCCGAGAATGAATCGATACCGATTAGATCGAGGCGCTCGGTCAGTAACGGCGGAATAATCAATTCGCCATGATTGGTTGCGCCTTTAAGTAGATTGGGATGTTCTTTTAAATACCACGCAAAAAGAAACGGGATGATCGACATTCCGAAAATAATCAGAATTAGGTTGCGATTTTTTTTCTGTTGATTATTCATGTTTTGTTTTGCACGCGTACCATATAAATAAAGCCGTTAAAGTTAAAGCCAAGCCATACCATTGCACCGCATAGGCCACATGCTTTTCAGGCGGTATGACAGTCGCGATATGCCATTCCCGCAAATAACCTTGATCCTCGGCTGGGTGTAGTTCAATTTGATAATCGGCCAACGGATAACCCAGTTTCTCAGCAATAACGTTGCTGTCGATCAGTTGCACGAGAGACGGCCAAGTATCGGTCGGAATCTCCGCGCCTTCCAGATGATAACCGACATCAGGAAAAGTATTGATTCGTCCTTGGATGGTAACCTTGCTTTCTTGCAAGGTAATATCAGGCAGCGTTTGTCGATCGCGACCCGCTTCAATCCATCCCCGATTAACTAAGACTGCCGTATTGGAGTTTTCCGGCAACAGCGGCGTCATCACGAAATAACCGGCTTTTCCGTGTCTAATTTGATTATCCAGCAAAAATTGACGCTCGGTATCGTAACGCCCGGTTAATTCGACAGTTCGATAACGAATACTCGCGGCATCGGCCGGCAACTCCGATGTTAACGACAACGGAGGTAATTGGCTTTGTTTCTCCTGTTCGGCCAGATATTCGGCTTTTTCCGAAGATCTGGATAATTGCCAATTTCCTAGCGAAATCAGTAGTACCATCAATAACACATAGGCGATTGATGGAATTAATGTGAGTCTAAGATTACAAAGACCGATTTTGATCGTCATGGTTTTTGGATTGTCCTATTGGCAAGCGTCGATTAATCGTTGAGAATACCCGATTATCACCGATCGCTTTTAGACTTTTTATGCTTATTAAAACTATCTTCATTATTGCGTTTGCTGCAATCCTTATCAGCCTGGGCTCCGCACTTTATCATATCGTTGTCCGAAAACCGGAAGACCGGTCGGATAAAGCCGTCAAAGCATTAACAGTCCGAATTTCATTATCAATCGTGTTATTCATTTTATTGTTTCTAGCGATGGCCTTCGGCTTATTAAAACCTCACGGTATCGGCTCGGCCATTCATGCAAAAAAACCGCCCCAAGCGGAACAAAGCCAATAAAACCCATCTCTCAAGCAGGACGGGGTTTGTAAGCCTGTCCTAAGCGTTTCGACCGTAGCAAAACCAATTCGAAACACTAGGGATGGTTAAATAACCCGTCCCGCAAAGCCAATCCAGCCCGCCTTTCCGTCAAATCAAACGACAAAAAAAAAGCGCTACCTGGCAGGCAGCGCTTTAATTTGATGCCCTGTTATCGACTTACATCATGTAAACGAAGACAAATAATCCCAACCAAACGACGTCGACAAAATGCCAGTACCAGGCGGCCGCTTCGAATGCGAAATGATTCTCCGGTTTAAAATGACCTTTCCAGCTGCGGAACAATACCACAGAAAGAATAATCGCACCGACACAAACGTGGAACCCATGGAAGCCGGTTAGCATAAAGAATGTCGACCCGTAAATACCTGAACCTAAGGTCAAGCCCATTTCGGTATAAGCTTCGTGATATTCTATTGCTTGAAAACCGACGAACAGAAAACCCAACGCAACCGTTGCAATCAGACCTTTAATAAGTTGATCGCGGTTTTTTGCCAGTAAACCATGATGCGCCCAAGTACAAGTAACACCGCTTGTCAACAGAATTAATGTGTTTAAAAACGGCAAACCCCAAGCCCCCATCGGTTCGTATTCGCCGCCGATTTCACCCGGTCCGTTAGTCGGCCACATCGCTTCGAATGCCGGCCACAAGGTTTCATGAGTCGCACGTCCGGGACCGTCGCCGAAACCGCCAAGCCAAGGCACTGAAAGGTTTCGCGTATACCATAAGGTTCCGAAGAATACGGCAAAGAACATGACTTCCGAAAAAATGAACCACATCATGCCCATACGGTAGGAAATACCGACTTGAGTGCTGTACATTCCCGATTCGCTTTCAACGGACTGAAGCGTAAACCAGCCGGCCAGCATGATAATAAACACGACGAAACCCATAATCATCATCGCAGGGCCGATCGAGGAGCCATTTAACAAATTGGCAAATCCTGCCAGAGTCATCATAAGACCAACCGTACCGATAATCGGCCAGGTCGCCTTATGAGGAATGTAATAAGCGTTTGTAGACATAACCTTCCCCTATTTTTGCTTTTTTGCTGTTAATTCAGTGTTATCGAAAAATGTGTATGCAAGCGTGATTGTTTTGTACTTTTCAGGCAGTTTCGGATCTACGACGAAACGAACCGGCATCGTTTTAGATTCATGGGCTTCGAAACTTTGTTCGTCAAAACAAAAACATTGCGTCTTTGTGAAAAATTCCGCAGCCTGACCCGGCGTAATACTGGGTATCGCCCGGGCAATCATCGGCTTATCGGTAAGGTTTTCGGCATAAAAGTTAACCGTATAATATTGTCCGGGATGCACCTTCATTTTATACGTCTCGGCACGAAATGCCATCGGCGCGGCTTGGTTCAACGAAGTGACAAATTCAACAGTCACTTCACGGCTTTCATCGACTTCGCGTGCCGTTTCTGCTGCCGCAACCGAGGCCGTTTTGCCGTTCAGACCCGTTATGTCGCAAAATACATCGTAAATCGGTACCAGCACATAACCGAAACCGAACATGCCCACCGCAATCAATACTAAATTGCGGACCAACTTTCTGTTTTTTTGCTTCGTATCATCATTCATTGCGAAATAGCTCTTAAAACCGCAAATACGTATATCGCAATCGCGACAGCAACCAGCACCACAGCTGTCAAAATATTCTTTGTTTTCGTATTCATAACATCACCACTTTACCCGCCGTCAGACGGGTAAAGTTTCTGAGAAAAGTCAATCCTTGTACAAAAACGATTACAGCGCTGTCCGATTAGAAATGTTCGGTTGGAATTTCTTTCGGCGGCGTCGTGAACGTATGGTAAGGAAGCGGGGAAGGTAAAGTCCATTCCAAGCTGTGTTTAGACGCATCTTCCCAGACTTCGCCGGTCACTTCTTCGCCGGTGCCGCCTCTGATCGTTTTGATCACGATATACAGGAACAACAACTGGCTGAAACCGAATACGAAGGCACCGATACTCGATACCATGTTCCAATCGGCGAATTGCACCGCATAGTCAGGGATACGACGCGGCATGCCTGCCAAGCCTAAGAAATGCTGAGGGAAGAACAATACGTTGACCGAAATCGCCGACAACCAGAAATGCAGTTGTCCCAATTTTTCGTCATACATATTGCCGGTCCATTTCGGCAGCCAGAAATAACCCGCCGCCATCAAGATAAAAATAGACGCAGGTACCAGCGTGTAATGAAAATGCGCGACAATGAAATAGGTGTCGTGATATTGGAAATCCGAAGGCGCGACTGACATCATCAAGCCGGTGAAACCGCCCATCGTGAACAGCACGACGAATGCAATCGAAAAAAGCATCGGTGTTTCGAAGGTCATCGATCCTTTCCACATGGTCGCGGTCCAGTTGAAAACTTTGACGCCGGTCGGAATCGCAATCAGCATCGTTGCATACATGAAATAAAGCTCTCCGGCGACCGGCATACCGACCGTAAACATGTGGTGAGCCCAAACGATAAACGATAAAAATGCAATCGATGCGGTCGCATAGACCATCGAGCTATAACCGAACAGCGGCTTACGCGCGAAAACCGGAATGATCGTCGAAGCAACACCGAAAGTCGGCAGAATCATTACATAAACTTCCGGATGACCGAAGAACCAGAAAATGTGTTGATAAAGGACAGGATCGCCGCCGCCGGCTGCATCGAAAAAACTGGTATCGAAAAAACGATCGGTCAACAACATAGTCACCGCACCGGCGAAAACCGGCATGATCGCAATCAATAAAAACGCAGTAATCAGCCAAGTCCAAACGAACAACGGCATTTTCATTAGCGTCATGCCGGGTGCGCGCATATTGAAGATCGTCGCGATGATGTTGATCGCGCCCATGATCGATGAAATACCGAGCAAATGCACAGAGAAGATCGCGAACGGTAGCGCGGCGCCGGTTTGCAACACCAATGGGGGATACAAGGTCCAACCCGAGGCTGGGGCACCGCCTTCCATGAACAAAGTGCTCGCGAGCATCAATGCACCGGCCACGAGTAGCCAGAAACTCATGTTGTTCATACGTGGTAACGCCATATCGGGCGCACCGATCATTAATGGGATCATCCAGTTGGCTAATCCAACAAATGCAGGCATGACCGCGCCGAATACCATGATCAACGCATGCATTGTCGTCATTGAATTGAAGAACTGAGGCTCAACGAACTGCAACCCCGGCTCGAACAATTCGGCACGAATGACTAAAGCCATCGCACCGCCTAGAAAAAACATCGCTAAAGCAAACACCAAGTACAATGTACCGATGTCCTTGTGATTTGTGGTAATGATCCATCTTAACAGCCCCTTTTCCGGACCATGGTCGTGATGATCGTGATGATCGTCATGTTCAGCTACTACCGCAGACATATTGTTACCTCTATAAATTTTAAAAAGATTAGAATTTGAATAAAGTTAAGCATTACTCTTCATCATCCTCATCTTCCTCTTCATCCGTCGGTGCGGATGATTTTAATGACTTTATCGCAGCGGGTTGAACCGAATCGCCCACCGAGTTACCTAAGGCATTGCGGGTATAGGTGACGACTGCGGCAAATTCGGTTTCGCTCAGCATTTGTCCAAATGCCGGCATCATTCCTTTCCCGTTATACATTAGCTCGATTTGAGCATCGATATCGCCCGTGACGACAGAACTACCGGTCAAAGCCGGAAATGTGCCTTCCATGCCCGCGCCGTCGGCCATATGACAGGAAGCGCAGTTATTGGTATAAACGCTTTCACCCTTGGCCATCAACTCGTCTGTGGTCCATTCCTTATCCGCCTGTTGTTTCTCGACTTCGGCGCCTGCCTTTTGAGATTCTACCCATGCATTGTAGTCGTCCTGCTCCATCGCGATCACGACGATCGGCATGAAACCATGATCCTTTCCGCAAAGTTCGGCGCACTGTCCGCGGTAGGTTCCTGGTTTTTCGACATAAGTCCAGGCTTCATTTATAAAGCCGGGGACCGTATCTTTTTTCCACCCTAAATCTGGTACCCACCAGGAATGCAGCACATCGGCCGCTGTGAATAAAAAGCGGATTTTCGTATTGACCGGAACAACCAGCGGATGATCGACATTAAGCAAGTAATGAGGCACGGACCTTGGGTCGATACCCGAACCCAGCTGACGCGCTCTATTACTGGCTTCGTCCAAGGTACTGAAAAAGTGAATGCCGTTATCCAGGTATTCATATTCCCATTTCCATTGCCAACCGGTGACTTTGATCGACATATCCGCATCTTGAACATCATCCAAATCGAGCATCGTTTTTGTGGCCGGAATCGCCATACCGATTAAAATCAAAGTCGGAATAATCGTCCAGATAATTTCGACTTTGGTGCTCTCATGAAATTGAGATGCGACATGCCCTTTCGATTTGCGATGGTGATAAATCGAGTAGAACATTGTGCCGAAGACAGCAATACCGATTAACACGCATATCCATAAAATCAACATATGCAAATCGTAGACTTCTTGACTGATCTGAGTTACGCCTTGCCTCAGATTCAGGGTATATTCGGCCTGTGCAGTCCCTAGTCCCAAGGACATCAAGAACAGGCTTGCGAACAGTTGCTTGGTTTTCTTCACGGAGCAGCCTCCCGGTGGTAGTTAGAAACTCTTGTATGCAATTGATAAATTTTTAGTAACGTCATCAGCGCCAGTCTGTTTTAAAATCAAGACTTGTTCAGTTTGGCTTTCTAACGGCAAGCACCCTATCCTAAGTCAATGAAATAGAGAAAAAGTTTCTCTCGCTGATCAGCTACTCTTAGCCGGGGTTCAAAGCAAATCAACATTCACTAATTTCCCTGTTTTTATAATAGCTATTTTAAAAAACGAGAATTTTAACCCATGATGCGACGGTAAGCCAGAAGTGGTTTGCCGATGCCTTAAAACTAACGCGCACAAAAAAGCCCGTGACTCCTCCTTCACGGGCTTCGATGGTCTGCATTTTCACTAATCGCCCCGAACTGACAGTCTTCATCGACAGTGACTTCAACCGTCAATTTAAACCACAACCGTACCGAAAACCTTGGAAAAAATGCCGACTCTTTGTTGAAAAATCCTCAATTCATTTTTTCATCAATTAACTCAAAACGGCAGCATAGCCTCTATCGAAAGTCGGAATGTGACTTTCCAACCAACTCTTAACCATTCCTGATTAGCAAGATGCTTCAGCTTGCCGAAGCCAAGTGTCCGAGCAGGGGCCAGCCGTAGTCGCAAAAACTAAAATATGCTGTTACCCAAGCTCCAACCTGTTCAGGAAGCTCTAGCTTCCCGACAATCAAGAAAGATTGAACGAGCGAGTCGGGGTTGATTGAGAATGTGCGGAGGTTGTGTCGGTCTCAGGAAGCTGGAGCTTCCGGGGTGTCTTTCCCAAGCTGGAGCTTGGGAAAGAGCGTGATCAATTAACTCAAAACGGCAGCATAGCCTCTATCGAAAGTCGGAATGTGACTTTCCAACCAACTCTTAACCATTTGCCCCACTTCATCGGTTACATCGGCTTCGCCGGCATGGAATTTTTTTTGTAGATCGGCGCAAGTTCCCACTAAGGCCTCGTGTTCGGCTTTATGTGCCGCCAAACCGACAAAACCGGCCGCTTCCATTTCTTTTTCTTCATGCGCGAAATGCCCTACGACATAGGCAATCAAATCATCGAGTTGCGCGCCGATTGCGGATCTTTCCGCCCCGCCTGTCGCCAAATCGTAAAGTTTATTGAGTTTGTCGAACAAAACTTTATGTTCATCGTCGGCAAAACCGACATTGGTGCCGAATTGATCTGCCGTCCAAGTGATTAAAGCCATAATTTCCTCTCCTGTGTTGATTAATTGCCTTGTTTGAGCCTTTTCACTCGTCAAGGCTTTGAATTATGAGAATGCGGCGCATTCGCCCTCCCCTTGCATTGCAAACTGTTTTGCATGCCGAAATAACCGCAAAAGAATTATGGTTTATTTGGAACTTAATTTCAATATTTTTTATAGGGTTTTCTCGAATGCCGCCGACAGCTCATCGAAGTCGGATTCGGGCATAAAAGGAAATACTCCTAGCAACGGTGCGTCGATCATTGCCTTAATCGTGGCGATATTTTCCTCGCGCAGCAGCATGTTGTTATCGGAGCAAACGGCTATCCAACCGGCGCAAGCTTGTCCGGACTGCACAATCGACTCATAAGTTAATCTTGCATGATTGATACAACCCAGTCTTATCGCCACCACGATGACGACCGGCAAGCCCAGTACGCGCGCCAAATCGGAGACATCGGAGTCGGCATTCAACGGAACCCGCCAACCGCCGACGCCTTCGACCAAAACGATATCGGCATTTTGTTGCAGTGTTTGAAAAATCGAACATATATCATCCAAAACCGGCGGATGCTCTGCTCCAGCCAAATGCGGCGAAACCGGCATGCGATAGGCGTAAGGGTTAACCCATTCGTATTGCACCGGTATCGAGGCGTTTTGCTGTAATAGCAGCGCATCTTCGTTTCTCAGTTTGCCGTCGATTTCGAGACAACCCGAGGCGACCGGCTTCATGCCGATAACCGTATGCCCTTGATTTTTGAAATGACGCATCAACGCGACCGTCGCCCAGGTTTTTCCGACACCCGTATCTGTGCCGGTTATAAATAGCCCTTTAGTCATTGTTTTCTACTCTCGCCGAAACGATAAAAACCTCAAATGTCGCCCCAATATTGGCATCATTAAGCGGATAAGCCTCGATCATGCTTGTCATTTCCTGTTTTGTCGTTAGCCTTTTATTACGTCCGGAAGACACATTATGTGCCCCCATCGATTTAAGCTCTTTCATTAAAGCCAATACGGAACCGTAAACCGGCCGATAAATTTCGGATTGCACCGCTATTTCCTTAAATCCGGCATCGGCCAGGCAACGCCTTATTTCCGTTTCGCGGTAAAACTCGTTGACATGATGATAGTCGTCGACTGCGGCCCAAGCCTGTTTTAACTCGCAGAGCGTATGCGGACCGAAGGTCGAAAATACCAATTCGCCGTCCGCCTTGAGAATACGATGCAGACCACAGAAAACCGCCGTTAAATCGCGGCACCATTGCAAGGCCAGATTGGAAACCACCGTATCGACCGAGTTCGTATTTAACGGCGGGCTTTCCGCATCGCCGCAAACATAATGCAAACGACTGGTATCGCCGAGCTTTTGCCTTGCCGCATGCAGCATCGGCAAGGCAATGTCAAGCGCAACAATTCGCTCGACATTTTCGGCATCGAGCAAGGATTTAGTCAAAAATCCTGTGCCGCAGCCCAAATCGACAACGGTGCCCGTCAATTGTGCCGGTGCTACTCTTTGCAATAGATTTAAACCAACCGTTCTTTGCAAACCGGCAACACGATCATAAGACAGACTCGCCGAACCGAACGATTCTCTGAGCTTGGTCTTATCCAGTTCAAATACCGCGCTCACCTCGACTCCCAAAAATCGATAAGACTCTCGATCAATTCAGGTCGATGCGATAAAAACGGCGCATGCCCGGCATTTTTAATCACGCTCAAATGCAGGTCCGGATTGATTACCCGCATTGCTTCGCCGATGCCAACCGGAACCAAGGTATCTTTTTCGCCCAACATCGCCGCGACCGGTACGCGAAGATCGGCAAGCGCCGACCTTAAATCGGTCTGCTTTAAAACAGCTAAGCCGCCCTGCAGCGTTTTTTCCGTCGGCATGCGGGATTCGCGAAGCACGGCCGCGAGTTTTTTAGACAATTTCCTAAACTCTGGCAAACCATTGATTTGCAATGACAAGAAACGCAATAGCGTCGATTCGCAATCGGCGCTGAGATTCTCGGCGAATAGATCGAGCTGATTTTCCGGCATACCCGGCCAATCCGCATTTTCGACAAAACAAGGATTGCTGGCCAGCAAAACGACCGACGAGACGGCTTCCGGAAACAACCTAGCCATTGCCAAGGCCACCGACCCGCCCAACGACCAACCGATCCAGCAAGCTTTACTATCGACAATTTTGCTCAACTGCTCGCATACCGACTCGAGCGTGAACTCGGGTATTTCGGCGCTTAAGCCATGCCCCGGCAAATCGACGCAAACGACGCGGCGGGTTTGCGCCAATTGCTCGGCAAAATTGCGCCAAATGCCCGAATGCATCGCCCAACCATGGACCAAGACGACAGGCTCCCCATCGCCGTAAACTTGATAATGAATAGTCATTGCGATATAGATTTTGCCAAGGATTCGAGCAAACGATCGACTTGTTGCTCTTCGTGTAGCGCCGAAAAAGTCACGCGCAGCCGAGCGCTGCCTTGCGGAACGGTGGGCGGCCGAATTGCACCAACCCAAAACCCGTCATCGAGCAAACGCTTGCCGATTTCGACCGCCCTTCGACTATCGCCGATCAGGATAGGCTGGATCGCCGAATTCGAGGGCATCAACGGAAAACCGAGCTGTTCGGCGCCTCGGCGAAAACGCCGCACCAAATCGTTTAAATTTTCCCTGCGCCACTGATCTTCGATAAGAATATTCAAAGCAGCACGGGTTGCTTCGGCGACGGCGGGCGGCAATGCGGTCGTGTAGATATAGGTTCGAGCCTTTTGAATCAAAGTCTCGATCAGCGTCTCGGAGCCGGCGACAAAGGCTCCAAAGGTACCGAAAGCCTTGCCGAGCGTTCCGACCAAAATCGGCACCTGTTGTTGCGTCAAGCCGAAATATTCGACGATTCCCCGCCCTTTGTCGCCAATCACGCCCAAACCGTGCGCATCGTCGACCATCAACCAGGCGTCCTGTTCTTTCGCGATTTGCGACAGGACGTCGAGCGGCGCCAAATCTCCATCCATGCTGAACACGCCGTCGGTCACGATCATCGCCCGCCCTTCGGTACGGCTCAAACTGTCGAGCAAACCTTCCGCGTCGGCATGGCGGTAACGCTTAAAGCGCGCGCCCGATAACAAACCGCCATCCAATAAAGAGGCATGATTCAACCGGTCTTCGAAAACCGTATCTCCCCTACCCGTCAGCGCCGAAATGACGCCGATATTGGCCATGTAACCGGTCGAAAACAGTAGTGCACGGTCGCGGCCGGTGAACTCCGCAAGTTCTTCTTCCAAGGCATGATGCGCGCGGCCGTGACCGCAAATCAAATGCGCGGAGCCGCTGCCGACGCCGTAACGAGCCGCGCCGTCTTGAAAGGCCTTGACGACCGCAGGATGATTGGCCAAGCCGAGATAATCGTTGCTGCAAAAATTAATCAGCTTTCGCCCGCCGCACTGTAATTCGACGCCTTGAGCGGATTCGACGACTCGGCGCGTCCGGTACAAATCTTCGCGCGCCAAGCGCTCGAGCTCGGCATCCAGCCCGGATTCGATACCGATCATTGAACGTGACAAGACCCGCCGGAACGCACGCCTAAGCGTTCGAATAACGCTAGATCTTGATTGGTCATCGGATTGTCGGTCGTCAACAATTTTTCACCGTAGAAAATCGAATTGGCGCCGGCGAGAAAACATAGAGCCTGCATTTCGTCGCTCATAGCATTACGGCCGGCCGACAAACGCACGCGGGAAGTCGGCATTAGGATACGCGCGACCGCAATCGTTCTAACAAATACGATAGGATCCAATTTTTCGGTACCGTTCAGCGGCGTACCCTCGACCTGAACCAGCATGTTGATCGGCACACTTTCCGGATGCTTCGGTAAATTAGCCAATTCGATCAACAGTTTCGCTCTGTCTTGTTCGCTCTCGCCCATGCCGACAATGCCGCCGCAACAGACATTGATACCGGCATCCCGAACCCTCGCTAAGGTATCGAGACGGTCTTGATAGGTACGGGTCGTGATGATTTCCGAATAATAATCTTCCGAAGTATCCAGATTATGATTGTAATAATCGAGACCGGCTTCCTTGAGCGTCGCGGTTTGAGTGTCGGTCAACATACCCAGGGTCACACAGGTTTCCATGCCTAACGCTTTAACGCCTTGAATCATTTCGACGACGCGCGCGACATCTTTGTCTTTCGGTTGTCGCCAGGCCGCGCCCATGCAGAACCGAGAAGCGCCTTCGTCTTTCGCGCGCCGCGCTGCCTTTAACACGTCATCGACCGGCATCAAGGCTTCCGGTTGCAAATCCGCATCATAACGCGCGCTTTGCGGGCAATAAGCGCAATCTTCCGAACACGATCCGGTTTTAATGCTCAATAAGCTACTAATCTGAATCTCGTTCGGGTCGAAATGTTCGCGATGAATCGATTGGGCACGAAATATCAAATCGTTGAAAGGCAACGCGAATAAGGCTTGAACCTCCTCAGTGCGCCAGTCGTGGCGAATCGTGCTTATTGCTGGGTTTACTGACATTCTGTTAATCTCCGGATTATAAAAATTGAGCGATATCGATCAGGCTTTTGTCGGATTCGAGCTGCACCCGGTACCGATCTTTTTCAATGACGCACCGCTTGTCAACCTGACCACTTTAAAATGGTAAACAACTGGCTCGATATTATACAGAATTACTTATTGCCGCCCACCTGCATTTTATGCGGCAATCAGGGACAGGCTTCGAGGGATATTTGCGGGCCTTGCATGGAATTACTGGTCACTAACCCATATTGCTGTTACCGCTGCGGCATTCCTTTCGAACACGCGCCAACCGGGCCGGTATTGTGCGGCGATTGTCAAAAACGCATGCCCGGCTTCGACGAAACGCATGCGCCTTTTAAACATCAAAGCGTTATCCGTTTTTTAATCTCAGGATTGAAATTCCGCCGCCAATTCAAAAATGCGCGGCTGCTAGGATTGTTGATGGCGGATTACTTGAAAATATCCGCTGAAATACCGGACTGCCTGGTACCGGTACCGTTGCACCCCCGCCGTTACCGGGAACGCGGCTTTAATCAGTCGATAGAAATTGCTCGCACGCTAAGCCGTGAACTAGCGATACCGATTGATATCGACTGTTGCATTCGCAACCGCAACACGCCACACCAAATCGACTTGCCGGCCAAAGAACGGCGTAAAAACATGAAAAACGCATTTACCGTCAAGGGACCTTTAAGATTCGATCATATTGCGATCGTCGATGACGTGATGACCACCGGCACGACCGTTTCCGAACTGGCGCGAGCGCTAAAAAAAGCCGGTGCGGTTCGAGTCGATGTTTGGGTTTGCGCACGGGCATGAGAAATAGCGATTTCTAAAGGCTATCTTCGCGTTAATAGTCGCTCTTTCCCAAGCCCCATCTCTCGCCGTTATACATAAGTTGTAGATACCGTCTTGCCGGCTTGGCGAATGTGACTTCGATACCTTATATTGTTGATTAACGTACCCGGCTTTCCCTCACCTAGCGTTAGGTGAGGGACGACGAAGGCGTCGCTCCCACAAGGGGGGCCGAATGCTCTGTGGGAGCGATCCCCAGATCGCGATTTCGAAGCCACTGATGTTCAATATCCGCAGATTTATCAAACAACACCGCCCAGGTATACAGATGACCTCTGTCTAGCAAGTGTACCGATATTTGTGTATAACGATGAGCGCAGAGCGAAGGAGCGATGAAAAAAATCAATATATCTATCAATTATCAGCCATAGCAAATTGTTTTATCTGGCTATTTCGTGGGGATACCTCAGACCCTGACTCGCTTGTCCGATTTTTATTGATTGCCGGGAAGTTAGAGCCTGCTGAACAGGTTAGGAACGAGCATGAAATAACTTAGACAACTGTTGGAAGGGGGGGCGGTGGCTCGATTGACAGGTGTCGGCGGTAGGGCAGATTGTCGCTCCTCGGCAATTGCTGAGTTACATGGATGTAATGAACCCAGCACCTAAATAAGCCATGATTTTGAATCATTGCCAAAGACCTATGGAATTTAGGTGCTGGGTTCACGGCGTCCTGTCAAGCGAGTCACCGAACCACCGCAAACTCTACTAATTGTAGAAGTTATTTTGTGCATATTCCTTACTCAAGCTGGAGCTTGGGTAACCGCATAAAAATGACTTAGCAATAAAGAAAGGGGCCGTTTAATACTTGGTCAACAACATTGCCCCAGCAGCGCTTCCTGCTTTTATGCTGCCAATGTTTCTACGATATTACCCCGACGCTGTAATACGGTAATGCCTTGTTCTAAAGCCATTCGCTTAACATCTTCTTCCACGGCAAAACTCGCTAATGCTAAATGAATTTTGTAGTCCCGGTATTCAGGAAATAATTTTATAAAATTAGCTCGTTTACGGCCTAATAAACACGCTATATCTTTAGGATGTAAGCGATATTTAACTTCCACAATAAATACGTCTTTACCATTGACCAGCAATAAGTCGTATTCTTCTTCAATATCGCCTTTGCTTCGCGTGACATTCTTCTCAATAAAATCAAACTGAATACCGTTGAGTTCCAGCTTGTGCTTTAGCGAATTATAATAAAACTCTTCGGCAACTTTGCCTTGATTATTGCCGACTCCCCCATACATATCGGCCAGTTTGCTCAATTTAGCATCTGTTTTTGCCAACAGCGCATCTGTCTTAGCCAACTGTGCATCCGTCTTAGCCAACTGTGCATCCGTCTTAGCCAACTGTGCATCCGTTTTGGCTTGGGACAGCGCTAAATTAGCAACAATTTCCCGCAATTCATCATCGGTCATAGCTACTTACCTAAAAAATTTCATTCATTATATACCTTTCGCACTTCCAATTTCGGCGAAGCTTTAGAAGGCGCCGGAGTGCTCGGTCGCTCACCTAACGCTAGGTAAGCGATCGACATGGAGCCTACATAGATGTATTCACCCAACAACTAAATTCCATAGCCCATTGCCATGCTTAATCCTGAATTCGGCAGTTTAACCATGAAGCACATGAAGTTCATGAAGGATTCCAAGAACTTACCAAATCCTTCTCGCTAACCTTTTTGGTGAGCGAAAGTTCTATACAAACGCGTAATAAGCTATTGAATTAACTTCCTATTCTTCATGATCTTCATGGTGAAATGCTTTTTCTAGGTTAATTGTCTTGGATAATTTAGGACTGGGTTCATATCGTCCTTTGACGGGCACCCCGGTGGCGAATCTTGATCTACCATAGGCATAAAAGTAAGGACTCGCCTGTTACGGAGGATCGGTTAGGCATTTTTTTCATTTACCCCAATTATCTAAACAAATAAACACCTGTTCCGGTTTTCAATTTAATGATTGTAAATTAAAGCCCTCGTTTCTTCTAACCAAGACCTTTTATGCTTTTGTACCGAAACAATGAATCGTAAAGTTTTTGTCATACTTGCTACCGTATCCGCTATAAACCCAGAATAGCTCAAACCACCTACGGAAATCGACTACCGTTTCAAACCAGTATTCACCATAATTAGGGTCAAAAAAACATACGTCTTGGGCAACCCAGGCAGCTGTTGCATGAGCCCCACCTGCACTGGAAAAACTTAACTGCTTATACATCGCGCCGCCCATCTTGTAATCAGGAGCCAACACGGCAGCAATTTCTCGTCCACGACCAAGACTTGTACCACTGGTTAATGCTTGCTGGTTGATTGAAAGACTTCCGCCTGTCGCAGTAGTACGTGGAATTACACCTGCCTTAGCCAATTGCTTTCGCATAAATTCAACTTTGGATAGCCCTGAAATCTCTCGAGTAGGGACATCACCGTGGTCGGCTCTACTGCTATAAGAACCATGTAGATCACAAATAAATCCGGCAACCTCAACATCGACATCACCATTTGGGCCAAATAGCCATCCCCAAAAGTCCTCGTCATTAGCATGGAACGCAATCCAAAACATACATAGAGCCTTACAGACACCGCTCCATTTTACGCCCGGTGATTTCATCCGCAGATGGTAAATCGACCCTACACCTTTGTTTTTTTCATCGCTTCCCTGACTGAATTTCTTGGTACATGCGCCGCCATGAGTTAGTGCAACAGCATGAATTCGTTGATGTTTAAACGGCATATCAATTTCCCAATCAATAGCCTGAGCATAAGGTAATACAGAAGTTCTAGCCATTTTTTTTCCTCATGAGTTGTTTGACATTTGCGGTTATTAAAAAAGGGAGGAATAGATATCAAATTTAAGGCCCGATCTCCGAGCAACTAAATTTCCCAAGCTCCTGCTCTCGCTGTTATACGCATTTCTTTGAGATACTCTGTTATTCATCCTGCGCGAAAATTACGTAATCGTTGGAACTCCGAAATGTACGCCGTGCGCACCATGGATACCCCTCCAATATTAATCAGTATCCATGCAGTCGTCTTTTTGAAAGAGGGAGACTGAATTTTTACTTAGGATTGCTTTATATCAGTATAAAAACAAGCTTTGTATCGCTGTTTGAACGTGAAGCGGGAAAACTAAGGCGAATGCCGTTTCATTTGCTATAGGCATTGTAAAACTGCTTTGCGGTTCGGCCGCTTTTCGATGCCCTGAGCTTGGCAAACTCTAGGGCTTCTTGATGCAATTGTTCGCGGTCGCCGTCATAACCGGTAAACAAACTATCGACGATTTCCAGAAAGGTTTCGGTATGCGGCGGGTAAAAGGACAGCCACAAACCGAAGCGGTCTGAGAGCGATATTTTTTGTTCGACCGCATCGGAATAATGAACCTCGCCGTCGACTAAGCGGGTGTCGAGATTGTCGCGCATTTGTTCCGGCATCAAATGGCGCCGGTTCGATGTGGCATAGAGTAATACATTTTCCGGCGGCAATTCGATGGAACCTTCCATGACGCTCTTCAGCGCCGTATACAAGCCGTTATCGGCTTCGAAGGAAAGGTCGTCGCAATAGGCGATGAAGCGCTGCTCTTGTTCGCGAATGTCGTCGACGATTTCGGGCAAATCGATCAAATCTTGTTTGTCCACTTCAATGACGCGCAGACCGCGATCCTTGTACTCATTAAGCAAGGCCTTAATCAACGACGATTTGCCGGTACCGCGCGAACCCCAAAGCAAGACGTTATTGGCTGGTTTTCCGGCCAAAAAGCGCTCGGTATTATCGATCAAGCATTGTTTTTGCCGGTCGATTCCAAGTAAATCGTCGAGCCGAATCGTATCCAGTTGCTTGACCGGTCGCAAACATTCTTTCCGCCGCCGCCAAATGGCGGCGTGAGTTTGACTCCAGTCGATCATGACCGTCCCTCCTTCAACTTAGCGCTTAACTCGCCGGTTGGCAAAGCAATTCCAAGCGAACCTTGCGCTCGCTGATGTGCTGGGTCAATTGCCTGGCCAAGTCGCCGAGCGGGTCTTCGCCGCTCGCTTCGGCCTCGCCGACCGTGCTCATCAATTCGTATAATTCCGTTTGCTTTTGTTTGCTGAGTTCTTGTTCGGCCTCGGACAAACGACGGCGCAATTGTGCGATACGGCGAATCACTTTAACCAAGCGCGCGCCGGTATCGCTACCTTCGACGGCTTCCGAATCTTCGCCGAAATCGATAATCAATTGTTCGATTGCCGCCAAATCGCCGGCCTCGTAGGCACGATTGACATAGGCCATCATGATTGTGCGACGTTCTCGCTCGATCTCGTTAGTGGCGCGGTCGGGGTGCATCAGCTTAGTCGCTTTACGGTAAGCTTGTTTAATTTCCGGCGTGATTTCGGCGGGCGGCACTTGACTTTCGGTTAAACCAGCTTCTTCAGCCGATCGCCGCGCCTGCTGCTCGGCGTCATGTGCCTGCTTTTGCAACTCGATATTGTTGGGATAGCGCTCGGCCTCTTCCGATACAATTCGAGCATCCAACTCATCTATTTCGACATACAAATAACCCACCAGCCGGTAGTAGCGGTAATGAAACTGCGACATTTCGGTTTTTAACGTTTCCAGCGCCATCTCAGCGGTTGCGACCTGCTCTTCGAGCTCGGCTTCTTCGGTCTCCAAGCGTTTAAGTTCTTGTTCTTCCGGTAGCATTATCGATTTTTCCAATTGATGCCGAATCTCGACAGAAACTCTTGCGTTTTCACATGCCCGCGACCGGCAATCTTGCGATACCAATACAAGGCTTGCTGATCGACGGCTTCAACCGCCGGACCGTTCGGATAAACTCGATGCAGCATATCTTGAGCCCTCGGCGCGCCCTGTTCGGCGGCTTGCCGATACCAAAACACGGCTTTTTCATAATCTTGCGCCACGCCAAAGCCGGACCAATACAATTCACCTAAAAAATCTTGCGCATAAGGATGACCTTGTTCGGCCGCTTTTCGATACCAAAACGCTGCTTGCTCGCCGTCTTGCGCCACACCGACACCGAACTCGTAAAGCGCCCCCAGTTCGATTTGCGCATAAGCGTAGCCTTGCTCGGCGGCGCGACGGTACCAGAATGCGGCTTGCACTGGGTCTTGCTCGACCCCGTAACCGCATTCGTAATTCAAACCAAGGTTGCATTGCGCTCCGGCATAGCCTTGATCGGCCGCCTTGCGGTACCAAAAAACGGCCTGAATTGCATCCTGCTTGACACCTAATCCGTATTCGATTTTTAAACCCAGATTATATTGAGCGCTGGCCAGGCCTGCTTCGGCAGCCTTGCGGCACCATGACAATGCCTGAACCGGATTCTGTTGAATGCCGAACCCGTTGCCGTACATCTCGGCCAAATCCATCCAAATTTCCGGATCGGCAAGCGCTTGATGAACCGTACACCAGTTGAACGCCATACGCATATAATATTCGGCTTTATCGGCATTTCGAGGAATCCCTTGTCCGCCCAAATACATTCTCGCAAGCGGGAAATAGGCCTTGCCGTAACCTTGATCGGCTAATTCTTGAAACGTCGAGAAATCTTGTTTCAGCTGCTGTCTCATCGAAAACAAGGGCCGCAGTGCTTCACTTTCGTTGCTGTGTATGACTTTAGCCGTCGCATCGCAGTTAAATCGGATTTCATTGCCGTCATCGGTAATACGATTATAACTGCCGCGGGCTAACCGGTAACGCTCGTCCATATTGACTGCCGGCACAGTGGCCGGGGCTTTCCGTATGGCCTCCAATCCGCGCCCGACCATGCTTGTCGATGACAAAAAAGGGGAAGAGAGATTGCGCCGTACGTTGACAGAGGGCAATCGTTCAGCCATGTCTATTTCCTCGGTCATACTTCATGTTTGGAAAAAATTAAGTCGTTTCGTAAAGTAGGTAGCTCCGGAATACTCCGAGCTTAAAAATATGCGTATTCGTTTTTCTGCTGGGGAGGATTATTTAACCTAACGTTCATAAAGGCCTAGCCATCGCCCCGGCAAATGAAAGTTCGAGGCGTGGCGGAGGATGCGGTCACTCGCCCGACAGGACGCCGTGAATACGTCCATGTAGGCTCGACGGCGGCTTTCCCTGCCGCCGACGCCTGTCGATCGAGCAACCGCACCCTCTTCGGTGCCGGCATTGTACTTTCACAGTAAGAGTAGTTGGCAAGTGTTGTAGACCGTTCGTGCTGAGCCCAGTCGAAGCATGAAGGGTCTACAACACTTACACCGGCTTGGTGAAACCTCAAACTGCACTTTTTAGGTTCATGTGCTTCATGGTTAAACTGTCAAATCTAGAATTAATCTTTTGCAAAATCAAAGATTCTGCAGCCCCAGTCTCTCGCCCCGGTAACTGCCGTCCAAGACATTGGACCACCAAGATTTATTATCGAGATACCATTGTATGGTTTTTCGCAGACCGGTTTCGAAGGTTTCTTGCGGCTCCCAGCCCAATTCGCGTTTGATTTTACCGGCATCGATCGCATAACGCAGATCATGTCCGGGACGATCCTGAACGAATTGCATCAAATTTCTATGCGGCCTGAAATTAGAATCCGGCATTAATTCGTCGAGTACGGCGCAAATCGTTTCGACGACTTCCAGGTTGGTTTTTTCATTGTTGCCGCCGATATTATATACCTCTCCGATACGGCCTTTTTCGAGCACGGTCTCGATCGCGCGGCAATGATCCTCGACATACAGCCAGTCGCGCACATTCAATCCGGCCCCGTAAATCGGCAAGGACTTTCCGCTAAGCGCATTTAAAATCATTAGCGGAATCAACTTTTCCGGAAATTGATAAGGTCCGTAGTTGTTCGAGCAATTGGTCGTCAACACCGGAAAATCGTATGTGTGATGATAGGCTCTGACCAAGTGGTCGGACGCAGCCTTCGACGCCGAATACGGCGAATTCGGTTGATAAGGCGTTTGCTCGGTAAATTTTCCTTCCGCGCCTAGCGACCCGTAGACTTCATCGGTCGAGACATGGAGAAATCGAAAATTTTGCCGCTCTTCGCTATCGAGTTGCCGCCAAAAAGCCTTCGCTGACTCGAGCAATCCGTATGTGCCGACCACATTGGTCTGAATAAACGCACCGGGGCTGTCGATCGACCGGTCGACATGGCTTTCGGCCGCGAAATTGACAATCGCATCGGGTTGATAACGCGCCAATAAATAATCGACCAGGCTTTTGTCGCCGATCGACCCGAGCACGAAACGGTGATTGTCGTTACCGTCCAAATCCGCCAGGGTTTCCAAATTACCGGCGTAGGTCAAAGCATCCAGATTGATGACTTTACTACCGCCTTTTCCCACTAAGCGGCGGACGAAATTGCCGCCGATGAAACCGGCGCCGCCGGTTACCAAAATTGTTTTGTGTTGCATTAGGCGCCCCCTCCTTTTCGAGTCATCATGCCTTTCGATGGGTTATAACCGAGTATGGCCGCCGTCATGAAGATGACAAAGGCCGATAGTGTGTAGATAAAAGCTTCTTGATTGAATTGGTTATACAACGCAAAACGAATCAATTCCACTGCTTGCGAAAACGGATTGTACCGAGCGATATCATGCAGCAATTCGCTGGACTCCTTGATTTTCCAAAGCGGATATAGCGCAGTCGACATGAAAAACATCGGAAAAATAACGAAATTCATCACACCGGCAAAATTTTCCAACTGCTTGATGAACGACGACAGCAACAAGCCCAACGCACCGAGCATCATCCCGGACAACAATAAGGCCGGCAGTACCCAGAGATACCCTTCAAGCGGCGCCTCGATCTCATACAGCCAAGCTATGCCGAGAAAGACATAGACTTGTAAGACCGACACGGCGGTTCCGGCAATCAGCTTACAAAACAGCAAAAACCAGCGTGGCAGCGGCGCAACCATCAGAATCCGCATGCTGCCCATTTCGCGGTCGTAAACCATCGACAACGAACTTTGCATGCCGTTGAACAATTGAATCATGCCGATAAGACCCGGCGTGATATAAACCTCGTAAAGAATATAGGTTTCGTAGGGAGGCGCAATAGCGATGCCGAGCGCCGCGCGAAATCCCGCCGCGAACACAAACAGCCAAAGCAAGGGCCGAACCAATGCGGAAATAAAACGTTCGCGCTGCTTGACGAAGCGCAGCAATTCGCGGCCGATAATGCCCCACATCGCCCGCCAATAATGCAATAGTCTCATGTTCGCCCTCCTTGAGTCAGTGCAAAAAACGCCTCGTCGATCGACTCTTTGCCGGTCTGCTGTAAAACCTTGGGAATCGCGCCGTTCGCCTTGACCTGGCCTTGATGCAACACAACCAAATGATCGTCCGGATAAATTTCGTCGATGAGATGCGTCGCCCACAACACTGATAATTGCCCGTCCTTGACCAATTGATGAACGTGCTCGACGATCGCCTTGCGGCTCGGCACATCGAGTCCGACCGTCGGTTCGTCGAGCAACAGCAGCGACGGCTTATGCAACAGCGCCCGCGCAATTTCGACACGCCGCCGGTGCCCGCCGTTAAGTTGGCGTATTTTTTCGAAACGGCGCTCGTACATATCGAATCGCTCCAGTTCTTCCTGTATACGCTGTTTCGCCACTTTACGCCTCATGCCATGCAGGGCTGTGTGGTAACGCAAATTCTGCATCACCGTCAGGTCCATATCGAGCGTGGTTTGCTGAAAAACCACGCCCAACATCGCCAAGGCCTTGCGCGTTTGTTTCTTGACATCGAAGCCGGACAATTCGATACGCCCGGAACGCGTATCGTAAAGCCTTGTAATTAACGCAAACAAGGTGCTTTTTCCGGCGCCGTTCGGTCCGAGCAGAATCGTACATTCACCGGGATTTATCGAAAAGCCGACCTTATCCAGCGCTTTCTTGCCGCTGTAGGAAAAACTTAAATCTTCGACGGACAACGCGATCGAATTCATGGCTTCGCAACCACTCCCCAGGGATAACGCCCTACTCCGACCGATTTGGTGACTTTATGGCTAGCCAAGTCGATGATCGAAATATCGTTGCTGACTCCGTTGGTCGTATAAAGCCGCTTTTGATCGGGAGAGAACGCCAAATTCCAGACTCTTTCGCCGACCAGCAGAAATTTTTCGATCTCGTAAGTCTTGGCGTTGATCACCGCTACTCGATTTGCCGGGCCCAATGCGACATAGCCCCAGCGATTGTCCTTGTCGATCGCGACACCGACCGGCTGAATCTTGTCGAAAGTCACACCCGGAACTTCCAGTTTAATATTCTTGATGATTTGCCGCGTCTCGGCATCGAGTATCGTCAAAGTCCCGGCCATTTCGGATGTCGCCCAAACGAATTTGCTGTCGGCGGTAAAACTCAAAGCCCGCGGGCGCGGATCGACCAGCGTGTTATCGACGATAGCAAGGCTCTCGGTATCGATCCAGTGCAGCATATTGGTCGTTTCGGAAGCACTGATAACCCAACGCCCGTCGGGACTCGCGGCAATGCCTTCCGGCTCTACGCCGACCTTGATTTCCTTGATCGCTTTGCGTTCTTGCACATCGATCACGGTGACTTGACTGTCGTCCTCGTTCGATACGAACATCCGGCTGCCGTCGGGACTGACCGCAAAGGTTTCGGGGTCCTCGCCGGACGGCAATCGTCCGACTTCCTCAAGGGTTTCGGCATCGATGACTTTAATCGTATCGTCGTCGCTGGTCGCTACGTATAGGAATTTGTTATCGGGGCTGATTGCAATACCGCGAGGTCTTTGTCCGACCGGTACCGTTTTGCTTAACGAACCGGCAATCGGGTCGACGACGGCCAAGGCATTGTCTTTTTCCAGTGTGACATAAACCGTTTCGGCGCGTGCCGTAACGGCTGAGCATAGCGCGACAGTCAATAAAGCATATTTCATAGTATCTACCTTTTACTTACATTTGGTTTCGGGTTGATCGTAACCCAGCGTATCCAATTCGGTTTTCGGGTGTAAAAAACCTTCGATCGGGGCGACCGCGACCAAGGAACGTGGCGCCGCGAGTAACAGCGGTTGTCTCAACTGACCGTTCCAAGTCCGGAACGACAATGGCCTGCCTTTATAGCCTTGCAAAGCGAGTTTGTCGCTTAACAAATAAGGCTTGATATCGTTCAGTTGGCTCGATTGGGTCCGAGTCGCGGCCTCGCCAATGGCGCGAATCGCCAGATAAGCGCCGTAATCGGCCTCTTCCATCCAGCGGCCCTTTTGTTCTTTGAAACGGTTTTGAATTTGCACCGCACCCCATTGTTCATGCGTGCGATGCCATGAAGTCGCGATCAAGCCTTGCGTTCCGACAACCGGTCTGGGAATCCAGGTCCGGTAATCCAGATATTCGCCAAACAAGCCTTGTTCGTCGGCAACGACCAATATATCGTAGTCGACGCCTTGCGTGAACACCGGCACATCCGATTGAGCGGTTCGTCGTGCGTCATAGGTATGGTCCCAGGCTTTCTCGGCGACGATTTTCATGCCGAAACGCTTCGCCGATCGCTTGATCGCGGCGGCAAATAATTTATCTTCATCGCTCGCGCCGGTTACCAAAAACCACTTCGTCCAGCGCTTTTTCAACAGATATTGAGCCAAGGCATCGGCACGCATCGCGCGGCTCGGCAAGATATGCAGCACATCGCTACCGCAACGCTGCCGTAGACTGTCGTCCGTCGTTCCCGCATCGAAAATCAAGGTTTGCTCCGGTTGATTCGTATCGATAATTTTCAGCAAATCATTGACAGGCAAATTGGCGACAACAAAGGAGAATTTCCCGGCTACTTTGTCGTTAAATTCCTGGGCGACATCGCCGTCGACCGGCACGATAACTTTGTTCAATTTATACAATTGTCCGGTAAACTGTCCGGTAGTGTTGTTATCGTCGATCGCTAGTTCGGCGCCGAGTTCGCCCTTGTCTTTAATAAACGGATCAAGATTCGACAGGGCCGGCGGGGCTATTTTTTCTTGGGTAAAGTAAACAATTTCGATTTCCTGTTTTTGTTCCGCTTGCGCAACAAAAACAGTCAATGACAGCATACTAATACCTAACAATAAAGATCGGACGATCATTTTTCCTACTCCATTCATTTGCTATGGCTGAGATAAAAATAAAGAAAGCAAAATGAAGACTATACAGAACCAATCCATTCAACATTCTCTGTTTAACTTAACCCAGCTTTAACATTTACCGAACATAAACTGTTGAATATTAAGATAGAAGTTATTTTACGGCACTACAAATCTATTTTAGATCTCCTTTTATTTCTTATAATTCAACAGCATAGACCGTATTCACTACGTTTATTAAGGCTGGGTTAACAATTTCCTAGCACTTGAGTCTTGCTCAATCGAGCATTATAAACATAACTGCGCAGGGTTTCCTTATGCATCGACACTGCCGATAATAAACTGACCACTATTACAAGCAAAAACACACTATAATTTAAATTAGCGCCACATTATTCGATAACCCAACATTACCTCTGATTTCGTAATCTCCATGGCCGACATCAATCCTCCTTCAGAAAATCATCGCGATATTTTCGATTTAGATACCGATGATACGATTCAAGATAATGGCCGTAGATCGGTTCGCTATGTCAGAAGCGATATTAAAGTCGCGTTGATTACTAAAAACTTACTTGGAATCGATAAAAAGATACAAGCTCAACTTCAAGACATCAGCAGTAAAGGCTTACGCGTGAGCCCCGAAGAAAAACTGGGCATTAATAAAAAAATTACTGTGGCGCTTAAATTCAAAGACGGCAGACGATTTACTATGAAAGCCAAAGTCGTCCGCCAATCCAGCAGCAATGAGCTTGAATATGGTATCAAGTTCGAAGAACGGCAAAACGATCTGGGCGATCATTTACTTGAAACTCAAACGGATTTACTGTTTAAATGAACGATCCAAGGAAATTATTGCCTAATTATCAGCTAGGCATTGTCATTCCTGGCACTGGATTCTACCAATCCGTGGCTGGATGACCCGCTTTTCCTTAAACTGGCGTTTATTGCCGGAAACCTTTACATATTGAGCAACCCGATACCGGTAATTTGATGCCATATCGATACCAATGAACACTTTGTTAGTCAGGAATCTTTTCGAATGAGGAGTCCAAAATGGAAATCCAAGCCATAACACCACGCATCGATAATAGCGTACCGAATGTACCCGTTCAGACGGAGCAAAATCGCAGACTGACTGAAGAGCTAAATCAAGACGTCCCCGCACCAAGAGCGCCTATTGTCAGCGACGAGCAAAACCTCGAATTATCGGATAACGCGCTGCAACTTTCCGAATCGTTTCGTAACCGTGAAGCGCAAAATGTAAATACAACCTCATCGGTCACCGAACCGGAACAGGCCAACGAGATTGTCAGGCAAACCGCCGACTTGATTAATCAATTCCCAGCGGAAAGCCTAGCCGCTCAAAGCAATCTGACATCGAGCGCCGTAAAAGGACTGCTCGGTTAAATGATGCCTTCGCCTTTTTTAAGCGGAATTTATATCTATCCGGTTAAATCATTGGCGGGTATCGCGGTCGACCGCTGGCCTGTGACCGAAAAAGGTCTGCGCTATGATAGGCAATGGATGTTGGTTGATAAAAAAAGAAAATTTTTATCCCAACGGTGCCTGCCTAAAATGGCATTGATTCGCACCGCTTTGAGCGAAAGCTGTTTGACTCTATCGGCGCCGGGTTTGGACAATTTGGCGCTACCACTGGAGGCAACAAACGATGAAACGCTGGAATGCGAAATCTGGCATGACCGCTGCCTAGCGCACGAGGTTTCAAAGCAAGCAAACCGATGGCTCAGTGATTTTTTACATATCGATTGTAAACTGGTTTACCAAGCGGAAGAAACAATTCGCCCGGTCGATCCGAATTACGCCCGGCCCGACGATAAAGTTTATTTTTCGGACGGCTTTCCATTCTTGATACTCTCGGAAAACACTCTGGCCTCACTCAACCGCGCCATGAATCTGAATTATCCAATGGCCCGTTTCAGACCTAATTTGGTCCTTTCAGGCTGCGATAGCTACGCCGAAGACAGCTGGCGAACAATAAGCATCGGCGACATCAACTTCAGATTACCAAAACCCTGCGCGCGCTGCTCGGTACCGACCATCGATCCGGAAACGGCAGAATCCGGACCAGAGCCGCTGCTCACATTAAGCAGAATCCGCAAATGGAACCAAAAAGTGTATTTCGGACAAAACGCCTTGCATGACAATACAGGAGTATTACACATCGGCGATTCGGTCGCGATCCTTTCCACCGGCCCTAAACAACCTCCGCTCGACCAACTTTAACCCAGCCTTAACAAAGGTAGCACCATAATATTTTTGCATTGTTTTCAATGCCTTAATGGCGAAAATTGTAACTTCTCAATAACTCATGGCGCATTTAAAAACAATGGCTTACGGCCCAAATAAAATGACTTTTTATTGGGCCGTGGCGTGATCATGGTCTGCAAGGCATTGATTTTTTGGTGTCGACACTCCAAAAAACGTCTCAAAGGCTCAATTCTGGCTTTGTAACTCTTTGATTTAATAGGTGCCATGACTTATTGAGAAGTTACCGAAAATTGTTAAAGCTGGGTTAAAATACCGGAGTATCGCTGCATATGCAGACATCGCATAACCTTCGGCCAAATCCATGCAAAAATTATTTCTGATCCTGGGTATTCCCTTATTGAGTATCGGCTTTTGGCTTAGCGAAGAATTTAAAGGCATCGCGGCCGGCATTGCTATTTTTTTGTTCGGCATGATGTCGCTCGAACAAGGCTTCAAGGCATTTACCGGCGGCACGCTAGAACGCATTCTGCAAAAAACCACCGATACGCGACTTAAAAGCTTGACCTTCGGCATCGTCGCCACAACCTTGATGCAATCGAGCTCGCTGGTTTCGATCATCACGATATCCTTTCTAAGCGCAGGTTTGCTCGATTTGGCCACGGGTATCGGAATAATCTTCGGTGCAAACCTCGGCACTTCGACCGGCGCCTGGCTAATTGCCGGTTTCGGGCTTAAAGTCGATATCGCCGCATACGCGCTGCCTATACTGGTTTTCGGTATATTATTTATTTTTCAAGCCCGGAAAAAAGTCAAAGGCATAGGTTTTATTCTGACCGGACTAGGCTTTCTGTTTCTGGGCATCGATTATATGAAGGATAATTTCGAGCGCATCAAAGAAACCATCGATCTCGTCGAATTCGCGATGCCGGGCATCAAGGGATTGTTAGTTTATACGGCAGTGGGCGTCGCCGCCACAGTCGTCATGCAATCGAGCCATGCCACGATGGTCTTGATCATCACGGCGCTAGCGGCACAACAAATCACTTACGAGAATGCCTTAGCATTGGCGGTCGGCTCGAACATCGGCACGACAATCACGGCCATTATCGGCGCATTAGGCGCCAATATCGACGGCAAACGTTTAGCCTGGGCGCATTTAATTTTCAATTTTTTGACCGGCATCGTCACACTTATGTTTATTCCTTATTTTGTCGTGACCGTGGATTGGCTTAGCGACAAGATCGGAATAATCCCCAGCGACTACACATTAAAACTCGCCGTCTTTCACACCTTATTCAATTTTGCGGGAATCGCGCTATTATTCCCGTTTATCGGATACATGGTCGTGTTTTTACAACGCTTCATCAAGGAAAGAAAAATCAGTCTTTTCATGCCGAAATACTTAAATAGCTCGGCGGTCGAATTTCCTGAAACCATGAACGAATCGATACGACTGGAGACGCTGCATCTATACGACAATGCCGTTTATGTCATCCTAAGAACTTTCGGATTGAGCCGCCGGGATCTTCAAGACAATGAACAGTTACTGCAAACATTGACGAATCAAGAAAATCCGGCCGAATACGATATAGAAAATGCCTACGAAAAACGCATTAAAGGAATTTACAGTGCCATTATCGCCTTCATCAGCCGCGCTTCTTTTTCGCCGGAACATAAACCCACTGCAAAACTTTATTGGCTGCGCGACGCGAACCGGCATATCGTCGAGGCAATCAAAAACACCAAGCATCTGCAAACCAATTGGCTCCATTTCGCCACTTCGCGTTATCGCTACGCCCGCGATGAGTATCACAAAATCGCTTATCAAATCGCACTACTAATCAAGCAAATCGATCAATTCATGGAAAATGTCGAGGCCGACGAATTGCCTTTTGTTTCGCTCGATGCCCTCAAGGCCAAGATCGAGGAAGACGACCAACAGATCACTCGCAGCATCGAGACACTGATCCGCAAAAATAAAATCACCGCCGAAACCGGCTCATCGCTGATCAATGACAGCGCTTACATGTTTAGCATCAAAACCAATCTGGTCAAAGCCGTCGAAACCGTGTTTTTGCACAACATACAACATCTTGGACCCGAACCTAGTCTGGCTTTGAACGATACGGAAATCAAAACGGTCGTGGAAATAGTCAACCCATAAGTTAAAGGCACCGGATCATGAATGCAAAATTCTTAACCCAATTGGAACATTTCTTCGATCCTGAACATAAAAAAACCAAACACTACACAAAGGAACTAAAAACCGTTCTCCGCAAACTGAAAAAAAAGGAACGCGAATTGACCGAAGCGCTCGAACAAGCCACCGACCAGGAACTGACGAAGTTGTATCAAACCGAATTGGAAATCATCAGGATTCAACGCAAAAAAGGACTGAATATTTTGCAGGCCATCCGTAAGGAACGTCAGAATAACCAATAGCCTAGGAAAGGTCGAATAGCTTGCAGTCGCTGACCGAATAATGCAACTTTAGTCAACATTGCATTATGACGGGCAAAAAAAAGCGGACAGATACTGTCCGCTTGAGAAACTCTTAAAATCCTTTAGGAGGAAAGCTTGCGTTTCGCAATCAATCAAGAGTTGCACAAATTATAAAGAGCGCAAATACCCTTGGAAATGTGACTAATTGACGCGCGACAGCTTGTCGCAGCGAGAAAAGCAAAGATCTATACCCTTCGTACTTCAATTTTCGGCAGTGCCGAATCAGGCCTCGGGGTGCTCGGTAAAGGCTTTGCCAGCATGGAGCTGGCATAGAGCCTGTCGATCGAGCAACCGCCCCCTCTTCGGAACCGGCATTTTCGTTGTTAAGCTTTTGTTTGTCGAAAAATTAGATAAAGAATCCAAATTAGCGAACTTTCAGAGTAAATTCCATGTAATTATTCACACCCCCTATCGTTCCCACGCTCCGGCGTGGGAATGAAGACCGAGACGCTCTGACGTCCCGTACCGCTGGAGCGGTACTCAGGTAATCCCTCGCAGAGCGCTCGCCGTTATACACAGGTATCGGTAAACTTACTAAACAGAGGTCATCGTATACCTGGAAACGGTGCTGTTTAATAAATCTGCGAATATTGAACATCAGTGGCTTTCCCTCACCTAGCGTTAGGTGAGGGACGACGAAGGCGTCGCTCCCACAAGGGGTCGGATGCTCTGTGGGAGCGATCCCCAGATCGCGATTTCGAAGTCGGGAACGTTGGGCGACAAAAAAATAGTATCGAGGACTCAATAGCTAAGATTGCAAAACGGTAATTTTTGACTTATGTATAACGATGAGTGCAGAGCGTGGGAACGATAATTGCCGGGGGACTGAATAGTTACAGACGCTGGGTTTACGACGCTCCTCGACACGCATGCCCCACATCCTGAATAAGGCGAAATTTTTCAAACTGGAAATTGCAGCGGTTGATCAGCTCGCTTTACGAAAACCGGGAATTGCAGTAGTATTGCCCGTCATTTTGTGCCTATTTATTTCGTTAATACTCCTATAATTTAGAAGTATATGGTTTATTTGGTAAGAATATCCGCCGCAAGGAGCTATCATAAACCTAAATTCGGCAGTTTAACCATGAAACACATGAAGTTTATTAAGTATTTCAACAAATTACCTAAAAATTCTTGCTAACCTTTTTGGTGAACGAAAATTCTATGCAAACATATAACAAGCTATTGAATTAACTTAATGATCTTCATGGTGAATTGTTTTTACTAGGATAAAGCCTTTACGGATCGAGTTATCCATACGCCCTAAATCCCACCCGTCTTTCGGATTGCATTTTGCTGATTTAGAAGCCGGATTTCTCGACAGATAGGACCCGAACCTTAAACGAAGCAAATCGATTTTCAGTTCGAAATAAGTAGATTGGCCATTAAAGATTTGGTCGAAAATAACTTCCCTATTTTTTTGGAGGGTTCGGTCGCTCGATTGGCAGTTGTCGGCGACAGGGCAGATTTTTGCTCCTGCAAAATCTGCATTCACCCAGCACCTAAATTCCATAGCCCTTTAGCCATGGTTAATTAACTTGGATAATTAGGCGCTGGGCCTGTCAAGCGAGTTACCGAACCCTTAACAAAGCTCATAGCTCCAGGATGTTATTTATCACGAAATCCTAAACGCGATATTTTCAAATCCGAACCCGGCATTACCATTACTCATCACTTAATTTGACCGCTCATGTCATCAAACGAAACGCTGCCTTCCAATTTCATTCGCCAGATCATCAATAACGATCTGAAACAAAACAAAAATAACGGCAAAGTCGCCACACGCTTCCCTCCGGAACCAAACGGTTATTTGCACATCGGCCATGCCAAATCAATTTGCTTGAATTTCGGTATCGCGGCTGAATACCAGGGCACTTGCAACCTGCGTTTCGACGATACGAATCCCGAAAAAGAAAGCGTCGAATTCATGGAAGCGATCGAACGCGACGTAAGCTGGCTGGGATTTCAATGGCACGAACTGCGCCATGCCTCCGATTATTTCGAACAACTCTACGATTACGCAGTCGAGTTGATACAAAAAGGCCTTGCCTATGTCGATAGCTCGACGCCTGAACAAATGCGCCAAAACCGTGGCACGCTGACCGAACCCGGCAAGGAAAGCCCGGACCGTAGCCGTTCCATCGAAGAAAACCTCGATTTATTCACGCGCATGCGCGCCGGCGAATTCGCCGACGGTCAATATGTATTGCGGGCAAAAATCGATATGGCTTCGTCAAATATCAACATGCGCGACCCGGTCATTTACCGGATTCGCCGCGTGCATCATCATCGCACCGGCAATAAGTGGTGCGTCTATCCGATGTACGACTACACGCATTGCATTTCCGACGCAATCGAAGGCATCACGCACTCGTTGTGCACGCTCGAATTCGAAGACCATCGACCGCTCTATGACTGGGTGCTCGACAACATCACGATTCCTTGCCATCCGCAGCAAATCGAATTCGCGCGACTGCAACTCGAATACAGCATCGTCAGTAAACGAAAACTGAATCAATTGGTGACTGAAAAGTACGTCAGCGGATGGGATGACCCGCGTATGCCGACGCTCGCCGGCCTGCGCCGCGCGGGCGTGACGCCGGCCGCGATCCGTGACTTTTGCGAACGCATCGGCATCACTAAAAAAGATTCGTGGATTGAAATGGCCGTTCTGGAAAACTGCATCCGCGAAGACTTGAATGAAAACGCCCCGCGCGCGATGGCGGTTCTAAGACCGCTGAAATTGATCATCGATAACTATCCGGACGACAAAGTCGAAGCACTCGAACTCGGCAATCATCCGCAAAGACCGGAATTCGGTACCCGTAAAGTCGAATTCAGCAAGGTCTTGTATATCGAACAGGACGATTTTGCCGAGAATCCACCGCCTAAATACAAACGCCTCATCGAAGGCGGCGAAGTCCGTTTACGCGGCGCCTACGTGATCCGATGCGACCGCATCGTCAAAGAAGAAAACGGCTCAATCATAGAACTGCATTGCAGTTACGATCCGGACACATTAGGTAAAAACCCGGAAGGCCGTAAAGTCAAGGGAGTGATTCATTGGGTCAGTGAACGCCATTCTTTACCTGCCGAAATACGCTTATACGATAGACTATTCAGCCAGCCGAATCCCGATTCGCTCGATAACTTTCTGGACGCATTGAATCCGGATTCGCTGGAAATCCTTACTGAATCGCGTGTCGAATCAAGCCTTGCCGATGCGCCTCCGGAAAGCCGTTTTCAATTCGAGCGCATGGGTTATTTTTGCCTTGATGCGGCGGACAGCACCCCCGGCAAACCAGTCTTCAACCGCACCGTCACGTTGCGAGACACCTGGGGAAAATAAACCAGCCGTTCAAGCATTGAGATATACCTTTCGTATGTCAATTTACGGTATTGATTTAATGGAGTATTAGGGTTTGGTCGTAAATAACTTCCCTAATTTATGGAGGTTTCGTTTGCTCCTCGGCAATTGCTGAATTACAGGGATGGCGTGAATGCAGATTTTGCATAGAGCAAAAATATGCATTCACGCCGATATCCTCGCCAAGCATGCTCCACACCCCTTTTTTCCCTCAAATAGAAAATTGCCGCATACTGAGCCAATTCCCCTCCCCTCATCCAACGCAATCCTATCCGAAGCAAATCCAACGCAAGCGCCTGCCTTGCTTTAAAGTCGATAATTCCTAGCTTTATACCTCATCACCACACTCCTCACTGTATGACTCGTGGCTGCAATCAAACCATTCTCTGTACCCGTCTTCGTCGATGGACGATTCAATTTCTGACCGATCTAATGCTGCTTTCCGGACTCGGCACCACTTTTTCTTGGAGACACGCAAGCCAGGCAGACTCGAATAATATTCGCACCGCTTTTGAATTATCGGCAAATTAAATTACCTATCGTAGATTAAAATTCGGCACTAACATTTGGAGGTACCGAAATTTAATGTCCGAGAAGTATGACTTTATTGCATTTTCCAACCTGATATAATTAATACTTAAATATTTCGATAATTTTCTTTAAGATATAAGCCTGCATATATCTGTAAAATCCAATTCCAGCCCTCAATTCCCATCCTAATTTCGGGGTACGTCTAACCTATGTTACGTAAAATACTGATTGCCAACCGCGGCGAAATCGCCGTGCGCATCATTCGCGCCTGCGCTGAAATGGGCATTCGCTCCGTCGCGATCTATTCGGAAGCCGACCGTTTCGCCCTTCACGTTAAAAAAGCCGACGAATCCTATTGTATCGGTAGCGAACCGATGTCCGGTTATCTCAATATTTATGCTTTGGTCAATCTGGCTGCAGCGACCGGCTGCGATGCCATTCACCCCGGCTACGGTTTTTTGTCCGAAAATGCCTTATTCGCGAAAGCCTGCAAGGAACGAGGCTTGATCTTCATCGGTTCCGATGCGGAAGTCATACATCGTATGGGCGATAAAACCGAAGCGCGCAAAGCGATGGTTGCAGCCGGCATTCCGGTCACCCCTGGCTCGGAAGGCAATCTCGAATCGGTTGAAGAAGCCTTGGATGTGGCCGAGGCAATCGGTTACCCGGTCATGCTAAAAGCGACTTCCGGGGGCGGGGGCCGCGGCATTCGCCGCTGCGACAATGCCGACGAATTACAACGCAATTACAGCCGCGTAATCTCGGAAGCGACCAAAGCCTTCGGCAGCGCGGATGTGTTTCTTGAAAAATGCATCGTTAACCCGAAACATATCGAAGTACAAGTTCTTGCCGATCACCACGGCAATGCGATTCACCTCTACGAACGCGACTGCTCGATTCAGCGCCGCAATCAAAAACTGATCGAAATTGCGCCTTCCCCTCAACTCGATGAAGCGCAGCGCCAATACATCGGCGGCTTAGCCGTGATCGCGGCAAAATCGGTCGGCTATTCCAATGCCGGCACCGTCGAATTTCTACTCGACGATAACGACCGATTCTATTTTATGGAAATGAATACTCGCGTTCAGGTCGAACACACGATCACCGAAACCGTGACCGGCGTCGATATCGTCGAGGAGCAAATCCGTATCGCCGCCGGTTTGCCTTTGCGTTTTAAACAACATGAAATCGTTCGTCGCGGTTATGCCATCCAATTTCGTGTCAATGCCGAAGACCCGAAGAACAGTTTTCTACCGAGCTTCGGCAAAATTACGCGTTATTACGCGCCGGGCGGACCGGGCGTACGCACCGACACCGCAATTTACACCGGCTACGAAATTCCGCCGTTTTATGATTCGATGGTCGCGAAGGTCATCGTCAATGCATTAACCTGGGAAGATGCCATTCAACGCGGCGAACGTGCGCTCAAAGACATGGGCTTGTTCGGCATCAAAACGACGATTCCGTATTATCTACAAATCCTGAAACATCCCGAATTCCGCACGGCCTGTTTCAATACCGGCTTTGTCGAAAAACATAGTGAATTAATTAATTATTCGAATAAGCCTCGCCCGGAAGTGCTCGCAAGTGTCATCGCCGCTGCGATGGCTTCACATACCGGCTTGTGATTTCCTGATTCAATAAACTGACTGCCGACAAGATTCAATAGGATACAAAATGCCAAAAGTTCAAATTACCGATGTGATATTGCGTGACGCCCACCAATCGCTGATCGCAACGCGACTGCGTACCGAAGACATGCTCCCAGCATGTGAAATGCTCGACAATATCGGCTACTGGTCTCTTGAATGTTGGGGCGGTGCGACTTTCGACGCATGCCTGAGATTCCTTAAAGAAGATCCGTGGGAACGTCTTAGCAAACTGAAAGCCGCATTACCGAACACGCGCCTGCAAATGCTGCTAAGGGGGCAAAACCTGCTCGGTTACCGCCATTATTCGGACGATGTCGTCAAGACCTTCATCGAAAGAGCCGCCGCGAACGGAATGGACGTCTTTCGCATTTTCGATGCGTTAAACGACGTACGCAATCTGCAAACCGCTATAGAAGCCACCAAGGCGACCGGTAAACATGCACAGGGGACGCTATGCTACACGACTAGTCCCGCGCATGATGTGAACAGTTTCGTGACATTAGCCAAAGATCTGTCCTCGATGGGCTGCGACTCGATCGCGATCAAGGATATGGCCGGCTTGCTAACGCCCTACGCGGCTTCGGAACTGGTCAAGGCACTGAAAGATACGATTGATTTGCCGTTGCATCTACACACACACGCCACTTCCGGACTCGCCGAAATGTGTCAAATCAAAGCAGTCGAAGCCGGCTGTGAGCACATTGATACAGCATTGTCGTCCTGGTCCGGCGGAACGAGCCATCCGCCGACCGAAAGCCTCGTCACGGCTTTGAAAGGCACTGATTACGACACCGGTCTCGACCTCGATAAACTGCAAACCGTCAACAACTACTTCGCCGAAGTGCGCAAGAAATACCGCCGCTTTGAGAGCGAATTCACCGGCATCGACACGCGCGTGCATGTCTTTCAGGTGCCGGGCGGCATGATTTCGAATCTCGCGAACCAATTGCGCGAACGCAATGCATTGGATCGCATCGAGGAAGTTTACAAAGAAATTCCCGAAGTTCGCAAAGATTTGGGCTATCCGCCGCTGGTCACGCCGACATCGCAAATTGTCGGCACGCAAGCCGTATTGAATGTATTGACCGGCAAACGTTATGAAACGATCACCAACGAGGTCAAGCGTTACCTGCAAGGCGGCTACGGCAAGGCCCCGGCTCCGGTCAACGAGAGTCTACAAAATAGAGCCATCGGCAAGGAAGAGCCGATCGACTGCCGCCCGGCCGATCTACTCAAGCCCGAGTTCGAACATTTACGCTCGGAAATCGGCCATTTGGCGTTGAGTGACGAAGACGTACTCAGCTATGCGATGTTCCCGGAAGTCGGCAAACAATTTCTCGAGCAGCGCTCGAACGATAACTTGGTTCCCGAACCGTTGGAAATTGAAACTCAAGCAACCGACGCCGTACAAAAAGCGGCGACCGAATTCAATGTCGCGCTGCACGGCGAGTCATATCATGTCAAAGTGACCGGTGCCGGACCTAAAAATCAAAGTCTTCGCCACTTCTATTTCATGGTCGACGGCGTACCGGAAGAAATCGTCGTGGAAACACTCGACGAAATCGTCCTGGACGGCGGCACTCATGGTGCGGTAAAAAGCACAATTTCGAGTAAACGTCGCCGCCCATCTTCGGAAGGAGATGTCACAGTCAGTATGCCGTGCAACATTCTCGAAGTCTTGGTTAAAGTCGGCCAATCAGTTACAGCCGGCCAAGCTGTTTTGATCACTGAGGCAATGAAGATGGAAACGGAAATCACTGCACCGATTTCGGGTACCGTAAAAGCCGTGCATGTCGTCAAAGGCGAACCGGCCAATCCGGATGAAGTGTTGGTGGAAATCGAGGCCGCATAAGAACATGACCGAAACGGTTTTTGCCGACGATGCCGCAGTCGCTAAAGCGGTTGAATTGTTGAATCAAGGCCGTTTAGTTGCCTTCCCGACCGAAACAGTTTACGGTCTTGGCGCCGACGCCGGCGATGCCGAGGCCGTAACCCGGATATTCAAGGCCAAAGGCCGTCCGGTCGATCACCCTCTGATCGTCCATATCGCAAGCCCCGCCCAGTTATCGGATTGGGCGATCCAGGTCACGGATACTGCTCAACGCTTGGCAAAACGCTTCTGGCCGGGACCGCTAACCTTAATTTTAAAGAAACGTCCCGAAGTACCGAATGAAGTCACCGGCGGACAAGATACGGTCGGCCTGAGAATTCCCGATAACCCGGTTGCCTTGCGACTCTTGCGAGCATTCGGCGGCGGCATTGCCGCACCTTCAGCCAATCGATTCAAGCGTGTCAGCCCGACTCAAGCCTCGCATGTGGCCGAAGAACTTGACGGGTTGATCGATTTGATTTTGGACGGCGGACCTTGCCGAGTCGGAGTCGAATCGACCATCATCGATTTAAGCGGTGCAAGCCCCTTGCTGTTAAGGCCAGGCAGCATCACTAAGGCCGAAATCGAACAGGTTCTGCAATGCGAATTGATCGAAATAAGCACTGCGAACAACGATACGCCCCGTGCGCCCGGACAAATGGCCGTGCATTACGCGCCATCGACTCTGACCCGTTTGTGCCCATCCGAACAACTTAACGACACGATAAAGCAATTGGCCGAACAAGGAAAAAAAATAGGCTTACTGGCTTATCGCTTCGAATCGAAACCGAATTCATCGGTGACTATCGTTCATTTACCTGAAACTGCCGACGCTTATGCACAAGGTTTGTACGCAGCGCTGCGCGAACTGGATCGCCAAAGATTGGACATCATCCTGGTCGAACAACCGCCAGAATCCAATGAATGGCATGCAATCAACGACCGATTGAAAAAAGCGGCTACGGCATTTTAGGCTTAGCCGCACTGCTATCGATATCCACAAACTATTGAATAGGTCCTTCAGTTCGGTTTTCAATCGCTCCCACAAAGCACCCATCGTTATAAACAAATCGTAGCGTACCCTACGCGCCTGCTCTGCTATGGAAAAGCCCTTTATTTAAGGCTATGTTTGCGTTAATAGTTGATACATTTGAACTTAAAGCCAACTTGAAACCCAAGAAAACAACTCTGAATAACTTTCATTTTTTCAAAATCGCGCTAATGGTTGAAAGGAGGGTACGGTTGCTCGATTGACAGGTGTCGGCGGCAGGGAAAGCCGCCGTCAAGCCTACACGGACGTATTTACGGCGTCCTGTCAAGCGAGTAATCGTACCCTCTTCCACGCTCAGTGTATTGGAAAGCAATCATTGACTATTTCCTAAATGGTTTATTTAATAGGGAAGAGAACCGTTTCAACTGCTAACGCGAGCATAGCCTAGTTTAATGGCAGTAATCCTAAGCCACCGGTTTTCGACCGGTTTCTTGGGCCTGTATCGCCGTGATCACAACAGTATTGACGATATCGTTTACGGTACAGCCTCGACTTAAGTCGTTGACCGGTTTATTCAAGCCTTGCAAAATAGGCCCGATGGCAATCGCACCGGACGAACGCTGAACTGCTTTATAAGTATTGTTGCCGGTATTCAGATCGGGAAAAATAAATACATTTGCTCGCCCCGCAACCTCGCTATCCGGCATTTTAGTTTTGGCCACACTGCTATCGATCGCCGCATCGTATTGAATCGGTCCTTCCAGTTTCAGCTTCGGCTTCAATCGTTTAGCCAGTTCCACTGCCGACCTAACCTTGTCGACCGCCTCCCCTTTTCCGGACGCGCCGGTTGAATAAGACAGCATCGCGACACGCGGCGAGATATTGAACATAGCGGCGGTTTGCGCGGAACTGATCGCAATATCGGCCAATTGCCTGGAATTAGGATTCGGATTGACCGCGCAATCCCCATAAACCAGCACCCGGTCTTCCAAACACATGAAAAAAACGCTAGAGACGATCGATGTTCCCGGTTTGGTTTTGATGATTTCAAAGGCCGGCCTGATCGTATGCTGGGTCGTATGTATCGATCCGGAAACCATGCCGTCGGCAAGATTATGATGTACCATCATCGTCCCGAAAAAACTGACATCGGTCATGAGATCAAACGCCAATTCGTAATGAACGCCCTTGTGCTTGCGTAACTCGAAATAAGTTTCGGCAAATTTCTGACGCAGTTCGGAAGTCATCGGGTCGATAATATCGATGTCGTCCAATTGCAAAGCCATCGCAGCGATTTTTTGCCTGATCGTTTCTTCATTACCTAGCAGCGTCAACTTGACGGCGCCCCTGAGGAAAAGAATTTCGGCCGCTCTTAAAATGCGTTCCTCCCCGCCTTCCGGCAATACAATGTGCTGCGGATTGGCTTTGGCGCGCTGTAAGATTTCATATTCGAACATGATCGGCGTCACGCGCGGCGTTTTACTCGTAAACAGGCGCTGCTGCAGCTCCTGCATGTTGATATTATCTTCGACCAAACTCAAGGCCGTGGCTATCTTGCGTTCGTTATTGGAATTTAAACGCGCATGTACTCGAGTAACATTCATTGCCGTCGTGAAGGTGTCGGTGGCAACACCTAAAACGGCAAACGGCAAAGCACCCAATCCTTCGATTAAATATTGCACCTGCGGCGCGGGCTCTTGCTCCCCAGTCAACAGTAAACCGGCAATTTGCGGATAACTTTTCGAATGATAAGCCATCAAACAGGCCAGAATGATATCCGAACGATCCCCGGGAGTAATAATCAAATCGCCTTTTTCAATGTAGTCGAGAAAATCCGAAACCAACATCGCCGCTACTTTGTAGTTATAAACTTCAAGATTGAGTGTTTCGAAATCATGCGATAAAAACTTTGCATTCAATGATCTGGCGATATCGCCCATACTGGGCTTTTCCAGCGACGGTTCGGAGGGCACGACATAAACAGGAAAGTTGGATTGCGGATCGTGTCCGAATTGGTCTCTAAGTTCGCCAACCTGAGCCGCCGGAACACTGTTGATCACCGTTGCCAACAGGGCTGCATTTTTTCCCTGAACATCATGTCTAAGCCCGGCCAAAGTATCGATTATTTGATCATTGGATCGGTTACCGCCTTGAACGATCGGCATCAAAAGGCAATCCAGATTATTTGCAACATCGGCATTAAAATCGAACTCAAAAATCGACTCGCCGCTTTTATAGTCGGAACCGACACAAATGACATAATCCGATTGAATTTTTAAGCTTCGGTATTTCGCGAGAATCAGTTTGATTAAATCGTCATAACGATCATGAGCCAACAGGCGCCGTGCATCCTCATCGGTGCATCCGTACATCGCTTCGTACGGCCATTCGAGTTGATAACGATAGGTTACTAGCTCAATCAAGTCGTCTTTTTCCTCTCCGGCATGAATAATAGGGCGAAAAAAACCGATCTTTTGGGCAAAACCGGAAAACATTTCCATCATAGCCAACATGATCACCGACTTACCGCTGCCCTGTTCGGCACCGGTTATATAAATATTTTTAGAGACTTGGGACATTTTTGTTTAAAGAATCAATTATGGGGAAAGAATTATTTCTGGTTCACACAGTTCTCCGTGGGAACCCATACCTTGGTTGTCGAGGCAAGATCGGTATGCATCCCACTCAGGGGCGGTAGGAACGATGAAAGAGGCTGAATGATGTCGACAGTCTTTAGGATTTTGCGATAAATAACATCCTGGAACCATGATCTTTGTAGCGACAACGGCAACTCGCGCAAGACTTCATCGTTTTGCTATATTTTGCAAGCGCCTGCTTTTTTGGGTTCCGACGAGCCTTATCCAGGTTTATCATAAGACTAATGCGACAGTAGCGAGTTAATATATTCCAAATCATTTTCGCTCAAACTGCTGGCTGCTTGTTTCAGGCGAATACTGTTGATCAGATAATCGTAGCGCGAGCGCGCATGATCTCGTTTTGCACGATAAAGGTTTCTTTGTTCGGCTAATATTTCAACCATGGTTCGAGTACCGACTTCCAAACCGGCTTCGGTTGCTTCCAACGCGCTCTCCGCCGACTTAACGGCCGATTTCAATGCGTCGACGCGACTGATACTGGCATTCACGCCTCGGTAGGCATTGTTCACCTGGCGTATGACGGCGCGCTTTGCCGCTATCAGATTTTGTTTGGCCGCCTCAAACTCTTGCCTTGCTTGCCGAGTGCGCGAATTCACCGCACCGCCCTCGAATAGCGGCACATTCAATTGCAAACCGATGCTTTGCGTATCGCCGCGAAAACCGAAAGTACTGGTATTATCCGACACGCCATAGGAACCGACGATATCTAATTGCGGCAGATGACCGCTATTTTGCAACTCGACGGATTTCCTGGCGAACTCGGCCTGATTGAATGCCGAAATGATCGAAAAGTTGCCGTTTAGCGCCGCATCGCTCCATGCCTTCATCTCATTGGGCTCAGGGACAATCAACGGCAACTCTTTTCCTATGGGACTAAGCTCCCCGTCAAATTCGCCGATGATTTCACGCAAAGCTTCCTTTTGATTATCGAGATTATTATCCGCTTCGATTTCATTGGCCAAGGCTAAATCATGAGCAGCCGTCGCTTCATAAACATCGGTTATCGCAATCAAACCGACTTCGAAACGCTGTTGAGCTTGCTCCAGTTGACGAGCAATCGCATTTTTTTCGGCAACCGCAAAGTCTAGACCGTCCTGCGCAGACAACACGTTGAAATAAGCCTCGGTAATTTTAACCATTAAGTTCTGCAGCTCCGCCAAATATTCGGCCTCGGTCTGAGCAATTTGGTTATCCGACTGGCTTAATTGAATCCAATGATCCCAATGAAAAACCGGTTGCACAAAATTAAGACTAAAAGTGTTATTCCAAAATTCTTGATTAGTCTGCGGACCTCGAAAATCGAAGCCACCGGCTTTTTTGTTGTGAAGCCATTCCCGGCTACTGGCACCGGTCGCCGAAATAGTGGGTAGCAAACGTGCAATGCCTTGATCCTTGAATTCCGCGTTGGCATACTGCCGTGCAAGCGCTTGTTTTAATAGCGGATCATTTTCCAGGGCTTGCGTATAAACTTCAATAAGATCTTGCGCAAAGGACTGATTTTGAACAAGTAAAGCCAATAGCGCCACGATGGCGCTTTTAAAAAAATAAAACCTGCTACTATTCATTTGAGGATAAACCCGGTTTTAAACATATTAATTCGACTCTTGTCTCCATTCTGAATCACAGAAGATATAATTTTAAGACTATATTCGCGTTAATGTTTGAAAGTGAAGACTGCAAGGGACGCTGTACATACCACAGTAGTCCTACCCGTAGTTTAAAACGCCCTCATGTGCTACCTTGTGCTGACATTAGGTACGCGCAGCGTACCCTACAATTCACTTTGGATTGACAAGTGTTTCCGGTAGGTAGTGGCGGGGCTTTCAACTAATACCGAATACTGAGCCGATTCTAACACCTACACCCAAAAAAATTCGTTACTATTTATTTTCTCAACGCCCCATTATAGACTCGACATAAAAGTGAAATTAGAAGTTTAAATAGATTATTTAAAGTAGTTTTTGTTTGTAATTATTCACACCCCTATCGTTCCCACGCTCCGGCGTGGGAACGAAGACCGTGACGCTCTAGCGTCTCGTACCGCTAAAGCGGTACTCAGGCGTTCCCACGCAGAGCGTGGGAACGCTAATTATCAGGGGACTGAATAGTTACCTTTGTTATGTAATTTATATTAATGTCCTTCAAAACCTGTTGCCATGAAAAAAATCGCCCCTCTTCTCGTTATTGCCATTTTCAGTATATTTTCCAGCGGTTGCGCCAGTTTCGGACGTGGCATCGCCGAAGCTTATTTCGAAAAACAAGAAGCCGCCGATACCCGATTATGTGAAGTTACCGGCAGCCCTTTTGAAGGCATCAAGCCGCATCTAAATAATGCGGGCGGTAAAATGAAAGTACTAATGGTTCATGGAGTCGGCGATAGACTGCCGGGCTATTCAACACAATTTCTCGAAAAGCTCGCCAAATCACTGAACCTAACTGTCAGAGCTAAACGTAACAAAGACATTTTTCTGCGCGATCCTTTAGACGAATCGAAAAAACTCGGCAATTTGAGAATTCATCGTTTGCTCAACAAGAGACGCGATCAGGAATTATTATTTTACGAGCTAACCTGGTCCGAAATCACCGCTCAACAAAAAGCGATTCTGGCCTATGACAACTCAGGCGAATACTCCTTTCGCCGCGCCGAAGTCAACGATTTATTGAAACGATTTTCCAACGATACCGGCCCCGATCCGATTATCTATCTCGGCGATAGCCGAGAAGACATTTTGATTTCGTTTACGCAATCGTTTTGCTGGATGACCAAAGGCTTATGGGACGATTTACCCGATCAGCAAGCGAAAAGCTGTACTTTCGACGATTTAGCGGCGGTTGAAAATTTAAAAAACGACCAATACGCTGTCGTATCGCATAGTCTCGGCAGCCGAATCACAATCGACGGATTGCAACGGCTTGCCCGGTTTTTTAGCGATAGCAGTTTCAGGCCCGAGCTCGACCGCCCGAAAGATTTGGTAAAAGCCCTGCAACAAAAAGTCATTCCGATTTACATGATGTCGAATCAGTTGCCGATGTTGCAACTAGGCCGTCAAGTACCGGAAATCAATAGCCAACAGAACGCTTATTGCAACCCCGAAGGCGAGAATTACGATAAAAGAATTCTGAGCGGAACGCCAATCATTGCTTTCAGCGACCCGAACGATTTATTGAGTTATGCGATACAGCAGAATTTTGTCGATAAATATATTGACTCGAGACTGTGCGCCGATGTCACGAATATCAACATCAACGTCGCGAAAATTTTTGACGCTTTCGGTTTAGGAAAATTTGCCAATCCGCTCGATGCACACATCGGCTATAACACCGACAAAAGGGTCGTAGCCTTAATCGCCAAAGGCATCGGCAACGCCAATACCTCTAAACTTGTCAAAAAGCGTTGCCAATGGACCGAAACAATTGATTGAAAGACTATGCTAGCTATGCTATAAATCGCTATATTAGAGTTCACTAATATTAAATTAAATTGACTACTTCTTCCGCATCCTTCAATCACCCGCTAGACCGCCTTGTCGCTTACGCGCTGCAAGGCGGCCTGCCGGTATTCTTTTTTACGCTGTCCTTGGCGCTCGGCGCGATTGCGCTGACGTTTACGCCGCGCGAGGAAGAACCGCAAATCGTCGTGCCGATGGCCAATGTCATCGTTGCCGCTCCGGGCCTACCCGCAGGACAAGTCGAAAAGCAGATTACCTTGCGCTTGGAAAAACTGCTGACTCAAATTACCGGTGTCGAACACGTTTATTCGAGGTCGAACAATGGTCAAGCCATCGTGACTTTGCGGTTTTTTGTCGGCGAAGACAGGGAAGATGCCTTATTAAATACTTATAACAAACTCTATTCGAATCAAGATCAAATTCCGGCGGCGGTAACCGAATGGCAAGTCAAACCGGCCGAAGTCGACGACGTGCCGATCGTATTGGCTTCGCTTTGGAGCCGGGCGCCGAACCTTTACAGCGACTATGAGTTGCGCCGCTTTGCCGACGAAATTACCGTGCAATTGCAGCAAATCACCGACACCAATCAAATCAACGTGGTCGGAGGGCGCGCCAGAACGATCAATGTCATGCTCAACCCACAAAGCATGGCGGCCCGGAAAACCACGGCCATCGAAGTAGCAGGCGCCATCCGACAAGCCAATCAATTACATAATGCCGGACTCGTCTCGGCCAACAATCGCTCGATTCAATTGGAAGCAGGCGACTTCGTCAGAACGGTCGAACAATTAAGCACGCTGGTCGTCAATACCGTCGACGGTATTCCGATATATCTGCGCGATGTCGCCGACATCACCGACGGCCCGGAAGAACCGGATCATTACAGCTGGATTCAGTTTGCCGACGGCCACCCCTTATCCGCCGATTTCAAGGACGATTACCCGATGATCACGATCGCGGTCGCGAAAAAACGCGGCGCCAATGCGGTCGCGGTCGCCGAAAATGTGCATCGTAAATTGACTCAGTTGCAACAAGAATTGCTGCCGCCCGAAATCGGACTCGAAATCTTGCGCGATTACGGCCAAACCGCCGATGAAAAAGTCAATAACCTGACCACGAGCCTCGCATTCGCGGTCGTTACGGTGGTGTTATTCATCGGTATCTTTCTCGGCTGGCGCCCTGCCCTGGTGGTCGGTTTGGCGATTCCGGTCTGTTACGGCGCCACCTTGGCACTGGATATGTTTTTCGGCTATACGATCAACCGCGTGACCTTATTCGCGCTGATCCTATCGCTCGGCTTGCTGGTCGACGATCCGATCACCGGCGTCGACAATGTCGAACGCTATATGCGCCTCGGCCAAGGTAGTTTGAATGAACGTATCGTCGCGGCGATCGCCGAAATCCGGCCGGCGCTGCTGATGTCGACGATCACGATCATCCTGGCCTTTATTCCCCTGGCCTTCATTACCGGCATGATGGGGCCTTACATGGCGCCAATGGCATTCAACGTGCCGGTAGCGGTCATTCTATCGACGGTTACGGCGTTCATCGTGACGCCGTGGCTAGCCGGCAAGGCTTTGAAACCGGCCGAAGACGATCTTGAAACGACAACCGGGCCTAGCCGTTATGAAAAACTGATCGAACCTTGCATCGCTAATCGCAAGTCAGCCTGGATCGTCATCATTGCGATGCTGGTCTTGTTCGTTTTGACCGCACTACTGCCGGTATTGCGCCTAGTACCTTTAAAATTACTGCCTTTCGACAATAAGAACGAAATGCAGATCATCGTCGACATGCCGGAGGGCAGCACGCTCGAACATACCGCCGCCGTTACCCGTTCGGCCGCCGCGATTGCCGCGCGTCTGCCTGAGGTCAAGGCAATCGCGGCATTTGCCGGCACGCCGTCGCCGATCGACTTCAACGGCTTGGTTCGGCAATACGATTACCGCATCGCGCCGCACTTGGCCGATATCCGCCTGACTTTGGCGCCTAAGGAAGAACGCGAACATCAATCGCATGCCGTGCTCCTAAGACTCAGAGCCTTGCTGGCGCCGCTCAATATCGACGGCATTTCAGTCAAGGTCGTCGAAGTTCCGCCCGGCCCGCCGGTCATCAGCACACTGGTCGCCGAAATTTACGGCGGCACGCTGACGCCTTACGAACGGCAACGCCAGGCCGCTCGAGTCGTCATGGATAGAATGGCGAAAGAGCCCTTTGTCGTCGATATCGACTCGAGCGTTGAAGACAGCCAACCGCGTTGGCGTTTCGAAACCGACAAAGAAAAAGCCGCGCTGGCCGGTATTTCCACCGAAAACCTAGCTATGAACTTAGGCCTTGCGAATCGAGGCCATATTCCCGGCTATTTCCATCTCGAACGCGAAGTCCGCCCTGTTCCGATTAAACTCAGGCTTGCGCAAAGCGTGCGCAGCAGCCGGCGCGATTTGGGCGTATTGCCGATCAAACCCGATAGAAACCCGGGTGCCGAAGTCTTGATGCTGGCCGAATTGGGCTCCTTCGTCGAATCCGAGGCCGAAAAATCGATCTATCACAAAGACTTGAAACCGGTCGTCTATGTCATGGCCGAGTTGGAAGGCCGTACGCCCGCCGAAGTAATCGCCGATATCAATGCCGATTTGAACGGAGCGAAAACCTCGGCCCCGGATTGGAATTGGCGCACGTTTCTAAATTCCGGCGGCGGCATTCCTTGGCAGTTACCCGACGACATCACGATCGGTTGGAGCGGCGAAGGCGAATGGAAAATCACGGTCGACGTATTCCGCGACATGGGCATCGCCTTCGCGTTCGCGCTGGTCGGTATCTTCTTCGTATTGCGGATACAAACCGCCTCGACCACGTTGTCGCTGATCATCATGTCGTCGATTCCGCTGACCGTGATAGGAATCATGCCCGGCTTCTGGATGCTGAATCAATTCGGCGAACGCTTTATCAACGGCAGTCCCGATCCAGTGTTATTCACTGCGACCGCGATGATCGGCATGATCGCACTGGCCGGTATCGTGGTCAGAAACTCGCTGATTCTGGTCGAATTCATCACACAAGCCCGAAACGAAGGACTGGGATTAAAGGACTCCTTACGGCAAGCCGGTAACGTCAGAATGCGCCCGGTATTATTGACAGCCGGAACCACCTTACTCGGTAACCTCGTTATCGTACTCGACCCGGTATTCAGCGGCTTGGCGATAGCGATTATCTTCGGCATCATCGCCTCGACATTGTTTACGCTGTTCGTGATACCTGCCGTTTATTATTTGATCTATGCCAAAAGCGAGAACGCCACAACATGACTTTACCGAATAATCTAAAAACGCTGGCTCTATCAGGTGTTACCCTACTGATCTTGTTATTGATGATTCTGTGGATGGCAGGCGCCTTTCAAAGCAAAATCAAACCCGAAACCTTAGCGAGCGGACCGGCTTATCAAGGCCCGAGCCTGACGGTCGAAAGAGTCACGGTACCTGTCTTCGAAAAGGCCACCGGCACGTTGGAATCGAAGCAGTCCGGCGATATCAGCGCACAAGTTCAAGCTCGCATCAAAGCGATTCATGTTAAATCGGGCGATAGCGTCAAGCCGGGCGATTTACTGATTACGCTCGACGATGAAGCCATTGCCGCCCGAACCGCGCAGGCGAGACAAAACATTAATGCGCTGAACGCGCGCCTAGCCGGCGCCGAGGCGCATTATCAGCGCACCCGAAAACTGTTCGCTCAAGAAAGCGCGACGCAAGCAGCGCTGGATGCAGCCAAGAGCGATTATGAAAGCCTCAAATCGCAACGTGCGGCGGCCGGATCGCAGCTACAGGAAGCCAGCTCCATTCAGGATTTCAGTATAATTCGGGCGACTTTTCCGGCTCGAGTCATAGACCGGCACGCCGAACCCGGCGAAGTGGCTTATCCCGGCAAAAAACTCCTGACGCTTTACGATCCGGCGGCGCTTCGCGTCGAAGCCTTTATCCGCGAATCGGTCGCGATCGGTCTGCAAACCGGGCAGTCACTCGAGGTCAGTGTTGAAGCATTGAAACTGACCTTACCTGCGGTCATCGAAGAAATCGTCCCGGCCGCCAACCCCGGTGCGCGAAACTTTCTAATCAAAATGCGCATCGACAGCCGTCCCGGCTTGTACCCCGGCCTCTTCGTCCGTATTCGCATTCCGCAAGGCGAAGAGCAATTGCTTTCGATTCCGCAAGACTATGTGCATCAAGTCGGTCAACTCGATGTCGTCTGGATACTGAATAACGGCCAAATCGAGCGCCGTTTCGTCCGCCTCGGCCGCACCTTACCGGACGGCCAGATCAAAGTCGTCTCCGGCTTATCGGGCGGCGAGCAATTGGTTCCACCGGAACGCGCATTGGCCGAAGGCGTTTGATGTTTATCATAACGTTCATGTAGGCTTGGCAATCACATTGGCTGTTTCCGTTCAGTGAATGTCTTCCAAAACACCTCAGGTTTTAAGCTTGAGTTGCTTGGATAAAGGCAATAAAGCGGTCTTTCTCCAAACAAAGCTCTGGGTCAAAATCTTGGGAATCACCTGGCTGATAACCGTTATTAAGAAAATGATGTTCTATTGCTGCTTCAAAGTGTTTTTCTTGGGTGTTTGTCATCATTATTCCTAATTCATAGGTTCACTCGCCATAGTGTGTTTTTGCCCTAACGATTAATACCACACAGCGATCATTCTCAATGCGATAAACAATACGGTCTTGAAAGCTCAGACGCACGGAATAATAGCCCGTCAAATCACCCACCAGCGGTTTACCTGAGTACGGTGCAATGGAAATTTTATGGCGTAAAATGTCCTTGAGTTTGTTTTTTAATTTAGGTGTCAGTTTGGCAATGTCTTTTTGTGCTTGCTTGGTCAACTCAATCTGATAGCGATCACAGCTCACAAAGGCTCTCCGAAGACCTCCTCAAAACTGGCGACTTCGCCTGTTTCTGCGTGTTGGATAGATTCATCAAATGCTTGTTTAAAATCAGGCTGAGAGAGAAGCAGTAAGGTTTCTTGTAAACTGTCGTAGTCATCGGCAGACATGATGACGGCATTGCCGGACTTATGCTGCACCTCAATAATTTCATGTTGCAGAGTGGTTTGTTTAATCAGCTCAAAAAAGGTTTTTCTGGCTTCAGTTGCTGTGATAGTTATCATTATTTTGCCCTCATTAATGTACCGGATAATGTACCACTATGACCGAGATGAGTAAATCATTTGGGTTTTTTCCTCAGTGTTTTTCATCATGCCATCTCCTTGGGGATACCTCGTTCCCACGCTCGCGCGCTCATCGTTATACATAAGTCAAAAATTACCTTTTCGCAATCTTAACCAACGAGACATCAATACCCTTTATTGTCACTTAACACTCGCGGATCACCTAGCGCTAGGCGATCCGCGTAGGGTACGCTGTGCGTACCATGGTAACCCCGCAATGTTCATGTGCCAACCGAGCCGCCAGGGCACGGCTTTGGTACGCGCAGCGTACCCTACAATTTATGTATAACGATGAGCGCTCGCGCGTGGGAATGCATACCTCACTTACCACTGTCGACAAACTTCTATCAACCCCGCTTGCCCCAAATAATCCCTGGCACTGTAATGAAGCGAGGCAGCCTCCAGCACTCGGGGTCGCATGCCGTAAGATTGCTCGCTCCCAAACTCTTGTTTGGGAGTGTCTACCGTCAAGCTCCGCTTGGCGAACAATAAGCAGAGCTTAAAGGTAAGCATTCCCAAGTAGAACTTGGGAACGAGACAACTGTTCTTAATAGGATTATGAATGTTCGGTTTATTGCATTAAAGCCTTAAACTCGCGGTGCCAGCGGGCCAGTTGCTCATGATAATGATGGGCTTCGTATTTCGGCCCGTTGTAATATCTGGCGACACTCCGAAAATCGGCCTCTTCAGGCTTCGCTTTTTTAACCGCGTCTTTTCTGCCGGTTAGGAATCGCGCGACGAAAGCCACCTGTTGTTCGGCCGGCGCGGTGAAAAGCTCGGTCGCCGATTTAGCTCCGACCATTTTGAAGTTAGCTCCCATGATCTGCCCCAATCCGAGACTCATCGATTGCATGCGCAACTCTTCCAACGGTGCACCCGGGTGCTGTTTGTTCAATCGCGATAAGTAATGTTGTTCGAATCTCGGCCTTATGACGCCGGCGGTCTCTTGGCGAATGATCGCTAAAATCCATTCGGGGCGGACTGCAACGCCTTTGTCTTGCTCGATTTGTTTCGAAGCCTGTTGCGCCATTTCTCCATAGCGGTCGAGAATGCCCCGGCAATCCAAAAAACGCCTTTTATGTAATGCATTCAAATGAAAGATCGCATCATCGAAGCGCCCGGTCATGATATGTCCGGCGTCAATTCTATCAAGCGCGGCTTTGAGCATTTTTTCCAACGTAGTCAAAGTCAATTTGGCGTCCGGTATCACCGTTATCAGAGTCCGCGCCGTATTCCATCGACACTCGTAGCAAATCGTTTTTCGGCGAATCGCCGGATTCAAATCGTGCTCGAACTGAAACTGAGCGACCGCACGATTGGTACCGCGACCGAAATCGCCGTCGATCGTGAAAGCGCCGGTCGATGTCGTCGAATATCCCAAGAAAATCAGTAAGCGCTGAATCGCCTTGATACCGCTTTCGCCGGCCGAGGCTCGCGTCAATGAAGCATCTCCGTTCAAAAAACGCTGTAGATCGTCTCTCCATTGGTCGTCATGATCATTTGCATCTGCGATAATCCTTCCGATTCGCGCATCATTCATTAAGCTTGTTATAGTCATGGCATCAAACTCCAAAAATGAAATAAACCAATCATCGTTAGGAACAAACATGAAATAACTTCGACAAATGTAGAAAGGGGGTTCGGTGGCTCGATTGACAGGTGTCGGCGGCAGGGATAGCCGCCGTCAAGCCTACATGGACGTATTCACGGCGCCCAGTCAAGCGAGTCACCGAACCGCCACAAAGCGTGATGCTTGTAGAAATTATTTTGTGCATATTCCTTAGAATGCTTTTCAATTCATGCGGTCAATAAAGGTTTCAAAATTTTCTGCGAGAACTCAGAGTCGCTCTTCGCATCGCTGTCTATCCAATCAATTTTTATAAGACTGTTTTTCAGTAAATGCTCGGCCGTTTTTCTATCCGTCTGTTTATCGAACAAAATGACCAGCCTGCGTAAATGCGGCATAGCGGCGAGTACACTCAACTCATAACTACAGCCTTGCCGGTCCGAGCAATACCCCCTCAAATCCATCAAAACACAATTCGCTCGATGCGCCAACACGGACAGTACCCTCTGCCAAGTACCGTCGAAGCAAAAAAACTCGTTGATACGAAACCTACCATCCAAGTCAGGTAACAAATCCAAATCCTGCAAAGCTTGTTGCAACCGCGTCTCGCTGCTAATGAAACGTTCTTGTAAATGTCCGCTCAAAAACGTAAACAATTCGTCCGGCTCAAGCGTGCGCAATGATAAATCCTTACCCGCTATCAACAAAGTTTTGCCGGAATAACGCCACCGCTCGACGATTTGATCGAATAAGGATTCAATACGATTATCCGACCGAAACACGCGCAACAGCAACAATGTCGGCGCTTGATGGCGTTGCCGCAACACTGGGGCCAACACAACAAACGACAGAGGAATAATAACCCAGGCAAATAAGACTAAATACGCCTGAAAACCGAGCGAATGACTAAGCACCATCGCATGAAAAAGCAAGGCAATAGCCCATAAACCGGAGAACAGGTATAAGGGTTCTGAAAATAGTTTTTTACGATATGCCGTAGCAACGCCTCTCGCCAGCAGGCGAACCGGATAATAAGCCAACAGCCATGGCGCAACACTGAACAAGATAAAAACGAAATAAGCATTCGTTGCCGAAACCCAATCCATTACCCAAGAATCCGGTTCGTCCCCCAGCGCTTGTTCGAGAACACTTAATCCGGTCAAAGATGACGCGGCCAACAAAAAAAACACGATCAACAAATACGGTCCGACGGCGCGTAATTTCGGACCGGTCATAAAAAACACAAAGACTAATAACGGCACCTGCTGACCGAATAACCAGAACATCATTTCGACCGAAATCTGTCTGTCGTAAGAGCTTACAATGACCAACAGGCCGGCCAATAACATATAAAACACAGATACGATCAGAATTTTCCATCGAGACCAACGCTCCAACAATCCTATTCCAGGCACTAACGGCCACGCATAAACCAAAGTCAGAATCGTCGTCCGGCGCCAACTATAGGCCTCTTCCACATAAGCAGTTTGAGCGCTAAGAGCAACAACTATTGCAACGATAGCCGAAACCAGCGTAAATGCGATGCGTAACCGCCAAAGTGCATGGGAATTCTGACGAAACAAATCGATACCTTCGACCGAAAACCGGTCACCCTCACTATCGGCCGAAAACGTTGAATCGGCCTTAGGGTTTCGTGATAAATAACGTCCGGGAGCTATGAGCTTTGTTGAGGATTCGGTAACTCGCTTGACAGGACGCCGTGAAATAGGAAAGTTATTTACGACCAAATCCTTAGCAACCGAGTCATCAGGCGCATCGCCAACCATCATCAGCTCGAGTACTTTATTGCGATAACGCCGAGCAATAAGCAGGCCCGCAACCCAAGACAATATCAGCGCGGCGATTAATGCAAAAAAAAGCTGTCCGTCCAGTAAATTCATAAGACCTCACTTTATCTTTCGCCGTTAATTTCGCATTGCCGGTCTGCATTGTACAAGGCTGGTCTATTTCAAACTCAGCAATCGCGCCAGTCGGCCTCGCTTCAAAAACAGACGATCGAAAAGCAGCAAATGCAGCTTGGCCATGAGATAGCCGGTTAATGCAATCGCGACCTTGATCACGATGCTTCTAACCTCTTCCTTTGGATTCAACCATTTTATTGCCGGAAGAAATAATGCCGCCAATAAACCTAGAAGCACGACAATCAAACCGCCGACCGACATCGAAAACACGACACTATTCCATTGTGCGGCAACAAGCTCGATCATTACCCATAACAAGAGGCCGATAGCGACGAATGCCGCAATCTTTAAACCGGAGACCAAATGCCAAGCTTTGAAGAACAGACTCCCGCCGACCTGCAATTGAAAAGCTAAGTCCATTCTTTGCTTTGTTGCCTGTTGATCTGGTTTCTCGGCCAGAATGGCTTTCAATTTCAAGAATTCCCAATCTCTTTGGGGCGCTGCCTGGATGTCGAAATCGCCCCAAGTGCCTGGATTACGCTCCGCCTTGTGCCGTTGATCCAAATCCTTCAATTGCCGGTCTGCCATCAAATAGCCGCTGGCCATCAGCGAATACGCTTCTACTTCGGTAAACGAATCGAGATCGGTGCGAAGCCCTGCAATTTTTTCTTGCAGATCCTTCGAAACACCGTAGGATGTCAGGTGTTCTTCGTCAGTCTGCCCGCGGGGATTGTCGCAACCTATCCAATCCAAAGGCTGAGGCGTCAAATCCTTTCGGGTATGAACGAAAAACACACTTTCCAACGCCTTGCTATCCAAGCGGACTTGTAAATCTTGATATTGAGCTTCCCGAATTCTATCCTGCAACACAGATACGGTCCGCAGAACCACGCCGCCCGGGTCATCGGCCGGATCATGCGAATCGTTCAACTGCCCGCTGGCGTCGCTACATAAAATCAGCGTGCATCCTTCCGCAAGCAAGCCCTGAATGCCTTGATTATCATAAACGCCACCATCGACTAATTTGACGGCACGCTTCGGATACAGTCCGCTCAACACGAGCGGTTCGAACAATCCGGGCACACAAGACGAGGCCGCCGTGGCATAGCCCAATCTGAAATTTTTGAGGCTGTCTTCCGGTGCTTGCCGATAATACAGCCGGCGATAACGTTCGTTGCTGTCGATGTCGATCATTCCTGGCGGTTCACCCATCCAACTGGCGGTGAAGAACCAATTATGGCCGGAATTCAGCGATGTGGTATTCAACATCAAAATCGGCACTTTGGCCCGCCGTCGCCAATTATGGAAATTCGGTCTAAAAGCTTTTCCCTGGTACCTTCCGTGCGCGGGCTCTACCATCAAATCCTGCATTTTGCGCGGAAGGTAGGCTTTACCATCGTCCACTTGAGAATACAGCTTGCTTTCATAAAGCTCGCCCAATTTATGACTGCGCGTATAGCCCTTGGAAAACAACATCTTGACATTATCGATAAAATCGTTGAATGCCCTCATACGGATGTTGCTTTGCACGCCCTGCAAAAAATCTTTTTGCAGCTTTTCGATGATATCCAAGTAATCATCGCGATCCAACTTCTTCGACGAATCTTCCAGCAATTTCTGCACTTCCAAATAATACTGAGTACCCAAAATACTGCCGCCCGAAACGGTCGATAGTACATCGACACCGCGTAGCGCATCGACCTCTGCCAGCCTAGCCATCACCCCAAGATGAAAGAATGAAGCGCGGAATCCGCCGCCCGACAAAGCCAATCCGACCTTGCCGCGATAACACATCAACGCATTGGCTGTTTCGTCGCCCAGCAGTCGATGCAATGCTTGCCAGGCTTCATGCCAAGTTTCCGGTTCTTCCGTTTCATCGGGGACATCGAGGTCTTGATTTTTTGCCAATCTTACCCATTGGCGAAAAGTAGACTGAAGTTCCCATTCTTTCGGTTCCGGTTTTGAAGTGCGTGCCTTGGCCAACCATCCACCCGCTTCAGCATAATCTGCCAAACCGAAATAAGCCTCGCCGATCGTGACTGAAAACCAATAATTGTTGATCAATTCGGGTTCATTTTGTCGAGCCAACAAAATTTCCAAACTCTTTTTGCGCAAGTCCGATGCCTCTTTTCGGAACTTTTGCGCTTCCTTGGTCTTAATGCCGTTTCGTTGCTCGAGGCTTTCGGCTCGCGCCGCGAGCAAATCTAAAAGATAAGCCGCATTATTCGCAGCATACCCCAAATCGCGATCCGGATTGGCTTCAAAAGCTGCCCGGTAAAAAGACAGGCTTTGATAGAGGTAGTCGATTTGTCCGCAAAATTCCCAAAGCTTTTTATAAATCGCACCACCCAACGACAAGGTTTCTGAGTCTCGTTTTTTCGAGTCGCGTAAACCAATCGATTCCAGCAACATCAATGCTTCTTCAAAGCGATGTTTGGGATAGCGTTCTTCGTCCTTATAGGTGCATAAAGCCAACTGTTGAACGACCCAAATCTCTTCAGGATAAATGTCACGAGCCTTTTCCAAAACCCTGCGCGCTATACTGAATTCCAGCTCACCTTTCAAAACTCCTATCAGTTCTTTTAAGTCGGGTAAATCCGGAAATTCGCTTCCCGATAAAATATTGTCGGCCGTTTCGATTGCGTTCATCATCCCACCTCTAATTGTTATTGTTGGTCAACTCTACATATTGCGTGAGCAAATCTTTCAATTTTATCGCTTGAGTTTCGCGGGTTTGCTGCATCCAATTCGGCACGTCCATGGCTTTGGCCTGGGCTTCCCATTTGGCTGCCTCCTGTTTGTCACCAAGCCCTATCGCCGCTTCAAAGAGCGTGGCGATCACCCAATAACGTCCATGCTTATCTTCCAACTTGTCGACTAACGGGCTCGCGAACCGAATGACATCCTTACGCACGCGTTTGGCCTGCACAAAGTCCGCCAAAGCCTCTTCGCGATTACCGTCTTGCAACGCATGAACGGCCCGCTGGTTTAACTGGTAGGCCAGGTTGATACCATTGTAATGGTCCTGCTTGATATAAAAACCGCGCTCATAAGCGGATATGCTCTTTTCCAGGCATTCCGGACGACCGCATTCCTCCCACATGCGTTTATGTATCGCGCCCCACAAACCTAGCGTCTCCGGATTGTTGGACATTTCCGGGTTCAATACTTTGAGAATCTCGCAGGCCGCATCCAACGCCTCGAGAACGGAAGGTTGTTTGCTTTTATAAGTCGCCAAGGCCAATTGCTGCACTACGAACGAATCTCCAGGACGCATTTTATTAATTTCTTGCAACAAAAGTCTGGCCGACGAAAAGTCGTCGTTTTTAATGCTTTCCATCGCCTTGTCGAGCATCTTTTTGGCGCTGGGATTTTCCTCGCCAATGATTTCTGCGACCGGACTTCGCAAAGTTCCAGCTAACGTAATGGACGGTTTCGGTGCGGAAGGCGAAGCCGCCGATTTAAACAGTTGTGGTGCTAGTTGCGGAGGCTTCAATTGCGGCAAATAGGTATAGACAGGGCTGTCGGTTACGGGGTTGCCGATAATTTGTTTGATCGAGTCCTGCAACTCTTTCATGAGGCGCCGGGCTTCTTTGTAGCCGACCTCTTCTCCTAAATGCTTATAGCGCCGAATTACGATATGCGACATATCGAAAGGACTTTTAAACTGCTCTTCGGCCAAAACGATGGTCGTATGCGGTCGCAAAGCATAACGCACGCCGAGTTCGAAAGCTGCATTGACGTTGTAAGTGGACAGGTCGGCAATGACCAGATCGGCATTTAACAGCCGTTCGTACATAGGCACATCGATCGTACCGGCGTGAACGATTTCGTCGGCGCGAACGCATTCCAGCCCGGCCGACTCGACCGCCGTTTTGATGATTTCGTAAGAGGCATCGAGATCGAGCTCGCGACCGTTGGTGTAATCGGTTTTCTTACCGTAGCCTTGGATGACAAAACATTGTTTCATACTAAACATCCTTCGAAATGCTCCAGTTTACGATGATGGACTGCGTATTCCATGCCGCCCCCGCCTATGGTCGATCCAAGCGACAATAGATGCAATACAATCCGCGAAACGCTTCACCACAATTCCCGGGTATTCAACCAATACACCTGACCGGTCTTATCATTCACTTCATGATACATATGCGCCGTTCCTCCCGGGGCATCACCGCCCTCTCCGTTCCAAAGACAAATGAAGCGCACTTTTTCCGTGCCGTAAGCCAATGCCGAGTAAAGCAACCAAAGGTTGCAGCGCTCATAAGGATTGACATCCTCAGGCGGCGGACCCAATTCGACCGGTGCGGTTTTGATTTGTGCGTGCGGTTTGATCGCGAAGTAACGGTCCCGCCAAGACTCACCTCCTGACAGCACAGATCTCTGAATGAATGCCGGTTCTTCAAATGGCAACAAAAGATGGAGTCTTACGCCACGTTGCAGGCAGGCTTCGGCAAACAGAATATCTCCTCCACAGGCGCCTTGCGTCAATGCCAGATCTTGCGGACCCGCACCGAGTTTATCGAGGGTATCGGCTATTTTTTTCGCGGCGACAGCTTCCTTATCGGCTGGAAACCTGGGTTTGTTCCGATCCGGCGCATCGACCATGTGTCCGCTGAATAACAAAACTTGACGCGGCCGCCATCGGCTTTCATTTTTTCGAAATGGATTCATGCATACTCCGAAGTTTGTCAGGCCGGAACTTGCTGCATACCAATAGTAGATCAAATTTCAGCGTCGAGGGTCCGTCAAAACACGCCGTGAACCCAGCACCTAAATTCCATAGGCCTTTGGCAATGATTCAAAATCATGGCTTATTCAGGTGCTGGGTAAATACGTCCGTGTAGGCTTGACAGCGGCTTTCCCTGCCGCCGACACCTGCCAATCGAGCTACCGAACCCCATAAGCGCCAACTTAAGACGCAAGGCCTTGATTCACAGTTGAAAAATCAAGATGTGGCCACAACATAGAGTATTTTTACCGACGAAAGTGAAAATCCCTATGATGCAGCCACAGTTAACAGATACGCTTTTTGATGACTTTTTGCAAGAGCTACCAACGGATTTTCAGGAGCGGGCCTATGAATTACAGGCGTTTGCACGAGCGCGGAAAATCCGATCACCGCTGCAGTTATTGCAGTTAGTCCTGTTGTATTGCGGACAGGACTTGTCGTTGCGCAGCTGCGCCGGCGAAGTCGCCAAGCTTCAAGGCTATTTGAGCGATACGGCGGTGATCAAGCGATTGGCGGCCTGCGTGTCGTGGATTAAATCGTTACTGAAGAGTGTGTTCGGGTTGGATAAAGCGGTCAATCACGGTGCGCTGAATTTCATTGTGATTGACGGTTCGACTGTGCAAGAGCCGGGAGCGAACGAAACGACGTATCGCCTCCATGTGGCGATCGACTTGATGAGCTTGACACTTCGCGAGGTCAACGTCACGACCGATAAAGTCGGCGAAAGCTTGGATCATTACCAGTTGGCTGCAGGTGATGTCGCGTTAGTTGATCGAGGCTACAACCAACCGAAGTCTTTAGTCCCGCTCATTGATCGCGGCGGCCACGTCGTGCTGCGCTATAATCCGCACAGCATGACGCTTTACGAACGGTGCAACGAACCGAAAGGTGTCAAAATCGACTGGGAACAGCGCATACGCGATTTGAATGGTCAGCCGGGTGCGATACCGGTTTATCTGTGTCATCAAGACAAACGTATCGAAGGCGTGGTGCATGCCATGCCGTTACCGCCGGAACAGGCGGCGCAAGCACGCCGCAAAGCGAAACAAAACGCGCGCAAGAAAGGCCGCACGGCAAGCCAAAAGACCTTGATGCTGAGCGGCTGGGTATTGGTTTTTACCTCGATTCCCGAATCGCTGCTCGACACGAAATCAATCGCTGAGCTCTACCGGGTTCGCTGGCAAGTGGAGCTGGTCATAAAACGCCTGAAAAGCTTGCTTGATATTGACCGGCTACGCGCCCGAAAAGACAGCAAGCTGGCGGATTTATATTTGCACGGTAAGTTACTGTTTGCCGCAGTGACCCAAAAAATCGCGCAACGCCGTTTCGGCCAAGCGGCCACCACGATGGCCGGCGATCGTTCGATTACCCATTGGCATTTATGGCGCACGATCGCCAATGAGATCAAGGCAGGACTCACGAATTGTTTTTCAAAAAATGAGCGCTTTATTGATGACCAAATAAAAAGCCTCTGCGAACGTCCGCGCAAGAGAAAGCTTCAGAGTTTGCCGGGTCGCGTTTTGGAGCTCATTACTGAAAGTCGAGTTTTAGATGTTAGCACTTATTAATCAATAACTTAGATGCTTAAGTTGGCGCTTATGCTACCGAACCCTCCCTAAAATAGGGAAGTTGTTTACGACCAAATCCTAAGCACAGACATCTCCGCTGCTAAATCGCTACCAACCGCTTTCGGCGAGTCTAAACAGCGTAGCCCGGATGGAGCGTAGCGCAATCCGGGAAACTCGGAGCCCCGCCATTCCCGTATTCCGCTTCGCTGCATACGGGCTACGTGCTGCCCTTCACCTAGTGCTAGGTGAGGGGCCGAGTACACCCAGGCGTCTCCTCTGTCATTGCCGAAATTTGAAGTGCGAAAGGGATATAACTCATTCAACTCATGCACCAAAACAGGGAGCTTACTTCAATAAAACGTTACTTTTGGGCATTAAAAGCCATTATTTCCTTCTAGAAACCGGTTATCGCGCATTGACCGCGCTTCCAAAGTAAATCTTTAATTAATTTATATCAACAACTTATTTATTTTTAATAAAATATGGCATAGGAAATGCCTTAGCATAAGTAAGCAGAAATGCTTTCGTTGTGTGTCCTCCTCCTTTGTGATTGTTTGTTAAGGCCTTGGCGCTTTATTCTTTCGAATAAAGCGCTTTTTTTATGCGGCAATGACAGCAATCTTGCCCTCTGTTTTGATGTCAATTTGCCTGATTATAGCTTTCGTACTTCAAATTTCGGCATTAGCTTGAGAAGGTGCCGGGGTGCTCGTTCACTCACCTAGCGCTAGGTGAGGGACCGACATGGGTGTATCCAAGGCGTTCTTTGACGGGTCCTCGGTTCCGAATTTTGATCTCCGATGAGTATAGTGGGTAAATGGTATGGTTTTTTTATGCACTAACTGAAAATCTATAAGATACTTAAATTTCAATGTATTAACGAGAATTATCAAATTAGCTCTATAAACTTAACGTCTGCTGAAGACTAAGGATTTAGCGAAAAATAACTTCTTCGGTGACGATGAATTGCGTGCCATGGTCCTTCGCCCGTATCTCGATGCCGCGACCGCACCAGCCTTAACCGGCCGCTGTGAAGGTTTTGCCTGACAATAAATATTGGTAGAGAGAATGATGCCGTAAATATTCTTAGACGGTTTTTCAACTGAAAGTGTGTATTAACGATGAATAACTTTATCAGTCAATATACGCTGATAAAAATAAAGACTACAATTTCCAATTATTGACTACATACAGGAAAGTTCATGAGAAGAATTTACTTTTTGTCCCCAGACATTGAAACCACACATAAAATCGTCGATGAACTTCGTTTGGAAGGAATCGAAGATAGACACATCCACATACTAGCCAAACGCGACACGCCGCTCGATGACTTACCCGAAGCTTCGGAATTTCAAAAAACCGACTTTGTTCCCGCAATGGAACGTGGCGCTGCGTTAGGCGGAGCAACAGGACTACTCGCTGGTCTCGTTGGTTTACGATTTGCCGGATTTGCGATTGCCGGAGGCCCGGTTCTAGGTGTATTGCTCTACGGTGCGACAATTGGCACAATAATGAGCGGTCTGGCCGGCCTCGAGGTTGGTAATTCGCGCGTCAAGCAATACTCCGAAGCAATCGAAAACGGCGCGTTCTTGGTCATGATCGATATCCCGACAGAGCGTATCGATACTATCAGCCAATTGATCGTCAAACATCATCCGAGCGCGCAATTCGAAGGTATCGAACCGTTGATGCCGCCATCCTATTGATTTGGGGATAATCATGAAAATTGCCGTCGCCAGTCAAAACCGCAAGGAAATCACCGGCCACACCGGCCGGTGTAGAAAATTCTGGATATACCGCATTGAACACGACGGCATTACCGGAAAGGAGCTTTTAGAACTGAGCAAGGAGCAGTCTTTCCATGAAGCATCCCGATTCGAGCCTACTCCACTGGATGATGTCAACGTTCTGATCTGCGGCGGCATCGGGGAAGGTCTCGCGCGTCGTTTGGCGGATAAAGCCGTCAAAGTCATCGTTACAAAAGAAATTGATCCCGACCGGGCTATCGAAGCCTTTATAAAAGGCGCATTGAAATCGGAACCGATCGAACATCACGAACACAAACATCGGTGAACCGGTGCCATCTTAATGAAGTAAATTCGCTATCGGAGGCATTATGAAAACCAGAAAATCACTCAGGTCCAACGCAGCCGCTTTTAGCTTCGCGATCCTCGCCGGATCAACAACGACAACAGCATTTGCCGACGAAAAATTGGATGTCGGCAAACTGGAATACGAATCGGCATGCGCAGTTTGTCATGGAATCAACGGAAAAGGCGACGACGGCCCATTTAAAGCCTTGCTGGTGAGACCGGTTCCGAATCTAACCGTTTTAGCCAAGAACAACAACGGCGTATTCCCGTTCGACCGCGTCTATAAGATCATCGACGGAAGGGAGGAAGTCAAATCTCACGGGCCACGCGACATGCCGATCTGGGGCCGAGCCTTTACCAACCAAACCTCTCTCTATTTCAACAACTACCCCGAGGCCGATACCGAATCTGCCGCTCGCAGCCGTATTCTTGCTCTGACTGAATACTTATATCGTTTGCAGGAATAAACCTTTTTCCAAGACAGTGCAAAAAACGCGGAGTCGAACTATGAAAAAAATCCAATGGTTCATTATCTTTCTGGTGGCAGTCTTCCTGTTTCTGCCGATTTCGAACTTGATTGGCTTGTCCGGCGAAAACGAGCCGATTGAAGTGATTTCAGGCAAATCGGACAATTTCGCGAAGGCTTCGCGGGTTTTGCAAAACAAATGCGTCGACTGTCATTCTCCCGGCATGACTCGCATGCCGATCTATTCCGGCCTACCGATCGCAAAACAGCTGATGGAGCACGACATCGAGGAGGCTAGCGAACGATTGTTGCTGACGAAAGAAGCCTACAGCGGCAAGGACAGTTTCACACCGTTGATGTTGGCCCGGCTAGAAGGCGTTATTCGCAACGACAGCATGCCGCCGGCGCTATACCTTCTGATGCATTGGAACGGCAAGTTGAACCATGAAGAAAAAACGACGCTGCTTACCTGGATCGCTGAAGAGCGCGCCAAACATCCATGGAGCAAGGACGCAGCCAATCAATTCAAGGGCGAACCGGTGCAACCGCTGCCGCTTACGGTCGATCTCGACCCTGAAATTGTCGCACTCGGCGACAAGCTGTTCCACGACCGCAGACTGTCCGGAGACGATTCGCTGAACTGCGCATCTTGCCATGACCTGACGCGCGGCGGCACCGATCAAGCCAGAGTTGCAACCGGCATTCGCGGCCAGTTGGGACCGATCAATTCGCCGACCGTCTATGTCGCGATGTATAACCTCGCGCAATTCTGGGACGGACGTGCAAAAGACCTTCAGGAACAAGCGGCAGGACCGGTGGCGAACCCGATCGAAATGGGCGCGGTCTGGGATGAGGTCGTCGAAAAACTTAAGCAAGACGAAGCCTATCAACAAGCCTTCGCAAAACTGTATCCGGATCAAGGCTTGACCAAAGCAACCGTAACACATGCGATAGCCGTGTTCGAGGAATCGCTGGTTACACCAAATTCCCGCTTCGATCAGTACCTTCGCGGCAACGTGACCGCGCTGACGAACGAAGAAAAAGCCGGTTATGAACTGTTCAAGACGCATTGCGCATCGTGCCATTCAGGCCCGGCACTCGGCGGCTTGTCGTATGAAAAAATGGGAGTCGCGCGCGATTATTTCAAACAACGCGGCGGCGAGTTGACCGAAGTCGACAACGGCCGTTTCAATGTCACGAAGCAGGAAAAAGACCGTCATTTCTTCAAAGTGCCGGTGCTGCGCAACATCGAACTGACCTTCCCTTATTTCCACGACGGCTCCGCCGAAACGCTTGCCGACGCGGTCCGCATCATGGGACAGGTTCAGCTCGACAAAGACTTCAGCAGCGATGAAATCGGCGATATGGTTGCTTTCCTGAAAACACTCACTGGCGAATACAAAGGTAAGCCGCTTAGCGAATTGACCGCCGAGGACATTCGCTGATCTGGCTCGATACACGGCAGCTTAATGATTGCCCTCCCTTTTGAAAAAGGGGGGTTGAGGCTGATGTATCCCCACAAAGCGCTCGTTCCCATGCTCTGCGTCACTGCCATTAAGTTAAGCCTTTTCTGGTTCCCACGGTCCTCCGTGGGAATCCGTATCTTGGCTGTTGAAACCAGATTGGTATGCGTTCCCACGCTGGAGCGATGGGAACGAGGAAGAATCTCCCCCAGCCACTCTTTTTCAAATAGGGGAGTAAAACTCCAAGGACCTTAACTTAATGGCATTGACGCTCTGCGTCGGTCGAAACCTATACGCTGGCAGACGGCCGTCAGGTCCGGTTGCTGGCCGAAGGACGCTTGGTCAACCTCGCCGCTGCAGAAGGCCATCCGACCGCCGTAATGGATATGAGCTTCGCCAATCAGGCCTTGAGCATGGCCTATTTGTGGCGGCATGGCGGCGATCTCGAAAATGCCGTACATCCGGTGCCGACTGAAATCGATAATCAGGTCGCACAAATGAAACTGGCGGCGACTGATTGCCATGGATGGCATGAATGCAGCTTTTGCATTACGCCATGGATGGCGTGTATTAGAGCAATGCAGGGCAGAAAAATGCTCCTGCATTTTCTGCGTTCGTTACATCCTTGTAACTCAGCAATTGCCGAGGAGCAAAAATCTGCCCTGCCGCCGACGCCTGTCGATCGAGCAACCGCTCCCGCTTCGGTTCGCATACTTTCAGAGTAACGGAGACATACCATGACCCAAGAAATCAAAGCCCCCGTACCGCCCTTTACCGCCGAAACCGCGGCGCAAAAAGTGCGCATGGCTGAAGACGCCTGGAATTCGCGCGACCCGGATCGCGTCGCTCTGGTCTATACCGAAGACACGGTCTGGCGTAACCGCGCCGAATTTCCGCAAGGCCGCGAACAAGTACGGCAGTTTTTGCAGCGCAAATGGGCCAAGGAACTGGATTACCGCTTGATCAAGGAATTATGGGCCTTTACCGACAACCGCATCGCGGTGCGCTTTGCTTACGAGTGGCATGACGATTCCGGACAATGGTTCCGCAGCTACGGCAACGAGAACTGGGAGTTCAACCCGCAAGGTTTCATGCAGCGACGCTTTGCCAGCATCAACGACCTGCCGATAAAACAAGAACAACGCTTGTTCCACTGGCCGCTGGGCCGTCGGCCGGACGATCACGCCGGTTTGAGCGATTTGGGCTTGTAACTAGTGGCTTGGAGGTGAAGGTAAGGCTGGTAAACGGTCTATCACGTCACTTGAATTCAAGTTATTGATCAAAGCGTTTTTCTATTCCGACATCTGTCATGGCCGATTTAATTCGCGCATCCCGCGACGGCGGCCAAGTCACGGGCACTCCGCAAAGCAAGCACCGTCTCAATGTCTAATCTTGTAACCCGTCTTGAACACCCACCATACAAAAATCAGGCATGTCATGAGAAAACCAAACGTCATGCCGATACTGACGGCGACATCCACGTCAGCTATGCCGTAAAAACTCCAGCGAAAACCGCTTATCAAATACACCACCGGATTGAATAGCGTGATCTTCTGCCACAATGGCGGCAACATATCGATCGAATAGAACGCTCCGCCTAGAAAGGTCAGCGGCGTAACGATCAACATCGGGACCACTTGAAGTTTCTGAAAGCTATCGGCCCACAGGCCGATAATGAAGCCGAACAGACTGAAAGTCACCGCCGTCAGCAACAGAAAGGCAACCATCCACACGGGATGGGCGATCTCGTAGGGCACGAAAATGCGTGCCGTGCCCAGAATGAGCAGGCCCAACATCACAGATTTGGTCGCCGCCGCCCCCACATAACCGATTAGCACTTCGAACCACGAAACCGGTGCCGATAATAGCTCGTAAATAGTACCCGCCCACTTGGGCATGTAGATGCCGAAAGAAGCATTGGAAATGCTTTCGTTCAGCAAATTCAGCATTACCAGCCCTGGGATGATGAAGGCGCCGTAGCTGACGTTGTCGATGTCGCCCATACGGGAACCGATGGCTTTGCCGAATACGATGAAATACAGCGAGGTGGTCAGCACCGGCGCTACGATGCTTTCCCACAGCGTACGAAAAGTGCGCGCCATTTCAAAATGGTAAATGGCGCGAATGCCGTAAATATTCATTCTTGTGTTCCTTTGGGCCGATGTACCAGGCTGACGAAAATGTCCTCCAGTGAACTCTCCCTGGAGCGTAAATCTTTGAATTCGATGCCGTGCTCGGCGAGCGTACGCAACAGCTCGGCAATCCCGGTTTCTTCTTCCTGGGCGTCGAAGCTATAAACCAGGACATGTCCATCGCCGGAGAGCACTAACGGCCAAGCGCTCAATCCGGCCGGGATGCCGGTCATCGGGCGCCGCAAAGTCAGGGTGAGCTGCTTTTTGCCGAGCTTGCGCATGAGCACCGCTTTGTCTTCAACGACGATCAGTTCACCCTTGCTGATCACTCCGATGCGGTCTGCCATGTCTTCGGCTTCCTCGATGTAATGAGTGGTCAGAATGATCGTGGTACCCTGAGCACGAAGCGCCCGCACCATGCGCCACATGTCGTGCCGTAACTCCACATCCACGCCGGCGCTCGGCTCGTCGAGAAACAATATCGTTGGCTCATGCGCGAGCGCCTTGGCAATCAGAACCCGGCGTTTCATACCGCCCGAGAGCGTCATGATTTTTGCGTTCCGCTTGTCCCACAAGGAGAGGTCGCGCAGGACTTTTTCCAAGTAGGCTGCATCGGGCGCCTTGCCGAACAGTCCCCGGCTGAATTTGACCGTCGCCCAGACCGATTCAAACGCATCCGTATGCAGTTCCTGAGGCACCAAACCGATGGTTGCCCTCGCCGCACGGTAGTCTTGCATGATATCGTGCCCGTCGGCGATGATGGTTCCGGAAGTGGCCTTGACGATGCCGCAGATGAGGCTAATCAACGTCGTCTTGCCCGCACCGTTGGGTCCGAGCAAGGCGAATATCTCGCCGCGTTTGATGTCCAGGTCGATTTTTTTGAGCGCCTGGAAACCGCCGGCATAGGTCTTGTTGACGCCGCATACGGAAATGATGGGGGCGGAGCTATTGGCGGTCATCGCTGCCGTGGCTGTTTTCATAGATGAATTCGATATAGAAGGTGGATTTTGACTTCGGTTGCCGAATTCATGCGCAATCGTTTCATGACTCGGGTTTACAATCAAGCCGGCCGTGGAATTAGGTTCGTTTTTTCATCGCGCGGACCCGACTCCCACCAAACGGATATATCGTGTTGGGCGATACGATGGTCGGCAACGGCAACCGCTCATACCAGTTGCCCATTCCTATAGTCGGCCATGGCCTGCTCGATTTCTTCTCGCGTGTTCATCACGAAAGGCCCGTACTGAGCGATCGGCTCTCCTAACGGCCGGCCGGCCAACAGCAAGAATGCCGCTGCGTGCTCTTCAGACAAGATTTCAATCCGGTCGCCGTCGGAAAGCCCTCCGGCACTGTGCGATGCCAGGATATGTCTATTTGCCGCGGGTCCTATCGCCAATGTGCCCTCATAGGGATAAACAAAGGCATTGTGATCTTTAGTTATCGCGAGGCTAAAAGTTTCGCCCGCAGGTAGCCTGACATCCAAAAACAAGACCTCGGTGCTTATTCCCTGAATCGGCCCGGCGATGGGATTGCCGGCGATGTCGGCAATTCCCGCAATAATTTTGACTTGCCCCCCGCCCGGCAATTTTTGCAACGGAATTTCTTCAGGCCGGACATCCTGATAGCCGGCCGGTTTCATTTTCTCCTTCGCAGGCAAGTTGACCCAAAGCTGAAAGCCTCGCATGCGACCGCTTTCTTGTTGGGGCATTTCAGAATGAATAATACCTCGGCCGGCGGTCATCCACTGCGCGCCGCCGCTTTTTAAATCGCCCCGATTGCCGAGATGATCCTGGTGCAGCATGTGCCCCTCCAGCATATAGGTAACGGTCTCGAAACCGCGATGCGGGTGATCCGGAAAACCGGCGATGTAATCGTCGGCATGCTCGGAAGAAAATTCATCCAGCATCAAGAAAGGATCGACCCGCAGTGCTTGCTTTTGTCCAAGGCTACGACGCAGTTTAACGCCGCCGCCGTCCGAAGTCGCAATGGCTGGAATGATTTGTTGAAGCGTGCGTATGCTCATGTCAGTTTCCTCATGTTAACGACCTCCTATTTACAGTGGTCGAATGATGCGAAGCTTATTCCTTGACGGCTTCGACCGGGATGGTAAGGGTCACCTCGTCGCTTACCTGAGGTGCATATTTGCCCATGTTGAAGTCGGACCGCTTGACGACGGCGGTAGCGTTAGCGCCGCAAGCGTCTTTTTCCAACATGGGGTGCGGCATGCACTGGAACGATGTTACGGTCAACGTCACGGGTTTGGCGATCCCTTTCAATCTCAACGTGCCATCCACCGCCACCAACATGTCACCTTCGAATAGGAGTTTGTCGGAAGCGAATGTCATTGCGGGGTGCTTGGCGGTATCCAGAAAATCTTCACCCTGGATGTGTTCGTTGAATAACGGTAAGCCGGTATTGACCGACGTCGTATCGACCGTGACTTCCACTGAACCGGTTTTTGCCTGGCGATCGAGTACGATTTTGCCGGACGTCTTGTCGAAACGGCTCATTTGGGTCGAATACCCGAGATGGCTGTAAGAAAAGCCGGGAAAGGTATGGCTGCCGTCGATGACGTAGGTTTCGGGCGCGGCTAGGGTAGCCGCCGAAAAAGTCGCCGCTAACGATAATAGTGCGATGCGTTTCATAATGAAATTCCTCGGTGGATTGGATAAAAATAAAATGCTATTTTCCGGCGTAAATTGGAAGGCGATACCGAATCTAACTTTTGTTGAAGACAGTCTCAAAGTTTTCGGCTTGCGATTCAGTCGGCTAATTCTGCAAGCCGCCGATGGGCTCCGGCCAGCGCCTGATCCTTGGCCTGTTCACCCATATTAAGCCCTTCCGCGTAGACGAATTCAATATCGGTGATACCCAAAAAATTGAGAAAATCGCGCACATAATTGGTTTGGCTATCCAGAGCCGTTCCCGCATACATCCCGCCTCTGGCCGCAAAAACGTAGACTTTTTTGCCCGGCAGCAATCCTTCGGGGCCGTTCTCGGTATATCGGAAAGTCAACCCGGCACGGGCTATCCTGTCAAAATAGGCTTTCAGCGTCGAGGGAATACCGAAATTGTACATCGGCAAACCGATGACGATGACATCCGACCGCTTGATCTCGTCGATCAGTGTCTCCGATTCGTCGGCCAAGGACTGCTGTTCCGGCGTCCGGGCACCGGGCTGCGCGAAGTAGGCCGAAACCCGCTGCGCATCCAGGTGAGGCAATGGTTCATTGGTCAAATCACGAACGACCACCTTTGTTTCCGGGTTCCTGACCCGCCATTTGGCGACAAACGCATTGGCTAATTGGCTGGACTGACCGCCATTCGAAAAGATGCTTGAATTGATTTGCAACAGGGTTGTCATCGTCTTTTCCTCTATTCAGTTAATGTGATGCTATTTAACCCCTTACTGAAACGATAAAAAAGCATAATAATTAGCCTATATTTATCTATTTATTCGATAAGTTATCATGAATCCACATATTACACTGGAGCAATGGCGGTCTTTGATTGAAGTCGTGGACGCCGGGGGTTACGCCCAAGCCGCAGAAAAACTGTCCAAAAGCCAATCGGCCGTCAGTTATGCCGTACAAAAAATTGAATCCTTGCTGGACGTTAAAGCCTTTGAGATTCAAGGGCGCAAGGCCATACTTACCCCGACCGGACAAATGCTCTACCGGCGCGCCTTGGCTCTGGTGAATGAAGCCGGCGATTTAGAACGCGCGGCGCATAAACTTTCGGCCGGCTGGGAAGCCGTTATCACCCTCGTCGCTGAAATCCTGTTTCCTTCCGAGCTGTTATTGACGTGCCTGGCGCGTTTCGGCCAGGAGAGCCCCGGGACGCGAGTCGAATTGATCGAGTCGGTATTGGGGGGAACCTCGGATGCGCTGCTCAGCGGGCATTTGGATTTGGCCATTTCACCGCAGTTGCCCCCGGGTTTTCTGGGAAATCTGTTGATGCGGATTCGCTTGCTGGCCGTCGCTCATGCCGAGCATCCCCTCCATCGGCTAGGCCGTGAATTGAGTTATCGGGACTTGCGCGCACATCGGCACGTTGTGATTCGGGATTCCGGCGCGAAGCGCGATAACCGCTCGGTATCGGTCGAAGTTGATCAGCGTTGGACGGTGAGCCAGGTGGCCACATCCATTCAGGCCGTCAGTATGGGACATGGCTTTGCCTGGCTACCCGTAGAACATATTCGTGAACAATTGCGAACGGGGATTCTAGAGCCATTGCCTTTGAGAGAAGGTAATACACGAGAAGTACCGCTCTACCTGATCCTGGCGAACCCCGACTTTGCGGGCCCCGGCGTCAGGCGCTTGGCCGATATTTTAACGGAATCGGTCATTGCTAAAGCACAAGGCCAGGGATAAGACTGACGCACTAAGTAATGGGCATGGAATAAATCAGGGACCTGAAATTCATGCGCGTTTCTAAGTCAAATTAATCGTGAGTCACGAGCAGAGCATGTGATTATGTCATGCTAGATTGCAAGACCTGGTAAGTACGATAGGCTTCGCCGTTTTCCGCATCCAAGACATGCTCTCCGGGATGGTGCGTGTGATCGTCAAGGTAGGCGTCGATGCGCGCCTTATCGGTCATGTCTTGAACCTGAGCCAGCAAATCGAGATACGGGACCGTGCTTGGGCTATGGCGAGACAGGTCGAAAGCTTGCAGCAGTTGCAAAGCAAAAGTAATCAGCGTGCCTCCGGAACTGGGGGCGGGATTGGTCAGCACGGTGGCTCCGCGATAATCGATCGACAACGGCTTGCGTTTGACCAGCCGATAATCATTGAAATCTTTGCCGACCAGGTGCCCGCCTCGTTCGGCACACAGCCTTATGACGGCGCTCACGATCTCACCCTGATAAAAAAACGCTTCGCCCTCCCGAGCCAGCACCTCAAGGCAATCGGCTAAATCGGGCAGATACAATACTTCCCCTTGCTGCAGCAATTGGCCTTGATGCGTTTTGCTGCCAAAGGTTTTACGCGTGTCGGGATAGGCCAGGTAAATCGCCTTGACGATATCAAAGATATAGGCCTGAAAGGCATTCATGACCACGCCGCCGCGGGCCAGTTCGATCGCAGGCTCGGCCAGAACCGTCATCGGCAGCGTACCGAGTTCACGATGAACCGCGAACAGTCCTTTGACGGTACCGGGTGTCGCCACCGAGCCCAAGCCGATATGAAATTCCTGCCGGACCGTTTCGAAATCCGCAGAAATCGGAAAAAATCCGTGTCTTCGACATCTCGTTTAGTGACCGGCGTTTGCACGAAAAAATCATATAATAGATCCTGATTAGCAAGTTTCTTCAGCTAAAGCCCAAAGATCAGCATACCCTTAGCAGGACGGGGTTCGCAAGCCATGCGCGTCAAGCTAAAAACGGCCAACCCACATCACGCTCTTTCCCAAGCTCCAGCTTGGGAAAGACACCCCGGAAGCTCCAGCTTCCTGTGACCGACACAACCTACGCACATTCTCAATCAATCCCGACTCGCTCGTTCAATTTTTCTTGATTTTCGGGAAGCTAGAGCTTCCTGAACAGGTTACCCAAGCTGGAGCTTGGGTAACAGCAGAAAATACATGCGGTTTGGTCGCACCTTTCAAAATGGAATATATGTAAGGAGCCGTCGCCAGAAACGTCAACACGATGGCAACAATGCTCAATAGCTCTTTGTACGGTAAGGCTTCCATTGTTCCAATTGCTTAACGATCAAGCTCAGCGATGCGGTTCGTCTGCGTCCGCTGAAACGCCTGGTCCATGCGGGTAGCACAGACCCAGTCATGCAGATAGCTCGTCAGCAAGCGCGCGAAGCAGTTTCGCCCCATCGCCACGCCATGCGCTACCGTGCATGCATGCAAGCGTTGAAGGGTTTGTCGAAGCCAGACGCTCAAGCATCGCGCGTGCATTCTTCGTGTGCGAGAAGTAGTCCATCTCGTGGCGGAATGCCTCGCTCGGTCCCAGGATGTCCGACTCCGTGATAGGCGGAAGATCAGCGCCTTTCTGCGTGAACAAGTCGCCGCATAGCAATGTGGACGTTAGCTCTTCCGTCAAGAAGCCGCAATCCCACGCGTGCGGCAAATGCGGTGTGTCGAACCAACGCACGGAGTGCTTGCCCAGGGAGAGCCGTTCTCCGTCGGCAAGCGCACGGGGTGCCCGATCAGCAAGGTCGCTAACCGATACCATGGCGGCAACCGCGCCGCACAGGGGTATCGACTGCGGAGAGACGGCGAGCCATTCGTTGAGCGATCCGCATTCGTCGGCTTCGACATGGGAAAACGCAATGTAGCGAAGGCTCTCGACCGGTAAAACGGCACCGACTGCTTCTCGCACCAATGGAAACAATTTTCGCGGGCCGGTGTGGAAGAGCAATGGTTCATCGTCCACGATGAGGTATTGATTGAATGAGAACCCGCCCGCACCTTCGATCACAATCGGCGTGTTGATGCGATAGATCCCGTCGGCAATTTCGTGCACGTTTGTACCGGATTGCTTGTTCGTAATGGTCATCAGACTCTCCCGGCCACCGATTCAGTCACAGTGATGCTAATCCCCAAAGCTTGATAAATAACAAAACTTAAAAAACCGCCATGAGGCGGCACGTCCCTTTGAGCGCCATGTTAGAGCGTCCGTAAGCCGCTGTACACAACGTAAGCGAGATTGGCTACTGCCAAACCGATCAGTGTAAAAATGGTAACTTGCATTCCTAGTATGCGATAACGAAGGCTTTCGGTCAGCAAGCCCCTGGCATGCAAGATGCGACCAACGAGCATAGCAATACCGCCGGAATGCACAAGGGCTACATGAGCACCGCTTAACTCAAGCAGAACGAGCAAGATGAGAGAGATAGGGATATATTCTGTTGCATTTCCCTGGGCTCGGATCGCGGCCTGGAGTTCAGGTTCGCCCCCATCGCCGAGACGCACTTTCTTTTCCCGGCGCAACTTTATGACCCGAAGCGACAACCAGACAATCAATAATGCCAACATCGCAGCATACAAAGAACTTATCATATTTCCTCCCAGTGATGCTTTAACATTGAAGCTGTGCGGCGCAAACGAAGCGAAGCGTAGTTTGCCCGAACGAGCGTATTGTTAGGTGTTTTTTGCTTTGTCTGGCACAAAAACAACTTTTTTCTCCTCGTCAAACTTACCTACAATCATAAATTTCCCTGTTATATTGCCTGCGTTAAAATCTGCCACAGCCGCTTCAGTAATATTTTCGTCTGCATCCTTGTATTGAATAAGCTTAAAAGGAATAAATTCATCCACTATAGAATAATGCAATGTCGCCATCACATACTTTACAGGACTGGTTTCTCCTGTTTCTGTATTTCTTATTATTAAATTGTCTCCAGGGAATTTAACAGTGACAGAATCCTTTTCAACTGGAGCCAATGGCTCCGATAGAAGTTTGGTTAATTGGGATAAAGCATTTGAGGTAAGGACTTCCTGAGTTAGCAAGTTTCCTTCAACATCCATTACCTCCATATTTGTTTTATCAGCAATGCCTTCTTTTTTAGGATAAAACACCCAATCATGATGCAACAGCCTTTTCGTTAATGAATGCATCCCTTGAGCGAGCATCCAATCAAACGATTCGACTTCCTCAATATCTAAGCATCGAATGCCCAGAAAATCGGATTTTTGTCTTGCCGTATTGTAAAAGCCCATAGAGGATACTATTACGCCATGATCTACACCGGTATCTTGGCATTTTTTCCAAAACCCCTCGACTTGATTCACAGTAATTGGTCTAGATCGATCCCTACATTCTATGGCCACGATTACTTGATGATGCGCTTGGTTTATTGTTAATACCACATCATGCTCACGCAACTTACCCGTAATTTTATCCGTTAAGCGTTTTGGTGATTCGACAACAACATTTCCTGAATCACCAAGCGCTTTTTCAAGACTTGAGACTAGTTTTTCTAGTGATTTCCCAGTTTTTGGCATGAGAGTAAGTTTCGCTTTTTACACCTAATTATTGATTCTCAGGCATATCTACCCACACAAGTTGATATTACCGGTATTTTCAGGCACTTTTGCCTTGATATTTGAAAAACCGCGCATAGTTGCCTCGATAACTTGATATTAGCTGACAATCCAGGCAGATTTGCCCGCCCATTAAATTGCCGCTGACTTTAGATGGTACTATTTCCGAAGTCAAGTTCAAGTTCGCAAGCTCTACCGGTTGTGGCGTGCGAAGGATCATGCGTCTCAGCATCGAAGGGGTCACATCGAAGGGGTCAAGTCGGCGAGCTCGAAGCGCACTGCTTCGTTCCCGGTGGCAGCGATGATTTCCCGGACCGCTCGTTGTGCTTTTTCGCCATCGCGGCAGACCAATACGACTTCGGAATTCGGCTTTGCCGCCAGTTGCCGCGCAATGGCTTTGCCAATCGCCCCGGTGGCGCCTGTGACCAAATAAACCCGTGCACCGGAATTTTGAGCACTTGATGAATAAAGAGATGAATCCATGAAACCGCACTCCATCGAGGGATGTTTAGCCCCGTATATTATCGTGTAACTCTCGTTTTCAATGAATCAATCATCGTAACTATTCAGCGCATTTGGTCGGTTTGGCGTCGGGTATTGATTTCTAAGGACGCGTGAATACGTCCCTGTAAGCTCTGACTGCAACGTCCTGTTGCAGACAGCCTTATAAATCAATGCCCGACACCTTCTTATATATGACTTATGCTGAATAATTACCAATCCTCTTTCGTTGCCGCGACGACAACGAATGCACATTGCCCCCGCCCTGCCCTTAGCGATTCGATCTCTCGAGTTTCGTGCAATGGGCGGGCGAGCGTCTGGCCCCAAGCGTCGATCGAGAAACCGGTTTCCAGCAGAAGTTGCTCCACTTCGTCAGCCGATATGAATGTGGCTTCGCGGTAAAATACGCTCTCGTTCTGATGCGCCAGATAATCTTGTCCCAAGGCGCTTTCCCTATCGATAAAACCGATCACAAGGCGACCGCCCGGTTTAAGTACACGATGCGCCTCGGCAAGCATTTTCACTGGGGAGTCGACAAAACAGATGGTCGTTACCACCAACGCGTAATCGAAGGTGCCGTCTTCGAAAGGCAGATTCTCGGCCATGCCTTCCACGACCTTTATGCCTCGCGCCGCGGCATGGGCCAACATCGCTCGCGATGGGTCCACGCCAACCTGTACCCCCAACGGCGCCGAGAATCGACCGCTGCCGACGCCTATCTCGACGCCGCAGCCTTCCCAGGGCACGAATGGCCGCAGGGCCAGCAATTCCGAGATATAAGCAGCCTCATGCTTTTCGAACCATGCCTCGTAACGTTGATGATGAGCCTCGAACGGCGCCGCCCTAGCCATGGCGCGACTCCTTTTGACAACGGCCTTCCGCGATCCTACTCATGGCCGCACCCGTGTCTGCCGCGCCGACCTTCCCCGCCGCCATGTCCACCGCGTCCGGATGATCCTTGCGCACATCGTTGAAACGCCGGCAGGTGGCGCTGCTGCGATGCATCCCGAAGATTGCGGAACACGGTCAAAATATCCGGTCGCTCCGTGGCTTGAATTAGACGTTCGTAGATTTCGGCATTGGCGATTTCGGCGGCGACGCCGGCTTCGCAAGCTTCTTTCAGGCTCGCATAACGCTCAACCTTACCCAACCAGGGATTCTCGGGAACGGTTAACCCATAGCGAGAAAAAAGGGTGCAAAGCGCTTCTATGTGTCGGCTTTCCGCATCTCGTATGTTGCTGAACGGCGGCGCATCGCCAAAGTCGGCAATGACTTGATCGTAAATCGCCAAGGCCCGGTATTCATCATCCAAGACCTCGTTGAGGGCGGCGATTTCAGTTTCGGTGAGCCGGTTCATGGTTTATCCTCCAAGGTGAAAGAAAGCGACGGTTGCGATGCCCGCGAGCAACAGCACTATTTGGCGTAGCGATGTCGGCAGACTAGTCTGCCGGTGCAAGGCCGGAATCAGGTCAGCCGTCGCGATATAGATGAAGCTGGCGGCAGAGATCGCCAAAATATAGGGCGCCGCCTCGCGTGTCTCGACCAGCCAAAAATAGGCGACCAAAGCACCGGGCAATGTGGCGACGGATGATAGCCCATTGAGCACCAAGGCCTTCACACGACTGTAGCCGTTGTCGAGCAGGATGGCGAAGTCGCCGACTTCCTGCGGGATCTCGTGCGCAATCACCGCCAATGCGGTAGTGACGCCCAATGGTATAGACGTAAGGAACGCTGCGGCGATCACCACGCCGTCCACAAAATTATGGAAGGCATCGCCGATCAGAATCAACGGCGCGGCATGGCTATGTACTTTGCATCCGCTATTGTGGCAGTGACGCCAGATGACGAGCTTTTCCAAAACGAAAAAGCCGACCATGCCGGCCAAGACCGTCGCCATGACGGCGATCGCCGGAGCCTGTTTCAGCCCGGCGGGCAACATGCCGAGAAACGCCGCGCCGAGCAGCGTGCCGGTCGCGTAGCTGATCAAACAAGGAACCAGCACTCTACGAATGCCTTCCGGAAAGAACAAAAACAAGGCCGCGCCGGCAATAGCGCCTAAGCTTCCCAACAGGCTAAACCCGATTATCCATAGCAGCATTCATAGTACCCCTCAACTGATTGAACTCTCGTTCCCATGCTCCTGCGTGGGAATGCATACCAAGGCTTAAGCACAACGTAATACTCTCAGCGCCCGTATCGGTTCCCACGGAGGACCGTGGGAACCAGGGAAAACAAAGCCGCGCCGGCAATAGCGCCTAAGCTTCCCAACAGGCTGAACCCGATTATCCATAGCAGCATTCATAGTACCCCTCAACTGATTGAACTCTCGTTCCCATGCTCCTGCGTGGGAATGCATACCAAGGCTTAAGCACAACGTAATACTCTCAGCGCGCGTATCGGTTCCCACGGAGGACCGTGGGAACCAGGGAAAACAAGGCCGCGCCGGCAATAGCGCCGATACTGCCCAACAGGCTGAACCCGATTATCCATAGCAGCATTCGTAAACCCTCGATCGATTTAACGCAACATGCCCAGCACGATCATGTTCGTGGCCTGCTCGGGTGATAGCCCGTGCGCGATCAAGGTCTCCAATTGCTTCTTGTCGACCGTGCCGATAGCCGCTTCATGAGTGATCTTTGCGAGCGGATGACTGATTTTGACGACCGGCGTCGATTGCCCGACCGCTTGGTCTTTGATGATTTCCATGCAATCCATGTGACCGCGCGAGCCTTCGGCGCGGCCCTCGGTGATGCCGACGATGTCCGCCCGGGCTTCGTCTTCCAACGCGACGCGGCTTTTGATCATGCTGCGCGAGAACCGGCCGTTAAGACTGACTTCTTCGTTGATTTGGATCGAATCGTCGTCATGCCCGTAGACACGGGAAATGATCTCGACGACCGCGTAATCGTCGGCCTGTATCGATTCATTCAAATCGAGCCGCCCGACCCTGCCCGATGTCAACGAGAAATCCGCGCTGTAACGCGCATGCTTGCCGACTTTGATCTGTGCTGTCGAATTGACTTCGATACCACCGGAAAGTCCATGAATATGACTATCGGTGAAATGCGCCTGCGCTCCGTCGCCGATCTCGATGAGCTTCTGCATAGTGTGTTTGACGACTTGAGCATTCGCGAACAGACCGTGCGCAATGAAATCGGCCTTGGCGCCCGGTTCGAGCACGACATGGACGCAAAAGTTTTGACTGCCGGTGCCATGCAGCAGCGCGAAGCAAAGATGAACAGGATTCACGATGTATGTATCGCGCTCTATCCTGATGTCGACCTTCGTCAACCCAAGGCTTTCATCGATATTCATCGAAAGACCCGGAATCGACCGCCGGCTGAGCAGCGATTGCCCGTCCGCCGCGATATGCGCGGTATCACGGTCGTCCAAGATACCGCGATCGATGCCGCTCGCGTTCAGTAACGGAATGAATCGATCAGTCAGCGGCATAGTCGCACTCCCGGCCGTTACAAACGACACAATGTCTGGCCTTGTAATTTTGGATGATCTTATCCGGCGCGCCGGTCATGACGACTTTGCCGCCGCACAACAGCGAAGCCTTGTCGGCAATGCCGGCGACTTCTTCGCGATGCGTGATCAGCAGAATCGACGACCCGTTTTGTTGTATTTGCTTGATCACGGCCAGGATACTCCGGACCGAGACCAAATCGATGCCGGACACCGGTTCGTCCAAAATGCAAAGCCGGGGCCGCAATGCCAGCATCGATGCCAGCTCGATGCGTTTTCTTTCGCCGCCGCTCATCGATTTGTCCAGCGGCCTGTCGAGATAGTCGCCGGGGTTCAATCCGACCTGGGCCAAGCATTCCGATAAGTCGGCTTGACCACGGCCAATGCTCAAATAGTCTCGCACCGAGATGCCTTCGAACAAGGCCGGCTCTTGCCAGACCATCGAGATGCCTGCCTGGGCGCGCTCGTACATCGTCCAGGCGCCGATGTCCCTGCCGGCAAAGAGGATTTTCCCGGCATTCAGCCGACAACCCTCGCTGCCGATGATCAAGCGCGCCAGGGTGCTCTTACCGGTGCCGTTCGTGCCGATCAGCGCATGCACATCCCCTTCGTCGATAGCGAAATCCAGACCGTCGAGAATCTTTTTGGGTCCCGCCGCATAAACGACATGACTCAACACCAGCAAAGACATCCTTCAGGACTCCTGCTCAGCGACCACGTCGGAATCGGAGCGCAAGCGCTCGGGTTCGCAGTGCTGATCGCGTCCTGTCAGCTCATCCATTTTTCTGAACATAGGACCGACCGGCGATTGCTCGATGCCGGTAAAATACAAGCGCCCCGCATTGACGACGACAAACACCGAACTGACATGATGCAGCAGCGCGGCAAAGATCGGATTGAGCAGGCCGAATGTCGCCAGCGCCAGGCCGACGCTGTTGAAACTGACGGCCCACAGATAATTTTGCCGGATGATTCCGCCCATTTTATGACCGAGCCGCAAGATCGTAACCAGATCCTGAGCATCGTGACCGAGAATGACGACATCCGATGAAATGATCGCCAGATTGACGTTCTTGTGCCCGCCGATCGCGATGCCGACATTGGCGGCGGCCAAAGACGGCGCGTCATTGACGCCATCGCCGACCATCGCCACTTTGCCCTGTTCCTGAAATTTTTTGACCAGCGCGGTTTTGTCGTCCGGCTTGCAATTGAAATAGTACTCGTCGGCGTTGATATAATCAGCCACGCGCTTGGCCTCCTGTTCTTCGTTATCGCCGGTCGCGAGCACGACCTTTTCGATGCCGCAGGCGCGGATCGTATCGGCCAAGCCCCGCATTTCCGACAGCATGATATCGCGAATGACGATGACTCCCTGGACTTCGCGGTCGACCGCCAGCCAGATTGCACGGCCTGTATAGTCGATAGCCGGCAATTCGATGTCCTGAAGACTTAGCGTTTCGGCGCTGCCCATCAGAATTTCCCGGCCTTCGATCCGGGCCTTGATGCCTCGGCCCGGAAGATCCTCGGCTTTCTCGACCGGCAGGAAGGCATTCAGACCCTGCTTTTTCGCATGATTGACGATCGAGTGCGCGATCGGATGATCGAAACGCGATTCGATCGATGCGGCCAGTTCCAATAGGCGCTGTGTCGTCAGGCCCATTTCGATGACCCGGCTGACCTCGGGTTCGGCCAACGTGACCGTGCCGGTTTTATCCAGAATCAGCGTTTTGATGTCCTGCATGTTTTCCAGCGGCTCGCCGCCGCGGGCCAGAATATTCGAGCGGGCCAGACGCCCGATATTGGCGGCGAACGCGGTCGGCGTCGCCAGCGCCCAGGCGCAAGGGCAAACCACCGCCAGCGCCGTCGCCATCAAATGCAGGCTGCCGGTAATGTAGAGCAGCAAAAAAGCATAGGCCGTAACCGACAGCAACAGAATCTGCACCGTGGTATCGGCGCGCCGCTGCAGATCGGATTTGTTCTCCAGACTGTTTTCGATTTCCTGAGTGATCACCGCGAGAAACGAATCGTCCCCATTTTTATCGGCCTTGACCTGCAGCGGCGCGCTCAGATTCAGCGTGCCCGATGTCACGCTGGCCCCGGTCTCCTTATATACCGGAAAAGGTTCGCCGGTAATCGTCGATTCGTCGATCGCCGAGGCGCCTTCGATGATGATTCCGTCGATCGGAACCATTGCGCCTTTCGGAATCAGCACCGTGGCGCCTAGCCGAATTTGGTTGATCGGCACTTCGACGATGTCGCCGTCCTGCAGCATCCGGGCGGTCTTTTTGCCCTCCTGAATCAGGCTTTCGATCTTTTCCCGGTTCTTCCGGATGATCGTGAACGAGATGTACAACCCCAGGCCGATGAACCAGGCGACCATCGCCCCGCTCAACGGCGCGCCATCGATCAGCGTCACGGTCATGACCAGTACGATCAGCAGTTCCGCCGAAACCTTGCGCAAGAACAACACGCTTTTCAACAGGCTTTCGAGATAGAGCGCCAAACAGAACAGATATAAGGGAATGCCCAGCCAATACAAGACCGGCAAATCATAAAGCGCATCCAAGCCGAACAAGACAACCGGAATCACGGCCGCGATGACGCGCAGCAGCATGATGTCTTGACGCGGACTGATCTTCAGCAGTTCCGCATCGATTTTGTCGAAATAGGTTTTATCAATCATGTTTATGCCCTTTATCAGATGTAGGCCGGGTTAGCGTCAGCGTAAACCGACATCCTCTCGTTCCCACGCTCCTGCGTGGGAATGCATACCGGGCTTAAATACAACGTGCCACTCTTAAAGCCGGTATCGGTTCCCACGGAGGACCGTGGGAACCAGGGAACGCCGGTGGGGTTGCCATGGTACGCACAGCGTACCCTACGGAGCTAGAAGTCTCAGATCGATGATTGCCGGCGTTTCCCCCAATAACGAAACACCAACACAACCGCAACGGCGATCATCGCAATCCCGGCCAGCCAGGCCGCCGAGCTTTCCGGATGCTCGCTAAAAGTCGCCGACTGATAAAACAGCGTCGCGGTCAGATAAGCCAATCCCGTAGACCAGAGTACCATGAACGACGACCAGCCGAGACTGGATTCCCGGTAGGCGGCCGCCGAAGTCGCGATACAAGGAAAATAAAGCAGGATGAACAGCAAGTAGGCAAACGCGCCGATCGATCCGTCGAAATACCGATGCAGCGCCGCGACAAACGGGTCCTGACCGGCCGACTGGCTGACCGGGCCGGCACCGAACATCTTTTTCAGTCCCATCGGGATGGTCATGAAGGCCCGTTCTACCGCATTGCCCAAGTCGAAGGACTGAACCTGCCGGGGGGAAGCCGCCTGCCCGGTTTCGGCATAGATCGTTTTCAGCGTGCTGATAACGACGACTTTATGCAGGATACCGGTAAACAACGCGACCGTCGCCGGCCAATTGTCTTCGTCGATACCCATCGGCGCCAACGCCGGCGTCACCGAACGTCCCGCGGCGCTGAGCACCGAATGTTCGATGTCGTTCGGTTTAAAGCCGCCGTACGTCCCGAGCGAACCGAGTATGTTCAAGAGCACGACCATCGTGATGATGATTTTTCCGACCCGCACGACGAAGGTCTTGACCCGGGTCCAACTGTTAATCAATACATTTTTTAGCTTCGGAACGTGATAATTCGGGATTTCCATCATCACCAGCGAAAATTCCTCTTTCAGAAACGTGTTCTTCAGCAGCAATGCGGTCAGCACGGCGAAGAACACGCCTATCGAATAAAGCATGAATACGATCAAGCCGCCGTGGTCCGGGAAAAAAGCTGCGGCGAACAAGGTAAATACGGCCAGCCGAGCGCCGCAGGTCATGAACGGATTCAACAGGATGCTCAGCAACCGGCCGCGCGGATTCTCCAAGGTCCGGGTCGCCAGCATCGCCGGCACGTTACAGCCGAAACCCAGAATCATCGGCACAAAGGCCTTGCCGGGCAGTCCCAGTACGCGCATCAAACGGTCCATTGCAAACGTCGCGCGGGCCATGTAACCCGACTCCTCCAATACCGAAATGAACAGATACAGAAAACCGAGAATAGGAACGAACGCGGCCACTTCCCGGATGCCGTTGCCGACACCCTGGGCGATCAGCATGATCAGCCATTGCGGACTGTCGAGCAGCATCAGGAAATGCCCCATGCCATCGACGAAAACCGCCTGAGTCAGGTCGTTGAAGAACGGCTTGAACGCGCGTCCGAGCTTGATCGTGAACGTGAACATCAAATACATCACGCCGAAGAAGATCGGTATGGCCAAGAAACGGTTCAATATCACATGATCGATCTTGTCGGAAAGGTTCCTGCCCAGCTCGGACTGCCGCGTGAGCGTCTCATTGACCAATAGACCGATAAAACCGTAGCGGCTGTCCGCGATCAAAAGATCCGTCTCTTCGGCGGCTTGGTCTTCGATCGCCCGGCGCAGTTGTTTCGCGGTCTCGGTCAGTAACGGATCGGCATGGCCGAGCGCAAAAGCGTCTTGTTCCAGCAATTTGACGGCGAACCAGCGCGCATCGCCGTAACGGTTGTCCAATTGTTGCTCGACCATCGGTGTGAGTCGATCCAGCGCCTCCCGAATCGCAAGCGGATAATCGATCACCGAATGCGACAACACTTTATGCTCCAGACATTGGTTGATCGCCGCTTTCAAGGCCCTGACCTCATCGACTCGGGTCGCAACCAATGAAACCAACGGACATTCGAGGCGGCGGGCTATTTCGTCGCTATCGATCTTGATGTCGCGGCCGGTCGCGTCGTCCATGTTATTCAACACCACCAGCATCGGCAACCGCATTTCCAACAGTTGTGTCGTCAGATAGAGATTATGTTCGAGATGCGATGTATCGACGATATTGATGATCAGGTCCGCCTGCCGCGAAAGAATGTAATCCCTGGCAATTTTTTCATCCAGCGCCGTGGCCGTACCGCTCACATCCAATGCATAGATGCCGGGCAAATCGACAATTTTGACGGTTTTGTCATCGAACCGATAAGAGCCGCTCTTGCGCTCGACGGTCACGCCGGCCCAATTGCCGACATGCTGACGGGCACCGGTCAAACCATTGAACAGCGTGGTTTTACCGCAGTTGGGGTTGCCGATGACGGCGACGGTGTATTCTTGTTTCTGCAAGACAGGTTTCAGGGCCGGCGGCACCTTGTCCAGACGCTCGATTCTCAAGCCGGCAACTTCATCCGGGCGCACGCTGAGATCGGTACCGCGCACTCTGATTTCAATCGGGTCGCCTAACGGCGCGATTCTCATAATTTTGAATTCGGTGCCCGGTGTCAAACCCATCGCCAGCAGTTTCTGCCGGTAAGGCAAGAAGCTTTTGTCATAACCCACGACGCGTCCGCAGTCGCCCGCTTTCATATCGCTCAAAGTCATGTGCATTAAAAGCCACCCTTGTTCCTTGATAAAACGCAAAAAACGCCAATGCCTTTGCTGAATCAGCTAGCTCGTCAGCTTACATCGCCCGCCTTCTTGCCGAGTAAGTCTTCATGCCGCCGGACAATACTTTGACCCGCAATCCGTTTTGCGTCAACAGACGATACGCATAATAAGCGCGTTGGCCGACACCGCAGATCAACCAGATATCACGATCCTTCGGTAACTCGTGAATGCGGTCGCGTAACGATTCCAGCGGTAAGTTTTGCGCAGCCGGAACATGACCGCCGGCATATTCATCCGCGCTGCGCACATCGACCAACAAGGCCGTGGTTGTCTCCAGCTCGTCCCAGTTCGCCAAAGGAAAATCGCCGCGCTGATGGTTGGCGGCCAACATGCCGGCGACGTTGACCGGGTCTTTGGCCGCGCCGAACTGCGGCGCATAGCAAAGCTCCAGATTCTCCAGATCGAATATCGTGGCTCCTTGCATCAGCGCCGTCGCGATGACGTCGATCGGCCGCGTGACGTCCTTCTCGCCGACGGCTTGCGCGCCCAAAATCTTGTTGTCCGTCTTCGAAAACAGCAGTTTGATATGTATCGGTTTCGCACCGGGAAAATAGCTGGCATGGTGGCCGGGATGCAAATAGACCTTCTCGTACTCGATGCCGAGCCGCTTCAATAGTTTTTCGCTGGCGCCGGTACAAGCAACGGTGAGCCCGAAAACCTCGCAGACGGCGGTTCCCAGCACGCCGTCAAAAACCAAGGGCGGCAATGCTTCTTTTTCTCCGCAAGAGAAATCATGAATGATTGCCGTCGCAGCAACCCGTCCCTGCCGGTTCGCCGGCCCCGCCAGCGGGACCAGTTGCCATTGCCCGGTGACACGGTTTTTGACTTCGACGACATCGCCGACCGCCCAAATCGCCGGATCGTTCGTCCGCATGTAGGGATCGACCCGGATTCCGCCGAGCTCGCCCAGTTCCAATCCGGCCTCCCGAGCCAGCGTGGCTTCGGGACGCACGCCGATTCCCAGGATGACCAGATCGGTGTTGAGCTTTGCGCCTTTCGAGGTGTGCAAGATCAAACCGCGCTCCGGATGCCGTTCGAACGACACGGCGCTTTCGCCGAGCCTTAATTCGACGCCGTTGTCTCTCAAACGCTCCGCCGCATAGCCGGCCATTTCGGCATCCAGCGGCGGCAGCACTTGGCCTGCCAATTCCAGCAACGTGACGTCGAGTCCCAATGCCACCAGATTCTCGGCCATTTCGAGCCCGATGAAACCGCCTCCGACGATCAGGGCGCGCGTTGCCTGAGCCGTGGCGGCCTTGATCTTTCGACTATCCGGAATATTGCGCAAGACATAGATTCCCGGCAGATCGATGCCCGGCAAGGGCGGACGGATCGGCTGGGCGCCGGTCGCCAAAACCAAGGCATCATAGGCTTCTTCGCGGTACGTATCCGTTTTCAAATCACGCACTTCTATCGTCCGCGCTTGCCGATCAATGCGCGTGACTTCGGTTTCGGTATGGACTTCGATGTTGAAACGGTGCTCGAACAAATCCGGACTGGCCACCAGCAGCTTGGCTTCGGAGTCGATCACGTCACCGACGAAATAAGGCAGGCCGCAATTGGCGAACGAAACGTGCTGGCCTCGTTCGAAAACGACGATGTCGCAGGTTTCGCAAAGCCGTCTCGCCCGCGCCGCGCAAGTCGCGCCGCCGGCCACGCCGCCGACGATCAGTATACGTTTTTTGTTTAAATTCATAATCAAAAACCTTAGCAGAAAAAGGATAGAATTGTGAGACATTTCTGAAAAGCAGCTTCTCGACCGATTCGCGCCAATGCTCTTTGGCCTTGCCCCAATCTTTATCGCCGACTCAGGCACTGCCGAAATTCGATGTGCGAACACTATATAACGAGCCGGCATGAGCCTTACGGAACAAGTTTGTCTCCGGCGGCCGGCATGCTCACGATTGATCGGGGCCTATTCCTTACAAGATACAAACTGGGCGTATCTAAGCCGACTGGGAAAATCGGATACAATAATGATCTTTCACAACCGTTTTCCCCAAGGATTGCCACGATGCCCGCAATGAGAATCGCCTTATTGTCATGTCTATTCATAACGGGCTGTGTCTCGACCGACGCCGTTTTGATCGCACCGCGGGGCAAACAGCAAGCGACTTGTTTGCAATTTTACCAAGAGCTCGATGATGCCGTTTTCGCAAATGACGCCGAAGATACCGGAGAAATGCGGATTCCCGGCTTTCCCTATCTTCGCGGCAATCGATTTTTTGCTTCATTTGCCGGTACTGCAATGTCCGATTCGGCTTATGCGCAGTGGCTCGAACAAATGCGGCAACTGGATGAGAACGCGAGATTGGCGGAATTCGCGAATTTACCGCGAGACGCGGCCGCCGTCATAACTTCCGGCTTGCCGGCGGGTTCGTCGTTTCGGCAAAGGCTCAACGAATGCGGCCTCGCGCTGGCCGGTTCGGATTTTTTTAATAAAACCGAATTAGCCGATCGAGTCGAGGTGCCCGACAATTACCGAACTTGGCAACGAGTTGCCGGAGCCTACCCGCTGCTGCGCTGGTTCGCCGGGGTTGCGCTCGACGACTTGCACAGAGAATTAAACGCCCCCTTTCAACTGCCGATCGAGCAAATTCCGGTATCCGGCAAACTAATCCGCTACGCGCCGCCCCGAACTGCGTCGATGACTCAGCAAGAAGCGGCCGATAGATTCGCCAAAGCCTACCGCAACCCGCTGCAAATTCCGCTGTTCGAAACAGAACTGCTTGATCGCCTGTTCGCGCAATTCGCACCGGTCTGGGAAATCGACACGCGCAACGAAACCGATCTAATCGGCACCGTGACGCTCGATGCGGACGGCAAACCGTCGATCGACACCGAAAAACCGACAGTCTACGTCAAACACTCCTATACACGTTTTCACGGCGAAAATTTGTTGCAGTTGATTTATCAAGTCTGGATGCCGGCGCGCGAAAAAACGGGGACGTTCGATCTTTACGGCGGCGAGTTGGACAGCGTGATTTGGCGCGTGACATTGAGCAGCAAGGGCCTGCCGATCGCCTACGACAGCATTCATGCCTGCGGTTGTTATTACAAACTGTTTCCTGCAAACGGCTTCATAGCATTGCCAAACGCAGACGGAACGGAAGCCGTGTTATCGCCGAAACGAATATCGGTTAATCCCTACGAAACACGCTTGCTGCTACGCTTGTCGAACAGAACGCATTATCTGCAGCAGGTAACGGTAGCCGATGCCGCAAACGCCGCGCCGTATCGCTTCAAACCTTACGACAACTTGCGATCGCTGCCTATCGGCAACAACGAACGGCGCAATCTATTCGGGCCCGAAGGCATTATCGAGGTCAGCCGAAGGGCCGAAAGATTCTTGTTATGGCCTTTCGGCGTCGCGAGCCCCGGCGCAATGCGTCAATGGGGCAGCCATGCGATAGCTTTCGTCGGCCGAAGACATTTCGACGATGCGTTTTTACTGGAACAATTGATAGCTCAGGAAAAATGATATCCGTATCTACTCCCAAATTTAGATGTTTAACTGTCGTTTGAGTTGGTTATTCAAAACATGGCTTTGGAATTATCCCGATCGGTTTGTCATGAATAAATGCAGGCTATACGGTTTAGAAAAACTAGCGTTGAAGCTGCATTATTGACAATTGAGCAGGAAATGCCGTATGTTAGCCCGGTCGGGACAATGACTTGTTAGGTAAACATTGGAAGGCATCGAACAACAACACCGGAGACAGACAATGAACGCAGAAGCAAAGACACTTGCTGAGAATTTGCTTGAAAAACTGAAGAGAGGAAAAGATCGTCGATTGTCCTTTCTACTAACGGGTAGAACTGGTGTTGGTAAGTCCAGCACGGTTAACAGCCTTATTGGAAAAGATGTCGCTCGGGTAGGTGACTACGAAGCTACAACAATGAGCGTTGAGACCTACGATTCGGAGCTTAACGGGATTAAGTTTACGGTTATAGATACGCCTGGACTCTGCGATGACATAGAGGAGGCGGAAAATGATGAAAAATATCTTGGGATGATTAAATCCAAGATAAGGAATTTCGATTGCTTATGGTTTGTTACGCGCTTGGATGAAACGAGAGTGTCTTCCGATGAAAAGCGAGGAATTAAGCTGATCTCAGAGGCATTTGGTCCGCATGTATGGGAACATGCCATTATTGTCTTCACGTTCGCGTGTAAGGTTGGCGCTGACAAGTATGAAGAAGCTTTTATGAAGAGAACTGATCTGATTCGGAAAGAAATTGCTAGGCATTCAGAGGAGCTTATCGCGTCTGAAATTCCGTCAGTAGCGGTGGACAATCATTCACACACGATACCTAACGGAACCGAGTGGCTCGGCGAGCTTTATACCAAAATCTGGCAGCGCATCTCGAAATCTGGAGCTGCACCATTTCTGCTCGCCACTACAAGCAGTGTGAAGCCTAAGGAGCCTGGGACAGAGGCGCGAATTAAACTCACCCCCGAGCAGAAGCGTGAAGTTAAAAAACAAATTGATGCCAAAGTTATCCCGGGCTTGGCTGCCGCTGGTGCAGGCATTGGCGCAGCGTTTGGTCCGGTCGGTGCCGCAATCGGCGGTACTATTGGAGCTACTGTCGGGCTCGTTGCATGGTTATGGGACTAATTGGGAATTTTCGTGAAGCGGTTTCTTCTCGTTGGGAAAACAGGTGTAGGGAAATCGAGCTTTGTAAATGCTTCGTTTGGAGTGGAATTGGCGCGTTGCAACCGATATGAGGCATGCACAAAACTAGCTGAAACTTACTCCCACGGTACAGAGTATGGTCCTTTGTGTCTGATCGATACACCGGGTCTCGCCGATGATTGCCGCGAAACCGATTTTAAATATCTGAAGATTATCCGAGAATTCATTGCAGAGAATCCGATTGACACCGCGCTTTTTCTCTCACGCCTCGATGATACTAGGTTTCGAGCTGAGGACAAGGAAACTCTACGTCTTATCACGGAGCAATTAGGCTCATCAATTTGGAGAAATGCTTGGCTGGTATTTACATTCTGCGCCGAGGTCGAAATGTCAAAACTTAATGAGGCAGCAAACGCTCGAATTTGTGAGATAGAAGACTATCTTAGAAGAGTGCGAGGAAATGCATCGTTTACCGGTTTTAATAAGTACATTCTGATAGATAATGTGAAAGTTGGTTGGCATCCAAATGCTTCTGTTATCACGGAAGCGCTCTGTGAAGAATCGTAGCGACCTAACCAGCGGGTCAACTTGAACGGCAAAAGCTGCGCTCCTATCGTCGCTACGCTTTCGCCGTCAAGTTACCCTTGTTGTTGGGGGTCTCCAGATTCCCCTCTCTCTGTTTGCATTCACTTACAAGCACCATGAAAAAGGAGCTAATACAATGATCTACTGCCGATCCTGCGGCAAACAACTGCACGAATCCGCCCGCTTCTGCCCCCAGTGCGGTTTCAACTTCCAACCTGTTGGAGCACCCAGCCCCTCAATCTGGATGGCCGTCACCGCCCTCGTGCTTTCCATCCTCACGTTATTGCTGCTTCTAGCCACATTCGGCGACATGGATACGCTCAACACCTTGAGCCAGATCGAATCCGCCTTCGGTAGCCACTCGCTCAAGAAGAAGCTCGCCGAAGATGCAGCAAACAGCGCCGCGAGCGGCCTCGTCTTCGGCCTGCCGGCAGGGGTGCTCGGCATCGTCAGCCTCGTGCAGAAACGCGGCGGGCGCGGCATGGTGATTGCCAGCCTTGTCATCGGCGGCATCAACCTCTTGCTCATCCTCAGTCTGTTTGGTCTCTCACTTGAATAAGGAGAATTACTTTTGGAACTCGTCTTTTGCATGCAATGCGGCCAGAAAATCCCCTCATCCGCTCACAACTGTCCCCATTGCGGCGCGCAGCAAACTCTGGCTGCCGCTAGCACATCCGTCCCACCCCAAGCGGCAAGCCTGCCTGCTAGCGCCTTGCCAGAAGGCATCAAGGGTTGGTCATGGGGCGCTTTCTGGCTTTCCTGGGTATGGGCTATCTTCAACAAAACTTGGATCGGACTGATGGCCCTGATTCCCTTGGTCAATCTCGTCATGATGGTGATCCTCGGCCTCAAGGGGCGCGAGTGGGCATGGAGAAACAAGGCATGGCCCAGCGTTGAGCACTTCAACCGTGTGCAGAAAAAATGGAGCCTCGCTGGCTGGATCATCATGGTTGCGAGTCTTATTTTGGGCATCGCCATCGGTGTGATCGAAGACCGGATGAAGCACCGCATTAATGGTGAGTTTGATACCAACTGGTCACTTACAGCTTCAAAGCATTCTGAACAATCAGATTCATATCGGATATTAGCTGAATCCGTCCCGGCAGCTCCAATAATGTCATATGAGCAATTGATTGTGTCTAATGGTGCGGTTGGAGACACATTTTCCGTGCAGCCACTAGAATACGGGAATGCCATAAATTATTTATCACGAGCAGGCGTGATTAATATTCTTGAATATGTTGTTGAATATCCAGATGCAACTGGTTATGTAGCAATAGAAAAAGCCTATTCATTTGGAACGAAATATGTGCTGATTGTTTCAACTGGAGAAGGAGGCGCCAGTTGTCCAGCAACAACGTATGCAATAGCTTTTGACAGTAAAACAGAATCGGTAACGGGAAAAGTGGAGATAGATGGCTGTTCAGAAAATATAGAGAGTTTATCCGATGGAAATAAGCTCATTGTAAAAAAAGATGGTGCGGCTAGTGTTTTTTTTAATGGTGAAGTTAAGCAAGCCACACACTCACCAATGATTAGCACAGACGTAACACAGTCGACAAGTCAAGAAAGTCCTGGGGAAGCACCTGCACAACATAACGAAAAGAAAAAAATGATGGGTGATATTATCGATGATAATCCGAACGCCAGACCCAATGGAGAGGATGAACTTAAAAATAAATTGCAAAGGAAGCCTTGGCAAGATGAAAACGGCTTTATTCATTACCCTGATGGATCAGTCACTAACAGTCCAGTCGATTAAAATGTAGATGAGAATCAGTGGGGGCAGTGTCGTTGATTTTGAAAAATATGAGGATCTTAATCACGCATTTGGCCTAACGATTGCGTCAACGTGACCGGTTTTCCGCTGACGCTCCAAACCGGCCCGTTACGCTGGCGTTATGCAAATGAATCAACAACAACGTCTATCGCATTTGTGATCTCTTCTGCATCACCAGCTTCGAACTCAAAATGATCGCTATCATCTTCTAAGCCGATGCAAAATGAATTTGAGTTTTCAACTTTGTATATTCGTAAGCGTTGTCCAGTTTTGTTTTCTAAAACTATTGTTTCAATTTGTTTTTTCATGTTTAGTTCCAGTAATTCGCATAACCATAAAATTCACCTGACCCGCTATCGCGGGCCGGTGATTTTGGCGTTAGATTAATTTACACAACAAAAAAGGAGAAAAAATGGAAGGTACAGTACTTCATTTTGATGAATCAACCAAAAAGGGGGTTGTTAGGAGTGAGAATGGTGACAGATTTGACTTCGCTGATAGTGACTGGAAGTCGAATGGTGCTCCACGCACAGGCGCAAAAATCGACTTCGTAGCTAAAGATAACGTTGCGTCTGAAATATATGCACTGAGCAGCCCAAGCATTTCAGGAAACTTCGCGGAAAAATTATCTGACTTTCAAGGTTCAGGGTTAGGACAAAAAATAAGCGCCTTGTTCGGTAATGGTATGCACAACAAATTGGGGCTTTTAGCAGCAATAGCAGTTTTGATTTCGCTATTCTTCCCAGTAATAGAAATACCATTTCTAGGTAAAGGCAGCCTTATCAACGATGGAACTGGCAAGCTGCTCTTCATGTTGCTGATTGTATTGGCTATTTTCTTCTATGGTGGTGCAACAAAATTGTACACACGCATATTGGGGGGCGTCGTACTTGGAATACTGTTCTTCCAGTACTACGACTTGTTCTCAGGACTAAACCAGGCCAATGATTTTGTTGGTTCGTTTGCCGGAAGGAATAGGAACGCACCGAACTTCTTTAACCTTATACAGTGGGGTGCCTTTGTAAATATCGCAGCATGTGTGGCGCTCTTCGTGGCGACGTACATTAAGGGATACACCAATAACGAGAAAGCAATCTAACGAATAAGGTTAGATTTTGTGAGCAACGCGAACCAAAATCTAACCGTTTGTTGGACAAGCCCGGCCCGGTTGACTCAGAGTAGGTTGGATGCTTTATATATGAAAATAGCTTTTGGCGTTTTGTAGGTGCCGCGGCTTTTTGCGAGCGGCGACACCTCAATAAGCTTGAAACCGTTGCGTTTGCCGCTACAAAAGCGCAAAGACAGCGCTTTTAGGCGCATTATAGCCTGATTTTGGGCCGCGCGATGTCCTCGGCAGCCGAATGCCGATGCTGACCCATCCGAAGAATGTGCGGGTCGTCTACATAACCGAAGCGACCTGTGGATTATGGTCTGATCGACTTAACGGGATAGCGTAGACCTTCGGTATCCGCGTTTTCACGATGCGCATATCGCCGCCGCAGCACGGGCACTTCAGTGCCGGGCGTTTTTTCAGCCAAGCCAAGTCCTGATTCGGATTCACACCGAGCAGCAGTTGCAACAAGCTGATCAAGCGTTTGCTGTTGGGATGCAAAAAACCGAAGTTGCGCGTCCGCCGAAAGCCTTTCGGTAAAATATGACGCAGCATCAACCACAGGAACTCGGCACCGGGTAGGGTTCGGGTTTGTGTCTGTTTCGTCTTGCTGTCTTGGTAACGAAAGGTCACCTGGCCGTCTTTGCAGGCGATGATGTCCTTTTCCTGGATGACGCCTTTGTAGAGATAACGGCCCAGGTAAACCAGCGCCTTGTCGCCGTTACCGACCGACTTGACGTCGACGACCCAGGTTTCGGGATACCGTTCCGGCAGTGCCAAGCCTACATGATTGATGGCGTCGAGCAGTTTCGCGCGGAACACTTTGGCCAGGGCTTTGTGATTGAACAAATAGCCGGTGCCGCTTTGACTTGGGTTGGGCTTTTTGCTTTGGCCCTTACCGGTCTTGGTTCGCCACAGTCGTCGTTCGGTATCGATGGCGGCGGCCGGCATGATGACGTGCACATGCGGGTGGTAGTCGAGCCGGCGAGAATGGGTGTGCAGCACCGAGATCGCCCCGGCGCGACCCTTTAATTGCGCATCGTTTTGAGCAAACGTATTCAACGTCTCCCAACTGCAGCGCATCATCAAATCGTACAGGGTGCGTTGCTGTTGCCAGGCCAGCACTCTGAACTCCTTCGGTAGGGTAAAGGTGATGAGGAAATACTCGGCCGGCACCTGTTTTTTGAGTTGCCGCTCCAGCCATTGCTGGCTCTCGTGCTGTTGGCAATGCGGGCAGTGGCGATGACCGCAGGAGTGCGGGATGAAGTCTTGGTGAACGCAGTCCTCGCATTGCGCTTGCATCACGGGGCTGTGCGTGGTGCGGCACTGTTTCATGGCGGCCAGCGCATTCAAATGGCTGGGTAAGAGCGAACCCGCGTACTGTTCCCGCAACTCGGCTTCGAAGGTCGAAATAATGGATGAGAGAAGAATCATTGGACTTTCCCCCAGTCGATAACAAAGCCGTCCATCAAGGCATTGATGAGTTGACCGGCATTGCGGTCGGTATCGTCGGTCAAGTGCGTATAACGTGCGGTAGTCAGAATACTGTGATGACCGAGAATTTTTTGAACTTCAAGCAGGTCGACGCCGGCTTCAATCAGGTGTGTGGCATAGCTGTGACGTAAACAGTGCGGAGTGATCTTTTTTTTAGACCGCATTCCTCGGCGACTTTACGCAAAGTCACTTGCACGCCGCCACGATCGAGTGGGGTAGTGGCCGCATGCGCCGACTTCGGACCACCTTGGCGACTGGGAAACAGCAACACCGGATTGCGGTGCACTTGCCAAAAGCGGCGCAGTAAAACCAATGTCGTTTCCGGCAGCGGTACCAAGCGGTCCTTGTTGCCTTTGGCATCCCGAATATGGACACGCTGCCGCTCAGCATCGATATCGCCTACCTGAAGCCGCAAGCCTTCACCGAGGCGCAATCCCAGACTATAGAGCGTGAAAAAGAACACCCGGTAACTTACCGAGCGGGTTACCATAAACAAACGCTGCGCTTCTGCAACCGTGACGATATCCGGCAAGCGCTGACCCTTCGGCGGCTTGATTAAATCCAAATGCGCCCAAGGCTTGCGCAGCACATGTTGATAATAGAACTTGAGCCCGTAGAGATCCAGCTTCACGGAACTCCAAGAATGGGATGCCAGCAAATCGGAGAAATACTCGAGCAATTGCGCTTCGGATAAATCATGGATTTGTTCATCGAAATACGTGCCGATGCGCCGAATGGCCCGGGAATAGGCCTCGACCGTCTTCGGCTGAAGCCCTTTGAGTTTCAGGTGTTTGAGATGAGTTTGATAGTTTTGCTTGAAATCGAACGCGGATGATGCTGTCATAGCTGTGTAACCTCATGATTCGTCGTGGAATGTTCCCTCGTATAATGAGGGCGTGAGGTTACATTTTATCGTCAATCAAGCGGCACGGCTTTTCTCCGCGTTAGCGGCTTCGTCCAACAACTGGTTCAACAACTGGTTCAAATCGCTCACTGCGCTCGCTGGGACGGGCTAAAGCCCGCCCCTTAACCAAACGTTAGGCAGTGACAATAGTCACGCAAATTTCAAACGGAGAAACTAAATGAAAAAAATGGTAGTGATTTTCGCTTTAACCGGATTGCTAATTGGATGTGGGAAGTCAGAACCTAATGTCGACATTGAAACTTACGACAAGGTCAATCAGCTTTTCGGAATTAACTATGTTCAAGTGAAAGTGAAAGCAATTAGCGATGAAGTTACTGTTGAAGACATTATAGTTAATAGAGGTAACTGCAAGATCGAAAATAAAAATATCTTTAATGGAAAGCCCATCTTGCCAAAACAATTGAAATTTGGGGAGTCGGTATCAGTTTCATTTTCTGGGCCGTGCGAGGCAGCTCAGGTTGATGTAGTCACAAATAACGGAAGCTGGACTGTATCCTACTAGAATTTGCCTAACAATTTGCTAAATTTCGTTCCGGCCACAAACGGCGTGGCCTCCACGGGACTGCCTACGCTGCGCTGCGGCAGCCCATTAGCAAAGCGTTAGCAGTCGGGAGAAAGAAAATGCCAAGTCGAATTCAGCCCGTATTTATTTCTCATGGTGGTGGTCCCATGCCGCTTTTAGGTGATCCTGGCCATAGTGAAATGGTGACTTCCTTGGAGATATTGGGTGCAAGGCTAGGTCGCCCAGAGGCCGTTGTCGTGGTCAGCGCTCATTGGGAAGAGAGAGTCCCAACCATCACGGCAACTGAAAACCCTGTGCTGATCTACGATTATTACGGCTTTCCCGAAGAATCGTATTCCATTACATATCCTTGCCAAGGCGAGCCGTCATTAGCTGGCGAGCTACATAGGTTGATTGAATCCGCTGGGATTGATGTGAACATGGATCAAGAGCGAGGGTTAGATCATGGTGTTTTCGTGCCGCTTAAGATCATGTACCCCGAGGCAGATATTCCCTGTGTCCAACTGTCTTTGTTGAGCTCGCTAGATCCTGAAAGCCACATAGCTGTCGGTGAGGCATTACGAGACTTGGAGCGTGAAAACGTATTGCTCATTGGTTCGGGGTTTTCATTCCATAATTTGAAAGCTTTCTTTGCCCCAGAGACCGTTGAATCATCCCAGTCCAATCGCGATTTTGAGCAGTGGTTAGGCGATTCATGCTGTAATTCAACCTATTCAGCAGCGCAACGGCGACAAAAACTAATTCGCTGGTCCGATGCCCCTGGAGCAAGGTATTGCCATCCGCGAGAGGAGCACCTGTTGCCGCTTCATGTGTGTTTCGGCGCTGCTGCCGGGCAGCCAGCGGAAGCGATCAATCTTAGGGTTATGAACAAAGAGTCCAGTATGTATGTGTGGTGAGCCGACTGCTAACAAATCGCTGAACACGGACGCCAGCTTCGCTGGCGCCGGTTAGCTCAGGCGTTCCCGGCGGCTTCGCCGCCGGGAATCGCGGCGCTCACTTCGTTCGGCCTTGTCCCGTCGCCTTGCGCCGGAACAAGGCGCTTCACCAGACGGACCTGCCGTCAAGCATACAGCTTGCCGCCCGCTCCGCTGGTGAGCGCCGCGATTAGGCCATTAAGGAAGATAATGTCGAACTATATCCGCATAAATGAGTTCTCACCAGAACAAAGCGAACTTTGGGAGAGAGTTCTTGCTCTTTGGGCGTTGTCGATGAATCGCAATAAGAATCAAATTCGCTCCACCCTTCATCCGCGCTATATAGGTTGGGATATGAGTTCACCGCTCCCTCACGATCGAGAAGCGGCGGTTAATTCAGTAACAGATAATTCGCCGGAACTACAAAAGTATGAACTACAGCCATTGAGCGTTCAGGTTTATGATGGTCGGGTAGGTGTAGCGCACTATACATACACGGCAACTGTCATCCCGAAGGGCGGTGAAGCGTTGAAGGTTACCGGGAAATGGAGCGAGGTATATCTTAAAATGGATGGCGCTTGGCAAATGATTTCAGTCAGCGGAAAACCCGATGAGCTTCAATAGCTTCGTAGCGAACTACTGGCCTAACAAGGCAATTTCACTCGGACGCTCCGCTTCGCTACGCGCCGGTGAATTGCGGCGTTCCCGGCGGCTTCGCCGCCGGGAATCGCGGCGCTCACTTCGTTCGGCCTTGTCCCGTCGCGCCTTGCGCCGGAACAAGGCACTTCACCAGACTGCGCAGCCGTCAAGCTTACAGCTTGCCGCCCACCCCGCTGGTGAGAGCCGCGATTATGCAACAAAATGATTGCAATAGGCACACGTTGTGCTAAATTTTAAGCATGAATCACTTCGCTTGGAACTCAGAGAAGAATGAGCAGTTAATTCGGGAACGGGGTATATCGTTCGAGAGAATTATCTATCACATTGAGAATGAAGGGCTTTTGGATGTAGTGAAGCACCCGAATCCTGCAAAATATCCGAAGCAGCGTATGTTCATAGTCAACATCGAAAACTATGCCTACCTTGTGCCATTCGTTGAAAACGAAACAGAGTTCTTCCTGAAAACCATCATTCCAAGCAGGAAGGCCACAAAGAAATATATTGAGGTGAATGATGAATAAGTTATCCCGGGAAGAGAAGGAACTACTTCAGTCATATGAAGCTGATGAGTGGGTTTCAGTTGCAAGCCCTGATGAAATTAATAAATATAAGGCAGCAGCAAAAAACACCTTCAGGAAAGACAAGCGTGTAAATATTCGAATGTCAGAATTGGATTTAGAGTTGTTGCAGGAAAAAGCTCTGATTGAAGGTTTGCCATATCAAACATTAATATCTAGTGTCCTACATAAATATGTAACGGGTCGGCTAGTAGATAAAAATGCATAGCAAGGCCGTAAACACGGACGCATTTTTCGTTCGTTACGCTCACTACAAAAGCGCCGGTTACCGATTGTCTGGCGAATAACCGCACCCTCTCTGATTACTTTCATTATCCGGTGTGATGAGTAACTTCATGATCGTTAGGTTATTTTCTGCGATAAACATCGGAACCTTCGACTTTTTTCAGCTTGGATTCCAATCTTTTCACCGAGTCGGCGGAGATGAACATATAGTCTTGCGACAAACCGGAGTTATCGATGAACGATGAAACTTGCTCATCGACTTTTGCCTGCGTCTGCCAAAATTTCGGTTTGATTCGGTAAGCGATCACATAGCAAGGATATTCCGGCGTGTATTTCACCGATTTTTGCACCAGATACACCTTCGCAATGACCGGGTGCCGATCGAAATAGCCGACAAAATCGGCGACGATGTCGGGGTCTAGGCCGTGAGGAATAAATTCGTCGGATTCCAGAATCAACGATCGCTCTTCCTGCGCGGAATTACGCAGATATTCCTAATTTTCCAAGCGCTCGTAAAATGGCTCGGCTTCTTGCTCACGCCCTGCATCGTTATAAAACTCGATCGGATACTGAATAGGGTAGAGTAGAGAACAGGATTTCACTTTCCGTAGACATGGCCTATCTGTTTCCGCCCCTTTCGTCTGGCGGTGCCTCATTAGCTTTATCATAGTTAGTTTCTCCTGTCCTCCCTCATCAAACCGTGCATGCGCTATTAACGCACACGGCTTTCCGATGTTCTTCACACCACGGCATGCGCTGTTTTCCAGCCCGCCTTTGTCGGAACCTTGTATAACCCGTATCTCGCATATAACTGCTGGCTTGGGAAACGACCGAGGCCGATCCCACGGTCTTTGACCTTGTGCCGCTTCATGAGGTGCTTTCGCAGACGTTCTTCAGCATGCGTCTTCACCTTTTCCAGTACGCCATTGGAATTGCGATAGTGAAAGTAACCCGACCAGCCGCGAAGGCTGGCGTTCATGCTTCCTATAATATCTTCCAACGGTATCGGCGTACGCTCCCGTGCGGTCAATTGCGTTATACGGTCTTTGATTTTCGCAAGCGATTTCGGTGCCGGGCAGACATGCGGATAACTTTTGCCCGACTTCAATCCCTTGCTCACCCTGATTGAAAAACCCAAGAAGTTAAAACTTTCCTCTCTGGCATCAACTATGCGGGTTTTGGTATCATTCAACTCAAGATCAAGACGATCCAGCACATGCCGTACCGCGGCCAATGGTGCATCAACTGCACCTGCACACAGCACGACAAAATCATCCGCATAACGGACGATGCGCGCCTTTAACTTCCATCGTAGCTGATGTTTCTCCCATATCCGGTCAAGTAAATGCAGGTAGCAGTTCGATAGCAACGGTGAAATGACTCCACCTTGCGGCGTGCCCTTGCTGTTTGCTTTGCCGCCGCCCATATGCTTCTTGGTGCCGTCCTTATCCTCTTCGATGACCGGTGCTTTGAGCCATAGCTTGATGACGTGCAATATCGCACCATCAACAATGCGCTCGGCAATAACGGCCAGCAGTTTGGCGTGAGGGATGCTATCGAAGTATTTCGACAGATCGGCATCAATCACTTGGGTATAGCCCTGATGTAGCGCTTCCGCTATTTCATCAACCGCGTCGTGGGCCGATTTCTTTGGCCGAAATCCGTAGGAGTTCGGGCAGAAATCCGTAGGAGTTCGGGCAGAAATCCGCTTCAAATATCGGTTCAATGACGAGTTTTACCGCCATCTGGGCTACCCGGTCGCGGATCGTCGGAATGCCCAGCGGGCGCTGACTGCCGTCCGCTTTGGGAATCATGACGCGCCGTACCGGACTTGGGTGATAAGTCTTGTCTTTCAGGTCTTGAGCTAATTCCGACAAAAACTGGTCTATCCCTATCTTCTGCTCTATGTCCTCGAAGTTCACTCCGTCAACGCCGGGACTTCCTTTGTTAGCACGGACAAGGCGGTAAGCAAACATGAGGATGTCTGCCCGCCACACCTTGTCATAGAGCGCATAGAAGCGATAGGCCGGTTCTTGCTTGGCCTTGGTATAGAGCTTCCTCTGTAGTGTCCTGATTTCATCAGGGGTTATTAGCAACATGGCAATCCCCTTTTCCTCCACTCTTCGGTTACATGAACAAAGCAGGGTCCCTTCCCTCGGTCTGGGTTATGTTGTCCCTAGACTTCCATCGGTACTATGAACCCCTCCGACTCCCGTTACGGCCTATTGCGCCTTCGTTTCCTTATACGCAATAGTCGATGGCCTCCCCACCGCCGCAACGGGTCTCCAGCACTGGGCAATGAATCTTCAAGAACATGCCGACCCTGCTACCCCGGAAGTCGACGGATACCACTTCCGTTATTTCAGTATCCATCCAACGGCCTTCCCCTTCTGACCACAGGGTCGGCTCCTCCAATTCGTTTACGAGGCTACGTGTAGGTTCACTTGCGTTACGGCCTGCTCTCTTGCTGTTTGGAAACTTACGACACCGTGTTACCACGATGCCGCTTCCTCATACTACCAAGGCGTACGGACAATTCCTTGGACGGGACTTTAACCCGCTAGATTTACTGCTGTTACTGCGAACGGTCAAGTCTTGTAATTTGCATCAAGTCTCGTTTATTCAAGCACGTATTTGCAAAAGTCACGACCCCTTGGCTACTTTTGTAGAAGTTTTTTTATGCTTGTTTTTAAATCTATCTTTTCCAAAAACCATAAATTGAAATGGCAAGGCGAAAGCCGTCCCAACATGCATCCTTCCCGTTCGAACCTTTGGTGGCGCAATCAACGCGTTTTGATTCCCTTTGCCGTTAACAGCGAGTTTCAAAAAATTTCTTATCTCGATGTCCTTCAAGAGAAAACAACCGACTTGTCTCTGGAAAATAAGATTGTCTTGAGGAGCTTCGGCTGCCGGTTTGGCCACAAGGTTTCCAACACCTTTATCGGGTCAATCGGAACCCATGAATGGCATCGAGCTTTATGCGCAAGTACTTAACTCGGGTTTGCAAGGTTTTAATTTGATCTAACTGAGCAAACCCTTAGAAAACCTCCTGACTTTTATTTTGCTATTCGCCACGCTAATATCATCGCGCATCTACAACAATAAGCCTCTCATTCCGTTGCTTGCCGGCATGATTTCTGCCATCGCAACCAGCGCTTCCCTGTTTTATTTGGCTATGTTCGCGTTAGCAGTTGAAACGGTTATCTTTTCTACTAAATAGACCATTTAGGAAATAGTCAATGACTGCTTTCCAATTCTCTGGGCGTGGAAGAGGGTACGATTGCTCGCCTGACAGGACGCCGCAAAGCCTATTACTTGTAGCAGTTATTTTGTGCATATTCCTTAGGTTCATGGCTTTCTTTTTTAATCTTGCTTCTCTAATGGTTTTACCGACAGTTGTACAATGTATACCCGTCGTAGATCAAAATTCGGTGCCTGGGTGTCCGCTAAAGGACGCCGTGAATACGTCCATGTAGGCTCTATGCCAGCTCCATGCTGGCAAAGCCTTTATCGGACAACCAGGCACCTCCTCTGGCAATGCCGGAATTTGAAGTGCGAAAGGTATAATTCAAAATAATACCCTATTTCTCGATAGCTACATTTTCCTCTGAAATAGGCCGGCAACATCGTTTCGTCCAGGCTAGCAGAAGATTTAAACTGATAGTTCGGACAGTCCTACAACACCCATCCGGCACTGCAAGAAATTATTAGCTTCTCTTGTCACACAAGACCTTAAGCCGATCTTTCTTCGCCCCTCCCTTTTTTCTGGTAGACGATTAATTCGGCGTGGACTAAGCTTTAAAATACGGAATCATGAAATAGACGAACAAGGAAGCATGCATCATAAACCGCAAACACTGTAAACAGGAGAGGAAATTTTTTATGCGAGATCATCATGACTTGAATGGTAGAGTCCAACGTAAACTATTATTCGTTCTCATACTCATCTTTTTGTCATCGACTCGCGTTATTGCCTCCGACGATTGAATTTACACGGTTAGTGCGGGTGAAAACTTGTGGGTATTGGCCGATCGCTACCTTAAAAACGTGTCTTTTACCGAACGCCTCAAAACCTACAATCAAATAGTAGATCCATATAAGATTCCACCGGGCACCAAAATTAAAGTTCCCGTCAAGTGGCTTAAAACGTCTCCTTTTTTTGTAAGGGTTTTCGACATGCATGGCCAAGCATGGGTTATAGAGGCAGATGGAGGTCGGCGTTTTCCATTAAGTGCCGGTAGCTTGCTGGTAGAAGGGGATAAAATTGAAACCCTGGACGACAGCAATGTTAGATTGCAATTTATCGACGGCTCGTTTTTGTTACTACAGGAAAAAAGTCATTTGCATTTGGACCGAATCGGCATATTCGGCGATTCCGGAATGGTCGATAACCGGTTGATGCTCGAGAAAGGAAGGTTGGAAACTCAAGTCGAGCCGAGTACCGGACCAGCTAATCGCTTCGAGATTAAAACGCCTTCCGCTACTACTTCCGTTAGAGGCACGGACTACCGTGTCAATCAAGACGAGGAAAACGCTGTCAGCCGTGCTGAAGTGCTGGGCGGAAAGATCGAAGTGACCGGCTCGGGCGTCTCGCGATTCGTAAAGGCGAATCAAGGTTTGTTGATTCGCGGCTCCGAACCTCCTGCGCTTCCTGTCGATTTATTGCCTGCTCCTAATGTCGACGCGTTGCCTCGAGTATTGGAACAAGTTCCGATTCAACTTGGGATTCCTGAAGTTGCCGGTAGTTCGGGATATCGGGTACAAATCAGTCTAAGGGAAGATTTTCGTAGTTTGATGCTCGATAATACTTTTGCCGGGAATCTGTTTAAAGGCCCTGATTTACCCGACGGGAATTATTTTTTTCGAATTCGTGCCATTGACGCCAGCGGTCTTGAAGGATTGAACGCGGCTACTCGAATCGAGCTTAATGCGAGACCGGAACCGCCGTTGTTGTTAGAGCCGAAACCGGCAAGCGGCGTGACCGAAGAACGCGCTGTTTTTGTGTGGTCTAAACCCGTCGATATCGAGCAATTTTATTTTCAGCTTGCGAAAGATTCGAAGTTCCGGGAGATAGTTACCGATAATTCAGAAGTTGACGAAAGTCAATTCGTATCGCCTGACGAATTACCTTTGGGCGATTACTACTGGCGAGTGGCTGCAGTTGATGAAAATGAGGGGTTGGGCCCTTTCAGCGATGCTCAACATTTTCGCCGAGTCGTTCCGGCTCCGGCACTCGAAGAGCCTGAGATATCCGACGAGCATTTACAAATCCGGTGGCGTGCCGGGTTACCCGGTCAACGGTATCAATTCCAATTGGCCGATGAGCCTTCGTTTTCGGCACCGCTTGTCGACAAAACAGTCGATGAACCGAATATCGAACTCGATAAACCGGATAGTGGCACGTATTACATGCGGATTCGTACGATCGATGCAGACGGATTCGAAAATCCTTTCGGAACCACGCAAACTTTGGAAGTGCCGAGGAGTTGGTATTGGTGGCTGTTGCTATTGTTGCTTTTCGCTTTGTTCGCCATTTGATAGTAGTTAATGACGAAATTTCCCATTTCCCATTCGAGCTTGATTCTTGCGGTCTTTGTAACAATGGGTTTGACTTATTCGGATTACCTTCGAAATTGGGATATTTTTATTTACGACTGGGCCGTGCGACTGACTAAACATACCGTCCATCCCGACATAGTACTAGTAGAGATCGACGAAAAAAGTATTAGGCAATTGGGCCGCTGGCCCTGGTCCCGTCGTCTACATGCTCGGCTTTTGGACAGGTTGACATCGGTAAAAGTTAATGCGGTTGGAATGGACATATTATTCGCCGAGGCGGAACAAGGAGACTCGCAAGGGGACCGTCTTTTGGCGCGAGCCATCGCTAGAAACGGCCGTGTCGTTTTACCGTTAGCCCCCGAACTTCAACCAAATACTACGCAACAAAAATTCATCCCGCCGCTTTTAGAGTTTGCTCAAGCTGCTGCTTCGGTAGGCCATACCGAGATTCGGCTTGATGAAGACAATGTAGTCAGAAGCGTCTTTCTTTGGCAGATGGAAGACGGCTATCCCTGGCCTTATTTTGCTCAAGCCGTTTGGCAAACGGGAAATAAATCGATAAATTTTCCCCATGCGGCCGGCCATGATGTCGAGCATTGGCAACGATCGGAACCCGTTGCGATTCCTTTTATCAATTCATTAAGTAAGCTGCAAAGAATATCCTATGTAGATGCCTTGTCCGACGACCGTTTTTTAAACCGTCTCGAAGGGCGCTGGGTGCTGATCGGCATGACGGCGTCCGGTCTCGGACAGCGGTTTCCCACCCCGGTTACTGTCAACACGAACCCCATGAGCGGTCTGGAGCTGCACGGACAAGTCCTCAATGCACTCTTAAATAATTTATCGATCAATAAGTTAAATCATCCATCGCAGTTATTGTTGTCGTGTTTACTGGTAGTGCTTGCAAGCCGGACTCAATCGATTCAAATGCCTTGGATCGGCTTATTAGGTTCGGTGGCGGTGTTGATATGTACCGTCGTTTCCGCTTATATTTTGATGAATCGGGTTTCGATTTGGTTTTCTCCAGCCTCCTCATTAGCTGGGCAGCTGTTCCTCCATGCCCTATGGACTGCGCGGCGTTTAGAATTCGCAGACCTCTATTTGGCAAGGGAAAAAAAGAATACCGCTACTATCCTTAAATCGGTAGGTGATGGTGTTGTAGCGACGGATGCCGACGGTTACATTAGATTTATGAATCCGGTAGCCGAGCGCTTGACCGGCTATTCTTTCGAAGAAGTAAGGGGGAAAACGCTAAACGAAGTCGTCAATTTGGTTGACGGATATGAAACATCGGCCAGATTTTACGATCTGCACGGGAACTGCAACGCCGATATTTCGTCCGGCATCGAACAAAAGCCCTTATTCTTGATAAACCGGCATGGAGCGCAGATCGCCGTCAGAATAACAATGAATATCATGCTAAACGATCGGGGAGTCCGAGAAGGTTACGTTTTGGCTATTAGCGATATCAGCGAAACGTTGCAAATCAGCCGCCAAATGACACACTTAGCTACACACGACACCCTGACCGGTTTGCCGAATCGCGTGTTGTTTAGCGATCGCCTCAACAAAGTATTGGCTCAAGCACGACGCGACCGGAGCGGTGCGGCTATATTTTTCATGGACCTGGATCATTTTAAAAAAATAAACGATAGTTTAGGGCACGATGCGGGCGATGAATTACTAAAGCATATTGCTCTACGTTTACAAAGCTGCATTCGATCGGTCGATAGTGCCGCAAGATGGGGCGGGGACGAATTTGTAGTAATTTTAGCCAATGTTCACCATTCTCAAAGCGCTGCGGAAGTTGCCGAAAAGATCAGACTGGCTTGTTCAGAACCATTCGTTATTCAAGATAAGTTACTTTATATAAGTTTCAGTATTGGAATCAGCCTTTTTCCGCAAGACGCCGAACAAGAAGAAAATCTAATGAGATATGCGGATACGGCAATGTATCGGGTAAAAGCGCTTGGCCGCAACCGGTATGGCTTTTATAGTCCGGAAATCGAAAAATGGACGGCCGAGAGATTGGCTCTTGAAGCGGATCTTCATCAAGCTATAGCAAAGCAAGAATTTGAGGTGTTTTATCAGCCGCAATGGGATCTTTGGGGAAAGCGTTTAGTAGGGTTGGAAGCTTTATTGCGCTGGCGCCATGAAGAAAAAGGATTTATTTCCCCCGACCAATTTATCGGGCTGGCGGAGGAAACCGGTTTAATCATCCCGATTGGCGAATGGGTTATTGCTGACGTGTGCCGGCAAGTGAGGGCTTGGTCGGATGACGGTTTCACCGGATTTACCGTTTCGGTTAATCTTTCGCCAAGGCAGTTTCTACAGACGAATATTGCCGAAAGCATCACGCAATTGTTGATCGAGCATAAAATCCCCGAAGGCGTCATTAAGCTGGAAATTACCGAGAGTGTGTTAACCGACGATATCGACACGGTTATCGATATATTAACTAGAATCAGATCTCAAGGCGTTTCCATTGCCATCGATGATTTCGGAACCGGTTATTCGTCTCTCAACTTATTGAGGAACTTACCCATCGATCAACTCAAAGTAGACAAGTGTTTCGTAAAAAACGTCGCAACCGACTCGGGCGATGCGGCGATTGCCAAAGCAATAATTACACTGGCGAACAACTTGGAATTGAGCGTTGTCATCGAAGGTGTAGAAACGGCAACGCAATTGGCATTTTTTCAAAATTTTGCATGCGACGGAATTCAAGGATATTACTTCAATAAACCATTAACGGTCGATGAAGTTAACTCATTGTTGGCCGATCTCGAAAATGGCGAACAAAAATAATATACCCATATATGGACTCCTCGTTTATTGCAAACTCCGTTTCTGTTCAACGCCACTCAAGAGGCGACCGCCAAAAATACCGCATTGGCTTTAAAGGCCGCAATGACGTCGTTTCCTTCGACAAGCCCCAACTCCTCGACGCTGTCGTTGGTCACCGACGCATAAACCGAATTGCCGCCGGGCAATTCTACTACCACTTCGGTATTCACCGAGCCTTTTTGCAGGCGCGACACCGATCCTGAAAGCTGATTACGAGCACTCAGCCGGTACGGCCCTAGATCGCTCACGATCAACACTTGCGGCGCCTTGATCAACGCCACGACCTCGACGCCTACCGCGACACCCAGTTTCTTCATCGACTCCTGGGTTATCGCTGCAACCAAGGTATCCCCGCCTTTCAATGCAATGACGATTTCGACATTGATACCGCCTTCACGTATTTCGCTGACGGTTCCGAAAAATTGATTACGTGCACTGGCTTTCATAAAGGTTCTCCTGATTAAGTAATTAAACTCGGAATTGTTGATCAACTCCTGATTGATGCGATCCAAAAATTGATCGTGCTCTTTACGCAGTTTGGCCAACAGTTTCAGGAGGCTTTTTCCGGCGTCGGTCAAAACACTGCCGCCGCCGTGTTTTCCGCCGATTGCGGTCGTCACCAGCAGCCGCGGCGAAAGATTGTTGGCGCGTTCCAAAATTTCCCATGCGCCCTTGTAACTCAGACCGACCTGTTTCGCGGCACGATTGAGCGAACCGGTCGATTCGATCGCGCTCAGTAAATTACACAACTTCCAAGTAAATGCGCCGGCAATGCGTAGCTCGCCTTCGACAAGCCGTTCGAACGGCCTTTCTTTAGCGATAGCGGTGGAAGGTTTTTCGGTTTCTGTCATGGTCGACATCCCTTAATTTTGCAGTAAACGATTCTAATTTTAATTGGAAACGTCATAACGATTCCAAAAATCGAACGACATGCCAACGCTCATCCGATGACAAGCGTTCGAAATGGCGCCTGGCAAGGCGTGCCTCGCCGCCATGCCAAAGCACGGCTTCCATTAGATTTCTAGCGCGACCGTCATGTAGAAAGAAACTGTGCCCGTTGATGCGCTCGACCAAGCCGATACCCCACAAAGGCGGCGTGCGCCAATCTCGCCCCCCGGCCTCGAAATCGGGACGGCACAGGCAACGCGATATGGCCGCTATAACGCGCATCGGCCAGATCCTGCCAGGCCCTCGGTTGCGGTAGAGCGTGTTTTTGCAAATAATCGGGATTCAGCACGAAACCGTAGCCGGTTATTTCGCTTGCTCGGTAAAAGCCGTCCGGATCGGCCAGCAGCATCGCACCCAAATTGTCCGGTAGGCCGCTATAATCTATGTTGAGCTTTTGCCAAATGCCTTCCCGTTTCAACTGTAAATAATTGTGCAGGGAAGCCGACCAGTGAACATCGACTCCGCTTTGCTCGGGTTGCCGTAGATAAGGCAGCGCATCGTGCGGCATGCGCCAAATGATCTTGACGTCGATGTCGGGATGCACGCGCTCGAACACGGTTTCAAATTGGGCGACGGCTTCTTCATGATAAGCCGTCAGCACCGTCAACGTTTGTTTGGCCGTCACATCGTAAGCGGTCAAGCACGCCATCATAAAAACTACGAATCGAAATCTCATCATTTATTTCCTCAGCTTCAATAGCGCAAATTCAGGTTCGCGAAATAGTTACGCCCTTGCTCGGGAAAACCCTCCTGATAGGCATAGTTTTCGTCGGTGACGTTGTTGACGCCGAATTCGGCGCTAAAATTTTCATGAACCGGAAAGGTCGCTTTCAGATTGGCCATGACAAATTCATCAGCAATTCTCACGCCCAGCGTATCGCTAAACCGGTCGGAATTGTATTCGGCGCTCGCCAAAAGACGCAGATACTGGAAGGGTTGATATTCCAATGATGCGAACATTTTGTGTTTGACCGTGTCGAGCGGCTTGATAGCCGGGTTAGTAATATTGTTGCGGTCGAGCCAGGTGTAATTGGCATGCAAGCGCCACGCGTCGTTGATATCGACGGTGGTGTACAGTTCGATGCCGAGATTTTCCTGTTCGCCGATGTTTTGCTGTTGAAAACAGCGCGGATTGAGCCCTTGCGCGGTACAAAAGTTTTTGTCCAGCGTGACTTCCTCGATCGCGCTGTCGATTTGATTGAAAAATAGCGCGGCACCGTAATCGAGCATGCCGAATGCCTTGCCGTCAACGCCGAACTCGTAATTCAACGCTTTTTCGGCCTTCAGGTCGGGACTCGGCAAAGCATTGCCCAGACGAAACGAATAGCGGTCCTTGATCGTCGGAAACCGGGTTTTGTGCGCCAGACTAGCATGCAGCACTAAATCCTCGAACAGCTCGTAATAAGCCACACCTTGAGCGTTATAAGCATCCTGATTGCTCAACGGAAACAACTGCATCTGGGTACCGGTCCAGTTCTGCGCCTGCAAACGGTGTTGCCGGTCGTAACTCGCGCCGAACACGAACCGCCAGGCATCGGTAGGCGTATAGACGTCTTCTATCGCATACGAAAAATATTCGTCGGCCGAGCGTTCTTTCGGCGTTTTGGGCCGGGTGTTGACATGGGTTTGGGTATCGAGGTTGTCGACTTCGCGGTGTACGTCCTGTTTGTAGTTGAAACCCAACTTGATCTCGTGATGATCGAACCAGGTATTGATATATTCGATGCCGCCGCCGAAGGTATAGTCGTTGTACTGGCTGTCGAAGGCATAGGGCCGGCTGATTCGGCTGTAAGTCTCATCGTCGAACGACATCAGACTGTTTTTGAAGGTATCGTGGTAAGCGCGCAGCTTAACCGTATGAACATCGGCGAATTGCGTACGCGATACGAAAAAGATACTTTCCTTGTCCCAATAAGGCCAGCGCCAAAATCGCGTTCGCACGTCAGGATCGGTACCGGCGTAAGGCGGTGTATCCTTTCGGCCTTTTTGCGTGTTGAAGCCGACCGCGTATTCGTCGGTTTCATTCGGCGTCAACGCGACTTTGATGCTGCCCTTGTAGTCGGTGTTGCCGGAGTTTTCGCGGATACCGCCGTCCTCGAAAGCCATCGGATTGAAATCGTCGGACAAACGCCAAGATTGACGGTCCAGAAACGAAAATCCCCCTAGGATATAGCCCCAACCGAGATTGGAACCGACGTTCAACGACGTTTGATAATAATTATCGTCAAATTGCGAATCCATGCCCATGCCGAGCGTTAAATTAGCTTCCAGCTCTTTGGACGGTCGTCGGCTGATCAGATTGATACTGCCACCCAAGGTATTCGGTCCGTACATCACAGACGCATTGCCCTTGCTGACATCGATCTGGCCGATATCGAAGGTCGTGAAGCGGCTGATTGACTGACAAAACTCTTAACTCCTTAATTGCATAGTAAAAAGAAAAATGCGGCAGGGCAAATCATCCATCCAGCGGGATCGATCGGGTTGCCGTTTACTCGCCCGAGCGGGCTCGGGGTCGTGCAAAGCGTGCAGAACTAGACTGTCAATAATGGCATCACCGCGAGCGCAAGCACGCCGTATCCAATCCCAGCCGATACGGGCATAGCTATAACCGCGAAACCAATGCGGATCGACACGCCGCCGCTTGCCTGAGGCAACGACCGCACCCCCTTGGCAAACCAACACCAAGGTGGCGACCGCCATGATGAAACAGAGCCTTTGAAGCGCCTCGGTTTCGCGCAATTGCGAAGACTCCCACTGAAAACCGTTGGATTTGTGATCCAAAAAGCCCTCTTCGATGTTGAAGCGCCGCCCATATTCATAGAGCGTATCGCCATTGGTGGGTTGGTCGCTGACGATGATCCATGGTTCTTTCGCCCCTTTTTCCCAGCCGACCGCCAAGTGCGCAGGGATATGCGCACCGGTCACCCCGACATGGTGGTAATAACAAACTTCCCCGGCTAGCAAACGTAAGGCCAACTTGCGGTAGCCGCTGCCCGTTTTTTGGTAAAACCCGACGGAACGCTTGCAGCGAATACGCGCGTGCCAGCCGGCCGTCTTGCGAATCCAATTCAGCAATTCGCCATGTAAAAAGCCACGATCCGCCAGCAAAATGATCTCTCGTTCCGGAAACAGTCGCGCCGCAAACCCCAATACGCCTCGGTAGTCTTTGAACGCCACGCTCGCACTGGGATGTTTCATCACTTTCCAAACTAATGGAATCGACCTCCCACGATAAACCAGCGCCAACTGGATCACGCAGAACGTGTCCCAGAGCATCGAAGTATCTAAAGCGACCAGCAACGGCTCTTCCGTTACGTCCTTCAGAGCCTCCCGCAATAACGCCGCATACAACCGCAACACATCGATACGCCCATTCGTCAGCCAACGCTTGAAGCGTCTCTCGACGCTTTGCGCCAGCTCCGCACGACTCACGACATAAGGCGACCACTTACTTAGACTGATCCAACCACTGGATAATAAACCCAACACCATCCAAGCCACGGTATACAGGTGTCGTCTATCGCGCCATGGCGCATGGTGCAATAATTTCAAGATGCTATCGTATAAAGGCGTGCTCTGTTGCATGTTTCGCTTCCTTGCTAGAACCGGTCAAATATCGATATTATCTCCTAATCTTTTCGACTTTTGAGTTTTGTCAGTCAATCAGCGTGAAGCGGTTCAAATCGACGTTGCCGTCGTAAGGGACGTACACCGGAATGCCGTCCATGAACAACGGCACTTGGCGCAAATTGAAGCCCCGGATAAATATCAAACGTTCGTTACGTTGCCCCAAATTCTGTATCGACACGCCCGGCAACAAGTTCAACGCCGAAGCCACGTCGTTGCGGTTGTAACGGGCGATGTCTTCGGCAGTGATGGTTTCCTTACCGCTGAATTTTTCCTGCCCGGCCTCGGCCGTTATTTCCACCACACCCAAATTGAATATATCGGGATTTGCTGTCGTCGCTAGAGGCCAAGCCACTATAGACATCCCTAAGATTAACTTTCGCATAAGCCCACCCATCAAAATAATTATGTTTAACTATTGCCAACCACCGATCCGGCAAATGTCTTGTTCATGACAAGCGCCAAAGTTTTGTAGCAATCATTACAAACCCAAGGAATCGACTTCCCAATATTCTTTATGTATAAGACTACATAACGTTAATCAGCATGCTCCATACCAATTGAAGATACACATCGCTCGTATCAACGCACATCCAGCACCCGGTTATTGTCGACCGTTACCCACAGCACAAGCCAATCGATTATTCGAATCGATCAATCGAAACGGCTTATCAAGCCATCGAATTGTTTTTGTAATTCAAGCGTTTTAGCGATTTTCCATGCCGCTGCTCGCATTTGTGAAGGTTGTTTTTGATAGGGTGCGATCAAGCCGATTTGACGATAAGAAGGCGGATGCAGCGGCATCGCAATCAGCTCTTGCCCTGTTCCGATCGTACTTAACAGGCTATGCGGCAGGATCGTAAACAATCCTGCACCAACCACATGGGCGTACAAAGTCAGCACCGAGTCGGTCTCGACGACTACGTTCGGCGATGCTCCGGCGTCGCGGAATACGGCATCGAGTAATTGCCGGTTGTGCATGTTAGGCGTGAGCAGGCACAACGGAAGTTTGGCAACATCGAGCCAAGTCATCGATGACAGCCTAGCGCCCTCCCAGGACCGGCGCGCCAGCAAGACATAATTTTCCCGATACAACGGCAAAATATGCAAACCTTGCAGGCGCGGGTCTCCAAGGTAGGTGAAACCCAAATCGAGCTCGAAAGCATCGAGTTTACGAAAGATGATCTCTGCGGACAGCGAGAACAACTTAAAATGCATGCGGGGATATTCTTTTCGATAAGCTTGGGTGAAAAATGTAGAAGCCGTCAAGGCCGTCGGAATGACGCCGATCCGCAATGTACCGGCCAACTGCCCTGCGGAAGCGGCCGCTTCTTGCTTTAAACTTTCCTAATCGGCCGCCAAGCGTTGCGCGCGAAGCAAGACTCTCTCACCCTCCGGCGTCAATCCCATGAAGCGCTGGCCGCGCCGAACCAGCGTCACGCCCAATTCCTCTTCAAAATGCTTAATCGCCGAGCTGAATGCCGGCTGGGAAATATGACAAGCTTCCGCCGCGCGACCGAAATGCCCGATCCTGGCAAGCGCAATCAAGTAGTTAAGTTTTTTCATGCCCGCATTTCTTCGTGTGGTTTTAAATGGATCATTTTGTGCCTTTCATTATATACTTAACAATATAACGATAGGAGCAAACACACGATTCGTTAAATGCGACAATTTCAACCCGACCGTAAATATTAACGCGATGTTCAAAAAGCCATTTTCCAAATTAGCATCGGTAAATTCGACAGACACTGCCATATCCGGTATTACGCTGGCGGTCGCCGGAATGCTTTCGACTCCGTTTGCACTGGCCAATGCCACGACTAAGAGACCGGCCACACCGCCGTTTGCTTGCTTTTCGAGTCAAATGAACGACCGTTTGGCGGATCAGCCGCGTTATGAAAAACCGCTCTGGAACTTACATGACGCGTTAACACTGCCCGACTGGCTTTCGATCTCGCTCGAACAACGCACTCGCTATGAAATCCTCGATGGGCAATTTAGAGCCCATGCGCAAGGAGGCGATCAACAGATTCCGCTGGAAACATGCCTGAGCCTGGAGGCGAGCTTCGATGCGATTCGTTTCGGCGTCGAATTTCTCGATTCGCGGCAATTCGGCAGCGATTCGGGATCGCCGATCAACAATACCCATGCCAACGAAGCCGATTTTCTACAGGCTTACCTGGCCTTCGCACAACGGAATTTTCTCGACAGCGGCATCGGAACCGAAGTGATTCTCGGCCGGCAGACGCTCAATTTCGGCAGCCGCCGTCTGGTCGCGCGCAATGTCTTCCGCAACACGATCAATGCCTTCACCGGTGCGCGACTGCGTTTCCAGGACAACGGCAAATGGCAATTCAACGGTTTCGTAACGATGCCGGTCGGCCGCTATCCGAACGACCGGCAGGAAATGCTGGACGGCAAGCATGAGTGGGATAAGGAATTGTACAAGACCTGGTTTTCAGGCGGCTTTCTGGAGATTTACGACATAGGCTGGAAAACCAATGCCGAACTCTATCTGTATCATCTGAGCGAAGGCGATCAAAACGATAATGCGACGCGCAACCGGCGTTTGTTCACGCCGGGCATGCGCTGGTACCGCAAGGCAGCCAAAGGCGAATTCGATTTTCAACTCGAAACCGCCGGACAATTCGGCACGATGCGCGCGACGAACGAATCCGGCGACGGACGCGATTTGGATCATACGGCCTGGTTTCAGCACGTTTCGGTCGGCTATACCGTTGACATGCCGTGGTCGCCGCATCTCGCCTTGCACTACGATTACGCGAGCGGCGACAGCGATCCGAACGACGACAAAAGCGAGCGTTTCGATACCTTGTTCGGGGCGAGGCGATTCGAATACAGCCCGACCGGCATCTACGGCGTCGTCGCGCGCGGCAATCTTAATTCGCCCGGCTACCGGGTGAATATATCGCCGCGCGACGATCTGCAGGCTTTTTTCAGTCATCGTTTTTTCTGGCTCGCCGAAAGCCGCGACTCCTGGACGGCGGCAGGCTTGCGCGATGCGAGCGGCGCATCGGGCGACTATCTGGGCCACCAGATCGAGCTGTCGACACGCTGGAACGTCAATAGCAGCCTGAACTTCGAAACCGGCTGGACGCATCTGTTCAAAGGCGGTTTCGCGCGCGACGCGCCGAATGCGCCCGACGGCCAGGACGTCGATTATTTCTATGTACAAAGCCTGTTTCGCTTCTGATTGCCGATCCATCACCGCCGGAGAAAAACTGATGAAATCGATTCAAACGTTACTACTGATCGTCTGTTGTTTGGCGGCTACGCTCGCTCATGCAGAAAAAATCGTGATTGCGGCGGCGGCCGACCTCAAGTTCGCGCTCGATGAAATCGCCGCCGAATTCCGGAAAGCGCATCCCGACGACACGATCGAAATCGTTTACGGCTCGTCGGGGAAGTTTTTTACGCAGATTCAGCAGGACGCTCCTTACGATCTGTATTTCTCGGCTGACATCGCGTTTCCGGAAAAACTGGCGACAGCCGGTTTCGCGGCATCCGAAGTCAAGCCTTATGCCGTGGGTCGCATCGTGTTATGGAGCGCGCAGATGGATGCCTCCAAACTGACGCTGAAAAACCTGACCGATTCATCGATTACCCGCATTGCCATCGCCAATCCGAAACACGCCCCTTACGGCAAACGGGCCGAGGAAGCGCTCCGCACTACGGGAATTTGGGCGGCCGTGGAACCGAAATTGGTGTACGGAGAAAATATCGCGCATACCGCGCAATTCGTGCAAACCGGCAACGCCCGAATCGGCATCATCGCATTATCTCTGGCGTTGAATCCCGAACTGGCGGGGCAAGGCGGCCATTATTTGATCCCCGACACGCTGCACGAACCGCTCGCACAAGGCTATATCATCACCAAACGGGCAGCGGACAATATCCTGGCCGAACGCTTCGCCGCCTATGTCGACTCCAAGCCGGCGCGCGAGGTGATGACCCGCTACGGATTCACGTTACCGGCGAAAGACAAATGATATTGAGCACCGGCGACCTCCAAGCAGTCATCCTGACTCTCGAACTGGCGCTGGTCGTGACCGCGATTCTGTTCGTCGCCGGTACGCCTATCGCCTGGTGGCTCGCAAGAACGAAATCGCGCTGGAAAGGCCCGATCGGCGCCGTCGTTGCTCTACCGTTGGTGTTGCCGCCTTCGGTGCTGGGTTTTTATTTGTTGCTGGCGATGGGGCCGAACGGCCCGGTCGGCCGATTGACAAAAGGGCTGGGAGTCGATCCGTTGCCTTTCACGTTCGAAGGCTTGGTATTGGCCTCGGTATTCTATTCGCTGCCGTTCATGGTGCAACCGCTGCAAAATGCCTTCGAAGCCATCGGCGACAGACCGCTGGAGGCCGCGGCGACATTGCGCGCCTCGCCGTTGAACGCGTTTTTTACCGTCGCGCTGCCGCTAGCCTTGCCCGGTTTCCTGACCGCCGGCGTACTGACGTTCGCGCACACGGTCGGCGAATTCGGCGTCGTGCTGATGATAGGCGGCAACATTCCAGGCATCACCCGCGTCGCGTCGGTGCAGATTTACGATCACGTCGAAGCGTTGGAATACGGCGAAGCGCACAGTTTGGCCGCAGTCATGCTGATTTTCTCTTTCATGGTCCTGCTGACTGTCTACGCCTGGCGGCCCGGCGCGAAAAAGGCTTGAACGATGACGAAAGACCAAATCGAAGCCCGCTTTTTATTGAATTGGCCCGGCTTTTCGCTCGATATCGACCTGACATTGCCGGGACGCGGCGTCAGCGCGTTGTTCGGGCAGTCCGGTTCCGGCAAGACCACGCTGCTGCGCTGCATTGCAGGACTGGAACGCGCCGGACAGGGATTCTTGTCGTTCAAAGGCGAAATCTGGCAAAACGGCGAGAACTGGCTGCCGCCGCACAAACGACCGATCGGCTATGTCTTTCAGGAAGCGAGTTTGTTTACGCACCTGACCGTGCTGAATAATCTGCAATACGGCCGAAAAAGAATTCCAACTGCCCGGCAAACCGATCTCGATCCGATCATCGAACTGTTCGGTATCGGCCATTTGCTGGACCGGAAACCGGACCGTCTGTCCGGAGGCGAACGTCAGCGCGTCGGCATTGCCCGCGCGCTCGCGGTCAATCCGCGCCTGCTGTTGATGGACGAACCGCTCAGCGCCCTGGACTCGGCCCGTAAACAAGAGATTCTGCCTTATTTGGAAAAACTCCACGACAAACTGGACATCCCGATTCTTTATGTCAGCCATTCGCCGGACGAAGTCGCCCGGTTGGCCGATTATCTGGTTGCGATGAATAACGGCAAGGTCTTGTCTCACGGACCGCTCAAGGAAACACTGGCGAGAATCGATTTGCCGATACGTCTCGGCGAAGAGACCGGCGTCGTGCTCGACGCGTTCGTTGCGGAACGCGACTCAAACTGGCATTTGGCAAAATTGGATTTTCCCGGCGGCAGTCTGTGGACGCGGGACAAAGGTCTTGCGCTCGGCCGCCGTGTCCGCGTCAGAGTGCTGGCGAGAGATATCAGCCTAGCCCGCGACAATCAAGAGCATTCCAGTATTCAGAACGTACTGCCCGGCGAGGTGGAAGCCATCGCGGACGACGAACATCCGGGATTGGCCTTGGTCAGCGTCAAAGTCGGGCCGAGCGTTTTGGTTGCACGATTGACCAAGCGTTCGGCGCATTTACTTGAAATAGCACCCGGCCAAGCGATCTGGCTACAAATTAAATCAGTGGCATTAATGGAATAACATTTTGTCCACGAAATACGCGAGAATATTCAATTAGTTATACCTTCCAATTTGATCACCCAATGAGTAATTCAAGTGATTCTGCTGTTTCCCAAGCTCCAAGCTTGGGAAGCAGATACGTGAAGCTCTAGCTTCGCGATACAAGTGAAAAAGAAGCTAATGCTCTTTCGCTTTCAGCAATTACAGCGGAGAAAAGCCCAATCGGTCCAGTAGGTTTCGGGAAGCCAGAGCTTCCGGCTTTTACTTTCCAAGCTAGAGCTTGGGAAGTAGCGAATTTGATATGTTTCAAAGCACCCTCCCCTGGGTCCCGTTAGGCCGCGCCGAGCACTGGCGATTTTGCCGAGAGCAGCCCGCTAGGGGAGCGGCAGGGATGCCGCTCGTTTTCGGAGGGCTAGGGATAGCCCTTCCGAAAACCCTCGGCAAAATCGTCAGCGCGCAGGATGCAGCGGCCTCCGGGTGTCTTTTCTTTTGGTTACTTTTCTTTGGACAAGCAAAGACAAAATCGCCTGGAGCGATTTTGAACAGCTTTAGCTGGCCCGCAGGGCGAAACCCATGGATGGGTTTCGTAGCAGTATCGCGGCTGTCGGTCCGCGAACCGACGTCAAACTGGCGTCGCGATAGCGACACAATGCCTATTTCACTCAACCCCAAGCTCTTTGCCTAGAAATCAGAGAATAGAGAATCGATCAACCTACATGTCGGGTTACGGCTTACGCCTAACCCGACCTACTTCTTTTTCAACGCCTGTTTCGCTTGGTCCCACAACGCATCGAGCTCGGTCAATTTGCAGTCTCTCAAATCGCGCCCGGATTCTTGAACATGCCTTTCGATATATTGAAAACGCGCCGAAAACTTTTTGGTGCTTTCGCGAAGCGCGATCTCGGGATTGACTTTCAGGTGCCGGGCAAGATTGACCGCGACTAACAGCAGATCGCCGACTTCTTCTTGAATGTGCGCCTGATCGCCCGACTCCCACGCCTCCCTGACTTCTTCTAATTCTTCGGTAACTTTATCGAACACCGGCAAGACTTCGGGCCAGTCGAAACCATGACTTGCGGCGCGGTTTTGGATTTTTTCGCATTGCACCAAGGCAGGTAGATTCCCCGGGACGCCATCGAGCACGCTGTCCGGTAATTCAGCGGAGCGTTTCGATTGACGTTCTTCCAACTTAGCTTGCTCCCAAGCTTGCTTGCGCTCTTCATCGCTGTGATAGACAGTATCGCCAAAGACATGAGGATGCCGTCTGACCAACTTTTCGGCAATGCCGCCCGCGACTTGTTCGAAATCGAACAAGCCACGCTCCTCGGCGATGCGCGAGTGAAAAACGACTTGCAACAACAAGTCGCCGAGTTCGAGCCTGAGGTCATCGAGATCGCCACGCTCGATCGCATCGGCGACTTCATAAGCCTCTTCGATCGTGTACGGGATTAAGCTGTAGAAATCCTGCTCGATATCCCAGGCACAGCCGCCGTCCGGCGAGCGAAGCCGCGCCATAATGCCGAGCAATTTTTCGGTATTGCTTAGACTCAAAACGACGCCCCGAAGGTATCTCGGTAACGGTCCTTAAATGAATCGATGTCGAAGCTGTGATTTTGCGTGCCGTGATGCTCTATTTTTATCGAGCCCATCAACGAAGCGATCCTGCCGGTCGTCGGCCAACCCAAATCGTTCATCAATCCATATAAGAGTCCGGCGCGGTAAGCATCGCCGCAACCGGTCGGATCGACAACCGCGGCAGGCTTAACCGGTGGAATCTCGATACACTCGCCGCCGACGTATATTTTCGAACCGTTGCCGCCTAAAGTAACAATTAGTGCATCGACCTTATCTGCCATTTCATCCAACGACAAACCGGTGCGCTGCTGCATCATTTCGGATTCGTAGTCGTTTAGCGTGACCCAAGTCGCCTGTTCCAAAAACATCAATAGTTCATCGGCGTCGAACATCGGCATGCCTTGGCCCGGATCGAAGATGAACGGAATGCCCTGTTCGGCGAATTGCTCGGCATGCTGCAGCATGCCTTCCTTGCCGTCCGGAGAGACGATGCCGATGCTAATCGAACCGTTGGTCGGCACCGAATTCAAATGCGAGAAACTCATCGCCCCGGGATGGAACGCCGTGATTTGATTGTCTTCCTGGTCGGTCGTGATATAAGCCTGACCGGTGTAATTGTCGTCGAGAATACGAATGAATTCGCTGGACAAGCCGCATTGAGACAACCACTGCGAATACGGCTCGAAATCATGCCCTACCGTCGCCATGATCAAAGGATCTTCGCCAAGCAAGTTGAGGTTATAGGCGATATTACCGGCACAACCGCCGTATTCGCGGCGCATGACCGGCACCAAAAACGAAACATTAAGAATGTGGACTTTTTCCGGCAAGATATGATTCCTGAAATTATCATGAAAGACCATGATGGTATCGTAAGCCATCGAACCACAGATTAATGCACTCATTGTTTCTCCTAAAAAAAATAAGTAATTATTCAGCGCATGCGGTAGGTTGGTGTCAGGCATTGATTTCTAAGGACGCGTGAATACATCCCTGTAAGCTCTGACTGCAACGTCCTGTTGCAGACAGCCTTATAAATCAATGCCTGACACCTTCTCATACATGACTTACGCTGAATAATTACAAAAATAAAATCAATATCCAGGTCGCCGCCGCCCAAACCAAAGAAAGCATGACAGCGGCCGAACCGATGTCCTTGGCCCGACCGGACAGTTCATGATGCTCGAAACCGACCCGGTCCACGACCGCCTCGACCGCCGAATTCAACAACTCCACCAATAAAACCAGGACGATGCTGCCGATAAGCAGCAATTTCTCGATGTTTGTCTCGCCGAGCCAAACGGCCAACGGCGTCGTGACTATAAACAACCAAACCTCTTGCCTAAACGCCTCTTCATGAAACCAAGTGGCCTTAAAGCCCGACAGCGAAAAGAAAAAAGCGTTTACGATGCGTTTAAAACCTTTTGCGTTTTGATTTGCCATAGTTTGATACAAGTTTCGGTAGATTAAAACGCCAGATTACACAAGCCTTTTGTCATTTTAATTACAATGATTTTACAGCGTCTTAATAAGCTTGATAATTTTTATAAGTCATTGTTTATTAATAATATTATATTCCGACCAATACTTGTTCGATTTGTAAAAACGCCTGCAAAGTCAAATTGTTGAGAATCTTCTCAAGACGCTATCCACAGAGTTATCCACAGATTTTGTGGATAAATGACAAGCGGACGTATCACTTACAAGCAAAGTACCGGCCAACTCACATCCTTTCTTTTTCAAGTTGCTATTCAAGTATGTAGCCCGTATGCAGCGTAGCGAAATACGAGAATGGCGTAGCCCCGAACTACCCGGATTGCGCTTCGCTCCATCCGGGCTACGCTACTTGGACCCGCCGGAAGCGGTCGGTAACGATTTAGCAGCGGTGACCTGTGCTTAGCTTGAGCGTATGACCGCCCCCCCCATAACGCGTCAAACAACGCTTTCTGCTTATTCGGCAATCAATTGACCGTAGGCCGAAGCATCCAGCAAGGAATCCAATTCTGCCGGATTGTCGGCCTTCACACAAAACAGCCAAGCGTCGTAGGCATCGTCGTTGACCTGCTCCGGCGCATCGGATAGTTCCTCATTAACCGAAACGACTTCCCCGGACACGGGGCTGAATAAATCCGAAGCGGTTTTGACCGACTCGACGACCGCGCATTGTTCGCCCGCTTTAACGACACGCCCGACCTTAGGCAGTTCGATAAAGACTAAATCGCCGAGCTCGGCTTGCGCAAATTCGGTAATACCGATGCGCACTACATTATCGCTTTCCAGTTTTGCCCATTCATGGGTTTTTGCATACTTTAAATTTTCCGGCAAATCGCTCATCGATAGTCCTCCGTTCAAAAATGCCTAACGGCGCAAACCGTAAAGAATAACGCGATCCATTATAAAAACAACAAATAATTTCGATTACCCGCCTTCCGGCCCTTATAATTTGCTTATGCCGTACATGAAATTCTCCTTTATTAACTTCGCCAGTCGCCCTATAACCTTGTTAGGCGAATTGAAATGGCCGACTTTGATTAGCCTAGCGCTTGCACTAAGCGCTAATGGCATTGCTTTTGCGGCGTCTCAAGACAAAGAAACAGCTCTCGTTCGAAGCGAAACCGATGATGACGACTACGGGGATGAAGGCACTCTGAACATAGACTCGGCCGCTCAAATTCGCTCCGGCCTGAAAACAATGAAACTCGAACCTTATCGGTATCGTCCGGAACTGACCGCGTACGGTAATGTCGTTGCGTTACAACCGCTGCTGGATTTGAGAAACCGTTACCTCGCAGCACTCAGCGGGCATGAGAGTGCCAAGTCTCGACTGACGCTGGCTCAACAATCGATCGACCGAACTCGGCTTTTACACCGTGGCGGCGCCGTTTCCGGGCGCAGTCTTCAAGAACAACAGTCGCAATGGCAGTCGGAACAAGCGATAACTCAAGGCAGCCGTCTACAAATCGAAACCGTTCGCAATGAGGCGGTACTCAATTGGGGCCAAGTGATTGCCGAATTGTTTCTTGATGCCAATACCGACACTCTGCGCCCCTATCTTTCCGGACAAAAGAATTTATTGCATATCTCGTTGCCGCCTAATAATAAACCGGTCGGTACGCTCGACGAAATCCAGGTCTCGCGCTACGGCGAGCGAAACCGAACCGAACCGGCGCGTTTTATATCGCCTGCACCGCAAACCGACCCGCTGACCCAAGGCGAAAGTTATTTTTTCGAAACCGAAAACGGCGAAATTCGAACCGGCATGCGCATCGCCGCCTTCATCCCATTACGCGAAAACGCCGAAGTCGGCGTGTTAATTCCGGTATCATCCGTCATTCGCCATCTCGGTCAAGCTTTCGTTTACGTCAAAACAGCCCCGGAACATTTTCAGCGACTGACCATTACCGAATTTATCGACACGGATGCCGGCTATTTCGTCACGGACGGTTTGCGGCCGAGCCAGGAATTAGTCGTAACTGGTGCGCAAATGCTGCTTTCGGAGGAATTCAAAAGCCAAATTCCCGATGATGAAGATGATGATGACGATGATTGATTTGCCGAACACCGAAACTCAGGGCGGCGCAAAATCTGTTTTAAAATGTTGAGCGCCTTAATACGCTTTGCGATCCGTCAATATGGCATCGTGATCGTCTCGGCAATAGTTCTATTCGTCTACGGCTTTTATCGTTTCGCCGTGGCAGGCCTCGATATTTTTCCGGAGTTCTCGCCGAAGCAAGTCGTCATCCAAACAGAAGCGCCCGGCTATTCCGCCGAGCAGGTCGAAACGCTGGTCACGCAAACGATTGAAAGCTCGATCTCGGGACTGATCGGCTTAAAAACGGTCCGCTCGGAATCGATACAAGGCTTATCGGTCGTGACCGCGCTTTTTGAAGAAAGCAGCGATATCCACCGAAATCGGCAAATGGTCGGCGAACGCCTGGCCGGTATCGCCAATCGTCTGCCGCAAGGCATCGGCCCGCCTCTTGCCGTGCCGCTGTCTTCGTCATCGGCAACGGTTTTGACGATCGGTCTCCATTCGGATCGGCAGGATTTAATGGCGCTGAGAAGCCTTGCCGATTGGACGATCGTGCCGCGATTAATGGCGGTCCCTGGCGTTGCCGATGTCAATGTATTCGGCGGTGAAATTCGGCAATTGCAAATTCAAGTCGACTCCGCCCGTTTGCAGCGCTTCGGCTTGGCGCTCGACGAAGTCGTTCAAGCTGCCTTGGAATCGACGAACCTTCAAGGCGGTGGTTTTATCGAAACCGACAACCAGCGTTTTAGCATCAAGCTTTCCGGCCAAAATCTCAGCCCCGAACGCCTACAAGATATTATTGTTAGACATACTCAAGGCCGAAGCATCAAACTCGCCGATGTCGCCGATATTCGCTATGGGCCGGAACCTCCGATCGGCGCCGCACAAATCATGGGCCATCCGGGTATCGTCATGATGGTCATCGGCCAATACGGCGCCAATACGCTCACCGTTTCGAAACAAGTCGAAAAAGCCTTGAGCGAATTCAATACACTATTCGCCAAGCAAGCGATCGATTTTTATCCGAACTTATTCCGTCCGGCCGATTACATCGAAACCTCGTTGCATAACTTATCGGGACATTTATTAATCGGCGGCTTGTGCGTTCTGATCGTGCTTTATCTATTTCTATTCGAAATACGGACCGCCTTCATCGCCGCGACGGCAATACCGGTATCGCTGATTGCCGCTGTTCTAGTGCTGCTCGAATTCGGCATCAATTTGAATATCATGGTCTTGGGCGGACTTGCCATTGCACTCGGCGAAGTCGTCGACGATGCGATCATCGATACCGAAAATATCTTTCGTCGACTCCGCGAAAATCGGCTTTCGGCAGCACCGCTCCCTGTTTCCGAAGTCATCTACTCCGCCTCGATGGAAGTCAGAGGCTCTGTGGTCTATGCCAGTTTTATCGTCGCCCTCGTTTTCGTACCGCTGCTAACTTTGACCGGCGTCGCCGGACGTCTATTTTCACCGCTGGGCATGTCCTACATTCTTGCCATACTCATGTCGCTAGTCGCGGCATTAACACTAACTCCGGCTCTGTGCTTCCTGTTATTGAGGAAAAACGACTCACGCGAAAAAGAACCGCCGCTGATCCGGTGCTTGAAACCGGTTTACCGGCGTTGTCTCGGTTTCGTTAGCCGGCATTTTAAATTAGCGATAGCGACTGCCGTGCTAATCTGTGTCGCCGGCCTGGCTGCATTGTTGTTCACGAATAGCCGATTTCTACCGCCGCTACGTGAAGGTCATTATATCGTGCATACCAGCAGTATTCCGGGCACGGCGCTGAAAGAGTCGATCCGAATCGGTACGAAAATCACCGAGCAATTTTTACAAATTCCGGGCATCGTTTCGGTTTCGCAATGGGCCGGGCGCGCGGAGCGTGGCGCCGATACCTACGGCAGTCATTACAGCGAATATGAAGTGCGCCTGGCGCCGATGTCCGGTCCGGAACAACAACAAGTCTTGGACCAACTGCGTAAGACTTTGATCGGAGTTCCGGGCATCGCGTTTGAAGCCAATACCTTTTTGACCGAACGGGTCGACGAAACCATTTCCGGCTATACGTCGCCACTTGCGATCAATGTTTTCGGCAATGACTTGGCAGCTCTCGATATGAAGGCTGCGGAAGTCGCTGGACTGTTAAGATCGATGCCGGGAGCAGCCGATGTGACGGTCCGCTCGCCGCCCGGCACGCCGATGTTCGAAATCCGCTTGCAATCGGACAAGCTGGCATTTTGGGGCATTCGCCCGGCGCACGTCATGAGTTCCGTACAAAGCGCCTATGAAGGCCGCATCGTCGGCAAACATCTCGAGGGTAACCGCATTGACAACATTGCGGTTACCCTCAATGCCAATCTCCGCAATAAGCCCGAAGCACTTAAAAAACTGCCGATACGCGCCCCGGACGGTACGCTCGTGACGCTCGGGCAAGTCGTCGCTATCGAGCAAAGCTCCGGACGATACAATATCCTGCATGAAGGAGCGCAAAGACGGCAGACCGTTACCGCGAACATTATCGGCCGGGATTACGAGTCGTTCGTCGCCGAATTGAAGCAAAGAGTATTCGGCGAAATCCAATTTCCGGCCGATATGTATCCGGAATTTACCGGCGCCGCGATCGAACAAGCCGAGGCCCGTCAAGAATTGATATTGCATTCGCTGTTGGCCGGTGCGGGCGTATTGATGCTCATCCACATTGCGATCGGCAGCTTTCGCCACACCGTATTGACACTCGTAAATCTGCCGTTTTCACTGATCGGCGGTGTTGCGGCGGTGTTATTGACCGGCGCGACACTATCGGTCGGTTCTGTCGTCGGTTTCATCACGCTGTTCGGAATCACAGTACGTAACAGCATTATGTTGATCGCCCATTATCGGCATCTAGTGCAAACCGACGGCAAAAGTTGGGATTTCGCCACGGCCATGCAAGGGGCGGAAGAACGGCTGCCGTCGATTCTAATGACCGCATTGGTCACCGCGCTAGCGATGCTGCCTATCGCACTGAATAGCGATAATCCGGGGCGCGAAATCATGGGGCCGATGGCGGCAATCATCATCGGCGGCTTGGCCTCCTCGACGCTACTCAACCTACTACTCATGCCGGTTATTTTGTTACGATTCGGCAGATTTCAGGGAAAACTTTAAGCGATGAACCTAGAAAAAGCATTTCACCATGAAGATCATGAAGAAGAAGTTATACCCTTCGTAGATCAAAATTCGGCACCGGGGTGCCCGTCAAAGGACGCCGACCCTTAGAATTAATAGCAGCATTTAAAATTTTGTGCGCTAAAATTTAAATCATCTTATCTTCATATCAAGTCTCATCCATGAAACTCAGAACGCAAATTTCACTTGGTTTCGCCGGCATCCTGGCTCTGTTATTACTGACATCCGGATTCGGAATTCAACGGCTTATTTCGCTAGTCGACGAAACTCGTAATGTCGTCGAAGCCGATAATCTGCGAACCGCTTTGGTCGAGCGCGAGGTCGATCATCTAAATTGGGCGGCCCAACTCAATGACTTTGTTTATGACGATCATGCGCATGATTTGAATATACAGTTGGATCATACGCAATGCGCCTTCGGAAAATGGTTTTACGGTCAGGAAAGACGGCACGCCGAATCGCGCTTTCCGGAATTAAAACCTCTACTCGCCGATGTCGAAGAACCGCACCGGCTCTTGCACGAATCGGCGAAATTAATCCGGGATGCGCGCGTCAACACGGCCCGAAACACTGACCTGAGCGACACTCAACAAACCAGCGCGCTATATAAAAACGAAACAGTGCCCAATCTCCAAAGCGTGCAGCATTATCTTGGGCAAATGCGCAACATCGTCAATGCTTCGGCAGCCGCCATTCAACAAGCCATGGAAAACGACAGCACTCAAGCTCGTTTCGTTTTGACTGTCATTACAATTGCTGCGGTTTTGGCGGGTATCATCCTTGCCACTGTCATCGTCAGATACATTCTTAAACAGCTCGGCGGCGAACCGGCGGAACTGGCGGCGATATCGAAACGTATGGCCTTTGGCGACTTGACGATGAAATTAGATGTCAAACCCGGCGACCAGGAAAGCTTGTATGCATCGATGGCGGAAATGATCAACAACCTTAAGCAAACGGTTGAGGAAGTCAGAAACCGTGCGGATTATTTGACCAGTGCCGCGAACGAAGTCAGCGCGACCTCGCAGAGCCTTAGCCAAAGCGCCACGGAACAAGCCTCGGGACTGGAGGAAACGACTTCCAGCTTGGAACAACTGACCGCATCGGTGCAACACAATAGCGAAAATGCTGTCGCAACCAGCAAAATCGCGACAGGAACGGCAATGGAAGCACAACAAGGTGGCGATGCGGTATCTCGGACCGTGCAGGCAATGCGCGAAATTGCCGATAAAATCGAGATTATCGAAGACATTGCCAGAAAAACCAATTTGCTCTCGCTCAATGCCGCGATCGAAGCGGCTCGCGCCGGCGAACACGGGCGCGGCTTTTCGGTCGTCGCATCGGAAGTTCGAAATCTCGCCGAAAATAGCCGCAAAGCCGCGGAACAAATCGGCGAACTGGCCACCGACAGCGTCGATATCGCCAACCAAGCCGGGCAATTGCTACAACAAATCGTTCCGGATATCGGCAAAACCGCAACCTTGATCGAAGAAATCACATCCGCCAGTAACGAACAAGCATCGGGCTTGGCCCAAATCAACGAAGCGATGACGCAGCTGGACAAGGCCACCCAACAAAATGCCGCCGCTTCCGAACAGCTTGCGGCGACGGCCGAAGAACTTTCCGGCAATGCCGAGGAACTTCAGCAAGCCATGGCTTTTTTCAAAGTCGATGATGACGTCCAAAACCGTTAATTCTAAATTCGGCAGTTTAACCATGAAGCACATGAAGTTCATGAAGTCTTTCAACAGCTTGCCATAAAATAGTAGATAACGTTACTGTGAAAGTTCGTGGATTTGAAATCTTAATCTAGTTTTTCGATATTTAATACAATGCCGGTTCCGAAGAGGGTGCGGTTGCTCGACCGACCGACAGACGTCGGCGTTCTGTCGGGCGAGTAACCGCGCCCTCCCCACCCGAGAACTTTCATTTGCCGGGGCGATGGCTAGCGGGTAGGTCGGGTTAGGCGTAGCCGTAACCCGACTATCCGGAAACGTCGGGTTACGCTGGCGCTAACCCGACCTACGCGGCTTAATCTAGTTTTTCGATATTCAACACAATGCCGGTTCCGAAGAGGGGGGCGGTTGCTCGATCGACAGGCGTCGGCGGTAGGGATAGCCGCCGTCGAGCCTACATGGACGTATTCACCCAGCACCTAAATTCCATAGCTCATTGGCTTTGGTAAACTATCTTGGATAATTCATCCAGCACCTAAATAAGCCATGATTTTGAATCATTGCCAAAGACCTATGGAATTTAGGTGCTGGATTTAGGTGCTGGGTTCACGGCGTCCTATCGGGCGAGTGACCGCACCCTCCCCACCCCAGAGAGCTTTCATTTACCGGGACGATGGCTAGGCCTTCATGAACGTTACTGTGAAAGTTCGCGGATTTGAAACGCGGATTCAACTAACGAGTGCAATGCCCTACGAATCCCGCAATAGCTCGATTAGAGCCGAGAACTCATTCAAACCTTGCTTGATTTCGACAATATCGAAACTATCGATATGCCGTTCGAGACGTTCAGCATAGTCAAGGACTGGGGTAAACCGGTGACGCTCGCCGATTGCCGACACGTTTTCGGCAAATGCTTTCATTGCCGAAATATTATTATTAGAGGCCGCCTGCTCGCATTGAGGACTCAATTTTTCCAAGGCCGCCAACACTTCAGGCAATATCGCCCGTTGATCTTCAGTCAATAACACTTGAACCGGATCAGCTCGATCCTCCTCATCCCTATCGAACGGTAAAAATTTGGCCAGTTCTTCAATCAAGCTGGCTTTCAACACCGGTTTTCTCAGATAAGCGTCGAAGTGCGCGGTTTTTACCCGGTCGTATTCGTCTTTCATGACCGACGCGGTCAACGCGATAATCGGCGTATCGCTAACCGATTTTATTATCTCGGCCGCCTCATAGCCGTTCATCACCGGCATACGAATGTCCATCAATATCAAATCGACAGTCTGCCGTTTAACCGCTTCGACGGCATCCCTCCCGTTTTCGGCCGTCAAGACAGTCAAAGCCGTTCCGGAAAAATTCTCCTGCAATAAACGCCGATTATTTTCGATATCGTCGACGACCAAAACCGTTGCCGGGTGAAACCGGATTTTTTGATGACTCGTCCCGATCGGCATTGGTTCGGATTCTTCGATGGACGCGATATCGACATTGTAAAGCCTGACGGTAAACCTGGAGCCTTCGCCCAAACGGCTACTCACAGTAATCTCGCCACCCATCATTTCGACCAAACGACGGCTGATCGCAAGCCCTAAACCGGTACCGCCGTATTTACGAATATCCTGCCCTTCCGATTGCTCGAATTCTTGAAAAATAACTTGTTGATGTTCCTGTGAAATGCCGATACCGGTATCCTCGACATCGATACATAAATCCAATCGACTACGAATCTCGTCTTCATTAGCGGTACGCGCAATCAAACGAATATGACCCTGATCGGTAAATTTCACGGCATTGCCGATTAAATTGAATAGCACTTGACGCAAACGCGTGGCGTCGAGCACCAAGCTGTTCGGAATGGCGGGGTCGACATTTAAAATCAATGCCAAATTTTTTTCCCTCATTTTCATCGTAAAAATTCCGCCCAGTTCGGCAAATAATTGATGCGGATTGCAAGCTTGCTTTTCGATACTGAGTTTACCGGCCTCGATTTTCGATAAATCCAGAATATCGTTGATCAATGCCAGCAGGCTTTGTCCGGCGGCTTTGATCGTTTTCACGAAAGATTTGAGATGGGGTTCCTTGATTTGCTCGTCGAGCAATTCGGTAAAACCGATAATCGCATTCATCGGCGTTCGGATTTCATGACTCATGTTCGCAAGAAAACGGGATTTGGCTTGATTGGCCGATTCCGCCTGCTCCTTGGCGTTGGCCAGCGCGATTTCAGCATTTTTTCGCTCGCTGATATCCCAGCTCACCCCAATGATTTTCCCCGGTTTATTGTCGTCGCCAATAATTCGGCTGGCGCTGTAAAGTGTGCGAATGATACCGTCCGGACGAATAACCCGGTATTCCTTATGAGCTTGATCATCGCGTTGTTGTAACTGACTGATCGAGCAATGAACCAGCGACCGGTCTTCCGGATGGATACGTTCTATCCATTCGGTAAAGGCAAGACTCGGCTGTTTCGGTAAACCGTATATGTCGAACATCCTTTCGTCGAACAGCAAATAGGGTTCGCCGGTCAAATTTAGCTCCCAAACGCCGATTGATGCAATTCCGGCCGCGAGCGTTAGCCGTTCGTTCAATAATGCGACTTTTTGTTCGCTCTGCTTTCGCCGAACCACTTCGTCGGCCAAACGCCGGTTCCAAAAGAACACGAACGCCAATATCAGTAAAAAGCCCCCAACGATCCACGCGATCAAACGATAATCGATTTTTTCGGCAATACTTTTGCTTGCCCAAGCATTGCGTATTTTCTGTTGTTCGCTTGGTCCGATCGCATGTAAGGCGCGATTTAACAGCGGAGCCAGTTGTGCCTGCTTCGCAGCAACTACGAAACCCAGCTCGCTGGTAAATTCGGTTTTACCGACGATCCGGATATTATGGATGCCTTGGTCAGCAATTTGGTAACCGGCTGCGGCTAGCGTACAAAACAGTGCCTCTACCTTGCCTGTCGAAACCGCAGTCAAACCTTCGGCGACCGAATCCACATAATGAAAATCGATTTCCGGATAATGATCGGCAATGGTCGCTGCATAAGCGTAACTCTTGACGATCGCCAATCGGCGATGCCGAATTTGCCGGATACTATCGACATAGGGCTCTCGATCGCTCATCACAATCACGACTGGACTACTGAAAAAGGAATCGCTAAAAACCAAGCGTTTATCGTCTAAACTATCCAGCGCTTCAAACACGATATCGACTTCGCCGTGTTCGATTTTTTGGTTGGCTTCGCGCCACGATTCAACCGGAATAATGTCTAACTCGATACGGAGTATTTTGGCAACCCATGCTAAATAGTCCGCCGCCATGCCGATATATCGGCCCTGGTGATCGACGCTTTCGTAAGGCATCCTATTTCTCTTGGCGGCAATTCGAATCACCGGATGTTCGGCCAACCATTTTTGCTCGTCCGCGGTCATAGCGACCGTTCGCCCCTTAAACCTGGGGTCGAACCATTGGTCTTGCAATTCTTGTTTTTCCTGTTCGGGAATCGCTGCAAGCGCTTTGTTCAAAATCGAATGCAACTCCGGCAAATCCGTACGTACTGCCATGTGCAATTGCTGAGCCTCGCCGGGAGACAATACCTTAAACGGACGAATCGTCGTAATCGCATTGCGTTTCAGCCAATAGGTGATAACCGAATGCGCATCGACCAGTAAATCCGCTTTTCTCTCGATGACGCTTTGAAAAGCTCCCATTAGATCCTCGGCTTCGAGAATATTCAGTTCCGGGAACATGCTTTTTATGGTGTCATCATGTAAAAAGCCTTTCGGTATCGCGATCGTTTTGCCGGCTAAATCCGCCAGGGACTTGGCTGGGACATCTTCATGAATGAAAAAATAATCCAGCATCCACTGGTAAGGTTCGGTAAAAAGCATATAATCGGCGCGTTCTTCGGAATAATAAAGCGATGGCAATAAGTCTATTTCGCGTTGCCGAAATTTATGCAACAGATTATTCCATTCGTCGATCTCCGCTTCGAAAATCAAGCCGGTATATTGCGCAATCAATTGCAACATATCCCGGCTCAAGCCGGTATGAGCGCCGTTGCGATCGACAAAATCGTAAGGCGCCCAATCCCGCTCTCCACCGTATCGGACCACCGGGTTGCGTTTTATCCAGGCCCGCTCTTTCGCCGAAAAAGCCAATACAGGACCGGTCTCGGCATTCGGCAAGCGGTAAAAAAAATCATCCCCGATACGACTGTGCTCGACAAAACCCAAACGTTGATAATCCTCGGCCGTCAAACGATAACGCTTAGGATCGACCGAGCCTAACTGTATCAACTCCGGAATAATCATCTGCCGGGTCATATGCGCTTCATACTCCAGATACGCTCGGGAAAGCTTAGGGTTATAACGAGCGATAATCAGCTCGATGATTTCCTCCGGGTGATCGAGCGCGTACTGCCAACCTTTGAGCGTCGCCCGGCTGATTTTTTCGACTCGCTCGGGATGCTCAATAATTTCATTGCGGGTGGTAAATAAATTGTCTCCGTAATAATCGGTTCCATAATTTTGCGGATTAATGACATTGACTTCAATTCCTTGCTCTTTTAGAAGAAACGGTTGGGAAGACGCGTAGGCGGTAACGACATCGATCTTGCCGTCGATTAAATCCTGATAGGAGTCACCGGTTGCCTTGATCCGTTGAACTTTATTGAGATCGCCGAGGGTTTTCAGCAGCAGCGCATTCAACGCCGCATCGCCGCGACTGGATAAGTCGAGCGCGACCTTTTTGCCGATCATTTCATAAGGACTGACAATGCCCGAATCACGGCGTGCTATAAATACCAGCGGAGAATGTTGAAAGAATTGATTGATCAGAACGACCGGATCGCCCTGTAAATGATAGATCAGCAAAGTGCTATCGGTTACGCCGTATTCCGACTCCCCGCCGAGGACTTGCTTAACGAAGTCTTTCGAATAATCGATTTCCTTTAACTGAACTTCGAGTCCCTCGTCCCGGTAAAAACCTTTCTCGATAGCCGCATAGTAGCCGGCAAATTGAAAGCCATGTTCCCAGCGCAATTGAATACTGACCGAGTCTAGCGCCGATTCGTCTCCTGCTGCGTGTGCGCTGCTTAAAAATAGATAAAAGAAGCACAACAAAATGACAATAGCGCTTTTTAAAAGCATCGGCGGCATTGAACCGACACTCACTTTAAATCGGCGATTGCAAAAAACTCATCGACATGATCCAGGAAAATATCGACCAATTCCGGGTCGAACTGCGTTTCGCGATGTCCCTCAATGTAATCGACAACCCGATCGCGACTCCAAACGGCTTTATAACATCGTGCATGAGTCAACGCATCGAACACATCGGCTAATGCGACGATTCGACCGTAAATATGAATATCGTTACCCTTCAATCCGCGCGGATATCCGCTACCGTCCCATTTCTCATGATGTTCGTGAGCGATGACGGCAGCGGATTTAATGATTCTTCGATCCGAACGGCATAGTAGTTGATAACCGTTAGTAGTATGCGACTTGATGACATTAAATTCCTCCTCGGTCAATCGTCCCGGCTTATTCAATATTTCCCTGGGTATCATCATCTTGCCGATATCATGCATAGGGGAGGCATGATACAACATATCCATATCGTGAACGGAGAGACTTTTATGATATTTAGCCAACAATGCTGAAATCTCGGACAAACGCTTGATATGTTTTCCCGTTTCATCCGAAGTCGACTCCATCAATTCGGTCAGCATAAAGATCATCTCTTTTTGATTTTCTTCCAACTCCGTAAGTAAGCGGACTCGCTCATAAGCGACCTTTGCTTCCAATGCGATATTATGTTCATGCAGTAATTTTTTTGCATGAAACAAGTCGATATGCGTCTTGACGCGCGCCAATAATTCATCGGCATGAAAAGGTTTGGTTATATAGTCGACGCCGCCGACAGAAAAGCCTTTCGCTACTGAATCGACATCGACACGGGCGGTCAAAAAAATAATCGGCACATCCTGATAGCGCGGATTAGTTTTTAAAATTCGGCAGACTTCAAAGCCTTCCATGCCCGGCATCATAATATCCAACAGAATCAAATCGAACGGCGCAGGATTATCTCGAATGAGTCGCAACGCTTCCTCTCCGCTGCCGGCAAACGAGAGATCGTAATTGTCTTCCTTTAAAAAGTTCATGGCGACACGAATGTTATCGATGACGTCATCGACAATCAGAATACGATTGAATGTAAGCATAGGGTGTGTTCGATTGCTTCATGAAATGTGCTATTAAGCGTAGCAATCAAATCCGAAATTGTCTATGGTCAATGTTGAGCAATCAATGACTTGCCGATTTGAATGATTTTTAAATTATATAAAGGGTTTTTATTGCAAATCGCGGCGGCATAGCTTGGACTCAATAAGGCTATCGCTGGTTATGATTGAAACAACAGTATTACAAAATAATGCCCAATTGAATCATGAATCGCCATTCCAATTTTTTATCAATAACTTACTAACTATAAATAGTAAGAATAGGTTTCCGGGAACCGAACTGCCTAAAACTTGCCCATACTCAATACAAAACCATCTATAATTTATTACAAATTACGGGCGTAAAACGCTTTCCGTACTCTTACTCATTCATGAATCTCATTGTGCAACTGATTATCCCATTTATTTTACTTTTTTTAACGATGCCGTCGGTTGCCGCTGATTCAACGATCGACTCGGCTGCAGCATCGGTTCCGGTAAGCACTATAACTTTGAATCCAGAAGAACAGAAGTGGCTGGAAAAGCATAAAAAAATCCGAATCGCTTTCGACGGAGACTTTCCTCCATTTAGCTTTGTCAATGATGAAGGCATTGTCGAAGGCGTTGCTGTTGAAATCATTAGTCTACTTAGCCGGCGATTAGGCATTGACTTCGAAATTTATCCGCAAACCGAATGGAACCGAATTTACGAAGCAGCCGTCGCAAGAAAAACCGATGTCGTGGCAACGATGGTTAATAGACCGGAGCGTCGTACATGGTTTTTCTTTACTCAACCCTATCTCAACAAATCGCTAGTCATCATTGCCCGAAAAGACAATTTCACCATCAAGCGCCGCACCGATATCGCCGGCAAAAAAATCGCCCTGGTCGACAATTATCAATATGTCGACCGAGTTCGCGAAGAATTTCCTTCGATCAAAATACATGCGGTCGAATCTTTCCTCGAAGGACTTAAAGCAGTTGCTAACCGGCAAGCGGACGCAGCAATCACTTTTACCGGAACAGGTCATTTTTTAATCGATAAACACCAACTCAACGATCTTAATATAGCGGCGTTCTATGATCACAACAGCGCAAACGAAAGTATCGCGATACGTAAGGATTGGCCGGAATTGGCTTCGATATTACAAAAAGGACTCGATTCGCTCAGCTCCGATGAAAAACAGGCGATCTTCGAAAAATGGGTGCCCAAGGTTGAAACGGTAGTCACCGACTATGTCCTGATCGGAAAAATTGTCGCTGCATTCGCATTCGTGCTTCTCATCATGTTGCTTTGGATTGTTCAAGTCCGAAGACAAAACCGCCGTATCGAACAATCCAAGGATGAAGTGTTGCTCGCCAATCAACAGTTAGTCAATCTACAAAACGAACTGGAAAACTTGGTCGAGCAACGGACTGCCGAACTTAAAGCCAGCGAACAAAAATACCGTAGCTTAGTCGAGAATCTGCGTCATGAGTATTTTTTCTATCGCCAAGACCCTTCGGGATTACTGACTTATGTGAGCCCCTCGGTCAGTAATATACTCGGCTACAGTACGGAAGAGTTTATCGCCAATCACCGCGAATTCCTGACCGACAACCCCGCTAATTTAAATATCGATAAAAACACGGATTTATGCTTAAAAGGCATGCCTCAACCGCCTTACGAAGTCGAGGTTTACGATAGTAATGGTTATATTCATTGGCTTGAAGTCATGGACTCGCCCGTATTTGACCAAAACGGCCAATGCATAGGCGTCGACGGTATTGCACACGATATTACCGAGCGTAAAGAAACGCATGAATTACTCACATCCCTTTCTTATTACGACGACCTGACCGGTCTAGCTAATCGGCGCTTATTCGCCGATCGCCTACAACAAGCGATCAATCTTGCGCACCGGAACAAAGCTTCGATTACGCTGTTTTATCTTGACCTGGATAAGTTTAAATCGATCAATGACACGCTCGGTCATGCAGCAGGAGACGAAGTTCTTAAGGAAACGGCGCAAAAAATACTGTCGGTCATACGCGATTCCGATATTGCAGCCCGCATGGGCGGAGATGAATTCGTCATTCTCCTACCTGATTCCGACGCCCAAGCCGCCCTATCGGTCGCTGAAAAGCTCATTAAAGTCTTGCAACAGCCTTATTACATCGGCGAACAAATGCTGACCGTGGGAAGCAGCATCGGCGTTTCTGTATATCCGGACAACGGCACCGACGGCGATAGCCTAATCAATCATGCCGATACCGCGATGTTTCACGCCAAGAAAGAAAAATTAGGTTATGCCTTTTATTCCGAGGACATGCAACCGGCTTTCATAAGCTCCGAACAATTGACCGAAGACTTGGCGAAAACCGTTAAACATTGTCTGCGAATAGGCCGGACAACCCCGGCAAATCCGTTGGAAAATACTCAAACCCCAAGCGCGAACGGTCACTTTTTGATTTATTATCAAAGTCGACACGCATTGTTCAACAGCGGCATCATCGGTTTCGAGAGTTTAGTCCGCTGGTATCATCCCGAACAAGGCATCTTGTCGCCATCGGAATTTTTACCGATCGCCGAAAAATCCGGCTTAATCGATAAAATTACCGACTGGGTGGTCAGACAAGTCTGTAGTCAGGCGTTGGCTTGGGAAAAGATGAACCTCAGACCCGCCAAAATCAGCATTAATCTTTCGCTCAATCAAATTCAACAACAGAACTTGGTAGAAAGAATCCTACGCGATATCGATACCCTCGGAGCAACTACGAATTGGCTGGAAATTGAGATTAAACAGAGTACGATCATGCAGGATATCGATCTTGCGGTGAATATCATCGATCAACTAAATGCTGCGGGCCTGTCGGTCGCAATAGACGATATCAATTCCGACTCGCCTATTTTGGAGCGGCTCGATTCCCTTCCGGCGCAAACCATTAAAATCGATCGAGCACTGATTCGAACCCTACCCGTCAATATCAAAAATGCGGACAGCGTCATATCGATCATCAATAAAGCGCACGCTCATGGTAAAGCCGTTACGGCGGAAGGAGTAGAAAGTGAAAACCAATTGGATTTTCTCAAAGCAAACCACTGCGATAACGTGCAAGGATTCTATTTCAGCAAGCCTCTACCAGCAACCGATGCAGAAAACTTTCTCAAGAGTTTGTCATGGTTTCTTGATAAAAACGACTAGATTAGGACTTACGCATTGACAAAAATATGTAATTAAAATTCATATGCTTATATGTTTCAGTGAAGGATTTTTGATTTAATTCCTCTGTAAAAATTACGGATTTCAAGTTTTAGATAAATTTTTAATATATTGATATTTAACAACTAAATTTTATCAAAAAGTAGTCACCATAGGCTTTCATGACTACTTTCTGCTGTCAATGCGTAAGTCCTATAGATTACACCTATCCACACTTCAAATTTCGGAACTGACATATATTTATCGCTACCGAAATTTGATTAGGAACGAGTATTAAATAACTTTGACAACTGCTGTAAGGGGGCTAGGTGGCCATACGCATCAAGCTAAAAACGGCCAACGCATTCGCTCTTTCCCAGGTTACTATTAAAGCGCGTAGCCCGTATGCAGCGTAGCGGAATACGGGAATGGCGTGGCTCCGAACCTCCCGGATTGCGCTACGCTCCATCCGGGCTACGCGGCTGTCCACACTTCAAATTTCGGAATTGAAATATCTATCGTTACCAAAATTTGATTAGCAATGTGACATATATTTACTCTGTTCATCAAGACATACATCGGGCCGGCAAACCACCTCCACTGCAAAGACCAACACCCCAATTCCATTGAAAATGCTTTATCATAGCGCACTCGAAACAGCATACTCTTACAGTCGATAATAATAATGAACACCCCGTCACTCTCTTTACAAGACCGCAGACTCTCGCTCATTCTGCTTTTCGCCGCGACGCTATTCACCAGCGCCACACTGATGTTTAGCCTACAACCGATGTTCGGCAAGCTGATTTTGCCTAAATTGGGCGGCACGCCCGCGGTTTGGAATACCTGCATGGTGTTTTATCAAAGCATCCTATTCCTAGGCTATATGTATGCGCATTTTTTATCGACTCGCCAAGACACTCGGCGACAGCTTCAGATCCATGCCGCCGTCCTATTGATCAGCCTGTTGATATTGCCGGTCGCTTTGCCGGATGATCTATCGCCTCCGACCGAGAGCAACCCGACGTTATGGCTGCTTGGCACACTTTTCCTGGCGATCGGCCTGCCCTTCTTTGTCGTTTCGACCACAGCGCCTCTGTTGCAAAAATGGTTCGCGCAAGTCGGCCACCACACCAGTCACGACCCTTATTATCTTTATGCCGCAAGCAATGCCGGAAGCCTGTTGGCCTTATTAAGCTACCCATTTGTGATCGAACCGAATATCGGATTGGCTTTGCAACAAATCGTTTGGAGCGGCGGCTATGCAGTCTTATGTTTGATGATTGCCGGTTGCGGGTGGAGCTTGTGGCAAAACACGCCGCGAACGGACGCATCGGCACAGGAAGACATCCTGCTGTCCCCTGAGCTCGACAACAAAACCCGCCTGCATTGGCTCGCCTTGGCCTTCGTGCCTTCGAGCTTACTGTTGGGCTTGACTAACTTTATCAGCACCGATATCGCATCGGTGCCGTTGCTGTGGATCATTCCGCTAACGCTCTATTTGCTGTCTTTCATCATCGTGTTTTCGAAATGGAACCTAAAAACACATCCGATCATGACGGCACTGCAGCCGGTAATATTGCTACCCTTTATCGCTTATTCGTTCATCAATCCGGCAATCTTGCCCTATTGGCTCGATCTGGTACTGCATTCGACCGCCTTTTTCCTGGCCATCATGGTTTGTCACGGCGAACTAGCCAGACTACGCCCCCATACGCGGCATTTGACCGACTTTTATTTGATCATGTCGTTCGCCGGCATGCTCGGCGGCATGTTCAACACCTTTGTCGCACCGTTCGTTTTCAATGCGGTTTACGAATATCCAATCATGATCATTGCGGCATTACTGCTGCGCCCCGGATTGGATATCTCGACCGGTTACCGCTGGACTATGCAAGCCGTTTTTCCGGCCATCGTGATTGCCTGCGGATTGATCATCTATTTAACGGTAGACGATCTGCCGCAATATCTCGACACGATCGGCACAGGCTTGATTCTATTGGCTGGCCTGACTTATGCGTTCAGAAATCAGCCCTTATCTTTGGCCTTGCTGGCGGGAACATTAATCTTCTTCACGCAGGGTTTGCATGGTTTGGTGTCCAACACGATTTTTCAGGATCGAACCTTCTTTGGCGTACTGTCTGTGCGTGAAAATGTTTTACTCGATGAACAAAACCGTCCGGAAAAATACCGCGAGCTGTTTCATGGCACGACCAAGCACGGAGCGCAACGCTTGGCAGCCCATTTGGAAACTGTTCCGTTGACCTATTACAGCCGCCCCGGGCCGATGGGCCAGTTATTTAAAAGCTATGACGAGCAAAACGGCGATTGGGTCATCGGTGCGGTCGGCCTCGGCGCCGGCGCATTGGCTTGTTACGCCAAGGATAATCAACAATGGACTTTTTACGAGATCGACCCGCTGGTCGTCGAAATAGCCGAAAATCCGGACTATTTCACTTATCTGAAACGCTGTGCCCGCAATTTGACCCATAATATCGGCGATGCTCGACTATCTCTGGCGGAAGAACCGGACCGCAAGTTCGATCTTTTGATCATGGATGCATTCAGCTCGGATGCCGTACCAACCCACCTGTTGACACGCGAAGCGCTCGATTTGTATTTCGAAAAACTCAAACCGAATGGTATTTTGGCGTTTCATATCACCAATCGCCATCTGGCCTTGAAGAAAGTGCTGGCCGACCATGCCAAACAAATGCAATTAGCCGCATTGATTCAGGAATTTAAAACGGACGGCTCGATTCCGTTGGTCACGGCCACCGATTGGGTCGTGATGGCGAAAGACGAGAAGCTATTGAACCCGCTCATCGCCAGTCGACTCGGAAGCTGGGAAAAAATGCCGTTGTATTTCGACATGCGGCCCTGGACCGATGATTTTACGAATATCATCAGCATTTGGAAGTAACATGGCAAAAGTAGCAGCGTATTGGTCTGCGCTGCTACTTTGTTGCGCCTTGCCTGTTCACGCGATTGACTGGACCGCGAGCAATGTTCAGTTGCTGTACGGAGGAGATTTCGAATTTGGCGAGCCGAAACGAACGACGGTCACGGTCGAACATGCCCATGGCTGGCAATATGGTACCAATTTTTTCTTTGTCGACGTCATGCCCCGCGACGATGTCGGTACCGAAGTCTATGCCGAGGTCTACACCTATTTAAGCTGGAATAAAGTAACCGGGCTCAATCTGGCATTAGGTCCGATCAAGGATATTTCGTTAGCGCTAGGCCTTAATATCAGCAATCTACCGGTACAAGACCACTTTAAGGCCTACATGTTCGGTTTAAGCTTCGACCTTGCAAACAGTCTATTCGATTATCTGCAATTCGACGTGACCGTCTATAAAGCCGACGATGTTAGCGGCCGCTACGGCTTTCAATTTACGCCGGTTTGGAGCCTACCTTTCACAATAGGCTGCATCAATTTTAAGTTTCGAGGCTTTACCGACTTCAGAACCGGAAATACCAATACATCGGGAAACTTCAACATTCTGGCTCAGCCGCAGTTATTGGTCGATATCGGCAATTTGGCCGGTTGGAAAAACGACACGATTTACATTGGTACCGAATATTCGCACTGGTACAACAAATACGGCGTCAAGGGTGTCGACGAAAGAGCGATTCAGGCGATGATAATCGGATTTTTTTAATGCTTACTCCGGCAGAGATGCAAACCAAATGTAACGAGCTTAATGTGTCGAAGCAAAACAAAAGCGTTAGTTTGCATCTCTATGGGAAACTATAGGTCAACCGTTAATCAGCATATGCGCGCCGATACTGGCTGCATATCCCAACGCGATCGCGGGAGTCCATTTCAGATGACTGAAAAAGGTATAACTGCCGCGCGCCTGCCCCATCAACGCGACACCTGCCGCCGAACCGACCGACAGCAAACTGCCGCCGACGCCCGCAGTCAATGTGACCAGCAACCATTGTACTTCGGGCATGTCGGGATTCATCGTTAATACTGCAAACATAACCGGAATGTTATCGACAATCGCAGACATCACGCCGACGATAATATTCGCGTAAGTCGCGCCTAATTCGCCGTAGATGAATTCCGAGGCGATGCTCAAATAACCGATAAAGCCCAAGCCGCCGACACACATGATGACGCCGTAAAAAAAGAACAGCGTATCCCACTCGGCTTTAGCAATCTGGCTGAAGACATTGAAACCGCTCCCTTGCCCTTCGCTGCCCGGAACCGAATCGAAACTGGAAAACTCGCGTCGATGTTTCATGCGCAGGTAATAACCGAAAAATTTCAAATAACCGAAACCGGTCAACATGCCGAACGCCGACGGCAGATGCAAAATCTGATGAAACAATACGGCCGTTACAATAGTCCCTAAAAACAAACCGACGATGACTAAACCGCCATGTTTGATTTCGGCGCTATCCTCTTCCGGTAAAGTTGGTAAACCCACCGGTATAAAATAATGCATGATCGCGGCAGGCACGGCAAAGTTGACGAGTGAAGGAATAAACAGCTTGAAAAAGTCACCAAAGTCGATAATGCCTTTTTGCCAAACCATCAGCGTCGTGATATCGCCAAAAGGACTAAACGCGCCACCGGCATTCGCGGCCACTACGATGTTGACGCAGGATATCGCGACAAACTCCGGCCTGCTTGCACCGACCGTCATCACAACGGTACACATAATCAGCGCGGTCGTCAGGTTATCGGCTATCGGCGAGATAAAGAAGGCGAGAATACCGGTCATCCAAAACATTTGCCGATAACTGAAACCTTTAGAAACCAACCAGAAGTGCAATGCTTGAAAAACATCCCGCTCTATCATCGCACTGATATAGGTCATCGCCACTAACAAAAAGAAAAAAAGCTCGGCATATTCCAAAAAGTTATGGCGCAACGCTTCTTCGGTCGTTTCATTCAGGCCGTGCGATGCGTAGACATAGGCGATCATCGCCCAAATGATACCGGCCGCAAGCAGCACGGGTTTAGATTTTTGCAAATGGGTTTGCTCTTCGAGTATGACTAGCACATAAGCAACGACAAATATCAATAATGCAAAATAACCGACTGCATGATCGGTCAAATTGATCGTTTCAAGCCCGGCGACCGAAGCAAACGCGGATACCGGTAATAACAAGAAAAATAGGGTTAAAGGAATAAATCGGATAGGCGGCATTTTCTTCACAGAATATATCCTAAATGACGAAAGGAAAATCGCAAGGAAAAATCGAGTTCGCTTGCACAAAGGCCGCCATTATCCATTAAGTCGTAGAGCGATGCAAAGCAAACGCCCGAAACAACAAACTCAAAATACCCTTTAAAAAAAATATTTTACTTATTTTTCAAGAATATAATAAACAGCAAAAAAGCATTGAATCGATACTTTTTCCGCATTCACAACCTCGAATTCCGATACGCCTAAAAAATCAGTTGAAGCCAGTAATTCCCAGTTTGATCAGTTTCGCTGATCTTAAGGCGTGGGATATGCTTCGAGGAACGCCGGCACCTAAATCCAGCACCTAAATTCCATAGCCGATTGGCTATGTTTAATATCATGACTAATTTAGGTGCTGGATGAATTCCATAGCCCCCATTGGCCATGGTTAACTATTTTGGGTAATTTCATTTAGGTGCTGGGCCTGTCAAGGGAGTTACCAAACCCTCAACAAAGCTCATAGTTCCAGAAGGTTATTTATTACAAAATCCCTAGTAGCGAGGAAGTGGCTTGGCTTGATGCGTATGTGGCCTAACCCTTTCATACTGAAAATCGCTCTAGCTTACTGAGGGTGCGGGGTATGCTTACCGTTATCGAAGCATCCCCGCAAAGTTGAATAATATTTCAGTAAGGAGGGGGCATAATCGGCTCAATTCCTTCGAACTCGGCGGTTGGGTGGTGCATTTTAATCAACCGACTAATTTCATCAATTTCATTTTTATTTATATCTATCAACACTAACAGCTGCCCTGCTTCTATAGCTTCCTCAAATTGCCTCAAGCGAGAATTACCCGAATTCATCCCCGAAAGCCCTCCCATCAAAGAACCAATAGTCGCGCCGACCAAAAGTACGCCCAATAAAGGCCCCCCGGCAATCGCAAAACCAGCAAACCGTAATGCCACCAACCCCGCTAGTACTCCTGTCGACCCGCCCAACGCAGCGCCACGCTCGGCAGCAGCAAGAAAATCCGTTTTTATCGTCACGCCCGCTTCAGGCAAACCTTCGAGCGGCGTATCGCGTTTCGCCAAAATATGAATATGGCGCTCTTCGATCCCTTCGGACTTAAGTTCGTCCACAATTTTATGAGTGATAGCAATATCCGGAACCAAAAAATAGATTCGTCTCATGATCTTCTCCGCAAAATTAGCTGGATAACATCCAAATCGATATAAAACTCTCTTCTCTACATTGATTCCGATTTTCAAGGGTCGGTTCAACAATTATTCGAAATTGACGGGTAGTGATCGGTGAATAGTGAATGATGCGGTATTTTAACTACTTGTCAAGCTCCCTCTTTCCTCTTTCACCTTTCACCTATTTCCTTCCTTCTCGTAGCTCATTAAATAACATAATGTACAATTTGCTACTGATAATCTCATTTTTACTCAACTTGTCCAGCGTTTCCATTTGCTGGGCATCGAGCGCTTTTTGCCCGCTAACCGAATTGAAATCCGTTAACAATTCGTAATTCGACTCAATCATCTTATCGAGGTTTTGCTTGGTATTCGCAGCCAACGCTTTGTATAGATCGATAGTTCGGCACAATGCATCGGCGTCGTCGAAAATCTCGCCTAGACTGCTATCTTGCAAGCCTTCCAATCTTCCGACCACCGTTTCGAGCATTTGATATTGAGTTCGGTAATAAATATAAAGCTCTTGGGGCTGCAAATTCTGCGACGACAAAAATAACAATCTTCGCACACCATTGATCAGACGCTCTATTCCGTCCACCGGAAACTTCTCGTCCAACTTATTTAACTGAGAATGTCCTTTTTCGATACGGGCCATTTGAATATCCAGCAAATTGAGAATTTTTTTATAGACTTTCTCATTAATGTCGCCGCGATGATAGATTTCTTTCAATTCGCTCTTTTCCATGCCCAGCACAAAAATACGCAGTAACTTCTCAGTCAATTCCGCGGCATTCGGAAACTTGCCTTTATATTCGCTCAAAGCCTGGTCATGTAAACGCTGATAACTATCGCGCATCGCCTTGTACTGTTCCTCGCTGATTTTTCTATCTTGAAACAAACGTTCCAGAGAGCTCAAGACTTCATCATATATCAATGCCTTACCTTTGTAATAACTGACTTCTTCATAATCCGTCAATGCGTCGATACCGAGCGCGTGCATCACTTTACCGATCGTAGTCGCCTTGACCAACAAGGTAAAATAAATACAACCGATCGTGATTGCAGTAACGAAATCCTTGACCGAAAAGTCATAAGTCCAACCCGGCAAGGCCGCATCGTCAGGAATCAATAAGACCATGATGACCGCTAACGATCCTCTCAAACTACCCCAGGACAACAAATGCATCCAGGAAACGGGAATCGGCTCTTCCTTCCGAGTCAGATTCAACAACCCCAGCAACGGATAAATAGACAACGCACGTCCCAGCATCACGACAACAATCGCCAGTAATATAGGCAGAATCGCAACATGCAAATCAATTGATTGTTTGACGAACAACAAACCCATTAAGATGAAAACCAGCGAATTCGTCACGAAACCGAAATAACTCCAAAACTTTTCCATATATTCTTCGACGCCGTGCGACATTTTGAACCGGCCGAAATTACCGATCACCATCGACGCGACCAAGGTCGCGATAATTGATGAGAAGCGAAGCTGCTGACCTAAAAGCACAATATGCTCGGAGATCACCTCGGTCAAAATGAACGTAAAATGCGCAACCAACAACGTCAGCGTTATTTCCAAATGCTCTCGGCCTTTGACCCACTCGATTAGTTTCGCGAATATAAACCCCATCAACAAACCGAACATAATTCCGCCGAACAGCATGATGAAAAAATTCAAAAAACCGTTCGCGATCGAGGTTGATCCGGCAAAGCCGTGCAATAAAATTTCGAGAAATACCAAAAAAATAGCGAACGCGGTACCGTCGTTAAACAAGCTTTCGCCTTCGAAAATCAATGTGAGTCTTTTCGGCGCGCCGTAATCTTTAAATAAAGACAATACCGCGACTGGGTCGGTCGAAGAAATGATCGCGCCGAACAATAAAGTCACGATAATCGGCACTTCAAAGCCAATCCATCTGAACACATAAAAACCGGCAATACCGATAAAAAAAGTCGACACCAACATGCCCGGTATCGCCAGCAAACTGATCGCCCGGATATTGTTAATCATGTCGCCGATTTTGATGTTATAAGCCGATTCGAAAATCAAAATCGGTAAAAATACGAAAAACAACAACTCGGGAGTCAACTCGAAACTATTGATAAACGCGAAGGCTTCGACCCGCGACGAGGGCACCAATAACGAACCGACAATCACTAACAGCACGGTATAAGGAATGCGGGCTTTTTGCGCCACCATGAATACAGCCAACGAAATTAGCATCAAGCTAAACAACGCTAAAAATACTTCAAGATTCATTCAGAAGCCTCGAATAGAAAAGAACGGGTAATGCCGACAAGCAGTTTTTCACAAACTACTTCGAATCGGCCGACCATTTTAACGCCCAATCGGCTTTTACATATATACCTTTCGCACTTCAAATTTCGGCAGTGCCGGAGGAGGCCTCGGGCTCGATCCCTCACCTAACGCTAGGTGAGGGACCAGCATGGAGCTGGCTGTGTAGATACCTACGCCATAAAACAGGGAAATTATTTATGACCAAATCCTAAAGAAGTCAAAGGTAGACTGTGCATAAGAAAAAAGTTGGCTACGTTGAACATTTACCGCTATCGCGGACATTGTTTTTAAAAAACTATTTTTGCCGTATATTAGCGACTAATCTAATCGTTAGGAACTCACTCATGAGCCGACAAAAAAAACCTTGGAACATAGACGGCATTATCCGGAATATCTACCTCCATGAAATTATTTTTCTAGGCCTAATCGGATTGTGTTTTATCGGCGACCTGATCGGTTACCTATCCGAACGAGCGGTGCTTTTTTACTGGTTGACGATGACGCCGATTTTTTTTATTAGCTCGTTTATTAGCGAACAAGCATCGGCACTGCAAAGCGGAAAAAATACGCCGCATTTTCTAAAATACGAATCGATTTTTTGGCTGAGTGCTTTCATGGCGGTAATGCTAATCATGTTACTTTGGCATGCCAGCATTATCGAAACCGAAGCAACCGGCTTGATTATTCACATCATTCTTGCTCATACCATGTTCCTAACCGGAACGCTACTCGGTATTCGCTTCTACTTAATCGGTTTTTTTCTTTTCCTAACGGCAGGACTGACGATTGCGGTGGAAGGCGAAGTCGGACGTTCGGTATTCATCGCGATACCCGTTATTATTTTAGGACTCTATTACGAAAAATATTTTTTGTTTCCGTCTATCCGAAACAAAATCGAGCAAGCTTATCGAGGAGATGAAATTTACGAAGATGAAGAGTAGACTTCGGCAGATTTTATTGTCGACCTTCATCTTAACCGGCTGTCGCCTAATAACAAGCCAGCATAAGCTCAATTTTGCGAGAATGCCGGTAACACTCAAACTAACGCCAAGCTTCTAACTACTAAATTCCAGAATCTCTTGGTAATATGCGGCCATATCCTTAATAACTATAAGAATTTATCAGATAGGCTCCTCGTCTGTCACACTCCATGCCTTTAACCAATTTTTTTAGTCGCGCATTTAGGGAGTCATTCGTTTTCTATGAATTGGTTTATTGAGCTTTTCAGCGAAGAATCGGTCCCGCACAGCCTAATCGTCATCAGCCTAGTTTCCGCGTCGGGGCTAGCTCTAGGCCGCCTTAAACTTTTTAACTTTAACCTAGGAATTGCAGGCGTATTGTTTACCGGATTAGCTTTCGGCCATTTCGAGATCACCATTTCCTCCGAAATCCTGCATTTTTTGAGGGAATTCGGACTCATTCTGTTCGTTTATGCAATCGGACTTCAAGTCGGTCCCGGCTTTATTCATGCATTTTATCATCACGGCATTTTGTTAAACATCTTAGCCGCGACGATCGTGTTGCTTGGCGCCCTAACGGCCGTGTCGATCGGGCTGATCGAAAATATTCCGATTGCCGCGATAGTCGGTCTATTTTCGGGCGCGACGACCAATACACCGTCGCTTGCAGCGGCTCAAGAAGTGTTAGGCGGTTTACCGACGATCGATGCAGAAACCTTAAAACTCCCCGGCATGGGCTATGCGGTCGCCTATCCGTTCGGAATTATCGGCATCATTCTATCCATGCTTCTGATCAAGCGGGTTTTCAACGTGATGATTCAGCACGAAGCCGATTTGTTCTCCCGCATTCAGCGGGCCAATGCTCAAGCACCGGTCTGGAAGGATCTAACTGTCGAAAATTCGAATCTTAATCATATCGCGATCGGCGAGATTTCATTTTTCGAAGCCATGGGCGTCGTAGTAACTCGAATACTGCATGACGGTCAAGTCTCTGTTGCCTCAATTGACAGCCGACTGTATACCGGCGACTCGATTCGCGTAGTTGGAAGCCCGAAACAATTGGAAAAACTAAAAATGTTGATCGGCCCGGAGGCCAACGTTAACATTCAGGATATTAGCAGCAACCTCCACACCGGGCGTTTCGTCGTCACTAACAAAAAGGCCGTGGGTCAATCGATCGCACACCTTCGCGCTTTGTTCGGCGTCACAATATCGAGGATACATCGACCCGACGTGGAATTTACGCCGACCGGCGCGATGCATGTGCATTTCGGCGACGAGTTACTGGCTGTCGGCAGCAAGGAAGGCCTAGCAGGCCTCGAGGAACTACTGGGTAATTCGCTCGAAACGTTGAATCATCCGCAAATCGTGCCGATCTTCATCGGCATCGGCCTCGGCATATTGCTCGGCAGTTGGCCGATATGGCTTCCAGGCATGCCTTCGGCGGTCAAATTAGGCCTAGCCGGCGGACCATTAATTGTTGCGATCGTATTGAGCCGCATCGGCAATTGGGGCACAATGACCTGGCATTTGCCGAAAAGCTCGAACATTATTCTCAAGGATATGGGAATCGTTTTGTTTCTCGCGGCGGTGGGCCTGCACTCCGGCGATCGCTTCATCGACACGCTAATTCAAGGCGACGGCTTCTTTTGGATGGCTTGCGCGGCATTGATTACGCTATTGCCGTTGCTGCTCGTCGGTTTCATTGCACGACTATTTTTTAAGCTAAATTATCTATCGCTATGCGGCTTGTTGGCCGGCAGCATGACCGATCCGCCGGCCTTGGCTTTTGCTAACGGGCTTAGTCCTTCTCCTGCTGTCTCGATCGCCTATGCAACCGTTTATCCCTTAGTCATGATTCTCAGAATCATGGCGGCACAATTGATGATCATCTTGTTAATTTAGCAAAGTTATGAAACGCCCTACGATCGCCAACCGTTTTTACTCCTTGATTCTGCTCTTATCGATGGCAAGCTACATGGCCTTGCTAGGTTGGCAATTTGCCGGCTTGGATGGACTGATCGCATTATCATTGTCCTGCTTGCTGGTCGTCACTTTGAATCCGACTCTGTCCCCGCATTGGCTGATGAGCCTTTATGGCGCAATTCCGATCACGCCGGACAGAGCGCCTGAACTCTATCAATTATTACTGCAAATCGCCCAGCGCTCGGGCTTGAATACTTTACCGGTTTTGTACCGCGTACCGAGCAGCACGCTCAATGCTTTTACGACCGGAAGCCAAAACCATGCCGCCATCGCCTTAACCGACGGCTTGTTCGGCCAACTAAGCCTGCGCGAATTGGCAGGCGTACTGGCCCACGAAGCCGGCCATATCCGTAATAACGACATTTGGATTATGGGCTTGGCGGATTTATTCAGCCGCGGCACCAGCTTATTATCGTTGTTCGGGCAATTGGTCTTATTGATCAATTTACCGTTTATTTTATTGACCGAAGCCCGTTTTAACTGGCCGTTAATTTTGCTGATGATTTTCGCACCCTATATCAGCGCTTTGACCCAACTGGCACTATCGAGAACCCGAGAATTCGACGCCGACCTATGTGCGGCCGAAGTCACGGGGGATCCTCGCGGCCTAGCCTCGGCGTTGACTAAAATCGAACACGCTCCATATTCTCTCTGGAAACGAATTTTCTTCCCCGGCGGACGCGATTCAGCCCCTTCACTACTTCGCAGTCATCCTCCAACCGAAGAACGCGTAAAACGCCTACTCGAACTGGAAAAAGACCGAACCTTCCGAGCCATGGCCTATCCGGAATTGATCGATTTTCAAGCTCGGCTCGGCGATCGAATTGTCAGAAGCCCAAGGCGACATATCACCGGCCTGTGGTTCTAATAACTTCCCCTAAGATTCACACGTTCTGCTTCACTACCATTAAGTTAACAGCCACCCTCGGTCCGGCATGGATTGCCGGTATCCAGCCGGATAGGTCGGGTTAGACAGAGTCGTAATCCGACATATCGATGGACAAAATGTCGGGTTACGCTAGCGCTAACCCGACCTACTCTACTGATTCCCACGGTCCTGCTGAGTCAGTGAAAGTATTCAATATAACGAACTAACTATAAAGTGACATGAAGAATTAGTTCGTTGATTTTTTGTTTTTTTCTTCATTACCTTCATGTTCTTCATGGTGAAATGCTTTTTCTAGAATTAAGCCTTTTTTCGAGTCGAGTGCTTGTTTCTGCATTAAAGCGCGTATCACGACCGATGCGCAGACCCCGCCGAAAGCCGCCGGTAAATACGAGATCGTTCCGTAGGCGGATTTTTTATACCGACTACCTTCGGTCATCATCAACGATTCCTTGATCACGGCCTCGGGCGAAAACACCGTTTTAACGCCGCTCCGGATACCCATTTTTCGCAAGCGAATCCGAATGAACTGTGCGAATGGACAATGATAGGTCTTGGAAATATCAACCACTTTGATTTGTGTCGGATCAAGCTTACCCCCCGCCCCCATCGAACTGACGATCTTCATCTTGCGTCGCTTAGCCGCCTGTATCAACGTAATTTTCGGCGTCAAACTATCGATCGCATCGACTACATAGTCGTATGGCGTGTCCAATATCTCGGGCGCGGTATCGGGCGTGATGAACTCGTGCCTAACGTGCAATTTCAACTCGGGATTGATCGCAAGCAAGCGCTCGCCCATGAGATCGGCTTTCGATTGTCCGAGCGTCGTCGCCAAGGCCGGCAATTGACGATTACGGTTGCTCGCCTCGACCACATCGCCGTCCACGATGGTCATTTCGCCGACACCGGCGCGGCATATGAATTCGGCCGCGAACGAGCCGACTCCGCCCATGCCGACCACTAAAACATGGGACTTCTGCAAACTCTCCAGTTTGGCCGGCCCGATCAATAATTCGGTACGGGACAGCCAGCTCAAATCAGTCATGTAAAAAAACTCGGTTAAAGTTGTTTTCGAGGCGTTGTTGAAGTTCGGGCAAATCGATTTGCAAAATAGCCGCCGCAGCCCGGTATATGCTATTGATGCCCAAACCGGAATCGTCGGTTTCCAGAAAAATCCGGTCTTCGGGCACGGCGGGCAATACCTTAGCGGCATTACTGTTAGGATGCAACAAAGCCTTTCCGAACGATAGATAACACCCCCGATCGACCAGGCGCGCCGCGATTGAAGGCTTATTATTAAAGCCATGCACGATCCAAGGCGCCGAGGATTTTCGTTTCGATTTGATACGGAGTAATTCGTTGAAGGCGCGCACGCAATGAATCACGACCGGTTTCCCGGATTGCTCGGCGAGCTCAAGCTGCGCGATGAAGATTGATTCTTGCTCGGAAAAAGGCGCGCCGGTCAATCGATCGAGACCGCATTCGCCGAGCGCCAATAATTTCGCATCGGCCAATGCGGACTCTAGAGTTCGCAGGGCCGCCTTACAGTCTTGCCTTTCGATAAACCACGGATGAATTCCTAACGAATAATAGCCGGTCCAATGGCCTGGGCCGGCCCATTCCGAAGTATCGAAATTGACAATAACCTTGCCCTCGCCTTTGCCATGCCTGTGAATATCGATCAACGCACCGACCGGCATCGATAGACGGGTTTCAGCCTGATTTAATGAAGGGAGTCGAACAACACCGAACTCAAATAGCGTTCGCCGGAATCGGGCAGGATCACGACGATGGTTTTACCCGCAAATTCGTCTTGTTCGGCTACCCGAATCGCCGCGACCATAGCCGCGCCACAGGATATTCCGCAAAGAATGCCTTCTTCTTGCGCTAATCGCCTAGCCATCTCAACCGCCTCCATGCTTTCGACCTGTTCGACCCGATCGACGACTGACAAATCGAGCGTATCCGGGATGAAGCCGGCGCCGATACCTTGAATTTTGTGCGGCCCCGGTTGCAGCTCTTGACCCGCTAATTTTTGCGAAATCACCGGACTTTCCTTCGGCTCGACCGCGACGGACAAGATATTTTTGCCTTGGGTCTGTTTGATATAGCGCGACACACCGGTGATCGTTCCACCGGTACCGACCCCGCTAACCAAAACATCGACACTGCCGTCGGTATCGTTCCAAATTTCAGGGCCGGTGGTTTTTTCATGAATCGCGGGATTGGCCGGATTTTTAAATTGCTGCGGCATAAAATAACGATCCGGATCGCTTTGCACGATTTCTTCGGCGCGCTGAATCGCGCCCTTCATGCCTTCGGCGCCCGGCGTCAAAAATAATTGGGCGCCGAACGCGGCCAAGACTTTACGCCGTTCGATACTCATCGTATCAGGCATTGTCAACGTCAATGAATAACCGCGCGCTGCGGCGACATAAGCCAGGGCAATACCGGTATTGCCGCTGGTCGGCTCGACGATTTCGATGCCGGGTTTCAAGATGCCACGTTGTTCGGCATCCCAAATCATCGCCGCGCCGATTCTGCATTTGACCGAATAAGCCGGGTTCCGGCCTTCTATCTTGGCCAATACCGTAGCCTTGTTGCCGGCGATACGGTTTAGTTTCACTAATGGCGTACGGCCTATCGATAATGAATTGTCATCGAAAATATTCATACCCCCTCCTGTTTTTATTAACTTGACGAGGGCCTGATGATTTCATTATTGGTCCTAACCTGGCAAGTTTTTTCTTGCCGATCGAATTCTGACGACTTGGCATTATGCGAAGAGTTTATTGCGAACCCATCACCCCGGCGGCCAGCGCATCGAACGTCCGCCGAGCAAATGCAGATGAAGATGATAGACCGCTTGGCCGCCATGCTCGTTGCAGTTAATGACGGTCCGGTACCCGTCCTCGGACAAGCCTTCCTGAGCCGCCAACTTCGTTGCGGTCAGTAATAGATGACCGGCCAAGCCGGCATCGTTAAGCTCGTTCAACGTGGCAATATGAATTTTCGGAATGATCAAGATATGAACCGGCGCTTGCGGATGAATATCCCTGAACGCCAAGACTTTATCGTCTTCATAAACCGTATCCGGCTTGATCTCGCCGCTCACCATTTTGCAAAACAAACAATCTGTCATCGTAAGCTCCTCAAACTTGACGGCGTCCGTTAAACGCGTGCGATAACGTGCCGCTGTCGATATACTCCAATTCGCCGCCCATCGGCACGCCATGTGCAATACGCGTGGCTTTGACTTGATATTTCTTCGCCGTCTCGGCAATCAGATGTGCGGTCGCCTCGCCTTCGACGGTCGAATTGGTCGCTAAAATAATTTCGCCGACATCGCCTGCCGCCAATCTATTCTCCAGTAAATTCAATCCAATTTCTTCGGGACCGATGCCATCGAGCGGAGATAGGTGTCCATGCAACACAAAATAAACGCCCTTAAAAGTTGCTGCTTGCTCGACCGCCCAAACATCGGCCGGACTTTCAACAACGCAAACCATCGATGAATCGCGGGATTTATCGGCACACAGCCGACACAGCTTGTCCTCGGTCAAGGTTCTGCATTGTTCGCAATATGCGATTTTTTTGCTGGCCGATAATAACGTTTCAGCCAATCGTATAGCTCCATCCCTGTCTCGCTGTAACAAATAAAACGCCATTCGCTGCGCCGATTTAGGGCCGACACCGGGCAAGGCGCATAAATCCGAAATCAATTGCCCGAGCAATCCCTGCCTGATCATATCAGAACGGCATTTGAAAACCGGGAGGCATCGGAAAACCGGAAGTGAATGCGGACATTTTTTCTTCCTTCATTTTAGCAACTTTATGAACTGCATCATTAATTGCTGCCGCCACTAGATCTTCCAGCATATCCTTGTCGTCGCCGACCAACGAGTCATCGATGCTGACTTTTCTCACTTCCCGTTTACCGGTCATCACGACCGTTACCAGGCCACCGCCGGATTCGCCTTGTACTTGCATTAGCGCAAGTTCTTCCTGGGCTTTTTTCAATTCTTCCTGCACTTTTTGGGCTTGTTGCATTAATGAGCCTAGGGCATTTTTCATGTGTCTCTCCTGTCTTGTTGAGCGACCGGTTCTATCGTTCCGGGCAAAATTCTGGCGTCGAATCGTTCTTTAAGCGCATGTACCGTCTCGTCGTTTTCGATAGCCTCGACCGCCGAACGCTGCAAATCTTCTCGGTCTTTTTGTAATTGTACCGCCGGCGTATCGACTTCGGCTTTCTCGGTAATAATGTTGAGCTTGATCGGTTTGCCGCAAAAATCCTGCAGCGATTTTTGTAATTTCTCTACCGTTCGGGCGCCGCTTAATTGCTTATGCCCCGGGTCGAGCAGCAATGTACAGACTTTATCATCAATACTTTGCAACACACAATTATTCGCCAATTCGCGAGTCATTCCGCCGATCCTCATCGCGGCTATCATGTCGGCCCATTGGCTTGTATCCGGTCCGGACGGACCGGGCTCAAAAGCGTCCGTGGGTTTTATAGCGTGTTCGGCACCCTTGAGCAATGGAACGGATTTATTTGTAGGTTTTTTTGCCGGCTCGCTGTATGCCGGTTGCGGGACCGATGTAGTTGACGTCTGCAACGAGGAAGGCTTAAAGGCAAGCATTCTCAGCATGACCATTTCAAAACCGCTTTTAGGATCGGGAGCTAAATCCAAATCGCGCCGGCCGATCAATGCAATTTGATAATAAAGCTGAATATCCTCGGGGCTGAAAAGTTTAGCCAACTCGACAATCATATCCGCATCGAACTCGTGTTCGATAGAGTCGGGCACCGCTTGATAAAGCGCGATCCTATGCAGCGCTTGCAAAATTTGTTGCAATACATCGCCGAAGTCGGGAGTCAAATCGGCCATTTCGCCGATCACTTTAAGCATGTCCTGCGCATTGGCAGCAGCCAAGGCGGTCAGCAAATCGTTGACGGGATGTTGAGCAATGGTTCCAAGCATCAAACACACATCGTCGAGACCAACCTTGCCATTGCCATAAACAATCGCTTGGTCGAGCAAACTCAAACCGTCGCGCATACTCCCGTCGGCCGCGCGTGCCAGCAATCTGAGTGCCGCCGATTCCGATTCGATGCCTTCTTGCTGAAGAATAAATTCCATTTGCTTGAAGACTTGCTCCGGCAGCATTCTTTTCAAGTTGAACTGCAGGCAGCGGGATAGCACGGTCACCGGAATTTTATGCGGATCGGTAGTCGCCAGCAAAAACTTGACGTGCGGCGGGGGCTCTTCGAGCGTCTTCAATAAGGCGTTAAAGCTATGCCCCGACAGCATATGGACTTCATCGATCAAATAGACTTTGTAACGACCGCTATTCGGCGCATATTGCGCATTTTCGAGCAAATCTCGGGTATCTTCGACTTTGGTTCGGGAAGCGGCATCGACTTCGATTAAATCCAGAAAGCGGCCCTGGTCGAGTTGAATGCAGACATTACATTCGCCGCAAGGATTATGACCTTGAAGGTTTTCGCAGTTGATGGCCTTGGCGAGAATTCGAGCTATCGTGGTTTTACCCACGCCGCGCGTACCGGTGAATAAATAGGCATGATGTAGACGATCATGTTGCAATGCATTGATCAGCGATTTGACAACATGTTCTTGACCAACAATTTCGGAGAAATTATGAGGCCGCCATTTTCTGGCGAGAACCTGGTAAGTCATTACAGACTCGGAGAGAAGGTTACTTTAAGATTGGGCGGTAACCTTGCCAGCCGCATCCCGGCACACGAATCCGCTGCTACCGTTGCTCCCTTCCGGGCCTGGCGGGGTTTACAGCGTATCGTTGCGGGAGGACCGACACGGTTACCATAATTACTTAACAGCCTGATTGGCTGAGAACGGGCATTATCCTTGAATCATTCGTTTAATTCAACCGTAAATTTGAATTTATTTTACTTTGCTAAACTAAATCCAATGTACTTGTCTCGCCACCCTATCCCTTCATTAGGGCAAACGCATTAAACCACTATAGAAAATCAGATAGTTAAAATATTCCTTTTTCTTGGTTAACTATAGGATTTAAATAACGCTTTGTGTCGCTATCGCGACGCTTATGTGTAGTCGGTTCGCGGACCGACAACCGCGATACTGCTGCGAAACCCATCCCTGGGTTTCGCCCCGCGGGCCAGCTAAAGCTGTTCAAAATCGCTCCAGGCGATTTTGTCTTTGCTTGTCCAAAGAAAAGTATCCAAAAGACCAATCCGCCGGGAGCGGATTGGGACGCCAAAGGCGCACGAAGTGCGAGCGCCCGGATGGCGCGAGTCAGCAGACACCCGGAGGCCGCTGCATCCTGCGCGCTGACGATTTTGCCGAGGGTTTTCGGAAGGGCTATCCTTAGCCCTCCGAAAACGAGCGGCATCCCTGCCGCTCCCCTAACGGGCTATTCTCGGCAAAATCGCCAGTGCTCGGCGCGGCCTAACGGGGCCCGGGGAGGGGTACCATAAGTTAAACTGAATTGACTAAGCGTTCTAAGCAACAAGATAACATATTGATATATTAATTATTTTAATGCGTTTACCCTGATCCCTTCATCACATTCAATTATCGAAAAAGCATTATCGCCGAGAAGGTTAATGATTCAACCTTAGCGGTCTTTCAACAATTGCTCGATCAACTTCCTTTGTAAATCGATAATTTCATCTTTGGCCGCAATGGTTTTATCTTTTTCCAGCAACAATTCGTTCAGTAATTTTTCTTTTTCATTCATTTCGGGAACAGCATATTCTTTCCAATCGACCGGCTCACCCTCAACTGTCGAGGCAGGCGGTTCTTTTTTTAAAAAACCCGTAATATCGACCGGATTTTTATCCCAATTCATTTGCGGCTCTTTTTTAAGTCTCGAGTAAATCCCGCCGCTCCATTCCGGTTTATTGCCATTTTCAGTTAATTCATTAGGAAATGATAATTTAGGTTCGTTCATGGATACATCCCCGGAGAAACTTTAATTTAGCCAAAAAACTATAGAAATAGTTTAAAGAAGTTTAGCTAACAGTATAAATTATTAACTGAAAACCTCATATAAATTTTACGGCAAATAAACCCTCCAGCGCATGCCGCCCAAACTTTGGCTTTTATCGCCCAACAATTGCCCTCCCAACAAATCGATGATTTCATTAACCACCGCCATGCCTATCCCGTGCCCATCGGTATTTTGGTCGGCCCGGACGCCTCGTTTAAAAATATCGTTTAGATGATCTACAGGAATTCCCGGGCCGTCGTCTTCGATTTGCAATAAAAACGAAAAGCCGTCTTGTTTGATTTGATTTTTATTCAAAATACTAACCCTGACTTTTTTATCGCACCATTTACAAGCATTGTCGATTAAATTACCGGCGATCTCATAAAAATCCCCTTGTTCGCAATAAATCTTAAATTTATCAGGCTTTTTGATCTCAAAAACAATTGGCTTATCCGCATGTACTTTTTTCATTGACGCTATAATCTTATCAACTCCCATAGCAGCATCCATTGTGCCGGTTATCTTCTTTTCGCCCTTAGCCGCTGCCCGTTGCAGTTGATATTCCACGATTTCATCCATACGAGAAATCTGATCGTGTACAGTCTTTTTATCCAACACCGGCGAATCAATACTCCCCCTTAAAATAGCCAGCGGGGTCTTTAAGCTATGAGCCAAATCGGCCAACGTATTGCGATAACGTTCTAAATGTGCCCGCTCGCTGCTAATCAACGCATTAAGATTTCCAGCCAATCCTCGCAATTCAGTAGCATAACTACCGTCAAGAAGAGACTTTTCTCCTCGTTCGATCGACTCCAGGTCTCTTACGATCAAACGAAGCGGACTCAAGCCCCAGCGCAGGACTAAAAATTGAATCAAAATTAAAATCAAGCCCATCGCCAGCAACCAAGAACCTAATGCCGTTTTAAATCGATCGACTTGCTTAGCGACAAACATACTTTCCTCGGCTACGCTGAAAATATATTTTTGCTCCTTGCCTCGGTGATTTTCCCAAATCACTTTGTAATGCAATACATAACGACCCTGTTCGTCGAGCAAAAATACAAATTGACCAGAATCCATGTCCGGTGCTGAAGAGGCGGTCAAACCGATTGCCGAAGGGGAAAACCACACGACATCCGCATCGACCGGCTGTATCCAAGCATAAAGGCCGGACCCTGGATTCGAGAAGCGCGGCTCTCGTAACTCTTTGGGCATCTTGATTCGTCCGGCTCGAGTCAGCTCAGCAGCCGACAACAACGAGTAAACTTGAATTTTTAAGTTTTCCCGGAGCGTTTGCTCGGCGCTTTCTCGATAGCCTTGCTCCAAGACGATGGCAACCAATATAAAAAACGAGGCTAAGACGACGCCGGCGGAAACCAATAAACGAAAACTGAGCGATTTAGAATTCAAAGCAGACCACAGTAGCAAGTGACAGAAAGAAAGGTTTTATCCTAAGCATTGAATTAACTCATTGTTTTTCATGACCTTCATGGTAAAACGCATTTTGTAAGTTTTATTCTGACTATCAGGAAGCTGGAAGTTTCACCTCTGATCAAGAAAATAGTCGTTCGGGGCATATTATTTCCTGATTAGCAAGTTTCTTCAGCTAAAGCCCAAAGATCAGCATATCCCTAGCAGGTCGGGGTTCGCAAGACATGCGCGTCAAGCTAAAAACGGCCAACCCACATCACGCTCTTTCCCAAGCTCCAGCTTGGGAAAGACACACCGGAAGCTCCCCCTTCGGCTGCGCTCAGGGCAAGAGCTTCCTGAGACCGACACAACCTCCGCGCATTTTCAATCACCCCCGACTCGCTCGCTCGTTAAATCTTTCTTGATTATCGGGAAGCTAGAGCTTCCTGAACAGGTTACCCAAGCTGGAGCTTGGGTAACAGCATATTTTAGTTTTTGCGACTACGACTAACCCCAGCTCGGACACTTGGCTTCGGCAAGCTGAAGCATCTTGCTAATCAGGTATTATTTTGTATTTTGAGAAATCATTATCGACCCTATTCTCACTCTAAAGTCACATTCACAGATACTACCCTATACCTCTGTACACATGACTTGTTCCGATTGCCGACCACAGAGAAAGTAAAAATTAATCCATCGAATTGCATGAAGAAATCATAACTCGTACCTTATATTGTCATTCGCCGGTATAATCGAAACAAATTAATCCAAGCATCCAAGCCGATCGCAAGCCCTCCTAAACGCGAGAGCTATTACATAGGCAAATCTTATGCCGGCGATTAATTAAGGAATCAGGCAAAAGTGGCACATATTATTATTTTATCCGAAGCTCCAAATCAAGCCGAACGCTGGGCGAGCATCCTCAGTAAGGAACATAAAATCAAAATTTTGCATGATCTGAACAAAGTTTCTGAAAATACCGCTCACGCGGCTATCAACTTGGTCGTTATCGATGCGGAACTTCTCGATTCCAGTTTTTCCACGTTAGTTTCACTAGCGCAACTAAACCTTAAAGTGCTTGTCATAGGCCAAAATTGGTCCGACGACAATCAAATCGAAGCCTTGGCTTCCGGATGTTCCGGTTATTGCGAAATGGATACCGTCGACCAATTACTCCTGAAAGCTGCGAACCACCTATTGACAGGGGATATCTGGATACAAAGACATTTAATCCCTCGTTTAATCAATGCACTGTCAGAGTTAAGCGGAGACATAAGAAAAAATCGACATCACCGGCAGGATGTTGAAAATAAATTAACCCTGCTTTCTAAACGCGAATTAGATGTAGCCGAGCTTATCAAAACCGGCGAAAGCAACAAAGCAATCGCAGCCAAGCTCAACATATCCGAAAGAACGGTCAAAGCCCATTTAACCTCTATTTTCAATAAATTAGAAATACCGGACCGGCTACATCTAGCATTACTTCTAAAAGAAATAAGTTCGCCATAATAAACCGTAAAACCGCATAAGAAACTAGCCTTGCCTACTCATTGGCGTGGATATCGACGGTAAGAAATCATCACCGAGCAGAATCCTAAATTCGATAGTTTAACCATGAAGCACATGAAGTTCATGGAGCATTTCAAGAGAATACCTAAACATTCACGCTAACCTCTTGGGTGAGCGAAAGTTCCATACAAACGCATAACAAATTATTGAATTTACTCCTTATTCTTCATAATCTTCATGGTGAAATGCTTTTTGTAGAATAATAATAGCCTCTTTTAAAACTAAACTGTTTAGTTTAGTATTGTCCGATAAATCTATTCTTGAGCCTAATTATGTCATCGGAACCCTGTGAGCCTAAACGAGAAGCGATCATCGAAGGCGCGACCCGCATGTTTTTAAAACATGGCTTTCATCAAGTCAGCATGGACAAAATCGCCAAAGAAGCGCCGGTTTCTAAAGCGACTCTATATCAACATTTCGATAATAAAAACGCGCTTTTTTCCGCGGTCATTTTTGAATTGTGCCGATCCTTACTGGACACCATGGCCGAAATCACACCCGATTCGAACGACATCAAAAAAAATCTTCGTGAAATCGCCCAAGCATTTATCGATTTGATTTTTACCGAGGAGGCCCTGGCAATCTACCGGCTCGTAATCGCCGAATGCCGAGACTTTCCTGAACTTGGGCAAGTCGTATACGACAGCGCGCCTAAAATAGCACTAACTCAATTGGAGCATTATCTCCATAATTTGAAAACTAGCGGGCACATTGATATTCCCGATATTGAATTTGCGGCCGATGCATTTTTCAGCCTGCTCAAAGGCGATTTGCATTTTCAATGCTTGCTCGGCATCAGTGCACCACCCTCTCCCGAACAAAAGCGCCTCTTGGTCGACCAAGTTATTGCGCTTTACCTGCGAGGTGTTTTGAATGCGACCGATTAGCATTAAACAATACAGTGTATTGTTGGCAATATTGCCGGTTTTTTGCGTTCAAGCAGAAACACTAGAAGAAGCTTTCGAGCAGGCATTGAACCAAAACCACCTAATTAAATCGGCCAAGGCCGATACCGAGGCATCCGAACAACAACTGTACTCGGCCCAAAATCAACGCCTACCCTCGCTCAACATCAAAGGGGGCTATACTCAATTGAGCGAAACCCCCGCCGCGAAAACCGAGATTGAAGGCCAAGCAGCTCAATTTCCAATGTCGCAAGCCGGCAGCGGCCAAGCCGAAGTGATTGCATCGGTCCCCATTTTTACAAGCGGACGCATCAGCCATGGTATCGATGCAGCCGAAGCCGCCTTATCGGCGACACAACAAAATGAAGTCGCAACCGCATTGACGATTAAACTGCAGATCGCCGAAACTTTCCTGTCCGTATTACGCGCGCAAAGCGCACTGCAAGTAGCGAAAAGCCACGCCGAAACGCTGAAAGCTAACGCCACCGATGTCGAACGCTTACATAGCCAAGGCATGGTGTCGAAAAACGACCGACTGGCCGCCGAAGTCGAATACGCCAATGCCCGGCAACTCGTCGTGCAATACAGCAACCGGCTTGATATCGCCAAAGCGCAATACAACCGCTTACTGAATCGCCGACTCGACGACCCTGTCGAACTGGAAGAACGCTTTCCTAAACAGCCCGGCGGAGCACCGGACGAATTATCTGCCCAGGCGCTCGCCCAACGTCCTGAGCTTAACGCATTAAACAGCCAAATCACCGCCTTGCAAGAACAAGCCAGAAGCGTTCAAGCCGGCCTATTACCGCAAGTCGCGGTCAACGGCGGCTATCAATACCAGGAAAACCGTTACATGGCCTTCGAAGGCATGTGGATGGTCAATGTCGGCATGGAATGGAAACTCGACGGCGGCACCCATCACCAAAGCAAATCGCTCAATAGACAGGCGTTGGCACTGCAGGCACAGCGGGATGATATGGCCAGCATGATCGGACTTGAAGTCCGGCGCGCCTGGCTGGACATTCAGGAAACCGAAAAGCGTATAGAGGTCAGCCAACAAGCGATCGCTCAAGCCGATGAAAATTTGCGGGTCAACCGCGAACGCTATCGGCAGGGCTTGTCCACGCAGACCGAAGTGTTGAAAGCCGAAGAGCTCAGAATCACGACGCACAACAACTTCAATAATGCCCGTTACGATGCGGAGCTGGCGAAACTGAATTTGCGCCGTGCGCTCGGGATTTTGTAATCTGCTCAACGCCTCTCGGAATCATCGTCATCTTGACACTCTACCTATCTTTGCAAAGGAATCGTAACATGGGGAAATCCAAGCCCATCGGACATGCTGTTTTATTACTTGCTATAACCGCGCTAATCAGCGCCTGCGGCAATAACAACCGAGAGCCTGAACAAGAAATCGTCCGCACCGTGCGTATCGAAACGGTCAAGGTTACCGAGGCGCTAGCGCAACGCCGCTTCGTCGGCCGCGTGGACGCGTTAAAAACGGTCGACCTCTCGTTTCAAGTCGGCGGACGCCTGGCCGAATTGCCGGTACAACAAGGTACCGTGGTTGCCAAAGGCGGCTTGATTGCTGCGCTTGATCCGACCGATTTTCGCCTGAACGAACAAGAAGCCAAAACACAATACGCCTTCGCACGACTCGATGTCGATCGCAAACGCAATCTCGCGGCCTCGGATACGATACCGAAGGTCATGTTGGACGAAGCCGAGACCGCCTTTAAACTGCGCCAAGTCGCACTGGACAATGCCCGCCGCAATCTCTCCTATACCCGGATCGCCGCGCCATTCGATGCGCTGGTCACGCGCCGCCTGCTTGACATACACTCCCATGTCGCAACCCACCAAGCCGTGGTCCGAGTCCAGGACGTTAGCGCCTTGCATGTCAAGATCAATGTGCCGGAAGATCTCATCAGACTGATCGGCCTTGCCGATGCAATGAATATCGAGGCGGAGTTTCCGGGCCAGCCCGGTAAACGCCTGCCGCTACGCTATCTGGAACATGCCACCGAAGCCGATGCGGTCGCGCAGACCTACGAGGTGACACTGGAGCTGCAACGCACGAACGACATGACGATTTTACCGGGCATGACCGTCAGCGTCTCGGTCGGCAGCTCTTTGGTCAACGGCTCGACCGAAATCACGATCCCGCTCTCGGCAATCGATACCGACGAAGATGGCAAGACCCGGGTTTGGCTATTTGACCCGCAGAGCGAAACCGTCTCGCCGCAGATTATCGATATCGGAGCCGTCGCCGCCAGCCGCGTACCGGTATTATCAGGCTTGAGCGGCGGCGAACATATCGTCACCGCCGGCGGCCATTTGCTGCACGACGGCATGGCGGTACGCCGTTTTACCGGATTTTAAGGACCATCGCCATGTCTATCGATATCGCGCGCGCGGCCATCGAACGCCCGGTCAATACCTGGCTGATCATCCTGACTTGCCTGATCGGAGGCCTGTGGGGCCTGTCCACGGTCGGACGCCTCGAAGACCCGGCCTTTACCATCAAACAAGCCTTGGTCATCACGCCTTATCCGGGCGCGACGGCCGAAGAAGTCGAGCTGGAAGTCACCGAACCCTTGGAATCGGCGATTCAACAATTACCACAAATCAAGCATATCAAATCGAAATCCAAACCCGGCATTTCCGAAATCGAAGTTGAAATCAAGGATATCTACGACGGCCGTACGATGCCGCAGGTCTGGGACGAGCTGAGGCGCAAAGTCGGCGATGCTCAACAAACCTTGCCAAAAGGCGCGAATCCATCGACCGTCAACGACGACTTCGGCGATGTATTCGGAATTTTTTATGCGATCACCGCTCCCGGATTTTCCGACCGAGAAATTTTGGATCTGGCCAAATTTTTACGCCGCGAGCTGCTGACCGTGACCAATGTCGCCAAAGTCGAAACCGCCGGCATGCGCACCGAAACCATCTATGTTGAGGTATCGAATGCCAGGCTCGCGCGTTTCGGTCTGCCGATGGCTCAGGTCTTGAATACCATTTCCTCGGAAAACAGAATCGCCGATGCCGGTGCGGTCACGATCGATGACCGGCGCATCCGCATTACCACCGCCGCCGGCTTCGATTCGGTCTCCGCGATCGAAGCGCTGCGCATCGGCCGTCCCGGCAGCACGGAACAAATCAGCCTGATCGATCTGGCCGAAATCCGCCGCGAACCGACCGAAATACCGGATCATCTCGTGCATTTCAACGGCATGCCGGCCTTCACGCTGGCGATTTCGGGCGTCACCGACGCCAACATCGTCACGGTCGGCCAGGCGGTCGAGGCGCGCCTAGCCGAACTGGCGCCGCGTATCCCATTAGGGATCGAGATTCATCCGATTTACGAACAACACAAAGTCGTCGATCAATCGATCGATGATTTCATCGTCAATCTAATCGTATCGGTCTCGATCGTGATTTTGTCGCTGTGTTTGATGATGGGTTGGCGAGTCGGTTTGATCGTTGGCGCGACGCTGCTGCTGACCGTGCTCGGCACGGTGTTCTTGATGCGCGTTTTTCATATCGATATGGAGCGCATTTCGCTTGGCGCGTTGATTATCGCGATGGGCATGCTGGTCGATAATGCGATCGTGGTTGCCGAAGGCATGCTGATCAACATGCAGCACGGCATGAACGGCAAGGATGCCGCGACCGTATCGGTCAAACGCACCCAACTGCCGTTGCTCGGCGCGACCGTGATCGGAATCATGGCCTTTTCCGGCATCGGATTGTCGCCGGACGTCACTGGCGAATTTTTGTTTTCGCTATTCGCGGTGATCGCGATGTCGCTGCTGCTGAGCTGGGTTTTGGCGATCACGGTCACCCCGCTGTTCGGGCACTTGTTCTTGAAGGTCGAGCAAACCGGCGAAGACCCTTATCGCGCATGGATTTATCAAGCCTACCGAAAAATCCTAACCGGCACCTTAAAAGCCAGAACCTTGACCGCGTTGATTATGGTTCTGTTGACTGCGGCCTGCTTCGCCGGTTTCGGCATGGTCAAGCAAGCCTTTTTTCCCGACTCCAATACCCCGTTGTTCTATATTCACTATCAATTGCCGCAAGGCAGCGATATCCGCTCGACCGAGCGCGATATCGGCGAAATCGAGGCAATCATCCGCGCCAAACCGGACGTCGTTTCGGTGGCAAGCTTCATCGGGCGAGGCGCGAGCCGTTATATGCTGACTTACGCGCCGGAACAACCGAACAGCGCTTATGGACTATTGATTATCCGCACCGAAAACCTCGATCCCATTCCTGCCTTGGCCGCGGAATTGAAAAATGAACTGAGTGGCGCCTATCCCAATGCCGAAATCCGCACCGAACGACTGATGTTCGGTCCCGGAGGCGGCGCGAAGATAGAAGCGCGTTTTTCAGGTCCCGACTCCGCCGTGCTGCGCCAACTCGGCAAAGAAGCTTTGGATATCATGCGCGCCGACGGCAATCTCATCGATCTGCGCACGAACTGGCGGCAAAAAGAGCTAGTGATGAAGCCGGTCTACAACCCCGAACGCGCGCGCATCGCCGGCACCGGTTTGAGCGACTTGGCGCTGGCCTTGCAATTCGCCAGCACCGGCGTCCAGGCCGGCACTTACCGCGAGGACGACAAACAAATCCCCATCGTCGTTCGCCCGCCGGATGCCGAGCGGCGGGATGCCAAACAATTACGCGATCGCCTCGTTTGGAGTAATGCCGACCAATCCTATGTTCCGATCGCGCAAATCGCCGAGCGTTTCGAAACGGTCAGCGAGGATACCTTGATACACCGGCGCAACCGGGTGCGCACACTGACCGCTCAGGCCGACCCGCTACCGAAGTTGACCGCAGATCAAGCTTTCCGCGGCATCCGCGCGCAAATCGAAGCCATCCCGCTTCCGTCCGGTTATCGTTTCGAATGGGGCGGCGAATACGAAAGCTCGACCGACGCACAAAACGCGCTCAACGCTCAGATACCGGTCGGCTTCGTCGTCATGCTCATCATCAGTATTTTGTTGTTCGGCAAAGTGCGTCAGCCGCTGATCATCTGGCTAGTCGTGCCGATGTCGGTCTGCGGCGTCGTGATCGGCTTGCTGATTTCCAATCAGCCATTCAGCTTCATGGCCCTACTCGGTCTGTTGAGCTTGTCCGGCATGCTAATGAAAAATGCGATCGTACTGGTCGACGAAATCGACGCGCAAATCGACGAAGGCAAACACGGCCATGCCGCGATCGTCGACGCCGGCGTTAGCCGTCTTCGCCCGGTATTCCTAGCCGCCGGCACGACTATACTCGGCATGATCCCATTGTTAACCGACGCCTTCTTTGCCAGCATGGCAGTCACGATCATGGGCGGCCTAGCCTTCGCAACTGTGCTGACACTGATCGCCGTACCGGTGTTGTATGCGTTGTTTTTTGGGGTAAAAGCCGAAACAGCGGCGAAATAACTCTCTGCGGGACGGTTGCAGACTTCGAAAAAGGACAACGGCAACTTGAACGACGCCGGCTTTCCCTCACCTAGCGTTAGGTGAGGGACGACGAAGGCGTCGGTTGCGCTCCTTATTCAGCAGAGATTAAGCGTCAAATGTAACAATTACCCAAACGCGGGGAAATTGACCGACACCGACCTCCTTCGATCACTTACCTTCCCTGCCCAACCCGCCAAGGCCCAAGCCTGGAGGCATATACGATGAAAACGATTATCATGCTGCTTGTCGCGTTAATGTCTTACGTGCCGACCGCATCCGCTCAACAAGAGAATCCGGCTTTCAGCCAGGCCGAACTCGACCAAATGCTGGCGCCGATCGCATTATATCCGGACGTGCTATTATCGCAAATACTGGTGGCGGCCACCTACCCTTTAGAAGTCGTCGAAGCGGCCCGTTGGTCGGCAGCCAATCCGGGTCTCGAAGGCGAACAGGCTGTGACTGCCGTCGAACATCAAGCCTGGGACCCCAGCGTCAAAGCCTTGGTTGCATTTCCGGAAATCCTAAACCGAATGAATGAAGACTTGAATTGGACGCGAGCGCTCGGTGACGCGTTTTTATTTCAAGAAGCGCAAGTCATGGATAGCGTTCAGAACCTGCGGCAACGAGCCTATGAGGCAGGCAATCTCAATTCGACAAACAATGCGCGAGTCGTACGCGAAAATCAAGTTATCGTTATCGAACCTGCCAACCCTCAAGTCGTCTATGTGCCTTATTATAATCCACAGGTCGTTTACGGTTCATGGTGGTGGCCCGGTTACGCTCCTGTTTATTGGGGGCCGCCGCCCGGCATTCATTTGAATCTAGGTTTTAACTGGGGCTGGGGACGCGGCATCTTCGTATCGCCGGGATTTTTTTTCAGCAGTTTCGACTGGTATCGACGCCAGACCGTGGTTGTCCACCGCCGGCATAACTACTATCACAGGCCGCATTTCGTTTCAGGAAGACATATCCGTTACGCCGACTATCCTAGATGGCGGCATAATTCGAATCACCGCCGAGGCGTTGCCTATCGTCATGATTCGCTGCAGCGGCAATTCGGCACATCCAGACGTTCCGGTAACGGCTATGCCGATACCCGCCGAAATAAATTCGATCGCACCGATAACATAAACCGGCCTCAATTCGGGCGGCGCAGCCATGGCTGGAGCAGTTATGCAGCCACGCGAAATCATGACAGCCGAGCAACAGCCCAAAGCACCGGACGGAGAAATAACCGCTCCGACAACGACAGAGTGTCGACAAGAGAGCGCTGGCGCACTAATGGCACAAACCCGACTCCATCCGACCGGCGCAATCGAGATCGGAGCGGTTTTGCAAACACGCAAAGTCATGACGATCGAGCGAAGCCCCAAAGCACCGGACGAAGAAATAACCGCTCCGACACCGACAGAATGTCAACAAGAGAGCGTTGGCGCCAATCCAGCAATATTTCGCCAAACAGCTTAGCAAGCGAATCAAGTTCGCGCAATTCCGGCTCCAGCGCTCAAAGCGCTTCATCCGGCAATACCCGCAGGCAAAACAGTAGCTATAGTCGTGACAATGCGCGACGCCGGGAATCTTCTTCGCGGCGAACGACCTCCGATATCTCTTCAAACCGCGAAACCGGGAATTTTCCTACGCAACGACGCTCTAGCGCCCCTAACCGTGAAGCGAATCGAAACCAAGATTCCCGGCGTCAAATGTCTAGCGGGACAACGTTTCAAAATAGACGTGCCAGTTCATTCGGCCCATCGTCTCCAGCTGTTTCACCAGAACGTCAACGAACCCGCCCCCCCGGTAACGGACGCGTAACGAGATCCGAAAACCACCGTCCGTCTTTCTCAACGACTGTTAATCGCGATAGAAGCGGCGCATCGACAGGTGCGCGTTATCGATCCTCAAACAGTTACAATAGCCGCGGCGACTCAGGCAATTATTCCTCTGGCAGGTCGTCCAGGCGACGAGAATCATCGAATTAACTATTCCTCTTAACTCTTAAATCGACGCTTGCTTGAACACCACATCGGCTTTCGTCCCACCCTTGCCTGGCGAAGTGCCGAGAAACAGCTCCGCTTGATGTAAGTCGGCAATTTCCTTAACAATAGGAAGCCCTAACCCGCAACCATCTCCAGGACTTCCGGGAATTCGATAAAATCGCTCGAAGATTTTATCCATTTCGGATGCCGGTATACCCGGCCCATCGTCCTCGACAGTCAACGTAGGCGAAGGCCCCGGCTTAAGCCTTACGATTATGTTACCGTTCTCTCGCCCATAACAGACCGCGTTATCGAGAAGATTGACCAACAACTCGCGAATTAAAATTTCGTTGCCATTGATATAAACCGGTTGTTTAGGACCTTCGAAACTGAGTTCGATATCATTTTGCAAAGCCTTAGGAACCCATTCGCTACTGACTTCCCTCACCAACGACAATAGATCGAACTTTGCCAATAGTAGTCCGCTTTCAATTGCCCCCGATTTGGCTAAGGCCAAAAGCTGAGAGATGATATGAGAAACCCTGTCGGCACTGCTTTGAATTTGCAGTAAAGCCGGCTTCATTGCCGCCATGTCATCTTCCCGTAACGCTCTTTCCGATTGCAATTTCAGCCCGGCCAGCGGCGTACGAAGTTGATGCGCGGCATTGGCGATAAAGCGTTGCTGAGAAGCGATCGCGCCGTCCAAGCGCTTCAACAAACCATTAATGGTATCGGTCAAGATCCGCACTTCGGCAAAAACATGTGCTTCAGGGATTGGACTCAAGTCTTTCGGGGAGCGCATGGCAATTTCATCGGCCAATTCGCGTAAAGGGTTCAAGCCTCGATAAACGGCCTTGCGCATATAAAAACCAATAAAAATCGCTAAAAAAATCGGCGGTATCAAATCGGCCAATAAAATATCCATCATCATGTTGCGGCGCTTGTTAAGCGTCTCGGCAACATGCACGAATACGATTTCCGGAAGGTCTTTCCGCGCGACAAGGATAGAAACTCCTCGTACCGACTCGCCTCGAACCGTATCATTGAAAAAAACCGGCGACGACCAATCGGTCGATTCATCGAAAGGTTCGGGAACGAAGCTATCTCCAGCAATCATGCCTTGATTTTCAGCGATAATCTTAAAATAAGTCTTGTCTAATTCATCCCATTTAAAAATAGTTAACGCAGCTGGAGGTAATTCCGCGACAATCAAATTATCACTAACTTTGATTTCCTGCACCAAAGAACCTGCAGAATCCAATAGCCATCGATCGTAAGCTTCATCGACATAATGCCGCGTAACGTAATAGGAACTGACGGCTTCAAATACGACAAACAACAAAACCGGCGTAATTAACCGAATCAATATTTCGGTTCTTAGCGTTCTATTTTGCTCCATCGCTACCTGTCTCCAGTAAGTATCCTAAGCCCCGTACGGTCCGTATAACGGCATCATAAGGTTCGATGCGTTTTCGAACGCGGTGCACATATACTTCGATCGCATTATCGGCCAATGCATCGCCGTCCGCCGACAAGCGCTGCGCGATACGGTCCTTGCAAACCACTTTGCCCGCTTGTAACAACAAAATTTCGAGAACCGCCGCTTCACGAGCCGATAACACCAGTAACTGCCCATCCGCGGAAACTTGATTATTTTGAGTATCGAGCGAAAGACGTCCCACTTCGATGGTATGGCTGAAGCCTCCATAACAACGCCTGATCAATGCGTGAATACGCGCTTCCAACTCCATTAGTTCGAAAGGTTTGGTCATGTAGTCGTCCGCGCCTTGACGAATACCTTCGATGCGGTCGTTCATACTTTCCCTTGCCGTTAAAATCAAAATCGGCAACGAAATCTTACTGCTACGAAATTTTCGCAATAGTTCTAAACCGTCCATATCGGGCAACCCCAAGTCCAGTACAATCAAATCGAAATCTTGTGCTTCAATCAATTGTTCGGCATAACGCCCGCTTTTGGTGGCGGTAACAACGTAACCGGTTTTTTTAAGCGTGTGAATCAATCCGTCAGTAAGAACGGAATCATCTTCGATCAATAAAATATTCATAATAGTTAAAGCATAAACAAAACGATAAAGCGAAAGCGAAAAAAAATCCGTCAAACAGCCAAATAAACCACCATCATTTTACCATTACATAACAATGACCTATAACATCGCTAAAATTCCTATACAACGATTATACAGTGGTCGGGCATACTCACCTTTTTTTACGCAACTCAGTAGAAGTTCTTGAAATAATTATCGAGGAAAAGTCCAGGATGAAAATACGCAAAAATTTCGTATTTAACTCTTTATAGCTTATAGCCATCATGAATCAATAAACCTGCAAATAAACGCATTGGCATGTGTTGTAGAGCGTTCGCGCTGAGCGCAGACGAAGTGCGATCTGCAGCTTAAAGCTCTCAACAGCTCTTTTTAGGGTAAAAACAATGCCCGACATCAAATAGCATACTCACTGGCTATGTTCGCGTTAATGGTTGATACCCATTTGAACTCAAAGTCAGCAGAAATCAAAGGATATAGATCTAAATAACTTGCTTTTTTCAAAATATTTAGCAAATTGTTGAACGAAGGGCACGGTTGCTCGATTGACAGATGTCGGCGGCAGGGCAGATTTTTGCTCCTGCAAAATCTGCATTCACGCCATCCATGGCGCTTGCAGATTTTTGCTTCTCGGCAATTGCTGAGTTACATGGATTTATGAACCCAGCACCTAAATTATCCAAGATAGTTAACCATGGCCAATGGCTTATGGAATTTAGGGGCTGGGTGAATTCGTCCATGCTCTATGCCAGCTCCATGCTGGCAAAGCCTTTACCGAGCACCCCGAAGCCTCCCCGGCACTGCCGAAATTTGAAGTGCGAAAGGTATAAATGGCTTATTTAGTAGGGCAGATAACCGTTTCAACTGCTCGCGCGAACATAGCCTACTCATTTCTAATAGCAAAACCTCGATTAAAAATTAACATAGTTAAATTGAAAGGATTCTGAAAGGTAGTATCGATACAATACCTTCCAAGCCAAACTACCGGTCATCATTAGATCCGATTAGCGCATTTAGATGCGATTGGTTTGAACCATAAAAAATGTGATTGTAACGATTCGGTTTTTGCTGGATTGAATCCGACAAGTCTAGTTTATTGATTTAACAAAAAGCGAGCGCTGCCCCAAAAATTCTTTTTCACAGTATCGACCTTTAAGAATTTAAGCGACCGGTGACCAAAGCCTTGGAATCTCTCAAAGTATGGATTCCCTGCTCTTTGCTTCGAACAAAACGAGACGAAAAGCAGTAAAGAGAAAATAAGGACTTTCTGTCTTGTCATTGTTAAGCCGATAAATCAATAAGCTATAGCATCCGGATTAGACAGCTCGAAGCGTTACAATCTTCAACTACAGGCAATTGCATACAGCAAGGCGGAAACTATGAAATCATTCGAAAAGCTGTTAATGAGAAACAAAAAATGGGCTTCTGACAAGCAAGAGATAGATCCCAATTTTTTTAAACATCTTGCAAATGAGCAAAAACCCGAATTCCTTTGGATCGGCTGTTCGGATAGCCGTGTTCCAGCGGAACTCATTGTGAATGCCGAACCCGGCGAAATGTTCATTCATCGCAACATTGCCAATCAAATGGTGGCAACAGACTTCAACTGCTTAAGTGTCTTGCAATATGCGGTAGCCGTGCTGAAAGTCAAGCACATTATCGTTTGCGGTCATTACAACTGCGGAGGAGTTAAAGCCGCTCTCAATAATCAAAGCACCGACTTGGTATTGACTAATAAATGGTTAATGCATATCAAAAATGTTTACCGACTCCATCAAAAAGAGGTCAATGCGCTAGCAACCGAACAAGAACGTATCGATCGATTGGTTGAATTAAATGTTATCGAACAGGTTAAAACACTGGCTTACACCTCCATTATTCAACAAGCCTGGCATGAAGAGAATCGTCCTGTTATACATGGCTGGGTCTACGGCCTTTCCGACGGCTTGTTGAAAACATTAATTTCTATGGAACCCGGACAAGAAATCGAACCAATATTCAAATATGATTATACTGAAGCGGCGGCTTAACCCAGCCTTAACATTTATCGCCAATAAGTTGTTTATTAATATACAATAATTAATTTTGTGGCACTACAAAGTTTAATTTGGCATGATTTTTAATTATTTCATTTCAATATCATAGGCGGTAGGCACTACACTTGTTAAAGCTGGGTTAAATCGGACAATGCTTTTTTAAATACACTGGCCTGATGACGGCGCTAAACGAAACAAATCAAGCCGCTCGATCTAAGCTGCAGGTCCGACAATCCGGTCGAGAAATTCGGCAAGCGGACGGCGATTGCCCATACTTTACCGGTACAAGAACGAGGCAAAATCATTTTGAGTTTTTCCTCAGTTCAAATCAGCCAACCATCCGAATTATGCAAGAGCGAGAATTTCATGAACAATAGATTAAACCAATGCAACATCATCGTCCCCGTCGATTTCTCAGGCTATTGCCGGCGAGCATTTCCGGTCGCTCAGGAAATCGCACGGCTGTTCGACGGCAAGATTACGCCTTTCCATGCTTACGATTTGTATTCGGACCTGGATGGTTTCCATTATTTGAATGGAGACATGCATCTACATGGCGAGCCTTTGTCCATACAAAAGGAGTTGAGAGCCGCATTGACATCCTTTACCGGGGACAGCGTCGACCAAGCTTATTTGGCGGATTGCCTAGTCGAAGATGATAATGATGCTCCTGACGCCATCGTCAAGGCATCGGGCCAATTCGACCTAGTGGTCATGAGCAGCCATGGTAGAAAAGGATTCTCTCGCCTGCTTTTAGGATCGGTCGCCGAAAAAGTATTGCGCTTGACTCATCGCCCGGTGATTATCGTCGAGGACGACGCCGACTTATGTCCGATTCGAAAAATCCTAGTCACCACGGACTTTTCTCAAAGCTCCTACGCCGCTTTTCCTTATGCTCAGGAAGTCGCACTCGCTGCCGGAGCCGAAGTACATTTGTTTCACTCGATAGCCAACGAACATCTCAATGCGGAGCAAATCGAAAACATCCGGTCCGAATGTCTGGCGAAATTACAAGACGCCGCCGAACGGTACATGCCGGCAATTGGCGACAAAGTAAACTGTATCGCCGTGCATGGGTCCGACTCGGCGCATCATGCAATTTGCAAGAATCTCACTGAGCAACATTATGACTTACTAATCATGGCGACAGTGGGAAAGACCGGCCTAAGTCACCTGTTAGGGATGGGTAGCACAACAGCCACACTGGTCAGAGCGGTAAAAACCACCATCATGGCGGTTAAACCCGACAGCCAAGCTTGACCAGACACGATCGACCGTTGTAATGGTCATTCGTCATAAGCGACTCACCAACCCGATTTAAGGAATCCAGCCAATATGATTCATAAACATATCGATTATTACATAAAGCATTTACATCATGACATTCCGTCCGGAATCGTCGTTTTTTTGGTGGCCTTGCCGCTCTGCCTAGGAGTCGCACTAGCTTCAGGCGCGCCCTTGTTTTCCGGCCTGATCGCAGGCATGGTCGGCGGTTTGGTAGTAGCCTGGCTAAGCGGCTCTCAGCTCAGCGTCTCCGGACCCGCTGCCGGCCTGACGGTGATCGTCTTCAACGCCATCGAAACCCTCGGGAGTTTTTCGGGCTTTTTGACAGCGGTCGTATTGGCCGGCGTCATTCAATTGATTTTGGGATTCTTGAGAGCCGGCGTTATCGGCGCCTATTTTCCGTCATCGGTTATCAAAGGCATGCTCGCGGCGATCGGTTTGATTCTGATTATGAAACAGATCCCCCATGCCATCGGCTACGATGCCAGTTTCGAAGGCGATGAAAGCTATATGCAGGAGACCGCGTTATCGACAGTCGAGCAGCTGGCCGAATCGGTGAGTTCGATTTCGCCGGGCGCAACCATCGTCAGTGTCGTCGCCTTGTTGTTATTAGTCCTTTGGGAAAGCAATTTCATCAAGCGTATCGCCTTCCTGAGGTTGATTCCGGGCGCCTTGTTGGCCGTTATTTGGGGTGTCGCTTATAACTCGGTCGCCTCTCGTGTGGCGCCTGAATGGGCCATCGGCAGCAAACATTTGGTCTCGCTGCCGGTCACGGAAAGTCCAAAGGACTTTTTGCAATTGTTTAGCTTTCCCGATTTCAGTTTTCTAGCCAATCCACAGGTCTATACGATCGCGTTCACGATGGCCGTCATTGCCAGTTTGGAAACGCTGTTGAGCCTTGAAGCGGCCGACAAGATGGACCCATATAAACGCGTCGCGCCAACCAACCGCGAATTAAAAGCGCAAGGGGTCGGCAACATGCTCAGCGGTTTGATCGGTGGCATTCCAATCACCGCGGTCATCGTACGCAGCGCGGCGAACATCAACGCCGGCGGCCAAACCAGAGTATCCTCATTCGTGCATGGCTTGGCATTGTTGGTCAGCGTGATGTTCTTCGCCAACTTTTTGAACGACATCCCGTTATCATGCCTGGCCGCGATATTGTTACAGACCGGCTATAAACTCGCGAAACCGAAACTGTTCATAGAGTTTTTCCACAAAGGCTGGAATCAATTGATACCGTTCGTAATCACGATCGTTGCGATTTTATTAACCGATCTGTTGAAAGGTATCACGGTCGGTATCGTCATCGGCTTGTACTATGTAATACGCGCGAACTATCATGCCTCGATCTCGATGACTCGGTCCAAAGACCGCTATGTCTTGACGATGAACAAGGATGTGAGTTTTTTGAACCGCGCCTTGCTCAGAAAGTTTTTTAATCAAGTCGAAGAAAATTGCACTATCGTGATCGATGGTTCAAAAGCCCAATTTATCGATTACGATATTTTGGAAACGATTCACGATTTCATGTTGAGCGCCCAAGACAACAATATCATTGTCGAAACGATCGATCTCGAAGGCAAAGAAAAAATCAAAATCTCACCCGACTCTAGGGCAGCGACATAATTCAAGGCGACGGGAAACACCTCTTCGAGGTGTTTCCTTTTAGCATTCCTACCTCGCCGACAATCTCGATACCCGCTTAGTCCGTTTAAGCATTCGCCATTCGTTCCCAGAAAAAACTCACTTCTCGCACCCGGAAATACTTAATATACTCCTCGCAGATCAACTTTCGACGTGGCTTAGAATTCGGTCATAAATCACTTCCCTATTTTTAATACAAGGTAAGCAGGTTCGGTAACTCGCTTGACAGAACGCCGTAAACCCAGCACCTAAATTACCCAAAATAGTTAACCATAGCCAATGAACTATGGAATTTAGGTGCTGGGTAAACCCATCCATGGGGACTTGACGGCAGCAATCCCTGCTGCCGACATCCTCGCTAGCCACACCCCATACCTTCATAAAGTTAACCATTTTTTGAGTTTAAAGGGAGTAAGATGCTAAATCGCTACCGACCTCTTCCTACGAGTCTAAACAACGAAGCCTGGAAAGAGCGCAGTGCAATCCGGGAAGCTCGGAGCCACGCCACCCTCGTATTCCACTACGCAGCATGTGGGCTACGTGCTTTAATAGCAATTTGGGAAAGAGCTAATGTAGAGCGGCCGTTTTTAGCTTGATGCGTATGTGGCGTGCCCCTCAACTTCTCAAGCTGAGCGGAAAGGCAAAGTATAGACATAGTGCAACTTCTTTTTGTCAGTTAGGAGTAAGTTTCCTTTGCTATTGTCATTAGATTAAGCCGGCAATATAACTTTAGTTATTTTATATTTCTATTACTTAGGAAAATATATGCGCAAAATAACCGAACCGAGAAAACGAGTGCACTGGCATTCCCTGCTCGCCGATCAGGTCTTCGAAAAACTACAAACCGACGGGAACGGTTTATCGGGCCGGCAGGCACAAAAGCGTATCGAGGAATATGGCGCAAATCGTTTACCTCCGCCCAAAACCCGCGGTCCGCTACTGCGCTTTTTTTCCCAATTTCACAACCTATTAATCTATGTCTTGATCGGTGCCGCAGTCGTCACGGCGCTACTGGATCATTGGATCGACACTTACGTGATCATCGCCGTCGTATTGGTTAATTCGATTATCGGCTTCGTTCAAGAAGGCAAGGCCGAAAAATCGCTCGAAGCCATTCGGCATATGTTAGCGCCGCGCGCGACGGCATTGCGCGACGGTAATCGAATTGGGATTCCAGCCGAAGAATTAGTTCCCGGTGATATTGTGATTCTCGAACCGGGCGATAAAGTTCCCGCCGACCTGCGCCTGATTTCGGCGAAGGGTCTGCAAATTCAAGAAGCCGTCCTGACCGGCGAATCGGTTGCTGTTGAAAAGACGATTAAACCGGTTGAAGTAAAAGCCGATTTGGGAGACCGTTTTTCGATGGCTTATTCGGGAACCATGGTTGCGGCCGGACACGGCAAAGCCATCGTCGTAGCGACCGGAGCCGATACCGAAATCGGTCGCATTAGCGGCATGATCTCGAGTATCGAGGAATTGACGACTCCGCTGCTTAAACAAATAGCGATTTTTTCCCGCTGGCTGACCTTGGCGATCATCCTGATAGCCGCAAGCGTCTTTGCTTTCGGTTTTTACATACAAGGAACCGATCCCTCGGAAATGTTCATGACCGTGGTCGGCCTCGCAGTAGCGGCCATTCCTGAAGGTTTACCGGCGATCCTGACTGTAACATTGGCTATCGGCGTCCAACGCATGGCCTCCCGCAATGCCATTATTCGCCGACTACCGGCAGTCGAAACGCTCGGCGCCGTATCGATCATTTGTTCGGACAAAACCGGCACGCTGACGCGTAACGAAATGACCGTCAAATCGATCGTAACGTCTTCTAAACTCTATGAAATCAGCGGAGTCGGCTATGAACCTTCCGGCGATTTTTTCTCGGGCGGCGAACATGTCGAGATAGACAAGCGCCCTATTCTGCAGCAAATCGTTAAATTCGGCACCTTGTGCAACGACTCTTCCTTGCGCCAAAAAGACGACCAATGGATTGCCGATGGCGACCCGATGGAAGGCGCCTTATTGACTGTTGCGATGAAAGGCGGTTTCGACCCTGCCGACCTGCACCGCAACAATGCTCGAGGCGATGTGATTCCATTCGATGCCCAACACCGTTTCATGGCCACCTTGAACCATGACCACGAAAACAATCGATATATTATCGTCAAAGGCGCGCCGGAACGATTGATTGAACTATGCACTTTGCAACGTCAAAAAGACGGTGATATTGCAATCAATCCTGCCTATTGGACCGGTTGGATCGATGAGGTCGCCTCACTCGGACAACGCGTTTTAGCCATCGCGTATAAACCGGTCGAAGAAGGTAAAACCGAGCTCAATTTTTCGGACCTGGATGACGGTTTGATACTATTGGGACTTATCGGCCTAATCGACCCGCCACGCGAGGAAGCGATACACGCCGTCAAGGAATGCCGTGCGGCCGGTATCCGCGTCAAAATGATCACTGGCGATCACGCCGCGACGGCCCGTGCGATTGCCGCGCAATTACATCTTGAAAATCACGATGAAGTCATAACCGGCCAAGACCTGTCCTCGATCGACGACGATGAATTGGTCGAAGTCGCCGCACGCGTCGACATCTTCGCCCGAACTTCGCCCGAACATAAATTACGCCTAGTTACCGCAATGCAGGCCGGCGGCAACGTTATTGCCATGACCGGAGACGGGGTTAACGACGCGCCCGCCTTGAAACGAGCCGATGTTGGAATAGCGATGGGCAGAACCGGCACCGAAGCCGCCAAGGAAGCTTCGGAAATGGTACTGGCGGACGACAATTTCGCATCGATCGCACGCGCAGTCCGCGAAGGCCGTACCGTCTACGATAATTTAAAAAAAGCCATCATTTTTTTATTGCCGGTCAACGGCGGCGAATCGATGAGCATCATCGCCGCGGTATTGACCGGCCTGACTTTGCCGATTACACCGCTACAAGTCCTTTGGGTCAACATGGTCAGCTCGGTCGCCTTGGCAATGGCGCTGGCCTTCGAACCGTCCGAGCCTAGCGCCATGCAACGCCCGCCTAGACCTAAGGACGAAGCGATGTTGTCCGGCTTTTTATTGTGGCGTATCACCTTCGTGTCGCTGCTGTTTTTTGTCGGCATTTACGGTATTTTCTTGTGGAGCCAGCTGCATGGCTCGACGCTCGAAGAAGCGCGGACTTATGCGGTCAACACGCTGGTCATGCTGGAAGTCTTTTATTTATTGAATGTGCGTTACTTAAGCGGTTCTTCGCTATCCTTCAAACGATTATTCGGTTCCAAGGCTATTCTGATCGCGATTACAGTGGTCATTTCATTACAAGCCATTTTTACATACGCGCCGTTCATGGAAGTCTTTTTCGACACGCGTCCGGTCAACTTCATCCATGGCATGGAAATCTTCGGAATCGGTCTGGCCTTATTTATGATCCTGGAATTGGAAAAAATGATAAGACGCTTGTTTTCTGCTTTTCGAAATAAAGACAAAGCCCAACCGAAATCTAAGCGCTAAACTCCATCAGGCTAGCTGATCGAAAAAGCATCTAATAATCCAAAGGTGTGGAGGGAGAGTGTTTGTCGAGGGTGCCAGCAGGGTAACGGATTTTTGCTCTTGCAAAACCTACCCTGGCGGTCGAGCAACCGCACCCTCTTCGGAGCCGGCATCGTACTTTCACAGTAAACTTGATGAATATATTCAAACGGGGAATTGCTAAGATATCAGTTTCAACCCTCATTCTCTGCTGCGTTTGGGTATAATGCCCTTTTATTTGCCATTAAATCAGATCATTGAAAGTGCAATACTCTAACGTTAGCGTGATAGCCCCTGCCCGTCTGCATATGGGCTTTATCGATTTAAGCGGCGCACTGGGACGTCACTTCGGCAGCATCGGCGTCGCGCTGAATGAAATCAACACTCGGTTGACCATCAGACCGGCCAGTCATTTGACCGTAACCGGTAAGTCGGCTTCTCGAGCCGAAAAATGCGCGCGCAAACTCTGTATGGCACTCAATCTTCCCGATTCATTCAGCATCGAGGTCGAAGCGTCGATCCCGGAACATGTCGGATTAGGATCCGGTACGCAAATGTCGCTGGCGGTCGGCATGGGCTTGAACCATTATTTCGGCTTAGACCTGACGGTGCGCGATATCGCGCGTTTAACCGATAGAGGCATGCGCTCGGGTATCGGCATCGGTGTTTTTGAACGTGGCGGACTGGTTGTCGATGGCGGACGGGGCGAGCGAACGATAACGCCGCCGGTATTGGCTCATATGCAAATTCCCGACGATTGGCGCTTTATTTTAGCGTTCGACAAGCGCGGACAAGGCTTGCATGGCAAGCAAGAAGTTCAGGCTTTCGAAGCGCTGCCCCCATTTCCGCAACAAGAAGCGGCCCGGCTTTGTTATTTATTGATGATGCAAGGATTACCCGCAGCTGCCGAACACGATATCGTCAAATTCGGTGAAGTCGTTACGCAATTGCAGCGCTCGGTCGGCGAACATTTCGCGCCGGCACAGGGCGGTATTTTCACCAGTTCGGAGGTCGCCGAAGCCATGACATGGCTGGAAGCGCAAGGTTGCGGCGCGATCGGCCAAACCTCATGGGGACCGACCGGATTTTGCGCCTTACAGGGAACCGAGCAAGCCGAAACACTGACCGAACAAGCACGTCGGCAATTTTCGCATCACCCGCATTTGAGTTTCGTCACGGTCGGCGTCAGCAACGGCGGCGGTCAAGTATCGGTTGTCTGATTCGCTTATTGATGCCTGAAGCCGGCACATACTCGCTTAAGCGATAGACTTTTAACATCATAAACTGCCATTTTTGAATCCCAGTATTAACAAACCTATTTTGATTATTGCGAACTCCGGCCGCATGCTGGCCGAGGCCGCCAGCCGGTCGGGATTCAGACCTTGGGTAATCGATTTGTTTGCCGACCAAGATACCTTGAGTTTTTCCGAACGAGTATTTCGAATAGAAGCATTGGACGAACCCTTTCTGAAAGAAATTATTGCCGACTTCCGCTCCCTGCACCCGAAGTCTCCAGTAATATATGGCAGTGGCCTCGAGCATTATCCCAAGGCGCTCGAGCTCATTACTCGTGAATGCGAATTAGTCGGCAACGACATAAAATCCGTTCGACAGCTTCAGCAAAAAAAACGCTTTTTCGAGTTGCTCGATTATTTGGAGATAGACTATCCGCGCGTCGCCTTCACCAAACCTATGGAGGCAGAACAATGGTTGATCAAACCCGAAGCCGGTGAAGGCGGCATCGGTATTCGCCAGTTTCGAAACGGCATGCCAGCCCAAGGAAACATATACTGGCAAAAACACATCGAAGGGACGGCCGGCTCAGCTTTGTTTCTTTCCGACGGGCGGAGTGTTCAAATAATCGGCTTCCATACACAATGGACTGAAAACCAGGCTGAAAGCAACCCATTCCAATTTGCCGGCATCATAAACTGCAGTCCTTTGTCTACCGAACAAGAGCATAAAGTGAGCTCGTGGATCGCCGCCATTGTGCGGGCAATCCCGCTCAAAGGCCTCAACACCCTCGATTTCATTATCCAAGGCGAGCGAATTTATGTATTGGAGGTCAATCCCCGCCCGTCGGCCAGCATGCAATTATATGATGCAGATTTATTCGGGGCGCATCTCAATGCCTGTCGGGGCCTCTTAGACAATACGAACTTTACGCGTCATCAGGTTTGCGCTTATCGCATCGTTTACGCCGACCGAGACATCACTATTCCCGATGCCTTTAGTTGGCCGAAAGCCTGTCGGGATTTACCGATTGCCGGCTCGATAATTCGCAAAGGACAGCCTATATGCAGTATCATTGCCCGCGATATAAACGTTCGGAGCGTTCATCGACAATTGAACAAAATCCGGCAAATCATTATTCAATCATTCAATTAAAGGTGTTTTAGATCATGGAATCAAAAGCGAGCGTTAATAAACTGGCGCAGCCTCTGGTTAGAGAACTCATCGAAAATGCGGCTAAATTACGAGTCGGCGTAGAAAAGTTGGCGAACGGTTGTACCATCATCGATGCCGGCATCGACATGCCGGGCGGCTTGGAAGCGGGCCGAATCATCGCCGAAATTTGCTTGGGCGGCATGGGCTCGGTCTCTATCTCACACAGTTGTTATACCGCGAATTGGCCGTTGACGGTCAATGTGCATACCGGCAATCCGGTCTTGGCCTGCCTTGGCAGCCAATACGCCGGTTGGAGTTTGTCGCATGAAAAATATTACGCGCTCGGCTCCGGTCCCGCTCGGGCGATGGCGGTTAAGATCAAGGACGGTCAACAAGAGCCCGTCGAAGAATTGTATAAAGAATTGGCTTATCGCGACAACGCAGAAAACACCGTTTTGGTGATCGAAAACGATGCGATCCCGCCGCTTGAAATCGTCGAAAAAGTAGCAACCGCTTGTCAAGTAGACCCTAGCAATTTGACAATCATCGTGACGCCCACCAGCAGCCTGGCCGGCGGTGTTCAAGTCGTTGCACGGGTTTTGGAAGTTGCGATGCACAAGGCGCATGCCTTGCATTTTCCGCTGGAAAACATCGTCGATGGTAGCGGCAGCGCGCCGATCTGCCCGCCGCATCCGGATTTCATCAAGGCGATGGGACGGACCAACGATGCAATATTGTTTGCGGGGCAAGTTCATATTTTCGTCAAAGGCAGCGACGAAGCGGCCGAGAAGCTCGCAAAAGAGTTGCCGAGTTCAACGTCTAAAGATTACGGCAAACCGTTCGCGCAAGTCTTTAAAGAATACAACTACGACTTTTTCAAAGTCGATGCAATGCTATTCAGCCCGGCAAGTGTAATCGTGACCGCAGTCGAATCCGGTAAGAGCTTCCGCGCCGGCAAACTCGACAATGCGTTGCTCGATCAATCGTTCGGCGCCTAAGGATTTCGACGCGTGGGTAGAATTGCCGTTTTCACAGACGATCCGGGTTGGCACGGCAAGGCATTACGCCTTGCATTCGCCGCACGCGGATACTCGGCGGATTATGTGTCATTAACCGAATGCCGCTTGAATCTGGTTTCGGAAAGCCTCCCTATTTCGATTCCGGGTTTCGAACAGACCCTGCCCGACGCCGTGTTTGTGCGCGGTGTACCGGGCGGATCCCTCGAGGAAGTTGTATTTTATCTCGACATCCTACATGCGTTGAAGATCATCGGCGTTCCGGTGTACAACGACGCAGGGGCAATCGAACGCAGTGTCGACAAAGCTATGACCAGCTTCCTGCTTCGACAAAACGGTTTGCCGACGCCGCCGACCTGGGTCTTGCGCGACAGAAAAGAGGCACTGGCAATCGCCGAACACGAATTGGCGCAAGGCAATATGATCATCAGCAAGCCTTTGTTCGGCTCGCAAGGCGAAGGCGTCCGGCGCATCGAAAAAATGCTGGATTTGTTCTGGTTAACCGGCAGCCGCGGCATCTATTATTTGCAACGTTTTGTGGAATGTTACGGCGAAGGTTATTCCGATACACGGGTATTCGTTATCAACGGGCGCGCGGTCGCCGCGATGCGTAGGAAAGGAGCATTTTGGTTGAATAATGTTGCCAAAGGCGCCCGTTGCGAACGAGTCCGATTGGACTCCGAATTATCGGAATTAGCCATCAAGACAGCGGAAGTCGTCAAAATGGACTATGCCGGCGTCGATATCATTCGCGAAAAAAACGGCGATTACACCGTTATCGAGGTCAACAGTATTCCCGCATGGAAGGGCCTGCAAAGCGTTTGTAATATCAATATCGCCGAATTACTCGTCGAAGATTTGCTGAATAGGCATGTCGGCGATCATCGCCCCGAATTGCAAACGGTTGCCTCATGATGTCTATCGAAACGCTTGAAGACTTGTATCGGCAAGCCTGCGAGATCGAATTACAGGCTTTTAAGCCAGGCAACGTCAGTGTTCATGCCGACGGGCATGACATGACCGTCGATGATTTTAGAGTCAGCGCAAAGGTCAGCGCGCCGCATATCGTAAATCCAAATTACTCGCTTGGCGAAAAAATTTATTATGCGATCAAGGCAACGCGTGATGCGGTCGGCTGTAATACGAACCTTGGCATTGTTTTATTATGCGCACCTCTGCTTCAAGCCGCATTTTTGCGAAAACCGAATTCGACTCTAAGACAAGCTTTACACGAGGTATTAAACAATACATCAGTCGACGATGCCGCTTGGGTCTTCAAAGCGATCGTTTTAGCAGCCCCGGGTGGTTTAGGTCGCTCATCCGAACAAGACGTTTCAGAACAACCGGCCGTCAATTTGACCGAAGCGATGCGAATCGCGGCCGATAAGGATCGCATCGCGTTACAGTACTGCTCGGATTATAAAGATATTTTTGATTTCGGAGTTTTAAGGTATAATGCTTGGCTAACTCGATGGGCTGAAGCTAATTGGGCGGCTGTAGCAGTCTATGTCGGGTTGCTGAGCCTTTACCCCGATAGTCATATCGAGCGGAAATACGGCGATCGCTTTACGCTTTCGGTGGCATCTAAAATGGCCATGATTAACCAAGCGCTGCAAGATTCCGATAATCCGGATCAAATCGAACCTTTACTGCGCAGGATTGACGCGGAATTTAAATCCGACGGCATCAATCCGGGGACGACGGCCGATTTAACGGTAGCGACGATTTTAGCGGTATTTCTGGAGGATCAAATTAGCAATTCGAGTTGCTAATGGGTCTTCGAAACGGATTTACATTTAGTAAATAAATTAATTCTCACTGTTCATATTATTCTTCAAAGGAGACAACTAGCATGGCTAAAATCAACAACCTGCGCGTAGGCGAATCATTGGTAGGTGACGGCAACGAAGTTGCGCACATCGACTTGATCATCGGCCCACGCGGTTCGGCTGCCGAAACCGCTTTCGCTAACTGCTTGACCAACAACAAAGACGGTTTCTCCAGTTTGTTGGCTGTTGTTGCACCTAACCTGATGGTTAAACCTGCAACTGTTATGTTCAACAAAGTAACCATCAAAGGTTCAAAGCAAGCCGTTCAAATGTTCGGCCCTGCGCAACGCGGCGTAGCCATGGCTGTTGCGGATTCAGTTGAAAACGGCACCATTCCTGCCGATGAAGCCGACAACCTGTTTATTTCTGTTGGCGTTTTCATTCACTGGATGGCTGAAGACGACGCAAAAATCCAACAATACAACTACGAAGCGACTAAAGAAGCTATCGAACGCGCTGTTGCCGGCTCTCCAACAGCTCAAGAAGTTGTTGCTGCTAAAGCCACTGCAACACACCCATTCGCTGCTAACTAAGATTTAGTTCAGCCTAGAATGATTAAAAACCCCGGCTAGCCCGGGGTTTTTTTTGTCTAGAGAAATTGGATAGCGGTTAACAGTGAGTAGTAAGCGGCATAATCAGGGCTTTAACCTAGACTTGGTAGATATATATCTTTCACACTTCAAATTTCGGCAGTGCCTGAAGAATAGCGCAGTGCTGCCGACATCCTCGCCAAACACACCCCAATCCTTCAACCTGAATTCGGCAGTTTAACCATGAAGCACATGAAGTTCACGAAGAATTCCAAGAACTTACCAAATCCTTCTCGCCAACCTTTTTGGTGAGCGAAAGTTCTATACAAACGCGTAATAAGCTATTGAATAAACTTCCTATTCTTCATGATCTTCATGGTGAAATGCTTTTTCTAGGTTCAATGAAGCTCAACTATTTTCAGTAAGATAAGTTATAAAGAATGAAGCCGTATTTCAGTTGGCTCGTTTTCAATGGAACATAAGCCCAACAAAAAAGAACTAATAGGACATGAAAAAGATAAGAAGCATCGTGCTTTATTTGACGGCACTCGCATCATTGACAGTTCTGATAGGGCTAGGCGGCACCTATTGGTTACTGCAAGAATCGATGCCTAAACTAAACGGCGAAGTCGTATTAGCAGGCCTTGCCGAACCCGTTACAGTCGACTCCGATGAATTCGGAATACCGACCGTGCATGCCGAAAATCGTCTCGACGCGATTCGAGCACTCGGCTATCTAAGCGCGCGCGACCGCTTATTTCAAATGGATTTAATGAGACGAAAAACTGCCGGGCGCCTAGCTGAAATATTCGGCGAGATAGCCGTCGACAGCGACGCCAGAGCCCGAACGCTCGGTTTCAATCGAGTTGCCCAAAAAACGGTAACACAACTGCCGCGACAACATAAGCGCTTCCTCGATGCCTATGCCGAAGGCGTCAACAGCTATATCGAGCAAACTAATGCCTTAACCTTTGAGTTTAGCGTATTGAATTATCGCCCCTCCCCATGGCAAGCCGAAGACAGCATTCTGGTCATGCTCGGCATGTTCGATACGCTCACCGGCTGGGCCGAAAGAGAAGAACGCATGTTGACCGTGATGGAGAAAACCCTACCTCCCGATCTGATTGCATTTTTGACACCGGACACCGACCGGTTTACCGAGCAATTACAAGACTATCGCGAATCGTCGCGACCTGCTCGCCCCATCCCTTTAGCCTCGATGAAGGCGGCCCTTGATCAATATTCATCAGACGCCTTGAAAGTAGCCGGCGCCGTGCAACTGCACGACACCCTGCCGGGATCTAATGCATGGGCCGTCAGCGGCAAGAAAACTCAGGACGGACGCGCGATACTTGCCAACGATATGCACTTGGGCATTACCGTACCCAACTTATGGTATCGAATCGAAGTCCATTATACCGAAACTCATGCAAGCGGCGTGATACTACCCGGCGTACCGATAATAATTGCCGGCAGCAACAAACATTTAGCCTGGGGGGCAACCAATCTTTCCGGTGATTTTCTAGATTTGGTCAGCCTTGAAATCAATCCTGAAAATTCAAATGAATATCGTGTTGACGGAGGCTGGCAACGGTTCGAGCAACGGAATGAAATCATCGCCGTGAAAGGAGGCGATTCTCGAGATATAAAAGTCAAACAAACGGTGTGGGGTCCGGTTGCCTCCGAACCTCTAATGGATAATTTAGTGGCTGTTCGCTGGACCGCATTGGACCCTAATGCCATCAACATCGAATTGATCGACTTGGAACAAAATCGAACACTGGAACAAGCCATTCCGACGATCAACCAAAGCGGCGGGCCGCAATTGAATTTTTTACTGGCCGATAAGACAGGCCGAATCGCCTGGACGCTAATGGGACGCATACCTAAGCGGTACGGCAACGACGGCTCGGCTAGCCGATCTTGGGCTGACGGTTCAGCAGGCTGGAACGGTTATTTGGCTCCGGAGTCATTGCCGCGCACAATCGATCCGCCGAAAGGTATTTTAGTTTCGGCCAATGATCGTCGATTCGGTAAAGACTATCCTCATATCATCGGACGGCAGTTTGCCAACGGCTATCGAGCTTATCGGATTACTGAGCGGCTCGAACAAATCGAAATACTGAACGAACAAACGATGTTCGCATTACAGCTCGATAGTAAGAGCGAGTTTTATCAGTTTTACCAGCAATTGGCATTATCGGTTCTAACGCCGAAAAATTTCGAGCAAGAACCGGAATTGGCTGAATTGCGAGGTTTCCTTCAGGCCTGGGACGGAAATGCGGATCGAGACAGCTTGGGGTTTGGGTTATTGGTGGAATTTCGCAAGCAATTGGCAAAATCGGTATTCGATCCTTTTATATCGGCATGCCGCAAATCGGATAGGAATTTCAACTATTCCTGGACATACATCGACACACCATTACAACGGCTTTTGACTGAAAAGCCGGTCGAACTGTTACCTGATCCGTCGCGATTTCAGGATTGGGATACATTCATTCTAAACCAATTAAAAAAAAGCCTCGGTCGACTCAAAAACCTGTACCCCGAAGCGAGCTTTCCGGAACTGACTTGGGGAAAAATCAACCGAGCGCAATATCGTCATCCATTCTCAAGGGTATTGCCATGGGCCGGACGTTTCCTTGACATGCCTGAGGACCCGTTATCGGGTTGCCCTTATTGCGTTCGAGTGGCCGGCCCCGATTTCGGCGCCAGCGAAAGGCTTGTCGTTTCCCCGCGTCATATCGATGAAGGAATACTCCACATGCCGGGCGGCCAATCCAGCCACCCTTTATCGCCCCATTATCGCGATCAACACGCATATTGGGTCGAAGGCTTACCGATACCACTCCGGGCAGGAAAAACCGAGCATCGATTGATTTTACTGCCGCGGAGGGATGGTGAGCGGCTAGCGGTAAATGGTAAATAGTGAATGGCTTGATATCCGCTTGATACGTATGAAACAACTTATTTTAATGAATTTTCAAAGATCTGTTTAATGTCGTTCTCCGACAATGCGCCGGAATGTAAGGCGCTGGCTATCAAGACATCGTTCACGCCGATTTTTTGTAGCCCGAATAGATCTTGTTTATGCCGGATACCGCCTGCGGCGATAATCCGTTTCTCAGGAAACTCCCGGCAATAATGGCTCAGCTTTGCGAAATCCGGACCAAGCTCGCTACCGACTTGCGCTAGCGTCATGATAATAATAGCGTTCGGCCATAACTTAGGATTGTCGAAAGTCAACGACGAACCGAGCCGGCCGTTTGCCGAATAATCGAGCGACAGTACAAAATCTTCCGACAATCGCTCGATATGCTCGACATCGTCATCGGTCAACGATTCGGAGCCGATTACCGGCAAATAATTCGCAAAACCTTGGTAATAGCGCTGAACCGCATGATTTCCCGAGTCGACCCAAAACTGCCTATCCGGATAGCGTCTGAATACGTCGAGTAAAAGGCCTTGATGAACCGATTCGCAAGCGGTAATCGCATTCAGATCGGCGATATAAAACACCTTAAAATCGTATAGCGACAAAAAAGCCTCGATGACGCGATCGATGCTCGGCTCTTTGCATAATGAGGAACAAACCGGGGCATATTCGGCCCGATTACCTCTGACGGCATGAACGACATGATGGTCTTTAAGATCAAGGACCGGAATGATTTGCATGTTACGAAACCAACCTTCTGCTTTTATAAGAAATACCTTGTATTATACTGTGCGCAATGAAAATACTCGTTTTTGAATATGTTACCGGCGGCGGTTTTAACCGTGAACGCATTCCCGATACGCTCGCCGCGGAAGGCTTGTTGATGCTGAAGGCTTTATTGCAGGATTTATCGGAAATAGCCGATATCAAGTTGAGTGTAATGCTCGATACCCAGTTTGCCGACGCAATTTCGGAATATGCCGGAGCAATCGAAATTGTGACGATTGATGAACATCAATCGGTGCACGAAACATTCGAAAAACAAGTCGTGCGTTGTGATGCGGTTTGGCCGGTCGCTCCCGAGATGAACAATATTTTGTTCGATTTAACGCACATGATCGAATACCATGGAAAAAGACTACTGTCATCTTCGTCAGAAGCCGTCGCCATCACATCGAATAAGCTCGAAACATTTCGTCATCTGACACAACACCGGATTGAAACCGTGCCATCGGAACCATTCAATCCGCATCGCTTCCAACCGATCGGTAGACAAGTGATCAAACCGGTCGACGGCATGGGCTGCGAACGAACATTCCGAGTCGATGACGCCGAGGATTGGGCGCTCGTCAGGCCTCAACTCGGTAAAGAACCCTATATGGTTCAGCCTTACATCGAAGGAACGCCGGCGAGTTTGAGTTGTTTATTCCACCATGGCAAGGGATGGCTCTTGTGCCATAATATCCAACGAATCGAAATCAAGGACTGCCGATTTAAGTTGAACGCTTGCCGAGTCAATGAACCCGGCGTCAATGAATACTATCAAGCCCTGGTCGACCGTGTCGCCTATGCGTTCCCTGGTTTATCCGGTTATGCCGGAATCGATATCATCGAAACACCTGAATCCATTGCGGTATTGGAAATCAATCCGCGTTTGACGACGTCTTACGCGGGGATACGAGAGGCCTTGGGAGTCAATGTCGCGGCAGAGATTTTGCGAATGCCGCAAAACCAACCAAGCGTGAATCCCATCATCAATCGAAGCATCAATCTACTCATCGACGGAGACGAAACCTATGCAAACTAACATTATCGGCTGGGATATCGGCGGCGCCCATTTAAAAGCGGCGCTGATCAACGAATTGGGCGAAGCCCTGGCAATCGTTCAACGCCCTTGCGCGTTATGGCAAGGCATCGAACAATTGCAACAAGCCGTACAAGCCGTTACCGCAGAGCTGCCGGAAGGCCGATACCGGCATGCGATTACGATGACAGGGGAATTAGTCGATCATTTCGAGAGTCGAGAACAAGGCGTGCAACGCATCGTCGAAGCCATGTCGGTTTACTTTCCAGGCGATTCGTTGTGGATTTATGCCGGTTTGTCAGGATTCATTCGAGCCGGTTCGGTGCTGCCCGAGCATAGCGAAAGCATCGCCTCGGCAAACTGGTTGGCTAGCGCATCGTTTGCCGCACGAAACATTGACAGCGGATTATTTATCGATATCGGCAGCACCACGACCGATATCATTGCGATGGCAAACGGAAAAATCAATGCCAAAGGCTTTACCGACTATAAGCGACTCATTTCCGAAGAATTAATTTATACCGGCGTCGTGCGCACACCGGTAATGGCTATCGCGCAAACGGCCTTGTTCAAAGGCGTCAAAATCGGTTTGATGGCCGAGTATTTCGCGACGATGGCCGATGTATACCGCATAACCGGCGAACTGGACGAAGCTCATGATCAAAACGATACCGCCGATGGCGGCGAAAAAACCGTTACCGCCAGCGCCAGGCGCTTATCGCGTATGATCGGTCATGAAGTCGAACACGAGTTGCCGGAATGCTGGCGCCATTTCGCGCTTTATCTCCGCAACCAACAATTGCACAAAATACAAATGGGCTGCGAAAGGCAATTATCCAGAATTCGTTTACCTTCAGATCAACCGTTTGTCGGCGCCGGCGTCGGTCGCTTTTTGGTCAAACAATTAGCCGCCAATTTAGGGCACCCTTATCTGGATTTCAACGATTTATTCGAACAGTCATTGGTCTCCTCGCCAATGTCCGCCGCCGATTGCGCACCGGCCATCGCAGTAGCCTATTTAGCGTTGGCGCAATTCAAATAAATAAGGTTCAAGATGAAAGATGAAAGTAGTAGGATGGCGTGAGCGAAGCTTAAAACTACCGCCGGACGGGTTTTATAAACCCTTCCGTAACGTTTTTTACCGTTTGCGGGTGCTCATGATGGGTTTCCGCTTCGCTCCTACCCATCCTACTACTGCGGGGCGGGTTATTTAACCCGTCCCAAGTGTTTCGGTTTGCCCTAAACATTTCGACTGACTTCGGCCAGAATCGAAACGTTTAGAACGGGGTTGCAAACCCCGTCATGCTAAGGTCCTGAGTACATCGCAGGACGAACAGACGCTTTGACGACTGTTTTGCGGAGATTTATTCAAAGCGCGGCGTAAGATCTCCCAGTACCCCCCACTCATAAAAACTCCTGATTAGCAAAATGCTTCAGCTTGCCGAAGCCAAGTGTCCGAGCGGGACCAGTCGTAGCCGCAGCCACTTCTGCGGGACGGGGTTAAAAACCCATACGCATCAAGCTAAAAACGGCCAACCCACATCCGCTCTTTCCCAAGTTGCTATTAATAAAGCATGTAGCCCGTATGCAGCGTAGCGGAATACGGGAATGACATGGCTCCGAGCTTCCCGGATTGCGCTACGCTCCATCCGGGCTACGCTGTTTATACTCGCCAGATCTCAACTGCCGATATCCTTGCCGAATACATCAGCATCCTCAAATAGAGAATTTTAGATTTTGGGCGCCGAAGAAGCGCCCGGCATTTATTTTGCCTGGTAATATTGAGCCAGCTCCTTGATTTCCTCGGCAGTCAATTGTTTACTGAGAATTCTCATACGGCCGAAAATATCGTTACGCCGCTCGTCTTTTTGGTAGGCCTCAAGGGTCTGCACGAAATAGTCGGCTTGTTGACCGGCTAACGCCGGAATATCCATTTTTTCTCCCTTACCTTCGGCCCCATGACATACCGCACAAGGCGGCAGAGTCCGTTTGCCGTCGCCCTTCTTGACTAAAACCTCGGCTTTAGCCAACGATTGTCGACTCCCCTGAGGTTTAGGGGTAGGTAACGTACTAAACCAAACGGCAAGATCGGCCATATCCCGATTGCTCAACCCGGTCACCATCGACCCCATCAGCTCATGCTTTCGATGACCGGTTTTATAATCCTGTAATTGTTTATAAGTATAAGTCGCCAACTGTCCCGCCAATGACGGATAATTCGGCACTTGACTCACGCCTTGCTCTCCATGACAACCCGTACAGGTCGCGGATAATTCCTTGCCTTTGGCGGCGTTGCCTTTTTTGACGAAGTTCAACTGCTCGGACGTCCAGGCGACTTTTGACGCCGGCTCGGCCTGGGCGGCAGTCGAAACAAGAAGACCCGAAAGGGCCGCGACAACCATTTTATTCATGATCAAAATCCCCACGCGCTTGAGCCGAATGTTTTCATAAAAAAGAATTGCAGAATCGGTACGCCGAAACTCAGGGCCATCAAACCGGCGATGACTTTATTCCATAGCGTAAAATCGTTCAGATATTCAGGCAGATCGGTAACCGGATGAATCGGTTCGGCATATTCGATTTCGCCTTCGAATACCTCTTGCGAACTGTGCGTCATCGCTAAATTGTAAACAAACAAACACGCGGAACCGAGCATCACCAAACCGCCGAAGATCATCGCCAGTTCATAAGGATCCCAGGCCAGCGTCAACAGCGAGTTATATTCGACACCGGAAATGCGCCGAGGCTGCCCCAATAAACCCAGCACATGCCAAGGCGTGGTTAAAATCGTCATGCCGATAAACCAAGTCCATAATTGCACTAGCGCCATATCTTTGGAAAAAAGCGGCTTACCGGCCATTATCGGCCAAAGATAATAAGCAATCGCAAAATACATGATTACGGTGGTACCGGCGAAGATCAAATGAAAATGTCCCGGCACCCAAGCCGTGTTATGGATCATTGCATTCATCGCATAACTGGCGTTGACTAGGCCGCCGAAGCCGCCGAGAATCAGCATCAACAAAGACAGAATAACCGACAGCACCATCGGATTACGCCAGGGCAGCGAACCGATCCAACCGAATAATCCCTTGCCGCCGCGCAACCGGCCGGCGATTTCGAGCGATGCAATCACGCTAAAACCGGTAATGAAGGTCGGAAGCGAAACAACGAAAGTCCCGACGCCATGCAGCAACTTCCATCCTTTAGCTTGCTCGGGATCCATATATAAATGATGAAAACCGATCGGCAACGCAAAGACGATCAAGACCACGAAGGCGGCCCGCGCTATTTCATCGCTGAACAAATAACCGCCCGCCTGCTTCGGAACCAAGACATAAAATGCCGTATAAGCGGGAATCAACCAAAAATAAACGATCGGATGCAAGGTCCATGCAAACAAAGTGCGCGCGAGACCCGGATCGAGCGTGTCCATCCAGCCGAGTGCCATCGGAATCAATTGAAAGAGCACTTCCAGCGCGACACCGGCACTAGTCCAAAGCCACAAAAGCGCATTGCCGACGGTTGCAAACATCGCGAGCGGCACCGGCGCGCCGGGATTGGCTTGCTTCCATTCGCGCATCATCATAATCATGATGACGCACCACAGCCAGGAACCGACAATCAACAATGTCGCGCCGACATAGAACATCCAATGCCCGATAATCGGCGGATAAAACGTGTACAAAACCGAGGCTTTACCGGTCAATAGCGGTATTGCCGCCAGCACGGTGCCGAACGACGATATTCCGAATCCGGCCCAGGCCCATTGAGGATTCCAAATCGGCTGCTTCAGACTAGTCGTCGCGACGACATAGCCGAAGCCCATGATGAAAAACGTCGTCAATACAAAAGCCATTAATACGCCGTGCGTACTGACCGATGCAAAATACACCGAAGGCGATTCGATTGCCGGAATGAAACCGCTCCTTTCCAAGACTTGATACTCGCCCATGAAACAGGCCAAAAGAAACGCACCGAAGGCGACCCATAGATGGCTGAACGCCAGTTTTTTGGTGACCGCATCAATCATTGTCTTGTCCTCCTTTTGAAGGGGCTATTGCCGGCGCGGTCCAATGTTCTTTCGCGACGACCGAAACATTGCTCCACATATGGTCGTGCCCAATCCCGCAATATTCATTACATAGCAGCGGATATTCGCCGGGTTTCGGCAAAGTTGTCGTCACTTGCGCGACATACCCCGGTACGATCATCGTGCTCATATTCGTCATCGGCATATGCACGCCATGGAGAACGTCCATGCTGACCCAGCGAAATGTCAAAGAAGTATCCGCCGGCACGGTAATGTGTTTCGGATAAAAACCGTAACGTCCGGCAACCATTCGAATGGTTATATTGCCGCTTTCGTCGACTTGCACGCCTAGGTTATCTTCGTCGAATTCCTCGCTCAAATGCAGACTAGCTGCATCGATAGTCTCGACATTGCTCGGGGCATTAATGCCGTGAAATAAGGCATCGATCAAGATAATGCCGACAAAAAGACCGGCGATGCCGACCGCCGCATAGGCCCATTTTTTTTCAAGAGGATCTATATGCATAAACTCACCACTAATTGACCGCGCCACGCGGCAAGAATACCCCGTAGTACAGGAACAGCCATGCGACAACCATGCCCACGCCAACGGTAATCATTAAAGCCCAAGTTCCGACCGGCGGGCTGTTCAGGATTTTTTCACGTTCTTCTTCACTTAATGGTTTCATGACTTCCTCTTATTTATTTTTATTAATTTGGTATGAATCGTACGGATATTAGCGGCAAGTAAACGCGAAGGAAACGTTAGCGTCAAGCAGTTTTACAAGTCCCGCGCCGCCCATAAAGCCGCGACCTGGTCCAAATCGCGGCATTGCAGATGACATAACTCGCCGGCATAAGGATCGGCCGGCACTACCGACGGCACATAGACGGTAAACGTACCGGACGCGGACGCCGCAATCACGCCGGCCGGTGAGTCTTCCAATGCTAAACAACGAGAAATAGGAATCGACAAACGATCGGCCGCATTCAAGAAAATATCGGGCGCCGGCTTACCCCGATCGACATGATCGCGAGCGACAATCGTCTCGAATACATTACCGAGGCCGGCAAAATCGAGACACTCTAACGCATTATTCAAGCGACTGTTGGTCGCAAGACCATAGGGTATGTCGGATTCCTGCAATAATCTGAGAAATGTCCAAAAACCCTTTTTTATGTCGATGCCTTGCTTTTCGACGATGCAATACCAACACTCGCCGCTCAAACGGTTAAATTCCTGAAGATCGAAAGCGTTTCCGCAAAATTCGAGCAAGCGCATTTCGACATCGCGATAATGAAGTCCCGACAAAGACAAACAAAAAGCATCCGGCAATTGATATCCCATGAGCTCGGCAGCCTGCCTCCAAGCCACGAAATAAGTGCTCTCGGTATCCAACACCAAGCCATCCAGGTCGAATACAACCCCTAGACAGCCGTCAACGCCTCCAGCAAAAAATCCGTCCCTACCATTCACTTTTCACCTTTCATCTTTCATCTTTCATCTTTCATCTTTCATCTTTCATCTTTCATCTTTCATCTTTCATCTTTCCGCTTAAGTATGCATTCCCACGCTGGAGCGATGGGAACGAGGAATCTTGACCCATGTGACTTCGATACCGTTTATTGTCACCCAAGCTTACCGACTCTCCCTCACCTAGCGTTAGGTGAGGGACGATCTGGGGATCGCTCCCACAAAGGCCTCAATTCACCACCCTCTTTCATCTTTCATCTTTCATCTTTCATCTTTCCCCTTGAACCTTGAACCTTTATATACTCCCCTTCCGCCTCGCGGCTAGAACCGACAATAATCCGCTTCAAACCGCTCGGTGACTCTTCCAACAAACCGCAAACCTCTATTTCTTCTCCGACTTGTGCTTGACCGGTATAAGTCGCGGTAAAAACGACAATCTCATCGATAGTCGGATCATTGCACTTAAACAGCGCCGGATAATCGAAAGCCCGGCTATCGTCTATCACGACGCAACGCAATAAGATTTCGCCGCATTTGCGGTAAGTCTCGGTAGCAAACGACTCCGGATCGATGAAATTCAAATCGAATTTACGATCATTGACCAAAGCCTTATTGAATTTGCGCTGTTCATGCCAAACATAATCATCGAAATCGATATGACAATCCCGGCGACGGAAACTCTCTTGCCAATGCCTCAGATCGAGCTCATGCAGCAAGCCGGCTTGAATCAACTCACGGTTTATCGCTCTGGCCTGATGAAACAGATCCCTGTCATAAAAAACCAAATCGATATCCGATAACTTGCCTTGAGCGCCGATTAGCAAAGAGCCGGTCACGCCCATTTGCTTAACATCCAACCCCCGACTTTGATACAGATTCGATAATCGAAGCAAATCTTGTTCGACCGGGTCTAGCCACGCAGCCGATAATAGCTCGTTCAAGCGTTGTCGCGGCTGATAATGCTTAATTACTCGCTCTTCAGGAACGGCATGAAGCCGGACATCCCGCATCGGGCAATAATACAGATATTCAGGATGATCTCGACTCAATAAGTCGTCCGCTTGCCGGGTGGATTGTTTTTGCCAACCGTTCGAGCTTCGCCGATAACGTAAAAAACACAACACCCTGCCCTGTTCAATGCCATGCTCCACTACAGCAAAAACCAGCCCTTCAGCAGTCTCAATGAAATCTTTCGCTAAATACATAATAATTACTAAATTCCGATAAAAACATCCGTTTAAATCGTTTTATTCGACACATCCTGGTCTACTAAATGCTCAAGCGCTCTCGAGCCTGTTTCGGCCTTTTTCCTTCGCTCGATAGAGCGCATCGTCGGAGGCCTTCATCAATTCATCGATGGTCTTGAACTGACCGTTGTAGGTTGCAAGACCCAAACTCAGCGAAACATAACTATCGACTTTCGACCCTTCATGAGGAATTTGCCGAGCGGACACGGCCGACCTAATTTTTTCGGCTAAATCCCTGCTTCCTTGCCAGTCCGTATTCGGCATGATCACAGCAAATTCCTCGCCGCCGTAACGGCAAGCCAAATCGGTCGCTCGCTGAGGCACCGAAGCGATGGCCTCCGCGACTTTTTTCAAGCAGTCATCGCCAGCCATATGCCCATACCGATCGTTATAAACTTTAAAATAATCGATATCGCACATCAACAACGAAAGCGGTTGCTTGTCACGCCTGGCATGATTAAATTCCCTTAACAAGGTAGTATCGAAATTGCGTCGATTCGCGATACCGGTCAGTTGGTCGTGTAGCGATGCAAAACTGAGTGCCTCATTGGCATGCATCAAATCCCGTTGTACGGCATGCAGTTTTCGCCGCATTTCATAAATGCGTTCCATAGCAACGATTTGCATTTCTAGACGTTTCGGGCTAATCGGCTTGGCCAGGTACGCATCGCCACCGGCCCTGATACATGCGGCATAGGAGTCGTCATCGGTTTTGATCGTTAAAAAAATAATCGGAAACCAATCGTCGTCTTTCAAGGATCTGATCGCTTGTGTCGTTTCGAATCCGTTCAAACCGGGCATTTCAATATCCATCATGACCAAATCGACATCGTTCGACCGAATAAATTCAAGCCCCTCCGCTCCGTTTTCGGCATGAATCACATGATGCCCAAGCTCCTTGACACACTCCGCAACCAGCATTCGAATGGCTTTACTGTCGTCTATTACCAATATTTTCATAAGAATTTCTTCACTATAAACCCGATTTCCAATACTAATTTCCCGAAAAATCGCCCTTTAAAATAGACTATGTTCGCGTTAATAGTTGAAATTAATACTACGCCAATTTCGAAACTTGAAGACTGTAGGTACGCGCAGCGTACCCTACAATTCACTTTGGATTTATAAGTACTTCCGGTATTGGTAGGTGTTTCCAACTATTTACCGCATACATAGCCTTATACCCGTCGTAGATCAAAATTCGGCGCCTGGCACTGCCGAAATTTGAAGTGCGAAAGGTATAAAATATCGCTGATCCGATGTAACTATTCAGTCCCCCGGCAATTATCGTTCCCATGCTCTGCGTGGGAATGCCTGAGTACCGCTCCAGCGGTACGAGACGCTAGAGCGTCTCGGTCTTCATTCCCACGCCGGAGCGCGGGAACGATAGGGGGTGTTTACACATCCAAGAATTAGCCGATCAGGGCTTAATACTAGCATTCCTTAAAATAAACATGGGAATTCGTCATCAGCATCTCATTGGTTTCATCAATACCCCAACATAATGAGGTAGGGATTTTTTTATAAATCGTCCACTTTCGAGTTGATTCGTTATAATACACTGCTAAAAAAACTATTACCGCGACAAGCGGAAAATAAGCTGGGGGATGCATGAGCGATAGCAACAACGAAAAGCATAAAATTCTGATTGTCGGCGGTGGCGCGGCCGGACTGGAATTGGCAACGACATTGGGTAATAAATTAGGCAAAGCAGGTTTGGCTGAAATCAACCTCATCGATGCCTCTTCGACTCATATTTGGAAACCCTTATTGCATGAAGTCGCGGCCGGCACCTTGGATGAAACCGAGCAAGTCGACTATCTGGCGCAGGCCTATCGCAGTCATTTCCGTTTCCGTCTCGGCAAAATGGCCGGTTTGAGCCGCGAAAAAAAAGAAGTCTATCTGAGCCCTACTTACAGCGATAGCGGCGAAGAACTGATACCCGAACGCACATTTAAATACGACACCCTGGTCATGGCTGTCGGCAGCGTCAGCAATACTTTCAATATCAAAGGCGTGGCCGAACACTGCATGTTTCTCGATACCACCTCGCAGGCCTTCAAATTTCAAAAGCAACTGGTCGAAACTTATATCAAACGCCATGTCAGTAAAGGCGGCAGCAAGGACAAACCGTTATCGATCGCGATTGTCGGCGCCGGTGCAACCGGAGTCGAATTATCAGCCGAACTGCACGAAGTGACGCATCTGCTGAACGTCTACGGGCTCGACCAAGCCGGCGACGTAAAAATCACAATCATCGAAGCGGCCACGCAATTATTACCTGCCCTGCCGACCAAGCTGGCTCACGCGACGCAACAACAATTAGTCAAGCTCAATATCGACCTAAAGCTTGGTCGACGCGTAACCGAAGTGTCGAAAGCCGGCATCACGACCCATGACGGCGAATTCATTCCGGCCGACCTCAAAGTCTGGGCGGCGGGCATTAAAGCCCCGGACTGGCTGCAACAAATCGACGGATTGGAAACAAACCGAATCAATCAATTGGTCGTCGATGAGGCTCTGCAAACAGCCGACCCCAGTATTTTCGCGATCGGCGATTGCGCAGCCTGTTCGTGGCCGGGGCATGAACAAAACGTTCCTCCGCGCGCCCAGGCCGCTCATCAACAAGCCTCGACGGTAGCAAAAACCATCGTCAATCGCTTACAAGGCAAAGACCCCGTCAAATTTGTATATCACGACTACGGTTCGCTAGTCTCGTTGGGTAAATATTCTACCGTCGGCAATTTGATGGGCAACTTAATGGGCTCCGTCACGATCGGTGGCTTTATCGCCCGTATCGTTTATCTATCGCTTTATAAAATGCATCAGGTCGCGATCCACGGTTATTTTAGAACGGCAATGTTGACGCTCTCAAATTTATTCCGGCGTAGCGCTCATGCCAAAATCAAAATGCACTAAGGAACGAGCATGAAATAACTTCGACTACTGTTAGAAGGGGGGCGGTGGCTCGATTGACAGGTGTCGGCGGCAGGGAAAGCCGCCGTCAAGCCTACATGGATGTATTCACCCAGCACCTAAATTCCATAGTCCATTGGCTATGGTTAACTACCGTGGATAATTTAGGTGCTGGGTTCACGGCGTCCTGTCAAGCGAGTCACCGAACCACCGCAAAGCCTTACTATACCTTTCGCACTTCAAATTTCGGAAGTGCCTGAGGAGGCGCCGGGGTGTGCGACAAAGGCTTTGCCAGCATGGAGCTGGCATAGAGCCTACAGGGATGTATTCACGGCGTCCTTTGACGGACACCCCGGCGCCGAATTTTGATCTGCTATGGGTATACTTGTAACAATTATTTTGTGCACATTCCTAAAAACCAGACTCAATCAGCTCCTTTTTTACAAACCACATACCTTTAATAATTATCATGTTTGAAATTGAATACATTTTTCGTGAAGAGGATTTAATCCATTTCAACGAAGTCCAACTGCAACAAAACGACGAAGTCCTAAATAACATCCGTAAAAACCGGCTAGTTTTCCCCGGTGCGCTAGTGATTATCGGTATTTTTTATTATTTGTACTACGGCGATATGATGACGGCGGCCTATATTTCCAGCATTGCCATCCTTTGGGCGCTGCTCTCGCCGAAAATTATGCTACTCGACATGCGTCGCCAAATCATGAAAAACTACACCGAAAAAGAAAAAGCCGATATGTTCGGCCGATATACGCTCAAGATAGAACCCGATCATTTACTCGAAATATCGCCAAGCGGCAAACACAAAATGCCGTGGAACGAATTGATCCGGGTCGAACAAGAAGGCGAGCATTATGTCTATATTTTTATTAGTCTCAATACGGCGTTGGTGATTCCGGCAAAAACCGTTAAAAAAGGCAAACTGAAAGAATTTGCCGAGCAAGTGCAGAGTATGATCGATCGAAAAGGCTAAACCCAAGCATGTTGAACTTTAAAAACGTATCCTTGAGACGCGGCCCTAACGTTTTGTTCAGCCAAGCGTCTTTTACGATTCATCAAGGCCAAAAAGTCGGCCTGACCGGTACGAACGGCGCGGGAAAATCCAGCCTTTTCGCATTACTTAGGGGCGAGTTGCACACCGATGAAGGCGACTTTTCGATGCCGCCGGGCATCGAAGTCGCGCATGTCGCGCAAGAAACGCCGGCGGTCGCCTGTTCGGCGATCGATTACGTGATCGATGGGGATCAAGAGTTAAGACGACTGCAAAAACAGTTAAGCGCAGCCGAACAAAGCGGCGACGGGCTAAAACTGGCTGAATTGCATGCGGCCTTGGATATCATCGGCGGTTACACCGCCGAAGCTCGCGCCGCCCGATTGATGAACGGATTAGGGTTTCGCCCGGATCAAGAACACAACCCGGTCTCTTCGTTTTCGGGCGGTTGGCGCATGCGCTTGAATCTGGCGCAAGCCTTGATGTGCCGTTCGGATCTTTTACTGCTCGACGAACCAACCAATCATCTCGATCTGGATGCGGTCATTTGGCTGCAGGATTGGCTTTGCAAATATCCCGGCACCTTGCTTTTGATCTCGCACGATCGCGACTTCCTCGATGCCATCGCCAGCCACATCGCGCATATTGAACAACAAAAAATCGAACTTTATACCGGCAATTATTCCGCTTTCGAAAAAATGCGCGCGGAAAAACTCGCGCAGCAACAATCCGCGTTCGAAAAACAACAACGCGAAATCGCTCATATTCAAAGTTTTGTCGACCGTTTCAAAGCCAAGGCCACCAAAGCCAAACAAGCGCAAAGCCGGATCAAGTCGCTTGAACGCATGGAACTCATCGCTCAAGCGCATGTCGATTCGCCTTTTAATTTCAGTTTCCGTAAACCCCAAAAAATGCCTAACCCGCTGCTCAAATTGCAAGAGGCCGGTATCGGTTACGGAACGACAATAGTGATCGACGGTGCGGAATTGACGCTCGCTCCCGGCGATCGAATCGGCTTATTAGGTCCCAACGGTGCAGGCAAATCCAGTTTAATCAAAGTACTAGCCGGAGAAATGCAGCCTTTGGCCGGCGAAATACTGACCGCCGACGCATTGAACATCGGCTATTTCGCCCAGCATCAACTCGAGCAATTGCGAATCGATGAAAGTCCGCTGCAGCATCTGCAAAGACTCGATAAACAAGCGACCGAAAAGGATTTACGCAATTATCTCGGTGGTTTCGATTTTAGGGGCGACAAAGTACTGGAACCTGTCGGCCCCTTTTCCGGAGGCGAAAAAGCACGCTTGGTTTTAGCGATTTTGGTGTATCAAAACCCGAATCTATTGCTACTGGACGAGCCGACCAATCATCTCGATTTGGAAATGCGCCATGCTTTGAGTATTGCGCTGCAAGATTACGAAGGCGCCATGCTGATCGTCTCGCACGACCGACATTTGCTGCGTTCGGTCACCGATCGATTGCTGTTGGTTGCAGACGGTAAAGTCCAACCTTTCGACGGCGATCTGGACGACTACCGTTCCTGGCTGACCGAACAAACCAAAAGCGAAGAATCGCCCGAAGAAGCCGTCAGCCAATCGCTTTCTCGAAAAGACCAGCGCAAACTTGAAGCCGAACGCCGGCAGAAAAACAAGCCATTGCTCGATGCATTGAAAAAAGCCGAACTCGCGGTCGAAAAACTACACCGGGAACAATACGAAATAGAGCAGCAATTAGCCGATCCGGCTGTTTATCAGGACCAGGAGAAAGAACGCTTAAAACAGCTACTGACAAGCAAAACTCGGATCGATAAGGAACTTGAAGAAGCCGAAACGGAATGGCTCGAAGCCGAAACCAAACTCGAAGAAGCCGGCTAACTTATGTACGAATGGGTCATGCTATTTTTCGATCTTTGCCGATTTCGGAAAGGCCCGCAAGACCTCCCTTATTCGCAGGCTTTGCTGCTGAGTTCTATTATGGCCTATGCCATACTGGATTTTTTGATGCTGTATATCGATAGCGACTGGTTTAACGCAATTATACAGGTATCGGTCGGCGCCTTATTATTGCTGGCATTTGCCAAGATCATATTGCTCATTTCACGAAAACCCGGCCGTTTTGTGCAGACATCGTGCGCGCTGTTTGGAACCGATGCCTTGATCAGTTTCTTCGCGCTCCCGATTATCGCCGGCATGACGACCGGCCGAGTCTCGCTTTTAGCCTTCGCGGCACTAGTCGCGTTAATGATCTGGCATTGGCTAATTACCGGACACATAGTCCGCCATGCCTTGTCCGAATCCTTTAGCTTTGGACTGGGTATCGCATTCTTGTATATCATGGCTTCTTATTGGCTCATGGCTCAGCTGTTTCCCTAACCTGGCGCTTCTAATGGAAATTTTATGAAAAATTATACCCATATCTTGCTCGCGGTTGACTTTTCCGATCATACCGATGCCATTGCCGAACGTGCATGCGACTTGGCCGATAAATACCAAGCTAAAATAAGCCTGTTGCATGTGGTCGATAACCTTCCGATTGTCGACACCGTGAACGGGCCGATTATTCCCTATGAAATCGACCTAACCGAACAATTAATGGAATCGGCCAAATTGCGACTGGAAAAACTAGCGGAACGATTCAATATCCCCGAAAACAATCGCTTTCTCGAATTAGGCAGCCCGAAAATCGAGATCGTCAGAATCGCCGAGGAAAACGCGGTCGACTTGATCGTCGTCGGCTCTCATGGCCGGCATGGGCTCGCATTGCTGCTAGGATCCACGGCCAACGGCGTATTACATCACGCCAAATGCGACGTCCTTGCGGTACGCATCAAAGACGAATAACCCTGCCTCAACCTTAAACCTTGAACCCATTTAACAAACATGATCGGACATATAGAAAGTTTTGACCTCGGCAGACAAACCGGCGTAATAAAAAGCGGAGACTCTTTTTACGAGTTTCATCTCGACAGTTGGCAATCACCCGACTTACCTGAGCCTGGCGATGATATCAATTTCGAATTGGAAGAAGGCGAAGCCAAATCGGTTGTGCTGATCGGCTCCTATCTCAATCCGCACAAACCGGTAAAATCTCGACTGCTGGCAACGGTACTCGCGTTGCTTTTAGGCGGCGTCGGGGCGCATCGTTTTTATCTCGGCTATTATTGGATCGGTCTTGCTCAGATCGCGGTGACCGTTTTGACCATCGGTTTCGGCGTGGTGTGGGGCTTTATTGAGTTTGCACTATTACTCAGCAAAAATTTCGACGTGGACGCCAAAGGCAGACCTTTGAAATAAAGGATCATTGAAATCGCTTAGCCCTGTTTAACCTCACTGCCATTAAATTAAGCCTTTTCTGGTTCCCACGGTCCTCCGTGGGAATCCGTACCTTGTTGGCTGTCGAAACCAGATTGGTATGCGTTCCCACGCTGGAGCGATGGGAACGAGGAAAAATCTCCCCCAGCCACTCTTTTTCAAAGAGGGGAGTAAAACTCCAAGGACCTTAACTTAATGGCATTGCCTGTTTAACCTGCGAAAGTTATATATCGAATGACAGAATCTAAACCGATTTACCTGATTCACTCCGATGAGTTGGATAAAAAGAATTTAGTTCTAGTCAAGCAACATCCGCTAATTGTCGAGAACGGCATCACGATTCGCCCGATTAAAATGTCGAACCTTAGCGGTCTGTATGTTAACGGTAACTTAAACCATGCCTTGGTTTGGGTTAAACATACCGAATTTCAAGCCGTTCTCACTGCTGCGTTTGATAAAACCATCACATTGAGCCTTCTGCCGTATCCCAACGAATTACGACCCGTATTTTTCGATCATCTTGGACTGCCCAATAAGCTTGACGACTGCTTGGCCTTGGCACTACAAACAGAAACGATGTCGATCGATTTGATCCGCTGTAACGGAGAATTCATTAGCCGCGGCATCGGCCTATTGAATCAAACTGCGCTAGCCGAATTGATCGAAGCCGGCAATACGCGAAACATCTTCAAGAAAACAAAGTTTTATTGCCAACGCCTGATTCATGCCTTTAACTTACAACCGATTGCCATCGAAATAGAAACCGCGAAGGGCAAATCCGTCAAAACGGCGGTCATCGGCTTATATCTATTGGATCTTGCAAAACGAAATCCATTTGCCAAACTTTTCGGCGAATCGGCATCGCTAAAAGATGGCCGATTGTCGTTCGTGTTCTTTGCACCGCAATCGATTTTAAGCTACATCCAATCGACATCGATGACTATTCCGCCGTCTTCGGCACAGCTACCGAAACAACTAGGATTCGTTCGAAGCGTTTCTTTGCGCATAACCGCAAAACAGGATATTGGCTTTTGGATAGAGCACAAACCGGTCTCGACACGCGAGCTATTTTTGGAAACGGTTCCTGCCGCCCTTAAAATCACCGTCGGCGAAAGTTTTCGATCGCTCAACTCGCAATCCGGCGACAAAGAAAATTTCAATGTGGAGAACCTACCGCAAGGGGAAGCGCGGCTGAAATATTTCAGTAAAACCTTGCCGTTTTTTCCCCATGCGCTCGAATCCGATTTTAAGGACTTGTTCCTAGCACTCAAGGAAAACGCCAGGACGACGAGCACTTATGTCTTATTAATGGTGCTCAGTTCCATGCTCGCCACATTGGGCTTATTCCTGAGTAGTCCGTCCGTCGTTATCGGCGCGATGGTGTTAGCGCCCTTGATGGCTCCGATTATTTCTTTGTCGATGGGCTTGCTTCGCTCCGAAAAATTCTTGACTCGAGAATCAATCGTTTCGCTGCTGTCCGGTATCGGCATCGCGCTTGCGATTTCCTCGGCAATGGCGGCTTTATTGCCGTTCAAAGATGCCACGCCGGAAATCGAAGCCCGTTTGCACCCCTCGACGCTGGATTTGTTGGTCGCGGTTTTTTCCGGTATCGCCGGAGCCATGGCCCAAGCTCGCGAAAGTATCGCCAAAAGCTTGCCGGGCGTTGCCATCGCAGTCGCCTTGGTGCCTCCCCTCTGCGTTGCAGGTATCGGCATCGGTTGGCTTGAATCCGATATTTTTTTTGGCGCCATGCTCTTATTCTTGACCAACTTAATCGGAATTACGATGGCCGCCCTCATCTCATTTATGGTTATCGGGTTCGCGCCTTTTACTCGGGCCAGAAAAGGAATTTTGCTATCGAGCCTATTGTTGGCATTGTTTTCCGTTCCCTTGTTCTATTCTTTCCAAACCATGGAGCATATCGCCGATATCAAAACGCAACTGGCCGGTAGAACCTATCAAATCAATGGACACCGGCTTGAACTTAGGAATATCAAAGTCAATACGCTACGACCGCTCAATCTAAATGCCGATCTACTCACCAATACCATGCCGGACGAATCGGTGTTTACTCGGCTCGAGGATGATTTACATACGGAACTCGGTAGGCCTGCCCGCTTCAATTTTGCTTTGCATTTTGTTAGGGAAACCGTTGCCGTCGATGAAAATGAACAATAAGCCGCGCCCCGCAGCTTCGTCATAGACGACGCACTAAAATCTACTCCGTAATGCACCAGACCGGTTCACAAAGACACAAAACAACCCTTACCCAACAAGAGCTAATATTTACTATTTATAATATCAATAGCTTATATCTTTAACAGAACTTGGCACGATTTCCGCTTATCTTCATTCGAGTTTCTTAAAGCAAAGGCGCTTTATCCCCACTAGGGATTAAAGCGCCTTTTTTTTGCCTTGTGTTTTTGTAATTATTCAGCATAAGTCATGTATGAGAAGGTGTCAGGCATTGATTTATAAGGCTGTCTGCAACAGGACGTTGCAGTCAGAGCTTACAGGGATGTATTCACGCGTCCTTAGAAATCAATGCCTGACACCAACCTACCGCATGCGCTGAATAGTTACGTTTTTTTTAACTTGATCAGAGGAATGCCATGTCTTATTTAGTCCCTTCGGAATTTGTCACCAAAATGGTCGATGCCGGTGAATCTAAAGTCTATATGTCAACACGAGATACGTTGATCAGAGCCTATATGGCCGGCGCGATCCTTGCCTTAGCCGCCGTATTTGCAGTCAGTATCACTGTCGAAACCGGTTCTCCGATCTTCGGCGCGATTATGTTTCCGGTCGGTTTTTGCATGTTGTATTTGCTGGGCTTCGATCTACTGACCGGTGTTTTTGTTCTGGTACCGTTGGCATGGATCGATAAACGCCCAGGAGTAAGGGTAGGCGGTATCTTAAGAAATTGGGGATTGGTCTTCGTCGGCAATTTCCTCGGTGCTTTGACCGTGGCGTTGTTGATGTCGATAGTTTTCACCTACGGATTTTCGGTCGAGCCGAATGCCGTAGGAAAAAAACTCGCCGGCGTCGGTGAAGCCAGGACGCTCGGCTATGCGCAATACGGTATTGCCGGCTGGTTTACGATCTTTACTAGAGGCATGCTATGCAATTGGATGGTGTCTACCGGCGTGGTCGGCGCAATGATATCGACCACGGTTAGCGGCAAGGTGATCGCGATGTGGATGCCGATCATGCTGTTCTTCGCCATGGCCTTCGAACATTCCGTGGTCAACATGTTTCTGTTTCCGGCCGGCTTGATCATGGGCGGTAATTTCTCGATCATGGATTATTTTATCTGGAACGAAATCCCCACGGTACTGGGCAACCTGGTCGGCGGACTCGCATTCACCGGCATGACGCTATACAGCACCCACATAAGAACCGCACCGAAGCGCGCTCTGTAACTCGCACCTTCAACCAAAAATCGGCAGATTAACCATGAAGCACATGAAGTTCATGAAGGATTTCAAGAAAATACCTAAATCTTCTCGCTAACCTTGTTGGTGAGCGAAAGTTTTATCACTATGCGCAATAAATTATTGAATTAACTTCCTATTCTTCATGATCTTCATGGTGAAATGCTTTTTCTAGGTTTAACAGAGTCTCGAGCTTAGCTCAAGATTGAGGCTCTCGATCAAATGAAACCTCATGTCCGACACTCTTAAAATATCCGTAGGGCAGTATTCCGATAAAGGCCGAAAGGAAATCAACCAGGATTTTCATGGCGTCTATATGCCGAAAGAACCGCAGTTGAATTCAAAAGGTATTGCCATAGCGATAGCCGACGGAATCAGCAGCAGCGCTGTCAGTCATATTGCCAGCGAAGCGGCGGTCACCGGATTCCTCGAAGATTACTTTTGCACCCCGGAAGCATGGTCGGTAAAAAAATCGGCGCAACGGGTCTTGATTGCAACCAATTCCTGGCTGCATGCCCAAACCCAACAGAGTCAATATCGTTACGATAAAGACAGAGGCTATGTGTGTACCTTTAGCGCTTTGATTTTCAAGTCGAATACCGTGCATATTTTTCATGTCGGCGATACACGGATCTATCGATTACAGGACAATAATCTGGAGCAATTAACCAACGATCATCGGCTTTGGGTTTCTCAAGACAAAAGCTATCTGAGTCGTGCACTAGGTATCGATCATCACCTTGAAATCGATTATCAAGCGCTACCGATTGAAAAAGGCGATCGCTTTTTGTTGATGACCGATGGCGTTTATGAATTTGTTAACAATGCTTTTATCATCAATACAATCAAGGAGCATGGCGATGATTTAGCGACTGCCGCAACAATGATCGTCAACGAAGCCTACCGGCAAGGGAGTTCGGATAACTTGACGATGCAGATTGTCGATGTCGAGGAATTACCGTATCTAAATGCGGATGAGATTTATCGACAAATAACCGAGCTTCCGTTTCCGCCGACATTGACCGCCAGGATGATTTTCGACGGTTATCAAATCATGAGAGAGCTGCATAATAGCAGCCGGAGCCATGTCTATTCGGCAATGGATACCGAGACCAATACACCGGTCGTCATTAAAACGCCTTCAATCGATCTTCGAAACGATCCCGCTTACCTTGAGAGTTTTCTCATGGAAGACTGGATAGCGCGCCGCATCGATAGCCCCCATGTCTTAAAACCCTGCGAACAAACCCGAAAACGCAATTATCTCTATATTGTCACCGAGTTCATTGATGGCCGAACATTGAAACAATGGATGATCGATAACCCGAACCCGGATCTGGAAACCGTACGCGGCATCATTGACCAAATTGCCAAAGGCCTCCGCGCGTTTCACCGTCTGGAAATGGTTCACCAAGACTTGAGGCCGGAAAATATCATGATCGATAGCTCCGGTACGGTAAAGATCATCGACTTCGGCTCGACTCGAATTGCAGGGCTAACGGAAATGAACAGCCCCACCGAACGGCACCCATTACTCGGCACTGCTCCGTATAGCGCCCCCGAATATTTTTTAGGCGAAAACGGAACGGCTCGCTCGGACTTGTTTTCGTTAGGCGTAATAACCTACCAAATGCTGACCGGAAATCTGCCTTATGGCACTCAAGTCGCCAAATGTAAAACGAAAGCAGCTCAAAATCGATTGAACTATTACTCCATCCTGGATGATGCTCGAGCGATTCCGGCCTGGATCGATGATGCCATCAAGAAATCCGTCCACCCGAATCCCTACAAGCGATACGAAGCATTATCCGAATTTGTTCACGACCTGCGTTATCCGAACCCAACGTTTTTGAATAAAACGCAAGCGCCGCTCATAGAGCGCGACCCCGTGACCTTCTGGAAAAGCATTTCTCTCATCTTGACGATTATCGTCGTCACGTTATTAATCCAACTCAGCAAAAGAGGTATTTAATATGAAAACGACTCCATCATCCAGCAAAGCCGATTCCTTGCTCACCAAAGAGCAAATGACCGATCGGATCATCACGGCAAAAGTACAAAAGCAACTCACCTGGACGGCCATTGCCGAACAAATCGGCGTCGATGAGGTTTGGCTGACCTCGGCTTGTCTGGGAATGAACAGCATGAAACCGGAACTGGCCGAAAAACTATGCGCCGTTCTGGAACTACCCAACGAAGTGCAAATCGCCCTGGCAATGTTTCCTTACAAACAATGGGCCTTCGATGTACCTCAAGACCCACTGATTTACCGACTTTATGAAGTCGTCGGCGTTTACGGCGAAACCTTGAAAGAAATCATTCACGAAAAATTCGGCGACGGCATCATGAGCGCGATCGATTTCAGCATGACGGTGGGCAAGGAAGAAAACCCAGCCGGCGATCGCGTTATTATCACGATGAACGGTAAGTTTTTGCCTTATAAGTCCTGGTAAGCCAGGTTAGATTTGCTCTATAACCCAACTCTATTCAAACCGTAATGTTGCAGCACGTAGCCCGTATGCAGCGTAGCGGAATACGTGAATGGCGTGGCTTCGAACGTCCCGGATTGCGCTACACTCCATCCGGGCTACACTGCTAAGGGTAAACCTTCATTTCGGCAAATCGATTACCCCCTCGGCAAACATCACGGCCTCGCCTCCGACGCGAAGAGGCAGTAACTCCTCGCCTTTGTTATCCATTTCGATGCGAATAACACTGCGCCGCGAACGCGCGTCGCCACGGTCCAGGGCGAAACTATGCGTGCCCTTACGCGTATGCTCGAACGAACACAAATACGAACAAAAAGCCGGCACCGCATTACCGACCGGCGGATCATCGGTTAAGGCCAAATGAGGACCCAGAAGCCGTAAATTGAAATCGGCATCGGGGAACGGCGTTTTCGGCGCAAACAACAAAATCTCTTGCGCGGCGGTTTGCGGCGCGGTGGATTGGCTCCAAGCGGGATAATTAAACACGGCTTTTCTTACCGACTCGTATTTCCAAACCGGCACGATCAAATAGGGATAACCGCATGAAACCAGTCTTGGCGAATACTTTTTGTGATCGAGTTCCGATTGCTCCAAGCCCAGAAAAGCGGCTAATTCTTCATCGCCCGGTGCAAACCGGTCGACGATTGCGCTGACTTTTCGAGTAAATTGCACAAAACCGGGCTTTCCGCCGACACTCGTAATGTTCGCTTCGACAGGCCCCGCATTTTGTTCGAACACGACCCGGGTAATCGGCTCGTTTAATTCGATATCGCCGCAACTGGCCAATACAAAAGCCGCGGCAATGACCGGATGACCGCCTAAATGAATCTCCGCCAGCGGCGAAAATATGCGCATTCTTCGCACATTGCCGTCATTGAGCTTATGAAAAATGAAGACGGTTTCGGACAAATTCAGTTCCTTGGCTATCAAGGCCATTTTTTCGGCATTGAGTCCGTCCGCTTTCGGAAAAACGGCAATTTGCGCGCCATTGAACACCCGGTTCGTGAAAACGTCGGCAATATAATAGTGATATTTCATAAATCTCCCTAAGGAACAAGTAATAGGCTTTGCGGCAGTTCGGTGACTCGCTTGACAGGACGCCGTAAATACATCTATGTAGGCTTGGCGGCGGAATCTGATTGCCATGGATGGCATGAATGCAGATTTTGCAGGAGCAAAAATCTGCCCTGCCGCCGACACCTGTCAATCGAGCCACCGAACCCCCTTCTAACAGTTGTCGAAGTTATTTCATGCTCGTTCCTAAACGTTAACGGCAACTCGGCGATTTTCGATACGAACACCATAGGTTTCGATTTTGACAGTCTCATTCTCGAAGCAAACGCCCGTTTCCAGATTGAAATGCTGTTTGTAAAGCGGCGATGCCACCATCGGCTGACCTCCGATATCGCCGATCATACCGCGCGACAGCACATTAGCCTTACCGAACGGATCGAAGTTATCGACCGCGTAAACCGACTGTTCCTTCGGCATATAAAACAAAGCAATTTGCTTGCCATCCGCCCAGACGCAAACACCCGAATCCGGCTGCAGATCGTCGACCGAGCAGACATCGATCCATTCGCTCATGCTCATGCCTCCTCCAATATCTTGAAGTGCTTCCGGGCCTTCAATTCCTCCCGTTCTCGTTCATCGGCAGGGCGCACTTGGCCGCGCTCCTCGACGAACACGATGTTATCGTCGGGCCGGTCGCTGTTGACGAAATGCCGGAAACGTTTCAATTTACTCTCGTCCTCGATCGTAATTTTCCATTCGCATTGATAGGTATCGATCACATGGCGCATTTGTTTTTCCAGTGCTTCGCCAATACCGAGACTATCCTCGATCACGACCGAGCGCAAATAATCCAGGCCGCCTTCCATATTTTCCATCCACACCGACGTACGCTGCATCCGGTCGGCCGTACGCACATAAAAAATCAGCACGCGATCGATATATTTGATCAGTGTTTCCTTGTCGAGTTGGGTCGCGAACAAATCGCCGTGCCGGGGTTTCATCCCGCCGTTGCCGCAGACATACAAATTCCAACCGCCCTCGGTCGCGATCACGCCGATGTCTTTGCTCTGGGCTTCGGCGCATTCGCGTGTGCAGCCGGACACGGCAAATTTGATCTTGTGCGGCGCCCGAAGTCCTTTATAACGGTTTTCCAGCTCGATCGCGAGACCGACGCTATCATCGACGCCGAAACGGCACCAAGTACTGCCGACACAGGATTTGACGGTTCTAAGGGACTTACCATAAGCATGTCCGCTTTCGAAGCCGGCGTCGATCAATTCCCGCCAGATCGACGGCAATTGCTCGACCCGGGCACCGAACAGATCGACCCGCTGACCGCCGGTAATTTTCGTATACAAACCGTATTTTTTGGCGACCTGCCCCAGCACGATCAATTTCTCGGGCTGGATTTCGCCGCCGGTCACGCGAGGCACGACCGAATAGGTGCCGTCCTTTTGCATGTTCGCGAGAAAGATATCGTTGGTATCCTGTAAGCCGACATGCTCTTTTTTGAGAATATAGTCATTCCAGTATGAGGCCAGAATCGAGCCGACCGCTTGTTTGCAAACTTCACAGCCGCGACCGCGCCCATGTTTTTCGATCAATTCGTCGAAGGTCTTGATTTCCTCGACCATGATCAAATGATACAACTCCTGCCGGGTATGCGGAAAATGCTCGCAAATATCGGTGCTGACCTCGATGCCAAGTTTGGCCAATTCGCATTCCATGACCGATTTCATCAACGGCACGCAACCGCCGCAACCGGTTCCGGCCTTGGTTTCCGACTTGAGAGCGGACACCGTATTGCAACCGGCTTCGATCGCCGAACAAAGCGTTGCCTTATCAACATCATGACATGAACAAATTTGCGCCGACATCGGCAGTGCATCGGGCCCGAGGCCGACCGACTCGTCGGAACGGTGCGGCAAAATCAACGAATCCGGGTTTTCCGGCAATTCGATACCGTTCAAGCAATATTGCAGCAAGGTTCCGTAACCCGAAACATCGCCGACCAGCACTGCACCTAATAGCCGTTTTTTATCGGCGTTAACCACAAGTCGCTTATAGACTTCGCTATCGCCGTTTTGATAGGTGTAGACCAATGCACCCGGCGTCTGCGCATGCGCATCGCCGATGCTTGCGACATCGACGCCCATCAACTTCAATTTGGTACTCATATCGGCGCCGGTAAAATAATTGTCGCCGCCTTCGAGCACCGACACGACGGTACGCGCCATTGCATAACCCGGCGCGACCAAGCCGAATATCCGGTTATTCCACAATGCACATTCGCCGATCGCGAAAATATCGGGATCGGAAGTCCGGCATTGATTGTCGATCACGATGCCGCCGCGCGGGCCGACTTCCAATTCGCAGGCCCGGGCGATATCGTCGCGCGGACGAATGCCGGCCGAGAACAAAATCAAGTCGGTTTCGAGCGCATCCCCGCCGGCGAAATTCATTTTATGCAAGCAACTCTCGCCGTCGTCGATCAAGGTCGTGTTCTTATTTAAATGCACAGTTACGCCGAGCGCTTCGATCTTGCGCTTCAACAATGCGCCGCCGCCGTCGTCCAATTGCACCGCCATTAGGCGCGGCGCGAATTCGACGACATGCGTGGTCAAGCCTAAGTCTTTCAAGGCCTTGGCGGCTTCCAGTCCGAGCAGGCCGCCGCCGACCACGACGCCGACCTTGGATTGTTCGGCCGCTGTTTGAATCGCCTCCAAATCTTCGATGGTTCGGTAAACCAAGCACCGCTCGCGTTCATGCCCCGCTACCGGCGGTACGAACGGGTATGATCCGGTCGCCAACACGATTTTGTCGTAAGCGATGTGGACGCCTTTCTCCGATAGAACTGTTTTAGCGCTACGGTTTATCGATTTTGCTCTGTCGCCTAAGTGTACTGTGATGCCGTGTTGTTCGAAAAAACCGTCTTCGACCATGGATAGATCCTGAGCGGTCTTGCCGGAAAAAAACGCCGACAGATGAACTCGGTCGTAAGCCGGCCTGGGTTCCTCGCAAAACACGACGACCTCATAATGTTCCTTCGCGCCGCTGCTCACCAGTCCGGCCAAAAAGTTTTGGCCGACCATACCGTTACCAATCACGACTAATGTTTGTTTCTTGCTCATCGGCAACCTCGGTTTTCTGTATCTAAATTTTAGGCAAAAAAAAAGGCGTCCAGTCGATGTGACGAATCACTCGAACAGGACGCCAATGCCCCAACAAAATCGGTACTCCGTTAGGAGTCTTGTTAGTGATAAAGCAATATGAATGCCATGTTTTCAAGCAACTTTCGCGAAGCCTTTATTTATCGGGTTTTAACAAGTAATTAATCAGTCAATCCGGATTCGATAATCATTAAATTACCGCTTTCACCGCACACATTCGGTGAATAGCGTTAACTTTCCGCACCAATATAAAGCAATATATTTATCCGCAACCGGATGAACAAGCGTGCGACACCAAAACATAAATCGGCATATTAATTGCTTGTTTTATTAAATTAAGCACTATTCACCTCTCGGTCACCGTAACTCTCATGAAGGCCCGGCCATCGCCCCGGCAAATGAAAGCTCTCTGTGTGGAGAGGGCGCGGTCACTCGCCCGACAGGACGCCGTGAACCCAGCACCTAAATTCCATAGGTCTTTGGCAATGATTCAAAATCATATCTTATTTAGGTGCTGGGTGAATACGTCCGTGTAGGCTCGACGGCGGCGACTGATTGCCATGGATGGCATGAATGCAGATTTTGCATTACGCCATGGATGGCGTGTATTAGGGCAATGCAGGAGCAATTGCCGAGGAGCAAAAATCTGCCCTGCCGCCGACGCCTGTCGATCGAGCAACCGCACCCTCTCCGGAACCGGTATTTTCTCTGTCGAGCTTCTTAGATCGAAAAATTAGATAATGAGTCCAAATCTACGAACTTTCACAGTAAAACCAGCTAATGTCCACACTACAACTCAAGTTACTCGGCTTTTCCGGTAAAATCAAAATCCTACATTTGACCTGGACGGCTTTTTTCATCAGCTTTGTCGTCTGGTTCAATCATGCTCCGCTGATGCTTATGATCATGGATTCTGTGAATCTCTCCGAATCCGAAGTCAACATTCTGCTGTTATTAAATTTTGCGCTGCCCATTCCGGCTCGCATCATCATCGGCATGGTCGTAGACCGCTTCGGCGCAAGAATCAGTTATAGCACTCTACTGGCACTGAGTAGCCTACCTTGCTTAGCCTTTGCGATGGCCGAATCGTTTGAACAATTAGCCTGGGCGCGCTTCTGTTTGGGATTTATCGGCGCGGGTTTCGTGATCGGCATTCGCATCATCGGCGATTGGTTTCCCGCTCGGCAAGTCGGCGTTGCTGAAGGCATCTACGGGGGCTGGGGCAATTTCGGTTCAGCCGCCGCGACTATCTTGTTACCGGGACTGGCATTATATTTCGGCGCCGAAAACGGCTGGCGTTATGCGATTGCCGCAACCGGTATTTTGTCGCTAGCATATGCGTTCATCTATTACCGGAATGTCGAGGATACGCCGCCCGACGTGCCCTATTTGAAACCTAGACGTTCGGGCGCAATGGAGGTTACTTCGATAAAAGACCTATTCCTTTACATCTGCACGACCGTACCGCTTTATGCCGCAATGTCTTTGCTCACTTGGCAACTATCGACGCCGGAAGCCGATTTACTTAGTACACCCTGGGTCCTTGCAATCAACATCATTGTCTGGACACTTTTCTTTGTTCAAGCTTATCAAATCGTCGTAATCAATGCGGAACGGCTCAGCCGCCCGATCGACAGTATTCACCATTATCCATTCAAACAAATCACTATTCTGAGTGTCGCTTATCTGATGACGTTCGGCTCCAAATTAGCCGTGGTATCGATGCTGCCGATGTTTTTCTTTACGATTTACCGCGAAACCCAAGCTGTCTCGATGATCGATGCAGGCCTGATGGCATCGAGCTTCATTGCCATGAACCTAATCGCCCGCCCGGCCGGGGGCTGGCTCAGCGACAGAATCGGCCGCAAGTTTTCGCTGACGATGTTTCTAGCCGGTACCTCGCTCGGTTATTACTCGATGTCTTTTATTGCCGGCGATTGGCCCATTATGATGACTATTTCAATGACGGTGTTGTGTTCGATATTTCTTCAGGCCGCTGAAGGCGCGGTATTTGCTATCGCGCCGTTGATCAAAAAACCCATGACCGGCCAGATAGCCGGCATCGTCGGCGCTTACGGCAATGCCGGTGCGATTATTTTTTTAGCGCTGATGAGTCATGTCGCGCCGTCTACGTTTTTCATCATTCTGGCAGTTTGCGCATTAGCATCGGCAATCTTGGCGCGCTACCTCGAAGAGCCTAAAGAGTTCATTACCGAAGTCATGCCTGACGGCACTTTAGTGAAAATCGAACTGGATTGACATGCAAGCGCTGAAAGTCTTAATCGCCGATGAAATCCAAGGCGAAAAACTGCTCGAGAAAACCCTGAAAAAGCATGGTTTCGAAACCGCTTGCCTTCCGTTCGATACTATCGATTTACATTCGTTGGTATTAAATTTATTGCCGGACATCGTGGTATTGAATGTTTATACCCCAACACCGAAGATACTCGATGCCATATTAACGATCAATCAAAGCCATTCGGCGCCGGTGATCCTGTTTGCCGAGGATCAAGATAGCGACACGATCGATAAAGTCATCAAGGCCGGCGTCAGCGCTTATATCGTCGACGGACTCGACCCCAAACGCATCAAAACCATCATCGATATCGCAGTGGCTCGATTCAAAGAGCAAAACGCCATCAAGGAAGAATTGAAAAAAACCAAATCGCAACTGGAAGAAAGAAAATCGGTCGACCGAGCAAAGGGGATTTTAATGAAATCGCAAGGCTTCGACGAAGCACAGGCTTATCATGCGCTGCGAAAACTGGCGATGGACCGGAATATTTCGATCGGTGAAATGGCTAAAAACGTCATTTCTATGGCGGATTTATTGAAATAACGATCATGCTTTCTATCGTTTCGATTTACGGGTAGACTGTCTTTCTCTTGTCAATCATGAACGAGAAAGCCGATGAAAAACCGTCACTGTAACCGCCTCATTGCCGCTTTTTTCCTGATGATATTCGCCACGAGCGCCTTGGCGGAATCTCGAATTGCTGTTTTGGTTTTCGAGTTAAAAGATCTCACATTGGCTCCAGGCATCCCTCAAGAATTGGAGCGCACCGCTTCGATCAAGCCTCAACTCGAAGCCGAATTGACATCATTAGGAAATGACATAGTCGAAACCGACTTCGCATCCCAACAAAAGTCCGATGCCGGGACCGGTTATTTATTCGATCACCATGATGTGGCCGCGAAACTGGGCAAGCAGTTCGGCGCCGATTACATCCTGGTCGGTAGACTGCACAAACCGAGCTTCTTGTTTGCTTATATCATGGGGCATTTGATACGAGTCGAAGACGGCAAACTGATTGCCGATTACACTTTCGAAGCCAAAGGCCCTAATCAATTCCAAACCAATAAGACTGTCAAAACCCTGGCTAAAGCGATCGACAAAGATTTAAAGCGCCTGTCTCAATCCCACTAAAAAACCAGGTTGAGTACGCCCCGCGCACTAATGCTGGCGCGGGACGGGTTATTCAACCCGCTCCAAACGTTTTTTGTTTGCTTTGAGCATAGTCGAAACTTTCCGGACGGGGTTACAAACCCATACGCATCAAGCTAAACCCATACGCATCAAGCTAAGGATGTCGCTAAAATTAACTTCCTGATTTGCTCAAGTTTCTTGTAGGAATAAGTTCTCATTCGCCAAGGGCGATTAAAATCGCCCTTGTCTTGAATTTATGGCGCTTCGAGGACTTCGACATAAACCGTGGATGCCGAGCATCAGTGACTTCGAAAGTCGCGACGAAGGCGTCGCTCCCACAGAGGGTGGCTAATGCACTGTGGGAGCGATCCCCAGATCGCGATTTCGAGGCCGAGAATGTCAAGTTACAATAAATGGTTTCGAGGTCACATTGTCTAGGATTGCAAAAGAGAATACATGACTTATGTATAGCGATGGGTCCGGAAATTGGGAAAGCTTACGGGTTGACCGTTTTAGCTTGATGCGCATGGGTTACAAACCCCTTCCGGCAAAGGTAAAGAGCGACTATTCAGCCGCTAACGCTTCGATTTTTGTTTGATTGTAAGTGACTTTATTATCCTTAATCTCTATAGCCTGCTTTTGAATCAACTCATCGAATAAATCTTCCTCATTAACCACATTATTCTTAAATTTACTGCGAATACTGTTGAGCAGGGTTTCTTTTTTAACCGGTCGGCTTCGACTGTGCTTGATCAAATGCGCGCAAAACTCCTGCACCAAAACTTCAGAGCTTTTCGGTGCGAAGCCCGGCATATTTTCGAGTTTGACACCGATACGTTGCGCGCTCCGGTTCTGGCTGATTAATAGACTAACCGCATGATCGAGGTCGTTGTCGTCGGAAACGACATCGAAATGGGTATTTTCGGGGAGTTGAGCCATCATTACGCCGGCCCAAAAGGTGATGCCGAAATCGGCGGAGTTCTTGCCGCCATTCGGCATTTTAATGATTTTCAGACGATTTTGATTGACCGTTGCGGTCAGCGGCACGACCCAATCGAGCGGAACGCGAGCGCCGCACTGCGCATAGCAAATCACGACGTGGGTATAGACGGCCAGATCTTCCATCAACTGATAGACTTGTTTCGGACAATTTTCGAGATCAATCAGCAAAACGCGAGCGGCGTAATCCGCATCTTCGTCTTCCCTGACCGCCCCATTGTCCGAAACGTTTTCGTTCATGTCGGCCGGCCCCTGCTTACATCGTTAAGTCCTGACCAGCACTTCGCCACGCCCCATTTCAGCCATGTCGCCGCCGTAACGCCGGACGCGACTGAAGACCGCAGCAGGGTCTGCGAATTTCGAATCGAATCCTTTGAACGACGCGAACAACATCGGCAAAAACGCCAACGTATGCGAGCCGCAATCATTGAAGGTCGCCGGCAGGTCTGGCTGATTCCAAAGCAGCAAGGTGCCTCGGCGCATCGCATAGCCGGTATAGCGCCCGGTCTTGCCCATCACCGCGATCGTGCCGGCCGTCATTCTCGAACCGCAATAATCGCCGGCATTGCCTTCAATAAGAATATTGCCGCGGCGCATATGATCGCCGACCCGCTCGCCGGCGTTGCCTTTAACCAAAACGGTGCCGCCTTTCATGCCCATTTTGTTACCGGGCAAAGCGGCGCCGAGAAAATCGCCGGTGCTTCCGTTGATCTGAATGAAACCTTTTTTCATTTCGCAAGCCGCGAAAAGTCCGGCGTTGCCGTTGACGGTAATCGCGCCGGACTTCATGCCTAGCCCCAGATAAGCACCGACATCGCCTTCGACGCGTATCTCTCCTTCGGTTAATTCTTTACCGATAAAATCGAGCTTGGCATAGCTGTTCTTGATGACAATCTGTTGTGTATCATCTCCGGCAATCGTGAATAGTTCGTCGACGCGAATTTTGCGCTTGCCGCTATCGAGTTCAAGCGCTGCAATATCGGTCGGCGATAACCCCGCCAGTTTTTGACAAACCAAAGGCGACATATCGACGCGCTGAGCCGGTCGCTGTTTCAGCGTGAAGGTTAACGCAGTCATGCCATGATCTCCTGTAAATGAAAATGGAAGGGGCCGAGTTTACCGCCGTAATTGCCGGCACTGATGCGTTTGATGCCGTTCGCGGCGCCTAGGTCGCAGACCGCCTGAATGCCGACGCGCATCGCCTTGTCGATGTCTTCCTTAGTCAGACCGTCGATGACGATTTCCATCACCGATTCGATTTCAGGCGACAAATCGGTTTTGGTGATGCCTTTCAGTGTCGGGCAAAAAGCATCGTTGGTCGATGCGCCAAGCGCCTTATATTTCGAACCGACTTTCGAACCGGAGCGAACGACGCCGCCCGGAAACGGCATGATCACATTCGGAATTTTGCGCATTTCCTCGATCGCCGCTTCGCAGGCCGCCAGCGCTTGCGGCTGCGATTCGGCCAAGACCAAGAAATTACCGCCGCCGACCGCATCGACCTGGCCCGTCGTCGCCTCGGTCAGAAACTCGCCGTCCATGACCGGCACGCGCCAATAGCGTTTGCCGCCGATCACTTTGGAAATCTGGAAACCGTCGCCGAAATAGCGCAGGTTTTTACCCAGCGGAATCGGCTTGTCGCTGTCAATGCCGGCGAACAAGGCCGAAGTCGGCGAAGTCAACACGCATTGCCCGGCGCGCGTTTCCAATTGTTTCGCGAGGCCCTTGCCGCCCATCGCGAAGATCATCACCGAAACACCGGGCCGTCCGTCGGGCGTCTCGGAAGGATCGAGCACACGCTCGATGCCGGCCTCGCAGCCGCAAGCGATCACCGAAGTCGCAAAGCCGGTCATCGCCTGCGCCGAGATCATCGCCCATTTTTCGTTCTGCGCGGTGATAATCGCGCGCGTCGCCTTCATCGGAAAGGCCTCGGCAAAGGTTTTGTCTATCGTTACGCCGTTAATAATCATCATGGGTACACATGGTTAAATATTTGAAAGTAAGTAAAGTGTTGACGTTATCGGTATATCTCGATGCAGGCCTTGTTTTCGTCGATCAATGCCATTTCTATCGCGTCCTTTTTAGTCAACAAAGAATTGATAATCGCCGCTTTGGACTGATTGCCTATTTTCAGCCAAACAATTTTAGGCGGTTGACCGTAAAGATTCGACATTTCAAAAAAATCAGCGTCCTTCGTGACGATAACAAAGTCGTTGGTTTTGGCATATTCCCGAATTTCCCAGTCACTGGCGCGTTCCAAACCTAATATCGCAACTTGTGTGGATTCAGGATATGCTTCAACTAAAAAGGCCACTGCACGGCGCGACAAGTTTTCATCCAACAGCAGCTTCATTAAATAATTGCCGCTAAGCTATGCTCACGTTCGGCTGCAAAAGCCAAACAAGCCCTTATATCGTTTGACTCCAGTTCAGGATAATCGTCCAAAATTTCCACTTCGCTCATACCCTCCGCAAGCCATCCCAAAACATCGTAAACCGTAATCCGCAACCCGCGAATACAAGGCTTACCACCTCGCTTTCCGGGTTCGATAGTAATGATGCTGCGATAATCTATAGCCATAGGTATCTCCGGATTTTTTGTTTATTTCTTCTACGGCTGTTATCAATCTATTTTCGTTTGATAATGCCGCGGAAACGCTGATATGTTCCAATTTTGCGAGTTGTCCAATTAACTACCTCAAGCAGCCTTCAAATCACGCTGCAACTTACCTTGCTGCTTGAGTTTGTTATGTATATCTCCAGGACTGAGCTCCAAACCATTTTTCCAGCATAATGCCCCTAGCTCTATAAAGAATCGTTTAAAGTAACCTTCATCTTGTAATGGAATGACTAACTCAGTTTGTTTGTCCAACAGAAGCTGCAAATCGTAATCGCCGACGGTTTGATCGGAAAACCACAAGCGTATGGTTTTATGTTCAATATATTTGGCTTTGACGATTTTAATCATTATCGGCTCCGGCTATACGCTGCAACGGCTTTAACTGAATGGCTAACTGCCAATCCGCCATTAATTCTTCCTGATGCTCTTTCTCCCATTCTCTAACCAGTTTTAATGCTTTACTCGGCAAACGGCCTTCAAGCACCTCACCGCTTTCGATCGCAATTAACGCCTGATGACCTTGATACTCAGCGTGAAATTGCGGTGGATTGTGATCATCGTGATACATCCGGATGTAAATGCCAAAAAAATAGGAAATATACCTTTCGCACTTCAAATTTCGGCAATGTCCGAGGAGGCGTCGGGGTGTTCGACAAAGGCTTTGCCAGCATGGAGCTGGCATAGAGCCTACAAGGACGTATTCACGGCGTCCTTTGTCGAACACCCCTGCGCCGAATTTTGATATACGATGAGTATAACAGGCATCAGCTAGTAGTCTCGTAGTCCATACGCTGATTTCCAAGATCCAGCATGGGAATCAGCGATGCGAAAAACAGCTTCGTCACACCTGCAACGGATGCACCGTCAAACTTCCCCGCCCGTCCTCGGTAAACTCGTCGTCGCTGATTTTAAAGTTACCCATTTTCATCGTCAGATAGCGGTCGAAATAAGACTTGAGGTCTTTTTCGACGACCGCGTCATAATCAGGTTTGACGACATGCGTCGTACCCCATTTTACGTGGACGATCTGTCCGTCCTTGACGACCAATTCACCGTCCTTGAACACGTAATCCGGTTTTTCGAACATTTTTTGCCGGTCGGCGTCTTCGGTGTAAACGGTGATGTCGCCCCAATTCCCGGCAGTCAGCCCGCCGCGATCTTTCAGGCCGATCAACTTGGCCGCGCCCGCGCGCGTCATGATCGCGATTTCGTTCAGCGTGTATTCGCGGTCGATCGAAGCCAACGTCGTCATTTTTTGCGCTTCCGGGTGTATCGTCGCAAGCATGTCGTTACGAAAGCTCTTATCCATAAGCAAGCGAATCAGATGCGGATAGGTCGTAAACGGCGCGCCGTTCGGGTGGTCTGTGGTCAAAAATACGCGCCACGGGTCGTCGACCAGCAGGAAGATTTCTAGACCGATCGCCCATTGCAAGGCATTGACGAAATTTTGGTCCTTGTATTTAAACGGCACAACTCCGCAGCCGGCATCGCATTCGATATCCATGCATACCCACTTGTTCGGATGCGCGTGCTTGTGATTCGCATGTTGGCGCATGTTGTCGCCCGAAGCCGTGACGGTCTGACCGAACAGAATCTGTCCGACGTCGATCGTAATGTTTTTGTGCTTGTTGACCGCTTCGGCGATTTGCGCGGCACCCGACGAAAATTTGAAATCGCCTTCGGTGCCGTAGCTATGGAATTGGATGTGCGTCAAATGCATCGGCAGGCCGCCCACGCCTTGAATCGTATCGAGCGTCGTGTCGACATTGCCCGGCACGCCTAGATTACAACCATGCACATGCAAAGGATGCGGGACGCCTAATTCCTTGACCGCAGTCGCCAAGGTTTGCAGGATTTGCCTCGGCGTCACATCGTAATGGGCATTTTTTTCATCGAGATCGAGTTTGCGTTGATTAAACTTGAACGCGCTGATGCCGCCGGCATTGACGACCTTGATTCCGATGCATTTTGACGCTTGTAGAATCCACGCGACATAATCGTTAACCGCTTTCTGATCCTTTTTTGCGGTCAACATGCGCAGCAAGTAGTCGTCGCTGCCGAGCATTGCGTAGCCGCCTTTGTCCAAAATCGGAATATCGCCCATTTCCATGTGCGCCTGTCGAGCGTTAACCGGCAGCACTGCCGGCTCGAACGCGGCCGTATAACCCATTTCGGCGTAGCGATAGCCGGTGACATAAGTGCTCGGCATCGCATGACCGCTTCCGGAACGCGTCAAATCGGTGCGGATAACCGGATCCGAGCGGTGGTCTTCCGGTAACAAGATTCTCGCGATATTCCCCTTACCGCCGCCGATATGCGTGTGCATGTCGATCGCACCGGACATCACGACCTTACCGGTTAAATCATATTCTTGATCGATTCTGAGATCGGCCGCCGGCCTATCGATAATGCGGCCGTCTTGAATGTAAATATCGCGTTTTTGGCCGTCGATTCCGCCGGCGGGGTCATAAACCGTTCCACCTGTTAATTTAATCAGCATAGCTTTTCCAAATGATTAGAGATGAGCAGTACATCGAAGCACATAGACATCGGATTATTGGGTTAAATTGTATCATTATCGCGCTGCGCCTCTGCGCGAGACAATAATCAATCTATAAGTAACTATTCAGTCCCCCGACAATTATCGTTCCCGCGCTGGAGCGTGGGAACGATAGGGGGTGAATAATTACATCTATAGCGCTCGCTCGATCGCCGATAAAACTTCAGCCGTAGCGGGCAGACCCGAATCGCGCAATTTTTTCAGATGTATCGCCACAACACTATCGGCGCGATAAGCGTGGCCGGCATGATCGATACCCGGCGTGCCAAGCGGAATATAAACATCCGGTTCTTTATCGAATACCATGCCCGAACGGCCTAAGACAATGGTCGGCACATCGGTATCAGGCGGTATTGCTTTGCTATTGAATGCTTGCACCCACAGCAAAGCGTCGCCCTCACCGTTCTCGAGCATTGCTCTACTATCGAACAAATAAGGATCGTATTCGGGATAACCTTTAGCATAACTAATCCGCGCCGGATAACCGGAAATCCATCCGGCTACTTGGCTGGCTGTCAAATCGCCTTCCTTGCCGCTCAACGGCAAACCGGAACAGCGACTCCCCTGATCGTTGACATCCTTGATCAACTCGCAAATCGATTGGACAGTCAGTTCGGCTTGATCGAAAACCAACGCTGACGCTGCCCAAGTCACGACGCCGTATTTCGCAGCTTGCAAACGCTCGGCCACGGTCTGCAAATCGGAAACCTTAATACCGCACACCGAATCGACAACGATCTTATGTCCCTTAACTAGAGCTCTCAATACCGCTACAACCTCGGGCAAATCGGCATCGGCACACGTCAATACTTGCGCTTGTTTACCGTTTGGCGAAACCTGAGCAGTGCCGGAAGGCGCCTTGCCTAAATAAATTACCTCTCGGTTAGCGGTATCTTCCAGAAACATCGACTCCTGGTTCCATAGATAACGCTCAAAAAAACGCGGTAGGAAACTTTCCAAATCCTTACCGACCACCACCAGAAAATCGCAACGATTCTTCACCTCGGCCAGCGTTGTCGTCATCCATCCGGAATCCTGCATCGCCAAATAATTACGTCTCGATGCATTGAAGTTCATCTGATCGACCACGGCGCCGCAACGATCGGCCAACGCCAGCAGCGCACGCATACCGTTGACATCGGTCGCACAACCGCCGATGACCGGCTGACTGGAATCTTGCAATATTTCAACGGCTTTAGCCACAGCATGCTCAAGAGCGACTTGCTTCCCGGCGACTCTGGGCTTAAAGTCGGTAATGACTTGTTCAAATGCAGGGGTATTGACCGTGCAGCCGTTGCTAAGCACCTTCAACGACAAACCGTCGACACTGATTGTCAGATCATCGGTTCCAATACCGCAAAAAGGACTGGGCACTTCGGTAATTTCAGTCACGCGCGTTTCCTCTTTATATCTTTAATTGATTTAGATTTAGCCATGCCGAGTAAACGATTAACGCGAACCGGCACTACAGCAACAGCAAACATTTTAACCCGAAATAACGGCCCTGTCCCGTTTCACCCGGCAATTCCCGCTTAGAATTTTTCATTCATCCTGTACAGACAACCATAGATCCAGAGCCCGACAAATCAATCAACTTTGAAAACACGACATAACCTCACCATTGTCTGGTTAAAATCTTCTTGAATACTTTTTCGAACCTTCATTATCGAGTTACGTTAAAATATTGATCGAAATTACGAATACTCATTGCAGATTACGGCGATCTCGCAGTATAAACCCATCGCCCTTCATTTTTCGCCTTTAGCGTATGCAGACACCGAAATTTGACTTGTCTGTTTAGGGCATATTTTCGACGATAATCGCATATCTATTCCTGATCAACCTAACGTCTTCAATTCGGCAAAGGGTACCGCATTATGTTTAATAAAATCTCACTGGCACTTAGCGTCACCCTATTATTGAACGCTTGCGCCACCAGCCCGACAGGCAGAACGCAATTCGCATTCATGCCCGATACCCAACTCAATCAAATGGGGCTTCAGGCTTTCGACAGCTTAAAAAAAGAAACTCCGATTAGCAGCAATCAGAGGCACACTCAATTTGTTACTTGCGTATCCAATGCGGTCATCCGGGAAGTCGGAGGCAATTGGGAAGTCGTTGTATTCGAAGACAACAGCTTGAACGCCTTCGCCTTGCCCGGTAATAAAATCGGTGTGCATTCAGGCATGGTCAACTTCGTCGACAATCAAGACCAATTGGCCTCTATCATCGGTCACGAAATCGGCCATGTTTTGGCAAGGCACAGCAACGAACGCGTTTCGCAGCAAATGGCGGTCAGCTCAGGCATGGCATTGATTCAAGCCGTCAGCGCCCCCCAAACCGTATTGGGCCAAACGGCTCTCGGACTGCTCGGTGTCGGCGCCCAGTACGGCGTGCTATTGCCCTACAGCCGACTGCATGAAAACGAAGCCGATAAAATAGGCCTCGACTTGATGGCCAAGGCCGGTTTCGACCCCCGCCAAAGCGTTATACTGTGGCAAAAGATGGCGCGAGCCGGCGACGGTCAACAACCGCCGGAATTCATGTCTACACACCCCGCACACGCCACTCGAATTCAAGAATTGCAAAATGCCATGCCAAGAGCATTGGAAATTCAAAAACAGGCAGTCGCTCAAGGCAAACAACCTCGCTGCAGTAAATAATGAATCCAAATTTAAAGCATCTACAGCCTTACCCGTTCGAAAAGCTAGCTCGGCTCAAACAGGGCATCGTTCCGGCTGCCGATAAAGCTCACATCGCGCTGTCGATAGGCGAACCCAAACACATTACGCCACACATCATTCAAGAAGCGCTCATCACGCATATGCACGGTCTATCGGCTTATCCATCGACGCGCGGATTGCCGGAACTCCGACAAGCGATGGCCGAATGGATCGCGAGTCGCTTTCAAATACCGGTTGATTTACTCGATCCCGAAACACAAATACTGCCGGTTAACGGAACCCGCGAAGCCTTGTTTTCGTTCGCGCAATGCCTCGTCGAACCGAGCGAAAAACCGTTGGTCTTAAATCCGAATCCGTTTTACCAAATTTACGAAGGCGCGGCTTTACTAGCCGGAGCACAGCCTTATTTCCTGAATACGACCATGGAAAACGCTTACCTACCCGACTTCGACACTGTCCCCGAATCGGTTTGGCGACGTTGCCAGTTGTTGTATATTTGCTCGCCGGGCAATCCGACCGGTGCGGTCATCCCTCAAACACAGCTGGAACATTTGATCGAATTGGCCGAGCGCTTCGATTTCGTAATTGCGTCGGACGAATGCTACAGCGAAATTTATGCCGACGAAAACAACCCGCCAACCGGACTTTTGGAGGCGGCCATTGCGATCGGCAACACCGAATTTAAACGCTGCGTGATTTTCCACAGCCTTTCGAAGCGCTCGAATGCGCCGGGTTTGCGATCGGGCTTCGTCGCCGGAGACGCGGAAATTCTGCAGCGTTATTTTCAATACCGCACCTACCATGGCTGCGCGATGCCGGTGCCGACGCAACATGCCAGCATAGCTGCCTGGCGCGATGAAGCGCATGTCGTCGACAACCGTCAGTTATACCGGGAAAAATTTAGTGCATTCAAAGATATATTATCCGAAGCTACTGCCGTTACCATCCCTCCGGCAAGTTTCTATATCTGGCTAAAAACGCCGGTATCCGAAATTCAATTTGCACAACAGCTGTTTGCATCCGAAAATATAACAGTCTTGCCGGGCAGTTATTTATCCAGACCGTTCAACGAATCCGATCCCGGCCGGAATCACGTCAGGATAGCCTTAGTGGCGCCGATCGACGAATGCATCGATGCCGCAGAGCGCATTAGAAATTTCATTCACACGCTATAAACAACGGAAAATCATGTCAGAACTAGAGAATATTATTAATACCGCCTTTGAAAACCGTGCCGACATCACACCGGTCAACGTTTATCCCGAATTGCGCGAGACCATAAAAGAAGCAATCAATCTACTCGACAGCGGCAAGGCCCGCGTCGCTGAAAAAATCGACGGCGAATGGGTCGTTAACCAATGGCTCAAAAAGGCGGTGTTATTGTCGTTCCGCGTCAATGAGAACCGCGTCATGGACGGCGGCGTCAACCGTTATTACGACAAGGTCGAAACCAAATTCGCGTCTTATACGCCGGGCGATTTCGCCAAAGCCGGCGTACGCGTCGTGCCCAATGCGAATGCTCGCCACGGCTCCTACATAGCGCCTGGAGCGGTATTGATGCCCTCTTACGTCAACATCGGCGCTTATGTCGACAGCGGCACGATGGTCGATACCTGGGTCACGGTTGGATCGTGCGCGCAAATCGGTAAAAACGTACATTTATCAGGCGGCGTCGGCATCGGCGGCGTGCTTGAACCTTTGCAAGCGGGACCGACCATTATCGAAGACAACTGTTTCATCGGCGCACGCTCGGAAATCGTTGAAGGCGTGGTCGTCGAAGAAGGCTCGGTCATTTCGATGGGCGTTTACATCGGCCAAAGCACCAAGATCTATAACCGTATGACCGGCGAGATCACCTACGGCCGCGTACCTGCAGGATCGGTCGTCGTACCGGGCAACTTACCTTCCTCGGACGGCAAATACAGCCTATACTGCGCGGTGATCATCAAGCAGGTCGACGAAAAAACTCGTAGCAAAACCGGCATTAACGAATTACTGCGCGATTGATTCGCAATTTGCCTGATACGCATTACTCCGTTGCCACGCCCCAAAGGCTGCGAAGTATTGGCGGATAAAAGATAAAAAATTATTTACCATGGAGAACATGAAGGTAATGAAGAAAAAGCTAAAAACCCACTAACTCATCCTTCATGTCACTTCATGCTCTTCATGGTAAGTTCGTAATATACCCATCGGAGATCGAAATTCGGCACCGGGGTGCCCGTCAGAGGACGCCGTGAATACATCCATGTAGGCTCTATGCCAGCCCCTCACCTAGCGCTAGGTGAGGGGCCGAACACCCCGACGCCTCCTTAGGCACTGCCGAAATTTGAAGTGCGAAAGGTATATTAATACTTTCATAGCCTAGCGGGGAATCATAAATCCGCCCCGAGGCAGCGCCTGGTTCTGAGAGCGACCGGCGATTAAAACGGTAAATCACTGATGAGCTTAAAACGAGCCGAGCACTTTATAAGCGAGGAAGATTATCTCCATGGCGAACAAGAAGCCAAGACTAGACATGAATTAATCAATGGTGAAGTCTATGCGATGGCCGGCGCGAATGAAAACCACAATCTAGTGTCGGGCAACGTTTTTTCCGAATTGAAAAACCGTCTAAAAGGCTCGCCTTGTAAAACCTTCATGTCGGATATGAAAGTCAAAGCCGGCGGCGATTTTTTTTACCCGGATGTCATGGTCGTTTGCGAAGAAGACAACGAACATGAATACTACAAAAGCGCACCGATTTTGATTGTCGAGGTTTTATCCGAAAGCACCCGGAAATTCGATAAAACTTATAAACGTTTGACTTATCAGAATATTCCTAGTTTGGAAGAATATGCGATCATCGAACAAGAACATTGCGAAATCGAAGTTTTCAGAAAAAAAGATCACTGGCAGTCGACTTATTACTACCTAGGCGATGACGTCCACTTTGCTTCGCTAGACGTATCGATTTCGGTTGAGGACATTTATTATCAAGTCGACAATGCCGACATAACCAAGCATTTCGCCGAACGCTGATTTTTTCCGCAAACCGAACAAGTTAAGCGACGCGTGCCCCTACAAAACTCTTTAACTCTTAACCAACCACACCTCGACCATGACAGAAAATTTATCCAATGATGCCGTTATCTACGCAATGCTTTCGATCAACAGCGAAATTGCCATACAAAAGGATTATCTCGATTCGCCGGAACTGCCGGTAGACGAAAAGGAGTACGAAGAAGAAACGCTCGCCGATCTCGAGCAAGCCTTAATGGAATTCATCGAGCTGTATAAAAACCGCCTTAAAGCGGATAAAACCCTACCTAGCCTAGATGAACTGCTATATAGCGAATTATAAACCCGAGCCATGCCTATACTTTACGGAATCAAAAACTGCGACACGATCAAAAAAGCCCGAAAGTGGCTCGACCAAAACGGCATCGATTACCGCTTTCACGATTACCGGGAAGACGGCTTGACGGTCGAATTGCTGAAAAACTTTTTGGCTCGAAGCGACTGGCAAACCTTGCTCAACCAGCGCAGCACCAGTTGGCGGCAACTCGACGAGATGCAAAAAGCGGACCTGAACGAAGACAAGGCTTTAAAATTGATGCTCGAAACGCCGACACTGATCAAACGCCCAGTGCTAGACAACGGCGGCCAACTGATCGTCGGCTTTAAGGCTGAACAATATCAAGCCGAATTTGACCTCTAACTCCTTTTCAAGCCGCCTCGAACGCTTTGGTTTGCTTTGAACACAGTCAAAATGCTTTGGACGGGGTTGCAAATCCCGTCCTGCATAGGCATGGCAGCAACGTAGCCCGGATGGAGCGCAGCGCAATCCGGGAAGTTCGAAGCCGCGCCATTCCCGTATTCGCTATGCTGTATACGGGCTACATACTTTAATAGCATCTTGGAAAAGAGCGGATGCGGGTTGGCCGTTTTTAACTTGATGCGTATGGATGACAAACCCCGTCCTATTATAGGAAAGACCCAGCTAGCCAACTTCGAGAAATTAAAGCTTCTCGCATTGCAATTCCGAGCAAAGAGTTTGGAAATTAGCGAAAATGCCTCATTCAATAACAACGAAATACGCTACAAAACCTGCCGTACATAAATCATGAACGATCCATTGGAATTACTTAAAGACTTGATCAGCCGCCCATCGGTCACGCCCGACGACGCCGGATGCATGGAACTGATTGCCGCACGTCTCGAGAAAACCGGCTTCCGCGCCGAATATCTCGATTTCGAAGATACCCGGAATCTCTGGCTGAAACGCGGCGAAGACAAACCGCTGTTCGTTTTTCTCGGTCACACCGATGTCGTGCCGACCGGCCCGATCGAACACTGGCAATCGCCCCCGTTCGAGCCGACGATAACGGATGGCAAACTCTACGGACGCGGCGCGGCCGACATGAAAAGCGGCATCGCCTGTTTCGTCACTGCAGTCGAACGCTTCATCGAAAAACACCCGGATCACCGAGGCTCGATCGCGATCATGCTAACCAGCGACGAAGAAGGCCCCGCGACGAACGGCGTCGTCAAGGTCATTGAAACCCTGGAAAGACGCAACGAAAAAATCGACTGGTGCCTGGTTGGCGAACCGTCGAGCGATAAAAAGCTTGGCGATGTCATACGAGTCGGCCGGCGCGGCTCGCTGTGCGCGAAACTGACCGTACACGGCATACAAGGCCATGTCGCCTACCCCGAAATCGCCGAAAACCCGATTCATCGTTTCGCCCCGGCACTGAAAGAACTAACCGAGGAAATCTGGGATAGGGGCAATGCATTCTTTCCGCCGACCAGCCTGCAAGTCTCGAACATCAACGCCGGCACCGGCGCCGAAAACATCATTCCGGGCAGTATCGAGGTTCAGTTCAACCTGAGATTCAGCACCGAATCAAACGAAGACAGTATCAAAAGGCGCACAAAAGCCATTCTGGATAAATACGATTTAAAATATGACCTGGAATGGCGATTGTCGGGAAAACCTTTTCTGACCGACAAAGGCGATTTGATCGATGCGGTCCACGCCGCGATCGATTCAGTCACCGGTTTCGAACCGGTCGACGATACCGGCGGAGGAACCTCGGACGGACGTTTCATTGCCCCCACCGGCGCGCAAGTCGTCGAGCTCGGACCGATCAACGCCACCATTCACAAAATCAACGAAAACGTCGACCTTAAAGATTTGGACACTCTGACCGATATCTATCACAACATACTGGTTGAATTGATGATATAAACTCGGAGGGTAGCATGCCCGAAATCAAACTACCCGGGCCAATGCGCATGGTCTGGGGAAGCCTCGGCTGTCTTTGGCTGGCGGGGATCATAAACAAAGGCTTTTATACGACGGCGATTATTCTGCTTTTATTCGTTCCGGTACTAATTATGATTAACGGCGAAACGCCTAGCCAAATGAGAAAACTGCAGAAAGCCCCTCATCATACAGAGCCATCCGATTCGTCTGCGGCATAGACTCCGGGCAGCAATTCCCAGTTTGAGCATTTTCGCCGATCTTAGGGTGTGGGGTATGCCTGTCGAGGAACGCCGTAAACCCATCCATGGGGGCTTGACGGCAGCTCCCTGCTGCCGACATCCTCGCCAAGCACACCCCACACCCTTTTTGATCCCCAAATTGGGAATTTTCTGGTTCCCACGGTCCTCCGTGGGAATCCGTACCTTGGCTGTCGAAACCGGATTGGTATGCGTTCCCACGCTGGAGCGATGGGAACGAGGAAAAATCTCCCCCAGCCACTCTTTTTCAAAGAGGGGAATAAAACTCCAAGGACCTTAACTTAATGGCATTGACGCTCTGCGTGGAAACGATAGGGGGGGTGAATAATTACATCTTAGACTGGGTGTGGAATATTATTCATCCAATAGCGCCTTCGCTACCACCTAAGCCAATTTAACGATAGCGATAACGGCGGACACGGTTAAACCTAACGACCAAAACATAAACCTATCCATGCGTCGGGTAATAGCGGTTAAATGCTTGTCCATTTGTTCAAAACGCTTATCGACTTGTTCGAATCGCTTATCAACTTGCTCAAAACGCTTATCGACTTGTTGAAAACGATTATTCATATCGGAACGCATTTCTTCAAAACGCTTATCGACTTGCTCGAAACGCTTTTGAGTCATCTCAAAGCCTTGCATCATCAACTCTCGCTGATGTTTCAGCTCTTCCTCGACACGAACGATACGCTCACGAAGCTCAAGCTCATAACGTACATTCGCATTAACCACTTTCGGACGCGCCGCAATACTTTGATCGATGAGCTTTTGTATTTGTATTAAATCTTCTTGGGCGAGTGCCATCTTAATGGCTCCATAAAAAACACTAATCAATAGCGACTATATTAGCCAGAGCGTATTGTTAAAACAATTTCTTGGGTGAATGACCTAGAAACAAAACGGCTTGTGCGAGCAATACTTTTAACGGGATTGTCGAGTTCGCTCTACTAAAACCATAGATATTTGTTGCAACTTTTCATTACGTCAGGGGCTACCGGAATGACGCGTTTCAATAATGTGTGCGACTTGGCTGAACGACCTTACCAACCACGTAATTGCTGATCGCCTGTTTCTCAATCAACCCATAGAACGCTTAGATTGAAGGTAATCGCATCGAACGGCGCGATCGAAATCGCATCGTCGTTTTCGAATACGCCCAGCAACAACCAACCGGACTCGGTATTCTCAAAAACCTCGAGAATACGCAACACCGGATCGATCAACCACACATGAGCAACGCCCTCCCGGGCGTAAATCGGCATTTTTTCGACGCGATCGATCCGCGCCGTACCGGACGAAAGCACCTCGCAAACCCAATCCGGCGCCAATTCGAAATATGCGCCTTCCGGCAATCTCGGCAGATGTTCGCGCCGCCAACCGGCCAAATCAGGAACCAAAATATCGAAACCCAAATGACATTCAGGCTCATCGAGAATCCACCAGCCGCCCGGGCCTCCTCTCCCCTTATCAAAAGGACTGACAATTTCATCCCCCAACGAAGACGAAGCCCTAGCATGCCGCGGCGAAGGACGCGGTTGCGTATATAAAGCGCCACCGATGATTTCCGCAATCATATTGTCCGGCACCGCACACAAATCCTGATACGTCGCCGGTTTCAATTGAGGTAAATCCATTTCACACCTATTTGTCTTTAACGAATACGATTGAACAGTCTATTGGCTGCGGGAAGCTGGAACTTCCCGCACTGCGTCCCCAAGCATCGTAGGTCGGGTTAGGCGCGAGCCGTAACCCGACGCATCCGCACAAAATGTCGGGTTACGCTACGCTAACCCGACCTACCTAGACTGCATTCCCAAGCAAAGAGGGGAGCCATAACCCAACCAGAATCCGACCATCAATGCGTTGAATTATCGGACTCGAACACCGCTTCTATCGTAGGCGCATCGATAATGTTGTCCAACCATTGCTCTAATTCGCTTTGACCTGCCTGTGCAATACGCTCATCTACCCAGGCGGGTGAGGTTTTAAAACGCCGGGAAATCTGGCGCCGCAGTGTGTTTTGCTCCGCCTCCAATTTTCCTTTTTCCCTGCCCTTTTCCATACCTTTTTCCATGCCTTTTTCGATACCAATACGTTCCACACTTGATATATATTGCATTTTGCCGCACTCCTCGAGTTCATTAATGTTATGCCACAATTCCCGCTCCAGATCTTTCGGCAACCTCATCATCCAGTCGATCACCTGAAAAAGATCAATCACACGCTGCTTGTCCCAGCCCCGCTCATAAAGCAAGCGTATTAGACGCCATTTAGCCTGAAAACGGTAACTATCATCGCCTCGCGTTTGCTGGGTCAGGATATGAGCCGCCGTCACAATCGCAAACGGATTATGCTGAGTCAACAAAGCTTCCAAACGATCATGATAATCGGTAATCTTGGCGACGGGAAACCGAATCGAAGTCTCGCTGCCCAGTATGCTATAGCCGAAGCGATCGGGCTTCCAACCGGGATGCTCGTCAGCCAACACCGCCAAACTTGCCACGGGACGGTCATAACGATCGAAAATCCGGTAATTATAGGTAAACATGCGCTTGGCAAAACGCGCTTGTTTAGCACCCTGCACTTCGACATGAATATAGACCCATTGCTCAGCGCCTTCGAGCAACGTCACTTGGACCAATTTATCGACGAAGCGTTTCCCTAACGTCGCATCCCGAACGACCGCTCGTAATTCCTGATCCAAAAACGTATAGGCTTGGGTCCAATCAATCAGCTTCGCGGCGTCCGGAAAATAAAACGCCATGAATTCCGGAAAGTAGCGCTCGACGGCTTTTTTCCAAGGGCTATCGTATTCGTCCGGGACGGATTCGTTCATGACACTAAATATAGAAGTCAATACTGGATCTGTCATTTTACGCCTATTCGGATAAAAAACATCAATGGAATTCGCGTAGCAGCAATTCCCAGTTTGAGCGTTTTCTCTGGGCTGTTCGCGTAGGCTGGGTTACGGCTACCCGGCTTTTTTGGTGCTTTATGTCAACACCAACGGTGGTTATAGTGTTGATACTTTTTATTGAGTAATTATAATAACCATCATGGACAGTAAACAACTCATCAAGCAACTTGAAGCCGACGGCTGGATTCTGGCGCGAATCAAAGGCTCACATCACCAGTTCAAGTACCCGGATAAACCCGGCTTGGTGACGGTCAAACATCCTGACAGCGACATTCCCGCCGGTACGCTGAACAGCATTCGCAAACAGGCGGGATGGAAATAAGAGGTTATCATGCGATTTTCTGTAGTATTGCATACCGATGACGGCGTTCGTTACGGCGTTACCGTCCCCGACTTGCCGGGCTGTTTTTCGGCGGGCGACACCCTTGACGATGCATTGGCTTCCGTTGCTGAAGCGATTGATTGTCACATTGAAACATTGATTGAAGACGGAGCCGATATTCCTGGTTGCAAACCGATTGCAGAGCACCTATCCAATCCGGATTATTCAGGCGGCGTTTGGGCATTCGTCGACGTTCCGGTTGAAAAATACTTCGGCCCCGCCGAGAAAATCAACATCACGCTGCCGCGCCTGTTGTTGGCGAGAATCGATCGCTATGCGAAAGCGCACGGCGCAACGCGCTCCGGTTTTTTGGCTGAAGCGGCTCGTGCGGCAATGCGTTAAAGGAAAAGACGTAGAATAGGTCGGGTTACGATTATACATCGCAGATCAAAATTCGGCGCCGGGGGGCCCGCCCATCAAAGGACGCCGTGAACCCAGCATTTAAATTATCCAAGACAATTAATTCTAGCCAATGGGCTGTGGAATTTAGGTGCTGGGTGAAGACGTCCATGTAGGCTCTATGCCAGCTCCATGCTGGTCCCTCACCTAGCGTTAGGAGAGGGATCGAGCACCCCGGCGCCTCCTTAGTCACCTGCCGAATTTTGAAGTACGAAAGGTATAGTAAGCGTATGCGGATTAAGTACATGTCTGATTCGAATTTTCCGCGAATCAAGGCCTATCACATGAACTAGCATTAATAACCGCATTTTGTGTAATAGTCAAAGTGCCGCATTTATCGCTTGTTTGCGCGCCTTGGGGTGTGGCGGTCATCGTATAGCCTGTTGCAGTCGCGGCGGTAATTGCAAGCGTGTAATAATCACCTCCTGAACTTGAAGCCAAACCCAAGTCTGACAAAGTGCTGGTGTAACTCGGATTAGAGACACGCCAGCGCTCTTGCGCAACCTGTGCTCGTAACAATGCCTCCTTAGCTTCGCCACGCCGCCCAGTACGAACATGCTCTTGATAGGAAGGTATAGCAATAGCAGCTAAAATTCCAATGATTGCCGTGACAACGACGACTTCGATGAGAGTAAATCCACGAAAATTTTTGTGACAATGCATAGTAATTCTCAAATATAAAAAAAAATACGAATGAATGTATCTAAAATTAGTCCAATATAACGATAAAGAATATAACGTAATTTTGATAATGAAAAATAAAACGATGAAGCATCGTAGCCATCAAAAAGGTTTTACACTGCTGGAATTGCTTGTGGTGGTTGCTATTGTCGGCATTTTGGCGGGATTGGCAGCTCCTTCATTCAATACTATGCTGGAGCGGCGCCGGTTGGTTGCTGCAACGGAGTCGGTATTATCGGATTTGCGTTGGGCTCGGAGTGAATCGATCAAGCAGAATCGGCCAGTGCGCGCGACTTTTACGCCGGGAAATCCCTGGGGATACAGTATCAATGTTGACCCTGTTAATACCAACGAGCAAATTAAACCTGTTTGGAGTAATCCTAATTTTCCAGATACGACCCTGGTGCAAACAAATTTTGCAGGCAATATGGTGACTTTTGATCCAGTCAGGGGAACCTCAAACAATGGCACGATTTCGCTAAGTTCCACGCCATCAGGCTTTCAAACACAGGTTGTTGTGAGTACATTGGGCCGGGTTCGTGCCTGTGCAGTCGGTGGCGGTATAGGGGGGTATGAAACATGTTCATAAAAAAACAAAACGGCTTAAGTTTAATTGAACTATTGATTGGCTTGTTAGTTGGAGCCATTGTGGTGGCTGGTGCGGTCAATATTTTCACCGGCAGTATTCAAAGCAGTGCGGACAACATCAAGCTTACCCGCCTCAATCAAGACTTGCGCGCGGTGATGGACATTATGGTTCGTGATATACGGCGCGCAGGATTTGTAACAAACAACCCGGCACAATTCGGTCAATCGTTACGGAATAATCCATTTTTTTCGATAGACGATGATACAGATATATCCGTGTTGGATTATGACAGTGGCAGCGATAACTGCATTCTTTATTCTTACAATAGAGACCCAACCCTTCATTACGACTACGATGAAGCTCCTCCTGCTCCACTTGATCCTATCGTTCCACAAACAAACGATCTACTTGGTTTCAGATTACGATTGACTGGCATTAATGCCGGAGTATTGCAAATGCGAAGATCAGGTTTAACGACGACCGATTGTAGCGATGGAAGTTGGGAGGGTCTAACCGATCGTCGTGATATTGAAATTACAAACTTGACATTTGCGATAGACGAACAAGCCCTGAACGCAAGCGTCATGTCGACCCGTTTGAAAGACGGTGATCCGACGACTGATTTATGCAGCCCGGGTGATGCCACATGCACAACTTGTAACACTGGCGATGCCTGCGTGTTCGTGCGTTGGGTCGATATTTCTTTAACAGGGCGGTTGCGGGATGACCCAGTCGTGACACAAACACTGAATCAACGCATCCGTATCCGAAATGATAAATTTATGGCGTCATTTCCGTAAAATGACAGGAGAATTAGCCATGAACGCTTTACCAACAAAATCACAGCATAGCCAATGCGGTGCAGCTTCTGTTCTAGTCGTATTGATGCTTTTGATCGGCATGGGAATGGTTGCCGTTACTACATCCCGTACCGCCAAGATGGAACAAGCGATTACAGGAAACGATCTACGCGCCCGCGAAGCCCAAGAAATGGCATTTGCCGGTCTGGAATATGCGGCGGCTTATGCCACGGAGTCCGAATGGGTCGCTATCGATAATATCTATCGATTAAGACACATGTTGAATTGGGGCGATGTAACCCCGGATGGGACTAGAGAATTTAACTGCGGGCCGGATGTCGGTACGCCATCTGCCGACTGCCCTACTTTGACTTTACCACCAACCGGAGGTACTACCTCCGGCGAAACCTATACTGTTCGAGAATTGCGGTACACGCGCATCGCGCAAGATCAGTATAACGGCGATCTAATTCGCATTCGATCGGTGGTGCGCAATACCGGAGGCGACATTTCCGCAACCGCCGAAAATTATATTGTCTTGTCTCCACCGGCAACTGAAGAAGGAGGTGCGTCCGGTTTCAACATGCCACCTCCTTGGGTCATGGCAGGCTGTCTAACGACCGCTCCGACAGGAACGCCCGACACTTATTTATTATCAGCCGGCGATACGGCCGTGATCACCGGCAGTTCGACATACGATCCCAATCCCAATGCTTGCCTGCCACCAGGTCATCTGGATGTTGGTACTTGGGAGGATACCAACGGCAATGGCATTATGGATCCCGGTGAATTTCAATCCGACTCGACAACTTTCAATAGCGATGTATTCAAGGATAACTACGGAAACGAATCTTTTTGCCCCAGCCCAAACGATAACAATTGCGCCTGGAACCAGGCATTCAATGGTGCAAGTCTGGAAGAGGCGAAAGCGGCTGCGACGGCGGCCAATAATATTTTTACCGGCGATATTCCTTGCGGCTCTCCAGGCAGCACGCCTATTTATTTGATTCATCAAAGCGGTAATATCAATCCAGGCAGCATCGTCGGCGGTTGCAGCGGTCTGGGGGTCGACCACCGAACAGTTGGAACACCATCAACGCCTGTTATCATGATAGTGCCGACCGCTTATGGCTGTCCCAAGCTCAATGGCGGCATTACTATTTATGGCATAGTCTATTACGAATCAACGACGGCTTGTGCCGCCAACGGCTGGGGCGGAGCAACCATCTATGGGTCCGTCGTTTGGGAAAGCGACGTGGATAGACCGAATGCCAACTCCGAATTTATTGCAATAGACTACAGCAGCAATGAAGCCTGGAATGCGATTTTGTTTCCACAACCTAACCCATTGCCTTACACCGTCAGTGCGTTACCTGGCACTTGGCGTGATTTTTAGTGAGCGCCTTCCATGAGGAGAGTCATGATGTATCATTCGATGCAAAATAAAACCCAAGGTTTTAGTCTAATCGAGGCGTTGATCGCGGCGCTCATTGTTGGTGTAGGTATGTTAGGATTGGCTAAATTACAGGGCGAAATGTTTATTGGCAGTACCGATAGTCGAATGCGGACGCATGCGCAAAATGCCGCTCAAGCCATAATCGAAGATTTTAGATCATTTGCGCATCAAAGTACCTATGCGACATTTGCCAACGGCAGCGACGTATTTACTCCAGTAGGTAGCAATGCTCAATTTAGTAGATCCTGGACAGTCACGGTTTGCCCGAATACTGTCAACTGCAAACAAATTCAAGTGACAGTCACCTGGACGGATAGCAGAAACAATTTACAAACGGTTAATTTAACATCTTATATAGCGGAAGCGGACCCTGTCAAAAGCGGGGTAGTCTTGGCGGAAATGACGCCGGCTTCGCCTCCATCGGGTGGTGAAGGTGATAACGGTGATGGTGACACCGCTAGCGACGGTGATGGTGACACCGCTAGCGACGGTGATGGTGACACCGCTAGCGACGGTGATGGTGACACCGTTAGCGACGGTGATGGCAATACTCCTGCACCTATCCATGGGGGTGGCAGGCTAACTGGTAATAAGTCTAACTGCGTCTCCTCTATTACCTTAACGGGAACGGGTGGTACGGCATCTTGTACGCCAGGTTCAAATACTTACAGCTGTAGTATTACATACAGCAGTGGTAGTACAGAATTTCAAGGTATTTTAAAAGCAACTATTTCTGGCTCAGGCTGCTCAAATGCCGTTGCCTGTGTCGGTGGCACGCTTATTTCTGGCGATTCTGCTGGTCACAACATTACTATTACACCAACAACTACTGAACTCCCAGCAATAGCAGCGCAAAATAACAACTGCTAACCCATAAACCGATTTCGCTTCCGGGCAATTTTTATGCTGGGCAGGAGGTTCCAACCGTTTCGACCGTGGCAAAAAACCGAAACGTTGGAGTTCTCTTTATCGTTCGCCCTAAGCCTGTCGAAGAGCGAATGTCTATAGGGGTAGAGAAGAGCCGTTTCAGACTCTCCCCTCCCTCCGAACCGTGCGTGCGGTTCTCCCGCACACGGCTCTCCAGTCGATAGTTTCCTCATCGGGATTGGCTCGCTTGCGCATAGGCTTCAGTCAGTGTGAAAAGTCCCAGGTTTGCGAAGTAGGCATTCGGCCATTGTTGATGGTCTCTGACGTTCCTCCCTGTCCCGCTCCCTTTCTTTTGTAAGCGTCCAACGCCACCATCTATAAAACCTTCCCCGCCGCGGTTATCCTCAGAGTTTTTCCACGAGGAGAGCACATGGCATTATCAGAGAGACAGAAACACCATATCGAAGCCTGGCAAGCCAGCGGATTGACCAAGACGGCGTATTGCCGTCAGGCGGGCTTGAACGTCAAAACCTTTGCCCGCTGGTGCCGATTGGCTCGGCAAGCGGCTGACTCCGATGCGCCTGCATTAATACCGGTCCGGTTGCAACCGGAGCCGACGGTCTCGGGTTCGATGTCGTTGCGTTGGCCGCAAGGCCACGTTTTGGAAATCCCGGGCAGTGTATCGCCGCATTGGCTCGGGGAGTTGCTGCAATGTCTGGCTTGATTGAGAGTCCTGTACAAATCTGGCTGGCGATCGAGCCGGTCGACCTGAGGCGCGGCATCGATGGCTTGTCGGCGATCGTGCAGCAGCGCTTGGCACAGTCGCCGTGCGCCGGTTCGGCGTTTATTTTTCGCAATCGCGCCGGTAATCGTTTGAAAGTGTTGTTGTGGGACGGCAATGGCGTTTGGCTGTGCCAGCGGCGCTTGCATCAAGGTTCGTTTACCTGGCCCAAGGTCGGTGAAACCGTGTTTGCGCTCAGTCACGCACAATGGCAATGGTTGATTGTCGGTGTCGATTGGCAACGCTTATCGGCCAAACTGCCGGACCACTGGCAGGTGTGAAAGCCGGGTTTGAAAAGCCTCTTAAAAAGTGGCTCAAACCCAATAAAATCAAGGCGTAAAGAGGATTTAGATGGTATAATGAGCCCCATGAATCCACTGGCCGAACTCGATCAATTAAACCTGGAACCCGCCGCGAAAACGCAAGTCGCGGCGATGATTCAGGCGCTGATCGAGCAAGCCGCGCAGGATGCGCAAACCATTGCTGATCAGCAGCGTCTTTTGCAAACGAAGGACAGCAGTCTGGAGGCCAAAGACATTAAAATCGCCGCGCTGACGCACGAACTGGCTTATTACAAGCGTATCCGTTTCAGCACCAAGAGCGAAGCCCTGGCGCCGCTGCAGCGCGATGTATTCGAGGAAACCTGGAACACCGACATCTCGGCCATCGAAGCCGAAGTCGAGCAGCTACAGGATGACAGTCCATGCGAAACGGTCATTCGCCCCAAACGTCCGCGCGCCGGACGCCAGCCCTTGCCGGATCATTTGCCCCGCATCGAGCACCGTCACGAACCCGAATCCTGTACTTGCGGTCAGTGCGGCAAGGACTTGGTCAAGATCGGCGAAGACGTCACCGAACAACTGGACGTCGAGCCGGCCAAATTCTTTGTCCATCGTCATATCCGCCCACAATATGCCTGCCGGACTTGCGAAAACATCACGGCGGCGCCGATTCCCCCGGCAGTGATCGACGGCGGCATGGCAGCGGTCGGCTTGCTGACCTGGGTGATGATCGGCAAATTCCTTGATCACTTACCGCTGTACCGACTGGAACAAATCGCCGCCCGCAGCGGCGTGGTCTTGTCCCGCTCGACCCTGGCCGATTGGGTCGGACGCCTCGGTGTCGCCCTGGAGCCCTTGGCCGATCGTTTAACCTGGCATTTATTGCAGCGCGACAGCCTGCACGCCGACGAAACCCCGGTCCCGCAACTGGATCCCGGTAACGGCAAGACCAAGAAAGCCTATCTGTGGGCCTACCGCAGCAACGACTTGCAACCCGGACCCAAGATTATCGCCTTCGACTACCAAGCCGGTCGCAGTGGCCGGCATGCGCAGAACTTTCTACAAGACTGGCACGGTCACCTGCTGGTCGACGACTACGGCGGCTACAAAGCCCTGTTTGCGACGGCGCGTGCGCATCCCGAATCGTCCTGCCTACTCGAACCGTGTGTCGAGCTGGCATGCTGGGCGCATGCGCGGCGGAAATTCTTCGATCTGTATCAGGCCAATCAGAGCCCGATCGCGTAGGAGGCGCTAAACCGTATCGCGGACTTGTATGCGCTCGAAGCAGACGCGCGGGAACTGACATCCCGAGAGCGCCAAACCCTTCGGGCCGAGAAAAGCCTGCCGGCACTCACGGACTTACACGATTGGCTGCACCAAACCCGGTTGCGCACCGCACCGAATACCGCAACCGCCAAAGCCATCGATTACACGTTGAAACGCTGGCCGGCCCTGACGCGTTACGCCGAAACCGGCGATTTACCGATCGACAACAACCCGGTGGAAAACGCCATCCGACCGATTGCCCTGGGCAAAAAGAACTGGCTGTTTGCCGGATCCGAGCGCGCCGGTCAACGGGCCGCCGTTATTCAAACCCTGCTCGGCACCGCCAAACTCAATGGCCTCGATCCTGCCGCTTGGTTAAACGAAACCTTGGAAAAACTACCCACCTGGCCCAACAGCCGTATCGACGAACTACTGCCGTTCGGTCACCTGGATTAAATCATGTTCCGTTGAGCGCGGATAGGTGGCTCGGTTGGACGCTTACTTTCTTTTGGTACTTGCGCAAGATACTTCTGAGTCTGCGCCGTACAAATCCGTCCATGGCTTGTAACTCGCTCTTGTGGACGTGTTTAAAGTAGTTAAACCAGCCGCGTAATATCGGATTGAGTCGGTAAATCACGGTATCGATTGAAACTCCTTGGCTTCGCCGGGTCTGCGCTCTTATCTTATCCCGCATCGCCTTTCGGCTTTTCTTGCGGATTAGGTGCAGTCCCTTTTTGAAGGTGTAGCCCAGAAAGTCGAATCCGTGCGGGTCGTTTTGTTCGTTGACAAGCCTTGTCTTGTCAGGATGCAGTTCGAGCTGGTGGTGCGCCATCCACTGTTTCACTTCGGTCAGGGCTGCGTCGGCTTCCGCTTCGCTGGCCGCCAAGATGATGAAGTCATCCGCATAGCGCACCATGCGATACCGGTCGCCAATCAGGTGATCCAGTTCGTTGAGGTAGATGTTCGCCAGTAACGGACTCAGTACCGCCCCTTGTGGCGTCCCCTGCTTGGGCTTCCAGCTTTCGCATTCGGTCATGATGTCCTGTTTTAAATAGGCTTCCAGCAAGTTGAGCAAACGTCGGTCAGCGAGTCGCTCGCCAAGTTTGCTCATGAGTAGGTCATGACTGATGTTGTCGAAGTAGCCTTTGATGTCGGCATCGACAATCCAGGTGTAGCCGGCTTTGAGCCATTCATCGACCGCTCTTAAGGCGTCTTTACAACCTCTGCCCGGTCTGAATCCGTGGCTGCTGTCTCTGAAGGTGTGCTCAAAGATCGGTTCTATCACCAGTTTAACCGCCATCTGCACCACCCGGTCTTTGACCGTGGGTATGCCTAAGGGCCGCTCGCCGCCTCCGGTCTTCGGGATCATTACCCGTTTGACCGCTTGCGGTTGGTACGTACCGCTTTGCAGTTGCTGCTGTAATTCTTGCAGATACTGCTCCGCTTTACTTTCAAATCGCTCGATACTGATCTTGTCTATGCCGGCCGCTCCTCGGTTGCTTTTCACCCGTTGCCAGGCGATCCGCAAGGTGCGTTCCGCATAGATTTTATCCATCAAACTATGCCATTTGCCTCCTTTGACACCGTTGCCCAGTGCCGCCAACATGCGTTCCGTCCATATTCCGGCTTTCACCTCAGAGCACTGCTGCAGCACCGGGATGTCTGTTTCCTGTCTAGTCTGTTCTGACACTGTGGATTCTACCTCTTCGGTTGCCTTGTTCTGTTCAGTTCGCATCTATCTTCCTACCCCCCTTAGCTAATAGCGGTTTTGCTTCCCGCTCGTCTCTACGGTTACAGGACGTAAGACAGAGCCGGTTTCACGCTACGCCCGGCTGTCGGGATTTCTGGTTCGGCTTTCCCACAAGCTCTATAGGGCTCTGTCTGTCTCCGTCTTCACTACTATGAGGGCTCTGACTCCTGCCGGTCGTTCACTGCAACCGACAGGTCTCCCCGCTTGCTACGTACTACCTTCCTGTCATTCAATCTCCAAACATCCCATGCAGTCAGATCATCGCTTTATCAGCCAAATCAGCGTGATCTGTGATTTCCAGGCTTCGCCATGGAACGGAAGGCTCGCCACTGCACAGAACCGAAACGAGTTTGCCTTACTACAGACTGACAGTTCATTTCCGGTTACTCCCCACCCCACCTCGCGGTGACGCAGTTACCTTCAATTTCAGAGCTTTTGGCTTGCTCTGGTACGGACTTTCACCGTACTGGTAGTACGCCCTCACGGGCGTACCGTTCCCAAGTTCTACTTGGGAATGCCTACCTTTAAGCTATGCTTATTATTCGTCAAGCGGAGCTTGACGGTAGACACTCCCAAACAAGAGTTTGGGAGCGAGCAAATCTGATCTGAAGAAGTTATACCTTTCGCACTTGATATTTCGGCATTGTCTAAGGAGGCGCCGGAGTGTTCGGCCCCCACACCTAACGCTAGGTGAGGGGCCAGCAATTTTGATGATGACATTGGGCACGAATAATTAGCTATAACCCGACCTATCGTTGGATTCCCTGCCAGGTTACACACTAATCAGGCCTACATACGCAACCGTAGATGGGTAGCGTAAAGCGAAACCCATCACGGCACGGTGAAAGTATTCAATCTTGCGAAACAACCATGAAGCGCATGAAGCTAGGTTATTGATTTTATAGTTTTTTCTTCATTTCCTTCATGTTCTTCATGGTGAATAAATTTTTATGATGTATTAGTTAATACTTTCACAGCTACTGGAGCCGAGGAAATGAGGAATCAAAGCATGAAGAGTTCTCGTCATTTTTCATCACCCTTTCGTCTTGCTTTATTTGACTATCGGAAAGGCGGCAAAACATCGTCTTTTGCCTTACGGCACGCACCGGCTCTGGTCGGCATTATATGGGTTCTGTTTTCGTTTAACGTTGCCGCTAAAAAGCTTTATCAATATCAGGACGAACGAGGCATTTGGCACTATACCGACAAGGCGCCCGACACGGAATTACCGGTTACGATCCGGCAATTGAAAGTCGAACAACGGCAAAAGGTCTGGTTGATACAAGGGGGCGACAAGCGGCGCCCGACTTACGCCATCCGTAACGATTACGGCGGCCCGGTGCAAGTGGAAGTCGCTTTTGTCGAGCACGAGAATGCTTTGGCCAATCCGGCGTTGCCGCATCGCTTTATCGTGCCTCCAGGGCTATCGAAAACGCTGCTCGAAATTAGCGAAGCACAACCGCAAGCCGGTTTTCGTTTTACTGTGAACTATCGTTATGCAATAGGGCCGCCGCTAACGGACTATCTACCCAAGCATGCCTATCTCCCGCCTTTCGCGGACGGCGAGTCATTTCAAGTTACTCAAGGTTTCGAGGGCGAATTCAGCCACACCGACCCGGAAAACCGTTATGCGGTCGATATCGCGATGCCGGTCGGCACGCCGATTCATGCGGCTAGGTCCGGAGTCGTGATGGATGTCGAGCGCGATTTTTTCGAAGGCGGCGTCAAGCCGGCCTTCGGCACACGCGCCAACCGGATCCGCATTCTGCACGATGACGGTTCAATGGCTGTTTACGCGCACTTGGAACTAGAAAAAACGCAGGTATATCCGGGCTTGCGCGTCGAAGCGGGTCAATTGATCGCTTATTCCGGCAATACCGGATTTACCACCGGACCTCATCTGCATTTTGCCGTGCAAATCAATAACGATATGGCTTTGACTTCGGTGCCGTTCAGCTTTATGTCTGCCTCGGGCGTACCGAATGCACCGATTGCCGGCGCCTGGTTAAAAGGAATCGCGGCAACTCAAGGCAAGGCTGTCGGAGCGGATTCGATTAAATAATCATGCCGATTTTTTCAGCGTCCACGATCCGTCGTGCGAATTTATATCTTAGCCTTGCTCCCTTGATACTCAAAAAATGGCTAACTTTATGAGTATGAGGGTAACTATTCAGTCCCCCGGAAATTATCGTTCCCACGCTCTGCGCTCATCGTTATACATAGATCTTGAATTACTTTTTTCAATCCTATCCCATGAGGCCTCGATACCATTGATTGTCGCTTCACACACTAGGCCTCGAAATCGCGATCTGGGGATCGCTCCCACAGAGCATCCGCCCCTTTGTGGGAGCGACGCCTTCGTCGTCCCTCACCTAACGCTAGGTGAGGGAAAGCCACTGATGTTCAATATCAGCTAATTTATCAAACTGCCCCGTTTCCAAGTATACGATAACCTCTGTTTAGCAAACTTACCGGTACTTGTATATACCCATATATGGACTCCTCGTTTATTGCAAGCCAAGTTTTCAAAAAATGATGTCAAAACAGAGATCAAGATTGCTGCCATATATTCGGTCTCTCAACAGAGGCTTTATTGCCTCAGGACTCCTGATGAATCTATCCGCGCGCTTATTCCTCAACCATCGTAACGGTTTCTTAAGAACCTATGGGTATAACGGGTTGTAAAAGCACCGGTCTGACCTGTTGTTGTCATCACTGATTGTCTACTTGCCTCCGCAATCTTGTGTACTCGGTTAAATCAATCTCACTCATCAGGGTTATCCACGCTTTGTCCACGGGCTCCGAGCTCTCTTCTCTAGCTGGGAGCCGGTGGGCAAAGGGTGGATAACCCGGCCCAATGCCCGCGTTAGGCAGGCGCCCCTTGATAAGCTTCATTTTTCGTGGTCATTGCCCACAAGATGCGGGCGTTTTTGTTGGCCAGGGCAACCGCGGCCTTGTTAAAGCCGCGTCGCTCGACCAGCGACTGCAGCCACCGGCTGAGTTGATCCGTTTTGCCAGCACAGTTTTTGACCACCGCGCGGGCACCATGAATTAAGTTGGTTCGGATATAACGATTACCCCGCTTACTGATCCCCAGATAGCGGGGTTTATCGCCGCTGCTATGCTGCCCGGGAACCAGGCCCAGACTCGCCGCATAATCTCGGCTACTGGTATAGCCTTTGCCGTCCCCGATATCAGATGCCACAATCGTGGCGGTGATCGGACCCACCCCGGGAACATCCAGCATGCGCCGGCTTAATGCATCGGCTTGACTGAGCCTGCCCAGCCGTTTGTCTTGCTCCTTAATCACCTTATCCAATTCTCTCAACCGCTCAGCTTGCTCCGCAATCAGCTCTCGACACAGCGCCGTCAGTCCGTTCTCGGCATCTTCTAAAATATCAGGCAATTGTTTTCTGACTTGATCGACCCCTTTGTGAATGGCAATGCCGCGCTCCAGCAAGGCTCCACGAATCTGATTCACTACAGCAGTTCGTCGTTTGACCAGATCCTGGCGTAGATTATGAAGCAGTTGCATATCTTGCTGTACCTCGGTTTTGATCGCCACCACCCGCTTATTGGGCCGGCCGACCGCATCAAAAATCGCTTGGGCATCGTTAAAATCATTCTTGTTGCCGACCAAGAAGCTCTTGACAAACTTCGCGTTCAATAACATCACTTCATGGCCCAGTTTAGTTAATTCTCTAGCCCAATAATGGCTACTGCCGCACGCCTCGATACCAATCGTGCTGACCGGATAATTGGCGAAGAAGGTCAAGACTTGCGCCCGTTTGAGTTTTTTCTTGATGACTTTATTATCCGCATTCAACGTATACAGATGAAAAATGTTCTTTGCGATATCTAAACCAATTACGCTAGTATTCATCTCGGACTCCTCTTGTTTTGTTTTTTACTAAGGTGCTATTTGACACCAACAGAGTGAGAGGAGTCCATATCATCATCGTAGATCAAAATTCGGCGCCTGGGTGTCCGCTAAAGGACGCCGTGAATACTTCCATGTAGGCTCTATGCCAGCTCCATGCTGGCAAAGCCTTTATCGGACACCCAGGCACTGCCGAAATTTGAAGTGCGAAAGGTATATAACGGCGAGCGCCGGAGCGTGGGAACGATAGGGGTGTGAATAATTACGTATGAGGGGAGTATGCTGTATTCGGCAATACTTTCACAGCCTCTAGGATGTTCAATGCTGATGCATATAAACCTGAGCACTTGGAAATTTCGTCCGTTGCCGGTATTCAAACTCATGCCATTTTAAATTTTCCCATTCGCGAATGATATGGGTCATGCGCTCTTTTTGCTGAGGATCTTTCAGCCAGTCTTGATAGGGTTTCCATTGCTGAAGTTCGCTTAGAAACGCTTGTTCCGATCGAAAGTCGAAAACAATCCTGTCTCCGCCGTATTTGACATGGCCGATGAGTGCCGGCAACTTTAAGTTGCCGACTAATTGAAAGACTGTTTTTTCTTGGTCGAGCCGTTGGTTCGGCAATCCGAATGCCGAGCGGATCGCCATTTCGGCGACATCGACCTGCCCTATCGCTTCCCTTACTTCTATATTGGGATCGTTGAATACGAGCGGTATATGCGTTTGCGCGTCGTTGATCGCATGACCGTGTCCGAGAAACCCGTCTTCGAATAACGATTCGCCGTGATCGCCTAGTATAACCAGTGTGGTTTGGTCGTAGAGATCGTATCTCTTTAGCGCTTCGACCACTTGCCCGACCGCCCAATCGGCATTGGCTATGGCATTCCAATAGGTTTCAGCGACCCGTTCGCGATTTTCCGCACGGATTTCCGACCGTGGAATAAAGTCGTCGATTAAGATTTTCTGCATGTTCGGATGCGAGTACGGAAAATGCGCCGCCTGAAAATTAATGTAGATAAATTGCGGCTTATCTAAATCAAGTTCGTTGAAGCGTTGTTGAAACTGTGCCACGACTCGTTCTTCGCTGAGCCTTAGGCTGCCTGGATCTTTGCTTGGAAATACCCGGTCTTTGATTGCCGTGCGCGCGTCGAAATAATAAACGCCCGAATTAGTCATGCCTGTATTTTTTGCAATATCGCCGAACGATTCGTCTTGACCGGATATAATCGAGATTCCGTAACCGGATTTCTGTAGATAATCGATTAAGCGGTGGCGGTGATCGTGGTTAATCAATTCCCGATTGAATATTGCCATCAACGAGGTTGTAGTATAGCCGGTATGACTGTAGGCGTATTCTATCGAAGTGCCGGTTCGCGCTATTTCGCGTATAACCGGCGCGACATAACGCCCGTTGATTTGCTGTTCGAGCAAGTCGAATCGCGCGGTTTCCAATACGATCAAGACAATGTGTTTTCCCGCCCGCGGCTCTATCGCTCGCAATGGATCCGGTTTAAGCGGCATCAATACGGCATCGCCCATGATGCCGTCTTCGTCGATTCGATTACCGGGAATGTCCATGGCGCCGGGATAAATTTGCGCATCGAACAATGCAGGATCTTTGGGATAGCCTAAGAGGCCGTAGCCGTCCCCGTCAAAGTCGGTCAACGTATCCAAGACCGAGCTAACGAGGTGATAAGATGTCTTTTTTTGCAAGCCGTAGCGAAGAAAATGGTTTTCGGAAATAAAATAGGTCAAAAAGGGCGTGATTACTCCGAGCGTTATCAATAAACGTTTGAATGTTTTGGTTTCGGTGCTTTGTTGGTGGTAGTCTCGAACGAATTCATGATTTGTTAACAATCGGGCAATCGCGATAAAAACGATGATAATGACGGCCATGATGCCGACAAACAAAGCGATTTCGTTAGAGGCATAGAGCAAGCCTTCCCTCAGACTGCCCCCGCCCAAGTTTCTGATGATTTGGTAATTGATCGTATCGTTGAAATAAGACAGAACTTTGAACTTGAGTCCGAGCCAAATCCCCATCGCCAGCAATACGATAACCGTGAAGCCGTAATAAATAATGATGCCGAACTTATTGAGCCGGTCGGCGGTATAAAACCAAAGGCTGGCCAGTATGCCGCAGAGAAAGAAGTCGTACCAAAGTGTTAGCAGTAAAAAAATAGCTCTTTCGGGTAGCGTTCTGTAGGAATGAGGTTGTAAGAATCCACCGGTAAAAATATCGTATTTAACGTGCAATAATGCCAGTTCGAAAAATTGAACGATCACAACGGAAAAAAGGACGACAAACGGTCTTCTGTGTCGCCAAATGAATTCTTCGATCTTCAGGAGAGGCATGGTTTGTATGGGTTAATAATTTTGTTGGGAGCTTGTGATTTTAGGTTATTTCTTTGATTTAATCTGATAATGCGTAATTACATACCGCTGCCGAAGCTAAAGCCCAAGTTATTTCGCGCCTATTCCTAAGTCAAAATAATTTCGCTCCTTACCCAGCTCTAGCTTGGGAAGTAAAAACCGGAAGTTCTGGCTTCCCGAAGCTCGCCAAAGCCATTGAGTTTGGCTTAGCAGTAACCGCTGTCTGCTAAGGAACATTAGCTTTTTTACTGATACCGGTGATTTCCGTGTCAAATAGTTATGGTGCGCACGCTGCTGCCGGTTCTGGAGCCGATGACATCGAGCCTTAGCGCCATTTGCTCCTTCAATTCGGTCACATGCGAGATGATGCCGATCATTCTGCCTGAGGCCTGCAAATCGATCAGCGTTCTTATCGCCAAATCCAGCGACTCCGGATCGAGACTGCCGAAACCCTCGTCGATGAATAAGGTATCGAGCTTGATTCCGCCGGCATAGGACTGCACGACATCCGACAAGCCCAGCGCCAACGCCAGGGCCGCCATGAACGATTCGCCGCCCGACAAGGTCGCGACCGGACGATTTTTACCGGTATAGGCATCTTCGACTTCCATCTCCAAGCCTGACGCTTTGTTGCCTTTGGCTCGGTCTTCCTTGCGCACCAGTCGGTAACGGCCTTTGCTCATCAGAGTCAAACGCTCGGACGCCTGAATCAGCACATCGTCGAGCAACACGCTCAACACGAAACGCTGCAGGCTGATCTTATCGCCGGTCTGACCATTGGCGACATCGCTAAGCGTGCCGTACACTTCGTAACGCGCCTCGAGTTCGGCTTGCGTGACGCGGGCCTGGGTTAATTTGTCTTTGACGCGGACCAACTGATTAACGCGTTCTTCAAGTTTTCGCCAGCTTTCCTCGACTTTTCGGTACCGTGCGGTCTGTTCGGTCAATTGCCCTTCGATCGCTTGCATGTCGGGTGGGGCATGGCCTGCCAAATCGGCTTGAAGTTGCTTAACGACTTCTTGCAAGCCGACCAGTTCGTCTCGATAGGCTTCGATTTCGGCTTTGAGGCTGTGCTGTTCGGGGTCGGCCATCAACGCTGAATGGAATGCGTCGGCATCGGCAAAAGCGCTGCGTGCGAGCGCATCGCGCCATTGCGCTTCGGCCTCGCTATACTGGCTTTCAAGCGTTTCGCGCTGCTGTTGTAAGGCCTCCAGCTTGCTGCTTGCCTTGTCTAGTTCCGAGTGTTTTGCGGCATAGTCGGCTTCCGCTTGAGTCAATGCATCGCTCAATGCCGTGATACGCCGATTCAACTGAGACAAAGCTTGTTCAAGCGCTTTCGGCTCCCGATAGTCTTCAGGTATTAATTTTTCCAACTGTTCCGAGTTAGATCGGGCTTGTATGAACTGTTCGTTGACGCTAGCGGCCTTCGTTTCCAGTTCGGCAAGCGTTTCAATCATGCTAGAGAGCAATCCTTTGATCGTATCGATTCGCGCGCCTAAGGTCTTTTGTTGCGCTTGCCGCTCAACGAGCCGATCGACGGTCTCGCTTACGTTAGCGAACGTATCGACAAGCGCTTGCAAGGGCTGTTCGGCCAGTTGTTCTAATTGCCGTTCCAATTGTTCGATATCTTTTCGATTGACAGCCAACTCATTCAACGCGGCATCCCATTTTTCCTTGGCGTTTTGCATGAGGTTACGCGCTTGATTTTCATCGGCGCGCGCCTGATCGACTTGGTGTTTGGTCACGAGCGCCTCGTCATTTGCCGCTACCGCCGGCTTCGGATGTTCTATACTGCCGCAAACCGGGCAAGGCTGCCCGCCTTGCAGTGCTTCGGCCAATAACGCGGCCTGTCCGAGATGCCAATGCAACTCGATTTGACGGGCTTCTTTTTCAAGCGCGTCGTAGGCGGCTTTTTGTGTTTCGAAGGCTGCGGCAAGCTTGCTCTCGTTGTGCCGTAAGCGCGTTTGCTCGTTACGCAGATCTTCCAACTGTTGACGCTGCTGGAGATTGCGGCGTTGCGCTTCCCATTCGATCCGCATCGTCGCGAGCGATTCCAATTCGCGACTGATTTCGACAAAAGCCTTGTCTTTGTCCGCCAATTCGTTAATCAGCGCTTGTTGTTCGAGTTTTCGAGCATCGAATGCTTTTCTCGCGGCGGTTAACTCTTTTTGGCGATTTTGAAGCGTCACCCTGGCCTCGGCCAGCTCCGCAATCCGGTCTCGATATTGCTGAAGTTCAATGCGCTTATGCTTCAATGCCTCGACCTCGGCGTAAGCCTGTTTAGCGGCATCGACGCTTTGCTTGGCTTCTAGTTCGTTTGCAGCGGCTAATTGAAGCGCTGTTTGGCAGGCTTGAATCTGCTCGAATAATTTTGCCTTCTCTTTCGTCTTGGCCCGATAATTATCGTAGAGATGCCGAATTTTTTCAGCTTGCAACGCGCTGTCGAGCCGATGCTGTAGCTTATCGACTTCCGGTTTTTGTGCGGCTTTGTCGGACAGCGCTTTTTGTTTGGTGTCGAGATTGTCGAAACGTTGCTTCAATGCTTGCGCTTGGTCTCTGACGCGCGCGGCCTGCAACATTTTCTGATTGGCTTGTTCCTTCTCCTCCGAAGCGGCAACAAGTTCGGGTTGCAGAGCCTCGAGCACTTCATCGACTTCTGCTTCGGATGCCATTTCGGCGCCGTGCAAAATCCCTTTGATCTGGTTTCGATGCCGTTCGACTTCTTGGCGAATACCGGCCGCTTGATTTTTTAACGCTTCTTCGATGCGTTTGTAAATTCCGGTTCGAAATAGCTGCCCGAAAATTTGTTCCCGCTCTTTCGAATCGGCCATTAGCAATTCGCGGAATTTTCCTTGCGGCAATAACATGACTTGACGAAATTGTTCAACATCCAAACCGATCAATCGTTTGACTTCGTTCGTCGCATCGGTCACGCTTTTGGCAACGATGAGCTTGCCTTCGTCGGTGCCGTCGAGTTGCCACAACTGGGCTTCGGCCTGTTGCGTCGTGGTACCTTCGCCCTTGCTCTTAGGCCGCTCTTGAACGGGAATGCGGCGAATACGGTAGTTTTCAGTCCCCAGATTGAAATCCAATATCGCTTCGGTCAGCATGTTAATATCGGCATGATCGCAACGCATCTGCGACGGCTCTCGCTCCGCGCCGGTACTTTGACCGTACAACGCAAAACAAATCGCATCCAAGATCGAGCTTTTGCCGGAGCCGGTCGGGCCGTTGATCAAAAACAAAGGATTGGGTCCGAGCAAGCCGAAATCGATACTTTCGTTTCCGGCAAACGGTCCGAATGCCTGAATCGTCAGTTTTACCGGCTTCATGCACGATCACCGTCTTGTTTATGAATAAGCGAAATCGTATGACGAATCGCCTCATCTTGTTCCGGCGTTAATGTTTCGCCGAAGACTTGCTCGAAGAAGTCCCGAAACATTTCCAACTCGCCCCGTTTGAGTTTATCGCGATTGACTTGTCGCTCGCCGGTTTCCAGCATGCCCGGTTTTTCCAAATGCAAGACATTCGGGTAGACTTCTCGCAATTTCCCGATAGGATCGAGAATCGCGTGCCGGTCTGTCAGTCTAATCAGTAAATAGTCGTCATGGTTCGGGTCGGTCTCGCCTTGTTCCAAAATCGTTTTCAATTCGCCTTCAATCGTCCGCATATCGCGTTGCGGCTGTAAAGCTAGATGCGCGGTCGATTTTAGACCGTCAATATTCAACTCGATCAAGGTTACCCCTTTCTGTTGCCTTTGTTCCGAAAAGCTATATTTGAGAATCGATCCGGAATAACGAATATGCTCCTTGCCTTTATACTGCGGACTGTGCAGATGTCCGAGCGCGACATAATCGAAATCTGCAAACGGCTCGTAATTAACGCGGTCCGCGCCGCCGATCGACAAAGGCCTTTCGGATTCGGAAGCTTCGGCGCCATCGATGAAGCAATGGCTTATTAATACATTTGGAGTTTGATCCGATGCTGCCGCCTTGATTTGTTCGACCAGAAAAGCGTGCGCTTGGTCATGCGTGGATACGTCTACGCCGAAGTGATTGCGCACCGACTCGGGATCGTTATATGGGATTCCATAGAAGCAAACCGGGCCGGCCTTGCCTTGCAAGATCACAGGCTCAGTGATTTGCGTCAATTCGCCGATGATATGAAGCCCCGCTCGGCTGAGCTGCCTGGAACCGAATCGCAGCCGTTCGGCTCCGTCATGATTGCCTGGAATCATGATGACCGGAACCTCCAGATCGTTACAGATGGTATTGAGCACTTCATCGAGCAATTGCACGGCCGATGCCGGCGGAACCGAGCGGTCATAAATATCGCCGGCAATGATCAGCGCATCGACCGACTCGCGCCTAATGTGTTCGATCAGTTGCTCTAGCACATACCGTTGATCATCGAGCAACGAAACGTTGTGAAACTGCCGGCCGATATGCCAATCGGATGTATGTATGAATTTCAAAAAATCTCCTGAGTTATTTCTCTCGGGCTATGATTAGTTAGCAGTGAAATGATAAGCCGAACTTTTTGGCTATTCTACCTTAGAGGCTCACAACTTACCCTTAACGCTATCGTCAATGCTAAGCTATATTAAAACTTAGGAACAAGCATGAGATAACGTCGACAACTTTGGAAGGGGGTTCGGTGGCTCGATTGACAGGCGTCGGCGGCAGGGCAGATTTTTGCTCCTGCAAAATCTGCATTCATGCCATCCATGGCAATCTGATAGCCGCCGTCGAGCCTACATGGATGTATTCACGGCGTCCTGTCAAGCGAGTCGCCGAACCTCCACAGTGCCTAAAACTTGTAGAAGTAAATTTGTGCATATTCCTTAATAAAAAATGTCTTAACTAACGACAGTCAATTTGCCCAGGATTCATTCTATGAACGACCCGTCAGCGGACGCAAAAAATCAGCCTACGTTATTACTCGTCGACGATGAGCAGAATATACTCAAGGCGTTAAAGCGCTTGTTCCGTTCATGCAGTTATAGGATTCATACCGCTGAAAACGGTTCGGAAGGCTTGGCGCTATTAAACCAAGAGCCGGTCGACTTGATCCTGTCCGACATGCGCATGCCGAAAATGGACGGCGCGGAATTTCTAGCCAAGGCTGCCGAGCAATGGCCGGAAACGGTGCGTATTTTGTTGACCGGTTATGCCGACATCGAATCGACGATCGCGGCCGTCAATAAAGGCAAAATCTATAGTTATTGCAGCAAACCCTGGGACGATAACGAGCTCAAGATACTGGTGCATAATGCGTTGGAGCAAAAATTCATTCGCGATGAACGTAACCGCTTATTCGCCATTGTTCAGAATCAAAACGAACAACTCAAGGAACTCAATGCTCACCTCGAAGAGAAGGTTGAACAAAGAACCGGGCAATTGAAAAAATCGTTGGCACAAATCGACAAAGCCAACAAAGCCTTAAAAAAACAATATGCCGACTCGATTAAAACCTTTGCCCGAATTATCGAAATGCGGCCCGGCATCAAAAGCGGTCATGCCAAATTTATTGCGGAAAATGGCCGAAACATAGCGCGGCTCATGCAATTGAGCGATGAAGACATCAACAACGTGATGTATGCCGGACTGCTCTTGCAAATCGGCAAAATGAGCTTACCCGACGAGCTATTGAAACAGCCGCTGTTTTCACTTTCTTGGCACGATAAAAAGCGCTATTACAAACATGCCGAGGAAGGGCAAATGATGCTAAAAGACATCCGGCAACTCCAAGAAGCCGCTTCGATCATTTATCACCAATATGAACATTACGACGGTTCAGGCATGCCGAAAGGCTTGATCGGCACGGAAATACCGATCGGCTCGCGTATCCTCGCGGTAATTCGGGACTACATTTCCTATCTCGACGGCACGCTAACCGGCGAATCGTTACCGATCGTTCAAGTCAAAAAGCATATCGAATTGAAAAAAGGGAGTCTCTATGACCCCGATGTCAGCGATATCTTTCTGCAATACCTGCCTGAATCGGAAGAGGACGATAGGCCCGTAATCGAAATGTCCTGGACTCAATTGCAAGCAGGAATGGAGGTCAAAGAAGTGTTGTGCAATGATCTACTGTATTTAAAAGACCGGATACTAACCGAAAAAAACGTAAACGATATTTTCAATTTACGAGAAAACGGAGGGCAGCTGTCAATAAAAGTTCGATTAGGCAATAAATAGGCTGTCTTCGCATTAATAGCGAAAATTAATACGACGCCAATGTCGAAACATAAGGGTACGCTGTGCATACCATCATCCTAGAAAAAGCATTTCACCATGAATATCATGAAGAAAATTTTTAAGTAATCTCTTGAAATACTTCATGTGCTTCATGGTGAAACTGCCGAATTTAGGATTAAGTTTAGGTAAACCCGTCATTCCGCCATGGATGGCAAGCTTGTGAGGCACACTGGAGTCTGAGTGCAAAAACTCCTCGTTCCCACCGCTCCTGCGTGGGAATGCATACCGACCTTACCTCGGCAACCAAGGTATGGGTTCCCACGGAGGACCGTGGGAACCAGAAACAAACTGCCGAATTTAGGATCATTGTGCCATGCGCCGACATTAGGTACGCGCGGCGTACCCTACGATTCGATTTAAATTTTTAACTCCGTTATTCATATTCATCTGCATCGATGATAATCGAACCGTCCGCGGCCCAATTGACCTTGGTAATACCGGGCTCTTCGGCTTCCAGTGCTCTTAGAATAGTCTCTTGGTCTTTCAAAATCGCTTGCTGCCTTCGAACCTGATCGGCTAAATCCTTATTTTCTTGCAATATTCGTTTATGCTCTAGCGCAACTGCAACCGCATTGATTATTTCGAGATTATTCCAAGGCTTATTAAGAAACCGGAATACGCCTGCTTCATTGATCGCATGCTGAGCGCTTTCAAGGTCTGCGAAACCGGTCAAAATCATGCGCATGGCATTCGGTTGCAACTTAATGAACTTCTTTAGGAACTCAACACCATCCATGCCCGGCATTCGATAATCCGAAATCACTAAATCGAATTCGATTTCTTTGGCTAATAGTAATGCTTCTTCGCCGCTCTGCGCGGTCACTAGCTGATAATCTCGCAAAATCCTGGATAAAGCCTTGAGAACATTTTGTTCGTCATCCACTAATAAAATTTTTACCTCACCCTCGTTCATAATCCACCCGTTTAAATCATCCTTTGCCAAAATTAAGTAATACTTATATAAAGTCTAATCGATAAAGTAAACTTAGAAACCGAAGACCCACTGAATATCAAAGATAAGACGGCTTCATATTGGAAAATCGCATGACCGATCAAAACTTACATTTTCTCTATCGTTTTTCGTTCGCCGACAATAAAGTTATTGAATTCGCAATTGAAATCGATCAAACAACGATGACCTTTACCCGTCCCCAGCTCAAGGAGCCGCCATTCTGGACCGAACTCGAATACCACCAATGCAGCAATTGCACCTTGGCAAAGGAGGAGTCACCGCAATGTCCCGTCGCCGTCAATTTGCAGCCGCTTATGGAGCTGTGCGGGACGCTAATTTCTTATGAATCGGTGGCACTAGAAGTTATCACGCCGGAACGAACGATCAGCGGAAAAACCACGATGCAGCGAGCATTAAGCTCGTTACTGGGTTTAATCATGGCCACTAGCCCTTGCCCTCATACCGAACATTTAAAGCCGATGGCACGCTTTCATCTACCCTTGGCCAGCGACGACGAAACAATTTACCGAAGTACATCAATGTATTTGCTGGGTCAATATTTCAAGTATAAGCAAGGTCTTGAACATACCTTTGAATTGGATGAACTGATGCAACGTTATCATAATCTGCAAATCATCAACAAAGCCCTTGCCAACCGTTTTAGGGCGGCAAGCACCGAGGATGCCACTGTTAATGCCATCATTCTGCTCGACCTGCTGTCGCGTTCGGTTAGTTGGTCTATCGAAGATGGACTCGAAGAAATTCGTTGTTTGTTTCAAGGCTACGGGATCAACGCCGAAACGGATTAAATCAAAGCTTTTTCGGTTTCTCCGGTCCTCCGTGGGAACTCATAGCCAGGCAGCCTGAGGCAAAATCGGTATGCGTTCCCACGCAGGAGCGGTGGGAACGAGGAAAATTCTGGCGTCAGTTGCCTAACTTATTTCATGTCCGATCTTAAATTCGGGCCGCAAGATTCTTCAGATAATCGGCAAAATCGTTTTTCAACTCTTCATGCAATAAACCATGCTCGACCGTCGCGATTAAAAAGCCGAGCTTGGAACCGCAATCGTAGCGCTGCCCTTCAAACTCATACGCCAAGACCTGTTCGTCGGCCATCAATGCAGCAATCGCATCGGTGAGCTGTATTTCTCCGCCGGCGCCTTTTTTGGTCCGTTTGATTTTATCGAAAATCGCCGGCGTCAAAATATAGCGGCCAACCACCGCTAAATTCGACGGCGCTTGTTCCGGCTTGGGTTTTTCGACAATCAACTTCACATCGCTTAGTTTCTCCGAGACCGGTTCGGTCTTAACAATGCCGTAACTACCGGTTTCAGACGGATCGACTTGCTCGACTCCCAAAACGCTACTGCGCTCTTGATTGAATACGCTAACCATTTGCCGCATACATCCACGGTCTTTGTCCTCGATCAAATCGTCGGCCAAAATAACCGCAAACGGTTCGTCGCCAACAATAGGCCTTGCGCAATATACAGCATGCCCCAAGCCTAACGCTTCGGACTGCCGAATATAAACGCATGACACATGCGGCGGTACGATATTTTGTATCATCCGTAAAGTTTGAATTTTGCCTTTTGCTTCCAGTTCGGTTTCAAGCTCGTAGGCTTTGTCGAAATGATCGACAATCGATGTTTTATTACGGCCAATCACAAAAATCATCGTATCGATACCTGCGGCGACCGCTTCATCGACCGCATATTGAATCAACGGTTTATCGACGACCGGCAACATTTCTTTCGGACTCGCCTTGGTGGCCGGCAAAAACCGGGTGCCTAAACCCGCGACCGGAAACACGGCTTTCGTGATAATTTGTTTCATCGATATCTCCTGTTAATGAAATTAAGATCTGAAAGTTTTGTATGGGGGTTATACCCTTTACTGGTCAAATTTCGGCGCCGGGGTGTCCGTCAAAGGACGCCGTGAATACGTCCATGTAGGCTCTGTGACAGCATCCCTGCTGTCAAAGCCTTTGCCGAACACCCCGGTGCCTCCATACGTCAATGCCGAAATTTGAAGTGCGGAAGGCATATAAACGCTATTGCATCGATAACCGGCAGGTCGGTCACCCTAAAATGTTTGTCAAACCCTACCATATTGATCTTGAAAACGCACAATATCGTCCTCGCCTAGATAGCTGCCCGATTGCACCTCGACCATTTCCAGAGGAATCACGCCGGGATTTTCCAAACAATGGACGGTCCCTAGCGGGATGTAAATCGACTCGTTTTCGGCTAATAGAATTTGCTGATCGCCCTTGGTAACCAAAGCGGTGCCTTTGACAATGATCCAATGTTCGGCCCGGTGATGATGCTTTTGCAAGGACAACTTGGCGCCCGGCTTGACCAAAATACGTTTGGTTTGATGGCGCTCCCCATTATCGACCGAATCGTAATGCCCCCATGGACGATAAACCTTGCGATGTAAATCGGCTTCACTGCGTTTTTGGCTTTTCAAAAAATCGACGATCGCCTTGACTTCCTGCACTTTGTCCTTGGACGCAACCAATAAGGCGTCGTCGGTTTCGACAATGACCAAATCCTGAACGCCGATAGCGGCAACCAATTTATCTTTGGAATACAAATATGAATTTTCGGTATCGACCGCCAAAACATCGCCGAACACCGCATTGCCCGCGTCATCTTTCGGCGTCACGTCCCAAAGTGCGGTCCATGAACCGACATCGTTCCATCCTGCGTCGAGCGGAATCACGACGGCATTGGCGGTTTTTTCCATCACGGCATAGTCGATCGAATCGGCCGGACAGGTCGAAAAAATATCCTTGCCGATACGGGTAAAGTCCAAATCCTGTTGCGCCGATTGCAGTGCCTCTCGGCAAACCTGTAACATCTCGGGGTTGAATTTCGCCAATTCGTCGAGATAAACGCCGGCTTTGAAGGCGAACATGCCGCTGTTCCAATAAAAATCGCCGCTTTCGATATAACGCTGCGCGGTTTCCGCATCCGGTTTTTCGACAAATGCCGCGACTCTGAATGCCTCGCCCTGTTGCGACTGCGAACGTTGTATGTAGCCATAACCGGTTTCAGGCTGTGTCGGCACAATACCGAAAGTCACTAATTGCCCTTGCCTAGCCAGTGTATCGGCGGCAATGACGGCTTGATGAAACGCGGCGCAATCGGCAATGACGTGATCGGCCGGCAAGATCAAAAGCACGTCGTCGGAAGCAACTGATAAAGCCGCCATCGCGACAGCAGGCGCGGTGTTCTTGCCGACCGGTTCCAAAATAATGGAGGCCGGTTTGACGCCGATTTCCCACATTTGCTCGGCCAGCATGAAGCGATGATCTTCATTACAAACGGCGATTGGAGGTTTGATATGTTTGAGTCCATTGAGTCTCAGCACGGTTTCTTGAATCATCGTTCGTTCGGAAACCAGCGGCAGAAACTGCTTAGGATATTGTCCGCGAGACAACGGCCACAACCGGGTGCCCGAACCGCCGGATAAAATAACAGGTATCATAGGGAAATCCTTGGTAATGATAAATTTTTAGTAACTATTCAGCGCATGCGGTAGGTTGGTGTCAGGCATTGATTTCTAAGGACGCGTGAACCCAGCACCTAAATTCCATAGGTCTTTGGCAATGATTCAAAATCATGGCTTATTTAGGTGCTGGGTGAATACATCCCTGTAAGCTCTGACTGCAACGTCCTGTTGCAGACAGCCTTATAAATCAATGCCTGACACCTTCTCATACATGACTTATGCTGAATAATTACAATTTTTTACAGACAACGATAAAGATTATAGCGGGTTTATCTAACCTTTTCTTTTAGGCAGTTGGTATCGCGCCGGCTTTTGCCTATACTTTGCCTTCCATTGTTTATTATTTAAGGAAAAACGAATGCGCTTCGATGTTTTCAATGGCGATGCCGACGGCATTTGCGCCTTAATTCAGCTTCGACTTGCAGAGCCTGCAGACACGCTATTGGTGACCGGAATTAAGCGCGACATCAATTTGCTTGAGCGCGTCGACGCTCGAGCCGGCGACAAAGTCGTGGTGCTGGACATTTCATTGGAAAAGAATCTGTCCTCGCTCCAGCGCATTCTGGATCAAGGCGCCGAAGTATTCTATGTCGATCATCACCGGCCCGGGGACATACCCGATCATACCGCATTAACGGCTCTGATCGATACCGATGCCAATGTCTGCACCAGTATACTCGTCGACGGTCATTTACAAGGACGCTACCGGGAATGGGCCATCACGGCCGCCTTCGGGGATAATCTAGATCAATCGGCCATGCAACTGGCCAACGGACTATCATTGTCCGAAGCCCAAACCGAACAGCTCAAACAACTTGGCGTGTGTATCAATTACAACGGTTACGGCAGTTGCATTGAGGATCTACATTTTCCGCCCGCCGAACTGTATTTAGAAATGGCCGGTTATTCGTCTCCGTTCGATTTTATCAATGACAAAGCCGTGATTTATAATCGCCTTTTAGATGGTTATAACAATGATCTGGCGCACGCCAAAAGCATCGCGTCCGAATATAGCACGGCCTCAGTGGCAGTTTATATCCTGCCGGACGAAGCTTGGGCCAGACGCATCAGCGGCGTTTTCGCCAACGAGCTAGCAAATGATCATCCCGACCGGGCTCATGCGATACTGAGCCATAACCGCTCGGGCGGCTATTTGGTCAGCGTTAGAGCTCCTCATACCAATAAAACCGGCGCCGACGAACTTTGCTCGATGTTTCCTAGCGGAGGCGGACGCAAAGCCGCAGCCGGTATCAATCATCTGCCGATAGAAACTCTCCCGCAATTTATCGATCGCTTCGAAACACATTATTCATCCTTTCGTTAATTCATTCCCATCAAATCAATATGACTCAAAAAAGCACCGATACCGTGTGGCATAACGCCACTATCACCCGTAACGACAGAGAAAAACTACATAAACACAAAAGCGTGATACTGTGGTTTACCGGCTTGTCCGGTTCGGGAAAGTCGACATTGGCCCATGCCGTCGAAGACTATTTGCATCGTTATGGTTGTTCAACCTTCGTTTTGGACGGCGATAATGTGAGACACGGCCTTTGCAGCGACTTGGGCTTCAGCGATGAGGATAGAGTAGAAAACATCAGAAGAATCGGTGAAATCGCCAAGTTAATGATTGAAGCCGGTGTGATTACATTGACGGCTTTTATTTCGCCATTCCGCGCGGATCGAAGTTCAGCACGGAAATTGGTCCCTCACGGCGATTTCATCGAAATCTATTGTCAATGTCCGTTGGAAACCTGCGAACAAAGAGACGTGAAAGGCTTGTATAAAAAAGCGCGTGCCGGCAAGATTCCTTTTTTTACCGGTATCGACTCGCCTTACGAGGAGCCCGAAAAACCCGAGCTGATAGTCAATACGCATGCACTCTCGCTGGACGAAAGCGTTCAAGCCGTGATGAAACTATTGCTGCAACGCAGCATAGTAAGGCCCGGCTAACGATTAGGGTTTCTTGATTAAGCATACCCCTGCGGATTTCGACTTTGCCAGCGCCAAGTATCTGCAACCATATCTTGCAGATTTTTTTCGCTATGCCATCCGAGCTGCTGTTGCGCAAAAGCCGGATCGGCATAGCATTCGGCGATATCGCCGGCACGTCTTGGAACGATTTTATAAGGCACCTTTTGACCGGTAACCCGCTCAAAAGCTTGAACCATATCGAGCACGCTGTAACCTTTCCCGGTACCCAAGTTGAACGCCGTGCAAGCAGCTTGACTGGTCGGGTAGGCAAACAAGGCTTCAAGCGCTTTCAAGTGACCTTTCGCCAAATCAACAACATGGATATAATCCCTAACGCCGGTACCATCATGCGTAGGGTAATCGTTTCCGAATACCGACAACTCCGTCAATTTACCGATCGCCACTTGCGCAATATAGGGCATGAGATTATTCGGTATGCCATTAGGGTCCTCACCGATCAGGCCGCTTTCATGCGCGCCTATCGGATTAAAATACCGCAACAAAGCGATTTTCCAGGGGATTCCAGAATCCTGCATGCAATCGGCTGCCGATAAATCCCTAAAAATTTCCTCGATAAACAACTTAGTTCTTCCGTACGGATTAGTCGCAGACAACGGAAAGCTTTCTTCGATAGGCACTTTATGCGGATCGCCGTAGACCGTCGCCGAAGAACTGAATACGAGATTTTTGACTCCAGCTTCCGTCATCGCTTCGGTCAACACCAAAGTACCGTAAATATTATTGTGGTAATACTCCAGAGGCTTAGCGCACGATTCCCCAACCGCCTTGAGCCCGGCAAAATGAATCACCGCATCGATAGCGTGCTCATTGAAAACTCGGTTCAAGCCGCTTCGATCTCTAATATCGACTTGATAAAACGTAAACGGTTTACCGGTAATTGTTTCGACTCGGTGCAACGCCTCTGATTTACTGTTCGATAAATTATCGACTACGACGATTTCAAAACCGGCCAGAAGCAGCTCTACACAAGTATGACTACCGATATAGCCGGCACCGCCGGTCACTAAAATACATTTTTTATTCAAACCAACCTCTCCAAACTCCTCACCCTTCCTCTTTCATCTTTCATCTTTCATCTTTCATCTTTCATCTTTCATCTTTCATCTTTCATCTTTCAATATAAATTCTCACCTAGCCCCCTTCCCCCAAACAACAATTTCAATCGTATGTAGAATGATGCTGATATCTAAAAATAAACTGTAATTTTTGACGTAATAAAGATCGTACTCGAGCTTCCTAACCGTATCGTCTTCGCTAGCACCGTATTGATAAGATATCTGCGCCCATCCGGTAATGCCGGGTTTGACGCGATGCCGCTCCGCATAATAATCGATCCGTTCAACAAACCCTTCAACGAATTCGGGTCGCTCGGGCCTAGGCCCGACGAAGCTCATATCGCCGGTCAAAACATTAAAAATTTGAGGCAATTCGTCGATACGGCATTTCCTAATGAAAGCGCCGACTTTAGTGATCCTATTATCCTTTTCTTGAGCGAATTGCGCGCCGTTCTTCTCGGCATCGACGACCATGCTGCGGAATTTAATGACTTCGAAATTGCGATTATTTTCGCCGACCCGGACTTGCCGATAAAAAATCGGCGCCTTGATTCCGCTTTCGATCAAAATCGCGATCGAAGTCATCAACATGATGGGCCAGGCCACCGCCAATAAAATCAAGCTGACTACAATATCAAAAAATCTTTTGCCTATTGACCGTAGCCCGCTGACCGCGAAACCATCCGAAAATAGAAACCAACTCGGATAAACATTTGTAAGAGATACAATCCCTCGCTCTCGTTCGAAAAAGGTAACTAAATCTACTACATCGAAACCCGACATTTTGCAATCGAGTAGCTTAGTCAATGGCATGCCTCGACGTCTATCGTCGATCGCCAACACGATCTCATCGATATTCAAATCTTGAGCGACCTCGTTAAGCGACTTATCTTGCTTGATCAGCAAACTCTCATCGATGCAACACAATTCATCGGGCAAAGCTACGAAACCGGCAATATTGAATGATTTATGTAAATAACCGGCATTTAATTCGACCAATTCTTTTGCTTTATTTCCGCTACCGACGACCAATACTTGTTTTTTAATCCTATCGATTTTGGAATAACGATAAAAAAAATACCGAATCAACATCATGCCTAAAAAGGCAAACACGATAGAAACGCCCAATACGCTCCGTGCGATCAAAAAATTAGGAAAAATGTAATAAATCGACACCACGACAAAGATGCCGACGCCGAAACTGAAGCTGACCCGCGCCAATAAATCGTATTCTTGGATACCTAAATTTCTCCGGTATAAACCTAGCGAGATATTGCATAGCGTAAAAATTGCCGCAAAAATCAGACTGGCATTAACGATATCGGATTCCGAATACCAGGAAGGCTGATAAAGAAAACGCACCTGGCTACCCAGATACATTGCAAAATAAAACATGACCGCTTCAAAAACGAGCAACCATAAAAACGCGCTAGAAATATAATGACGAAAAATCCTGATCATATCGATTGCCGATAGTCGGTTTCAAAACGGAGAGTTATAGAGCATTTATTCACAAGCTTAAAAAGTTCAAAGCATAATGTTATGGAGGGGTAAACAAATTTACACGAAAGACCCGACCCAGTAAGTTTAGCCCCATAAGACCGCGACGGCAAAATATCTTCCACCTTTAACGGGACAGTGAGCGGTGAGCGGCGAGCGGTGAGCGGCGAGCGGTGAGCGGCGAGCGGTGAGCGGTGAGCGGCGAGCGGTGAGCGGCGAGCGGCGAGCGGCGAGCGGCGAGCGGCGAGCGGCGAGCGGCGAGCGGCGAGCGGCGAGCGGCGAGCGGTGAGCGGCGAGCGGTGAGCGGTGAGCGGTGAGCGGTGAAATGATGCGGCATTTAATCCATTTGTCAAGCGCTAATTTCCTCTTTCCTCTTTCCTCTTTCCTCTTTCCTCTTTCCTCTTTCCTCTTTCCTCTTTCCTCTTTCCTCTTTCCTCTTTCCTCTTTCCTCTTTCCCCTACTTTTCAACCTTACTCAACAATTGTCTCAAATAAACCGAAGGTATCGCATAGGTAATGCCGCTAGGCTGGGACAGCACCTGCTCCTTGCTTTCCTTGACAAAAACTTTGTTAATGATACCGACCACTTCACCTGATTCAGGATCATATAGTGGACTACCGCTATTTCCCGGATAAGCGGTTGCATCGAGTTGAAACACATCATAGGGATTACGTAAGCGCTTAAGCATTTTTGTGTTCAATTGCCTAGATTGGATAACAGGAATCGCCATCGGCGTAATAGCCGACACGATACCTCGATGCGTTACCGGAAAAAGCCCAAGCACCATTCCTATCGGATAACCGGTAAAGGCGTACAACTCTCCTTCTTTCACTTTACCGGAATTACCAAGTCTCATCGGCGGCAACCGAGCATTACCGGACAGCTTGAGAATGGCTAAGTCATGTTCGGGATCGGTCGCAATCTGTCTTACCTGAACCATTTGATCCTTACCGCCGCGACGAATAAAAACCGCTAAAGACTCTAAATGCCCTTCATCCAATCCCTTTGCTACCACATGTGCGTTGGTAACGACTAAACTGCCATCGCCGACGGCAAAACCGGTTCCTAAAAACAGCCCCCTGGGACTGCGCGTTCGTTGAAAGGTACCGACAACGACTATGCCGGGCTTAATTTTTTCAATCGTGGCCGGTAATGAATCGGATGCTAAACTTGACGTCGAGCACATCACACCGAAAAACACCGCTAAAATAAGCCCAAAAAAATCATAACTTCGACGCCGACTAACCAAATCAATTCTCCAATTCAACTCAATGCCCACTCTATCATTGTTGCCCAAATCCAAAAGCAGCCCAATTCACTATTTACTATTCTCGGCTATCTATTTAAGCCGGGACGGTTTGAACATTGTTCGCTGAGCGGAGTCGAAGCGAACAAGGCGATTGGCTTCGACTCCGCTCAGCCAGCAGCTCGATTTATCCGCTTTACGAAAAGTCAATCTGTCCCATTTAAAATTTGGAGACTCTGCTAACTGCTAACTGCTAACTGCTAACTGCTAACTGCTAACTGCTAACTGCTAAAATACTAACAGCGCTAGTGCAAACGTTCACTAAAAAGAATTATCGAACTAAAACTTATCCGATGCTTGGTGGCGTTTCGATTATTCTGCTAGCATGTGCAACGCTTGGAACATCATGATTGGAAACCATCCAACAACCCGGTTACAAAATATGATCAGTTATCCTCCTCATTTATCTAAATCGACTCATGCAACAGACGCCCTCGCATTGAGAGAAACATCAATGCTTTGGCTATGCGCCGGCTTGTTGATTTTGGTTTTTACTCCGACAATCTTCTGGCTTATCGAACGCTGGACGATGAGCGTATGGCATAACGGTCACGGCATTCTGGTCGCCTTACTGGTTATTTATCTAGTCTGGGGAGAATTAAAAAAACGCAAGAACTTGCCGAGAAGCGCCAATCCTTGGGGGTTTGCAATACTACTTCCGGCGCTAGCGGCGCATATGCTGGATACCGGCATGCATACCCAGCTATTGTCGGCCGCCGCACTATTTTTGGCGCTACCGGGACTCGCGCTGCTGTTTCTGGGCACCGAACGCAGCAAAGCCATTATCTTTCCGTTGGCTATACTCTTCCTCACTTTGCCGATCCCATTGGTATTTACCGAATCGATACACATGACATTGAGAATCATTGCCACGAAAAGTGTGGCGTGGTTACTCAAATTATTCGGTATTCCGGTTTATTCTTACGGAACAGTTCTGCAAGTCGAAAACGGCGTACTGCAAGTCGCCGACGCCTGCAGCGGCTTTTCTACGCTATATGCGGCAATCACGATCGCGATTTTAACGGCGTATTTCTGCAACAGCATTCGCCGGCGAATCTTACTGCTACTCATTGCCGCGCCGCTGGCCATTGGCGTTAATATCGTTAGAGTGCTGGTACTGACTCTACTTGTCAACTGGTTCGGCTTGGATGTATTAAAAACTTCGGCGCATGAAATTTCCGGCTTAATGACTTTCATGATTGCACTACCGGTTATTTTCATGATCGGCCAAAACCCTCCCGAAACTCCGCAAACAGAGAATTGACATGCTAATCCCCCGTTATGCATTGCCTGTCTCGTTGATCCTTTCAATTGCCTTAATACCGACTGTCATCCACAACTATTTCGGCTTAACGGATTTAGACAGCCGTTCGGTACAAGCCATAGATCAGGATTTGGGCCGGTTCAGTTCGCATCCGACCAAAAGAAATCCGAAGTGGGGGGAACTGACCTTCGGTGCCAGCGAGTGGATCGAACGGAGCTACCAAGACGGCGTGAGCCGACCGGTACGCCTATTTGCCGCACGAGCCTTCGATCATAAACGCCTCTATCATCATCCGGAATTGGCGCTTTCCTATGGCGGCGACTTCGAGAACCAGGGGCTAATCATTCTTTCTGGAGAACCTCGCATTCCTGTCAGGATTCTTCGAAGCAGAAGCGGAAAGGGTCTGGTCGCTTATGCATTACATTATCAAGACCGCTTTATCGACAACCCGATTCTGCATCAGATTCAAGAATCATTGAAACTTCTGATAAGCCCGAGAAAGCCGATCACATTATTTTACGTTTCTGATGCCCATACTCCTGTTGATCAGGATTTTCAAGACACATCGGCATCCCTGTTGTTGCAAAAGACAATCGCCGACTTTCTAGCTCAGCCTGAATAGGATTGTGCTTTAAAACCTTTTGAAGCTTGTCGTTCTTGGCATGGTGAAGTGAGGCTGAGCCGGCATTCACGATACGCCGGCCCAAAAAGAAGAACTTTACCGGTAAACCGGCTTTGATTACTGTGAAAGTTCGTAGATTTGGGTTCGTTATCTAAATTTTTGATATTCAACACAATCCCGGTTCCGGAGAGGGTGCGGTTGCTCGATCGACAGGCGTCGGCGGCAGGGAGCCGCCGTCGAGCCTACATGGACGTATTCACGGCGTCCTGTCGGGCGAGTGACCGTACCCAGCCATCCCTCGCACTTTCATTTGCCGGGGCGATGACCAGGCCTTCATGAACGTTACTTAACAATTAAAAATCCAAATCAAAGTCATCGATATCGCCGAACTCTTCTTTTAATTTGCGTTTTTCCCAATAAAGCTCAATTTTTCTGCGCGCATCTACTTTGTCATAAGCCGATTTAGCTTTTTTACCGGCTATCAATTCATCTGAATCATCGATGCTGCCAACCTCATCTTCATCCTCATCTTCAAAATCCATATCATCCGACAAAACGTCCGACGTAGATCCTGCCATAAATAATACCCTCAAGAAAAAAATTGCTTTTTATCGCGATAATTTTCAAATGTAAAGTATTTTTTAACGACCGAATGGAAGGTATTTTTCAGCGGACAATAACCGTACCGTAACCATCCGGATTTTAATGACTTTCTTAAGCTAGCGCTCGCAGTAAGAAAAACGAGACGCATGCCTGCTAACTGCCAATTATGATCAGCATTGATCAGTAGTAGTTCCATTGCAATTGCGCGCGCACGACATCGCCCTCTGCCTGACCGAACGCGCTGTTATTCATATTGGTTCTATCCATATGCGAATAGTTTACGACCAATTCCAACGCTTTCATGACCTGCCATTCGACACCGATCTCGAGCTCGTCGACTTCCATTTTCGGCATGTTCGCATTGGCCTTCCACATGCCGCGATAGGTTTGCCATTTGACATACGGAATCCAGGTACCGTAAAAATCGTCTATCTTGTACATCGCCTGCACATAACCGCCGCTGAGAGACGTTTTTTCGATGGTTGCAGTATCGACATTCAAAGCGCCCGCATTACCCCAGTTCCACTCTGCCTGGAAACCGAACGGTTGCGGGAAAAGAATTGCATGGACGGCTACGCGCTCTTCGGTAAAGCTTTTGTTTTTTCCGCTATTTGCTTCGATTGTGCTTCCCGATATATTGATCGAGTTATCATATGTCTTAAAGTTTCCATAAGTCGGCTTGAATTTACCGGAATAAGCATCGGCACCGATTTCAAGAACCTGGCCTTTCAGAGCGTCGCCCATGAAGCCTAGATCGAACGGATAAGTCGAATGCGCGACGAAATGCATGCCGTCGTTGGTTTCTTCTTTATTCAAACTTTGGCCGTTATAGACACCGACACCGAGAACACCGTAATCGCCCGAAGTTTTCAGGCCTTTCTTGCTCAAGTCTTTCCAAAGTTTCTGGACATGCGTCGGCGTGTAGTAAGCAAACAAGCCGAGATCGCGCTCGCTCGGCACCGCACTATTAAGCGCATCGTTTCGGTCCAACGCGAGTCGGTTTTGCGATGATTGTAAATTTTCCCAACCAAACGGTACTTTGGATTGGCCTGCGCGAATACGGTATTCATGATCTTTCGTCAAATAAATATCGGCATAGGCGTCGCGTAACTGAACGTAATGCAAACGAGTCTCCCCGCCACTCTGATTGCGTACGCTTGTCGCGAAATCAGGCTGAATGTATAGATACAAAAAATCACTGATATCTCCATATATCACTAAGCGCGCTCGGCGTAACGTAAAGTTCTGATTGTCTTTAACCCCGCCATCCATTACCGAACGCAATTCGGGATTAGTGCTGCTACCGCCCACTCGATCGCCTGTAAAGGCATGGTTATAGCGTAATTGGGTATAACCTCTCAGATTGATCCGATCGAACCAATGATCGTCAACTTTTTTCCTTGGCTTACGCGGCGTATGTACGCCGGCACGCGTATCGACATGCGGGTCGACATCGACGGCACGGACTCGCGCCATCTTGACGTCCATATCCTCAGGAAGCGTTTGCTCGCCTTGCATCCTTTCTGTGGCTGAAACCGCTTGATTTGCGATAGCGTTATCGGCTTTTGCCGACGCCTTGTCGTCAACTCTTTCGAAATCGCCTAATTTCGTCCGATTAGGCCCCGGCTCTGCATACAGTTGTTTCGTTTCGTTATCAACATAGAGTTCCAGCGCCGAAGCGCCGGGAGACGCCGTTACTCCCATTACCGACAAAATTGCAACCGTTAAATTTTTAAATTTCATAATGATAAAGATGTCATCCGGTGATAATGTTTAACCGGCCGCCATAATATGACTGAAATGTTACAATTTAATGACAAAGAGCAAGCCTCTGATTATTCCTCAGCAATTCCCAATTTGAGAATAAAAAAGGGTGCGGAGTGTGCTTGGCGAGGATGTCGGCGGAAGGGCATATTTTTGCTCCATGCAAAATCTGCATTTACGCCACCCCTGGCATTCGAACGCTGCTACCAAGCGCCCATAGATGGGTTCACGGCGGCCCTCGATAAACACACACCATGCCTTTTATTCTTAGGTGGTTTTCAATCAAAAGGGAGTATGAAGGTCACATGGAATTGCGGCTACTTTATCGTTCGATTGACAAATGTTAAAAGCATTCAGTAAACTCATTTCGCTCGCAATAGCATATTAATCGCCAGACTGGTCTCTTAGCGGACCACCAACCCCCAACATGCTTTCCAAACCTCGCCCCGGCAGCAAACTATTCCGGGCTCGCGAGTTTTTGCATTATCAAACAAGCATCCACAAGGAATTGTCGATCATGACTCATCCGATCATCGAATCATTTCTGCGTCACTCGATCGAGCGTAAGGATTATCAAGTTGTTCGGCAATTTTTGGAGGAATTTCAACCGGCCGACCTATGCGATCTAATCCAGCAAGAACCCTTACCGACCGCGCTGGATATCCTGAAGTTTTTGTCTTATGAACGACGCGCCAGGGTGTTCGGTTATTTACCCAATACATTGCAGGAACAACTCGCCGCGGAAATGAGCGACGACGACGTATCGTTGTTGTTGAAACACATGGACGCCGACGAAGGCGCCGATTTATTGAATCTATTGCCTGAAGAACGCCATGACGGCGTGTTACGTTCGATCGCAAGAAAAGAACGCGAAGACTTGCGCCGTTTGGCCAGCCATTCCGAAGGCACCGCCGGCGCGATCATGACCAGCGACTATGCGGCGATCCCAGCCCATGTAAAAGTTAGCGAAGCATTAAATATCGTCCGCACGACCGCTCCAGGCGCTGAAACGATTTATCAAATTTTCGTTACCGACGGCCAGCACCAGCTTTTAGGCACAGTATCGCTACGCGAACTAATTTTGGCACCGCAAACGGCCAAAATCCAAGACATCATGACAACCGATATCGTCACGGTTTCAGTCGATGCCGCACAAGAAGACGCGGCAAAAATCATCAGCCGCTACGACTTACTGGCCTTGCCGGTCATCGATAGCGAAAGTCGTTTGGTCGGCATCATTACTTATGACGATGCGATGGATGTCGCCGAAGCCGAAGCCACCGAAGACATGCATAAAAGCGCGACAATCGGTAATCTGGAAGGCAATTTTCGAAACGCTCGTCTACTCACACTCTATCGCAAACGCATCGTTTGGCTCATTTTACTGGTATTCGGCAACCTATTCTCCGGAGCGGGAATCGCTTTTTTCGAAGACACGATCGCAGCATACGTCGTTCTGGTGTTTTTCCTGCCGGTTCTGGTAGGCAGCGGCGGTAATGCAGGATCCCAAGCGGCGACCTTAGTGATTCGCGGCTTGGCGACCGGCGATGTCGGCATTAAGGACTGGGGACGGCTATTGGCCCGGGAATTGATCATTGCTTCGGGATTGGGCTTAACGATGGCAATGGCTATTTCTATGGTCGGTCATTTCCGTGGGGGCGATGAAATTGCGCTGGTCGTCGGGTTAAGCATGGTGTCAATTGTAATCGTAGGCAGCCTTGTCGGTATGTGTCTACCGTTTATTCTGAATCGCTTAGGCTGGGACCCTGCCACAGCCAGCGCTCCACTGGTCACAACCATAGCCGATTCGGCCGGCGTATTGATTTATTTCTCGATCGCAACGGCAATATTGGGGTTGCCGGTTTAGCGGTGAGCGGCGAAATAATGCGGAATTTAACCCATTTGTCAAGCCCTAATTTCCTCTTTCCTCTTTCCTCTTTCCTCTTTCCTCTTTCCTCTTTCCTCTTTCCTCTTTCCTCTTTCCCTGCTCACCGCTCACCGCTATCCAACTTCCCCAACCATTCCAAAACACCGTGTCCAGCCGCAAATCCGCTCGCAAAACAAGCCGTCAATAAATAGCCGCCGGTCGGCGCTTCCCAATCGAGCATTTCGCCGGCACAAAATACGCCTGGCATATCTTTCAGCATCAAACAGTCGTCGAGCGCTTCGAACATCACGCCACCTGCGCTACTGATCGCTTCGTCGAGCGGCCGGGTTGCCGTTAACCGAAGCGGTAATGCTTTGATTTTTGAAGCCAATCGATTCATATCGCGATAATCGTCCGAATCGGCTAATTCGCGCAGCAATGCGGCTTTAACACCTTTTATGCCGGCGGATTTTCTTAAGAAATTGGCCAGAGAATTTTTGCCTCGCGGTCGGGATAATTTCTTGATCAAGGCCTGTAAATCGGTTTCGGGTAGTAAGTCCAACAGCATCATCGCCGCACCGGTTGCATCGATTTGCTCGCGCAATTGCGCCGAAAAAGCATATATCAAGCTACCTTCGACACCGTATTGCGTAATAGTAAACTCTCCACTTAAAGGATGCGAGATACCGCCTGCAGTAACGCTTATCGCTACAGATTTGACCGCTTGCCCGGCAAAAGCCTCGCGAAATCGATCGCTCCAGGCCGTTTCAAAACCGCAATTCGATGGCCTAAGAGGCGCTACAGGAATATTACGATTAACCAAACAATCAACCCAAACACCATCCGACCCCAGTTTCGACCAACTACCACCGCCCAATGCCAAAACCGTAGCATCGGCACGAATCGATTTTTCGCCTTGTGGCGTTAGAAATTTCAACTCGCCTGTTTCGGACCAACCTTGCCAACGGTGACGCATGTGAAAATTCACGCTTGTTTCACGCAAACGATGCAACCAAGCACGCAGTAAGGGCGCTGCTTTCATGTCGGTTGGAAACACGCGCCCGGAGCTGCCGATAAAAGTTTCGACACCGAGATCGCGCAACCATTTTCTAAGTTGATCGGGACCGAACGCATCGAGCATCGGCTTGATGACGCCGCCACGCTTACCGAAGCGCGATAAAAAAATATCGTAGGCTTCGGAATGCGTAATATTCATACCGCCCTTGCCGGCCATCAAAAACTTACGCCCGACCGACGGCATCGCATCGTAAACATCGACTCGAACACCGCTTTGACTTAACGCTTCAGCAGCCATAAGCCCGGCAGGCCCGCCGCCTATAATGGCGATAGCGGGAGAAGCTAATTGACGAAAAGAATTCAGGTGAGACTGATTAGGAAGATTATGCACAAACCGGATTGATTAGGAATTGACGCGCAACCATTTTCTAAAGGGTATTCACATCACACCGAGAAACTTTCGCCGCAACCGCACATGCCGGTGACATTCGGATTATTGAATTTGAATGCTTCATTGATGCCTTCGCGGCGATAATCCAACTCGATTCCATCGATCACGGCCAGATCGTCTTGCGTCGTAATGACCTTGACCCCGTATTGCTCGAACACCCGATCGCCTTCATGAACTTCATCGGCATAATCGATCGTATAGGCGAAACCGGAACAACCGGATTTTTTGACGCCTAATTTCAAGCCAACACCGCTGCCGCGTTTGTCCAATTGTTTTTTAATTTGTTTTGCCGCGCTCTCGGTTAAAGAAATCGCCATTCAACACCTCTTAACGTTACTGTGAAAGTTCGTAGATTTAGACCCATTATCTAATTTTTCGATATACAAAACTCAGTTCTGGCAATGCCGGTTCCAGAGAGGGCGCGGTTGCTCGATCGACAGGCGTCGCCGGCAGGGAGCCGCCGTCGGGCCTACATGGACGTATTCACCCAGCACCTAAAAAGCCATGATTTTGAATCATTGCCAAAGACCTATGGAATTGTAACTATTCAGTCCCCCGAAAATTATCGTTCCCACGCTCTGCGTGGGAACGCCTGAGTACCGCTCCAGCGGTACGAGACGCTAGAGCGTCTCGGTCTTCATTCCCACGCCGGAGCGTGGGAACGATAGGGGGTGTGAATAATTACATAGGATTTAGGTGCTGGGTTCACGGCGTCCTGTCGGGCGAGTGACCGCACCCTCCGCCACCAGAGATCTTTCATTTGCCGGGGCGATGGCCGAGCCTTCATGAACATTAGGTTCGATTCAAAATAGTTTTTAAACATTTCACAAAATCGGCAATATCCGCTTCGGTATTGGCTTTACCCAAACTGACGCGCAAAGCGCTTTTGGCTAAATCCCGGGAAACACCCATCGCCGTCAACACCGGACTCGGCATGCCGCCGCCACTAGCGCAAGCCGAACCGCTCGATACCGCAAAGCCTTTTTTATCGAGTTGCATCAGCAACATCTCACCATCGACGCCGTCAATCCCGAATTGCACGGTATTGGGTAATCGCTCTACCGCTTGACTAAAAATAGTAGCGTTCAATTCCGCCAACCCCTGCTCCAACGACTGCCTTAAATCAAGCATTTGGTTTCGCCATTGCGTCATTTCAGACAGGGCCAATTCTGCCGCCTTACCGAAACCGACGATTGCCGCGACATTTTCGGTACCTGCTCGGTAACCTTGCTCTTGACCGCCGCCGAGTTGCAAAGGTTCCGGTACCATGCCTTTTTCGATGATTAACGCGCCACTGCCTTTGGGGCCGTAAATTTTGTGACCGGATATCGACATCAACTGAACATTGAGCGAATCGAACGCCACCGGAATTTTTCCGACCGCCTGCACCGCATCGGTATGAACTATTGTTCCCTGTTCGCGCAACACGCCGGCCCACTCGGCGATAGACTGTATCACGCCGGTTTCATTATTAGCCAATATCAAAGAGGCAAAATTAGGCCGGTTCGTACAGCATCGCTCGAAAGATTCGCGTTCGAAGATACCGTTTTTATCCACTGCCAGAACATCAACCGAGCAACTACGATTTCGCAAGCGTTCGACTGGCTCCGTAATGGATGGATGTTCAATACTGGAAATCAATAATCGCGAATGACTTTCGATCGAGTTTAATGCCAAATTATTCGATTCGGTGCCTCCGCTGGTAAAAAGTACCTGACCGGGAGAGACTCCGACGAGCGCGGCTACTTGCTCCCTAGCTGTTTCAATCGCGCTACGCGATAATCGACCGATCCGATACAGAGCCGACGGATTGCCGTAAAAGGATTTCAAAAACGGTAGCATCGCCTCTAAAACGCGCTCATCGAGCGGCGTCGTCGCATTATGATCGAGATAGACCATGCTTTCGAAAACTTAGGCGCCGACTCTTTGTTGCCGATGAATTTCGACTACTTTTGTATCTTGTTCTTGCCGCTTGGCAACTTCCTGAACATGATGTCTCGTCAATAAATCGCCGAGGCTAATACCTTTTAGGTATCCCCGAATCTGATCGCTAAGCCCCATCCATAAATCATGAGTTAAACACGCTTTGTTGTTTTGGCAATTGCCTTCGCCGGCACATTTGGTAGTGTCTAGCGGCTCATCGACGGCCTCGATGATTTCGGCAATATTGATCTCACTCGCCGCACGGCTCAAACGATATCCCCCGCCGGGTCCGCGCACACCGGTTACCATGCCGGCTCTTCGTAAACGAGCGAACAATTGTTCCAAATAAGACAACGAAATAGTCTGGCGAGTCGCAATATCGGTTAAAGTGACCGGGTCTTGCTGACTGTGATAAGCCAGATCAAGCATGGCTGTTACTGCATAGCGGCCTTTTGTGGTTAATCGCACAACCTAATCCTCAAATAGCAAATCAATGCGCATTACTATACTTAACCAAGCAAATTAGTCAACTTTGAAAAAGCTCATTTGAATTATACCGATCGTAAATCACAATTCGGCACCGAGGTACCCGTCATATGTCAGATACTGGCAAAGCATTTGTCAGACATTCGCCCCTACGCCTCCTTGGGCACTACCGAAAATTGAAGCGCCAAAGGTATAACGTCCCCCAAGAGCAAGAAAAACAGCAGATGTTCATCTTTCCTCTTTCACCTTTCCTCTATCCTCTTTCATCTTTCATCTTTCATCTTTCATCTTTCATCTTTCCTCTTTCATCTTTTCTCTTGCTCCTTACACCTTGCCCCTTTCCCCTCTTTCAAATCTCATCCAACTTATCGCCCTTATAATCCTCTTCCGGAATGGACTGATCCGGACAGGCGATACCGGCGTCTTTTAGTGCTTTTTTCATCATTTCAAGCTGCTCGTCCACGGCTTGCATATGATCCAACATATGGTTGATCGCCTTGGCGACCGGATCCGTCATGTCGTCACTGGTACCGTATGCATCGAACCCCATTTTTGCGGCGATTTTTTTTCGCTCGGAATCGGATTTTTTGGTTTTAGGATCGATCACATGCCCGGGTATCCCAACCACAGTCGCGCCCGCCGGAACCGATTTCAACACGACTGAATTCGAACCGATGCGCGCACCCTCGCCGATTTCGATCGGCCCTAGTACTTTCGCACCGGCCCCCACGACAACTCCGTCAAGCAAGGTCGGATGTCGCTTACCTTTGTTCCATGAGGTCCCGCCTAGCGTAACGCCATGGTAAAGCGTACAGTCGTCGCCGATCACTGCAGTTTCGCCGATTACGACCCCCATGCCATGATCGATAAAAAAACGTCTGCCGATCGTCGCGCCCGGATGAATTTCGATCCCAGTCAACCAACGGCCGATATGCGATATAAAGCGTCCAAACCATCGAAAACCGGCTTGCCAACAGAAATGCGCGACTCTATGAATCAACAATGCATGAAAACCGGGATAAGCGGTAATCACTTCAAACACCGTTTGTGCTGCCGGATCCCGTTCGAACACGCAATCGATATTCTCTTTGATTTCTCGCCACATAATTAACCCTTCTTTTTATTGCCTTGCGACATTCGTAAAATTCCGCGTAATAGATCCACCTCTTTACTCTCTAGACGAGCCCGATTATAAATTCTACGCAAACGTCGCATCACCGACTTCGATTTATCGGGATGCATGAAACCGATATCGGATAGCGTTTCGATCATGTGTTCATAAAACGTCTCCATCTGAGCGGCTGTCGCCAACAAGCCTTTGCCTTTATCACCGGCAGTGACTTCATAGTCCTGACCTGAGGCTACGAATAACTCATAACTAACCACTTGCACGGCGGCGGCAAGATTTAATGAACTGAAATCCTTGTTGCACGGGATTCGCAATAAATAACGACACAGGTCCAATTCATGATTTTTCAACCCGGAGTGTTCTCTACCGAATACGATCGCAGCCTTATGGTCGACCGCTTCGGTTTTCAAGAGATCCGCACATTCTCTAGGCGTCAACTCCGGCCAACTAATCGTTCTGCAACGAGCACTGGTTCCCACCACAATGGAACAATCGGCGACAGCCTCTTGCAAGCTGTCGCAAACCAAAGCGGAACTCAAAATATCATCCGCTCCGGAAGCTCTGGCAGTGGCATCCGCGCAGGGAAATTGCTTCGGCGCAACCAAAACCAAATCTTTAAGGTTCATGTTCTTCATGGCCCGGGCAACCGCTCCAATATTGCCGGGATGAGAGGTTTCGACCAATACGATTTTAATATTCGACAACAAAGCGTAGCCCCGCCATTTGAAAAAACGGAAAATTTTAACAAAAGATTTGATATGCTATTGATATTTTCTAATTTAGCTTCGTATCTAATATCATGCATCCCATGCTCAATATTGCCGTGCGCGCCGCCAGGAACGCCGGCGAGATTATTTCACGCTCGGCCGACAATGTCGGAAAACTTCAAATCAACAGGAAAGGCATCAACGATTTCGCGACCGAGGTCGACCGCATGGCCGAACAGGAAATCATCAAAATCATTAAAACCGCCTTTCCCGATCATGCGATTTTGGCTGAAGAAAGCGGCGAACACAAAGGCAACGATTTCGTTTGGATTATCGACCCGCTGGACGGCACGACCAATTTCCTACACGGCTTTCCCGTCTATGCCGTATCGATAGCTCTGCAAGTCAAAGGCAAACTGGAACTCGGCGTGGTTTACGACCCGTTACGCGATGAATTGTTTACCGCCGAACGCGGCGGCGGCGCGATGATGAATAACCGGCGCATCCGCGTGACTCATCAAGCCGGACTCAAAGGCGCACTGATCGGAACCGGTTTTCCGTTTAAGAGTCAGCAACACCTAGACGCCTATCTTGGCATGTTCCGCACTATACATGCCGATTCCGCTGGTATACGCCGGGCCGGAGCGGCAGCACTCGATCTAGCCTATGTCGCAATCGGCAGACTCGACGGTTTTTGGGAAATCGGATTACATCCTTGGGATATGGCTGCCGGCATCCTGCTGATCAAGGAAGCCGGCGGCGTCGCCACCGATTTTGCCTTTCAAGATAATTACATGGAAACCGGCAACGTCATTGCCGGCAATCCCAAAATGCATCAGATCATGTATAAAGCCATCGAACCTCATGTTACCGAAGCATTGACTCGGTTAAAAGCGAAATAAAATCCGCCTTCGGTGGAGCGAGCATTTACTTCTCCTAACATAGAAATTAAAGAGAGGAGCTAGCTGAAAACCAACTTGGCTTGGATTAATGGAAGGCCTTGTCTCGTTCCCACGGAGGACCGTCAATGCCATTAAGTTAAGGTCCTCGGAGTTTTATTCCCCTCTTTGAAAAAGAGTGGCTGGGGGAGATTTTTCCTCGTTCCCATCGCTCCAGCGTGGGAACGCATACCAATCTGGTTTCGACAGCCAAGGTACGGATTCCCACGGAGGACCGTGGGAACCAGAAATGATGGATATAAAACTCATCCCAACATCCCCCGCCTGTATTCAGGAGCGACAAACACGACTCCTTTCCTAGCAAGCACCGGCCGAATAAATAACAACTATTGCCGACAAGCCATTCATGGCGTAGACTCGAAACAGTCGCATCTGCTTGGAACAGTCAGGTAGCCATTCATGAAAAGACACATCGAACGCCGCACAGTCCTGCCGCTACTTCTTGTCATGGCTATGTTTATCAATTCCGTCTCGGCTGAAAACAATCAAGCCGCCATTCCCGCAACAACGATTGTTCAATTAACCATTCAAGATGCTATTGGTCCTGCAACTTCGGACTATATCGAGCGCAGCATGGACAAGGCTTCCGAATCCGGGGCTAAAGCGATCTTGATCACGCTCGACACGCCGGGCGGTCTTGACACATCCATGCGGCAAATCATTAAAAAAATCATTGCCTCCCCGATTCCAGTGATCACTTATGTCACACCGGGCGGGGCACGAGCCGCCAGCGCCGGAACTTATATCCTTTACGCAAGCCATATCGCCGCAATGACGCCGGGAACCAACCTTGGCGCCGCTACACCGGTACAATTAATCGGTCCAACCGAAGCGCCGGGCGAACAGTCCGGCAAAGATCAATCCGCCGACCAGACTTCTTCAAGCAAATCGCCTAAAAACGCAATGGCGCAAAAAGCCATCAACGATGCAGTTGCTTATATCAGAAGCCTGGCCGAAATGCGCGGCAGAAACGCCGATTGGGGAGAGCAAGCTGTTCGAGATGCGGCAAGTCTTTCGGCCGAAAAAGCCCTAAAACTCAATGTTGTCGATGTCCTGGCTAACGATAGATACGAATTATTAAAACAACTCGATCAACGAAAAATTAACGTACTCGGGCGCGATATCGTTTTATCTACAGAAAATGCAGCGTTTCAAGCCCTAGAGCCTGACTGGCGAAGCGAATTATTGGCAGTCATTACTAATCCGAATATCGCTTATATCTTACTTATTGCCGGAATTTACGGCCTGATATTCGAATTTTCCAATCCCGGAGCCATCGTCCCGGGCACCATCGGCGGCATTTGCTTATTGTTGGCGCTTTTCGCATTTCAAGTCTTACCGATTAACTATGCCGGATTCGCATTGATTCTTTTAGGGATTTCACTAATGATCGCCGAAGCCTTCGTACCTAGTATCGGCATACTCGGTTTCGGCGGCTTGACCGCGTTTGTGATTGGTTCCGTCATTCTGATGGATACCGATGCCCCCGGATTCGGCATCGACATTGCCCTAGTCGGCGCTTTCGCGCTTACCAGCGCGGCATTCTTGATTTTCGCCTTAGGCATGTTGTTAAAATCAAGACAAAAGCCCATCGTAACCGGTCGGGAAGAATTGCTTGGCGAAACCGGTATTGCACTTGCCGATTTCACCGACCTAGGCCCCGTCCGTATCCACAGCGAAATTTGGCAAGCCCACAGCCGAGAAGCACTCAAAAAAAACCAGCGGGTTCGCGTAACCGGTCGGAACGGCCTTATCCTTGAGGTTAATTCCACACCCAACCAGGAGCACAAAGATGTTTGAATATTTCGGCTTAATTTTCGGCAGTTTCGCCTTGCTGTTATTGATCAGCGCATTTAAAATTTTGCGTGAATACGAACGCGGCGTGGTTTTCATGCTTGGCCGTTTTTACAAAGTCAAAGGACCCGGCTTCATAATCGTGATCCCGATCATTCAACAAATGGTCAGGGTCGACCTCCGCACCATCGTCATGGACGTGCCGTCGCAAGATGTCATATCCCGCGACAATGTCTCGGTCAAGGTCAATGCCGTAGTCTATTTCCGAGTCATCGATCCCGACAAGGCGATTATTCAGGTCGAGAATTTTTACGAAGCCACCAGCCAACTGGCGCAAACGACGCTCCGCTCCGTGTTAGGCCAACATGAACTGGACGAAATGCTGGCCGAGCGCGACAAATTGAATATCGACATCCAAACGATTCTCGACCAGCAAACCGATGCCTGGGGCATCAAGGTCGCGAATGTTGAAATAAAGCATGTCGATCTCGACGAAAGCATGGTAAGGGCTATCGCCAAGCAAGCCGAAGCAGAACGCACCCGCCGAGCGAAAATCATTCATGCGGAAGGCGAAATGCAAGCCTCCGAAAAATTATTGCAGGCCGCAACAATACTCGCGCAACAGCCACAAGCCATACAACTTCGCTATCTGCAGACGTTGACCGAAATCGCCGGGGAAAAATCGTCAACGATCGTATTTCCGCTGCCGATCGACATCGTCAGTAATATCATCAAAGGCCAAGCCCCCGATGCGAGCTCGTAAGCCGATGCGAAGGATGCTGAAACGGATTCTTCCAATCATGCAATCTAAGCACGAGTGTCGGTACTGCTCAACCTAAACTCGGCAGTTTAACCATGAAGTTCATGAAGGATTTCAGGAGATTACCTATACCTTTCGTACTTCAAATTTCGGCAGTGCCTGAGGAGGCACCGGGGTGCGCGGTCCCTCACCTAACGCTAGGTGAGGGACCAGCATAGAATTGGCATAGAGCCTACATGGACGTATTTACCCAGCACCTAAATCCAGCACCTAAATTCCATAGCCCATTGGCCATGGTTAATCCTGATTAGCAAGATGCTTCATCTTACCGAAGCCAAGTGTCCGAGCAGAGGGCAGTCGTAGTCGCAAAAACTACAATATGCTGTTACCCAAGCTCCTGCTTGGGTAACCTGTTCAGAAAGCTCTAGCTTCCCGACAGTCAAGAAAGATTGAACGAGCGAGCGAGTCAGTCGGGGTTGATTGAGAATGTGCGGAGCTTGTGTCGGTCTCAGGAAGCTCTTGCCCTGAGCATGTCGAAGGGGGAGCTTCCGGGGTGTCTTTCCCAAGCTGCAGCTTGGGAAAGAGCGTGATGTGGGTTGGCCGTTTTTAGCTTGACCCGCATGGCTTGCGAACCCGGTCCTGCCAGGGATATGCTGATCTTTGGGCTTTAACAGAAGAAACTTGCTAATCAGGTGGTTAATTGTCTTGGATAATTCATCCAGCACCTAAATAAGCCATGATTTTGAATCATTGCCAAAGACCTATGGAATTTAGGTGCTGGATTTAGATGCTGGGTTCACGGCTTCCTTTAACGGGCACCCCGAGGCCGAATTTTCATCTACGATGAGTATAATAACTTTCTGGAACCAAGAAGTTTGCAGATATTTGCATCATGCCATGCAATCTTAGCCATACAACTAAATAGAATAGAGACCCTGTGAAACAACCTGTCTACATGGATTTTGCTACCATCTTCGGTCCATTTGTCGCCTTATGCGCGATTGCCGTCGCTGTATTGCTGGACCACGGAAACCCTTTTTCCTTAATCAACGGACCGTCGATCATTTTGGTCATCGGCGGTACGCTGGGTGCGACAATGATGGCTTACCCGCTAAAAACCTTCGCCATGTTGCCGAAATATATTTGGCAAAGCTTTAGAATGGAAAAGCCGAATCCGCATGCGCAAATTAATTTATTCGTTAAATTAGCCGACCGAGCTCGCCGAGGGGGCTTGCTGGCATTGGAAGAGGATATGCTTAAGATCAAGGACCCTTTCATTCGCAATGCGTTGATGTTGGTCGTCGACGGCATCGCGCCGGATGAAGTGCGACGAGTCATGGAAAACGATAATGAAATGACTTCGCAGCGCCATCAAACAGGTATTGCAATGATGTCGACAATGGCCGGCGTGGCGCCGGCCATGGGCATGATAGGAACCGTCGTCGGTCTAATCGGCGTTATGGGCAATTTGTCCGATCCTTCGCAATTAGGCCCTTCGATCGCGGTAGCGTTTTTAACGACGCTCTACGGTTCTTTATTAGGCAACTTGGTATTCAGTCCGATGGGCAATAAACTCAAACAAAAAGATAAAGAAGAAATGTTTATCCGAGAAATGATTATTGAGGGAATCTTAGCGGTGCAGGAAAGCGAGAACCCCCGCATCGTCCGACAAAAGCTCGAGTCCTTCCTCCATCCCGCTCTCAGAACCCATCGATAAAGCCAAGACTAGCACCGATAACAACATTCCGTTTTAAAGCCCGAGCCCTTTCCCGCGAATCTAAGCAGCGTAGTCCGGATAGAGCGTAGCGCAAGTTCGGAGCCACGCCATTCCCGTATTCCGCTACGCTGCATACGGGCTACATACTTTAATGACAACTTGGGAAATAGCCCCCAAACGCCCATCTCGAGCCGCCCTTTCACCTTTCACCATTCACCTTCCGAACCACATGCCAAAGCGAGCGAACGTCGGAGCTAGGACTTTTCAATAACAAGGTAATAACGATCTCTTCGAAAGCCGCTAAAATACAAATAACCGCCGCGACGCGAAACGGCCAAATGGGCCCGCTCAGAAACATCAGATATAAACTTCCCCCCATCGAGGCGGCGGCTAATTTAACGCCCCAAGTGTGATAGCTGGTAAACCGACCGAATTTCAAGAGCCCTGCCGCCGACGGCAGCAAGCAACTGGCGACAATCAAGACGACATAAAACCATTCGCGCGCAACGATTTCGGGCCACAACCACCAACAACTCAACGCGATCGTCAAATAAGTAATCACATCGGCCCAACTGTCGAGTACCGCGCCGAATTCTGAAACCTGTCCGGTTAAACGAGCCGTCCAACCATCCAAAAGATCGGTCAAGAAAGCGACCGCCGATAAAATCATGAAGGCCACAGCATATTCGTTCCAGGCCAGCCACAATAAAAAAGGCGCGGCAACAAAACGAAAACCGGTCAATAGATTCGGCAAAGTCCATTTAGAAGTTTCATTAGGATCGAGCATTTGCATCATATTTCGAATGTGGCCGCCAGCGGCGAATGATCGGATAATACATGCCAAGGCGCATGAGCCAAACGCTCGCAAGATACCGGTACTAAACCTCGAAAATAGATTCTATCCATCGGCAAGATAGGCAACCAAGCCGGAAACGTTCGAGCATAGCGGCCATGCGTGGTTCTGAATACCTCTTTGAGATCCAAGTGTTCGTAAAAATAGCGTTCGGCCTGACCCAACCAATCGTTAAAATCCCCTGCCACGATCAACGGCGCATCGTGCGGAACATGCTCGTCAATCCTTTCGCAAAGCTTAGCGACTTGCAGTCGGCGCTCCTTGCCGGTTAGTCCGAAATGAATACAAACGATATGCAATGGTTGAATATCCGCATTCAAACGAACCACGCCATGCAGCAAACTTCGGCTAGCCCACGGAAACGGCGACACATTGATATTTTCGTAACTTTCGAAAGGATATTTGCTCAAAATAGCATTGCCATGATGACCGGCATTGTAGATCGCATTTTTGCCGTAAGCGTAATAAGGCCAAACACCTTCGGCGATGAATTCGAACTGCGAACGCTCGGGCCAATCCGGAATGTTCTTTTCGCGGTGCGCATGCTCACCTTGCATTTCTTGCAAAAACAATAAATCGGCATCCGCGGCAATCAAAGCCTCGCGGATTTGATGCAGAACGAAGCGCCGATTGCCGACATTGAAGCCTTTGTGAATGTTATAGGTCAAAACCCGCAAATGATTGTCTTTCAAGCTCATAAGGAATTAGTATGGATGTTTACGGATATGCAGGCGATATAAAATCGGCGAGACGAACTCTTCGATCGTAAAAAACAATAAGACAACTGCGGCGATATCGAACCTATTCAATGCCAACTGCGACTTCAAGACAAACACCGGTAATAACGATTCAGGTATCGTATCGAGCCCCCTGGCACGACTACTTTCGAGCATTCCTTGTCGCCGCTTGATATAACTAGCCGACAAATCGCCAATCATTGCCAACCCGCCGAACGCGGCGCCAACCGTCACCCCATATCCCATTGACCAAGATACGGCGGAAACTAAGCCAATCGAGCTCAAAATGCCGCGCCAAGTCTTTGAACGTCCGAATAACGGTCGACCGTCGGAGAGTATAATTCCTGCATCTACGGGCCAAGCAAAACGCCGCCCGAACAGTTTATAGGCAACGACCGGCGCGCCGTTGGCAACAAGCAATAATAGTAAAGCATGAATCACGCCTTGCCAGTAAAACACAATTTCAGTCATGAAAAGCAGGGCAAACGCATTAAAACACTGTAGAAAATCATATAGTTAAAATATTCCTTTTTCCTGGTTAACTATAAAGATTTAGTTTATTTGAAACCTAAATAAGGCTTTGTGTCGCTATCGCGACACTTATGTGTAGTCGGTTCGCGGACCGACAACCGCGATACTGCTACGAAACCCATCCATGGGTTTCGCCCTGCGGGCCAGCTAAAGCTGTTCAAAATCGCTCCAGGCGATTTTGTCTTTGCTTGTCCCAAGAAAAGTATCCAAAAGACCAATCCGCCGGGAGCGGATTGGGACGCCCAAAGCGCACGAAGTGCGAGCGCCTGGATGGCGCGCGAGTCAGCAGACACCCGGAGGCCGCTGCATCCTGCGCGCTGACGACTTTGCCGAGGGTTTTCGGAAGGGCTATCCTTAGCCCTCCGAAAACGAGCGGGCTATTCTCGGCAAAATCGCCAGTGCTCGGCGCGGCCTAACGGGGCCCAGGGAGGGTAACCATAAATTAAACTAAATTGACTAAGCGCTCAAGGAAATATTATAACATATTGATATATTTATTATATTAATGCACTTACCCTAGACAGCCTACCCTTATTCTCGATTATTGAAAGAAATTCAGGTAACGTAGACCGAAAACTTCAGCCTTTTGCGAGAACACCTATGCCGAAACCGATCACGCCGCTATTGGCCGCCGACGCCTTAATCCAATTAATCGACCGTCCGGGGCGCCCTTTCGTTCTGATCGAACGCGCCAATCCGCCGTTCGGCTGGGCCATTCCCGGTGGCTTTGTCGATATCGGCGAAACCGTTGAACATGCCGCCATCCGTGAGGCCCGCGAAGAAACCGGCCTCGATGTTTCCTTGAGCGCTCTACTAGGCATTTATTCAAACCCGCAACGCGACCCTCGCAATCATACCGTCACCGCGGTCTATATCGCCGAAGCTACGGGTACGCCGAAAGCCGATGACGACGCGAAAAACCTCGACACCTTCACCTTCGACACGCTACCGGCAGAATTGGCTTTCGATCATGCACAAGTGTTGGCCGACTATAAGCGCTATCTCGAAACCGGCAACCCTACCCCGCTTCGCATCTGAGTCCGCCTCGCTTGCTCATGCACGAAAAAACGCCCGTCTAGCGGCCCCATCAAGCCCTGGACATAAATTTTCCGGTAACGGTATTGATCTTGATTATTTCGCCGGTTTTAAGATATTCCGGAACCTGTACTTCCAAACCGGTCGTCAATCGCGCCGGCTTAGTTCTGCCGGTTGCCGTGGCGCCTTTGATTTCCGGTGCGGTTTCGACGATCTCCAAAGCCACAGAACTCGGCAACTCGATACCCAGCACGGTATCGTCGAACAACAACGCAACGATATCCTCGAGCCCTTCGGTCAAGTAACCTTTCTGTTCTTCCAAATCATCCGCGCCGACTGTGTATTGACTGTAGTCCTCCATGTTCATGAAGACGTAATTTTCGCCATCCATATAAGAAAACTGAACTTTCACGCGAACGCAATCGGCATCCTTGAAAAAATCGTCTCCTTTCAGGGTTTCATCGAGTTTTTGACCGGTCTTGAGATTATTGAACCGGACTTTATACAAGGTAGTCGCGCCACGCGAGGACGGACTTCTGACCTCGATTTGCTTAATCACATGCGGCACACCGTTAATCTCGACAACCATTCCACGCTTAAAATCACTGGCCTTTGCCACGCATTGCTCCTAACAATTATTAATAATAAAAAGGCATATTAAACTGGCAATCGATCGATTTGACAATCGACCGAGGGTGCTGATACCAAATAATGTCATTTATTTTTTACCATGAAGAGCATGAAGGACTTGAAGATACAGCGTTTTCAATTTAAATACGTTACTCACCTTTAACAGCCTATGTCATCATCATTATTGCCGCTGGAGTGCTGGCTTTACTTTGATATTTTTAGTCATTAACTGAATTTGAAAACGCTGTATTACTACATTGAATCTATTGATTCAGTTCATCTATTAATTGAGTTCATCTGTGATATTGGGACAGCTCATAAAGCACTCAATTCTCCTCCCTTCATTATCTTCATGCCCTTCATGGTAATAAAAAAGCTATAAACATTGTGCTGCATCAGCACCCTCGGCCGAAGTAAATCGGCGGACACTATTCGCAGCAAATCATTTATCGTCCAATTGCATTGCCGCACGAACGCAACGCAACACGCCATAACTATATTGCCCATTAAATGCTTCGAAAATCGGTTTCAAAGCATTTCTTTGCGCATCCGGCATGCCTAATATGGCATCCTGAATCGCATGGATTTCAGCTTCGGGCAAAGCAACCACCTCGGCCAATTCAACTATGCCTTGCTCCAGGACCTGAGCCAAATGATTATAAATCGTATCCATGGTAAAGCCGCGTTGCTTGGCAATTTTTTCGGCGTCATAGCCCAGTCGAAACAGGTCAACGGTCTCCGATACCGAATCCGACAAAGAAACCAAGGCTTCCGAAACGGTTCCGAACTCTTGAATCACGGCTAGAAAATCGTCGCCGTACAGCTCCAATTTACGTTCGCCAACCCCCGATATTGAACGGAATTGCTGATAACTCATCGGCCGGCTTTCAACCATCTCCATCAATGTGGCATCGTGAAAAATCTGATACGGCGGAATGTCCTGCTCATCGGCAAGCTCCCGGCGTTTGGTGCGTAGCGCGTTCCACAGCAAGGTGTCCTGCTCTTTTTGAAATTGCCGAACCGCGCCTTTCGAGCGCTTGCCGGATTCGGTTGACAGATCTCGGCGTAGCATCAATTCCTGCTCGCCGCGCAGGACCGTGCGACAAGATTCATCAAGGCGCAACGAACCGTGACCTTCGATATCGACCGTCACCAAACCTTTGGCGACCAATTGCCGAAAGACCGAACGCCATTGTTTTTCATCGATATCCTTACCGATACCGAAGGTCGACTGCTGATCGTGACCGAAATGCTTGAGCCGCTCGGTCTCCTTGCCGAGCAATACGTCGATCAGATAATTGACACCGAAACGCTGCCCGGTCCGGTAAATGCACGACAAAGCTTGCTGAGCGGCGACCGTGCCGTCCCAAGTCTTGACCGGTTCCAAACAAGTATCGCAATTACCGCAATCTTCAGCCAATCGATCGCCGAAATAACTCAACAAAGCCCTGCGGCGGCAGCCGACTTCTTCGCAAAGCGCCAACATGGCATCGAGTTTATGATATTCAAGACGTTTGTGGCTTTCGTCGGCATTGGAATTGGCCAACATTTGCTGCAGCGTGATCACATCCTGCAGACCGTACGCCATCCAGGCATCTGCCGGCAGGCCGTCGCGCCCGGCGCGTCCGGTTTCCTGATAATAGGCTTCGATACTTTTCGGTAAATCGAGATGCGCGACAAAACGCACATTGGGTTTGTCGATGCCCATGCCGAATGCGATCGTCGCCACGATAACCAATCCTTCTTCCATCAAGAACCGGTGCTGATGCTGCTGCCTCGCCTCGTTATCCATCCCGGCATGATAAGGCAGTGCTCGAATACCTTTACTTTGCAGCCATTCGGCCGTCGATTCGACTTTCTTGCGCGACAAGCAATAGACGATACCGGCATCGCCAAGATGTTCGCGTTGAATGAATTGCAACAATTGCTGCCGGGCATTTTGTTTTTGGACGATACGATAACGAATATTCGGTCGATCGAAACTACTGACAAACAGCCTCGCTTGGTCGAGTGCAAGCCGGCTGATGATTTCTTGACGGGTTCGTTCGTCGGCGGTCGCGGTCAACGCAATACGCGGAATACTCGGATATCGCTCATGCAACATCGACAATTGCAGGTAGTCAGCGCGAAAATCGTGCCCCCATTGCGACACGCAATGCGCCTCATCGATCGCAAATAGCGCAATATTCAGATTATCCAGTAACGACAGCGTACGGGCCGAATTCAGTCGCTCCGGCGCAATATAGAGTAAGTCCAGTTGATCGTCGCGCAGCCTGCTTTCGATAGAACGCGCCTCTTCGCCGGTCAAAGTCGAATTCAAAAAGGCCGCATTGACACCCAGTTGATGCAATGCACTGACCTGGTCTTGCATCAACGCGATCAACGGCGAAATCACAATACCGACGCCCGGCCGCAACAATGATGGAATCTGATAACACAATGACTTACCGCCGCCGGTCGGCATCAATACCAAGGCATCGCGCCCGGCCAACAACTCATCGATCACGGCCTGTTGTTGCCCCCTGAAACGATCGTACCCGAACACCGTATTCAGCACATCGAGCGGCTTAGTCGACATGTAATACCCCCTGTCCACTGCAATTCCCAGTTTGCGCAGTTTCGCTAATCTTACTGTGAAAATTCGCAGATTTGCATTCCTTATCTAATTTTTCGATAGATAACACAATGCCGGTTCCGGAGAGGGGGCGGTTGCTCGACTGACAGGCGTCGGCGGCAGGGAAAGCCGCCGTCGAGCCTACATGGACGTATTCACGGCGTCCTGTCGGGCGAGTGACCGCACCCTCCGCCGCCAGAGAACTTTCATTTGCCGGGACGATGGCGAGGTCTTCATGAACGTTACTGTGAAAGTTCGCAGATTTGCATCCCTTATTTAATTTTTCGATAGATAACACAATGCCGGTTCCGGAGAGGAACGCCGTAAACCCAGCACCTAAACTACCCAAAATAGTTAACCATAGCCAATGAACTATGGAATTTAGGTGCTGGGTAAACCCATCCATGGGGGCTTGACGGCAGATCCCCGCTGCCGACATCCTCGCCAAGCACATCCCACACCCTTTTTGATCCACAAACTGGGAGTAGCTGCCCTGTCCACGATAATATTTATTCAATTCTGTTAAACCTTTATAATGGTCCGATTTTCTTCGGACTCACGGGCGATAAACGCCCCTACTATGACTCAATTGCACCATCATTTACCGGCGCGTTTTAATTTATTAGTCGAAAACGGCTTTGAAAATTTAGTAAAAAACGGGCTCAAAGGCATTGAAAAAGAAAGCCTCAGAATCGCCAAAAACGGCGTCATCGCGCACACGCCTCATCCGTCATTTTTAGGATCGGCTCTCACGCATCCGTATATCACGACGGACTATTCCGAAGCCTTGCTCGAGTTCATCACGCCGCCGTTTAAGGATATCAAAGAAACGCTGAATTATCTGAACACGATTCATCAATTCGTTTACGATCATCTCGACGGCGAAATTTTGTTGGCCGCGAGCATGCCTTGCGGCATCGACGGCGACGAAAGCGTACCGATCGCCGAATACGGCAGCTCCAATATCGGCCGCATGAAACACATTTACCGCCGAGGGCTTTGGCACCGCTACGGTCGAACCATGCAGGCCATCGCCGGCATCCATTTTAACTATTCGGTGCCGGAAGTTTTGTGGAGCAAACTACACGACTTGGAAAACTCATCGTCGAGTCTCGATCAATTCATCGCGGACGGCTATTTCGGCATGATCAGAAACCTGCACCGCCAAGGCTGGCTGGTCTTGTATCTGTTCGGCGCGTCACCTGCGATATGTAAAAAATTTTTCAAAAGCCGTCCGCACATGATGGCCCAATTCGACGAATTCGACCGCCATACTTTATACCATCCTTACGCTACTTCGCTCAGAATGAGCGACATCGGCTATAAGAGCAAAAATCAGGCTTCTCTGCAAATCGACTACAACTCGTTGACCGGTTATGTCGACAGCCTAAGCCAAGCCATCAACACGCCCTACCCGGACTATGAAAAAATAGGCGTCAAGGTCGACGGCGAATACCGACAATTGAACAGCAACATTTTACAAATCGAAAACGAATTTTACAGTACCGTCAGACCCAAGCAAATCGCTAACTCCTGCGAAAAGTCGACTTTGGCGCTCAAACGCCGAGGGGTTCGCTATATCGAATTACGATCGCTTGATCTGGACTTGTTTAGCCCCCTTGGCATACACGATGAAACGGCACATTTCATCGAGGCCTTCATGCTGACTTGTCTGCTGCAAAACAGTCCACCCAACGATTCGCGGCAGTTCATTCTCAATAACGCTAATCAGCTTGCGGTTGCCCATCTCGGTCGTCAACCCGGCCTCGTACTCGATAAACTCGACCGTCGGATACCCCTCAAAGACTGGGCCGAAGAAATCTTGGCCGACATGGAACCTGTTTGCATGCTTTTGGACGCTAACGATTCCGAAAAACCTTATAGCTCAGCCTTGGCGGCCCAAAGAAAAGCCATAGAAAATCCGGACTTGACACCGTCCGCAAGAATCCTACGCGGCATGAGCGAAACACAAATGCCGTTTGCAACCTACGCACTGAAAACCTCGGTCGAACATGCCAAAAACTTTCGCAGCCAAAAGCTGGATGAGCAAAATACCCGTGCCTTCCAAGAAATGGCTAAAGAGTCTATCGCCAAACAACTCGAAAAGGAGCAAAGCGACAACTTGTCTTTCGACGAGTTTTTAACGCATTATTTTTCACAACAATAACCGGAATTTAACCCAAAAAGCCAATCATGACCTCATTCGATATCACCGCTCTGCAGGCCGAACTGCAGGGACAAAAACCCCGAAAAATTCTTAAGGCCGCGCTGGAACAATTCGATAATATCGCGATTTCGTTCAGCGGCGCCGAAGATGTGGTTCTGATCGACATGGCCGTCAAAATACGCCCCGATATTCAAGTCTTCAGCTTGGATACCGGGCGCCTGCATCCCGAAACTTATCGTTTTATTGAAAAAGTGCGCGAACATTACGGCATTCAAATCGAATTGTTGACGCCGGACCATGCCCTCTTGGACGAGATGGTCAAGGCCAAGGGCTTGTTCAGCTTTTATCGCGACGGTCATCAAGAATGCTGCGGCATCCGCAAAGTAGACTCATTGAGACGCAAACTCGCGGGTCTCGATGCCTGGATCACCGGTCAGCGCAAGGATCAAAGCGTCGGTACGCGCCAAGACCTGCCCGAAATACAAATCGACACGGCTTTCTCGACTCCCGAACATCAATTGATCAAATTCAATCCGTTGGCTAACTGGAGCTCCGCGCAGGTTTGGGATCATATCGAAGCCTATCAAGTCCCCTACAACGAACTGCACGAAAAGGGCTTCATCAGCATCGGCTGCGAACCCTGCACAAGACCGGTGCTGCCGAATCAACACGAACGAGCCGGACGCTGGTGGTGGGAAGACGCCACGAAGAAAGAATGCGGCTTGCACGCCGGAAACTTGACACATAGGAAAAACTAAGCAATCCGGGGCGGACGAGTTGCGCATTCAACGAACGTTACTCGTTCACTTCGCCGGGCAGTGAATAAATCACACAATTGGCGTGACTCGGTCACCGACTTTTTCTCCGAAAATCGGGATACTGTACCCAAGTTCAACGAAACGCTTGAACGAACCACTCCAACAATAATCAAGGGGAAACCGCCATGAAAACAGTATCTTTTGCAGCAGTCGTTTTAATGTCAATCGTCGCCGGCACAGCCATGGCCGAAGGCTCGAAAATCGAAAAATCCACATTGATCAACGCATCCAAAAACACGTTGACCAATACTCAGGCGATCGGCCGCAACAGCGCCGCCAGCACCGGCTCAATCAGCGTGGTCGGCTCGAAAGTCGAGAAATCGACTCTGATCAATGCCTCGAAAAACACATTGACCAACACGCAAGCGATCGGCAGGGATTCCGTGGCGACAACCGGCTCGATCGATATTCGCTAAGAAACGCAAAAAGCACAAGGATGTGCGCTATCGTGACAGCAGAACGCACAGAAAAGCAACGCTAGGTACCGGCGACCAAACACAAGAGAGTGGAAACTTCGGACGGCGATGACACGGACGAATTGCGGAGGTCGATATGGTCCGCGCAGCAAGTCGGCGACCGACCAAATGAAATTGGCCAGTTGTTGAAAATTTGTCGTACTCATTTAGCTTCCTGAATGGCACGCTTTGTCCCGAGCATTGGCCATGTGATTAGAGATCGTAAAAACAGTCCGGAATTTGTTCGAGCAACATTAGGGAAGCATAAACGAAAAAACCCGCGTTTAGCGGGCTTTTGGGTGCCGATAAGATTTATCGGCTTATAAAAAATTGGTGGAGGCGGCGGGGATTGAACCCGCGTCCGCAAGCACTCCGCCACAAGCTCTACATGCTTATCCTGAACTTTTGATTTAACCGCCGGCTACCCGTCAGGCCAAGAAAACCGTCGGCGATTCCGTTAGGATTTAGTGCGTCAGCTCCGGACAGGCATCGGCACGATCTTATGTGCTATGACCCCTGAGTGATCCGAAGATCCTACCCGCATAAGCACAGATAGTCAGAGGAATGGTGGCTGTTTTTAGGCAGCCAAAGCCATTGAGTAGTTTTCGTCGTTTGCGAATACTTTAGTTCAGTAGGTTTTACGAGCTGTACTGTGCTCGGCATGCACTCAAGGTTTTGCTACCCACGTCGAAGCCATGTCGCCCCCTTTAGTGTGGCGCGATATTATCAATTAAATCCAGCATTAGCAAATGTTAATTTATTATCGCGCTTCGAACTTGCATCTTTCCATTTTTGCATCGTTCGCTTATAAAGACCTTCTTAATGACCGACAGTTCCTTAAATTTAAATTTAATTTTGGATAGGTTTGGGTGAGCGGTGTAATGACGCGGCATTTAATCCATTTGTCAAGTCCTAATTTCCTCTTTCCTCTTTCCTCTTTCCTCTTTCCTCTTTCCTCTTTCCTCTTTCCTCTTTCCTCTTTCCTCTTTCCTCTTTCCTCTTTCCTCTTTCCTCTTTCCCTACTCACCGCTTACAGCTCACCAATAACTTTCTAATCAACCAACATTCTAGCTAAACGACTATCACTTCGTATCATTTCGATACCATCTTGACCGCTCTCGCATTGTCGTATTATCTGCTCGGCTTCTGCCGCAATTTCGCTACGTTGCCGACAAAGTCTCTCGATGGCATTGACGATTTCCGCTTCGATTTGTATCAGCGCCATCGCCACGCCTTTTTTCAAACCTTTCAATGCGGCTTTTTCGAGCGAGGGTTTAAGTTTCTTCAGGATAAAAAACGGAATCAGCCAACTGAGCCCTACAAACAAACTGCTATGGATCGCAAAGTTTGCCCCCAGATAGTTACGGTAATCCAAACTACTATGATAATAACCGGAAAAAACCTGATAACCGACAAAACTCATCGCGCCAAGCGGCAGTACAATTTCGCAAAACCGCATGCCTTTTAAAAAAGCACGATGCGCGGCATGTCCAGGATTCGCCAAGGCCTGCCTAACCGCGAGTTCGGTTTGGTCATACATGATTTTTTCGGCCTTGCCGCGTAATTGCAATAATTCGCGTTTTAACGCGGCTGTCGCCAACCCGTTGGCATCGGCATGAAGAATGAGGTCGTCGAGCGCATCCTCATAACGGCTTTGCACCCATGCGTCCCATAACTCGCTTTGTTGCTGTTTCGATGCTTTATCATGTTCGGCATAATAACCGGCCAACTGCCGAAGCGGCCATTCGAATCCTTGCTGCAAAGTTCGACCGGTGTCCTGCCAGCTCCGGCGCCAGCGCTCGGACAGCTTTCGATAATCCCGGTCATTGCCGACATGTTTCAAACAATCGACCAAACTCATTTTCAATGCATCCTTTCGAGCTTGAGTGTTTCGAGATTCCAATTGCTTGACTGTGGTTTCGGTCGCAAGCGTCGCAATCGTCTTAGCCAAGTTATCAAACTCGTCGGGGAAATCGGGCTCGCCGCAGGCAGTCTTGAAAATAATCGGGGCGTCAAATCCGGCGACGCTTAACTGATCTTTAAAGTCGTCGTATTGCACCTCCTCTCCGCGATCCCATTGATTCATCACAAACAGCCAAGCATGACGCCCGCCTTCGGCCAGCAATAAACGCCAAGCCTTGTTATCCCGGTATCGTTCGGGACTGACGACATAAATCAACACATCGATATGCGGGAGCCATTGCAGCACGATCTCTTGATTGTGCAAGGCTGTACTATCGAAATCGGGCATATCGATCCAGATGACATTTTTATTCGTTTCGTCATCGTGCTCGGCCTGACGGATTTCATCGAACGGTAGGTTTTCCGGCAGCTTCGATAAATGCACCGCTCGATGGCGGTACATTGTTACTTCTCGCGACGTCGGACGCTCTACGCCGGTTTTTGCGATCGATTGGCCGGCCAAGCGATTCAACAATGTGCTCTTGCCGACGCCGGTTCCGCCCATGAATGCAACAATCAGTGGCCGGGATGACGAACGGTCGATCAGCGACTCCGGCGTTCTCGAGTCGATCGCCTCGAGCTGTCTCGCCGTATGTTGGTCTATCCATCCGGTCGCTACTGCTCGTTCGGCCCAACGTTTGGTGTTTGCGACTAAATCAGAGTAATCGTAATCCATGTTTTTTATTCTTGAGTTGCTGCTCGGCTTGTTCTAATTGCTCCGGGGTAATATTGAAATAGCTGTCCGAGGACAATTGCTCGGGCAATTTGAACAAGGCCTCTTGAAGGCATTCGATATAAAGTTTTTGCCTGACAATTTGCAATTGCCGTTGTTTGAGTTCCGCTTCGACCTTATTCAAATAGCTCCCCATCGCGCTCTCGGTCAAAAATGAAGTCACCGATAACATCGCCGGGGCTATGATCAAATCATGCAAACCCAACCCGCCGGCCTGAAGAGAAATGGCAACGGCCGCCGCATCGGTAGTCGCGCGGGTGGCTCTGAGACCGTTCAATACATAAGGCTGTTCCTGTAATTTTGCGTAGAGCCGGAAGGCCGCGCTTTCGACTTCTTGCTGAAAATCATTATGATAACGAAGCACGGCATCGTTGAATTCTACCAATAAAGCCTGCCGCCGATTGCGCAACAGTCCGATGCCACCCCGCCACCAAGCGCTGTCGCCATTTTGTTCGGTTTTTTCCAGCAAGGCATCCATGATGCGAATTAATAAATGTTCCGCCAGATGATTCAATAAAGCGACCTCATGACTGCTGTCGGTAATACGAGACCTCTTCATTCCTATTTTCATGACTTGCCTAATCGGCCAGGTTAGCGCCTTACGAGTACCCACCAACACTCTTGCAAATCCGGGAATCTCCAATAAACTCAATAATTTCGCCAAGGCGCTTTGAAAAGTTTCATAATAACGAGGATGGTTCAAGTAATCGTTTTGATACTGCGTTAACGACTGTTTAATCGAAGCATCGACAAGGCTACGCCATTCTTGCAGCGCCATGTGTTCCGCGCGAACAGGCTCCAGCCATTCCTGCCAGTGCTTAAGCAGAAACTCTTGAACCACCTCATGGTTACGGCGGCGATTGACTTGACGAAACAATTTCCTGATCACGGACCGCTCGTTTTCCGGCCATGTCGGTGCGGCTTGTTTTTGATAGAATAATGGCACGATAGTCGGGCAATCGTCGCTCCTCGATTGTCGCCATTTTTCGGTTAATGAACGGACTACGATATGTTCGCTGCCTTCGGCCAATTTATTCACGCAAATCAAGGTCGGTTGACGCAATGTTTCAATCGAACTCATCAGCTCCCATACCGATTGGTCGGCATATTTTTCCTTGCTGACGACCAAAATCACGATATCGGCCAATGCAATCGAACGCATTAACGCCTCGCTGTACCCAATCGCGCCGATCGAATCGAAATCGGGCGTATCCCAAACCAAGCATTCGGGCAATAAATCGGATGCTCCTATATTCTCGGTCAAGGCATAACATTCGAGCCTGTCCTTACGTAATTCGTCTTGGCGCACTTGTTGAAAACGTCCAAAGAAATGCTGTACGCTTTCACAGTCTTCAAGTTTGACCGCATTACAAAAACCTTGCGCATGCACGGTAAAGCCGGCCAACGGACTCACACCAGCCTGAGAGCTGTTCAGCAATAGATTGACCAAGGTACTTTTTCCGGCTTGCGTCGGGCCGACTACGGCCACTTGCAAAGGTTGAAAATTAAAGCGTTTATGCATATCGGCCTTGCGAACCGATGCTTCGGCCAATATTTGCCGATCGATGCGTTGCTGATACACTGCCCTAAGCGCATCGTTTAAGGTATGCGCAGAAACCGTTTGATAGCGTTGCTTTAGTAATTGAATAAATTCCAGCATATTGATGTGGCTTAGGTTTATAATCGCCAAGTAATTCGAGCGTTCGACTTTACGGCGGACGCCGAACAGGAAAATGGTATTTCCGAAAAATTAATTAGCTAATTAACATTATTATAAGAATAGTACACCAGACACCATAACGATTGAGGTTAACCCTATGAGGATTCTATCAGCCCTTTTGCTCTCCGTATTGACTTTATCGCTAACCGCTTGCGGTAGATCGGAACAGATTAACGGGCGAAGCAGCAGCACCGCTTACCGGTCGGTTAAAATGTTGAAGGAACGCTTGCCCCCGGAAAAACGGATTGAATTCGAAATCTCGTTCTGGACCATTCGAGACGCTTACAAAGAAACCAAAGAGTTTTTGTCTCAAGTCGACGGCAAAAATCCGGATGAAATCATCGAAACAGGCCGAGAAATTTACCAGCAACGAAAAAACCAAGGCTTCAGAGAATACCAACAATACAGCTCTTGGGAAGAAATGATCAGCAAATACGCAAGGGAACGCCGCGAACAAGACCGACACATTAAACCCGATAAAAGGGATAAAGCCAACGACGTACTTTACAAATTGTAAAAGCCGGACAGAGAAACATGCAGGGCGGGTTCGCACCACGGATCCGCCCTTGCAGCTTATGTACCTTCGCACCTCAAATTTCGGCAGTGCCTAAGGAGGCACCGGGGTATTCGGTCCCTCTCTTAACGCTAGACGATTTTCGTAGGGTACGCTGTGCGTACCATGGTAACCCCGCGATGTTCATGTGCCAACCGAACCGCTAGGGCACGGATTTGGTACGCGCAGCGCACCCTACAATTTATGAATAACGATGAGCGCTCTAGCGTGAAAACGATAATTGCCGGGGAACTGAAGTTACATTTAATGACCGTATATTAAGCCGCAGGTAAGGCTTTTTGCTCGACCAAACCGGCGATAAAGCGATTCGCTTCGAAAATGGTCTGCTCCATCGCTTGAACCAACTGAGTCATATCCATGCTGATTTCTATGAACTCATGCTCTAAAGCGGCAATCGCCTGCGCATTGAGATTGTGCTTCAAAAACAACACCTGATCTTTGAACGCCGCCAATACCGGGTTGATTTTACTTTCGGCCCTGTGCATCGTTTTGATTAATTTAGCGTAATGCTGCTGGGATTGTCTTAATTGCTGTCGACTTTTGGTCTTCAACGAGCGATTAGTGTACTCGTCGAGTTCAGCTTCCCATTCGGCAAACAACGCACCAGTGACTTCTTCGATCGCGCGAATGCGACAACCGAGCTCATCCGACTTCACCTTACAAAAATCGTATTGTTGTTGCAATAAACGATATTTGTTTTCTAGCGTCGAATCGTCAACGACGACAATCGTTTTAAATCGGTCTAGAGCGTTTTCGAAATGAATTTTGGTTTCTTGCAAGCTACCGCAGGCTTGTTCGACATGCCTCACCACCATATCCCGCTTCGGGTGCCCCATCGATTCCTTGGCCTGATAATAGGCTTGACGGGCTATCTTGCTCACTAAACGCCCGACCGAATTGAGCGTTTTTCGGGTTAAATTGTTATCTGCCATTAGAATTTATCTTTCTTGAATTCAAGCCGCCATGATTAATTGTCTTGGATAATTTAGGTTATAGGCCTTTGACGGGCGACCCGGTGCCGAATTTTAATCTACGAGGGGGTAACAATCAAAAGGGAGTATGATCTCTCACCTAGCAATTAAATTCCATAGTCAACTATCATATAACTTTCGCACTTCAAATTTCAGTAGTATCCAAAGAGGCGCCGGGTATTCGATCCCTCGCCTAACGCTAGGTGACACTGCCATTAAGTTAACAAAAAATCTGAATTAAACCGGACTTTTACCATGTACCTCCGAACTCATTATGGACTACATACTACTTTTTAAAGGACATAAGAGCTTCTGATGCCAGCCCGAAAATTCATAATAATAAACTGCATTGCGATTGCTCTAGTCGCGGCATCTTTCCTTGTAAAAGCGGAAAACATTTTGACGCTCGAAGCGGCGCTTGCCACGGCCCTTCAAAACAATCCCAATCTGGCTCGAATCAAGGCCGCCGCAGAAGCATTGGCGGCCGTTCCCTCACAAGTTGGAACCCTGCCCGATCCTGTCATCGGTTTCAATGTCATGAACTTGCCGGTCGATCATTTCGATACCCGGAAAGAACCAATGGCGCAAATCGGATTCGGTATTTCTCAGGCGATTCCGTTTCCGGGCAAACTGGCCTTGCGCGAACAAGCGGCAACTTATGAAGCGCAAGCCGCTGCCTACAACGAAGATGAATGGCGCTTGAGTCTGCTGAGCGATGTCAAAACCGTCTGGTGGCAACTGTTTTATTTGGATCGCTTACTTGAGATCACCGATAACAATCGAATACTGTTGCAGCAATTAGTCGATATAGCCGGAACTAAATACGAAGTCGGCGAGGGTTTACAGCAAGACGTCTTGCTGGCGCAACTAGAATTATCGAAATTGCTGGACCGGAAAATCAAGATCGACGGCATGCGCGCCAATGCCGCGGCAAGTTTGAATGCCCTATTGGACCGACCAAGCAATGACGCAGTGCAACTGCCCACAAAGGTACCGTTACAATTGCCCGACATTTATGACGATCAAACGCTTTATCGATTAGCCGAAAGCAACAGACCTTTACTAGCAAGCGAACGGGAAAGAATCAACGCGGCAAGATCCAAACTGGACTTGGCCAAAAAAGAGATATTACCGGATTTTAATGTCAATGCCGCTTACGGCGCTCGCGATAATACGCCCGACGGCACCCGGCGCTCGGATTTGCTCAGCTTCGGTATCAGCATGAATGTGCCGATATTTTACGCGCAAAAACAGGCCCAGGGCGTAAGCCAGTCTTCGAGCGAGCTGATGCGTGAACGATACGCGCTGCAAGACCAATGGAACGGCGTCCGCAAACAAATATCACAAGCCGGAAACGACTTCCGGCAAGCCAAGAAGCAAGTGCTATTGTATGAAACGGGCATCATTCCTCAAGCCCAGCAAACAGTCGCATCGATGCTGGCCGGATATCAGGTCAATAAAGTCGACTTTCTGAATCTCATACGCAGCCAAATCACGGTCTACGACTATGAAGCGCAATATTGGCAGGCCTTCGCCGAAGCCAACCAAGCTTTGGCGCAGCTTGTCGCAGCAACAGGCAAGGAAGACATTTATGAGTAGACGCTTATTGATCACGGGCTTATCGATGCTCGCTTTGGGCTTCGGCGCAGGCTATTGGTTAGCGGACCGTATCGACAGACTATCCATTGAAGCACACTTACCCGAACATCGACTCGACGATAAAAAGCCGGAAGACCGTCAGCCATTGTTTTACCGCCACCCAATGAACCCTGAGATTACTTCGCCGGTTGCGGCCAAAGACTCGATGGGCATGGATTACATTCCGGTTTACGCGGACGAACAAACCGCCTCCGAGCCCGGAACAGTTAAAATCGATCCTGTGACGGTACAAAACATCGGTGTGCGTACCGCAAAAGCGACGCGTACCACGCTTTCCCGAAACGTGCGTGCGGTCGGCCGGGTCGATTACGACGAAGAGCATATCGTCCGTCTACACCCGAAAACTGCCGGCTGGATTGAGTCGCTTCATGTGGATAAAACCGGTCAATGGGTCGAAAAGGATACCGACCTGTTGAGTATTTATTCGCCGCAACTCGTTGCGGCTCAGCAAGAATATATTCTAGCGCTGCAAAATCAGAAAATCCTTATCGACAGCCCCTTCGAAAGCATCCGCCAGGGCGCGGAAGAACTACTGGCAAGCTCAAGAAAACGCCTGCAATTACTCGATGTCCCGGCTCATCAACTCCACGAATTGACCGATAGGCAACGCATCACAAAAAGCCTGCATATTCATGCGCCGACCGACGGCATCGTGATACAAATCGGCGCCCGCGAAGGCCAATATGTCACGCCGGATACCGAAATCTTCACGATAGCCAATATCGCCAATGTCTGGGTTTATGCCGATGTATATGAATACGAGTTGCCGTGGATTAGGCCGGGTGACCTAGCCGAAATCCGATTAGTCGGTGTTCCGGGACGGGTTTTCGAAAGCCGTGTCGAATTCATCTACCCCTATGCCGAAAAACGAACCCGCACGACACGAATTCGTTTGGTTCTCGATAACGCCGAAGGCTTATTAAAGCCGGATATGTTTACCGACGTGACGATAGCCACTCAAAGGCAGTTGGAAACTCTAGTCGTTCCGACTGAGGCAATCATCCGCTCCGGCACCCGGAACCAAGTATTCGTGGTCAGGGAACCCGGCAAATTCGAACCCCGTCGGGTCAAATTGGGCTTGGACTCCGATGGACAGGTAGCGATTATCGACGGTCTCAAGGAGGGCGAAGAAATTGTCATCTCGGCGCAATTTCTAATCGACTCCGAATCGAAACTGCGCGAGGCGACGGCAAAAATGCTGGAGCCATCTCCCCATACAACAAACGAAGTAATGCCGATGCCTCATGATGCCGGAGATCATCGGCATGATTGAAGCGATCATCGGCAGCGCCTTGAACAACCGCTTTCTGGTTTTACTCGCGGCGGCACTTCTGGCCGTGACCGGGTTTTGGTCGTTCAAGACCATCTCGCTCGACGCGATCCCCGATTTATCCGACGTACAAGTCATCGTATTCACCGAATATCCGGGGCAGGCGCCGCAAGTCGTCGAAACCCAGATCACTTATCCATTGACCACGGCGATGCTGGCCGTGCCGAAGGCCAAAGTCGTCCGAGGCAGTTCCGATTTCGGATTATCGATCATCTATGTCATTTTCGAAGACGGCACCGATATTTATTGGGCCCGGTCGAGAGTCCTGGAGTATTTGAACTATATCCGCGACCGTTTGCCGCAAGGCGTCAACCCGTCGTTGGGGCCCGATGCGACCGGAGTCGGCTGGGTCTATCAATATGCTTTGGTGGATAAAAACGGACGGCACGATTTAGCGCAATTACGTTCGATACAGGACTGGTATTTGCGTTATCCGCTGCAAACCGTGCCGGGCGTTGCCGAAGTCGCGTCGCTCGGCGGCTTCGTCAAACAATATCAAATCGAGATCGATCCGAATGCCTTGGCCGCCTACGGGATTTCGTTGGCGCAAGTCAAACAGGCCGTTCAACGCAGTAATAACGACATCGGCGGCCGCTTGCTGGAAAAGGCCGAAACCGAATACATGGTGCGCGCGCCGGGCTATATCAGTTCCCTGGAAGACATTAAGACGATTCCGCTCGGAGTCGACAATAACGGCACGCCGATCCGTATACAAGACGTGGCGCATGTACAGATCGGCCCCGAATTGCGCCGGGGTATCGCCGAGTTGAACGGCGAAGGCGAAGTCGTCGGCGGCGTTGTAATCATGCGCTACGGCGAAAACGCCCGGGCGACAATTCTCGGCGTGCGAGAAAAACTGAAAGAACTCGAACAAAGCCTTCCAGAAGGCGTCGAAATCGTCTCGACTTACGACCGGGGCGACTTGATCGAACGCGCGGTCGATACGTTATATAAGGCCTTGTCCGAGGAGCTCATCATCGTCTGCGTGCTGGTCGGCTTGTTTCTGCTGCATCTGCGTTCGTCGCTGGTGATCGTAATCACCCTGCCGCTGGCCGTGCTGATGGCCTTCATCGTCATGAAAATGCAAGGACTGAACGCCAACATCATGTCGCTGGGGGGTATAGCGATCGTGATAGGCGACATGGTCGACGGCGGCATTGTGATGATCGAAAACGCCCATAAGCATCTGGCCGAAGCCGCCGAAAAAAAACAGGCCGAATTGACGCGGCTAGAGCGCTGGCAGGCCATTACCGCCGCATCGAAGGAAGTCGGGCCGTCACTATTTTTTTCATTGCTGGTCATCACCGTGTCGTTCCTGCCCATTTTCGTGATGCAGGCGCAGGAAGGTCGAATGTTCAGCCCGCTTGCCTTCACTGCAACTTACGCAATGGCAGCCGCGGCGCTATTGACGATTACGGCCGTGCCGGTCTTGATGGGTTATTGTATTAACGGAAAAGTCATTCCCGAGCACAAGAACCCGGCCAACCGTTTTCTGCATTTCCTCCACTCGCCGGTCTTGAAATGGGCGATGCGCTACCGCGGTGTCAGTTTACTCATCGCATTACTGATGCTGACCAGTACGATGTACCCGTTGTCTCGACTTGGCAGCGAATTCATGCCGCCGCTGGATGAAGGGGATATTCTGTACATGCCGACCACGTTTCCGGGTATTTCGATCACCAAAGCCAAGGAACTGCTGCAACAAACCGATAAAATCCTGAAAACCTTTCCCGAGGTGCATCATGTCTTCGGCAAGGTCGGTCGAGCCGAAACCGCGACCGACATGGCGCCGCTGTCGATGATCGAAACCATAGTGCATCTAAAGCCGCGAACGGAATGGCCCGATCCCGGAAAGCCCCAACAAGAACTCGTCGCCGAAATGGACCGGGCGATCCGCTTTCCCGGCATGGCCAACGCTTGGACCATGCCGATCAGAAACCGTATCGATATGTTATCGACCGGCATCAAAACCCCGGTCGGCATCAAAGTATCCGGCCCCGACCTGACCGTTTTACAGTCCATCACCGAACGCATCGAACAAGAATTGAAAACCCTGCCGGACACCCTATCGGCAATGGGCGATCGCGCGGTCGGCGGTTATTATCTGGACTTCATCATCGACCGCGGCGAAGCGGCGCGATACGGCCTGACTGTCGGCGACATACAGGATGTCATACAAAGCGCGATCGGCGGCGAGAACATCACGCAAACTGTCGAAGGTTTGGAGCGCTATCCAGTGAATCTTCGTTATCCGCGCGAATTGCGCGACAATCAGGAAAACCTCAAACGTGTCCTGATACCGACGCCGCAAGGCACGCAAATCCCGCTGGCACAAGTTGCCGCGATTGAATTGAACCGAGGCCCGCCCGGCATCAAGAGCGAGGATGCCCGGCCCAACACTTGGATCTATGTCGATATCAAGACATCCGACATCGGCGGTTATGTCGAGCGGGCCAAGAAGATGCTGGCGCAACGGGTCGAAATTCCTCAAGGCTATACCGTCAGTTGGTCTGGCCAGTTCGAATATATGGAAAGAGCCGCCGAACGGCTGCGTATCGTGATTCCATTGACGTTGTCGCTGATTCTATTGTTGCTGTATTTTTCTTTCAAGAATTTCGTCGAACCGATTATCGTGATGTTGACGATTCCGTTCGGCTTGGTCGGCAGCATCTGGATGATCTATTGGTACGACTTCAACCTCTCGGTGGCCGTCTATGTCGGCTTTATCGCGCTGGCCGGCACGGCAGCCGAAACCGGGGTGATGGTGTTGAATTTCATCGATATCGAAATAGCCAAACTGCGCGGAAAAAAACAGGCGCCGTTGACGGTGGCGGAAATCAGGGAAGCCGTCGAAGCGGCCACGGCTCAGCGGGTGCGTCCGGTCGCAATCACCGCGTTCACGACGATGCTAAGTTTAATTCCGTTCATGGTGGCGACCGGCGCCGGCGCCGATGTAACCCAACGCATCGTCGTGCCCACGCTAGGCGGCATGTTGACGGTGCTGATACTGACCCTTCTGGTATTTCCGGTGCTGTATAGTCTCGTCTTGCAGCACCAGGAATCGCGCAATGCGCAAACACTTAACGGTCCCAATTAAAGCCTCATTCTTAAAGGGAAATAACGCCTATACGCATCAAGCTAAGAAAAGCCTCGCGGCTAAATCGCAACGGACCTCTTCCGGAGATTCTAAACAGCGTAGCCCGGATGGAGCGTAGCGCAAATCCGGGAAGTTCGGAGCCACGCCAGTCCCGTATTCCGCTACGCTGCATACGGGCTACGCGCTTAAATTGCAAATAAGAAAGGGCGGAGGCGTTTTTAGCTTGATACGTATGAAATGACGCCCCCTCTCACGCTTTAAATCAATTCGCTCGTTCCCAAGCTCTTTGCTTGAGAATGCAATTCGAGAAGCTCCAGCTTCTCGAAACCGGAGATTGAAAAAACAACCGAGAGGACCTGAATACTTACAATTAAGGTAACTATTCAGCGCATTTGGTCGGTTTGGCGTCGGGTATTGATTTCTAAGGACGCGTAAATACGTCCCTGTAAGCTCTGACTGCAACGTCCTGTTGCAGACAGCCTTATAAATCAATGCCCGACACCTTCTTATATATGACTTATGCTGAATAATTACCAATTAAGCTGGTATCTCGGGCCGGATCACCAAATAATGCTTAGCCTAACGCTTTAATTTAATAGGTTAAAATCGTTTAAGCAGTTGTAAATGACTTTTCGAGTTCGATCAATTACTTCAACTGGAACTGGAGTCAACGGCGGGCGAACATGCACCGGAAAACTATCGATTCTTGCTCCCATAGCCGCTTTGACCAAAGGAATTTCAAAATAACCGCTGTCATTTCGAAACCGGTTCCAAACATCGAGACAACGCTGCATCGATTGCGCCTTGCTGGCGGATAATCGGTATTCCGTTTGCATCGCGATCAATAATTCAGGCATTGGATTCGCCGCCCCCGTGACCGAACCGGATAAGCCTTTTTGCAAGGCCTCGAAAACTTTTTCGTCATTGCCCAAAAATACAGCACATTCAGGAAAATTTGAACGGTATAACTGGGCATTGTCTATATCGCCGCTCGAATCCTTAATGCCGACTATTGAAAGCCCCTGATCAAGTAGCGTGGTCACCAGATCGATACCGAGATGATTGCCGGTATGTTGGGGAAAATGATAAAGCATCGCCGGCAAAGTCGCGCCGGACAGCGCGTCGACAAAAAAACGAGAGAGCCCTTCGTCCCGACAGGCGGAATAATAATAAGGCGGCAATAATAGTATGCAGTCCGCGCAGTCTTTCGTTCCTGCAATCAACTTGCGAACATCACCGACACAAGTCCCGCTGACATTATTGATGATAGTCCCCGCGAAATTTTGCCTAACGAATTCGACAACCAGCCGACGCTCCCTTATCGTCATCGACGGGAATTCACCGGTCGTGCCATTGGAAATGACCGTCCGCACTCCCCAGTGGTACAAAGACGATAAGTAAGCTTTGAAGGCTTGCCATTCGATTTTTCCGCTTGCATCAAACGGTGTCAACAAAGCTACAATAGGGCCATGAAGTTGAATCATAAAATCCAATGAGTTTCAGTAAAGTCAAATGTTAGTAACATTCAGTTGCGATGTATACCCCAACACCACCTATTTCGGCGATATTGCGCAAACCTTGTTGAAAATGATGGGAAAACGCGGCAACGTGCCGGGCGCCATTCTGGCGGAAGATGTTCCGATAGCCCTGGAGCGATTGCAAAGCGCCCTTGAAAAACAGAAAGCGGAGTCGTCGGTAAATTCAGATGATGAAATGGACACCGGGCAAAAAGACTGGAAAGAAAAACCGGTACCTTTGAATCATCGAGCATTGCCGCTAATCGAATTACTTACCGCCGCCGCAAAGGCCAATTGCAATGTCATGTGGGATCGGAATTAAAGCTACGCGAAGGAGTTATATACCTTTCACACTTCAAATTTCGGCATTGCCTAAGGAGGCGCCGGGGTGTTCGGCCCCTCACCTAGCGTTAGGTGAGGGGCCAGCATGGAGCTGGCATAGAGCCTACAGGGATGTATTCACGGCGTCCTTTGACGGACACCCTGGTGCCGAATTTTGATCTGCGATGGGTATACCCATACATGGACTCCTCGTTTTTAATCCCCAGGTTTGTTTTACCCTTCTGGAAAAGTTATGGCAGAATAAGCCGCAGAACAATTTTGAGAGAACCCTTTAATGACCGATTTATACAGTCAACTGCACCGGCAATTGCAAGACCTTCATGATACGCGCAATCTGGCCGACCGGGTACAGGAGCTCATCGTCGAAAATCAAATAAACGAACAACATCAGCCTTTCATCGAAAGCCGAGACTTTTTCTTCTTAACCACAATCGACCACCGGGGCTATCCCACCTGCTCCTACAAGGGCGGCAACCCGGGTTTGGTTCGCGTAGTCGATCCTCAAACCTTAGCCTTCCCTAGTTATGACGGCAACGGCATGTTTCTGTCAATGGGCAATATTCAAGGCAATCCCAAGATTGGTATGTTGTTCATCGACTTTGAAACGCCGCACCGTATCCGAGTGCATGGCGAAGCATCGATTCAAGAAGACGACTCATTGCTATCGAAATATCCCGGTGCAGACATGATCGTCAGAGTCAAAATCGGCGAGATATTCATCAATTGCCCGCGCTATATCCATCGCATGCAGCGCATTGAAACGTCAAAATACGTCCCTCAACCCGACAACGAAACACCCATTCCACAATGGAAACGCATCGATGCGATACAGGATGCGCTTCCCGCTTCGGAGCAAGGTTTAGCGGAAAAACTAGGCGGCACAATTACACCGGAAGAATACGGCGAGAAAGTGATGAAGGGCGAAGGATAATTTCACAATTCAAGAGCCCTGTCTTCGCTATTTTCCAATCCCAAGCAGTTTTCTCCGCTTTAAGAACAGCCCAGACCTTGCTTTGAGAAATTCAAGATACTCCCTTCATGCTCAAAAATGGCTAACTTCATGAGAGTATGGGTGTGGCTAGTTAGGATGTCTACGGCGATACGAAAACTAAATTCGTATTCAAGCCGAATCAAACAAATAAGGAAATATTAGAGAAATCTTTGTTGCCGCATTTTGTAGCAAACGTCTGATCAAGACCACAATAGGAAAAAATGATTTCACTAGTCAGTCAGATAGATGAATTGGCGGAGAGACAGAGATTCGAACTCTGGGTGGGCTACAAACCCACGACGGTTTTCAAGACCGCTGCCTTAAACCACTCAGCCATCTCTCCGTGAGCCGCTTATGATAACGGATCGAATTTATTATTCAAGCTTTTTTTCCATTTTTTAGCCTTTTTCGTTCTGGGATTTGTAACCCGTACTTCCATAAGCTCCGCCGCCGGGAGTTTCGATTTGCAGAATATCCCCGGCCTGCATTTCGATTTCGGCGCAAGCGGCCAAGGATTCGACGGCCCCGCTTGCCCGCCACACGCTATTTTTTCCGGCCGCGCCGGACTCGCCCCCGTGTAGTCCGAATGGGGCGCTTGTGCGGTGGCTCGACAGAACATTGACGCTCATCGGCTCGAGAAACTTGATTCTGCGCACAACCCCGTCGCCGCCCTTAAACACGCCCTTTCCGCCGCTGCCGTGTCGTATCGAAAATGTTTCGAGTTGGACCGGAAAGCGCCATTCGAGCACTTCCGGGTCGGTGATGCGCGAATTGGTCATGTGGGTATGCACCGCGCTGCAGCCGTCGAAACCGTTGCCGGCGCCGGCGCCGCCGCAAATCGTTTCATAATATTGATAACGCTGATTGCCGAAGGTCAGATTGTTCATCGTGCCTTGCGATCCGGCCAATACGCCCAAGGCGCCGTATAAGGCGTCGACGATGATTTGCGAGGTCTCGACATTGCCGGCAACGACCGCGGCAGGATGTTTGGGATTGAGCATCGAGCCTTCCGGAATGACGATATCGAGCGGCTTGAGACAGCCGGCATTGAGCGGGATATCGTCTTGCACCAAGGTTCTGAAGACATACAATACCGCCGCCTTGCAGACCGCCGACGGCGCGTTGAAATTGCCGGATTGTTGCGGCGAGGTACCGCTGAAATCGATGCGTGCGCGCTGGTGTTCTCGGTCGACACTTACACGCACGGCGATTTCAGCGCCGTCGTCGAGCGCATAACGAAAATGCCCATCCGACAAACTAGCCAAAATCTTGCGCACCGACGACTCGGCGTTGTCTTGCACGAAAAGCATATAGGCTTGCACAAGCGCCAATGAATAATGATCGATCATTTTATGCAGTTCTTGAGCGCCTTTTTCATTCGCGGCGATCTGAGCCTGAAAATCGGCAATATTCTGCTCGGGATTGCGTGCGGGATAGTCTCCTGAGAGCAGCCAATCCCTCAGCGCCTCCTCGTTGAAACGGCCTTGTTCGACGATCTTGATGCCCGAAGTCAGCACGCCTTCCTCTTCGATCGAGCGGCTGCGCGACGGCATCGAGCCCGGCGTGATGCCGCCGATGTCGGCATGGTGACCGCGCGACGCGGTAAAAAACAGCAACCGGTCCCGATCGAAAACCGGCGTGATGATCGTAATGTCGGGTAAATGCGTGCCGCCTCGATAAGGCGAATTGACCAGAAAGACATCGCCGGGAGCCATCGTAAAGTCGCGGTTTTGCAGCAAACATTTGACGGTCTCGCCCATGGAACCCAGATGGACCGGAATATGCGGCGCGTTCGCGATCAACTCGCCTTGCGCGTCGAACAGCGCGCATGAAAAATCCAGCCTTTCCTTGATATTGACCGAGTGCGAGGTGTTTTGCAGCACGAAACCCATTTGCTCGGCAATCGAGATGAACAATTTGTTGAAGATTTCCAACATGACCGGATCGGGCGATGCCTCGGTCGTCAATGCGCTATGTTCGCTGTCCCGTTGGCGCGTTAGAATCAGATTGTGTATCGGGTCGACTGTCGCCTGCCACTCCGGATCGATCACGAGGGTCGAGGTCGGTTCGATGACGATAGCCGGCCCGTCGATGATCCGGTCCGGATTTAATTGTTCGCGCCGATAAACGGGCGTTTGCCAATGCCGTCCACGGAAAAAAACCGATTCGGTCGTCAGCGGCGCGATATCTTCGAAATCACCCACCTCTGCCGGTATCGACGCGTCTTGCCCGCTGAGCCCGATGACTTCGACGGCCAACGATTCGATGATGAGCGGCTTGTCGGCATAGGTAAACCCGAATTGGCGCAAGTATTGCCGTTCGAAATCGGCCAGCATGACCGACTGTTCGGTAAATTCGACCGCCAACGCGGTATCGGTGCCCTGGTAGCGTAAAAACAGGCGGCGAACCGCTTCGATGCGATCTTTTGCAACGCCTTGCGCGGCGATCTCGGCATGCCCTTCTCGTTCCAAGGCGTCGAATTCGAGCCTTAAAGCGTCCAACGAGACCTTTCCCCACGGCTGCTCCAAGGCTTTTTGCCGAACCGTGCGTAAGTCTGCCAGACCCATGCCGTAGGCCGACAAGACGCCCGCGAACGGATGCAGAATAATACGCCGCATACCTAAACGATCTGCCACCGCGCAGGCATGTTGCCCCGCCGCTGCGCCGTAACAGCACAGGGCATATTCGGAAACGTCATAGCCTTTTTGCACCGAGATGGTCTTGATGGCTGCCGCCATGTTTTCGACCGCGATATCGAGAAAACCTTCGGCGACTTGTTCGGGACTTCGGCTATCGCCGGTCTCCGCAGCGATGCGCTCCGCCAAATCAGAGAATAATGCGTAAACCCGGTCCCGATCGAGCGGCAGATTGCCTTCGGCGCCGAAAACGGCCGGAAACAGCGGCAATTTTCCCAGCATGATATTCGCATCGGTTACGGTCAGCGGACCGCCGCGCCGGTAGCCGGCAGGCCCCGGATTCGCGCCGGCCGAATCGGGACCGACCCGGTAACGCATGCCGTCGAAATGCAGAATCGAGCCGCCGCCCGCCGCGACTGTATGTATTGCCATCATCGGCACGCGCATCCTGACACCTGCGACCTCGGTTTCGAATCGGCGTTCGTATTCGCCTGCGAAATGCGCGACATCGGTCGAGGTTCCGCCCATGTCGAACGCGATAATTTTGTCGAAACCAGCCTGTTGCGCGACCGCGACCGCGCCAACGATACCGCCGGCCGGGCCCGACAAAATGCAATCGCGGCCTCGGAAACGCTTGGCATCGGTCAGGCCGCCGTTCGATTGCATGAACATCAAGCGAACTTCATCCGAGCGCTCGCCGCCCAAACCCGAGGCAACTTGATCGACATAGCGCTGCAACATCGGCGATAAATAGGCATCGACGACGGTCGTATCGCCGCGCCCGACAATCTTCATCAACGGACTGACCTGATGCGAAATGGAGATTTGCGTGAAGCCGACTCGTTCGGCGATTTTTTGCAAACGCAATTCATGCGCCGGATAGCGCCAGGCATGCAGTAACACCACCGCGATCGAGCGCAAACCTTGCTCGTAAAGCGTTTGTAACTGACGTTCGACAAGCTGCTCGTCCAAGGTTTTAAGCACGCTGCCTTGGGCGTCGATGCGCTCGTCGATTTCGACGACGGTTCGATAAAGTTGCTCAGGCAGTTGGATATTCAGCGCGAAAATATCGGGCCGGTTCTGATAAGCGATGCGCAGACAATCCTTGAAGCCTTTTGTGATTATTAGCGCGACGGGTTCGCCTTTGCGTTCGAGCAAGGCATTGGTGCCGACCGTCGTGCCCATTTTGACGATTTCGACGGCATCCGCCAGCGGCTCTGCTGGACCCGCATTCAGGATATCGCGCATGCCTTGCAGCGCGGCATCTCGGTAACGCTCCGGGTTATCCGACAGTAATTTATGCGTCAGCAGGCGTCCGTCCGGGCTTTTCGCGACAACGTCGGTAAACGTGCCGCCCCGGTCTATCCAAAATTGCCAGCGTTTGACATCATTCATAAGCGACTCTCATGCCGATTTTTAGACCCAATTGCCGTTCGGCATGACCTTGATTGACGGCGATTTCGACCAATCCGCATGAATTGCAATACCAAAACGGCGCGCCTACCGCGGCTTCGCTGAAGGTGCCGGCTTGCTCGAGCCTGCGTCCGTCGACCATTAATATCCGTCCATCCAGTTCGGAACGGTAACGCAGCCCGGTAAAGGCATTGCCGTAGCCGTCGAAATAAATAATTTCGGCCAGATCTTCAGGCCAATCGGCGATATCGACATGGTAAGGTTTTAAATCGTCTGCCGCTTGATCCAGAGCGAGGCGTGCCGCGACCGGCGCGAACAAATCGCGGCCGTGAAAACTCATCGAGCAATTTTCGGGACGCCAGACGATTTCGAACCAATCGCGGCGTTCGGCATGTTTGGCGACGGTATTCAACAAGCCGTTATCCGGGCCGACGAATGTTTGTCCGTCCGCCTGCAATACCAATGGCTTACGCGCCCCGCCGACACCGGGATCGACGACGCAGAGAAAAACCGAATCTTGCGGAAACTGTTGCCGCAATGCGGCCAATAGATAGGCGGCAGATCGGGGATTGCCGCACGGCGCGTTACTGACAAGATGAATGACGGGATGGGACGGCGCAAGCTGACGAAGCACGATTTCGACCTGCCCGAGATAAGGGCCGGCCGGCCCGAAATCGGTGAACAGTACGATAGCTGCACCGGTCATTTACATTGCCAAGACCGACAACCCGGCGTCAACATCGATCGCTTCGCATCCATTTAGCAGGTTCGAGTTGGCTTTGAGTCCGGCGAAATCGAACAGTTGAGTATCGGCCAATTGCGATGGCGCGACGTTTTGCAGACTCGTGAAAATCGTCTCCAAACGCCCCGGAAACTGTTTGTCCCAAGTCTTCAGCATGACTTTCATCGCTTGGCGCTGCAGGTTTTCCTGCGAGCCGCACAGATTGCACGGAATGATCGGATAATCGCGGAACGCGGCGAAGCGTTGTATTTCTTTTTCGCGGCAATAGGCGAGCGGCCGGATCACGATGTTTTTCTTGTCATCGCTCAAAAGCTTCGGCGGCATCGCCTTCAGTTTGCCGCCGTAAAAAATATTCAGGAAAAAAGTTTCCAAAATATCATCACGGTGATGGCCCAAGGCGATCTTGGTAATGCCGTTCGCCTCGGCAAAACCGTATAAGGTACCGCGCCGCAATCTCGAACACAGGCCGCAGGTCGTTTGGCCTTCGGGAATCACACGCTTGACCACGCTGTAGGTGTCTTTCTCTATGATGTGGTAAGGAACGCCGATGGACTCGAGGTATTCGGGTAAAACATGCTCCGGAAAACCCGGTTGTTTTTGATCCAGATTGACCGCCAACAGTTCGAACTTGACCGGCGCGGTTTTTTGCAGATTCATCAAGATGTCCAGCATCGTAAACGAATCCTTGCCTCCGGACAGGCAAACCATGATTTTATCGCCGTCCTCGATCATGTTGTAATCGGCGATCGCATCGCCGACCGCATGACGCAAACGTTTTTGCAGTTTGTTGAATTGAGTTCGGGATTTTTGAATCGGATGAGTCATACGAAATAAATTATAGTCTATGCGTCGCGTACCCTTTTCGGGGCGCGGAAAATAATTTCTAGTTTCCACGATCCTCCGTGGGAACTCATATCATGGCTGCCGAAGCAAGAAAGGTATGCATTCCCACGCTGGAGCGGTGGGAATGAGGAATGCACAAATACTTTCAAAGCCTCCGGCGCGTTGGGAACCAGGAATCGCTGGTGCGCGGTGCGCACCCTACGGAATGAAGGTTCCCGCGCGGAGTCTGTGGGAACCTAATAAATATACCCATCGCAGATTAAAATTCGGCACCAGGGTGTCCGTCAAAGGACGCCGTAAACCCAGCACCTAAATTCCATAGCCTAATTGGCCGTGATTGATTACATAGATAATTTAGGTGCTGGGTAAATACATCCCTGTAGGCTCTATGCCAGCTCCATGCTGGCCCCTCACCTAACGCTAGGTGAGGGGCCGCACACCCTGGCGCCTCCTCAGGCACTGCCGAAATTTGAAGTGCGAAAGGTATATCAACCGTTATAACGCTGGAATATCAGAGTCGCGTTGGTGCCGCCGAAACCGAAACTATTCGACATGATCGTGTTCAATGTGACGTTGTCTTTGAATTCACGCACGATAGGAATATCGACCGCATCGGGGTCGAGTTCGGTAATATTGGCCGAAGCGCTTAAAAAGCCTTCTTCCATCATCAACAACGAATAAATCGCCTCATTGACGCCGGCCGCACCGAGTGCATGACCGGTCAGCGACTTGGTCGAACTAACCTTAGGCACATTACCTTGTCCGAAAACAGCTCGTAACGCCTCAAGCTCTTTGGTATCGCCGACCGGCGTACTGGTTCCGTGCGCATTGATATAATCGATCTTCGCATCGACGGTCGCCATCGCCTGCTGCATGCAGCGCACCGCGCCTTCGCCGGAAGGCTGTACCATGTCGTAACCGTCCGAAGTCGCGCCGTAACCGGTTAGTTCGGCATAAATTTTCGCGCCGCGCGCCTTGGCATGCTCAAGCTCTTCGATCACAAGCACACCGCCGCCGCCGGAGATCACGAAGCCGTCGCGCGTCGCGTCATAAGGTCTGGAGGCGGTCTCGGGCGTATCGTTGTATTTAGACGACAGCGCACCCATCGCATCGAACAGCAGCGACATCGTCCAATGCACTTCTTCGCCGCCGCCGGCGAATACGACATCCTGCTTGCCCATTTGAATCAGCTCCATCGCATGACCGATGCAGTGCGCGCTGGTCGCGCAGGCCGAACTGATCGAATAATTGACGCCCTTGATCTTGAACGGCGTGGCCAAACAGGCGGTGTTCGTGCTTGACATCGTTCTCGGCACCATGTAAGGACCGACTTTTTTAATGCCTTTTTCGCGCAAAATATCGGCGGCATCGACCAAATTCGATGTCGACGGGCCGCCGGAGCCCATGACTAACCCCGTTCTGAAATTAGAAATTTCAGACTCCTCAAGTCCCGAATCCTCGATCGCCTGTTGCATCGCTACATAATTGAACGCGGCGCCATCGCCCATGAAACGTTTAATTTTTCGATCGATGAATTCATTAAGATCGATATTAATCGCGCCGCGCACATGGCTTCTAAAACCAAGCTCTTGATAATCATTGGCAAACGAAATTCCGGAACGACCTTGTTTCAAGGAATCGACTACCTCTTCGCGATTATTTCCGATACTGGAAACAATACCTAAACCGGTCACTACGACTCTTTTCATCAATTACGCCCCTAAAAATCTTCTGTTGAAGTAAACAGACCCACTCGTAAATCGGTCGCTTCGTATATTTCCTTACCATCGACTTCCATCGTGGCATCGGCAATGCCCATGACTAATTTTCGCATAATCACTCTTTTCAAATGAATACGATATGTCACTTTTTTTGCGGTCGGACGAACTTGACCTGTAAATTTAACTTCGCCGACTCCCAATGCACGGCCTTTACCGGGCCCACCCATCCAGCATAAATAAAACCCGACCAATTGCCACATTGCATCCAAACCGAGACATCCCGGCATCACCGGGTCGCCTTGAAAATGGCATTCGAAAAACCACAAATCGGGTTTAATATCCAATTCAGCAATGATTTCACCCTTACCATACTTACCTCCTTCGTCGGAAATATGAATGATGCGATCCATCATTAACATATTCGGTAATGGTAATTGCGCATTTTCCGGCCCGTACAATTCCCCCCTGCCGGACATTAATAATTCTTCGCGCGTAAAACTATGCTGCTTCTCCATTATTAGTACCTGAGCTAAATTTTTATTAAACTGCGTATTATCCATTAGATGACAAAAAAAATCAGCTCAATTTTCATCCGAAATGGCGATAAGGAACGAGCATGAAATAACTTCGACGACTGTTAGAAGGAGGTTCGGTGGCTGGATTTAGGTGCTGGGCCTATCAAGCGCGTTACCGAACGGCCCCAAAGCCTACCACTTGAATAAGTTATTTTGTGCAGATTCCTAAGGAACATTGTCAATACTTCCCGACAACATCAACCGGGCTGTACATCTTTCATGACATCGCCGAGCCGAATCGAATCTCGTTCCATCATAAGCTGATAAATCATCGCATAACCTAAAACCGCAGCGACATATTCTCGGGTTTCCTTAAACGGGATCGTTTCCATCCAAATATCGGCCGGTAAGGGTTGATGCCTCGGCAACCATCGATCGACTCTTCCCGGACCGGCGTTATAAGCGGCTGCGGCAAGGGCAAAATGACCGCCGAAACGGTCGAGCATTTGCTTGTAATAATGCGTACCGTATTTAACATTTACATTAGGCTGATACAAGCTATTTTCCGATTGCCATGTTTCATTGAGTTTTCGCGCGATTTGCCGACCGGTTTGCGGCATGATTTGCATCAAACCGCGCGCGCCGGCCGGCGACCTTGCCCTAGGGTCGAAAACGCTCTCCCGACGAATCAGCCCCAATACAATAGCCGGATCCAAGGCTTGTTGCCGCGCCTGTTTTTTGATGTCGTCGAGATAATCGAGCGGAAAGCGCAAGCTTACATCGTCCCAATATTCCGCTTTCGCAATCGTAAATACCGCGGTTTGCGTCCAACCCCACTGCTGCGCTACTTTGGCGGCAACTAGAATTTGCTCCTTATCAAGCCTAGCCAGCAAATACCACCATTGCCGGAGACCGTCCTGCTCCCGCCCCATGGACTTTAGTTCGGCAACGAGACTCACGGCAGGCAAGCGTTCAAAATTTGCCAATTGCTCAGCTGTCAATGCCAACGGCCGATCGGAAAGCATCGGTGGCTTATTCAGAGTTTCCGCCGCGATAAACCCGAACAAACTGCGATCCCCGGCCAATGCTTCAAACACTTTGCGCCCGTGTTCGCGTTGTCCGGTTTCGTTTAACGCGCGGGCCAACCAATATTGCCAACGGGGTTGGTTTTTTTCCTGTTCGCTTAAACCGCTCAAAGCCTCAATGACATGAGTCCAGTTTTGTTCGTGCAAGGCCGCTCTAACCCGCCATTCCCTAGCCGCGGCATCGGCATTGTTAACCCTACTCAATCGGTCATAAGCTCCCGGCCTTCTCTCAAAAGCCATTGATAGGCCTAACTTACGTTCGACTTTATCGACAGTATCGATCGACATTCGATAATGATCTTTATTGCCGTCCCAAACGCTCAACGCCGCATCCAAATCGGAACCGGCCAAGCGCTCGACGCCGTAAGCGAAAATCGTTCCAAGCATTCGATAATCTTTTTGCCATTCGGACGACTGCTCGACTATTCGAGGCGACTGATGCACCTTGAGCCAAAAGTCGGCCACTGACTGCTCGTTCGGACCGAGCAATTTTTTAATATAGCGGGCCAAGGAAACCTTGTTGTTTCTCAAGGCCAACTCGAATCTCCGCCAAATCATGTCTTGCGTTAATTGACCCGATGCCATCAATTCGTTTAATAAATCATCGCAAGCTTTTGGCTGCGAATAACCGACCGTCCAAAGTTTTTTCGCTTCCCTCAACGCATCATCCCGAAACCCGGTTTTCAATCTAGCCCATTGATAATGACATGCCAGCTCGGCATTATCAGTCGGTCGATAATGCACGACCAATTCCTGCCATCGCTTGCTTTCCGCCAAATACTTCAACCAATCGCGTCTCAACAACGCCGAATAGCGCATGTCCGAATAATCGTTCAAATAACGCTTAATCTCTTGATCGCGGTCCAAATTATTTTTAAGCCATTGATACTTGAGTAACGGATATAAGGGATAATCGCCGAGCGCTTCGGCGCTTTTAGGAAAAGCGCCGCGATTAATTGACGCAATTTGTTTCTCGGCATCTAAAAATGCCTGGCGCCGATCGTCGATATTCATTGCCGATGCGACTGAAAACGGGCTTAACAGCCCTATCAAACAAATTATTAATTGAACATTCATTGGGTTTAGGGTTTTTAAAAAATACGACACGGCTTATAATTTCGCTAATTATTTAGCATAAGTCATGTATGAGAAGGTGTCAGGCATTGATTTATAAGGCTGTCTGCAACAGGACGTTGCAGTCAGAGCTTACAGGGATGTATTCACGCGTCCTTAGAAATCAATGCCTGACACCAACCTACCGCATGCGCTGAATAGTTACTAATTTCAGTTATTTATCTCAGTCAACGCGGCGGAACGTGCATAGTAAAAAGCTCATTCAAAAACCATCACTATACACTTGGAATTATATTTATCGCATCGCGCTGCTGCATAAAAAAGAATTGCTTGTTGCCCATATCATAGCGATTCTGGGAACGATTGCCAGTGTTCCTGTGCCTTTACTGATGCCGCTGCTAGTCGACGAAGTGCTGCTCGACAAACCCGGCCTAGTCATCGCCACGATAAATCGTTTCACACCCGAAGCCTGGCAAGGCCCCATTCTCTATATTGTCACGATTCTACTGCTCAGCCTATTGTTGCGCATCATCTCGATCCTGTTTCACATCATTCAAGGCAAACAGTTCACTTGCATCGCCAAGGATATCGTTTTTAGAATTCGCCGTAACCTGATCGACCGCCTGCAGACCATATCGATGTCCGAATACGAAAGCTTGGGCGCCGGCACGGTCGTCACGCACTTGGTCACGGACCTCGATACGATCGATAGCTTTATCGGCACCACGATCAGCCGCTTATTGGTTGCCGTGCTGACCATTGTCGGCACGGCAACCATTTTGCTATGGATGCATTGGCAATTGGGTCTCTTTATTTTGCTGTTGAACCCTATCGTTATCTATTTCACGCGCGCGGTCGGTTCCAGAGTGAAGGACCTCAAATCGAAAGAAAATGCTTCTTACGGAGTCTTTCAACAAGCCTTGACCGAAACGCTCGAAGCAATTCATCAAATCAGAGCGAGCAACCGAGAGAAACATTATTGCCTACAACTGATCGACGCGGCTCGCTCGGTCAAGGATTATTCGACCGCCTTCGCCTGGAAAAGCGATGCGGCAACCCGCTTGAGTTTTCTGATTTTTTTATTCGGGTTCGACATATTCCGCGCACTGGCAATGCTGATGGTGTTTTATTCCGACCTCAGTATCGGCCAAATGCTTGCGGTATTCGGTTATCTTTGGTTCATGATGGCGCCGGTCCAGGAAGTTTTGGGCATCCAATATGCCTTTTATGCCGCTAAAGGCGCGTTGAATCGAATCAATCAACTCAACGCGCTGCAACAAGAACCGCATTATCCGCATGTTAAAAACCCTTTCAGCCATAAAAAAACCGTCTCGATTCGCGTCGAAAACCTGAATTTCGGTTATAGCGACGAAAAGGTTTTAAACAACATCAAACTCACCATAGCGGCCGGCGAAAAAGTCGCTTTGGTCGGCGCCAGCGGCGGCGGGAAATCGACTCTGGTGCAAACCCTAATCGGCCTCTACACGCCCGATAGCGGCACCATTTATTACGACGACGTCCCGGTCGAACAGATTGGACTCGAAGTTATCCGCGAACATGTCGTCACGGTATTGCAGCATCCGATTTTGTTTAATGACACGATTCGAACGAATCTGACACTCGGCAAACCGGTCGATGATCGCGAACTCTGGAAAGCCCTTGAGATTGCTCAATTGAAAAGCGCTATCGACGAATTGCCCAAGGGACTTGACACCATCGTCGGCCGACAAGGCATGCGCCTGTCGGGCGGACAGCGGCAAAGAATGGCGATCGCCCGCATGATCGTAGCAAACCCGAAAGTCGTGATACTCGACGAAGCTACCTCGGCTCTCGATTCCGAAACCGAACACAAACTGCATCAAGCCATGGCCCAATTTCTCGAAGGCCGAACGACGATCATCATTGCGCATCGCCTGAGCGCCGTCAAACAAGCCGACCATGTCTATGTATTCGAGGAAGGCGGCATCTGCGAACAAGGCCGCCATGAAACCTTAATCGCACAAAAAGGTCTCTATGCAAAACTCTACGGTGAATATCAATAAGAAAAACAGGCGAAAGACGAAAGAGAAAAGATGAATACATTTGCAACCGTCTTTCGTCTTTCATCTTTCATCTTTCATCTTTCATCTTTTACCTTTCGTCTTAATTCAACCATGCCAGAAAACTACGATCTACATAGCCACTCCACCGCCTCGGACGGCGCATTATCCCCTAGCGAACTGATTCAGAGAGCCAAGGAGCAAGGTGTCACCTGTCTTGCATTGACCGACCATGACACGACCGATGGACTCGCCGAAGCTAGGCAAGCGGCAACCGAGGCCGGTATCGATCTGATTTCGGGCATCGAGCTCTCGACCACCTGGCATAAACACTGCCTACACATCGTCGGCTTGAATATCGATCCGGAAAGCCCTCACCTGAAAGAAGGCATAGCCAAACTGCAAACAATACGCGGCGAACGCGCCGAACAAATTGCCGGGAAACTGGAAAAAAAACGTATTTTCGGAGCGCTCGAAGCGGTTAAGGCGACTGCAGGCGCCGGCATGATTACTCGCACGCACTTCGCGGATTTTTTGTTATCGGAAGGCCATGTCACGACGCAACAAGAGGCTTTCGACCGATACATCGGCCAAGGTAAACCCGCCTATGTCTCGACCGAATGGGCCGGACTCGAAGAAGCTATCGGCTGGATCAAGGAATCGGGCGGCATCGCGGTATTGGCCCACCCGATGCGCTATAAACTCACCGCTTCTTGGATGAAACGCTTATTAACCGCGTTCAAAGAAGTCGGGGGCGACGCAATCGAAGTCGTTTGCGGTCGCAACGACCCGACCGAAATTCAAACCTCGATGCAATACGCGCAAAAATTCGATCTGGCCGGCTCGAAAGGTTCGGATTTTCACAATCCGAAATACGTCTGGGTGGAACTCGGGCGCTTGAAGCCGTTGCCCGAACGCATCAAACCCGTTTGGGATTTATTCGAAGCGCATACCTATTGAGCTTCAGTCACAAATACCACTATCGGTTGACGTGTTAAGCCGATTGAAATTAACATGACTCCAATTCAACCGGGTAACAATCATGGGGCAAGAAATCTCAGCGTCGCATTACGATTTGGGCGATTTCGACCGGTTCCATCGAAAATTGACTCAGGAAACCTTACTCCTTAGTAAATTATTCGGTCGACAAGCCTTTTCGACCCGTCATCCGGTCGCAGGCTTCGAGATCGAAGCCTGGTTGGTCGACGACAACATGGCTCCCGCACCGATTAACGATCGCTTCTTGTCCGGCTTAAACGATCCTTTAGCTTGCGAGGAGTTGGCAAAGTTCAATATCGAACTCAACAGCGTACCGACACCACTGGCCGGCAATCTCGGCAGCCGCCTTGCCGAACAATTGCAAACAACCTGGAATAAGGCGCGCCGTCAGGCAGAAAGCTGCAATGCTCACATCATCATGATCGGCACGCTTCCGACACTGAAACAAGCCGACCTTAACCTCGGCAACATGTCGGATCTCAATCGCTACCGCGCCCTAAACGAACAAATCCTGCATTCCCGGGGCAAACCGATACATCTCGATATCACCGGTATCGAACATTTGAAAACAGACCATTATGACGTAATGCTGGAATCGGCAACGACCTCATTCCAAATCCACACCCAAGTGCCCCTTGTAATCGCGCATCATTTTTATAACGCATCGATTATCGCTTCGGCGCCGATGGTCGCGCTATGCGGCAATGCCCCGTATTTATTCGGTAAAAATCTTTGGCACGAATCGCGAATTCCACTGTTCGAGCAAGCCATCGAAACGGGCGGCTATGCCGGCGCCGCGCAAGGACCGGTTAAACGGGTCAGCTTCGGAACCGGTTACGCCAGAAAAACGATCCTAGAATGCTTCCAAGAAAACCTGGATCATTTCCCAATCTTACTGCCCGAAGACTTAGGCCCGGTCTCGGAAATTTTCGAGCATTTGAAATTGCATAACGGTACGATTTGGCGATGGAATAGACCGTTAATCGGTTTCGACGACGACGGCACCCCGCATATCCGCATCGAACATCGAACGCCCGCGGCCGGACCGACCGTAATCGACGCAATCGCCAATGCCTTATTTTTTTATGGATTGACTAAAAATCTATGCGATGAAATCATCGACAAAGGCATCACGGTTCCGTTTAGCCAAGCTAAAGATAATTTCTATCAAGCCGCACGATACGGCTTAGAAAGCCCGATCGTCTGGCTAGACGGCGCCAAGCACCGCATGCAGTCATTATTCGCTGCCGAGCTCGTCGCACGCGCGGTCATGGGATTAAAATCCCTCGGCATCAGCCGCTGCGATATCGAAGACTTTCTAGGCATTGTGCAGCACCGTATTGCAACCAAGCAAACCGGTTCACAATGGCAACGCGACTTCATGACGAACAACCCGGACGACTTCACCGCGATGACCCGGCAATATCTCGCCAACCAAAACCGAGGCAAGCCGATCAGCGAATGGCTATTAATTTAAACTCTATTTCAATGAATACTGCTCCATTAAATTCTGTGCAACTGAATCAACTCGACTATTTACCGGAAGGCCTATTAACGGCCTCCTCCGAAACCCTGCATGAGATACTGCCCAACCCGACGCTGATCCATTTAACCGGAAAAGACCCGGCACCCTTATTCATATCAGTGTTATTGCATGGCAATGAGCCGACCGGCTTACTCGCAGCACAGGCCTTACTAAAAAAATACCAAGACCGCGCGCTGCCGCGTTCGGTATCGATATTTTTCGGTAATACGCAAGCCGCCCGGCTCGGCTTGAGAAGACTCGACCGGCAACCCGATTTCAATCGCATCTGGCCTGGTACCGAATTACCGGACTGCCCTGAAACCCGAATGACTCAACAAATAGTCGATACTATGCGGGCTAAAAACGTATTCGCGAGTATCGATATTCATAACAACACCGGATTGAATCCGCATTACGCCTGCGTCAATAAACTGGATGACAAATTTTTACAACTCGCCTCGTTATTCGGTCGCCTGATCGTTTATTTTACGCGTCCGAAAGGCGTGCAATCGGCCGCCTTCGCCGAACTGTGCCCATCGGTAACCTTAGAATGCGGTAAACCGGATCAACAACACGGCATCGAGCATGCCTTCGAATTTCTCAATAGTTGTTTAAACTTGAGCGATTTCCCGGAACATCCGGTTTATCCGCAAGACATCGATCTTTATCATACTGTTGCACAAGTTAAAATCCCAAAATCCATAACCTTCAGCTTTCAAGAAACAACATCCGACTTGCTGCTCAACAAAGATCTCGATCACATGAACTTTAATGAAATACCTGCGGGTACCGTTTGGGGATCCGTAGACGGCCTAAAAACCCTGCCGATTCTTGCCTTGGACGACAATGCGCAAAATATCAGCGACCAATTTTTCAAGATTCAGGACGGCGAATTGCGCATTACGCGCAAAGCCATGCCGTCAATGCTGACACTGGACGAAAAAGTCATCAAACAAGATTGTCTCTGTTATTTGATGGAAAGATTACACCCATGAGCTTCTGGAAAACCAAAAAGCTGATCGACATGAGCGTTCAGGAATGGGAATCGCTATGCGACGGCTGCGGCAAATGTTGTTTAAATAAATTGGAAGACGAAGACACCGGCGAGATCTATCTGACCAACGCCGTTTGCGACTTGATCGATCTAAACACTTGTCGTTGTACTCGTTACCGGGAAAGAACCCGCTTAGTACCCGACTGCGTCGATTTGAAACAATCGACGACTTGGACCGCTTTCGATTGGATGCCTGAAACGTGCGCTTATCGGCTGCTGGCAATAGGCGAAGACCTACCCGATTGGCACCCCTTGGTTAGCGGCAACCCCGACAGCGTCAAGGAAGCCGGCATATCGATTTCAAGTTTTGCGATCAAAGAATCCGAAGTCGACGATCTGGAAGACCATGTGATCGATTGGCAGTAAACCGTTATTCTTCAAACATGCCATAACCCTAAATTCGGCAGTTTAACCATGAAGCACATGAAGTCCTTAGCTGGATGGGATTTACAGCGTGTAGCCCGTATGCAGCGCAGCGGAATACGGGAATGGCGCGACTCCGAGTTTCTGGTTCCCACGGTCCTCCGTGGGAACCCATACCTTGGCCGCAGAAACAAGATCGGTATGCATTCCCACGCGGGAGCGGTGGGAACGAGTAAATGGCGCGACTCCGAGCTTCTGGTTCCCACGGTCCTCCGTGGGAACCCATACCTTGGCTGCAGTAGCAAGTTCGGTATGCATTCCCACGCGGGAGCGGTGGGAACGAGTAAATGGCGCGACTCAGAGCTTCTGGTTCCCACGGTCCTCCGTGGGAACCCATACCTTGGCTGCAGTAGCAAGTTCGGTATGCATTCCCACGCGGGAGCAATGGGAACGAGTAAATGGCGCGACTCAGAGCTTCTGGTTCCCACGGTCCTCCGTGGGAACCCATACCTTGGCTGCAGTAGCAAGATCGGTATGCATTCCCACGCGGGAGCGGTGGGAACGAGTAAATGGCGCGACTCAGAGCTTTTCTGGTTCCCACGGTCCTCCGTGGGAACCCATACCTTGGCTGCAGTAGCAAGTTCGGTATGCATTCCCACGCGGGAGCGGTGGGAACGAGTAAATGGCGCGACTCAGAGCTTTTCTGGTTCCCACGGTCCTCCGTGGGAACCCATACCTTGGCTGCAGTAGCAAGTTCGGTATGCATTCCCACGCGGGAGCGGTGGGAACGAGTAAAACATAGCTTTTTAAATTCATTATTCTTTCGGACTCTTCATTCATGAAAATCATCTCTTGGAACGTCAACGGCATTCGCGCAGTGATGGGCAAAGGCTTTGCCGAATCACTGGCTAAACTCGACGCGGATTGCATTCTGTTACAAGAAACCAAGGCACAGGACGACCAAGTCCAAACGGCCCTGGAAAGCATCGACAGTTATCACATATATTCCAACTCGGCCGGACGAAAAGGCTATTCCGGCGTCGCCCTATTAACCAAGCAACAGCCAATACAAATTCTGCAAGATATCGGCATCGACGAACACGACCAAGAAGGTCGCGTCATCGCGGCCGAATTCGAAAATTTTATTCTGCTTAATGTCTATGTTCCCAATTCCGGTGAAAAACTGGTGCGCCTCGACTACCGGCAAACCTGGGATAAAGAATTGACGGCTTATTTTCAGCAACTCAATGGCCGAAAACCGTTGATTGCCTGCGGCGATTTCAATGTCGCGCATCAAGAAATCGACATCGCCCGCCCGAAAGCCAATTACAATAAATCGGCCGGTTACACCCAAGCCGAAATCGATGGCTTCAGCCGAATGTTGGAAGCAGGCTTCGTCGATACCTTCCGGCATTTACATCCGGACACTGTCGCCTACAGTTGGTGGAGCTACCGGGCCGGTGCCCGCGCAAAGAATATCGGTTGGCGGATCGATTATGTATTGACGAGCCAAGCCTTGATCGGCAAAGTCAAAAACGCATTTATCGCGCCCGACATCTTCGGCTCGGATCATTGCCCGGTCGGCATCGAAATCGACCTTTAACCCAGCCTTAACATTTAGCAATCATAAGATATTGAAAAATAAATAATAAAAATATCAAAGCCTACAAGATTAAAATTGGCATGATCTTTTATCTTTCTAATTCAATACGATAGACTATATGCCTTCAATTTGTTAAAGCTGGGTTAAGCATGACCTCAATTCAACTACGAGAACATCTCATGCGCGAGCATCGTTCGGCACTGGCCCAATGCAAGGAATGCCCGGAAATGACCGGACCGGTCGTATCGGGCAGCCCGGTCTTGTCGCCAATATTGCTGATCGGCCAAGCGCCTGGGGACAAGGAAGGCGGTTTCGGCAAACCCTTTGCCTGGACAGCCGGAAAAACCTTATTCAAATGGTTCGAAAGCATCGGCCTAAATGAAACCGAATTTCGCCGGCGTGTTTACATGGCCGCAGTCTGCCGCTGTTTTCCGGGCAAGAACCCGAAAGGTGGCGATCGCGTCCCGAATCGGCAGGAAATAGAAAACTGCGCGAAATGGCTGCAGGCCGAAATGGACTTATTGAAACCCGAATTAATTCTTCCGGTCGGCAAACTTGCCATAGCACAGCTGATGCCGGTCAAAAGACTCAACGACGTCGTCGGCGACATTCACAGTGTAAACTTTCACGGTCACCGAACTGATGCGATTCCCCTACCCCATCCGTCCGGAGCATCGACCTGGCACCGAACCGAACCAGGCATGGCTCTGCTGGAATCGGCCTTGCAGAAAATTGAAAGCCATTCGGCTTGGAGGAAAGTAGTGAGCAGTGAGCAGTGAGCAGTGAGCAGTGAGCAGTGAGCAGTGAGCAGTGAGCAGTGAGCAGTGAAATGATGTGGCATTTCGAGCTTTCGTCAAGCCCCACCATTCACCCGGTAAATGTCTACGTAGTTGTCGCATGAGTTGAAAATCAAGGTACGGTAATATGATTTTAAAATCGCAAGAAATTCTGCGTGAAATGGAATTGTGTGACAAAATCCCCTATGAAAAGTAGACTTATTATTGTCAGAGCGTTTTTTATTATTAAGAAGTATCGTCGGCAAACCCATAACAGATGTTGCGCAGCATCCCAATAACCCGATTATGTCATTTGATCGACAAAATGGAAGCAGTCCCGGCAAGCGGCGCATCAGCGATGGTAGAAGACATGCTCTATTGAATTTGACGACACGCTCTAAGAAAAAATCCGAAAGAACGGTAACGTAGTCATGTTTTGGCCGCATGACCACTGTTGTAGGCGCTCGGCGTGCGGAATCGACTTGTTCAATGCCCTAGACTTCGCAAATCCATGAAACCCACAGCGGCATTGGCTTCTCCTATCCGAACGAAAAATCGCCAACAAAGTCGAACGACTTACAAAGATAGCTCGACAACTGCAAGCTATCCGAGCAGCATAAAATTTAGTTCATAAAAAATTGACACACAAGGGATTATGAAGCTTTTCAATACAAGATTTTGTTTGGATATATTGTCGATTTTTGGACTTTATTTCTTCTTCGTCAAACTGAGCGATTTGTTTGCCGACACCTTTGCAAATCAAGAAATGATTTGGTTCCCTTCGGGTTTTGCATTGGCCTATATGTTGATCAGAGGCGCCTCTTCGGCAGTCTTGATAGTTTGCAGCGCTTTCGTAACCCACATCGTTTCTGGCGCCGATATTATGCCTTCGATCTTCTGGGCTTTAGGAAACACACTAGAGCCATTATTAGGCTTGGCCTTTTTAAGGCGCATAAACTTCGATCCGCGATTAGTCGACATTAAGTCGTATTACGTCTTACTAATTTTTGGAGCGGGCGTCGCGTCGATATGCGCAGCTTCACTGACTATATTGATTTGGATAGTCCTTAACGGCCTGACACTTGAAGAGTATGGCACCTGGGCCTCATCGACTTGGTTGAGTCATACGCTTGGCATTATGCTGCTTACACCATTGATCCTGATATTTTATTATCAACGACATGGCTTTACGCTAAAGCAACGTAAATTGGAATTCGTATTGTTCTTGCTGTTAACGCTAATTCTTGAACGACTTAGCGCCTTTAGTCTCACACAACATTGGCAAACGGCTCAGTTCGAGAGCTTTTGGATGTTTTTGTTGATGATCTTTACCGCGTTGCGTTTGGGACGACACGGCGTCTCGATAGGTTTGTTGATCATCGTTCTATCGTGCGGTTTGCGAGTCGAAAGTCACCATCCTCTAGAGTTGTCCTATTTAGATTTTTGGCTTCATCACATGGCCTTGATCATTTGCAGCATGACGCTGGCAATCGCACTCTATGAGCAACGCTTCACCGAAAAGAAATTCGATTCCGAAGCGATCAAGTACAAGACCTTGGTGAATATGTTGCCGGACATGGTTTGGCTCAAAGATCCGCAATTGAATTATTTGGCGTGTAATCAAGCTTTCGAGAGATTCTTGCAGAGTTCTTGCGATAACATAACCGGCAAAGACGACCATGCCTTGTTCGAGAAGCCGTATGCCGATCGCTTCAGGGACAGCGATCAACGAACATTGGCGGAGCGCGAGCCGTTATTTCTGCAAGAGCGGTTGCAACACGGCGAACAGGGCGACGAACGTCATTTCGAGGTCGTTAAAACACCGATCTTCGGAGCCGACGGAAAATTGATCTCACTATTGGGAGTCGCGCGGGATGTTACGGATTTCGTCAATACCAGCAACAAATTAAAAGCCAGTGAGGCAAGAGCCCATGCAATTATCGAGGCGACACCGGTGCCAATGGCCCTTAGTGACGATCGCGGTCGGATTCTTTATGTCAATCCGACTTTTAGACGCACTTTCGGATACGATCTGAACGATGTTCAAACCCTTGATGACTGGTGGATCAAAGCCATTCCAAACGATGCAAAGCGGCAAGAAGCGATCGGCAAGTGGCGCAATTTACTTAACCAGACCGACTTTGAACACTCGGATATAATCGATCGGGAAATTTCCATACATGATAACTCAAGCGCGGCGCATCAAGTTTTGCTGACGGTCAGCCGAGTCAACCGGAACGATTGCTTGATGGTGCTGTTTGATATCACCGAACATAAACGTCTTCGCAAAAACAACAGCCGCTTTTATCGTAGTGTTGCCGCCAGCATCAATGAGATCTATATATTCGACGCCGAATCCTTGCGCTTCAGCTTCGTCAATGCAGGAGCGCTAACAAATTTAGGCTACAGCATGGCTGAATTGAAAAAAATGACGCCGCTGGATATCAAGCACGCCTTTTCGTTGGCAGATTTCAACCGATTGATCGAGCCTCTCAACCGTCACGAAAAGCAGGGACAACTGTTCGAGACGGTGCACCGGCGCAAGGACGGCAGCTTGTACGACGTCGAAGTGCACTTGCAACTGTTCGAACCGATGGATGAACCGCCGTATTTTTTGGCGATCGTCTTGGATATCTCCGAAATGAAACAGCTCGAAGCGAAGATGAGCACGCTGGTGGATGCCGTTAACGCCATTATTTGGTCGATCGATACCGATTTAAGGATCGACTATGTATCGCAACAAGCTTTGCAAATATTGGGATTCGATACGACGGCAATTCTTGGAAAGCCGATTATTTCGGTACTGAAATCGGATCGGTTTCATGAAGCGGAACGACCGGTTCTATTGAAGGCTTTCCAAGAACTACTCGAGAAGCATGTTCCAATCAAAAACCTAGAACACCGAATCAAAGACGCTAATGACCAATGGAAATGGATGGCAGTCAGCATGACGCCAATCCTGGATGCCAATCATGCGCTGCAAAAGATCGTTGGCGTCGTCCATGACCTGAGTTTGCAAAAACGGGCCGAGGAACAATTGCGCTCACTCAATTCCGAATTGGACCGGCGTGTCCGGAAAGAGGTTTTCGCTAATCGAAAAAAAGATCTGTTGCTGCAACAACAAAATAGGATGGCGGCGCTGGGCGAAATGATTGGCAATATAGCTCACCAATGGCGCCAACCGTTGAATGCCCTGGCCATCATCCTAATGGATCTTGAAGATGCTTTCGCGCATGGCGAAGCGACGACCGAAACTATCAGGCATTCTATTGACCGATCGAACGAGTTGTTATCTAAGATGTCTTCGACCATCGACGATTTCCGCAATTTTTTTAAAAACGACAAGACACTCGAGAAAACAGAAATTTCACAAGTCGTCACCGAAACCCTTGGTTTGCTCGAGGCGACATTGACCCTTAGCCATATTCAATTGCATGTGACAGAGAAAATCCCCGGTATCACCGGATATATTCATGCCGGTGAATTATCTCAAGCCATTTTGTGCCTGATCAACAATGCCAAGGATCAAATAGTCAAAAAGCAAATGGTTCAGGGGCTTATCCATGTTGAAATCGATACTGATGACGATTGGTGCATCATACGCGTCGAGGACAACGGCGGCGGTATCGCCGAGCACGATTGGCCGAAATTATTCGATCCTTACTTTACGACTAAACCCCAAGGAAGCGGCTTGGGGCTCTACATTACCAAGTTGACGGTCGAGCAGTCGATGCATGGTAGGGTTCTTGTTGAAAATACCGACCTAGGCGCTAGGTTTAGCCTGTTTTTACCCAAACATCCCAATATGGAGCTATTCAGATGGACAGAACCCAACAACCCTTGAGTAAACCGGCATTATCGTTGAACAACGTATCGATCTTATGTGTCGAGGATGAACACGAGCCTCGCAATGTATTGGCCAATTATTTGGGAAGGCGAGGCGCAACGGTTTTCGAAGCCGAAAACGGGCAAGAAGGTTTACGCTTATTTAAGTCCCATCGACCGGATATTGTGGTTTCCGATATCCGTATGCCGGTCATGGACGGCATCGCGATGTGCCAAACGATCAGAAAGCTCGATGCCGATGCGACGATGCTTTTTTTAACGGCTCACAGCGATACGGGGCTACTGCAGAGAGCGATCGATTTGGAAACGATTCAATACATCATCAAACCGGTTAATGCCGATTCGTTGAACTCCGCATTTCGAACAGCGCTGGATAAACTTCATAAAAAGCATAGCTTTAACGAAACGTTGAATCAATTGCATACGACAATCGAACTGCAGCAAGAAGAAACGGAACGACTGCAAGGTTATGTCTCTCAAATGATAGGCAATGATCGAAATATTGCCGTACACGCAATAACCCGGCCCAGGGATAAAATTAGCGGCGACTTTTACACAATCGAGCATACCGAGACCGAGCTGTATGTATTGCTTGCCGACGGTATGGGACATGGCTTGTCGGCGATTTTACCGGCGCTCAACATTCCCAGGCAATTTCGAGAATTGGCTGGCCGGGGATTCAGCTTGAGTCGAATCGCCGACGAATTGAATCAAGCCTTGTACGATCAGCATCTATCGGGACATTTTTTGGTCGCAACACTGATCAAACTCGATCCGCGCCGATGCCTGATCGAGGTAATCAATTGCGGCAATCCGTCGGTTTTACTGACTGACGGTAATGGACGGATCATTCATACTTTTCCATCTAATCATCTGGCGTGGGGAATCGTGGGAGGCGACGACTTTCTACCTGAAGTACAAGGGTTTCATTGCGATACCGCAGCGAAGCTGTATATATTCAGCGATGGTTTGACCGAATTATTGGAGCATCAAACTCAAAAGCAAGGTCTTGAGGCACTCATTGAACGGATAGCCGAGAGCGGTCATGGCAGCTTTTTGAATCGAATCGACCGATATTTGAAAAGCTTCCCGAAAACGCGACATTTTGATGACATCACGCTACTCGAGATTGCGTATGACTCGGAGTTAGTAGATCAACAAGACAACAAAGTTAATGACTCCATATTACACCTCCCTCGACAAAAAGACGATCAGACGGACGATTTATCACCGCTCAAATGGATATCGGTTCTCTATGTCGAAGACGATCCCGATTCACTAGCCTGCTTATCGAAATTTTTGCAGCGCCGTGTCGGCGTCTTATACACTGCTGAAAGTGCCGAAACGGGCCTGCGATTATACAAAAAATACCGTCCCAATTTGGTGATTTGCGATATTGTCTTGCCCGAGATGAATGGTTTGCAGTTGGTCGAACATATTCGCGTATGCGACCCCAACGTGCCTATCATCCTTATTAGCGGCATTGAACCGGGACCTGGTCGTGTCGCACAAGTGGAAGCGATGCTTGATCTGGAGATCAATAAATTTCTCGCCAAGCCGGTGACTGGGGATAAATTGGTCAGTACGATTCTTCAATGCATCAAACACCTGAAATACATCAACAGTTTGAAGTTATCGGCATCGGTTTTCATGGCTTCGCCGTTGGCGATATCAATCACCGATCACAACCGAAACATCATTGCGATCAACCCGGCTTTTACCGCGATTACCGGCTATACGTTCGCCGAAGTCGAAGGCTGTAATCCTAGAATTCTCAGTTCAGGCAAACATGACTCCGAGTTTTACAGGCAGATGTGGGAGTCATTGCATGCCACCGATCGATGGTCCGGTGAAATATGGAACCGGCGTAAAAATGGCGAATTGTTTCTCGAATGGATCACGATCAACGCGATACGGGACGAAGACGGTAATCTGACGCATTATGCCTCGGTATTTTCGGATATTACGCAACGAGCCGTCGCGGAAGATAAAATCCGCTATTTGGCTCATCACGACCCATTGACCGGTTTACCTAATCGCGTATTGATGCTGGATCGATTGAATACCGCGATATTACAGGCGCAAAGAGATCGCAGCCAATTGGCGGTCATTTGTCTGGATATCGATAATTTTAAAACAATCAACGATACCCTAGGGCATGGCATTGGCGATGAGTTGGTCAAAGATTTCGCGCAATCGGTGCTGTCGTCAATACGTGAATCCGACACGCTCAGCCGCTTGGGAGGTGATGAGTTCGCGATACTGTTGCCGCGAATCAACTCCAGGGAAGCCGCGGCAAGACTAGCCGATAAAATTTTCCACGCGGTCAAAAAAACCTATCGTTTAGCCGAACAGGAATTACGCATCAGTTTCAGCATGGGGATTAGCTTGTTTCCGGACGACGGCGACAATACCGAAGCCCTTCTGAAGCATGCCGATAGCGCGATGTATCTGGCCAAGAATAAAGGCCGCAACAATTACCAGTTTTTTAATCAAGCGCTCGAAAGCCAAACCGAAAGGTACATGCTGATACAACATGGCTTACATCGAGCATTGAAGTTGAAAGAGTTTCATATTCACTATCAGCCAAAATTCGCGCTTGATAGCGGCCTGATTGTCGGTGCCGAGGCATTGCTGAGATGGCGCAGTCCGACTCTCGAAGACATAACGCCCGCCGAATTTATTCCAATCGCCGAAGAGACCGGCTATATCGTCGATATCGGGTGCTGGGTGATCGAGCAGGTCTGTCAAACATTAGCCGCATGGAAGGCTACAGGTATCAATTTGGTGCCGATCGCGGTCAATATTTCGCCGATACAATTTCATCGCGGCAACATCAAGAAGGCATTATTGAAATCGACGATCAATCACCGTTTGGATCCGTCATTGCTGCAAATCGAATTGACCGAAGGCGTAGTCATGAGCGGGCAGCAAAAAACCGTGCGGCAATTGCAAGAACTCAAGGACTTGCGTTTCTCGATATCGATAGATGATTTCGGTACCGGTTATTCAAGTCTCAGCTATTTACGAGAACTGCCGATAGACGAGCTCAAGATCGATCGTTCGTTCATCATGGAAATATCCGACGAATCGAGCTTTAATAATCCGCATCTGACCGCTATCCCTTGCGCGGTCATCGATCTGGCAAAAAATCTAGGCTTGAATCTAGTAGCCGAGGGTGTCGAAACCGAAATACAAAGCCGTTTTCTCAAGCAAAAAGGTTGCAATGTCATTCAGGGGTATTTGTTTAGCGCACCAGTTGACAAGGACAAGATGTGGGAATTGTTGAAAGAGTACTCGTGAAATAGTGAATAGTGCGATATTTTAACCACTTGTCAAGCCCTAATTTCCCCTTTCCCCTTTCCCCTTTCCCCTTTCCCCTTTCCCCTTTCCCCTTTCCCCTTTCCCCTTTCCCCTTTCCCCTTTCCCCTTTCCCCTTTCCCCTTTCTCCTTTCACTTATTTCTTCTTGATATAAAAAATCTGCTTATTTTCTTCTTTTAAATAATCGAGAATCCGGTGTCCGGTTTGATCGGAATAAACCCCAATATCCAAATGCGCGGCAGGGTCGGTCGCGATGACCTTGACCACATGGCCGCTCGTCATTTGCTGCAGTGCCTTTTTTAAACGCAACAAGGGCAATGGACAATTTAAGCCGGAGGCATCGACTTCAATATCGTATTCAATCATGATTCGCTTTTATTTTTCAGTACAGTCTGAGGAGTCGCTATAATATCACTCTCGAACCCATACGCGAATCGCCAAACCCAATGGACTATTTTCCGATTTTTTTCAAATTGACCGGCCAACCCTGCCTGGTCGTCGGGGCCGGAGAAATTGCGGCCCGTAAAATCGATCTGCTCGCTAGAGCCGAAGCCGAAATTACCGTCATCGCCGAAGACATCGGCGAAACGGTCGCCGCAATGGTTGAACGCTGCCGATTGACGATCAAACAAAAATCTTTTCAACCCGAAGACCTTGAAAACTTCATTTTGGTTGTGTCGGCAACTAACCGGCTCGAAACCAACCAACAGGTTTCAAAATCCGCACACGAACGCAGCATACCGGTCAATGTCGTGGATAGTCCGCAGCTTTGCTCATTTATTTTTCCGGCCATTATCGACCGTTCGCCGTTAATCGCAGCCGTATCGTCAGGCGGCGCCGCGCCGGTTCTAGCCCGACTTCTGCGCGCGAAAATCGAAACCTTGATTCCGTCAGGATACGGCCGTTTGGCGCAACTCGCCGAGAAGTTCAGACCGTTGGTAAAACAACGAATCGACTCTCCTGCTCAGCGTAAAATTTTCTGGGAAAACACCTTTCAAGGAGCGGTGGCGGAACTCGTGTTCGCCGGTAAGGACGAAGAAGCCGAACGACAACTGCAAAAATCCTTGCACGAACATCAAAGCGCCAAGCCCCAAGGCGAAGTCTATTTAATAGGCGCCGGCCCCGGCGACCCTGACTTACTCACATTTAAAGCCTTGCGCTTAATGCAACAAGCGGATGTCGTCGTTTACGACCGCCTGGTCGCACCGGCCATATTGGATCTAGCGCGCCGCGACAGCACCAAAATTTATGTCGGCAAACAACGTAGCGAGCACAGCCTGCCGCAAGACCGGATCAATGAATTGCTGGCCGATTTAGCCAAACAAGGCAAACGCGTGGCACGGGTAAAGGGCGGCGACCCCTTCATTTTCGGGCGCGGCGGCGAGGAAATCGAAACCCTAATGGAACAAGGCATTCATTTCCAAGTCGTCCCCGGTATTACCGCCGCTTCGGGTTGCGCATCCTATTCCGGCATTCCTTTAACTCACCGGGATCATGCGCAATCCGTTACCTTTGTCACCGGCCACTTGAAAGACGACACCATTAACCTTAACTGGCAGCAACTCGCAAAACCGAATCAAACGCTCGTCATTTACATGGGCTTGGTCGGCCTACCGATTATTTGCCGCTCGCTGATCGAACACGGAGCCAGCGAAAACTTACCGTCCGCATTGATTCAGCAAGGCACAACCGATCGGCAACGCGTGTTTACCGGTACGTTGATTACCCTGCCCGAAATTGCCGCAAAACAAGATATCACGCCGCCAACATTAATCGTTATCGGTACTGTCGTCTCTTTGCACGAAAAACTTCAATGGTTTAGCGGCAATCAAGCCGCAACCGTCTTATGAGAACGCCGTCATGATGATCCGGGTTATTCTGGCACTCTGGTTTGTCGCATTATCGACCGGGTGCGACCGAACGCCGAAAGCCGACAAAACCGTCGTATTGGCTAATGACGGTATTTTTTCCGCCGCTCTGACCGATCATTATGCGTTAATAGGAAGAACCTCGGGACCGGCCGAACTATGGCAATTAAAACCCAAGGGGCTATTGCATAGCTGGAAGCACCTTGAAGATGAAAGCGGCATCGTCCATGCCGCGATTTCGGGAAACGAACGCTACGCCGTCACCGCGCAGCGCGACTCGATTGCCTGGTGGCGAATCGCCGACGGCGCGCTGCTGAATGTTTGGAGCCTACCCGGAATCGCTTCGGTCAGCTTATCCCATGACGGCCTCCATGCCTTGATCGGATTACCGGATAAAGCCGTCTATTTTGCATTGAATCAAGGCCGGACGTTTTACGCCTTCCCTCACGACAAAGCCGTTTTGACTACCGCACTAGACCGAATCGGACACTATGCATTAACCGGGTCGGAAGACAACACTGCAAAATTATGGGACTTGACCAGCGGTACACTCAAATACAGTTGGCCGCATCACAATAAATTGGCGACTGTAGCATTAAGCGATGACGGACAATATGCATTGACCAATGCGGCCTTGAGTCAAGTTCATATTTGGAAAACATCAACCGGCAAAGTTTATAAAGACCTAGGTCCCAAACTGCTAACTTTATCCGCCGCGCGCTTCTCCCGCGACAGTAAATACGTAGTTACCGGCCGCACCTCGCAACGCATCGATCTTTGGCGAGTCAGTACCGGCAAACTTGAAAAACATTGGCGCCCAAAAAAAGAAGACGCCTGGCGCCCTTCGGCCGCAACCATATTGTCTCTAAGCTTTACCGATAATGAATCGAAACTATGGAGCATCGCCGCCAACGGCTACCTTCAACGCTGGAAAAAATAAGGCAGTGTTCGCGTTAATATAGTCTTCGCAATCCAGATTTCATCATTTTGCCCGAGTTCCCACGATCCTCCGTGGGAACCCATACCTTGGCTGCCGAGGCAAGACAGGCATGCATTCCCACCCTGGAGCGGTGGGAACGAGGAGCAAAAACACCCCACACTTCCCTGGTTCCCACGGTCCTCCGTGGGAACCCATACCTTGGCTGCCGAGGCAAGACCGGCATGCATTCCCACGCAGGAGCGGAGGGAACGAGGAGCAAAAACACCCCACACTTCCCTGGTTCCCACGGTCCTCCATGGGAACCCATACCTTGGCTGCCGAGGCAAGACCGGCATGCATTCCCACGCAGGAGCGGTGGGAACGAGGAGCAAAAACACCCCTCACTTCCCTGGTTCCCACGGTCCTCCGTGGGAACCCATACCTTGGCTGCCGAGGCAAGACCGGCATGCATTCCCACGCAGGAGCGGTGGGAACGAGGAGCAAAAACACCCCACACTTCCCTGGTTCCCACGGTCCTCCGTGGGAACCCATACCTTGGCTGCCGAGGCAAGATCGGTATGCATTCCTACGCAGGAGCGGTGGGAACGAGGAGCAAAAACACCCCACACTTCCCTGGTTCCCACGGTCCTCCGTGGGAACCCATACCTTGGCTGCCGAGGCAAGACCGGTATGCATTCCCACCCTGGAGCGGTGGGAACGAGGAGCAAAAACACCCCACACTTCCCTGGTTCCCACGGTCCTCCGTGGGAACCCATACCTTGGCTGCCGAGGCAAGACCAGCATGCATTCCCACGCTGGAGCGGTGGGAACGAGTGACATACTCTCTCCCTGGCTCCCACGGTCCTCCGTGGGAACCCATACTTTGGCTGCCGAGGCAAGACCGGTATGCATTCCCACGCTGGAGCGGTGGGAACGAGGAGCAAAAACACCCCACACGTCCCTGGTTCCCACGGTCTTCCGTGGGAACCCATACCTTGGCTGCCGAGGCAAGACCGGCATGCATTCCCACGCAGGAGCGGTGGGAACGAGGAGTAAATCTCCCCCTGGTTCCCACTGTCCTCCGTGGGAACCCATACCATGGCTGCCGAGGCAAGACCGGTATGCATTCCCACCCTGGAGCGGTGGGAACGAGGAGTAAAACATCCCACCACCGGAAACACTTCTCCCTGTAAATAATGATTCCGGTTCAGTTTATATTCAGCCGCAATAACAATAATACACCTCAACAAAGCGATATTTTTCAATTGAAATGCCTAAGAACCAGCTCTGCTGACTTAAATCTTTAGCATGAATTGGACAATAACCGTTCTTTGTTTCAAAACCATACTATTATCCTCCAGCCGAAGGCAATGGCTAACCGGAACAAGGAAGTACCGGAACTTTTTGAATAACGCGTTTTGTTTAATAAACTCATAGAGAACCAGTCAACTTTTTACGAGGCTCAAACCTATGATTTACGATTACCCGTATTCAATCCATTTTCGGAGATCGAGCTTGATTTCGGTATCTAGCTTTGTGCATTCATACGTCGTTACAAAACAACAGCCTACAAATACATCATTCAGATACACCGAAAAATTATAGAAATGCGACCGCACGTATTCGAAACTCAAGCGAAGCATTTCAGGAAATAATCCTAATAAAACAAACAAATTGTATTTGAATTTTTACGTTAAATCCCCTATTCTTTGCGGCTTTAACTTTTAATCGAACCGTAACCGGGTTATGGTTCTTTTTTAATCACCAAGAGAGGTCAAAAATGAAAAAATCCTTAATCGCAGCAGCAGGTTTCGCAGCTCTGGCTTTGAGCAGTCAAGCATTCGCAGCCGGTGACGTAAAAGTCGGCAAAAAAATCTATGATCGCGCATTCGGTCGCGGCTGCGGTGCTTGCCACGATATTTCATCAAATCCGCAATTACGTGAGCTGATCAAAAGCGGAGCCTTGGACCGTGCAAAATTCGGCACTGTATTGAAAGAAGGCAAAGGCGGCATGCCGAAAGCAGTCGATCAAATCATGAAATTGGGCCCTGTCAAAAAATCAGGCATGAGCGAAGAAGAAGCAATCGATTCTGTATACGAATACCTGAGCAAATAAATAACAATAATCGTCGGTCAAACTTAAACGTTTGACCGATTGGCTTAAAAAAAGCCGCTAACGATTACCCGTTAGCGGCTTTTTTTTATACATTGGATTCGACACGTTGCCCTCGTTGCCACGCAGGACCGTGGGAACCGGGGAGAGTATGCCACTATTCCCACAGTTCCTGCATGGGAATGCATACCGATTTTGCCACGGCAGCCAAGGTATGGATTCCCACGGAGGACCGTGGGAACCAGAAAACCAGGGAAAGAGTATACCGCTCGTTCCCATCGCTCCAGCGTGGGAACGCATACCGATCTTGCCTCGGTAGCCAAGGTATGGATTCCCACGGAGGACCGTGGGAACCAGGGAAAGAGTATGCCGCTCGTTCCCATCGCTCCAGCGTGGGAATGCATACCGATCTTGCCTCGGCAGCCAAGGTATGGGTTCCCATGGAGGACCGTGGGAACCAGGGAAGTTCAAGACATGTCCTCGTTCCCATCGCTCCAGCGTGGGAACGCATACCGATCTTGCCTCGGTAGCCAAGGTATGGATTCCCACGGAGGACCGTGGGAACCAGAAATGGGATAAACACTAAGTTGGCGCTAGAGGGGGGAATTAGCTCTTGCTAGTTTTATCGATCACTGGGGACGCAGATCGTCCAGGGATGCATTCCCACGCAGAGCGTAGGAATGATGGAACATTAGGATTAATGCTTACCTAAAAAACCGCGACGGTTATTTTGGTGTACCAGCCTTCTGCGCGTTCTAAACCAAACGCCTGCAATTGCCGCGAGCATCAGCCCGCAGGAACCTAAAGTCAAATAGATCAGATTCTTTAAATGCGACATTTCAGCCAACAATTGTTCGTTATTGGCTTCAGAAGGGTTGGGTTTAGCCGCGTCGGAATAAGAGCGCAGCATCTTGACATCGTTCTTAAGATCCGCAATCGTCCCCAAAGAATAATTGACGCTACCTAATTTCACGCTTTGCTCGAGCGTTGTCAATTTACTTTCTATCGAACCGCTAATCAAACCGATCAACTGCGCCTTGAGAATATCGATTTCAGCGGACATGGCAGGATTCTTAGTTTTAAAAGCCTGCTCCATTTGAACGGCCTTTAAATGGTTGATAGTGTCCTGAGAAGGCATAAGAAAAAAACCCATCAGAAACACCATAGTTGTTAAAAAAAATACCGCATAGATCAAAACCCGGTTCACCTTCACCAGACTCTGATGCGACGGAATTCTTTCCACAACGATCAAACCACTGTCCCGTCCATTACCAGAGTTCGAATTTAGCTTTTCGCTCATTATTTCTTCCTCTCGATACGGAAATTCCTTAGCTGACAGCTTCCCCACCGAAATTTTTTATTATTGACAAAATTGACCCGCATAAATCGCTTTTATCCGATAACCGCGTAATAATGCCTAACACTCAGCGGTTTGAGATAAAAAATTAACCTGGCAATTATACAAGTTTAAATGAAATTGTCCTTCTTTTTATCGGGATCGTCAGACAGCCAAGCAGCAACACGACCCCTTATCGGTTTAGCGCCCTTTTTTTGCTGCAATACGCATTCTCAATGCATTCAATTTGATAAAGCCTTCGGCATCCTTTTGATTGTAGGCGCCCGCATCGTCCTCGAAAGTCGCAATCGACTCGTCAAACAAACTATCGGTATCGGAAGAACGGCCGGCCACAATGACATTACCTTTATAGAGTTTGATTCTAACGGTACCGTTGACATTGACCTGCGAGGCATCGATCATTTCTTGCAACATCTTCCGCTCAGGACTCCACCAGTAACCGTTATAAATCAAACTGGCGTAACGCGGCATCAACTCGTCCTTCAAATGCGCGACTTCTCTATCGAGCGTCAAAGACTCGATTGCTCGATGCGCTTTGAGCATGATCGTACCCGCAGGCGTTTCATAACAGCCGCGCGACTTCATACCGACATAACGGTTCTCGACGATATCGAGACGACCGACGCCATTGGCGCCCGCGACTTTATTCAATTTCTCCAACACTTCGGCGGGCGAATGAGGCGCGCCGTCGATCGCGACGATATCGCCGCCTCGATAAGTCAATTCGATATAAGTCGGCTCATCGGGCGCCGCTTCCGGCGAAACCGACCAACGCCACATCGACTCCTCGGGTTCCGCCCAAGGATCTTCGAGAATGCCGCCCTCATAAGAAATATGCAGTAAATTGGCATCCATCGAATAAGGCGAGGCCTTGCCGCGTTTCATTTCGACCGGAATACCGTGCTGCTCGGCATAGCTAAGCAATTTTTCGCGCGAGGTCAAATCCCACTCGCGCCACGGCGCAATAATATGAATATCGGGACGCAACGCATAAGCGCCCAACTCGAAACGAACCTGATCGTTGCCTTTGCCGGTCGCACCGTGAGAAATCGCCTCTGCGCCGGTTTCATTAGCGATTTCGATCAAACGTTTCGCAATCAACGGACGGGCAATCGACGTACCGAGCAAATATTCGCCTTCGTAAATCGTATTGGCGCGGAACATCGGAAACACGAAATCGCGCGCGAACTCCTCGCGCAGATCGTCGATATAAATTTCCTTGATGCCCATGGCCTGAGCTTTTGCTCGCGCCGGCTCGACCTCTTCGCCCTGGCCGATATCGGCGGTAAATGTGACCACTTCGCAAGAATACACATCCTGCAACCATTTCAAAATGACCGACGTATCCAAACCGCCGGAATAAGCCAAAACCACTTTATTAATATCGGACATATCGCCTTTAAATACCTTGAGTTAAAAAATGTCGTAAATTATACCGTAAAAAAGCCGTAACAATACTCCCTTTATAGTCAAAAAATGGCTAACTTTATGAAGGTATGGGGTGTGGCTAGCGAGGATGTCGGCAGCAGGGATTGCTGCCGTCAAGCCCCCATGGATGGGTTCACGGCGGTCCTCGATAGACACATCCCATACCTTTTATTCTTAGACGGTTTTTCGATCAAAAGGGAGTAGAGTCGAATCCTACGTTAATCGGTTAACTGATTAACGTCCGAATGCAACAAAAGCAGTTTATGCACGCGTTTCAATCGCTTGATCGCGATCTCGCGTTTCGTTGCGGAACTGCGGTCGTGCCCGCCTTCCAAATAAACCAGACGAGAAGGTTCCCGACCGCGAAAATATTTGGCGCCCAGCCTGCCTTCCGAATGCTCCCGCAAACGCCGTTCAATATCATTGGTAATACCGGTATAAAGCGATTCGTCGCTACACAGAATCATATACACGAACCACTGCATCGCGGACTAATCATCCTGCTTGATCTTGAAACCATGCACCCAAACCAAATGCTCCGGCTCCCAGGTCATGCCCGGATGCATCGATAGAATCAGCGCGCGATAGCTTTCCAAATTCGGATAACCTTCCGCCTTGGCGTGCGCGTCGGTCATATCGCCTAAACGCTCGCGTTGCAAATCGGTTACGACGAAGGCCGTGCCGTCCAACTCAAACTCCTCGCCCGGCCAAGCATAAACGCCGTCTCGGCGTTGTTGAGTTTTTACACCGGACTTGGCGGCCTCAATGAGCTTCGGATGACGAATCAAACGATCGATAGAACAGGTTTTCTCAGGGTATTGGGACATAATGACTAATTTCCAAAAACACGAAAGTATAGCGGACCTGTCGTTATACACAAGCGCGGACGACCTGCCGGGTAAAAAAAAGCAAATGGGCGATGGATTGCCTTTTTATCCAGCAAGGCTATCGTGGCTTGAGTGCTAGAGATGTGGGAGCGACGCCTTCGTCGCGATGTCGAGGCTAGTGCCGTTAAGCTCTCTTTGTAATTTTCGAAGTCTTCGGCGTTTAACCGCTTTTTTCTCGGTGCTTGGGCCTTGCGGCTTCGACTACGTTGTTCGTTTTTTCGGCATTGTCGGCTTCGATAATCGCGATCTGGGGATCGCTCCCACAATGCGGCTTTTTTCTCGGCATTGTTTAGTCACTGTGGGAGCGACGCCTTCGTCGCGATTTCGGAGCCGTAAATCGATGGGAAACAAAAAACGACATTGAGGCCGCGATAATCAAAATAACAAGCCAGTCAAATTTCAGCCCAACATCGATAGACTTTTACCGGATCAACTCAAAATCCTATTCACGCCGCCGGTAAACAACAACACATCTTCCGGAAACAACTGCACACCCAAGGTTTTGATTTCGCCGTATTCCGGTAGACGATAACAACGAATATCATCCTCCCGTTCATCGATCAAATGCCCAAGAGCCTGCAATAAGCGTAACAAACGAGGCCGCTTCATCACAACGATAAACACCGAATACTGCACCGGCAAGCCCTGCTTTTTCAACACACGATGGGTTTTCGACAAGCGCTTGGGATCGGCAATATCATAAGAAATCAAATACAAACCCGCCGAACTGTCCGCCATTACGAAGCCCCCATCAAAAACCGATGCAACTTATTGACCGTGCCCCGAAACAATATGCCGACCCGATCGGAACGGTGCTGATACAACTGGGCAATCTCGCGTTCCTCCGGCGCTTTTAACCGGCGCGATTTTAAATCCAACAGCGGCAAATAAAAATCCCACAGCAACAAGCGGCTGAAATCGGCGGCTAAATCCAAGCGATTGGCCTGAACACTTTCATCCTGTAAATCCAATCCCTGCTCCAGCAACAACAATGTCATTTCGCCATACAGCAACGACTCGACCCGATTCACTGCATTGGGCCAGTCGTTCAATAAATTCAAACGCAAACCGCTCAGCAAATCCGCAACCGGTATCACCTGCCAATCATGCAATCCCGCACGCCGGGCAAAACTGCGAGCCGCCATCTTTTGCATGGCAACCCGCCAAGTTTCATAACGCTGCATGCCATCCGGCCTTGACAATAAATCGAGCAAACGCTGCGCAAACAATTGCCTATCCCGGCTGACGCCCAACCAACGCGCCCTGACCTCGCCGGTCTTCGACAAGATCAACACGACGATACCGGCATCGGCGCAAGCCAACAATGCGCCCATCGTCCACTCGACCGAGCCGGAACACACCACTCGCGAAATTCGGGCTAACGGAAATAAGCGGTCGGCCTTGTCCGGCACCGAAATCCTAAGCGCCGGTTCGTCCAAAACCACACGGCAACCGGGCTTACCTTCGATATATAAGGGCCGCATTATTAACCCTCCGCCTCTGTCCGCAACCTATCGGCCAAGGCATAACCGTAACGGCGCAGCAAACGCCGTGCGCTGCCGACTTGGCTTTCGTAAAATCCGTAAAAACGTTGCCGGCCTTCCTTATTCAACAAACACCTGCCCTTATCCTCGCTGAAATGTTCGGCTCGCAAACGCCGTTCGCGAAACAAATGCCAAACCCATTTATCCATCAATGGCCGCAACGGCTCCATCAAATCGCAGGCCAAAGATTCCCGACCGAAACTCACATCGTGATAAAAACCCAGCATCGGGTCCAAACCGGTCCAATGACAAGCCCTGACCGCATCGTAATGCAGCAGCGTATAACCCAAGGACAAACACGCATTGACCGGGTCCGGCGGCGGACGCTTCTTGCGCCCGGCAAAATTGAGCGAGTCGGCGAACAAATGCCGGTAAGCGCCGAAACAAGCCGCCGCCGCGCTACCTTCATAACCTCGCAATTCCGACAATGAAACGCTAAACGCATCGCCGCGTAACGTCCCGCCGATACCTTGCAAAGTATTCAGCGCGCCCGTCAAAGGCTTTCTTAAATCGGGACGCGCGGCCAAGGCATCCTGCAATAAACGCTGCTGCCCTCGCAACTTGGCTAAAACCAACCACTTCGCCAGCGGACGCCGTGCCTCGTCGCTCAAACTCATCCGGTACTGCCCTAACCTTCTGAGCGCATCGCCATGCGGCTTACCCGAAAGCATCGCGGTCGCTTCGGTGGATCGCCCCGACAACACCAGAAAACCGATATTGCGCTGCGTCAACGCGCCCAACACCCGGCTTTCCAATTGAATATTGCCTCTCACGATTACCCGATCCAAAAGATGCAACGGAACCGTCCCTTTCTTTTGACCGGATTCATAAAGCGCCAAAGCCTGGCCGTCGAGCTTGACCGCCAATTCCTTTCTATCCAAATACAAACTGCTCATCGTTTACCCCACATAAAAAAACGAACCGTCCTGAGGCAACACCGCCTTGCCGAGCGTCCGAATCGACTTCGGCCCGGCCAACTTCAGCAAAATAAAACGGTCTTCCACAGGATCGATAACCCCGGCCACTTCATCCAACAGCGCGCGCTTTTCCGCCGGCGTCAAAAAACATTCGAACACCGATTTTTGTCCGCCGGACGCATAAGCGCGCAGCACATACAAAGCCTTGCGCAAACGCTTGTTGCAGGAAATATCGTAAGCCGCGAGATAAAGTTGCCGTTTTGTCATGGTTAAACAGCATAACGGTTAATTGCGGAGCGTGAGGGGGTTGGCAAGCTTGCCGGGTTGGTGGTGAATAGTGAATGGATTTGCAAGGGGCGACGCGAGTTCCCGCACTAAAACGCTTTAGCCTGGAACACCTAATTACGGACGTACCAATGCTCGAAAAGTCTAGACTCTCCGTGGGAGCGACGCCTTCGCCGTCCCTTACCTAACGCTAGGTGACACTGCCATTAAGTTAAGCCTTTTCTGGTTCCCACGGTCCTCCGTGGGAATCCGTACCTTGGCTGTCTAAACCAGATCGGTATGCGTTCCCACGCTAGAGCGATGGGAACGAGGAAAAATCTCCCCCAGACACTCTTTTTCAAAGAGGGGAGTAAACTCCAAGGATCTTAACTTAATGGCATTGAACGCTAGGTGAGGGAAAGCCGCTGCCGCTAAACAGCTGTTCCCTTTTTCGAAGCCTACAACGTTTAACCGACTTGATTTCTGTGCTTAGGCGTTGCGACTTCGATCCCGCTATTCGTTTTTTGGCGTTATCGACCTCGAGAATCGCGATCTGGGGATCGCTCCCACCGTGCGATTATCGTTCCAACGCTCTGCGTTGGAATGCATCCCGCAACGATCCAGCGTTACGAGTACACATTTAATTATACCTATCGCACATGAAATTTCGGCATTCGACTCCCTCGCCCACTGTGGGAGAGGGCTGGGGTGAGGGTTTTAAAAAACCGAAATTTGATGTGCGAACACTATAAAATCGCTAAGCACCCGCACGCCTAAAAGCATTGATCTCACTGAACGCTAACGAAAAATAAAACGCTCCGCCGTTTCGTCAACGATGCGGAGCGCGGGGTTAAAAGGTAAAAAAAGTCAATCGACAACCACGGTAGGCGGTACATTGACTTCCTGCTTCAATTCGGCGGATTCATAACTGTAAATAGCCGGATTATAAGCTTTATTCACATACTCTATAGTCAACGGAATCTCAGTTTCTTCACCCACATGTGCATAGCTGTGAATAGCTTGTCCGTATGCTCTATTGACATAGATCAGGGTCGGATTCAGAGATATCGCGCCCGCTTGTTTGCTCAAGTAACTGTAAATGTTGTTATTGATCGATTTGGTTTGATAAATGAATTGGGGTTGATGTTCTGTTTCGGCATTCATTCTGGCTTCCGCACTTAATGGCGCCATGCCAATCAATGCTGCAGCCAATGCTATCGACACAGTGTTTTGGATTCTTCCTGTTTTTATTTTCATTGTTGTGATCCTCATCTTTTGTTAAGGGCACTTGTAAGACTTAAATCTTGCGGTTGAGGTTCCAATGAAAATTTAACGCTGTCTACAGCAACAGGGGCAAGACAACCATAGCGCCATGATGCCTGACTATATTCCGTTAAACCGGATTCGCAACGCAGGAGCGTTGCGGGATGCATTCCCACGCAGAGCGTCACTGCCATTAAGTTAAGGGAAACCCGTCATTCCGCCAGGGATTGGCGGAACCCAGTGCCACGGATGGCAAGCTTTTAAGGCACATTAGAACATGCACGCAAGAATTACTTATTTATTATGAGGGCTTAACTTAATGGCAGTGACGCAGAGCATGGGAACGAGAACCGCCTTCTTAATAAGGTCTGGTATTCAAATAAACCGGAGAGAAGATCATGAGCACCTTATTTAGAACGTCTTAATCCCTTCTTAATAAGGTCTGGTATTCAAATAGACAGACGGTCTTTACTCAGCCGCTTGAATCGTCTTAATCCCTTCTTAATAAGGTCTGGTATTCAAATAATTTGAGCGCGCTATATACGCTCAAGATAAAGGTCTTAATCCCTTCTTAATAAGGTCTGGTATTCAAATCCAAGTCATTGAGCGGGCATTGACGATTCTTCAAAGTCTTAATCCCTTCTTAATAAGGTCTGGTATTCAAATCTAAAGCGACTAATGAGAATGATTCTCAACTAGAGTCTTAATCCCTTCTTAATAAGGTCTGGTATTCAAATTGGGATAATTAATAAAGTACAAAAAGTTATTGACGTCTTAATCCCTTCTTAATAAGGTCTGGTATTCAAATAGGTTATCAACTAAGTCTATCTAACAATATGGTCTTAATCCCTTCTTAATAAGGTCTGGTATTCAAATTACAGTTAAAGGCGATAGTCAGCCTTTAAACTAGTCTTAATCCCTTCTTAATAAGGTCTGGTATTCAAATAAAGTCGAAGCCGAAAAGGCTTTAAAGAAAGCCTCGGTCTTAATCCCTTCTTAATAAGGTCTGGTATTCAAATAAATCAGCAGGAAAGAAGATAGTTAAAATTGCTGGTCTTAATCCCTTCTTAATAAGGTCTGGTATTCAAATCCAAGCAGGGCTAGCTGCCTTGCTTAGGCATTGGGGTCTTAATCCCTTCTTAATAAGGTCTGGTATTCAAATGAGAAAGGAGATATTTACATTAGTGGCCCAAGTACAGTCTTAATCCCTTCTTAATAAGGTCTGGTATTCAAATTCTTGATGATGTGTTCAATCAATTGGAGCAAAGTCTTAATCCCTTCTTAATAAGGTCTGGTATTCAAATCAAGTCGATACGACATTGCTAAGAGTTGGGGTCTTAATCCCTTCTTAATAAGGTCTGGTATTCAAATCTGCGGTTGCTGCAATTGCGTTTGCTCTTGGTCTTAATCCCTTCTTAATAAGGTCTGGTATTCAAATAAAATTATATAAAAGTTTAGCGAATGCGAAGCGGTCTTAATCCCTTCTTAATAAGGTCTGGTATTCAAATAAGTCGGGCGCGGCAAGTATGTCGTAAATTACGGGTCTTAATCCCTTCTTAATAAGGTCTGGTATTCAAATGAGTCGAACCGCATACGATACGCGGTTATCGTGTCTTAATCCCTTCTTAATAAGGTCTGGTATTCAAATAGACTTCAACGCTATAAAGCGTTCAAGAAACTAGAGTCTTAATCCCTTCTTAATAAGGTCTGGTATTCAAATTGACGGACAAACGCTTAAAAGAGTCGAACCGGTCTTAATCCCTTCTTAATAAGGTCTGGTATTCAAATGGAATGCCGAGCAGAAATTGAGCGATACGGTCGTCTTAATCCCTTCTTAATAAGGTCTGGTATTCAAATAAAAGGGGTTAAAAAATGAGTGACTACAAAGCAGTCTTAATCCCTTCTTAATAAGGTCTGGTATTCAAATGATCAAAAAATCGATTCATTGATGTATTGTCAGGTCTTAATCCCTTCTTAATAAGGTCTGGTATTCAAATGATTTTAAGATGTTATGAGTGCGGTGAGTCAGTAGTCTTAATCCCTTCTTAATAAGGTCTGGTATTCAAATTGAAAACTAACGAGATATTCGAAAAAATCGAAGTCTTAATCCCTTCTTAATAAGGTCTGGTATTCAAATCGATTTCCGTATTCACCCGGATTAAACTAACAAGTCTTAATCCCTTCTTAATAAGGTCTGGTATTCAAATCTAAAGTTCAGCCGAACTTAGCACTTGCTTACGTCTTAATCCCTTCTTAATAAGGTCTGGTATTCAAATGCAAGGTCAATTATTAATATGAGGATAAAACATGGTCTTAATCCCTTCTTAATAAGGTCTGGTATTCAAATTTCACGGCTAGCAATAATCGGAGCATAAAAACATGGTCTTAATCCCTTCTTAATAAGGTCTGGTATTCAAATGTACAAGCCAAGTCAATGTTGGTAATCAAAATAGGTCTTAATCCCTTCTTAATAAGGTCTGGTATTCAAATGGAGTAGTTGCAAAGCACCTGAAAAAAATGCAGTCTTAATCCCTTCTTAATAAGGTCTGGTATTCAAATTTACTTAAGGATTGTAATATAGCCATAAAAGCCGTCTTAATCCCTTCTTAATAAGGTCTGGTATTCAAATCGACCTAGGCTCTCAATATCAGAGAAAAAAATAACGTCTTAATCCCTTCTTAATAAGGTCTGGTATTCAAATGAGTCTCCACGCGCAATTATTTTAGAGTTAGCAAGTCTTAATCCCTTCTTAATAAGGTCTGGTATTCAAATAAAAAAAATTGATCGAAATAGCGCAATCAAACCGCGTCTTAATCCCTTCTTAATAAGGTCTGGTATTCAAATTTTAAGCATTACATTAATGACAAGCGCTTAAAAGGTCTTAATCCCTTCTTAATAAGGTCTGGTATTCAAATCAAGCAAACGGAATTGCTTGAGAATCAACAGCTTGTCTTAATCCCTTCTTAATAAGGTCTGGTATTCAAATCTTAAGCGGCAACGATAACGTGTTCGGTCGCGGTCGTCTTAATCCCTTCTTAATAAGGTCTGGTATTCAAATATGAAAAATGAAATATTTGAAAAAATTGAAAGGTCTTAATCCCTTCTTAATAAGGTCTGGTATTCAAATAAAAGTTCAGTCGCTTACAACTGAACAATTGAGTGTCTTAATCCCTTCTTAATAAGGTCTGGTATTCAAATGCTTTTCACTTAACAAGCCGCTAAGCAGTCTTAGGTCTTAATCCCTTCTTAATAAGGTCTGGTATTCAAATACGGACAAAAGACTTAAAGAAGATAACCGCATGTCTTAATCCCTTCTTAATAAGGTCTGGTATTCAAATTATTCGAAACATTAGAAACAATTAGCAGTTTTAGTCTTAATCCCTTCTTAATAAGGTCTGGTATTCAAATGTATTCGAAACATTAGAAACAATTAGCAGTTTTAGTCTTAATCCCTTCTTAATAAGGTCTGGTATTCAAATAAGCGATAAAAACATAATAAAATCATAAACTTAAGTCTTAATCCCTTCTTAATAAGGTCTGGTATTCAAATCGGAGAACCGCTATTTACATTCGATGCGCCAGTCTTAATCCCTTCTTAATAAGGTCTGGTATTCAAATAGCTCGTCTCTGTTCTCCTTTTGTTATCAATAGGTTGCAAAGGGGGTTGCCGGGATTTTCGGCTTTTGAAAAGTTAATTGCTTTCATCTGATCCACTCCGTCAATCTTTGTGATAATTGCGCCAAATTTCGATGCGCGCAGATGGATATACCGAGATCGTGCGCTCTTTGTAGATCGTATTTATTCGGCGAGTTGTAGCTTACCAGCATTGCGCGGGCTTGTAACCCTCCCAATAGATCCTTGAGACTATCGAGTTTGTACAATGCCTGGGTATTTTTGTTGTTGGCCGGGCTTTTATCGTGATGGGTTTTGCATTCTATGATGTATAGCCGGTTGTCCTTGAGCAGCGCAATATCCATTTCATTTCTGATAGGCGGGTTCCGGTGGTTGCGTTCGACCTCGATGCTTCGGCCGACGTCTTGCAAGACTAGGGCTTTTTTCAGGTTTAGGCAGATGCCCCAAACGTGTTGCTCCAGCCAACCGCCGTTGATGTAAAAGCGTGCTTCGTCGCTGGGAAAGATTAGCCGGCCGCCTTTTAATTCGAGTAATCGATGGTCTTGGAATAGCTCGATCAGCTTTTCGAGTTGGCGGTAGTTTCGATGCTTCGGATCTAGTACTACGGTCAGGGCTGGTTTGGCTTTTGCCGCGTAGGCATTGAGCACCCGCAACGGTTCGGTGTAGGTTTCCGCGTTTAGGATCAGAGTTTGCGTCAATTCTCGATAACGCTGCGGCACGCCGTATTTATCACCTTGGGCGGTCACTTCGGCGCCGAAAGCTTTTAGAAACTCCGGCAGTTTGAGGCGGTCGGCCAGGTCGCCGCCAGGTTGATCCGCCGGATGCATCCAGATTATCCTGTCGTGCTCCGGATGTACGTAGAATATCGGTTTGTCGAACGTACGGAATACCTCGTAGGCGGCGATGCTCATCGGCTTGGTGCCGCCGGTCGCGTTGAGCGCGATGTTTTCCGGGTAAGCATCGAGCAATTCGATCACTTGATCGCGGATGTGTTCGATATCCCAGGCGTTTTCGATCGACCAACGGTTGATATGACTGACTCTGCTCCGGATTACCGATTCCAACAAATCGGCGCGTTGCCGCATATCGGCGCTGACTAGCATGACGACTTTCTTCGGACGGTATTGTTCATCGAGTATCGGCGTGATGTTGGGCACGGCTTGCGCCGATATTAGGATCAGATGGGTGTCGATGTTCATGGTGTTTTCTTATGCGCTGCTTATTCTTGCTTTTTCAAAAGGGGCTGCCGAAACTCGACGATCCCGATCTGGGGATCGCTCCCACAAGGTGCTGTGGGTGTTCCAAGCTCCGCTGTGGGAGCGGCGCCTTCGTCGCGATTTCGAGGTCGATGCCGTTAAGCGGTCTTTGTCGTATTCGAAGCCTGCAATGTTTCGCCGCCTTTTTTCCGGAGCTAGGCATTTTGACTTCGATTCCGTTGTTCGTATGTTTAGCATTACGACTTCGACAATCGCGATCAGGGGATCGCTCCCACAAGGTGCTGTGGGTGTTCCAAGCTCCGCTGTGGGAGCGACGCCTTCGTCGCGATTTCGAGGTCGATGCCGTTAAGCGGTCTTTGTCGTATTCGAAGCCTGCAATGTTTCGCCGCCTTTTTTCCGGAGCTAGGCATTTTGACTTCGATTCCGTTGTTCGTATGTTTAGCATTACGACTTCGACAATCGCGATCTGGGGGTCGCTCCCACAAGGTGCTGTGGGTGTTCCAAGCTCCGCTGTGGGAGCGACGCCTTCGTCGCGATTTCGAGGTCGATGCCGTTAAGCGGTCTTTGTCGTATTCGAAGCCTGCAATGATTCGCCGCCTTTTTTCCGGAGCTAGGCATTTTGACTTCTATTCCGTTGTTCGTATGTTTAGCATTACGACTTCGACAATCGCGATCTGGGGATCGCTCCCACAAACGCTTAGCCTGGCCGACTCAACATTTCAAAGATCTCGCTATCGCATTGCTTTAACAATGCTTCTTTATCCTTGCCCGGTAGAAATGCATGAATGAAGCTTTGCTTGATCATCGCCAGCGCGTCCCATTGGGTTAATTCGCCTCGGCTCATCCTGGCCGCCGTTAAATATTCCTCGCTCAGCGTGGTAAGACTGATACCGGGATTATCGGTGCATAACGTCAGCGGCAAGCCTTCCCGCCACAATGCCATCAAGGGATATGGCTTGCAGTCTTCGCTTTCCGGCCATTGCGGGTCTTGAAAGCCGACCACTTCGCGGTTGGAGGTTGGGCATAGTTCCAAACAGATATCACGATTACGAAACCGCTGCGCCAGAGCCGGATTGTCATTTAAAGTCAGACCATGACCTATCCTGTCCGCATGCAAATGATAGGCGGCTTGCCAAATCGATTCGGCCGGTTGACCTTCACCGGCATGAATAGTAATAGGCAGGCATTGTTCGAATGCCGGCGTAAACAACCCGGCGATTTCCGAGGGCTGCGTTTGCTGTTCGTCGCCGGCCATGTCCAATCCGACCACGAAATCGGGCCATTGATGCTGCGCCGTGATCGCCAATTCAATGGTTTTTTGCAGTCTTGCCGCTCGGTCTCCTTCAACGTCGCGCCGGTCTGCGATCACGATAAAACGAAATTGCGGTTTATTGCCTTCCGACAAGCTTGTCAGTGCTTTTTTCAGGGCGCTATAAAAACATTCCAGAAATAGTAGACCATCGCCATATTTTTGTGGGCTTCCACGCAGTTCAATATAGGCGAGGCCTTCTTGCATGGCTTGCTCGACGATGGCTTGGGCGTAGGTTTCGATCGCCGCGGGATGACTCAATATCGCGGAACCGGTGAGTTCGCCGGGCCGTTCGTAGGCGGCGAATCCTTGTTGATGCCGACTCGTTAATGCGATGCGCGGTTCGGTACAACGCCAGAGGTTGTTTTGCAGTTGCTCGTCGTCGGCATACCTTAGCAGCGCCGCGCTGTTATGACTGCGAACGCCTTGGTTTTTCAAAGATTCCGGCCAATGCCAAGGCCAGTGAATGCTTTGCAGCAATGGCTTGCAATGAGTCTTCGCTCGTTGTTGTTCCTGTTGCGTTAGGCTTTGCCAGACTGCTTCGGCGACTCGGCGTTGGGCTTTTAGATCCAAACAGCCGCCTACATGCCGATGCAAATCGGCTTTCGGCAGTTTATCCAGCCAATCGATATGCGTTGTATCGAGCGGCTTGATTCTTAGCTGTTCTATCGTTCTAGGCGGCAGCCGGTAAAGACTGCGCCAGTTTTCGTGATGTTCGCTTCGGCTAAGTTCCGAGAGATAATTACCTAGCAAGCGGCTGCCGTGTTGTTCGCGTTTTTTCAGCTCTTGCGCCAAAGATAGCGTATCTGCTGCCCAGACTTGCGGTAGGCCCGACTTCGGTAGCGGCAACGGAAAGGCTTCGGTGGCGATGGCTTCGGTCCGGTCCATTCGCAAATCCAGTAAATCGCTACGCTGGGTTTTACCGGTAATAAGCGGTGTGACGGCAAGACAGCAGTCCGTATCGAAGGGCTGGGTGAACAATTCAGGCGCCGCTTCTTGCAACGCTTTAGGCATGGCTTGGTAATCTTTGCCGACCACATGCAGTAATGCTTGACAGCCGAATAAACCCGCCGCCCATTGCAAATCGGCGCTCATCGTTTTGCGTCCGCCGGCCAGCGACAAGACGACTTGTCCGCCCCGAGCTTCGGAATGCGCCTTCAGGCAGGCGCGTGCGATCAATTCGCGCATCCGTTCGCATTCGAGTTGATTAGCCAGTTCATTGGTGAACTGGGCCTGCCAAATACGCAATGTTATGGGTTTTGCCAGTAGCCGGCTCCATGCAGTCAATAAACTTAGACTTTTTTGGGTGGCTTCGCCTTGCGTGGTGCAGAGCCAAATTTCGTCCGGGGCTTGCAAGCCGTATTCGTGGCGAAGTCGTTCGAAAGAGTCGCTGTCGGGATGTTCGACGTACAACGGCAAGCGGTCCGGCGCCAAAAAGCCGTAGACTTCGGGAACCACGGCCCAACTGGCGCCAAGCGTCATGAGTACGATATTTTTCATTGATTGATCATCTGGGAGAGGCGCTATTGTGAAAGATACGGGTGTTGTTTGTGGGAGCGACGCCTTCGTCGTCCCTCACCTAACGCTAGGTGAGGGAGAGTCGGGGCCGTTAAGCTGTCTTTGCCTTTTTCGAAGCCTGCAATGTTTCGCTGCCTTTTTTCAAAGCTTTGGCGTTGCGGCTTCGATTCCGTTGTTCGTTTCTTTAGCATTACGACCTCGACGATCGCGATCTGGGGATCGCTCCCACAGGATGCTGTGGATGTTCCAAGCCGCCCGCTGTGGGAGCGACGCCTTCGTCGTCCCTCACCTAACGCTAGGTGAGGGAGAGTCGGGGCCGTTAAGCTGTCTTTGCCTTTTTCGAAGCCTGCAATGTTTCGCCGCCTTTTTTCCGGAGCTAGGCATTTTGACTTCGATTCCGTTGTTCGTATGTTTAGCATTACGACTTCGACAATCGCGATCTGGGGGTCGCTCCCACAAGGTGCTGTGGGTGTTCCAAGCTCCGCTGTGGGAGCGACGCCTTCGTCGCGATTTCGAGGTCGATGCCGTTAAGCGGTCTTTGTCGTATTCGAAGCCTGCAATGATTCGCCGCCTTTTTTCCGGAGCTAGGCATTTTGACTTCTATTCCGTTGTTCGTATGTTTAGCATTACGACTTCGACAATCGCGATCTGGGGATCGCTCCCACAAGGTGCTGTGGGTGTTCCAAGCTCCGCTGTGGGAGCGACGCCTTCGTCGCGATTTCGAGGTCGATGCCGTTAAGCTGTCTTTGTCGTATTCGAAGCCTGCAATGTTTCGCCGCCTTTTTTCCGGAGCTTAGGCATTTTGACTTCGATTCCGTTGTTCGTTTCTTTAGCATTACGACTTCGACGATCGCGATCTGGGGATCGCTCCCACAGGATGCTGTGGATGTTCCAAGCCGCCCGCTGTGGGAGCGACGCCTTCGTCGCGATTTCGAGGTCGATGCCGTTAAGCTGTCTTTGTCGTATTCGAAGCCTGCAATGTTTCGCCGCCTTTTTTCCGGAGCTTAGGCATTTTGACTTCGATTCCGTTGTTCGTATGTTTAGCATTACGACTTCGACGATCGCGATCTGGGGATCGCTCCCACAACATTGAAACTCTCTTTTTCACGCTTGAATGTAAACTTTATTCTCGCTATAGCCAAATCGCATCCCAATGCGGGTATTCGCCTATCTTCTTAACCAAGCCCGCGCGTAACGGATTGGCTACGATGTATCTGGCTATACTTAGCAAGTCCTCCTCTCTACGCACCGCGCGATCATGATAACCTTCTTGCCAAATGGGTCGGCCGACTTTTTTGGCCGATAAGCCTTTTACACTTTGCAATACCTTCGAAAGACTCATTTGACCGGTCAATTGCAACAACCAATGTAAATGATCCGGCATGACCACGAATGCAAGTGTATTCGCCCGCCCCAATGTTTGCTCATTCCTCATGATGTTAATAAGCCCTCTTGCCGCATTAAAATCTTTGAAAACCGGAATGCGATCTTCAATATTGATGGTAACCGAATAAATTTGATTGGGCGCGGAAAAACGGCCTTTTCGCAAATCTTTACTGTGCGGTTTAGCATTTTTTTGTGCTTTCAATGTTACCCCTCGAATCGTCGCTATCGGCTCAGCTTTTATTGTGGGAGCGACGCCTTCGTCGCGATGTCGAGACCACCGATACTCAGCAACCACCAACTTTGATCGAAGCTTTGGCGCTTTGGCTTCGATACCGTCAATAGGTCACTCGACTCTTTCGACCTCGATTATCGCGATCCGGGGATCGCTCCCACAGGGAGAAAACTCGCACAGTGCGGCAATGACCTTTGTGGGAGCGACGCCTTCGTCGCGATTTCGAGGCCATCGATACTCAGCAGCCAAGGCTTTGATCGAAGCCTTGGCGCTTTGACTTCGATACCGTCAATAGGTCACTCGACTCTCTCGACCTCGATTATCGCGATCTAGGGATCGCACCCACAGGGAGAGTTTTCTAATTAAGCCTTCAACTATTCAATCTACAAGTCATAACTTTGCGGCAGTTGCGGCGGCATGTCTTTTATCCCGACTCGACGGCTTTCTGCCAGCAGCATCGGCAGGAAGCGCGATTCCAACCAGTCCGCCAGTTGCAGCCAATGCGGCTGTTGAACGGGCGCGAAGCCGTGCGCCAAGATCGATTGATTGCGGCTTTTGATTTGATTGAGAAGGTTTTTTTCCTCTGCTTTGATGAATTCGGCAGCCGCACCTTGGGTTTTGACCTTGACCAACTGCCAAGCCTGAAACAGACCTGCTTGGTAGATTCCTTCTCTATTGGCCGTCAGCTCCATACCGGCGGGAATTTCGGCTTTCGCGATGTTGGCCGTATCGATGCCGCAGTGCGATTTCAACAGCCATTGCGCGGTCCATTCGATCAGGCGATAAACCCGCGCGACGGCATCGTCGTAGCGGCCTTGCGCGGCGCGGCGCCGGGCATTGAGATACAAGTCGAACAGTTGCGCCGGCTCGCGTTTTTCCGGGCGTTGATCGCGCAAGCGCATGGCGATCGGCAGATAGGCTCTAAGTTCGTTCGGCAATCCGGGCGCGTAGTTTTGCAGCAGATCGAGCGCGGTTTGATGGTTGAAGTTGTCCCATTCTGCAAAGGCGCGGCTCAAGTCGCGAAAACGCGTGAAGCGGCTGCGTAACAACGCATGTCCCGGTGCCTTGATGTCTTTAAGGCCGGCCTCGGCTTCGCTGTAGGCGAATCGTTTCCAAGCCTGGCGATAGGGCGCGATTTGTCGTTCGAAACGGATTTGTTCGATATTTGCCAAGGCCGCATATTGCGAGCCGTCATGTACCTTGATCAAATCGGCTCGGCTGCCGGTCACCAGTTGCAGTTGTATGTCTTGCCGTTCCATCGCCGCCATGACTAAGCCGGCGCTCATTGATTTAGTACCGCCGGTGTAATCGGCCATGATCGCCGCGTTCGGAAACCTCCGCACCAGCTCATCCAAGGTTCGATTGCAATCGGCGTAGATACGGTCGAGGTCGTCGGACAAAGTCAAACACACCTCGTATTGTTCCGGCGTCAATCCGGTTTGCGCCGGGATATTGGGCAGGCTGGGTTTGTCGTCCTTGGGCTCCGCCTTAATGCAATTACCGTTACCGGTAATTTGCACGGCGGAACCGGGCCGCCCGGTCGCGGGGTCTTTATCGGTGCAGACAAACAAAACGAAGTCGGGGCGCAGGTCGTTGATGGCGGTTACGATCGGCTGATGACTGCCGCCGACGGTGCAGATTAAGATTTGGGTCATGGTTTGATTATTTTTAGTTTCATCGTTCCCACGCTCTGCGTGGGAATGCAGCCTGAACCGCTCTGCGGTTCGGGACGCTAAAGCGTCCCTGTCTGGAATCCTACGGTCCTCCTTGCGAACGCAAACGTTGGCTGCCGAAGCAAAATCGGTATGCATTCCCACGGAGGTCCGCTCATCGTTATACATAAGTCATAAATTATCCTTTTGCTATCTTAACCAATGCGGCCTCGATACCCTTTATTGTCACTTAACACTCTCGGCCTCGAAATCGCGATCTGGGGATCGCTCCCACAGAGCATCCGCCGCCCGCTGTGGGAGCGACGCCTTCGTCGCGACTATCGAAGTCGCTAACGCTCATACATCAATAGCCTTTTCGGACGACACGGCAACCTGGCGCTCGGTCGCTGCTTTTTGCACAATAGGTATATTTATACTTGTGTATAACGGCGAGCGGAGGACCGTGGGTACGAGGATAAAGATCAATCCTGCAGATAGGAAAGCACTTTCAAGCTGCGTTGTTTAAGTTTCACTTTTTGCTTATTCGTTCCCTCGAAATCCGGAAGCCATTTGCCTGCATCGACCATTAACTTTTTGATTTTTTGTGCAATGCGTTTGGCGTCTTCCCCCTGCCAACGGCCCGATTCCAAAGCTTGCAGCAAACGGGTATCGTGTTCTTGTTGTTGAAACGGTTTTAGAAACTCTTCGACATCCCGGTCTATCGGGCTTAACGTTGCGAGACGTTGTTGCTCCGCCTCTTGCTGCAGACGCATTTCCTCGGCACGTTGCTGTTCCGCCAGTTGTTTCTCTTTTTCATGTTGTTGCCGTAATTCGGCTTGTTGTTTGAGCTCGTTTTGTTTGACAGATTGTCGCCGCATCCAATCGATTAGGTCTTGATTGCCTTGCTCCAGCCAGTTTTGCAGTTGACTATCGGGGGTTTTCGGATCGATTTCGACCAAGAGCCAGCCGAAAGGCAGCAGATTATTTCGATTGCCGATGTCATCGGCGGCCAGCCACCAGGTTTTGGGTTGTTTTTCCCATTTCGGCCTTTCTCCCCTGCCCTGCATGATTTTGATGTTGCGGACATTATTGAGCGTTAATGCCTCGGCTCCGCTATGCCTGCCGACACGCAGCAAAAAAGCTTCGCCGTTATGCAATCGCTGAGACAGTCCTTTATCCATTAACTGTTCAATCTGCTTAACCCAATCGGCTTGCAGATAATCCCTTTCTTTCATGCCGTTGAGTTCTTTCCAGAATAACCCCATATAAAAATCGTTACAGGCCTTGGCGATGTCTTGGGCGGTCCAGTGCAAGTGTGGCTTGGGTAGTTTGCGCTGATCTTGACTGACGGATTGCGTATCTAAAAGCGTTAGACTGCCAGTGAAACATTGATAATGATGCGGCGCCACGCATTCCAATAATTGGTAAAGATTGCTGGCTTCGGCTTGCGATTGCAGCAATTTTCCGTTTTTTATGACAGGCTTGCGTTTGCGATTGACGGCGAATTGTACCTGGCACGCCGGCTTGTCGGCCTTGCCTTGCCAGCCCGCATCGCCGACCGATATAAGCCGCATCGGATCGGTATGAAATTTACCTTCAAACAAGGACTCTTGCAGTTTTTGGTTGCTTTGTTTACGGTCGATCAACGGTTTGTTGTCATTGATATCGTCCAGCAGCGCGGTTCTGATGGCGCCTTTGATACTGCTGCCCGGTAAGAGCGGAAGGCCGTCGACCGGATTATAAAAGGTGCGATCGATTTCCAACTTGTTGATTACTCGCCGACCCTGGCCTTCATGTTGCGAGGTTTGGCCGATGCGTTTTCGATACAGCGATTTAATTCCGCCGGCAGTGGGCACGGGCGGCTTGGCAAAGGCCAGTAGTTTCTCCCGATGGTTATGAAAAAAAGACTGTACCTTGGTTAGCATCGTGTCATCGGGTTTACCGTTGACGATAGACAATAATTGTTGTCTGTTGCTGTCGCTCAAACCGGCCAGCGCCGCTTGGCTATCGAAACTGTATAAAGCGCCGGCTTCGTCATCGATGACATAATTGCCCGGCTCGTAGCTTTCATCGGTGCCAATGTGAATGGGCGATAACGGCGTATATTTCAGCGTGTAGTGATTCAAAAAATGTGTCATGAACATTCCTTGGCTTGAAAATTGACGGCTATGACGGGAGCATAGCCTTGATGTACCGTGGCGGGTAGCGTTTTCGAGAGCTCGCCGTTGCCGCCGATGCCTTGGCCGATATAACCGGACGCGGGGGGCGTCGCAGCCATTATCGCGGCGGTTTGCGCCAATAATATCGGGTTTTTGAACGGCTTGCCTTCTTGGTGGACGGCGATATCGCCATGCCGGCCAAACCGGGTGAAGAGTTGATAATAGCTGCGTTCAGGCGCGAAGCCCAAGCCTTGCGGAGCGCATGGCGCCAGCGTCAAACTGCTATCGGCATCGGCTTGAGAAGGTAATTCGGCGGCTTGAAATGCTTCCAGCTTGAATTTACCAAGTCCAATGCTGGCATCGCGCCCGAAGCCGAATTGACCGATATCGGTCAGGCAATCTTGACAGTCCTCCGCGCTCAACCGTTCGGTATCCAATAGCACATAGACATGCCAACGCAGACCGGGAATGAACCATTCCTGTTCGATGCTGTACGGCGCGAAACCGCCCTCTCCCGTCGTGTTGGTACGCCGGTCGATGGTATTGTGCGGCTGAGGATGTTTTTCGCTCAGCTTACCGAAGTCGCCGGCGATATCCGCCGCCGTTTTCGCAAGACCCAACCATTCCGAAACCGGTTTTTCGATTTCCTTTTCGGGTAGCCAACAACGCTTTTTGACGGCTTTTCGATCGGTGCCGTCGATCGGGCGGTAATGGCTAAACGGTAGTTTCGGTAACGGTAGATAGCCTTGCGGAAAGGCATCGGATACGACCGCGAACGGCCTGCTTTCGGTATAACCGGTTAATAATTCGGTCAAACTTGCTTCACCGAACCGGTTGCGAATCGCCCAGCACAGTTGCCCGAACAAGGTATCGCCTTTTAGCGGCGTCGCGAATGGCGATTGCAAATTGATTATGACGCGAAACACTTGCATTCAAATCTCCCAGTCGGTCAACTGTAGCCCTGCGATACGGCTGAATTCGCGGGTATTATGGGTCACCAATGTCAGGTTGTTAGCCAGAGCTATCGCGGCGATTTGTAAATCGTAAGGTCCGATCGGCATTCCTTGACGGTGCAAATCCGCGCGGATTTGGCCAAAGATCAGCGCGGATCTATCGTCGAATGGCAAGGTTGGAAAACAATCGAGAAAGCGTCGCTGTTTGTCTAGGGTCTCGCTAGGAAATTGACTCTTCATTGCGCCATAGAACAATTCCGCTCTAACCACCGAACAAATCGACATCGACTCCGAGCGCCTAGCATGAATGGCATCGCGAATCGCCGTCACTCGGCCTTGCATATAGCGAATGCATACATTCGTATCCAGTAAATATTTCATGCCAACGGCTCCCGTTCTTCATAGTCTCCCTGCCATTCCCGGTCGGGCAAATCGGGCAGCGAACCAAAGGTTTCTTCAAAAAAACCAATCGGCCAGCCATTGGCATCGGTTTCTTCCGATTGGCCTGTTTGTTCTGACAGAGGCCAAATAATGACTTCCACCGCCTGGTGGCGCAATTCTTCGGGTATGGCGATACTATCGGGTGCATCTTGATAGATTTTGCGTATCGGTTGCATATTCCGGCCTCTTGTTACAAGGTGATTTTTTCCAAACGGTCTTGAATCGATTGACCATCCAACTTAGGTTCGCGGAATTTTATTTTGCCGTAGCCGCGCGATCCGGAACCGCCCAGGCCGGTCAATTCCAACAATTTCATGCCTTGGAGCACGGTATCGAGCAAGTCTTCGTCATTATGAACGCGTATCGTCAGATTGAAATCAAATTTGGCGGTGGCCGGGACGCGTTCGGTGTTGCGTGGATGTTCGGCCGTGCCTTTGATTCGATCGATCATGTTTTCCATTTTGGTTTCCGTGAGCAGCAGGTTTTTGTCATCCATTTCTTTCGCCCACTCCGGGCATAACGAACAATCCCAGAACGATAGCCGGCTCGGGCCGATTTCAGCCAATAAATCCGAAGCAATGTCGCCATCGGGCGCGCCTCCGAACAATTTGACTAAGGCTTTCGCTTTATCCAGCACGTTGCCATCGAGTTTCTTCAAGTGTTTGAAGCTAAGCGGTTGCCCATCCGTTTGTCCGACCACGCCTAATTGCCACTCCAAGAGGCTACGCATTTTGCCTTTGATGCTGGAACCTGGAATATAAGGCTGTTGAGTAATCGGATTTTTGATAACCGGATTATCGGTGCCGCCAATGTGAATTTCGGTGTTGCCGCTGCCGATATGAAGACCGCTCAATAATTCGATTTGGCCGGTGAGTTTTTGTATTTTGGTGAGTTGCATATGTTTGCCTCCGATCAATTTGGGCGTTCTTGTTTATAAAAGCCCATGAAGGCTTCCATGAATAATTTGAATGTATGCAAGGTTTGAGCGCAAATGACTTGTTGCAACCCTTTATGGATCAAGTCAACGAAATTGTCATCGACTAGCTTGCGGCCTCTCGCATAAGCCGCCTTGGCGTTGATCATCCGAATAAATGGCAGATAGTCATCAAATTTTTCAGGATTTTGGCGCACCTTGCTGTCCCATAAAACGATTTCGTCATAAAACTTTCTGATTTGAGTTGCCTTATTGACTCTGTCACCTCCGCTCGCAACAACTTTGGCCACATTTTTGGCTATGTCATTGAACAAGTTTGGGTTGATTTTTTCACCCGGTTTACCGATATTTATTTCCATGTTGTTCTCCTGTTTGTCAATGTCGCTTAAATTTCATTTCGCGCCGCTAAAGCGGCTCGGGCTTGCTCCCACGCCGGAGCGCTCATCGTTATACATAAGTCAAAAATTACTGTTTTGTAATCTTAGCTAATGAGGCTTCGATACCATTTTTTGTCGCCCAACATTCCCGACTTCGAAATCGCGATCTGGGGATCGCTCCCACAGAGCATCCGACCCCTTGTGGGAGCGACGCCTTCGTCGCGATTTCGAAGCCACTGATGTTCAATATCCGCAGATTTATCAAACAGCACCGTTTCCAGGTATACGACGAACTCTGTTTAGCAAGTTTACCGATACTTGTGTATAACGGCGAGCGCCGGAGCGTAGGAGCCATGTCTTATGATTCTTATCGTTCCCACGCTCCGGCGTGGGAACGCATCCGGGGACGCTCCGCGTCCCGATGAACAGAGCCATTCGGCTTCACCAAGGATCAATCTCCAATAACGGCTCGCCGCCAAAATAATTCGCCGCGCTGGAATAACGCCAATGCTCCGGCTTTGCGACATAACCCCGCTCGACCGAATTATGGTGAATGTAATCCAGCTTCTGCCTCATCATCGCTTCGTTGTGTACCAACTCGGCATGCGCGCCTTCTTGCCAGAACTGATACGCTCTATCCGTTTTATGCGCTCGTTTTGCGAAACGAAGCCGGTCCAGGATGCGATCGACTCGATTTTCTTGTAGGTAATCGATGATCTTCCGTGCCGTATAGGATTTAAAGCTGTTCAGGCATTTATCCAAGCGCTCCGACTGTGCGACGAAGTGCAGATGGTTTTCCAGCACGACGAAACCGTATAGTTTCAAGCCCTGCTCTTTGCGTTGATATTGCCAGCAATCGAGTAGTACCTGCACGGTTTCCGGACGCGTGAAAACCGGTAGCCATTCCTGTATGGTGCAGGTCAGAAAATGCGGCTGGCCCGGTTCTTTTATCGTGTAGCGGCTTCTTCCCATGGCGTTTTCCTATCTCGACGCGGAGCGTCTTCGGAGGCATTCCCACGCCGGAGCGTGGGAACGATGAAGGTCGCGACGCCGCGCCGCATCCACAAACTTTCAATCGCGTTGCTGGTATAGGTGGCAAAATAGCGCGACTCGATAATTACTGCCGTGCCTTGTAATGCCGGCATTGGCGATTTCCTCGGCCAGTTCCTCTTGCCGGCGTTTACGCTGCTCTTTATCGAGGTGTTTATTGCGCTCCAGCATGCGTACGGTACGGTAAGCGAAGTAGCTATGCCAAATCGCGTTTTCCGGCTTTTCGTCGACCTTCTCGGCCATGTCGATCAAGTTGAGCAAGCCGTAAACATAGCCGGTGCTTAAGTCCATGTCTTTGCTAAGTTCCTGCAATCGTTCCCGGCGGGTTGACAAGGCGCTGAACTCTTCCCAAAACATATCTTGATTAAAACAGTTGACGGCGTTTTTGGGCGAAGGCGCCACTTGACCGGGATTATGCGCTTTGGCTCGCTCCAGTGCGTCCTCCGCCATTTCGCCCAGTTGATTGATCGGCAGACCGGGCTTGGTGGTGCTGATGCCTGCGGAAAAGTGTACTTCGGGATTGTGCGCGACGTATTCTTGGAAAGCTTGCCGCATTTTGCCGGCCAAATTTATCTGCGACAGCCAAGGACCTATCAGAAAAAAATCGTCGCCTCCGGCAAATACGGTATAGCAATTGTCATATTCGGTTTGGCACAACCAAGGTAAATAAATCGTAAAGAATGCGTTGATTTGCCGCGACAAGGCGGCGGTTTTACTGAAACTGGTATCGTCTCCCAGTCCCGATTGAAAGATCATGCCGAGATTATCGACATCGCCTTTTAAGGTCGAAAGCGCCGTGATGCCTTGCCATCGATGGTTTTCCTGCAAGGTTTGATCTTCACAGGCAATATGGTTGAGCGTTTTGGCATCGTCCAATTCCAGTTTGTCCTCGCCGGCATATTTGCCCAATAGCGCCTCCGCTTGGGCTTTTTCATCGAATTTCGGCACATAGGCATTGATCGTTCGCCGGGCATATCCGTTCCATAATGCGCCATCCGCTGATTTCGGCAGCGAAAAATCCCATGCCCTGAGCAGATTGCCGTTTTTAGCTTGTTCGCCGAACTTGCCTTGGATGTCTTGGTTTTCGGCAAAACTGATATGGTAGCCGAACACCGGTATTTTGAGGGTGCTGGACATATTCAAGGATTGCCGGGTAATCAGAATACGCTCCCGGCGCGTCAACCACTCCCCGGTTTTCAGTTGGTCCCACGCCAATCGGCTAATGCTGGTTTCTTGGTCGAGCTGTTCGCTTGCCGGCGATTTTCCGTCAATTTTGCAAACGCCTTTGTCCTTGTCGAAACGATCGAGAAAATCTTTGAAAACAATCGGCGCCGTTGTATCGCCGCACAAATTCAGTCGTTGATTCTTGGCGATTTCCAGTTGATCGAATAACTTGGTAATCAATGCCTTATACGGGCTCGGCATGCCTGGTTTGGCCCGGCGAAAATCGTTACACGAGGCATCCGTCCAAGCCAAGCCAACGCCGGCTTGTCCCCAGCTCTGTTCTAAAAACCAGTCGTTTAATTCTTTTTGGATCTGTTGTAGCGTTTCAATAGTCGCCGGCGTATTCGGCGCCACAATCATGAACTTGCCGGCGGCGTTGATGACCTGGTTCGTGGACGGTAATGCCAATGCTTCCAAAACTTTGAGCGCCGCGCACTCGCTGAGCAATGAGACATAAAAAGAACGGCCGCGCAGCAATTTGGCGGCTCTCTTGTTGGTTTCTCCGCCGCTGGCGAAAATGAAATCCTGAATGCCGAAAAAGTCGCCTTGAATCAGTAGAATCTTCTTCTCTTGCCAGCTTTGTTCTTGGGCTTTGAGTGCTTTGGCAGCGTTTTCATCGGTTTCCCCTCGCTCGTGGTGATAACGCCACAATGCCGTTGCCAGCGCCGCCGCGACTCTGGAATGGTCGTATAATGAAACATCCGGACGTATATTGAATGCCGTGGCGGAAGGAATGGCTTGCGTATAAACACCCCATAAGGTTTCAAAATGATCCAACCATAACGACCAATTGTTACGGTGCGATTTCGGCAATAATTTCAACGCCTCTACAAAGCCCTGCCATAACTTTTCATATTCCTTTTGTGCGGCTTTGTCGTCGTTGCCTTCGCATTTCTCGCTCTTTACCGGAAAAATACTATTTGGCGACAGCGGTTTGAGCGGATAACGATACGCATAGCGTTGCTTGTCTTCGCTATGCAAACGTATTTGCTCGAACAAGGTCAACTGCCTTGCGGTGTAGTGGTTTTTGCCTGTCTCGGTGATGTCTTCGCCGTGATTGTAGGTTTCGAATTCTTCTCGGTCGAAGCCCGATGCCACGCGATCCGCCGTCGCGATGATCCATTGTAAGAAAGTCTCGGGCTTATGATGCTTGGCTGCGGCATTAATAAACGAGTCATCGGCTTCCTTGGATTTCCACGAACCGAAAGGCGCGAAATCCGCTCCTTTCAATTCGGGCATGGAATCTTCGATCAAATCCATCGCTAAACCCGTATAGGCTGCATGAACATGACTGAACCAGCCTTTGTCATCGACATGATTTTTCCGATGCGGACAATAAAGCTGTTTGTTGGCGTCCAGTATTTCTTGGTTAACCGGTATCCTCGCTCGTTCGGCAAACTTACCCAAATCGTGTAAAAAAGCAGATAAGGCGATGCGGCTCGATTGATCCAATAAATTTCTTTTTTCTTGTTCTTGCATATTTATGACTCCTGATAATGTATCTGCCCTACTTCCAAATTTATCCAATACCCCGTCCTCGGCCTTTTACCGACTGCTGCAATCAGGTAGGGTTTGGCGTTGACGCCTAGCGCTTCTTTTAGCCGGTTGTTGACCCTGGATTTTCGTTGTTCGAAAAAGGCTTTACTCATGCCCTGCACCAGCGTTTTCAAGGTTCGGTCGGACAAGCCCAGTTCGCCGGCGATTTGCCGGTAGCTTTTGAGGTATTCGAACACATATTCCGGATCGGGCACGCCGTCGGACGGGCATGTGACCGGCGGCATGCCGTGCGCTTGCCGGTTGAGCAGCCACAGATAAAACGCCATTTCGACCGGTTTGAGTTTGATAATGGCGCCGTGCGCGCTGAGGGTTCTTTGTTTGAGGTCGATGGTCAATTCGGGCGGGCCGAGTTTTTGTTGCGCGTTGGCCACGGCGCGGCTGAAGCTGGTCTTGCCTTCGAGTAAAGCCGGATCGAGGCCGTGGCGCAAGCGCACGAAGGCGATGTCGGCCAATACGACTTCGGCGTGTTGCGTGTCCAGGGGTTTTCGGGTCGGGTCGTTGCCGTAGATGATTTGCGACTGCGGCGTCGGGTAGTAAAACTGCGGATGCGATTCGTAGTCGGGCGATACCAGGACATGACTGAGCCGGTCTTGCGGACGCCCGTACAGAGATAGCGCATAGCCGGCGTAGAAGCCCATGGTTTTTCTGCCGCCGGCGATCGATACATGAAGTTCGCGGTTTGGGTCGGCGGTCAGTTTTCTGATCCATTCGGTGATGCCGTCGGCCATTGCTTGGTTGTCTTCGCGGCTGCGGATGTCCAGCAGCGGTTCGCCGCTGTCGCGTTGCAGCACATGGATGTCGCTTTCGTCGAATGGCGGCATGGGCAAATCGTAGTCCTGATAAAATCTGTTGAGCCAGCCGTCGTTGATCAATGTTAGTTTGGCGCGTTGCCGGCCTTCGGCCGTGGTTAGGATATGGATGCGCGCCGGCATTTCGCCTCTCTGCTTGTACAGGGCGTAGAGCGTTTCGGTGACGATTTGCGGCGTTAGGCCGGTTACGGCGAGTAGGGTTGTGTTCGGCATTGGGTTGTTCTTCTTTTTTACAAGTTTTCGGTGCTTAAGCGTTTTAGCTTCGATACCGTTGTTCGTTTTTCGGCATTTTCGACCTCGATAATCGCGATCTGGGGATCGCTCCCACAGCAGTGAGAGTCTCCATTGCCGAAGATCTGGATACCGTGGGAGCGACGCCTTCGTCGCGATTTCGGAGTCGGTGCCGTTAAACTGTCTTTGTCATATTCGAGGCCTGCAATGTTTAAGCGCTTTTTTTCAAAGCTTTGGCGTCGCGACTTCGATTCCGTTATTCGTATTTCGGCATTATCGGCTCCGACAATCGCGATCTGGGGATCGCTCCCACAGGGTGGTTATTCAATCCTATCTTACTCCGTTGACTTTTCTTCATCCGGCAAGCTTGTCGGGAGAATCGTGTAAGCACCGAGGCCCATGCTGGTCGCCTTGCCGGCATGGGTCCATTGCCCTAGCCAAAGGTAGGGCCAAAATACTTCATTATTGCCTTGCAGGTCTAAACTGAATCGGCCGAGCAGTCCGCCCATGTTCATTTCGGTTTGTTGTCTCGATGAGTAGCGCGTCCAGTCGTGCCATTGAAGCTTGGTTTCGGTGCAATGCGTTGCCGATGCCTGTTTGGTCAGTCCGGCAAAGTCGATTTCAAGCGGGGTATCGGTATGAAAGTAGCTGAGCATTGATTGACGCCTCAGCAAGTTGGCGAAGAATGCGCCGAAGTTAAAATGGTCCGGTGTCAGGTTTTTTCCGTCTTGTTTGATGCGCAGCGGCGTCTTTATTACGATCGTAATCGATTGGGGCGGATCGGGTATTTTGGGCGCCGATGCCGGCGGCCTCGGTTGCAATGCGCCTTCCCGGTAAATGGTTTGTTCGTTCCGTACAGAATCGAGATAATCGATATGATGAAGTTCGAAGCGTTGCCTGTGTCCGCCGATACCGTCAAGACCGGCCTTTTGCAAGGCATGTACGATGTACGGAAAGTAACGTTCGGCATGTCCGAATAAGATCATATCTAACGTATAGTTCGTTTCGATAGTGTCTTGCCGGGGAAATCGCAATACGAAGGGATGCGGCGCGGCGGTGTATTTGCGCATTTTTTCGCTGCCCGGTGGCGGCGGCGTTTCGAACACGACGCTGTAGGCGCAGGCGTTTTTCAACAGACATTGCGCGCAAGGCGTATTACGAACGACGCAAACGGTCTTTTTTAAGGCATGGCCGAATGCGCCGCGCCAGGCGGAACCGGGAAAAGCCGGCAGGCGAATCGGTTGTTCGGTTTCAAAATGGAATCGGTAGTGATTGAATGGAATGGTGAGCGGTGTTGAGTGCATATGTAACCTCCTTGTTTTTAAGTTTAAACAATCTAACGGCTTTTCCCCGCTTCGGCAAGCTTTTCAGGAATGTTTATTATCGTGGATTCAATGCGAGTAGGACTTCGTCGCACTTATTGTCGATAGTTATTGAAATGCCTTGTTGAATTGCCTATGCTCCGCAAGCGGAGTTTAATTAACTTCGTATTTCATAACGCTCGACTCGATTCACGGCACATCAACAACGATATTGCCCTATATGTCCACAGGTCTAATCGGTCAGTAGCCCTCATACCGGGACGATGTGCTTAAACAAAAACAAAAAGGAAGCACTATGAAAATTGGTATACCTAAAGAAGTACACGAAGGTGAAAAGCGCGTCGCGACGACGCCCGAGGCCGCCGAAAAAATCATCAAGCTCGGTTTTTCGATCGCGGTCGAATCCGGCGCGGGTCTCGGCGCCGATATTTCGGATGAAGCCTATCGAAAAGCCGGCGTTGAAATCATCGATAGCCCCGAAAAAATTTGGCGGGACTGCGATGTGGTCATGAAGGTACGTCCGCCGCAAAAACATCCGAAACTCAAAAAAGACGAAGCCGAATTGCTCAAGGACGGCGGTTGTTTAATCAGCTTTATCTGGCCCGCACAAAATGAAAAATTAATGCAGAAGCTGGCCGCGAAAAACGCCACGGTACTGGCAATGGACAGTATTCCACGAATCTCCCGCGCCCAAAAAATGGATGCGCTCAGTTCGATGGCCAACATTGCCGGCTATCGCGCAGTCATCGAAGCGGCTCAACATTTCGGCCGCTTCTTTACCGGCCAAATCACCGCGGCCGGTAAGATTCCGCCAGCGAAAGTCCTTGTTATCGGCGCGGGCGTTGCCGGACTGGCCGCGATCGGCGCCGCGAAATCGCTCGGCGCGATCGTCCGGGCCTTCGATACCCGCCCGGAAGTCAAGGAGCAAATCGAAAGCATGGACGCCGAATTCTTGATGCTGGATTTCGAGGAAGAAGGCTCCGGCACCGGCGGCTATGCCAAAACCATGTCTAAGGAGTTCATTGAAGCCGAAATGGCCTTGTTCGCGCAACAAGCCAAGGATGTCGACATCATCATAACGACCGCTTTGATTCCCGGAAAACCGGCACCGAAGTTGATCACGAAAGCCATGGTCGAATCGATGAAATCCGGCAGCATCATCGTCGATCTAGCCTCCGAGCAAGGCGGTAACTGCGAACTCACGCAAAAAGACAAGGTCGTTGTCGAACACGACGTCACGATCATCGGCTACAGCAATCTGCCCAGCCGTTTGGCCAATCAATCCAGCCAGCTCTATGCCACCAATTTAAGGCATTTATTAACCGATCTTTGCCCCGAGAAAAACGGACAGCTCAATATCGACATGGAAGACGAAGCAATACGCGGCGCCACGGTCATCAAGGAAGGCAAGATTACTTGGCCGCCGCCTCCGCCGACATTGTCTGTCGCGCCGAAAACAACGGAAGATACTAAAGTCCCGGCCGTCATCGAGAAACCTTCAGGATTACCGATACCGCAACCGGTCAAGCAACTGCTTCCGCTGATTCTCGGCGGCCTGGCGCTGTTCAGTGTCGGCTCGGTCGCACCGGAATCGTTCATGTCGCATTTCACCGTGTTCGTGCTAGCCTGCTTCATCGGCTATCAAGTGATCTGGAATGTCACGCCGTCGCTGCATACGCCGTTGATGAGCGTTACCAATGCGATTAGCGGCATCATCGTGATCGGCGCGCTAATTCAAGTCTCGGCGCCGGGCTTTTTGATGACGCTATTGGCCGGTCTCGCCGTGCTGGTCGCGTCGATCAATATCGTCGGCGGCTTTGTCGTAACGCGCCGTATGTTAGAAATGTTCAGGAAATAGGAAGGTCCCATGTCTCAAAGTCTAGTTTCAATGTCTTACATCGCGGCGGCCGTTTTGTTCATCTTGAGCTTGAGCGGACTCAGTAATCAAGAAACCGCCCGCCGAGGCAATTATTACGGCATGGCCGGCATGACCATCGCGATCTTGGCCACTGTACTGAGCGATTCGGTCACGGCCTATGTCACGTTGATCATTGCCTTGCTGATCGGCGGCACCATCGGCGTCAAAGCCGCTCTGAAAGTCGAAATGACGCAAATGCCGGAATTGGTTGCGATCATGCACAGCCTGGTCGGTCTGGCGGCGGTTCTGGTCGGCTACGCGAATTTTATCGAGGAAGGCACATCCCTTTTCGGAGTCGAAAAAACGATACATGAAATCGAAATTTATGTCGGCGTGCTGATCGGCGCGATTACGTTTTCCGGTTCGGTAATCGCATTCGGGAAGCTCAGCGGCCGTATCGACGGCAAACCGCTAATCTTGCCCGCCCGGCACTGGCTTAATCTCGGTCTGTTGATCTTGGCGATTTTGCTCGGCAAATGGTTTCTCGCGTCAGCCGAAACCGGCGGCGGCATGTTTCCGTTATTGTTGATGACGCTTATCGCGCTGGCCTTCGGCGTACACATGGTCATGGCGATCGGCGGCGCGGATATGCCTGTCGTCGTTTCGATGCTGAACAGTTATTCGGGATGGGCCGCGGCCGCGACCGGCTTCATGCTTAGTAACGATTTACTGATCGTTACCGGCGCGTTGGTCGGTAGCAGCGGCGCGATCTTAAGCTACATCATGTGCCGTGCGATGAACCGGCATTTTCTTAGCGTGATTGCCGGCGGTTTCGGTACCGGTAGCAGCGGCGCGGCGGCTGAAATCGTCGGCGACGTCAATCCGATCACGCCGGAAGAAACCGCGCAATTACTGATGTCGGCGGGTCACATCGTGATCGTTCCGGGCTACGGCATGGCTGTCGCACAGGCTCAGCATACCGTGTTTGAAATCACTAAGCTGCTCCGCCACAAGGGCAAGAATGTTCGCTTCGGCATACATCCGGTCGCGGGACGCATGCCCGGTCACATGAACGTACTGCTGGCCGAGGCTAAAGTTCCTTACGACATTGTCTTTGAAATGGAGGAAATTAACGAAGACTTTCCCCATATCGATGTCACGCTGGTGATCGGCGCGAACGATATCGTCAATCCGTCGGCGCTGGACGACCCGAACAGCCCGATCGCCGGCATGCCGGTTCTTGAAGTCTGGAAGGGTCAAACGACGATCGCGATGAAGCGCAGCATGGCCTCGGGTTACGCAGGCGTCGGCAATCCCTTGTTCGTGATGGAAAACACCCGCATGCTGTTCGGCGATGCGAACGACACGCTGCAGGCGGTTCTGAAAGCGTTGAGCGCTTAAATATGAGTTGAAAGCACAAAGCCGGACGGAGTTTTCCTCCGTCCTTTTCAACCGGATACGGCATGATTTGCCGTATCCACTATCTAGGAGATGCATGATGTCAAATAAATATGTTTTGTCGCTCCGGTTATTTATTCTACTCGTGTCGATCGCGATCGTTATCGCATCGAATAGCGCATCTGCCAATCTTTTCCCTTCCACCGATTCGTTAAACCAACCGGAAAACGCACGCTCAACCGGAGCCGATGCTTACGAACAACTCAACGATTTAACAGAACAAATCGCCGCTTCCGAGAATTTGGAGACAGCCAGAACTCTCGCGCTGGGCCCAACCGATAAAGCTATCGATGCCTTGAAAAATGCGCGTTCAATCATGCCGTTCAGCGATGACCTGCAAATGGCCGAAAACCGGTTGAGCGATGCCCGCAACCTCATCTTATTGGCCTCCTCGCAGGAGCAAGTTGCCGACGAATTCTCCGGCATAATGCTCGCGTCGCTCGACGATGACCAAGTTGCGGGTGTCAAAATCGGCAAAGTCAGTTGCAATTATTCGACCGGCGAAGTCATCGCGATTGTCATCGGCTTGATTTTAGGAATTATCCCCGGCTTGATCTTACTCATCGTGCTGTGTTGACACCGAGGTTTCCGGATCGACGGAATAAATTTGACCACTCGATCACATTTATTTTAAATCACTAGACTGCTGCTTGTTTGTTAGAATAATGCAATATAAATTAAAACTTCTTGCAAAATAGACAAACGGCCTCCCCTGCTTGCATTAGGATTATTTGCATGGCTCGATGCCCCCTTAACAAATTAAGGTTCAAGGTGATTTATCATGGACGTGAAGAACGTAGATATATTAATTGTTGACGATACCCCCGCCAACCTCCACTTATTGGCCAGCATTTTAAAAGAAGAAGGCTATAAAGTCAGACCTGCCGCAAATGGTGAAATGGCTTTGGCGGCCATTGCCAGTAGGCCCCCCGACTTAATCCTGTTGGACATAAAAATGCCCGGCATGAACGGCTTTGAAGTTTGCGCACGCTTGAAATCCGACCCGTCCACTCGTAATATTCCGGTACTATTCATCAGCGCCCTAACCGACGTTAACGATAAACTTAAAGCCTTCAGTGTCGGCGGACTGGACTACATCAGCAAGCCCTTCCAGTTCGAAGAGGTCAAAGCGCGCGTTTCCACGCATTTGCAATTGAAAGAACTGCAAAACCAGATGGAACGAAAGATCGAGGATGGCGTAAAAAGGATTCAACAACTCAACCGGGAAATTATCGACACGCAACGCGAAGTTATTTTGACGCTAGGCGAAATTTGCGAAACCCGCTCTCACGAAACAGGCCTACATGTCAGGCGCGTGGCCGAATTCAGCTATTTGCTCGCGCAACTGCGCGGCTGCGAAGAAGCGGAATTGATCAAACACGCATCGCCGATGCACGACATCGGCAAGGTGGCGATTCCGGATTATATTCTGAATAAACCCGGCAAACTGACCGCCGACGAATGGAAAATCATGAAAACCCATAGCGATTTGGGCTTTCAAATGTTATCGGTTTCTAATCGACCGCTATTGCGCATGGCGGCAATCATCGCGCAACAACATCACGAAAAATGGGATGGCAGCGGCTACCCCCTTGGCTTACAAGGCGAAAACATTCATATTGCAGGCCGCATCACCGCGATCGCCGATGTCTTGGACGCCCTTGGTCACGAGCGCTGCTATAAACCGGCATGGGCGATAGACGACATACTGGATTTTTTTAATCAACAAAGAGGCAAACACTTCGACCCGGTGCTCATCGATTTGTTTATGGAAAATCTCGATCGATTCTTGGCTAAGATAGAATACTTTAAACAATTAGACCGATTCGACGCGACAATCGATTGAAGTCGATTATATAACATAACGATGGGTGCTGATGCAGCACAATGTTTATAGATCGTTTTTTATTACCATGAAGGGCATGAAGATAATGAAGGGAAGAGAATTGAGTGCTTTATGAACTGTCCCAATATCACAGATGAACTGAACCAATAAATTCAATGCAGTAATACAGGGTTTTCAAATCCAGTTAATGACCAAAAAATATCAAAACAATGGCGGGACTGGAGCGCGGTAATGATGGCATAGGCTGTTAATGGTTAATTGAAAACGCTGTATCTTCAAGTCCTTCATGTTCTTCATGGTAAAAAATAAATGACATTTTTTGGAATCAGCACCCGTTTCGATTGCACATAACGCCCTGTAGCTAAAGAGAAAACTCATGCCCCTAGCAATAAAACTATTGTTCATACTACTCCTGGCGCAATCTCCGGCCTTCAGCAAAGAAGTCGCACTGCCCGTTTCGCCCGAATCCGTCGGCTTGTCCTCGATGCGCTTACAGCATATCAGCCGTTTAATCGACCGGCATATCGACGAGAAAAAGATCGCCGGAGCAGTAGTACTGGTGGCGCGCAAAGGCGAGATCGCCTATTTTCGCGAATCCGGGCAAGCCGGTGCCGACCAACCCATGCAAAAAGACACAATTTTTAGAATCGTGTCGATGACCAAACCGTTGACCAGCGTGGCGACGATGTTGCTGTACGAAGAAGGCAAGCTGCTGCTGTCCGATCCCGTTTCTAAATACATCCCCGAATTCAAAGATCCCAAGGTATTGGAAATGCAACCGCCCGGTTCGGCAACCGAATACAAACTGGTGCCGGCAAAACGAGAAATAACGATTCGCGATCTACTCAGTCATACCTCAGGCTTGCTATATCTGTTTCCCAATAATTATTATCATGAACGAAACCGGCAGTTAGTGATCGACTTCTACAAAGAAGCCGGGATTACCGACGGTTTTTGTCGACCGAACGAAACGATTGGCGACATGGTCAAACGGCTTGCGCGCCTGCCGCTTTACAAGCACCCGGGCGAACTTTGGGAATACAGCCTCGCTAGCGACGTGCTGGGTTACCTGGTAGAAGTCGTATCCGGCATGCCGTTTGACCAATTCATGCAACAACGTATTTTCAATCCGCTAAAAATGCACGACAGTCATTTTTATCTGCCCAAGGAAAAAATACATCGCCTGGCTTCCGTTTGGAAAAGCGATTGGCAAGGCTCCTTGGCTCCCGCCCCCGACAAGATGCTTGACGGCGATCTAGCCCTATGTCCATCCGATGCTCGGGCCTTATCCGGAAAATACCTTACCGGCGGCGCCAATGTATTGACCACGGCACACGACTATTACCGTTTCGCGCAAATGCTGCTCAACAAGGGCGAACTGGACGGCGTGCGCCTGTTGAGCCGTAAAACGGTGGAATTGATGACCGCTACCAACCATATCGGCCATTTCGATGCGGACTTCTTACACGGGCCGGGCTGGAAATTCGGCTTAGGCTTCGCCATTCAGCAAGACCGCGAACATGATGTCGATTCCGGCGATCCGGGCGTGTTTGAATGGGCGGGCATCTATTCGACCCGCTTTAGCATCAACCCGAAAGAAGAAACCATTACGATATTCCTGTCGCAAACCTCGCCGTTTAACTTACATTTCGGATTATGGGATACCTTGCTGGTACTGACCAACTCGGCCATTATCGATTAAACGAGAAACTGACATGAAATTCACTAAAAATCCGTTTCGATTGAGCATGACAGCAATTTTCAGTTTGAATGATTTAGCCGTATTAAGGGGCCGGGGCATGCCTGTCGAGGAACGCCGTAAACCCGTCCATGGGGACTTGACGGCGGCTCCCTGCCGCCGACACCCTCGCCAGGCATGCCCCGCCCCCTTTTATATGCTCAAATTGGGATTTACCGTGGGCATTGCGTTAATCGCAATCTTATTGTTTTCCGCAAGCGCCTCAGCGACGGGACCGCGCATCAAACTCGATATGTTCACCGACAGCGCCAATGTCATTTACGCGCTTGACGCCCCGCCCTTTATCACGACAGAACTTAGCGGCGGCGGAGTAGCAATCGAACTCGTCAATAGGATAATGGAGAGGCAAAATATCGAAGCTCCGATCAATACCCTCCCCTTATCGCGCATGCTGAAATACTACTTGTTTCAAGAAAACGCCTTGGCCTTGATCGGATCTCCGCTTAACTTTACCAAAGACCAACAAAAATCATTGGTTTTCATTCCGTTATTGCGCTTACAGGATCATTATTTCATTTATCGCCCCCATCAATCCGAAGGATTTCCGTGGCCGGGAGACCTTAAAGCCCTAGCCGGACGCGTCTACGGCGCCACCCCGGAAGAAGACGTCAATGCCTACCGGCAAGCCGGTATTAAAACGATAACAGGCAACACCCTTAACCTATTGGAAAGGCTGCAAGCCGGTTCGGTCGATTTCATCGGCGATACGGAATTGGCCGTCGATTGGTATCTCGATAAAAGCTTATCGGCCGAAAAACCGCGTTTTATCAAGCTGGAGCCCGCCGCGGGAGATCGCAACTTATGCATTATTTTCAATAAAAAGCACCCGGAAGGCGAATCCTTGGCAAAACAATTCAGACAAGGCCTCGATGCCATCATCGCCGACGGAACTTACCAAAAAATACTCGAACAAGCATTAGGCGATAATAAAGCCGTAAGCGCGTCCGTCTTACCTCTCAAGTAGATTGTCGATGCGTTGGCTATTGTTATCGCTTTGGCTAGGAGTCGCAATCTCACAAGCCGCCGACATCGTCGTCGATGCGAATGAAAGCGCCCCTTATTGGTGTCGTTTCAGCCTCGAAGGAGGCATGGGCAGCGAGTTGCTGCAAGCCATGTCGACCGCCGCGGGCTTAACCACGCAAATTCGTTTCGTACCGCTGTCGAGAATGATTGAAGACCGGTCCAATAACGACTCGGGCAACCCCGAGTTTTTCATGTGGCAACAAGAGTTTGCCGCGATCATCCCAATCGCGATTTCGGAAATGTCGATATTTTATTATCGGCCTCGTCATCAAAAACCGTTGGAAGTCAATGATTTCAAAGATCTCGAACCCTATAAGATCGGCGTTTTGAAAGGCATCTTGATTGACCGGAAAGCCTTGGAACAAATGGGGCTCACTTTTGAAAGCAGTTATACTCATGCCTCGCTATTTAAAAAACTGAAGGTAGGCCGTATCGACTTAGTCATTGAAATCGATTTGGTGGGCCGGCAAATGATTAATCAACTTTATCCTGATCTTGCCGATGATTTCGTCCGCATACCGCTATCCAATACCGTTTCGCCGATCGCGATCATGATCGATGCCAATTATCCGAACGCCGACAGTATTGCCGAACGTTATCGAGAAGGCTTAGCAAGCATTATCGCTAATGGCGAGTATCAACGAATCGTCGAACGCTATTATCCTGACGGCAAACTACCGAACGGCTGGCTCGACAATTTGAGCCGTTTTCAACAAATGTATGCCTATTAAGGCTCTGCATGAAATTCCGTTTAAAAAGCATCAAATCCAGACTTACCCTCTTACTGCTGACCATTGCCGTAATGGGTTTCGGCCCTTACGAAACTTACAACTATATCCTAACAAAGCAGCGTCTCCATGATGAACTGGAAATTTCGGCCGATAGACAAATAAGGCGCTTGAAAGAAAGTCTAATCATTCCATTGTGGGAAATGGACGACCGTTGGATCGACAAATTAATCTATATCGATATGCTTAACGAGGATACTTATGCGATACAAGTATCCGGCGACGAGCGATTATGGGTCGCCCGAGTCAGAAATGACGAATGGCAAGCCATTCCGGGAAATCGTCAACCGATCGACGGCAACTTTGTTTTTCGCGAAGGCTCGGTGAAACAGGATGATGTCGAAATCGGTCGAATAAAGCTTTATCTGAGTAAAAAGCGCTTAGATGAGCAATTGCAAGAGGCTCGATTGGTCACCACGATCAGGGGGCTAACGCTCATATTTTTAATCGTGTTCTGCCTCCGTCTTGCTTTGGCGCTAATCGTCGTGAAACCGCTGCTACAGTTGCTCGACGTGGTCAAACGAATTGCCGCCGGCAATTACAACGTCACTTTTAACCAAAGACTACATGGCGAATTAGGATTATTGGCGCGCGGCATTCTGCAAATGATGCAAAATCTACATCAGCGTGAAACGGAACGCGATTTCGCCACCGCCGAATTACAAAAAACCAACAAAAAACTAGCTCACGAATTACACGAGCATGCCAAGGCGCAAATCGCTCTGAAAGAACTGAACGAAACCCTAGAGCAACGCATCGATGAGCGCACCGAGGATTTAAATCGCAGCAATCAATCCTTGCGGGAAATCAGTCTTGCTTTTGAAAAAGCCAAAAATGACGCCGAATCGGACAATAAAGCAAAAAGCATTTTCCTAGCCAATATGACCCATGAGCTGCGTACGCCAATGAATGCCGTATTGGGATTTTCCAGGTTAATGCAAAGCGATAGCGACCTAACCGCCACACAACGCGAAAACCTCGACATCATCAACCGAAGCGGCAGTTATTTACTGGAATTGATCAATCAAGTGTTGGACATGGCTAAAATCGAATCGGGGCGCATGATCGTCGAAAACGCACCTTTCGACTTAGGCTCCGTAATCCGCGACATCTTCGACATGATGCAAGAGCGCGCCAAGTCGAAAGGCTTGCGACTGCGTATCGACCAATGTTCGACATTCCCCCGTTTTATCGATGCCGACGCCGCAAAATTTCGGCATATCCTGCTTAATCTTCTCAGTAATGCCATCAAATATACCCGTAAAGGAAAAGTCACCTTGCGGCTTAATGCGCACCGTCAAATAGACCGTAACGGTTTGATGTTGATTTGCGAGGTTGAAGACACCGGGATTGGCATAGCCGCTGAAGATCTGCCCCATATTTTTGCCCCATTCGTTCAATTAGGCTCTTTATCGGATCAACAAGGCACGGGCTTAGGCCTTGTCATTACCAAACAATATGTCGAACTGATGGAAGGCGCGATTAGCGTTCATAGTCAGCCTGAAAAAGGTTCACTATTTCGCGTCGAAATTCCGGTCGGCGATGTCTCGGAATCCACGATCGAAGACTTTCACGAGTCCATCAATAGCCGTGTTATCGGTCTGGAGCCCGGCCAACCCGACTATAAAATACTGATTGTCGAAGACAAAGCGGAAAATCGCTTGCTGTTGAAAAAAATATTGGAATCGGTCGGTTTTAGCGTTTTTGAAGCGACCAACGGCCAAGAAGGCGTCGAAGCATTTAAGCGCTGGCATCCCGATTTTATTTGGATGGACCGACGCATGCCGGTCCTGGACGGAATCAAAGCCACTGAAACGATTTTGGCCTTGCCGGAAGCCGACAAGGTCAAAATCGCCGCGGTCACAGCATCGGTATACCTAGAAGAACGACAAGCTTTTTTCAAGGCAGGAGCCTGCGACATCGTTAACAAACCTTATCGTAACGAGGAGATTTTCGATTGCATGGCCCAGCATTTAGGTGTGCGCTATTTATATGATCAAACCGAAATCAAAAGCGCTTCAAACGATGAAATGATTCCGGAAAATATACTTGAACGGCTCAAACAACAGCCATTAACCTGGCTTAAGTCGTTGAAACTTTCCGCAATCGAACTGGATGTCGAGCAATGCCTCGAACTTGTCAAAAGCATCGAAACGGACGATGTCAAACTTTCGGAGCAATTATTGGCAATAATCAACCGCTTCGAATTTGACCGTCTATTGCAGCTATTAACAACGGTCCAGCAAAGCATGAAAGACAATTAGGATGGGATCCTGATGTATCCCCTCAAAACGCTCGTTCCCATGCTCTGCGCTCTTCGTTATACATAAGTCAAAAATTACTCTTTTACAATCTTTCCTCGTTCCCACCGCTCCAGCGTGGGAATGCATACCCATCTTGCCCCGGCTGACAAGGTATGGGTTCCCACGGAGGACCGTGGGAACCAGAAAAAACTTGCTAAACAGAGGTTATCGTATACTTGAAAACGGTGCTGTTTGATAAATTTGCGGATATTGGATATCAGTGGCTCCGAGATCGCGATCTGGGGATCGCTCCCACAGAGCATCCAGCCCCTTGTGGGAGCGACGCCTTCGTCGCGATTTCGAAGCCGGTTACGTTAAGCAACAATAAAGGGTATCGAGGTCACATTCGCCAAGACTTCATGCCCAAGCAGAGCTTGCGAGACGGGTTTCCCAAACAGAGTTTGGGAAACAGCGTAAGATGTGTATAACGATGAGTGCTCTGCGTGGGAATGACGCTTTAGACGCTCTGCGTCGACTGCCGCGGGCAATTGGATTAAGAAACTATAGAGAATGCCTGGTTGCTCTTGTCGGGATTATCGACCTCTGAGGACGCAGAGCGTCCCGGGATGCATTCCCACGCAGAGCGTCACTGCCATTAAGTTAAGCCTTTTCTGGTTCCCACGGTCCTCCGTGGGAATCCGTACCTTGGCTGTCGAAACCAGATTGGTATGCGTTCCCACGCTGGAGCGATGGGAACGAGGAAAAATCTCCCCCAGCCACTCTTTTTCAAAGAGGGGAATAAAACTCCAAGGACCTTAACTTAATGGCATTGACGCAGAGCGTAGGAAGGATAAAAAAAATTATATATCTATCAACTAATTTACAGCCAAAAAATTGTTTTTTTGGCTATTTTATGGGGATACTTCAGGATTGAATCCCACTCCTTTCATACTGAAAAACCGTACGACTTGATTTATACCTTCGCACTTCAAATTTCGGCAGTGCCCGAGGAGGAGCCGGATATTCATCTACGAACGTTATATTTACAGGGCTGCCAATCGCATCCCTGCTTTCAAAATCACCGAACAGTTTTTCAGAACGAAGGACGTAACGTGGAGCCTCAGCCTTATTCTAACCATAAGGGCGTCAAGGTTGTTGCTTATTTCGAAATGCCGGTGTTAAAGTACGGATAAGATTGATTGAATCGAGTCGCATGGCGTCTTAATAAAGGTTAGGAACGAACATGAAATAACTTCGACGACTGTTAGAAGGGGGTTCGGCGGCTCGATTGACAGGTGTCGGCGGCAGGGATAGCCGCCGTCAAGCCTACATGGACGTATTCACGGCGTCCTGTCAAGCGAGCTACCGAACCGCCCGAAAGCCTACTACTTGAATAAGATATTTTGTGCAGATTCCTTAGTCAAATCAATTAACGGTCACACCACTTTTTAACGGTTACGCTTATGATCCATCATGCCCTAGCCTTACATTTTCACCAACCCGCCGGTAACCTTGAGTTTCTTTGGGAACATGAGCCCTGGGAAGCGGAAAAAATTCTCTTTGCGCTTGACCGGATTCCGAGAACGCTTTGGCCATATCAAGGCTTGGGTAAAGTTCATATCTCATTATCGGGAACTTTACTCGAAACTCTGTCGAACCCGTCTTTCCAGCAGCTCGTATACGGGAAAGTCGACTGCGGTACGTTGCTATGGTATCTCCAAAATGAAGAGATCATCCGAGTACTCGGCTCCGCTTATTACCACCCCGTTCTGCCGCTGATACCCGTAGCCGATCGCGAGCCTCAGGTGGAACGCTGGCAGGGCATAGGAAAACACCTCTTCAACCGCGAGAAATTTCCGGGTTTTTGGCCCCCGGAAATGGGCTTCACGATGGAGTTGATTCCACTACTCAAACGATTCGGCTATAAATATGTTTTTGTCGATAGCGAACATGTGGAAGCATTAACACCGATGAGCTGGGAAGAATTGCATTATCGGCCTCACATAGCCCGTAACGGCAACGATAGCATCGTAGTGATCGTCAGAGACAGAGATCTATCGAACGCTCAAGAGTCCGGGATGGACTACGGGTGGTTTAGCCGCGAGGTTCACGATAGAACGCGTTGGTGCGATTTTGAACCGTTAGTCACAACCTGCTCCGATGGCGACAATGGCGGATGGTTCCGCGATACCTCGCCTCATAACAACTTCTGGGGCGTATTCTATCAAGAGTTCATGACGCAAGCCCAAAACGGCACCGACAATATTCGTCCCGTATTTGTGGAAGATTATTTGGAAAAGCACGGGACCTATGGCGAAGTGTATGTCCGCCCCGGCGCTTGGAATACCGGCTGGCATCACGGTCGCGACTTTCAACAATGGACCGGCTCGCAAGCTCAAAAAGACGCCTTGGCTCGTGTGCATGCGATCAGCAAAATCGTTCACGAAACCCACTGGCAGGCTTCAGAACAACCAGAGATCGACTCTAAACTGGAGGATTTACAAGAATCCACGATGTGGCACTTACTTCGCTCGGAAACCAGTTGCAACTTCTATTGGGGAGAAGCCTGGGTTCATCGTTGTCATGAAGACCTTAACGACTGCGTAACGACCTTGGAAGCCATACACGAACTTATTGCCAACCCGAAATGATTGATTAAGATCACACATAAAATTAATTTTGATCAGCAAGAACATTAAGCCGATTGCCAAGAATAAACCTACCCAATTGACACAGGATTTTTGTTCGACTACAACATCCGGAAAGGAGCCTAGAGTCGCGCTCTGTAACCTTTTCCGGCTTGCAGTAGTATACCTTTCGCACTTCAAATTTCGGCATTGTCGGAGGAGGCCTTGGGGTGCTCGGTAAAGGCTTTGCCAGCATGGAGCTGGCATAGAGCCTACATGGACGTATTTACGGCGTCCTTTGGCGGGCACCCCAAGGCCGAATTTTCATCTACGAAGGGTATAACTAGGCCGAAAGACCAATTTGTTGAGTATTTTTTCGTCGGAAGTCGCTTAAACCAACGTTTATCGTTGATACTTCACCCCCTTCATCCCTATCGGCCGGATGCCGTCGTCAAGCTTTCAAGGAAGTCAAAGCCCATTGCTATCCACGATGCCGCCCCGGCAGCCTATGCCCGAGCGACAATTAACGCATAAATAATCTAACGTAAACTCAACCAATGAGGAATCTCAAATGGATCAACTTCCGGAATATATCGATGAATTTCCCAATTTTTGCGGCGCCGAAGAGCAAGTCTTGAAAACCGTCCGACAAGGACGTCGTCAAGAATTCTATCGAGAAGCCGGCAAAATAGACTTCAACAATACTCGCGCCGCCTGCGCGATTGCACTACACATGCATCAACCGTTGATTCCTGCGGGCGGCGACGACTTGTCGACCGCAGCCATTATCAGCAATCTGCAATATATGATGGAACACCCCGATATCGGCGACAATCACAATGCCGGCGCGTTCCATTATTGCTACAAACGGATAGGCGAATTTATCCCGCAATTAATCAGTGAAGGCAAAAACCCTCGCGCGATGCTGGAATATTCCGGTACGCTGTTCCACGGCCTGCGCAAGATGGGGCTTCACGATGTTTTCGATACGCTCAAAACCGTCACTTGCAATCCCGAATTCAATCACGCGGTCGAATGGTTAGGCGCGCCATGGGGACATGCCGTCGCCCCGTCGACACCGGTTCAGGATTTTCGTTTACACGTATTGGCGTGGCAACAGCATTTCGCGGCTATTTTCGGTTGGCAAGCCTTGGAACGCGTCAGAGGCTTTTCGCCATCGGAAATGGCATTGCCCAATCACCCGGATGTCGCTTATGAATTCGTTAAAACCCTTGTCGATTGCGGTTATCAATGGGTGCTCGTGCAAGAACATAGCGTCGAACTTCCCGAAGACGGCAGTCACCCGCGTCAGCCGCATTTACCGCATCGCCTGGTTTGCACCAACTCTGCCGGCGAAACCGCGAGCATTATCGCCATTGTTAAGACACAGGGTTCCGATACCAAACTGGTAGCGCAAATGCAGCCTTGGTATGAAGCGCAAAGCCTATCGACGCTAACGCTAGCCGGACACAAGGTACCGCCATTAGTAACGCAAATCGCCGACGGCGAAAACGGCGGCGTCATGATGAACGAGTTTCCCGCCAAGTTCATGGAAGTCGCTAGAGAATCTTCTTGGAGCGACGTGCCTATGATGAATGCCAGCGAATACCTGGAGCATCTTTGGTCGATCGGCATAAAAGAAGATGACTTGCCGGCGATTCAACCGGTTTTTCAACGGGCTATTTGGCAGCGGATGAAGCCGGGAGAAGGCTCGGATCGCCTAGCTAAAGTCATCGAAGAAATCAAAGGCGAAGACCATCGATTTCATATGGATGGCGGCAGTTGGACCAACGACTTGTCCTGGGTCCACGGTTATGAAAACGTGCTGGGACCGATGGAAGAAATCAGCTCGTTGTTCAATGAAAAAGTCATTAAGAAGAAAATACCGAGTTCCGATGCGCGTTATCGTAACGCTCTGTTCCATTTATTGTCATCGCAAACCAGTTGTTATCGTTACTGGGGTCAAGGCCAATGGACCGACTACGGACGGGAAATTTGCCGGCGCGCAAAAAATGTATTGGAATACGATTTTTGATCTTTCAACCTAGAAAGAGCAGTTGGCATGTGTTGTATACCCGCCGAATTTCACGCTGTTTCCCAAGCTCCAGCTCTCATCGTTATACATTTACCTTTTTCCTCGTTCCCACCGCTCCAGCGTGGAAATACATGCTGATCTTGCCTCGGCTGACAAGGTATGGGTTCCCACGGAGGACCGTGGGAACCAGAAAACAGAACTTGGAAGCGGTGCTGTTTGATAAATCTGCGGATATTGGACATCAGTGGCTTCGAAATCGCGACGAAGGCGTCGCTCCCACAAGGGGCCGGAGGCTCTGTGGGAGCGATCCCCAGATCGCGATTTCGAAGTCGGGCACGTTGGGCGACAAAAAATGGTATCGAGGTCTCATTGGCTAAGATTGCAAAAGGGTAATTTTTGACTTATGTATAATGATGAGAGCTCCAGCTTGGGAAACAGCGGACAACGCGCCTCCTCGCGATTTGAATTTTATTTTAAAAACCCCTGATTTTCCTAAACGTCAAATTGATCCGAGGTGATTTCAATTGCCCGGTTTTAGGAATGGCATGGCGCCAATGGTGCTGAAGCGAGCCGGCCATGATCAATAAATCCCCATTCCCCAACACCAAGTCCAGCTTCTCCTTGGATTTGTTATGAACCAGTCTGAACAGCCGCTCACCCCCCAAACTCAACGAAGCGATCGCAGGATTCATTCCCAGTTCTTTTTCGTTATCGGCATGGTAACCCATCGAGTCCTGTCCGCTTCGATATAGATTCGCCAGTACGCTATTGAAAGTATATGCAAAATCCGATTGGATTCGTTGCCGCATCGCATGCAGCTCGACCGTCCAAGGCAATGGCTCATGCTTGACGCCGGAATAGGAATAAACCGCTTCAGGATCGCCGTACCAGCAAGTCAAACGCGGCACGTTAACCGGCTTACCGAACATCCATATCGTCTCTTCTCGCCAAGCTAGCCTATCGAGCAATATCGCAAACAGTTTGTCCGCTTCGTCGGACGAATAATATTGCTTGAGCAAAAAAACCTCGCCATCCCGAGGCGCTAAATTTTTGAGGGCGGACGAGTCGAATAACGGCATTTGTTTGACGAAATGAAAACCCGGTAATCGGGGCTATTGAGCCTTAGCGGCTAAATTGATCAACCGAAGGTCTTTTAATAATACCGGCTTGCCGATTCCGTAACCTTGCGCGTAATCGACACCCAACTCACTCAGCATGTGCAAAATACGCTCGTTTTCGACGAACTCGGCAATTGTTTTCTTACCCATCACATGACCGACCTCATTGATAGATCGGACCATCGCCAAATCGACCTCATCGTCAACAATGTCCTTGACGAATAAACCGTCGATCTTGAGAAAATCCACCGGTAAATTTTTCAAGTAGGCAAATGACGACAAACCGCTACCGAAGTCATCCAACGAAAAAAAACTGCCCCGCTCTCTCAGTAAATGTATCGCACGCGTAGCATTCGATAAATTGGCAATCGCGGCAGTTTCGGTGATTTCGAAACAGATTTTATCGGTCGGAATTTCCCACTGTTTAAATTGATTGGAAATATATTCCAACATCGTTTCATCGGATAACGATAATCCTGAAAGATTAACCGAACATAACGACATCTTATCGATAAATTCGGGCCGCATCGCCAACCATTCGAACAACGAAGCAATCACCCACTTATCCAAGGCGGCCGCCAAATTATAACGTTCCGCGGCCGGTAAAAAAGCGCCGGGCGGTATGATATGATCGGCGTCGTCTTGATATCGAATCAAAGTTTCAAAATGCAAACCTTCATTGTTATGGCCGATAGGCACGATCGGCTGTCCGTACAAACGGAATTGTTGATTTGCGATGCCTCGCTGAATTTTCTCGACCCACTGCATTTCTCCCTGCCTGGAAGCCAATTCCTGATCGTTCGGTCGAAAAAGATGTACTCGGTTACGGCCTTTTTCCTTGGCCGCATAACAGGCCGCATCGGCATCCTTAAGCGATTCGGTGCTATTGCCGCTGATACTGTTGATACCGGCAATGCCGATACTAACGCCGATCGAAAAAGTTCTATCTTCCCAAGCAAATCGAAACTCCTGTATTGCCTTTCGAATTTTTTCACAGGTAATCGCGGCCTGCGTCAACAAACAACCTTTCATCAAAATACCGAACTCGTCTCCGCCCAAACGCGCCAATAAATCGTCTTGCCGGATTTGACTTTTGATCAAAACGCTTAATTGTTTCAAAAGTTCATCTCCGGCCACATGACCGCAAGTATCGTTGACAACCTTAAATTGATCTAAATCGAGATAGCATAAGGCATATTCGGTTCTCGAGTTACGCGCTGAACGCAAGGTCTGTTGTATTTGTTTATCGAATTCGGTTCGATTAAGCAGACCGGTCAAGCTATCGTGTTGCGCTTGGTAGGTTATTTGCTCGGATAATTTACGCGCCTCGGTTATATCCTCGCATACCAATAAAATATTCATTTTATTTTGAACTTGAATCACCCGCGCCGCACCTCTGACCCAAATAATACTATTGTCCTGACAAATCATACGAACTTCGATTTTATTGACCCGGAGCGGATCCTTCACACAAAGTTCAAACATCTCTTCCATCAACGAGCGGTCGTCAAAGTGAATGAAATTAAAAATCAACTCGCCTTGCAAGCGCCGATCGCTATGAATTAATTGTCTCGCTCCGAATTTATTGACGGAAATAATGCATCCGTCCGGATCGACATTAAAAATAATCGTCGGGTTATCGTCATAAAGCAGCAAATAGCGATTTTTCGCCTCTATCAGCGCTTTATTCTGCGTTTGTACAGTCTCGATCATCGCATTGAAGGTATCGGCTAACACCCCCAACTCGTCGTCCGCAAACTTTGTTGCCCGCAACGAATAATTCCTTCCAACATCGATTTTCTTTACGGTATCAAGCAAATGATTGATCGGTGCGACGATGAATCGAGACAGTTGAATTTTCAATAGTAGCGTCAACAAAATACTTGCCAATACCGTGATCGAGAACCAACGGAATAAATGAATCCGCTCCCAAAATAAGGCCGATACATCACCTACGAGATATACCAAACCGACAGTCTCCTTATTGACTTTGATCGGAGTACGGGCAATCGTTTGAAACCAATGATATTCTTCTATCTTATGAAATTCCGGGCATTGTTTCGAACCGTTTAAACTCGAAAAAACATTCCCCTGACTATCATAAACACACGCCAATTTGATGGCATTCAGCCGACTAACGGTTTTTAATTCCTGCTCGATAGCCCCATGCCGATTCAGTGACATGGCTATTGCGCTGCGCTCGCTAATCGTTTCGGCAGCTGAAAGCAATTGAGTGGAAGCAGTCTGCTTTATAGAGAGCAGTTCAGAAAATGCCCACAACAGAAAAATGCATAAGCCGAGACAAAGAGCGGCGAAAAATGTCGCCATAGAAATTTTATGTTCAAGCGACAAGCTACGTATCGAGCGCATCATAATGGATTATATTGTTTGACAGCGCTGATGCCATGACTTTTCCAACTCATCCTCAAGGCAAATTTCAATCGAGAAATTCGACCCTAGCCGAATCAATATTGAAAAAAACATTTGAACGCATCGATCATGTAACCGTGATCCAAAACACCGGCGCTTTCGCGAATACTGTGCATCGCCCACATCGGATTACCGACATCGACCGTACGGAGACCCAATTTGGCTGACGTCATCGGGCCGATGGTGCTACCGCAAGGCAAATCGCTTCGGTGAGAATATTTTTGATACGGTACGCCGGCCCGCTCGCACCAGCCCGCGAACATCGCCTCGGAAACGCTATCCGAGGCGTAGCGTCGATTGGCATTGACTTTAATAACGGGCCCCTTGTTGACCAGTACCTTATGATCGGGCTCGTAGAACATCGGAAAATTGGGTTGATAGGCATGCGCCATATCCGCGCTGATCATGAAACTCTGCGTCAATGCGCGTTGATAGTCCTCGCCTTGCAATCCGAAGTTCGATGCAATCCGGCCCAATAAGTCCGGTAGGAAACTGCCGTCGGCGCCTTTGCAAGTCGTGCTGCCGATTTCTTCATGATCGAAAAACGCGCATACCAAAGTTTTACCCGATGTCAGCACGGTTTCGTCCAACAAGGCCGTCAACGCGGCATGACAAGAGGCCAGATTATCCAGCTGGCTGTCCGCGTAGAATTCATTATCCGCCCCCCAAAACGCACCTTTCTGCGTATCGTAGACGTTTAATTCGAAAGCCAGCAATTGCTCCGCCCTGATATCGGAGACTTGTTCGAGTAATTCCGAAAAATAGGCCGGCGGCAACTGTTGTTCGGCGAACAACGAAAGTATTAACGGCAGCTCGAGTTGTTTGTTTAATTTCAAGCCGTCTTCATTGACCCCTCGATTCATATGAATCGCCAAATTAGGCAAGCGCAACAACGACCGCTTGAAATCGATCAACTCAGTATGTATGCCATCGCCGGACTTGTAGCTAACTCGGCCCGCCAAACTCAAATCCCGATCGGTAAACGTAGCCAGAATCGGTCCGCCGTACACTTCGACGCCGACTCTGATATAGCCATCCAATAAATTCGCGGCATTCGGCTTGACTCGAAGCCCTGGGGAGTCGGTATGCGCACCGATAATCTTGAAACCGGTTTCATCGAGCGGTTGATGCCCTTGTACAAACACAACGACCGAGGAATCGTCTCGAACGACATAGTAGCGCCCGCCGGGTTCCAGGGACCATTTAGCAGTCTCGTCCAGCTTGACGAAACCGTAAGGCAGCAAGGCTTGTTCAACCGTGCTTACGGCATGCCACGGGCTTGGGCTCGTATCGATAAAATCCAGTAATTGTTGAACCTGCAGACGTGAATCAATCATTTCTTTTTCAACTCCAATGCCGCCGAATTGATGCAATAACGAAGGCCGGTCGGTTCGGGGCCGTCTTCGAAAACATGGCCTAAATGCGCATGACATGACTTGCATGTCACTTCGACACGGCGCATGCCATGACTGCTATCCTCCGATTGAGTCAGGCTGTCGGCGGAAAAGACATCCCAAAAACTGGGCCAACCCGAACCGGAATTGTATTTAGTATCGGAATCGAAAAGCGGATTACCGCAGCAAACGCAATGATAAATCCCCTCCTCCTTACAATCGGTATACTTTCCGGTGAACGGCGGCTCGGTCCCTTTATTCCAACAGATGTTGTACTGTTCCGGCGTCAGTTTTTCACGTAATTCTCGATCTTGTTTCGGCTCCGTCATAACACACCTTTAATGCGGTTAAATTGCTCATGATAAGCCTTAAGCACCGGTTCGGCAAAACAGACCAAGTAAACCGTTTCCAAGTCGACACAATTTTGCAAATGATCGGTTATCGAATTGATTGCTATTGCTGCAGCCTGGTCCACTGGATAGCCGTATACGCCGCACGAAATCGCAGGAAAGGCAATCGACCTGAAGCCTTGTTCGGCTGCGATATCCATACAAGATCGATAGCAAGAAGCCAACAGTTGCGCCTCATCGTTGTCGCCTCCCGACCATACCGGCCCGACGGTATGAATCACGAATCGGGCCGGTAATCGAAAGCCGGACGTTATTTTTGCCTGACCGACCCGACAGCCATTGAGTTTTTTACAAGCTTCGAGCAATTCCGGACCCGCGGCACGATGAATCGCGCCATCGACGCCTCCACCGCCCAGTAACGAAACATTAGCCGCGTTGACGATCGCGTCGACCTTCAGCTGAGTAATATTATCCTGGATAATTTTTATCGCTGCCGTCATATTGGTCTCCGAATAATTTAACGCTAAAACTTTGTCCGCGCCGTGTCGCTTGGCCTTATGATACAATTTTGCAATCGTAACTTTATAGATAAATTACAAACTATGACTGAAATATTAATCAGGGGCGGTGAGTTAATGGCGATAGGCATGGGAATTGTATTTCTGTTCCTTGCGATGTTGATTTTTGCCGTCAACTCGATGTCGACACTCATCGCGCGCTTTATCGATGGACCGGCAATTAATGCAGAAAATACTAAACCCGCCCCCGCACCTTCTCAAGGGGACATCGATCCCAGTCTAATTGCCGCTATTTCATCCGCGGTTCATCAATATCGCAATAAAGGCCCTCAATCCACTCTTTCTTGATTGAAAAGCGTCTCATTATTTAAAGGTACGTGATATGCCTGCCGATCTCGCCTCGGCAATTGCTCCGGCATTGCCCTACACCCTTATATAACAAAAAATATATGCTGTTACCCAAGCTCCAGCTCTCCAGCAATTCCCAATTTGAGGATAAAAAAAGGCTATGTTCGCGTTAGCAGTTGAAACGGTTCTCTTTCCTACTAAATAAACCCTTTAGGAAAGAGTTAATGATTGCTTTCCAATACACTGAGCGTGGATGAGGGTACGATTACTCGCTTGACAGGACGCCGTAAATACATCCATGTAGGCTTGACGGCGGCTTTCCCTGCCGCCGACACCTGTCAATCGAGCAACCGTACCCTCCTTTCAACCATTAGCGCGATATTGAAAAAAGGAAAGTTATTCAGAGTTGTACCTGGGGGTTCATGTTGGTTTTAAGTTCAAAAGCACTAACTATTAACGCGAACACACCCTAAATTGCGAAAATATGTTCAAACTGGGAATTACTGCCAGCTCTCATCGTTATACATAAATTGTAGGGTACGCTGCGCGTACCAAAACCGTGCCCTAGCGGTTCGGTTGGCACAGGAATATCGCGGGGTTACCATGGTACGCACAGCGTACCCTACACGGTTCGTCTAGCGTTAGGTGATCCGCTAATGTTAAGTGACAATAAATGGTATCGAGGTTTTATTGGTTAATGACTTATGTATACTTTAATGCCCTATCGTTTTCGTTTTAGTCGATGTTGTGTTTTGGTAGCGGTATTCCGCAGCAAATGCAATAAAAAGCAGCATCCATAACCAGGCAATTGACCGAACACCATGGAATTCCCAATGCATATTGAAAGGCAACATTATCGCACCGGCCGCCAACCAGAACGGAAAAGTCTTGGTTTCATGCCAAACCGAAACCGCGGCTTTCCAAAAAACCAAGCCAAAAGCGATTAGATAAGCAACAAAACCGATAATACCGGTCACCATCAATACATCCAGCCCGTAAAAATGAGCATGTCCGAAAGGAATAGACGTATAGCCTCTCTGAAAACCCAAGTCGCCCAATGCTTTAACTCCGACACCGGTAACCGGGGCGTCGAGAAATAATTGCCAGGCGCCCTGCCATGCCTCGATTCTCAATGAAGTCGCCGTATTAATGGCTTCCGGATCGGTCGATAAGCCTCTCAAGGTTTGTTCAAGCCGGTTTTTCAGCTTATCTGAAATCAACATACTTGTGCCGATTGATACGGCCAATATCAGAAAAATTTGCCCAATGGTTTTAATATCGCGACGCCGTAAGAGTATCACGGCATATACAAACCACACGACCAGTAATGTCAACCAAGCGGAACGGCTACCCGATAACAAGACGACCGCAAAATATGGCGCTAATAATAGCCAATGCCAATTTTGCCCTGAACGCAATGATAAGCGGCGACCCGCTTCAATCAAAAACGGCGACAAATGAGCAAAGACAATGCCGATTCTAATCTTAGGATGAAAAATCCCGGTCAATCGATAGCCGTTATAAGGCCACCCAAAAAGATTATGACCAACGAAATATTGAATCAACGCATCGAATGTCCAAAACATCAAGATCGCGGCAATTCCGTAAAACAAAAAATCGGAGCTGAAACTTTTCGCGAAACGGCGAATCACATAGACCCCGGCTACTGCATACAACACAAAATACAATGCAGTGATGAGTGTTTTATCAATCTTATAGGCGCTAACACTAGCAATCACTAACGGTATCGTAAGCAATAAGGCGACACTCGCATAAAGCGATAAATTCGGTAGACTCCGAATACCTTCCCGATAAAAGCCGTTCAGGCTAAGCAACAGTAAAATAATAACCGGCAAATAAAAGCTTTCGCCAAACGGCTGCACAAGCACGAAAAGAATGACCAGCAGTTCGACATGACGGCGCATAAGCCAATCCCGCCAAAATGGAGTTGGCGGCGAATCTTTATAACGGTTTTCTAGTTTCATAAGAATATGAATAGATCAAGATAACAAGATTAAATGGCCGCAAAGCGTGGGAACGAGGGTCACCCGCCATTCCGGCATGGGCTAGCGGAATCCGGCGTCATGAATGACAAGCTTTTCTGGTTCCCACGGTCCTCCGTGGGAACCCATACCTTGGCCGCCGAGGCAAGATCGGCATGCATTCCTTCGCAGAGCGTGGGAACGAGGGTCACCCGCCATTCCGGCATGGGCTAGCGGAATCCGGCGTCATGGATGACAAGCTTTTCTGGTTCCCACGGTCCTCCGTGGGAACCCATACCTTGGCCGCCGAGGCAAGATCGGCATGCATTCCTTCGCAGAGCGTGGGAACGGTAGTAAATAGGGAAGTTATACAGCCATATCCTAAACGTAACTCAACCACTCCTGATGGTCGGGGCGTCTGCCATGCACATAATCGAAATACAGCGTTTGCAATTTTTCGGTTATTGGCCCTCTCGCACCGTTACCGATGGACCGACCGTCCAATTCGCGAATCGGCGTCACTTCGGCGGCCGAACCCGTGAAGAAGGCTTCGTCGGCGACATAAATTTCGTCGCGCGTGATACGTTTTTCAGACACCTCAAAGCCCTGCTCTCTCGCAATCGTTATTACCGTATCGCGGGTGATGCCTTCGAGTGCCGACGTAGTTTCCGGAGTATAAATTTTACCGTTACGAACGATAAACAAGTTTTCACCGCTACCTTCCGCCGCAAAACCTTCGTGATCGAGTAATAAAGCTTCGTCATAACCGGTCGCCAAAGCTTCCTGGAGAGCCAAGATCGAGTTGATATAATTGCCGTTAGCCTTGGCCTTGCACATCGTACTGTTGACATGATTACGCGTATAAGAAGATGTCCTGACACGAATGCCTCGCTCCATGTTTTCGACGCCGAGATAAGCCCCCCATTGCCAGGCCGCGATCATGACATGCACTTGCAAGTTATCGGCTCGAAGCCCCATGCCTTCCGAACCGTAAAAACACATGCTCCTGATATAGGCGGTTTCCAATTTATTCTTGGAAACAGCTTCGCAGTGCGCTTGATTGAGCTCTTCCTTGCCGTAAGGTATCGTCATGTTGAGAATTTTTGCGGAACGAAACAACCGGTCGGTATGTTCGGCCAATCTAAAAATCGCCGTGTCTTGCTCGGTCTTATAAGCGCGTAAACCCTCGAAAACGCCGGCGCCGTAATGCAGCGTATGCGTCAACACATGGACTTTGGCCTCCCGCCATTCCACCCATTTGCCGTCCAGCCAAATCAGCCCGTCTCTATCGTCCATCGTCATTATCGTGTCTCCACTTCAACTTGAAAAATGCTTGTCATTAATCCATCACCTGTTGCCATATACGTTCCACTTGAGCTCTCGATTGCGCAAAACTTTCTTCCGAAGCCACGGCTTTATCGCCTTGCAGTGCTTGTTTGTGACCGTAGTCGCGATAGCAGCAATAAGCCTGTTTGAGCTGCTCGGTCACCGCCTCCGATAAAGTCCCGATTTGCGCCAACCCGTCCAACAAACGGATATTATCGGTATAGGTTACCAAGGACTCGTTGGCTGCCGCCTGATCTAAAACGCAGAATTGTACTATAAACTCAATATCCGCAATACCACCTTTGCTTTGTTTTAAGTCGAACTCGCCTGCTTTGGTCGTATCCAGATTTTCACGCATTTTTTCGCGCATGTCGCGCACTTCTTTTTTCAAGACATAATGATCCCGGGGGATGCATAGAATTCGTTTGCGAATCGCTTCGAACTCGGTTTTTATCGTCGGGTCGCCGGCGATGAAGCGCCCTCTAACTAAGGCTTGATGTTCCCAAGTCCAAGCATTATCGCGCAGATAGTCCTCGTAAACATCGACATGATTGACCAGTAAGCCGGCATTGCCGCTTGGCCGTAGACGCATATCGACTTCATACAAAATTCCGGACAACAAACGCGTATTGAGCATCTGCATGACTTTTTGCCCGAGCCGCCCGTAAAAATGCGAACAACTGATCGGTTTAGCGCCGTCGGTCAGCGCATGCGTATCCTTGCTGTCGTACAAAAACACCATATCGAGGTCGGACCCGTAGCCAAGCTCGATGCCGCCCAATTTACCGAAACCCAACACGCCGAAGCCGATCGAAACATTATCGGTATTCGGCGGAGCGCCGTGCTTGTCGGTCATGATCCGCCAACATAGCGCAACGGTATGCTCGACAATGGTTTCGGCGATATAGGTCAAATAATCGCTGACCACCATGATAGGGATAATGCCCATGATATCTGCGGCGGCCACCCTAAGCAGATTGATATGCTTAAACTTGCGCAGCACCATCATCAATTGCTCGGTATCTTCAATGTTGGCGTCGGCCAGCATCTCGGCAAGTTCGGCTTGCAAGGCTTGCTTTTTCAGAGGTTCGTACAACGAACGGGTATCGAGCAACTCGTCGAATAACACCGGATAGTGAGCCAAATAATCGCAAATCCACGGGCTTGCCGCCGACAGTTTGACCAATTGCGTCAGCGCTTCGGGATTTTCATAGAGCAACGATAAGTAAACATTACGTCCCGCTACCGCTTCGAATAAACGCAAAATACGCTTCAAGGTTTCATCCGGATTTTCGACTTGCCGCACCGACTCCAGCAGTTGCGGCATCAATCGGTCCAGCACGGCCGCTCCTTTCGCGGTGAGCCGCTTGACGGCCGGCGATTTCTTGAATTCACGTATTTGAAGCAACATTTCTTCGGCGCTGCCAAACCCTAAATCCACCAATTGCGAACAAAGCTCTTCATCGTCCGCATGCGCCGCCCAAATCGATTCGGCCTCGAGATTTCTTTTATCTTGTTTGGACAGCGAAAACACCAGATCGAATTCGTCATGAACTTGCCTGCGAATATCATCCAACTTCGCCTTGAAACCCGGCCAGTCCGAAAAATCCATCGAATACGCCAGGATGAGTTGAGCCTGGGGATCTTGCGGCAAATCGTGAGTTTGCCGGTCTTGATATTGCTGAATGTGATTTTCAGCTTCGCGAAGAAATCGATAATGACCGATCAATTGCTCGGCATCGCCCGGCGCCAATAACGCCATCTCGCCTAGCCTCTGTAAAACTTCGACGATACGTCGATTTTGCAAAGACTTTTCCTGGCCGCCGCGGATTAATTGAAAAGCTTGTCCGATAAATTCGATTTCGCGTATGCCGCCGGGACCGAGTTTAATATTGTCGAGCCTGTCCTTGCGCTGCAACTCTTGTGTGATTTTATACTTTAACGAACGCAGCTCCTCGAATGCGCCGTAATCGAGATAACGGCGATACACGAATGCATGCAGCATCTTCATCAATTGCGGACCGGTGTATGCGTCACCGGCAACCTGACGGGCTTTGATCATTGCATAGCGTTCCCATTCGCGCGCCTGGGTCAGATAATAATTTTCCATGCCGTCGAAGGTCATGATCACAGGACCGCTATCGCCAAACGGCCGAAGCCTGATATCGGTTCTGAACACGAAGCCGTCGGCAGTGGTTTCATCCAATATTTTGACCAGCTTCCGACAAATTTTGCTAAAAAATTCGCCATACGTGGTTTGTTTTCTATCGTTTAAAACCCCGTCTTCGGCGAACGCGAAAATCAAATCGATATCGGAAGAATAGTTCAGCTCATAGGCGCCGAGTTTGCCCATGCCGAGCACCACCATTTGCTGGGCTTGGCCGTTTGCCAGCATTGGCGTGCCGAATTTATCGCAGGCTTGCCGGTATAAAAAATCCAAGACATAACGAATGCAAGCTTCAGCCAGCCATGTCAATTCATGCAAGGTTTCTTCGAGCGTCGCCCAACCGGCCAGATCGCGCCAGGCAATACGAACCATTTCCCGATTACGCAAGCGTCGCAGCGATACCATCAATCCGGCTTCGTTCTCATCCGTCAACCTTGTTAGTTTGTCGGCATACTGCGTCTCGGCATAAGCCTTAAACAACTCGTCCGACTCGATCAAATCGCACAACATTTCGGGACGGCGAATGCAACTATCGGCCACGAACAGGCTCGATGTCCAAACCTTAATCCACGAATTCAATAAGGGTTCGGGATAATCCGGTACAGCATCCCATAATGCGGTTTGCTCATCCCATTGCTGCAATTTTGCCCGCACGCTTTCAACAAGCTCTAAAGGCAAAGTTTGTAATTGCGATTGAAGTCGGTCGATTAAAGTCATAAATAGTCGAAGAATTGAATAAGGCGGATGTACAAGAGCTTTTTATCCTACTCCTTTTTGATCGAAAAACCGTCTATAAACAAAAGGCGTGGAGTATGTCTATCGAGGAACGCCGTCATCACATACATTTACCTGATTACTTAGAATGTTCAGCCAATTTGACTTAACTCAGGGGCGCCCGCCTAGGTCCCGTTAGGCCGCGCCGAGCACTGGCGATTTTGCCGAGAATAGCCCGCTAGGGGAGCGGCAAGGATGCCGCTCGTTTTCGGAGGGCTAGGGATAGCCCTTCCGAAAACCCTCGGCAAAATCGTCAGCGCGCAGGATACAGCGGCCTCCGGGTGTCTTTTCTTTTGGATACTTTTCTTTGGACAAGCAAAGAAAAGTATCGCGGTTGTCGGTCCGCGAACCGACTCCATATAAGCGTCGCGATAGCGACACAAAGCCTACTTCGGACTTCAAATAGGCTGAAGTTTAAACGTAATCGGGTACATTTATATTCCTTGACGGTTTTTCAATCAAAAGGAAGTAACTTCAAATTTACACGAACACAGCCTAATTGTGAGTATTCAGTTCCCCGGCCATTCTCGTTCCCACGCTCTGCGTGGGAATACCTGAGTACCGCTCCAGCGGTACGAGACGCTAGAGCGTCTCGGGCTGCATTCCCACGCTGGAGCGTGGGAACGATAGGGGGATGTGAATAATTACGCCTAATTTTTTATGCCGACGCCTTTATGCAACAAATACAGACTGAATAGCGCGAGAAAAACGATAAAACCGCCGGTTATCGCAAATGCTATTTGAATATCGACATCGGTGACGTTGATCAGGCCGTAACGAAACGCATTGATCATATAGAGTATCGGATTACCCAACGAAATTTTCTGCCAGATGCCGGGCAGCATCGATACCGAATAAAACACGCCGCCGAGATAGCTTAGCGGCGTCAACACAAAACTGGGAATAATCGCAATATCGTCGAAGCTCTCGGCAAATACCGCATTGATAAAGCCGGCCAACGCAAACAAAGTTGCGGTCAACAGGAATACGGCGACAGTAACCCAAGGATGCGCGACATCGATTTGAGTAAACAACAATGAAATCGCAGCGACCACCAAACCGACCATGATGCCTCTAACAATACCGCCGCAAACGTAACCGGCCAAGATCACCCAATTCGGAACCGGCGCCACTAACAATTCCTCGATATGGCGCTGAAATTTAGTCGAATAAAACGAAGACACGACATTCGCATAAGAATGACTAATCACCGACATTAAAATGATTCCAGGTACGATGTATTCCATATAACTGGCCCCATCGATCGGGCCGATACGATCGCCGATCAACTTACCGAAGATCAAAAAATACAATGCGGTCGTCACGGCCGGCGGCAAGAGTGTTTGCGGCCAAATTCGCGTAAACCGGCGCACTTCTTTGACCACGATGGTTTTGAATGCAATGGCGCTATTCATTTGGCGGCTCCTTGCTGCTTAGTCGAATCGATCAGATCCATAAACAATTGTTCAAGCCGATTCGATTTATTTTTGAGACTAGCGACCTGAATGTTTTGTTCGGACAGCAACGCAAACAATTTATTCAGCCCCTCTTCTTTCGGCACCCCGACATCCAACGAAAAATCGGATAGGCGTTCGATGTGATATCCAGGTATCGCCGGCGTCGATACCTGTGGGGCGGCCAGGTCCAAAACGAAATGATTAACATGCAAACGGGCCAATAAACCGGCCATATCGGAATGCTCGACAATACGCCCATGATTGATGATGGCAATATTGCGGCACAGACTTTCGGCTTCCTCCAGATAATGTGTCGTTAAAATGATCGTCGTGCCCTGCCGGTTGACTTCCTGCATCATTTCCCACATAGAACGCCTGATTTCGATATCGACACCGGCGGTCGGCTCGTCCAAGACCAACAACTTTGGCGAATGCACCATCGCTCTGGCAATCATCAATCGTCGTTTCATGCCCCCTGACAGACGCCTAGAAACATCGGTGCGTTTATCCCATAAATCCATTTGCTTCAGACAAGTTTCGGTGCGACGAATCGCTTCTTTCCGCGGCATGCCGTAATAACCGGCCTGATTGAGCACAATTTGCTGCGGCGTTTCGAATTGATTGAAGTTAATCTCTTGCGGCACGATACCGATACAGCTTTTCGCGAGATCGCGTTGTTTGCTTAAATCATAATCGAATATCGTCACATCACCGCTAGTTGCGGTGACTAGAGAACTGATAATACCGATTGTGGTAGATTTACCGGCGCCGTTCGGCCCAAGCAGCGCAAAAAAGTCGCCGGCTTGAACATCCAGATCGATGCCTTGCAACGCCTGAAAACCGTTATTATAAATTTTAGTAAGATTACGAATGGATAGGGCATTCATCGGAAAAGTAAGACTTAACGCAAACCAGCAAATAAGTTAAATTAAGCGCCTGCTCGACGTATATGACGATACGCGCGTTCGGCGTCGATATTTCGATTTGGCAGAAAAACCGTGCAATTCTATCAGAAACCCAACCTTTTCGCCGACTAAACTGGAAAGACAGTGCCTCAAAAAATACCCGAAATCGTAGCCGCCGTGGACCTCGGTTCCAACAGTTTCCATATGATCGTATGCAGCCTGAAAGACGGCAAAATGCATATTATCGACCGAATCAAAGAAATGGTCCGATTGGCGTCCGGCCTCGATAAAAAAAATCATTTGGATTTGATCACCCAAAAAAGAGCGCTCGAATGTCTCGAGCGATTCGGTCAACGCATTGGCAATCTTCCCTCCGAAAGCGTTCGTTGCGTCGGCACCAGCACCTTACGCAACGCGACGAATTCACGACAATTCATTCTCAAGGCAGAGCGCGCTTTAGGCCACCCGATTCATGTCATTTCCGGCGTCGAAGAAGCGCGCTTGATTTATCAAGGTGTCGCCTACAGCTTAAGCAGCAGCGCCACCAAACGATTCGTAATGGACATCGGCGGAGGCAGCACCGAATATATCATCGGCACCGACGATAAACCGCGTATCAAGGAAAGCTTGAATATGGGCTGCGTGTCGGTCAGCAACTTGTTTTTCCCGGACGGAAAACTGTCCGTACAAGCGGTCAATGACGCACTGCTGTTTGCCCAGCAAAAACTCGATCCGCACCAAAAAAGTTACAACCATAAGAATTGGGATGAAGCGATCGGCGCTTCGGGTAGTTTAAGAGCCATTCAAAAGGTTCTGGAAGCGACCGGTTGGAGCAATAACGGCATTACCTTGGAAGGCCTCGACAAACTCATGGAGCGCATCAAGTCGGTTAAGCATATCAATGAATTGAATTTACCGGAACTCGACCCGGAACGCTTGCCGGTATTCCCTGGCGGCGCCGTGATCGTCGCCGCAACCTTCAAAGCCTTGGGCATCGAACAAATGACGGTATCCGACGGCGCATTACGCGAAGGCCTGGTCCATGACTTATTGGGGCGCATCTATAACCGGGACATCCGTTCCGATACGGTGCGCATGCTATGCGATCGCTATCACACCGATCAAGCTCATGCCGACCGCATCAAAAAAACATTACATACGATGCTGAAACAAATCGAACTTTTCCGGGACGACGATAACAAAGAAAACGGCATCAACTTTTTGGATTGGGCTGCCGACCTACATGAAATGGGCCGCGACATCGCTCACAGCCAATACCATAAACATGGCGCCTATATTATCGCGAATGCCGACCTGGCGGGCTTTTCTAAACAGGATCAAGCTATAGTGTCGGTTTTAATTAAATCGCATCGCAGAAAATTTTCAATGAAACGCTTCGAAGGACTGTCCGAACCGTGGCAACACTATGCGCCGTGCATGACAATATTGTTGAGACTTGCGATATTGCTCCACCGCAATCGTAATGACATTGAATTACCCGAATTTTCAATAAAAATCGTTAAATCCAAACTGAAATTAACCTTCCCTGAAGGTTGGCTCGACCAGTCGCCGCTGACCCGTGCCGATTTAAACAAAGAGGCCGATTATTTAAAGGCAGCCGGATTCAAACTATCCTCTTTCTAAGGAACATGCGCAAAATAACAATTACAAGTATTAAGCTTTGCGGCGCTTCGCTTGACAGGACAGCGTGACGGCGGCTATCGATTACCAGGGATGGCATGAATGCAGATTTTGCATTACGCCATGGATGGCGTGTATTAGGGCAATGCAGGGCAGAAAAATGTTCCTGCATTTTCTGCATTCATTACATCCATGTAACTCAGCAATTGCCGTGGAGCAAAAATCTGCAAGCGCCATGGATGGCGTGAATGCAGATTTTGCAGGAGCAAAAATCTGCCCTGCCGCCGACACCTGTCAATCGAGCCACCAAGCCTCCTTTCAACAGTTGTCAAAGTTGTTTCATGCTCGTCGCTAACTTTTAATGTTACTGCTTACTCGTTTTTTATTCGCTTTCTTCACTGCGCCGCCGGTACTTTTGGCCATAGTCATGCTGTATGCCGTAGAACCCGAACCTTCGGTTCGAGCCGATTGGCAAATGAATGACGAGGATGTCGAACGGGCCAAACAAATTTTCGAAGGCAGCCCGGTTAGCGACAACATCAGAACCATCGAGCTGAACGAACGGGATTTGAACATAGCGTTGAACTACATTCTCGATAACTATCTAAACAGCAATTCAATACTGACACTCGATGATACATCGATCGGTTTTAAAATATCGCTGCACTTACCGAAGAATCTTTTCGGCAATTATCTTAACCTGCAGTTCAACTTAGCCAAGACGAACGGCTCGACACACATTCACTCATTAAAGATCGGGCGCGTCGATGTCGCCGACGAACTTGCCGGATGGCTAATTAAGAAAACGATCAAATACGCCCACCTGAAACAACACTATATTTTGGTAACCGAGCAAATTCTGGATTTTCATTTCGACAAAGAAAGCCTGAGACTCACCTATATCACCGACCCCGCTTTCGCAGAACACACAGCCGATTTATTACATCGCGCCAAAGACCGTCAATCGATGATCTTTTATCAACAAAAACTGACCGAAGTAATCAATACTCACGACCCTGACTGGCTTTTATCGCTCGCGGATCTAATTCAACCGCTGTTTAAACTCGCCTACCAACGATCGAGCCTCAAGACGGCCATCAAGGAAAACCGGATCGTGATTTTTACGATCAACAGCTATGTCAACAAACATGAAACAATGCCTTATCTGCCAAGAAACATCATTGCCAAGCCGCACACTGAATATCCGGTATTTTTATATCGAAGAATCGATCTAGCAAAGCATTTCATCGCATCGGCAACGCTAACGGCGACCGGCGGCGGTCATTTGGCGAATATGATAGGAATGGAGAAAGAATTGAGCGACGCAAGAAGCGGCAGCGGGTTTAGTTTTGTCGATTTGGCCGGCAACCGGGCCGGCATGCGTTTCGGCCAATTTGCCGTATCGAGTCCGGAAAATGCACGCCGTCTGCAGCAGGCGATGGCTGAAATTAAAGACTACACGGCGTTCATGCCGGATGTCAGGGATTTTCCGGAAAACCTTGACCGTTCCGCATTCAAAAAACAATACGGATCGGTTTACAGTCCGAAATATCAGGAAATGTTGATGGTGATCGATAAGCGTATCGATCAACTGGAGATCTATCAGGATTAGGATTTCGTGAAAAATAACTTCCTGGAGCTATGAGTCTTGTAGCGGGTTCGGTAACTCGCTTGACAGGACGCCGTGAATACGTCCGTGTAGGCTTGACGGCGGCTTTCCCTGCCGCCGACACCTGTCAATCGAGCAACCGAACCTGCTTACCGCGTATTAAAAATAGGGAAGTTATTTATGACCGAATTCTTAGCGAACGTCTAGCGCACCGCGCTAGACGGCCGGATTAAATAAACCTAAATTCGGCAGTTCAACCATGAAGCACATGAAGCTCATAAAGTATTTCAATAGATTACCTAAACATTGCAGCTAACCTTTCGGGTGAGCGAAAGTTGTTCATAAACGAATGACAAGTTATTGAGTTAACTTCTTATTCTTCATGATCTTCATGGTGAAATGCTTTTTCTAGGATAAAAGCTTATTTGGCTACACGTCCCGGAGTACCCGGTAAAGTCGGCATGCTTTGTTTAGGAAATTGACCCGTCAATCCATTCAAGAATGCAACGATATCTTCAATATCCTCGTCAGGTAAATCTTTGTCCAACTGCAATTTACCCATCAATTTAACGGCTTTCTCCAAAGTATCGACCGAACCGTTATGGAAATAAGGCGCGGTTAACGCTACATTGCGCAAAGTCGGTACTTTCCACATATGTTCGTCTTCCGGGTTATTGGTAACTTCGGCGCGGCCTTTGTCTTTTTTGAATTTATATTGCGCTTCAAAATAACCGTTACTGTTCACAGGGAATTTTTGATAAGTGCCTGCACCGTTAAAAGCCGGCCCGCTATGACAAGCCGTGCAACCCAACTCGACCGCTTTGTTCATGCCGCGAACTTGTTGCTCGGTGAGCGCCGACTTGTCGCCATTGGCATATTTGTCATAAGGACTGTTCGGAGTAATCAACGTTCTTTCATAAGCGGCGATCGCCTTAGTGGCATTTTCTTGGTTGATCGAATTTTCACCAAAAGCTTTGGTAAACGCTTCCTGATAACCTTCTATGGTTTTCAAGCGGGCAACCACATCGTCCCAGCTTTTCATGCCCATTTCGATAGGATTGGTTACAGGGCCTGCCGCTTGGTCTTCGAGACTCGCCGCGCGGCCGTCCCAAAATTGAACTTTGTTGAAAGCCGCATTCCAAACGGTCGGCGCGCTTCTGCCGCCGGTTTGGCCGTTTACGCCCATGGAATTCGGACGATTGTCCTCGCCGCCGAGCATGGTGTTGTGACAAGAAGCACACGACACAGTACCCGTTGAAGACAAGCGAGGGTCATGATAAAGCATTTGACCTAATGCCACTTTTTCAGCAGTCGTTGGGTTATCGGCAGGCTCCGGCGCCTTCGTGGGTAATGCCTCCAAAGCATAGGCGCCCGATACGGAACCGGCTAAAAGCAGAGCTGTCACCAGCGAACGAATTTTAAACATACTATCCTCCTAATTATTATTAAACGACGAGAGTCGATCGGTATAGCCGGAAAATCAATTCGCCATGAATGATCGAACCGGCTTTGCACACTGCACACGAATTGTATGCCAAGCAATCATTTAGGTAAAACCGAAATCGCTACATCGCGCCAACCGCATAACGTAGCGCGCTCAATACCTTAACCTTATTCCGTCAAATTGCGATAAGCCGAACGGAAATAAAGCAACGGAGAACCTGATCGGCACACGACATCCTGTACTTCCCCAACCATGATCCAATGAGTGCCCGCTTTAACTTTTTCGACGACCTTGCATTCCAGACTGGCAAGACAATCGTTTAAAATCGGCATGCCGCAAATGCCTTTTTCCCATGATACATTCGCAAAACGCTCTTCTTGACTGGCGCCGCCGGCAAATTGATTGGAAACCTCTTCTTGTTCCGCAGTGAGAATATTGACCGCAAAATGCCGGCTTTCTTCAATACCGTCTCCGGTATCCGCATTTTCATTGATACAAACCAAAATTTGCGGCGGCTCCAGCGAAACGCTGCAAAAAGAAGTCGCCGTCATGCCTTGCGTGCCGTAGCGTTCGGTATTTGTTGTAATAACCGTCACGCCGCTCGCCCAAAGTTGCAGAGCGTTTTTAAATTCATTTGCCTCAACAGCCATTTTTTCTTTGTATCCTTTTTAAGTGATTGGACAGATGCCGATTGAACATAAGGCCGAACATTATAGGATAAATTGTTTTGATGTTGAAAAACTTAGTCGGTTTTCGAAACAACATGCCAACGAAACGTTACAAATATAAACCCAAAAAATGGCTAAGTGACAAGCCTTGCAGGGTGCGCTATGCGTACCATGACACTTATAAGTAGTCATTTTCGTGGACTGACTATCGGATTACTGTGAAAGTTCGCGGATTCGGACTCTGTATTGCTGTTTCCCAAGCTCTGTTTGGGAATAAGCAAACCTGTAGCCCGTATGCAGCGTCAGCGGAATACGGGGCAGGCATGGCTTCGAAAGCCCCGGATTGCGCGAGCTTCATCCGGGCTACGCAGTTTTTCTGGTTCCCACGGTCCTCCGTGGGAACCCATACCTTGTCAGCCGAGGCAAGATCGGTATGCATTCCCACGCTGGAGCGGTGGAACGAGGAAAACGGTAATTTTTGACTTATGTATAACGATGAGAGCTCTGCTTGGGAAGGAGTAAGCCTGTAGCCTGTATGCAGCGTCAGCGGAATACGGGGCAGGCATGGCTTCGAAAGCCCCGGATTGCGCGAGCTCCATCCGGGCTACGCAGTTTTTCTGGTTCCCACGGTCCTCCGTGGGAACCCATACCTTGTCAGCCGAGGCAAGATCGGTATGCATTCCCACGCTGGAGCGGTGGAACGAGGAAAACGGTAATTTTTGACTTATGTATAACGATGAGAGCTCTGCTTGGGAAGGAGCAAGCCTGTAGCCCGTATGCAGCGTCAGCGGAATACGGCGCAGGCATGGCTTCGAAAGCCCCGGATTGCGCGAGCTCCATCCGGGCTACGCAGTTGAACTTTCATTTACCGGGGCGATGACCGGGCCTTCATGAACATTAGATTGAACCTAGAAAAAGCATTTCACCATGAAGATCATGAAGAATAGGAAGTTAATTCAATAGCTTATTACGCGTTTGTATAGAACTTTCGCTCACCAAAAAGGTTAGCGAGAAGGATTTGGTAAGTTCTTGGAATCCTTCATGAACTTCATGTGCTTCATGGTTAAACTGCCGAATTCAGGTTGAAAGCTTGAAAACCTAGCTTTCGTACCGCTGCCTCAACATTTCGATTTCTTCGAGCAACTCCAGCACCAATGCCGCACCGGGGAGGTTTATGCGAAGATCGCGCTGAAGCCGTTGAACGGCTTGAAGCCTTTTCAGCGCGTCCGCCCCGAAACGCCAGTCGCCGATTTCAGAACCTTCCGGATCCAAAACGCCCTCCTCGACCAGTTCGATAATCCACTCGGCGCTGGTTTGTCCGAGCCGGCACAATTCAAGCAACGTAAAACGGGTATTATCATCCAAAACGGTAACGCTGCTTATGATGACTTCATTGCTCATACTAGACTCCCATCCCGACTCTCGGATTCAGCGGCATCGCTCTTGCCATTTGTTCGTATATCGCTTTATCGGCATCAGACTTGACTGGAGGCACGACAACTTTCAAAACGGCAAACTGATCGCCGGGCGGATTGCCGGGTAAGCCTCGCTTTTTCAGCCGCAGCTTATGGCCGGTTTGCGAACCGGGCGGAATTTTCAATTCGACCGCGCCGCCCAGCGTCGGCACGGCAAGCGTTGCGCCCAACGCAGCCTCCCAAGGCGTTACCGGCAATTCCAAATAGATATCGAGCCCTTCGGCATGAAAATGACGATGCTTTCTGAACGCAATTTCGAGATACAAATCGCCTTGCCGCCCTTTTCCGATGCCGGGCCCGCCTTGACCGGTCAAGCGGATTTGCTGTCCGGCCTTCACGCCTTTGGGAATTTTGACGTTCAATGTGCGCGTTTTATTGATCATACGCCCGGCGTCATCGAGCTCAGGGATTTGTAGACTAATTAGGCGAGAAGCGCCGTGATAGGCATCTTCGAGATCGATTAGAATTTTAGCGCGATGATCTTGTCCTTGTGCCGAAAAATTCCGGCTATAAGTCTGTCTGCTTGCCCCGAACGGTGCGCCTCGCCCGAACAGCGTTTCGAAAAAGTCGCTGAAACCCGACGTATCGCCGCCGGTAAAGCCGCCGCCGGAAAACTCGAAACCGACATCCCAATCGGGCGGCGGCGTAAACGGCTGGCCTTCGCGCCATTGACTGCCGATGCGGTCGTAGGCCGCTCTTTTTTGAGGATCTTTCAGGACTTCATAAGCCTCGCCGACTTCCTTGAATTTTTGTTCGGCATCGGGCTCCTTGCTGACATCGGGATGATATTTTCGCGCCAGTTTACGATAGGCGCGCTTAATCTCGTCTTGAGTCGCGGTTTTTTCGACGCCCATTATTTTGTAATAGTCTTTGTATTCCATCGATAAACCTTTCCTTATCTGTTTCTATGCTTCAGGTTTCATGGCTCCGGCGTATGGAGATGGGACGAGTACATGTGTAGGATAGGTAGAGGCGGAAGCCGAAACCCATCCTACGTCTACAATTTATGTATGATAATGAGTTGAGTGCCGCTCCCGCGGCACGGGACGCAGAGCGTCCAGGACTGCATTCCCACGCCGGAGCGCTCGCCGTTATACATAAGTCGTAGATACCGTCTTGCCATCTTGGCGAATGTGACCTCGATATCCTTTATTGTTACTTAACGTACCCGACTTCGAAATCGCGACGAAGGCGTCGCTCCCACAAGGGGGCCGGATGCTCTGTGGGAGCGATCCCCAGATCGCGATTTCGAAGCCACTGATGTTCAATATCCGCAGATTTATCAAACAACACCGTTCCCAGAGGTTTACGATGACCTCCGTTTAGCAAGTTTACCGATATTTGTGTATAACGAGAACGCCGGAGCGTGGGAACGATAATCGATAGCGCCTCAACGACTGCCTTGCATCAGGTCCCGAATTTTTGCGACCAACTCGGCTTGCATGCCTGGCGCGGGTTCGCAATCGCCCATCAATAACGGCAAAAGCAACGAATCTTCCAGATTCAGCAAGGCTAGAAACGATTTTTTTTCGTCGTCCCCGGCGGCCAAATAACCATACTCGAGATAATTGATCAGCATGATATCCAGCTCCAGCGTGCCGCGCCGGCATCTCCAGCGAAGTTTGGCCAATTCGCTCATTACCCCAGTTTTCGTTGCACCAGCAGTTTTTTAGTTTCCGCTATCGCCTTGGCCGGATTCAAGCCTTTCGGGCAAGTATCGGTACAGTTCATGATCGTATGGCAACGATATAGCTTGAATGGGTCTTCCAATTCGTCGAGACGTTCGCCGGTTCCTTCATCGCGGCTGTCAACGAGCCAACGGTAGGCCTGCAATAAAATAGCCGGCCCCAAATAACGCTCGCTGTTCCACCAATAACTCGGACAACTGGTCGAGCAACACGCACACAAGACACATTCATAAAGTCCGTCAAGTTTCGCCCTATCCTCCCGGCTTTGCAGTCTTTCGGAATCGGCCGGCGGTGGCGTTTGCGTTGCCATCCACGGTTTAATCGAAGCATATTGCGCATAAAAATGCGTCATATCGGGAACCAGGTCTTTGACGACCGCCATATGCGGTAACGGAAAAATCTTGATCGTGCCTTTGTATTCATCGATCGCCTTGGTACAAACCAAGGTATTTTTACCGTTGACGTTCATCGCACAAGATCCGCAAACCCCTTCGCGGCACGAACGCCTGAACGTCAGAGTGCTGTCGATCTCGTTTTTGATCTTGATAATGGCATCGAGTATCATCGGGCCGCAGCTTCCGACATCGACTTCGTAAGCATCGATGCGCGGATTTTCACCCGAATCGGGATCCCAGCGATACACCTCGAATCGTCGAGTATTCGATGCGCCGTCGGGCGCCTTGAAAAACTTGCCCCGGGTCAACTTGGAATTTTTCGGCAATGTAAACTCAACCATCAGTAAACCCTCTCTTTCGGCGGAATGGCTTCGACTTCATCGGTCAAGGTATATAAATGCACCGGTCGATAGTCGATTTTGACTTCATTATCGTTTAACCAAAGCAAACTATGTTTCAGCCAATTCGCATCGTCGCGCTGACTGAAATCCTCACGGGCGTGCCCTCCCCGGCTTTCGGTTCGGTTCCCGGCCGCAGCCATCGTAACGACCGCTTGGCTCATTAAATTATCCAATTCCAAGGTTTCGACCAGATCGGTATTCCAAATCATCGACTTGTCGGCCACGCTCACATCGGCAAGGCTTTCTCGAATGGCTTTCAGTTGCGTCAAGCCCTCCGCCAATGTCGACCCGGTTCTAAACACGGCCGCCTTGCTTTGCATGACGCGCTGCATGTCGAGACGGATCTCGGATGTCGTGCGGCTGCCGTTGGCATTGCGCAACTTATCGAAACGTTCCAAGGCCTTGTCGCATGCATCTTTCGCGAGCGGCTTATGAGCCGTGCCGGGCTTGATCAATTCGGCGCAGCGAATAGCCGCCGAACGTCCGAAGACGACCAAATCGAGCAGCGAATTGGACCCCAAGCGATTGGCCCCATGCACCGACACGCAAGCCGCTTCGCCGATCGCCATCAAACCCGGTATCACTTTGTCCGGATCGCCGTCTTTCAACGTGACGACTTCGGCTTTGTAATTGGTCGGAATACCGCCCATGTTGTAATGCACGGTCGGCAGTACCGGAATCGGCTCCTTGGTGACATCGACGCCGGCGAATATCCGAGACGTTTCGGCAATGCCCGGCAAACGTTCGTGAATGATCGCCGGATCCAAATGTTCGATATGTAAATACACATGATCCTTGAGCGGACCGAGGCCGCGGCCTTCGTTGATCTCGACCGTCATCGCGCGGCTCACGACGTCGCGGGATGCCAGATCTTTCGCCGACGGCGCGTACCTTTCCATAAAGCGTTCGCCTTCGGAGTTGGTCAAATAACCGCCCTCCCCTCGCACACCTTCGGTAATCAGACAGCCCGAACCGTAAATACCGGTCGGATGAAACTGCACGAACTCCATGTCCTGCAAGGCCAAACCGGCGCGAAGCACCATCGCGTTGCCGTCGCCGGTCACGGTATGCGCCGACGTGCAAGAAAAATAACTCCGCCCGTAACCGCCGGTCGCCAATACGGTCATGTGACCCTTGAATAGATGCAAGGAGCCGTCATCCAAACACCAAGCCAGCACGCCCCGGCATTCTTCGCCTTCCATAATTAAATCGAGAGCGATATATTCGACGAAAAATTCGGCATTATGCTTCAAAGACTGCTGATACAGGGTATGCAAGATCGCATGACCGGTCAGGTCGGCCGCCGCGCATGTGCGTTGCGCCTGCCCTTTGCCGAAATGCGTGGTCATGCCGCCGAACGCGCGCTGATAAATCTTGCCTTCCGGCGTTCTGGAAAACGGCACGCCATAATGCTCCAACTCGATCACGGCCGGAATCGCTTCGCGGCACATATATTCGATCGCATCCTGATCGCCCAGCCAATCCGAGCCTTTGACCGTGTCGTACATGTGAAAACGCCAGTCGTCTTCGCCCATGTTGCCGAGCGCGGCGCTGATGCCGCCTTGAGCGGCCACGGTATGACTGCGGGTTGGAAAGACTTTTGAAATACAAGCAGTCTTGAGACCCTTTTCAACCATCCCGAAAGTCGCGCGCAGCCCCGCCCCTCCCGCGCCGACCACCACCACGTCGTAACTGTGTTCGATAATCTTATAACTTCCCGTCATGTTTAGCCTGCTAGAGATATTTGCAAAACAGCGAACAATGCCGCGACGGCGATTGCCGTAAACAGCAAATGACACGTCCAAACCGCAATCATTTTCGCGCCTTCGGTGGAGACATAATCCTCGATGACCACTTGCACACCCAATGCCGCGTGAAAGCATACCGCCAAAATCCATAGCGCGATAACAACCGCATTAAGCGGCGACGCAAGCCAGCTTACCGTTTCTTGATAAGTCGAGGTAGTCGCCAGCTTGATCAAAACAATCAACCAATACGACAAGGGTATTAAAGCCGCCGCGGTAACGCGTTGCAGCCACCAATGTTCGGTGCCGGATTTAGCCGAACCCAAACCGCGCGCCTTCGAAATCGGTGATCGATAGTCCATGCTTGGCTCCTATAGAATGAAAAATGCAAAGGTGGCTACTGTCAAAACCAGCGAAACGAAAAGCTCGATTAGCGCATAGCGATTCAAGGTTTCGTTGTCGAAACTGCAACCGGCATCCCAAATCAGATGACGAACGCCGTGACACAAATGAAAAAACAAGGCATACATGAAGCCCCAAAGTACGATTTGCAACAAAATCGAATCGGTCATCGCCTGCATTGACGCGAAGGCTTCGGCGCCGCCGGCAATCGCATAAAGCATGCATACAAACAGGATCAAGCCGAAAGAGAGCATGACGCCGGTCATTCGATGGGTAATGGAAATGAGGCCCGTCAAGGGCAATCGGTAGACTTGTAGATGAGGGGATAAAGGTCTGTTAGTACTGTTCATAACCGCCGCCTGCTGTTATTGAAAGCCACATACTACCCTTAGCATAGGGAATTTTCCAGGTTAAAAGTCGATACACCGGCCTTTATTTTCCCAATCGCCGTATCGGGTCGGTTCAGGGCCCGGAGCGCCTCCTGTTTCGGGAGTAGAATTCGATGGTTTAGAATCCGTATCTAGCGGCGTTTCTTTGTCTTGCTCATTCATTTGGCGTTCTTTATTCGGGTCGTTTTTCATGTCATCTACTCCTAAATTATATTCCACTGTTTCCCAAGCTCCGGCTTGGGAAACGCACCCCGGAAGCTCCAGCTTCCAGGGACCGAAACAACCTCAATCAACCTCGGCTTGCTCGTTCAATCTTCCTTGATCGTCGGGAAGCTAGAGCTTCCTGAACAGCTTACCCAAGCTGGAGCTTGGGTAACAGCGTAATCTTAAACCAGCCTAGGTATAGGGCGGCAAGATTTTGCCATCGGCCCCGTCATGTTATTGACGCAATCAATTCACAGCATTGATATTAAAATATTTTTACGTTTTGGCACGATAATAGCTCTAATGCTAAAAACAAATCTTTATCGAGGATTTAGCCATGCCAAAAAAAGCCGCCAATCTCGCCGTTGTCAGTAACAATACATTCGAAGCCTTCAAAGCGGATAATTTGACTCATTATGACATTAGCAGCGCTTTGCAAACCACACTGGAATTCGATGAATTGATCCACATCTTCAGTAATAAAATCCAAAACCTGATTCCACATAGCGGCTTTATTTACAGCAACGAAGAATTCGATCTCGAAATCAAAAACGGTATAGTCACTCGAAGCTCATGCTCTTATGCGATGAAGGTCGAAGAACAGCAGCTCGGCGAACTGAAATTGATGCGTCGTCAAAAGTTTTCCGAACAAGAATTAACAATGATTGAAACGCTGCTTTGTTGCTTGATCTATCCGCTCAGAAACGCGACCTTATTTCAGAAAGCAATGAATCTGGCATTTACCGATATACTGACGCAAACACGAAACCGTTCCGCATTCAACGACACCGTTCGCCGTGAAATGCGCCTTGCCCATAGAAACGGCAAGCATCTATCGGTAGTATTTATCGATATCGACCATTTCAAAAGCATCAACGATAATTATGGTCACCAATGCGGCGACCTTGCGTTAACATCGATCGCCAAATGGATCAATGAAAGCATTAGAAGCAGCGACATCGTGTTCCGTTACGGCGGCGAGGAATTCGTCGTTCTTCTCAGCGACACCGATTTAGAAGGCGCCGAATTGCTGGCGGAAAGAATTCGGCAAAACATCGAAAATCATATATTCGCTTACGGACTGGAAACGATTCGCATGACCGCAAGCCTCGGCACCAGCTCATTACGCGGCGACGACACGCTAGACGAATTCATCGACCGGGCCGATCAAGCCATGTACCGAGCCAAACAAAGCGGCAGAAACCGTGTCGTTACGGCTTAATGATGACTTTTCGCCTGAAACCACAGATCCAGCATCATCAACAAGCTGTTTCCCAAGCTCCAGCTTGGGAAACACACCCCGGAAGCTCCAGCTTCCCGAGACCGAAACAACCGCAATCAACCCCGACTCGCTCGCTCAATTTTCCTTGATCATCGCGAAGCTAGGGCTTCCTGAACAGCTTACCCAAGCTGGAGCTGGGTAACAGCATAATAGCGTCAGTGCTCCGGTTCATCCACATAGCCTCACTCAGCTGTCTCCCAAGCTCCAGCTTGGGAGACACAACCCGGAAGCTCTAGCTTCCAGAGATCCTCACCATTGTCGAACCACTTCGATCATCCCTTCTTGCCCTAAATAATTTCGCGCACTGGAATAGCGCCAGTGTTCCGGCTTATCTACATAGCCTTGTTCAGCTGTTTCCCAAGCTCCAGCTTGGGAAACCCAACCCGGAAGCTCCAGCTTCCCGAGACCCTCACCATTGCCGAATCACTTCGATCATCCCTTCTTGCCCTAAATAGTTTCGCGCACTGGAATAACGCCAATGTTCCGGCTTATCTACATAGCCGCGTTTAACGGGGTTTTGATGAATATATTCCAGCTTTTGACGCATAACCTTCTCTGACTCTATTATTTGCGGATGGCTGCCTTCTTCCCAAACCTGATAGTCACTCTCATGCTTGTGTACCCGTTTAAATAATGCCAGTAATTCCAAATAATCTATTTGAACGATGCTGTTCAAGATGGGCAATGAGTTGTTTTGCCGTGTATGATTTAAATCTCTGGATATCACGGCTTAAATTTTCGGAAGCGGCAATCAGATGTAAGTGATTTTCAAGGATGACATAACCGTATAGTTGAAAATTGTCATTGCGCTGGAGATAACGCCAGGAGTCAAGCACGATATCGACTAACTTTGGATTTGTGAACAATGGCAGCCAGTGGTTTATTGTTGCTGTCAGGAAATGCGGGCAAGGGTTGGTTAACACTCGATAACTGCTTCTTGGCATGTTTTTGCACCTTAAGTAGGACGGGAAGCTAGAGCTTCCGGAACCGGTTTCCCAAGCTGGAGCTTGGGAAACAGCAAAAATCTGGAGCTTGGGAAACCGCGAATTACGGCTTAGTGATGATTTTTCGCCTGAAACCAAAGCTCCAGCATCATCAATATCCAAATCAATTCGCCGTAATAGGCGGCATGTATGCTCTGATGCATATTGACGGCATGATCGAGAAAATCGGCGCGAAAATAATCGCGCTTTTTCAAGGCGCCGATACTATCGTATGCCAGCTCTTTCAACGGCTGGTGGTCCTGCAGCCAAATCCCGAACGGCAAACCGAAACCGTGTTTGGATTTGTTGATAATGGCCTCAGGCAAAAAGTCGCGCATCGCTTGCTTATAAAACCAACGCAATTGCTGACCTTTCAACTTTTCCGAAGACGGTATCCGACAAGACAAATCGACAATCTCGTTGCTCAGTAACGGATAACGCACCTCGACACCGACCATCTCGCACATTCGATTGACCTTGACCAAATCGTTATCATGCAAGGTCGTTTTCCAATCCATGTACAGCATACGGTTTAAAGCCGAAGCATTTTCCGGTCGGTGATAACAATCTCGTAGACTCTGAATCGGCCGGTCTATATCGATGCCTGTCAAAAAATCATCGGTAAATATTTCCTGAGCCGGATGACGGTTCATGAAGTTATAGTCTTGCAAACGGTCCGGCAACGGAACTTCGGCCTGCTCGACATAGCGCTTGGCTTTGAATAGGATTTTATTTTTCAGTAGCGCATCGGGTGCATTGTACAAACCGGTTCTCAACAAAGTCCTAGCAAAACCGGGTATTCGATAATAGCGATTAAACAACAATTGTTTCGCATAGCGTTCATTGCCCGCGTACAACTCATCGCCGCCGTCGCCGGCCAGCATTACCTGAATGCCGTTGTCCTTAGCCAATTTGGCGCAATAATAAGCCGCCAACGCCGACGAATTGCCGAACGGCTCGTCGTAATATGCGGCAATCTTCGGCACGGCGGCCACGGTATCGTCCGGCGTCACATAGTATTCATGCGGCTGGGTTTTGAAACGATCGACTGCAATTCGCGCATACTCGATCTCATCGTAACCCTCAACCGGAAAACCCATCGTAAAAGTTTTGGCTTGCTCCGGATACACTTTCGATAACGCACCGGCAACGCTCGAACTGTCCAGCCCACCGCTCAAAAACGCGCCGGTCACATTCGAATCGGCAGCCGACTGCCGGACGGCTTCGATGATTTCATTCCGTAATTCTTGTCCGGATTTCTCGAGCGAATAAGCCCCTTGTTCGGAAAAAACCGGCACCCAATAATACTGCAGAGCGATTTTTCCATCTTGATAAGTCAATAATTGCCCGCCCTCCAATTTTTGGACTTGTCGGTAAATCGTATGCGGGCTCGGACAATGATGAAAATAGACATAATCGTAAATCGATTGGCGGGAAATCTCTGAACTGACTTCAGGGTGCGTGATAACACTATCGGCGGTCGAACCGAACACGATTCCGTTCGGCGTTTGCGCATAATAGAGATTATTTTGCCCTAGGCGGTCTGTCGCCAACAACAAGCGTTTCTCGGATTCATCGAACAACATTAAGGTAAATGCGCCTTGCATGTCCTTGATAAAATCGGCGCCCTTAGCTTGATAGTTTTCGACAATCGCTTCTAGCGGCACGAAACCATGACCGGTAAGCGCAAGCCGGCAATGCCCCTGCTCAAGCGACCGTTTATCATCGGAGACTAAAGCGAACGATTCGGCTATGCGTATGCCGATCGTTTTTTTAGTCGACAAGGGCGCGCAATTTTTCAGCGATTCGGCAAGCTCAGGCGCTTGATTTCGATCGATACCGGTACCCAACCAGCCAGCAATAAATCCCATTTTTCACCCTTTAATCGATTTTTGTTTTTTCTATAATCCGCTTAAATTCGGCAACCAAAGTATCGACACGGCGATGCCACGCGTTCTGCTCGGCATAATGCCTGATCGCCTGCCTGTCCCACTGTTTATTCAACGCATCCGATAAAGCAAGTTTTAATGCCGAAACATCGCCGAAGGGCGCGATCGTACCTAATGACGCATCATTGACGACTTCGCTATTGCCGCCGACATCGGTGGTTATCACCGGCAAACCGCAAGCCATCGCCTCCAAAAAAACATTGGCCCACCCTTCATTGGCTGTCGACAATACAAATACATCCGATGCCGACAACGGCGATTTTAATTGTTCCGAAGGCAACGGCCCTAAAAAGCGGACATGGTTTTGCAAATTCAAGTCGGCAACTTGTTGTTCCAATTGCTTTCGATTATTACCCTCGGCGCAAGCCCCGCCGACGATCAAATACATCAAGCCGGGAAATTCTTCGCGCAATAACGGCATCACGTCAATGACACGATGATAACCTTTGCGATCGACCAAACCGCCGACCGATATCAATACTGGCGCACCTTCAGGCAAATTCAAAGCCCGCCTGGCTTCGGCGCGATCGACCGGATGAAACTTATCGGCATCGACGCCGTTACCGACGACTTGTATTTTGTTCGAATCGATGCCCAACGCAACGACGTGACGCTTGAGCGAATCGGCCACCGAAAATATTTTCGTGGCCCGCTGCAAGGCCGAAATAATCCGAAGTTTGCGTGCCGGAAACTTCGACAAACTGACTTCAGTCCCTCTTAATGTAATCGTCACCGGCGCCTTGAACCATCTCCCGAGCCAGGTCGCGGCATAACCGTCCGGATAGGCGAAATGCGCGTCAATCATATTAAATCGGTGTCTCCGCTTCAATCGGACCATGGTCGGCAAAGAACCCAACGCCATCATAAAACCGTCCCAATGTTTCAAGACCCCCGGAATCGACAAAAAACGAGGATAATAAACCTCAACCCCCTGTTGTAATTCAAATTTCGGCGGCTGAGGCCGAAAACCCGGCTTCGCCAAACGGATCAGGCCTTGCAACGGAAACCAGGCAACCGGCGAAACTACGACAATCGGCAATTGCTGACCGACCCGAAACATCCGCTCACGAATGAACACACCGGAATTCGGTTGCGCGGAACTAGGAAACAAAGAGCAAAAAACGACGAGGCGAGGAGTTTTATCAGTCATGGACAATCATTTTTGAAGCAAACGCTGATAAACATTTTGATAACGGCTTACGCTATAAGCCCAATTCCGTTTTTCCTCGACGAAACGGCGCCCGTTCGCGCGAATCGCATCCCATTGGGAACGATTGTTCAACAAACGCAGAACCGTTTGCGCGAGACTTTCGGCATTTCCCGCTGCAAATAAATAACCGGTCTTTTCATCGTCGATCAATTCCTTATGCCCGCCGACATCGGACGCCACGACCAACCGCCCTTGCGCCATCGCCTCCAACGGTTTGAGCGGCGTAACCAAATCGGTCAAACGCATCGACAGGCGCGGATAAACGAAAATATCGACCTGATTGTAATAATCTTGCACTCGATCATGCGGCACTCGCCCGGTAAAAACGACCTTGTCCAGCAAACCCAAATCGCTGGCCTTTTGCTTGATCGCGTCATTCTGAGGACCGCCGCCGACCAACAATAAACGAACATCCGGAATTTCCTTCAAAATCGCGGGCAAGGCATCGAGCAAAAGAGGAATACCTTCATAGGCATAGAACGAACCGATGAACCCCAATACCACCTTATCCACTAACCCCAGTTGTTCGCGCAATGACAGATCGGCCTCGACGCCGAGGCTGAATTTATCGATATCGACCGCATTCGGAATTACGGTAATTTTGCTATCGGCAACGCCCCGACCGATAATGTCGTTTCGCAGACCTTCGCAGATCGTCGTCACGGCATCGGCATTCTTGAACACTTGAGTTTCTAAATAATGAGTTAAGCGATAACGCAAACTGCCTTCAGTCGTCGAACCGTGATCGACCGCCGCATCCTCCCAAAACGCTCGGCACTCGTAGACCAAGGGAATATTGTGTTTTCGTGCCGCTTTCAGAGCGGCCAAGCCATTTAACGCGGGAGAATGCGCGTGCAAAACATCGGGGTTGATTTCCGGAATGATTTCATCCAAGCGCTTACAGAGCGATTTCACAATCGCCCATTGGTTCACAATCGGCCAATCGGCCCAAAAACATCGCGGCATCGGCGACCGGTAAAAAAGCAGCCCGTCGACTTCTTCAACCGCTTGCTCGGCGACTTTATGCTTGGCCGAAGTCACATGAAACGTTTGCCAACCGAGTTTTTTTTGTTGTTCTAAAATAGCACGGGTCCTAAAAGTGTAACCGCTATGCAGTGGAATCGAATGATCAAGTATGTGCAGTATTTTCATTTTTTGTTGTTATTCAAACTGGCTTCCCACTTAAAGAGGGACAAAAGCACTAAGGAACGAGCATGAAATAACTTAGACAACGGTTGGAAGGGGATTTGGTGGCTCGATTGACAGGTGTCGGCGGCAGGGATAGCCGCCGTCAAGCCTACACGGATGTATTCACGGCGTCCTGTCAAGCGAGTCACCAAACCGCCACAAAGCCTACTACTTGTATTAAGTTATTTTGTGCGTATTCCTAAGGATTAACCTTAAACTATCCCGCGTTAAGTGAGTAGCCTTCAAACTCGACACGGCCATCGATAAGTTTGGAATTTTTTATTAAGTTTAGCCCGAAAATTGCGTCAATATACACTATCTTTTTTAGCAACGAGTCACTTGCACCACAATTTCAAACAAAACTCTCATGAACTTACTATTATTAGGTAAAAACGGACAAGTCGGACGGGAACTTCAACGAACACTCCTCCCTCTTGGCCAAGTTAGCGCATTCGGCCGCGACGAAGCGGATCTGAAAAACCCTGATGGGTTACTCGGTTTACTGAAAGAACGCAAACCTGACATTATCGTCAATGCCGCCGCTTACACCGCTGTCGACAAAGCCGAAACAGACGAGAAAGCCGCATACGCAATCAATGCCGCGGCGGTCGATGTCTTGGCACAATACGCGAAAACCAACGGCACCTTACTTGTGCACTACTCGACCGATTACGTATTCGACGGCGAAAAAAAAGAAGCCTATCTCGAAACCGATGCCACCAACCCGCAAAGCGTTTACGGAAAATCGAAACGCGCCGGTGAAGAAGTCATTTTAAATAGCCGATGCAATACACTGATTTTCCGAACCAGCTGGGTATTTTCCGCACATGGCAATAATTTTATTAAAACCATCCTGAGGCTCGCCCAAGAACGCGATAATATGAATATCGTAGCCGATCAATTCGGCGCGCCCACTTGCGCCGAACTCATTGCCGATGTTACCGCTCATGCCATTATCGGTTATCGCCGCAATCAGTTAACCGGAGGCATATACCACTTGACATCCGGCGGCGAAACGACCTGGCACGGATTGGCCTGTTACGCCGTTCAACGAGCCCACGAAAACCGAATGCAACTTAAGCTTAAACCTGAAAACATACAGCCGATTCCAACCGAAGCCTATCCGCTTCCTGCCCAGCGTCCGAAAAACTCGCGTTTGAATACCGGCTCACTCGCCAATTCTTTAGGGTTACATTTTCCCGATTGGAGTTTGTATGTTGACCGGGTAATCAGAGAATTATGCAATCAAGATTTAAACCTTATGAACAAAAACTGGAGCAAACCATGACCGCAAGCTCAATTACCACTCAAAAACCGCCTCCAACTCGAAAAGGGATCATATTGGCGGGCGGTTCAGGCACCCGGCTGCACCCGGCAACACTTGCGATTAGTAAACAATTACTGCCGGTTTTCGATAAACCGATGATCTATTATCCGCTCAGCACGTTGATGCTAGCCGGAATACGCGACATCTTGATCATATCCACACCTCAAGACACGCCGCGTTTCGAACAACTACTCGGCACCGGCGAACAATGGGGATTAAACCTGCAATATGCCGTACAAGAATCGCCCGACGGACTCGCCCAGGCCTTCATCATCGGCCAGTCTTTTATCGGCAACGACTTAGCGGCATTGGTACTCGGCGACAACATTTTTTACGGTCATGACCTCCACCAATTGCTCGGTAATGCAATGAATCGCACCGAAGGCGCCACGGTATTCGCATATCATGTGCAAGACCCCGAGCGTTATGGCGTCGCAGAATTCGACAATAACGGCAAAGCGCTATCGCTGGAAGAAAAACCCCAACAACCTAAATCCAACTATGCCGTTACCGGCCTTTATTTTTACGATAACGATGTCGTCGAACTCGCTAAAAACCTTAAACCGTCTCCTCGCGGCGAACTGGAAATAACCGATTTGAATCGACTCTATTTAAACGAAAAAAAACTCAATGTCGAAATCATGGGACGCGGCTACGCTTGGCTCGACACCGGCACGCACGATTCGCTGCTCGATGCCGGCCAATTTATTGCCACGATAGAACACCGCCAAGGATTAAAAGTCGCCTGTCCTGAAGAAATCGCCTACCGGCAAAAATGGATCGACAATACCCAACTCGAACAATTGGCCCAGCCTCTCTCAAAAAACGGCTATGGGCAATATCTATTACGGATTCTTAACAACGAAAAGGTTTTTTGATGAAAGTCACACCGCTCGCAATCCCCGACGTCATCCTTCTCGAACCGAAAGTGTTCGGGGACGCCCGCGGCTTCTTTCTGGAAAGTTATAATCAGGAGTCATTCCGGCAAGCCACTGGGCTCAATCTGCAATTCGTTCAAGACAATCACAGCCGCAGCTCCAAAGGAGTCCTGCGCGGCTTGCACTATCAACTTGCGCCAAAAGCACAAGGCAAACTCGTTCGAGTCGTAAGCGGCGCCGTATTCGACGTAGCAGTCGATGTTCGAAAAAGCTCTTCGACCTTCGGTCAATGGGTCGGTGCCGAGCTCAGCGAAGAGAACCACCGGCAAATGTGGATTCCCCAAGGCTTTGCCCACGGCTTTGTCGTACTCAGCGAAACGGCCGATTTTCTATACAAAACCACCGACTACTACGCACCGGAACTCGAACGCTGCATCGCTTGGAACGATCCGACCATCGGCATACAATGGCCGGCAAACATCAACCCGGTTCTTTCCGACAAGGATCGAGAAGGAAAAGCGCTAAATGAAGCGGAATGTTTCGAATAATCGCCCGAGTTGTTTTTCGTTTTCTAAAATGAACTCTCGGTAAACTTGCTAGACAGAGGTTATCGATTATCTGGGAACGGTGCTGTTTGATAAGTCTGCGGATATTGAAAGTCAGTGGCTTCAATAATCGCGACGAAGGCGTCGCTCCCACATCGCTGTAATCCTTTGTGGGAGCGATCCCCTGATCGCGATTTCGAAGCCAGGGGTGTCTGCTGTTTCCCAAGCTCTAGCTCTCGTCTTTATACATAAGTATAAATATATCTAATTATGCAAAAAGTAGCGACCGAGCGCTAAATTGTTGTGTTGTCCGGAAAGGCTATTGGTGTTTGAGCGTTACTGGCTTCGATAGTCGCGACGAAGGCGTCGCTCCCACAGAGAGCGCATAAGTATCTACACATCTTTATCTTTTAATATCATGCTGTTATAAAGTTTCTTCTGGTTTTTTATGAAGATAGGGACTAAAAATTGAAGTTTTTAGTCTACTTTTTTATCCTAGATAACAGAAAAATTAACTTAACTAATTGTTTTATAAAGCTGAAAACTTGTGTAGATACCTATGCAGAGAGCGGCGGACGTTCTGTGGGAGCGATCCCCTGATCGCGCTTTCGAAGCCAGGGGTGTCTGCTGTTTCCCAAGCTCTAGCTTGGGAAACCGATACGTGAAGCTCTAGCTTCGCGATACAAATGAATAAGAAACAAATACCTCTACGGGACGGGTTATTTAACCCGTCCCCAACGTTTCGATTTGCACCAAACGCCTCGGCGGCTTTAGCCATGATCGAAACATTTAGGACGGGGCTGTAAGCCACGTTTTGCCAAGAACCCATTCCCATAGAGTGAAAGAGCACCAAACCCTTTTCCAGTAAAATTACAAGTAAACCATGCTAATCATTATCACCGTACTACTGACAATATGGACCTTCCTCGCCACAATCCTTTTTGTTTGGAAGCGCGATCTATTCTTAAAAACCTGGCAAGAACCTTATTTCGCCGATACGCCGATATTAATCGAAAGCGACGACTGGGGACCGGGCGGCGATTTTCATGCCGACCGTCTTGAGGCCCTGTTAAATGCCTTATCCGAACAAAAAGACAGCGCCGGACGCAGCGCCGTGCTGACCGCAGATGTCGTGCTGGCGGTACCCGATACCGCTGCGCTAGAAAAAGCATCCGGCGGCGAATACCCGAGAAAAATACTCGACCGCGATTTCCCCGACATTTATCGAACGATGCAAAAAGGCATCGAGAACGACGTATTCGTCCCGCAATTGCACGGATTGGAGCATCTGAACGGCGAAGCCTTCGTTAAGCTCTGCCGAAATAACGACCCGCGCACGGCAAATGCACAAGCCGATTCTCACTGGTGGGACTGGGAAACTCTCGACTCGCCTTTGCAAGGGCATTATGTCGATGGCAGCAACTTACCGACACAACCGGTCGGCACGGAAAAAGCGCGTAAAATCATCGAAACGGCCACCGAAACCTTTCAACGCTTGTTCGGTTATCCCACTTTAACGACCGTCGCCCCTTGTTATCTCTGGGACGACGACATCGAAGCCGAATGGAGCCGCCATTCGATACAAGCGATTCAAACAGCCGGCTACCGCTGTCCCGAAAGAGCGCACGACGGACGCTATATTCAAGACAAGCAATTGATCAGAACCGGCGATATCAATGCCTTCGGGCAAGTTTATTTAGTCAGAAACGTCATGTTCGAACCGGTCGACGGTAAAAACACGCCGGACAGCGCCTATCAAGAAGCGCTACAAGCCTACCGACAAGCTTTACCCGTTACGATTTCGACCCACCGCTACAACTTCACGCGCACTGAAAACGAATTCAAGTTTTCGCTCGCAGGACTGAAGATTCTGTTGAACAAACTGACGCAAAACTTACGCGGAACGCGCTTTTTATCCTCGGCCGAATTGGCCGAAGTTCTTCTTGCGCCAAACAGCCCCGTCGTCAATCGCTTCAATCAAAAAACCCTGCCCCCGATCGAACGAATCGAAGGCCCCGCCAAACTCGGCCCGTTTTTATACCGGCTATATTATCGACACCCGAAACTTGCCATGATCGGTAAAATAAGCGGTTTAATAGTGCCCGGCTGGCTAATTTGCCAATACACCCCAAAAAAATCCGTTAACTCATGAAAATCAGCGTCGTCATTCCCGCCTATAACAGCGCCGCATTCATTGCAGACGCCGTCTGGAGCATCCTGAACCAATCTCAGCCGGTTGATGAAATCGTCATCGTCGACGACGGCTCGACAGACGATACGCAAACCGTCGTCGAATCGCAATCAGGCCCTATTATTTTCATCAATCAGCCAAATCAAGGCCCTTCGACCGCTCGAAACACAGGCATCGATGCCGCAAAAAACGATTGGATAGCCTTTCTCGATGCCGACGACCAATGGACGCCGCAAAAGATCGAACGACAATTAAATGTCCTACAAAACTCTCCCGAGTTAGTCTTGATCGCCGGCGACATGGCCGAAATCGACAACAGCAACCGGATCATCACCGAATCGGTATTAAACAAACACAATTTGTTGAGCAAATTTCAGGCACTCGAAAACCGCCCTATTCCGAACGGCCTGGCCGAACTCGTCACCAAAAACTTCATCCCGACCGGTACTGTGCTGGTCAAAAAATCGGCGTTGATTGAAGCCGGCTGTTTCAATCCAAGCATACGTTTCGGCGAAGATTTGGAATGTTGGAGTAAAATCGCCGCGAAACATCCGATCGCCTGTATGCCCGACATTCTGATGCTGCGCCGACAACACGGCAACAACGCCACGCAACTAACCGCGCCGCTACTCAACGATCTGGCGAGAGTCATGACCTCGATTCGAAATTACGCGGCAAAAGACCTGTCATTACAGAATATCGACCCCGACCGGCTCGTAGCCGATGCCTATGCCGACTTAGGCTATTGGCATTTTAGCGAGTACGATTTGATCACCGCCCGGCAAGCATTTTCGGCCAGTCTCAAAGAAAAGCCCAGTAAACGCGCCCTGCTCTACTGGCTAGCCTGCTTAATGCCAGAAGGAATAATCAAGATGTTGCGCAAAATAAAAAATCTATAACTGACCAAACCAATCAACCTAAAAATCAGTCCTGATTAGCAAGATGCTTCAGCTTGCCGAAGCCAAGTGTCCGAGCGAGGCCCAGTCGTAGCCGCAAAAACTAAAATATGCTGTTACCCAAGCTCCAGCTTGGGTAACCTGTTCAGGAAGCTCTAGCTTCCCGACAATCAAGGCAGATTGAACGAGCGAGTCAGGGAATGTGCGGAGGTTGTGTCGGTCTCAGGAAGCTGGAGCTTCCGGTGTGTCTTTCCCAAGCTGGAGCTTGGGAAAGAGCGTGAACATCCCGGCGTGCGTTGGGAAGGCTTCATGAAAGCTCTTGTTGCTGCAAATAAGCAAGCATATCGGGAATCTGAACACGCCGATAGATATCGGCAACCGACAAAGTCAATCCTACGGATTCAAGCATAAATTCATCGCCTAAAAAATAATGCCGCGACAACCAATCGTTGCTGCGTCTGCATACTTCGACATCGACAAAATCCTGCTCGATCAATACCAACTCTTGTAAACTTGGAATCGATTGGTAAGCCATGCGCTTTATCGTTTGATCCATGCGGCGCGTCGATGACGACAACACTTCGACTAAAACCGTCGGAGAATCGGTGTAATAAGGATTCTCGGAACGATCTTCACAAACCACCATGACATCGGGATAAAAGAAATCTTTATCAACCTTTACTTTCACGTCGCTCGCAAAAGGTTCGCACGAATGGTTTTGCAAATGAACATGCAGAAGAACAAAAATATTACCGGCGATACGCTCATGATCCTTACTGGCACCCGCCATCGCATAAGCAACACCATCGATCAACTCATGCTTGATTTCCGAAGACAGCTCTCCCTGCAAATAGTCTTCTTCACCGATGCCCTGTTTAATTGCAACGTTTAACGCCATGACTAACCTCAGGTCATTATTCACACCCCACCTATCGTTCCCACGCTCCAGCGTGGGAATGCAGCACGAGACGCTCTAGCGTCTCGTACCGCTGGAGCGATACTCAGACATTCCCACGCAGAGCATGGGAACGAGAATGGTCGCGGAACTGAATACTCACAATCTCAGTAATTCCCGCTATATCTAAAAAACAATTATAATCATTGCATTAGATCATTGATAAAACGCTTATGTCAAAAGTATCAGGAGAGCCGCAATGACCACCGTAACCCGTGATGAAGTTTGGGAAATGTTTCGCGAAGTCGCACGCCGCTTAGAAGAAACCGATCGTAAATTCCAAAACACCGAACGTCTGGTTAAAGAAGTCAGCAAAAGCATCGGCGACCTGGGCAACCGATTAGGCGACTTCGTACAAGAAATGGTCCGTCCGGCACTTGTTAACCTGTTTCGCGAACGCAGCATCGACGTGCATGAAGTCCATCCGAACGTCTATGCCGAAAGAAACGGCGAATCGGCCGAAATCGATTTATTAGTCGTCAACGAACAAACCGCAATTGCCATGGAATGCAAAAGCCAAATGTCCATCGACGACGTCAACGAACATTTGAACCGACTGGAAAAATTGAAACGCTTATTGCCAAAATACCGGGATGTCGAATTAATGGGCGCTGTTGCCGCCATGGTCATGCCGAACGACGTCGCTCGATACGCATACCGCAAAGGCTTATACGTACTCGCCCAAAGCGGCGACACCGTCCTGATCCGCAACAACGGCAAATTTTCGCCTAAAATTTGCTAACAGCTTCATCCACTGTGGAAACAATCCCCAGCTGTAGGATCAATGCCATTAAGTTAAGGTCCTTGGAGTTTTACTCCTTTCTTTGAAAAAGAGTGGCTGGGGGAGATTTTTCCTCGTTCCCATCGCTCCAGCGTGGGAACGCATACCGATCTGGTTTCGGCAGCCAAGGTATGGATTCCCACGGAGGACCGTGGGAACCAGAAAAGGCTTAACTTAATGGCAGTGAGCTGTAGGATGATGGGTAGCAGCGAAGCGGAAACCCATCACTTTGTTTGGACGTAGGCACGATTTTAGTAACGCCTTTGGGGCAGATTATTCTGCTGTTTCCCAAACTCCTACTTGGGAAACCGGTACGTGAAGCTCTAGCTTCGCGATACCAGTGAAAAAGAGGCTAATGTTCCTTCGCTGGCAGCGATTTTATGTTTCCAACGAATTTTTAATGTGTTTGCCCTGATCTTAAGCGCCTTGCTCATAGAACCGGGTAGATACGCTCAGCGAGAATCAGAGGACGATGTCGGGTTCGTCTAAAGCATGAAAAAACCGAACAATATATATACTTCGCCATAACAACTCGCATAAAGCTCAATCCTTGCCGTGAAAGAAAAATATATCAACCTGTTTACCGACTTCGGTTTCAAAAAAGCGTTTGGTGAAGAAGCTAGTAAAGAGCACTTGATCAGCTTTTTAAACACCCTGCTGCCGGAAAAACACCAAATTCAAGAGTTGCAATTCAATCAAAATGAACGTCAGGGTGCTTCGGCTTTAGACCGTAAAGCGATTTTCGACCTCAGCTGTGTCAGCTCGACCGGCGAATACTTCATTGTAGAATTGCAAAAAGCTAAGCAGAACTTCTTTAAAGATCGTAGCGTATTTTATTCCACGTTTCCGATTCAACAGCAAGCCGAGCGAGGTGACTGGAATTTTAAGCTGGCTGCGGTTTATACGATCGGCATCCTGGATTTTGTCTTTGATGAAGACGAAAGCCAAGGCCGTCACGAAGTCGTGCATCGAGTCCAATTGAAAAACCAGCACCATCAGGTTTTTTACGACAAATTAACCTTTATTTATTTGACCCTGCCCAATTTCACCAAAACCGAGGATGAACTGGACACGCTGCAAGATAAATGGTTTTACGTGTTCCGCCACCTGCATGAACTGGACGAAATTCCGCCAAGACTGCGCGAAAGGGTCTTCCTGAGCCTATTCGAAAAAGCCCGGATCGCCCGCTTTCAACCGGAAGAACGCGACGCCTATGAATCCAGTCTGAAATACTACCGCGATCTAAAAAACGTAATCGACACGGCGAGGGATGAAGGTAGGGAAGAAGGAATAGAAGAAGGCCGGCTAGATGAAAAACGCAACTTAGCGATCAGAATGATCCGCCGGGAGATGAGCGATGAAGACATAGCAGAATTGACTGGGCTCAGCATGGATGTCATTGCCGAAATACGTGCTAACCCTGCGCATTTCATTTCAAATGAACCCTTATAAAAGTCGTGGTCAAGCGCATTAAAATAACTACCAATTAATAAGTAAAAGGGACCGGGTTCTGAGGTATCCCCTCAAAACGCTCGTTCCCATGCTCTGCGTGGGAATGCCGCTTTAGACGCTCTGCGTCGACTGCCTCGGGCAATTGGATTAAGAAACTGTAGAGAATACCTGGTTGCTCTTGTCGGGATTATCGACCTCTGGGGACGCAGAGCGTAGGAACTACGATGACCTCTGTTTGGCAAGTTTACCGATATTTGTGTATAACGAAGAGAGCTAGAGCTTGGGAAGGAGAGAAATCTGCTGTTTCCCAAACTCCTGCTTGGGAAACCGATACGTGAAGCTCTACTTCGCGATACCAGTGAAAAAGAGGCTAATGTTCCTTCGCTGGCAGCGATTTTATGTTTCCAACGAATTTTTAATGTGTTTGCCCTGGTTTTAAGCGCCTTGCTCACAGAACCGGGTAGATACGGTCGGCGAAAATCAGAGGACGATGTCGGGTTCGTGTAAAGCATGAAAAACCGAACAATATATACTTAGCCATAACAACTCGCATAAAGCTCAATCCTTGCCGTGAAAGAAAAATATATCAACCTGTTTACCGACTTCGGTTTCAAAAAAGCGTTTGGCGAAGAGGCCAGTAAAGAGCACTTGATCAGCTTTTTAAATACCCTGCTGCCGGAAAAACACCAAATTCAAGAGTTGCAATTCAATCAAAATGAACGTCAGGGGGCTTCGGCTTTAGACCGCAAAGCGATTTTCGACCTCAGTTGTGTCAGCTCGACCGGCGAATACTTCATTGTAGAATTGCAAAAGGCTAAGCAGAACTTCTTTAAAAATCGTAGCGTGTTTTATTCCACTTTTCCGATTCAACAGCAAGCCGAGCGAGGCGACTGGAATTTTAAGCTGGCTGCGGTTTATACGATCGGCATCCTGGATTTTGTCTTTGATGAAGACGAAAGCCAAGGCCGTCACGAAGTCGTGCATCGAGTCCAATTGAAAAACCAACACCATCAGGTTTTTTACGACAAATTAACCTTTATTTATTTGACCCTGCCCAATTTCACCAAAACCGAGGATGAACTGGACACGCTGCAAGATAAATGGTTTTACGTGTTCCGCCACCTGCATGAACTGGACGAAATTCCGCCAAGGCTGCGCGAAAGGGTCTTCCTGAGCCTGTTCGAAAAAGCTCGGATCGCCCGCTTTCAACCGGAAGAACGCGACGCCTATGAATCCAGTCTGAAATACTACCGCGATCTCAAAAACGTAATCGATACAGCGAGGGATGAAGGTAGGGAAGAAGGAAGAGAAGAAGGAATTGAAAAAGGAAGAGAAGAAGGCCGGCTAGATGAAAAACGCAACTTAGCGATCAGAATGATCCGCCGGGAGATGAGCGATGAAGACATAGCCGAACTGACTGGACTCAGCATGGATGTCATTGCCGAAATACGGGCTAACCTTGCGCATTTCATTTCAGATGAACCCTTATAAAAGTCGTGGTCAAGCGCATTAAAATAACTACCAAGTTAATAAGTAAAAGGGATCGGGTTCTGAGGTATCCCCTCAAAACGCTCGTTCCCATGCTCTGCGTGGGAATGCCGCTTTAGACGCTCTGCGTCGACTGCGGCGGGCAATTGGACTAAGGAATATACTTGCTCTTGTCGGGATTATCGACCTCTGGGGACGCAGAGCGTCCCGGGATGCATTCCCACGCAGAGCGTAGGAACGATGAAATCAATATCAATATCACTTACACGATCGCCAAAGAGCACACACAAGACTTCATCGAATACATCAAACAAATCTACACCTATCTAACTAAAACCGAACAACACTAACACACAAAACACCTACGGCTAATTTCGACTACAATAAACGTAATTATTCAGTCCCCTGCCTACAAATTAAATTCTAAACTTGGCTTCCCCCTTTTGACAAAGAGGGATTGAGGGGGATTTATTTAAAAAATCTCTCCTAACCCCTCTTTTTTTCAAAGAGAGGGACTGAATATTTACCAATAAACAAACCGTAAAACAACGACCGAATGGTGAGTAAAACATGCAAACCCCGCCCCCAAAACGCATTCTTTACGTAGAAAACGGCATCGGCTACGGCGGCGCTATCATTTGTCTTCGCCATCTGGTTCGAAATCTCGATCGGCAACGATACATCCCGATGGTCGTCACCGGCAGAACCGGTCCGCATTACAAAGAAATCGCCCAAGAAGCGGAATGGAAACACATAGCCGACAGACATATCGACATCGTCGGCGCGCATCGAAACATAGACCCCGCAACATGGCCCGATAAAATCCCCGGCTTACGATTCGTCATCAACCAAATACTTGCCAGAACGGACGATACCGCGAACTTCCTGCCTTTTTTCGTTCGATTGCTGTGGACTGCGAAAAACTTTAAAGCCGATTTAATTCATGCCAATAACGAACCGCTTTGTAACCGAGCCGCCCTACTCGTCGGCAAAATCTTAAACATACCCACCGTCTGTCACGTTCGCGGCGATCAAAAAGGCTCTCGTTTGATGGAATGGGCCTACAGCCTTTCCGACCGGTTGATATCGGTATCGCATTGGGTTGCCAAAAGCGTGCGGGAAAAACTACAATTTCCCGAAGACCAAATCGACGTCATCTACGACGGCATAGAATTGGAAAAACTGGACATCGAAGCCGACGGCAGCGCATTCAGAAAAGACCATGACATTACGGCAAACGATTTTGCCGTCGGCCTAATCGGCCTGTTAATCCCGTGGAAAGGCCAAGAAATGTTTCTCGATTCCGCCAAACTATTAAGAGAAAAAATACCCCATTTAAAAATGCTCATCATCGGCGGCACGCCGGACGATTGCCAAGCTTATGAAGCAGCGCTCCGGCAACGAGTCATCGACGAACAACTCGACGACATCGTCGTATTTACCGGCCATGTCGCAAAAATGGAACCCGTATACAACGGCCTCGACGTCATCGTATCGGCCTCGACCAGCCCCGAACCCCTCGGAACGGTCGTAATCGAAGCATTGGCAATGGGTAGACCGTTAATAGGCCCCAATCACGGCGGCGCCGCGGAAATGATGGAACATAACAAAACCGGCCTGCTATTCACGCCGAAAGATGCCTCATCGCTTGCCGAACAAATCGAAAGATATTACAAAGACAGTGAGTTGCGAACATCGCTAGGAAAAAACGCCCGGCAACATGCCTTGAAAACCTTTGACGTCGAAACGCATGCAGAAAAAGTGCAAGCGGTCTACGATAAGCTATTGAACTAGTCGAGTTAGACTATCTTAGCGGCGTATTGGCTGGAATGGGTCGAAACCATCATGGTCTATAAACTACCGCGATTGAGCCGCGAGGAGATACAAGCAATGCTAGGTTATAACGATATCGAACTAAAACAAACCCGCTTTTATCAGGATGTTTATTCAGAAGGAAAGCTAGAAGGCAAACTAGAAGGAAAGCTAGAAGGCAAGGCTGAGGGCAAACTAGAAGGAGAATCTACTATTATTCTCCGACTACTCAAACGACGATTCGGACCAATACCGAACGACGTTCAAAAACGCATCCAGCAATTGCAAAACACACAACTCGAAACACTGGCAGACCAATTATGGGAAATAGATAACCTCGATAAACTACGAGAACGATTGACACAAATCGGCACTGAATGAGATGGGGTTGCTGTCGCTCGTTCCCAAGCTCTCTGCTTGAGAACGCAGTTCGAGAAGCTCCGGCTTCCGGAGACCTACTAGACCGATTGAACTTGGCTCAGCTGTAAACGCTGAAATTAAAGGCCATTAGCTTCTTTTTCATTTTCGCGAAGCTAGAGCTTCACGTATCGTTTCCCCAAGCAGGAGCTTGGGGAACCGCGGAGAACAACCACAAAGATGGCCGCGCGAAACATAGTGATAAGTTTCGCTCGTTCCCAAGCTCTTTGCTTGGGAACGCAGTTCGAGAAGCTATAGCTTCTCGAAACCAATAAGCAAGAACTTACGTAAAGGTAAGTATTCAGACCCCGTTGGCAAATTACCGCAATTCAGGCGAAATTGTTAGCCTCCCCCTTTGAAAAAGGGGGATTGAGGGGGATTTATTTAAAAAATCTCCCCTAGCCCCTCTTTTTCAGAGAGGGGGACTGAATACTTACACGTAAAAGACGTGAAGAGCTTCCCAAACCGGAGTTTGGAAAAAAGCAAATAGGATCTGAATACTTACTTTTAAATCTCTCTTGGCCACTGCTTTCTTTATGCTACCTTTAAACCAGACCGCCACATTTTTCTAATAATACTAACAATGCATCCTTTCATATCCCGGAATATCGTATACCCCCTTCAAGAAAAACTCTTGAACAGACCGACTTTTCCTTATCTAAAAGAACTGGAAAAAACGCAATGGATGTCCCGAGCAGAAATCGAAGCGCTGCAACTCAAAAAACTGCAAACCTTACTGAAAACCGCCAAAGAACATTCGCTCTGGCACGCTAAACGCATCGAAGCTGCCGGCCTAAATCTGGATCAACTCACCCTCGCCGACTTACCCAAAATCCCGACAATGACCCGCATAGACGCCCAACAACACGGCCATGACATGGTCTGGCACGGCGTACCCGGCGGCGCATATCGCTACACCACCGGCGGCTCGAGCGGACAACCGCTGATTTTTTATTACGGAAGACAACGTCAAGCCGCCGACATGGCCAGCCGAATACGCGCAAGACGCTGGTTCGGCTTCAATGTCGGCGAACCGGAAGTCTACTTATGGGGCGCACCGGTCGAACTTAATAAAACCGACCGCATCAAAACGATACGCGACCGCTTGTTGAACCAACTCCTGCTCAACGCCTTTCAAATGTCGCCGGAAAAAATGAGCGATTACTTGAAAGCGATCGAAAAATTTCAACCACGCTGCATCTATGGCTACGCCAGCAGCCTGACCTTACTCTGCAAACACGCCCGACAAACCGGAAAAACGATCCAACTGCCCCACCTCAAAGTCGTCTGCACGACCGGCGAACCGCTCTACCCTGAACAACGGGAAATCATAGCCGAAACATTCAAAGTACCGGTCGCCAACGAATACGGAAGCCGCGACGCCGGCTTTATCGCGCACGAAAACGCACATCGACAAATGCTGCAAATGAGCGAAAGCAACATCGTTGAAATACTCGACGCGCAAGGCCAACCGGTAAACCCCGGCGAAACCGGCGAAGTCGTCATCACCGGCTTATGCTCCGAAGCACAGCCGTTCATTCGCTATCGAACCGGCGATATGGCATCATTATCGAACGAGACCGATAAAGACGGACGTGGTTTGCATGTCATCGAACAAATTCACGGCCGCAGCACCGATTTTCTGGTCCATCAAGACGGCTCTATCGTTCATGCATTAGCAGCAATCTATATTCTCCGGGAAACCGAAGGCGTCGAGCAATTTAAAATCATTCAGCATGACATCAATAATTTCGAGATTTTGATCGTGATCAACGACTATTGGGATAACGCTTCAGAAAAAAGTATCGAGGAAAAATTCAAAGCACGATTCGGAAAGGATTGCCAAACCGTCTTAAAACAAACCGATGTGATTCCCCCGGAGGCATCCGGAAAAACTCGACAAGTCGTTTCAAAAATACAGACTACAATTTAAGCATTTTCCGACGGCGACTGAAACAACAATTAAAAAACTTATCGCCCCATAAAATACGCTCGTAAACAATGAAAAGAAAACTCAATCACATCAAAAACGAATTGACTCGACGCATGTTTTTATGGGTTAAAAAAGCCTATTGGATGCTGCCGAAATTCAATCATTGTTCGCAAGAGCGAATATTTATCGCCGGCATGCAACGCTCAGGCACCAATATGCTGATGGATATTTTGGAAAAAAGTCTGGAGACCGACGTTTACCACGAACGCGATACCCGCGCATTCGACAATTATCAAATGCGCGATCGACAAACAATCCAGGGACTGGTCAAACGATCGCGCGCACCTAGGTTCATTATCAAAGCCCTGTGCGAACTTCAAGACCTGACCGAACTCATGGCATTTTTTCAACCGGCCAAAACCATTTGGATTGTCAGAGACTACGATGACGTCGTATCATCCATGCTAAATTCATTTCCAAACATGGAAAAACAAGTAATACGAATCGTTCATGGCGGCAGCCAGGAATGGCTGGGACGGGGAATGACGGAAGAAACCCGCACTATTTTAAAAGATTTGATCTCGGTCGGAATCGGCGATTCAACCGCATCGGCAATACAATGGTATTTCCGTAACATGCTATTCTTCAATCAACGGTTCCAACAAGACAATCGGGTACTTGTGATTTCCTACGAAGATCTGGTAACGCAACCGGAATTTAATGTTAAAAACATCTGCAATTTTATCGGTATCGAATATCAAGATCGCATGATCAAGGGGATATTTTCCAGTTCGATCAAACGCAGAAATCCGCCTGAAATCGATCCGAAAGTTCGCGAACTGTGCGATGGCTTACAAGCAATCTTCCAAAAATATTATCTGAGCTTGCCGGAGAAATTTTAGAATATGGTTGGAAATAATCATTGCATCCAAGCATGGTTACCGACGCTCCCCTCTTTGGAAAAAAGGGGTTAGGGGAGATTTTTTCAAAAGGGGGATAATTTGGGGCGAAATTCTTAAATTATCCCCAGCGCCCTATTTAACGACATTAGCAGCGACGAAATATAGCGAATACGAATTTTCTCAATCACCAGCACTTGAATAACACACTGACAAATCGATGGTTAAATTTACGATAAACCTGTTCAAATACCGCGAACTGATCGCCGCCCTAGCCTGGAAAAACATCGTTATCCGTTACAAACAAGCCTATCTTGGCATTTTATGGGCCGTATTGAAGCCTATAATGCTGATGCTGATTTTTACGTTAGTCAGAAGCTTTGTCGGCATCGACAGCGGCGATGTCCCCTACCCTATACTCACCTTTGCCGCATTATTGCCATGGGTATTTTTTCAGGAATCCGCTTCCGAAGGAGTTAACAGCGTCACGTCGAATGCCGCATTGATCAAAAAAATCTATTTTCCGCGCGAAGTTTTCCCAATCACTGCAATGGCGACCAAAATGGTCGAACTAACAATCAGCTTCGTCATCCTTGCAGGTATGATGATCTATTACCGGATGATGCCGACCGTTCAAGCCTTTTGGGTGCCGGCTATCATTCTCTATACGATGATCGTCGCATTGACGATCAGTTTTTTCGGTGCGGCATTAAACGTTTACTACCGAGACGTCTCGCAAGCCCTGCCGGTTGCGCTTTCCTTGCTAATGTATGGGTCGCCGGTCATCTATCCGCTCAGCTTGGTTCATAAAAAACTGATCGAAGAACAAGCCGCAGGCGTTTGGTCGGAAAAACTTTATACGCTATATACCTTGAACCCATTAGCCGGTATTATCGACAGCTTTCAACGCGTCATGCTGAAAGGCTTGCCGCCCGATTTCGATGCATTGTATCCCGGTGCGATATTGACTTTGGTGATACTACCGTTTAGCTACTGGTTCTTCAAACGCGCCGAAAACTGGTTTGCGGATGTCATCTAATGTAACTATACAGTCCCCCGGAAATTATCGTTCCCACGCTCCGGCGTGGGAACGCCTGAGTACCGCTCCAGCGTTACGAGACGCTAGAGCGTCTCGGTCTTCATTCCCACGCCGGAGCGCGGGAACGATAGTGGGTGTGAATAATTTCCATCTAATAAATTAAATGAATGCTCCATCACTTACAAATAACAATTGTTCGGCAAATGACATCAAAACATTTAAACAAATAAGTAACAACCAGGTCATTTTTATGATTAAACTCTTTCATTCAAGCGTATTGTCTATATTTCTGTTATTCAGCACATCGGCATTCGGCGCTTGGCCTAAAAGCGATGCAGATTTCAGCCGGCTACCGCCTTATTGTAAGGCGCGTTCGTCGGGTGATAAAAGCCAGCTATACCAAACTTGGAAGAAAAGACTGGGGTCCAATTTTATTCATTATCATCATTATTGCGCCGGTTTGCACAGTATCAATTTAGCCAACAGCAGCATTTCCAAAGATGAAGCTGATAAATTTCGGAACGAAGCATTAAAACAAATCGAATACGTCTTGACACATGGCAAACCGGATAGCTTATTGATGCCAAAAATACTCTACGATCGCGGCCAAATCCTTGAACGACTCGGCAACAATGCCGAAGCGATGCAAGCCTATCAAAAAGGCATAACATTGAACCCACGCTTGGCCCCCCTCTATGCAGCATTAAGCGACTTATTAATGAAACAAAACAATAAAGAAGAAGCCATTGCGATTTTAAAGAAAGGTCTCCACTACAAGCCGGATTCGAAATCACTGAAAAAGCGTATGGAAAAATTAAATAAACATAACTGATCATCCAACCCCTCTCTTTCATTAACACTAAAACCAACAGTCCGATTGACCCAATCGATCGTTAGAAAACCATGCCCATTATAGAAGTCAAAAACCTGACTAAAGAATACCAGCTCGGTCATTTGACCAGCCTAAAGCAAACGGCGTTGAATACGTTAAGACGGCTGACCTTTCGGCCCGTACACGAAAGGGAAAGCTTCAAAGCGCTCGACGACGTCAACTTTTCGATCGAAGAAGGCGAAGTGGTCGGCATCATCGGCCATAACGGCGCCGGCAAAAGCACGTTGCTGAAACATTTGGCCAACATCAGTAAACCAACCAAAGGCGAAGTGATCGTACGCGGCAGCGTCGCCCCGCTGATCGAAGTCGGCGCTGGCGTCAATCCGGAATTGACCGGCCGGGAAAACATTTTTCTGAACGCGGCGATACTGGGGATACCGAAAAAAATCGTCAAACAAAAACTGGACGAAATCATCGAGTTTTCCGAACTGGAGCAGTTTATCGATACGCCGGTTAAGCGGTATAGTTCTGGTATGACGGTAAAACTCGGGTTTTCGATTGCGACCAGCATGGATGCGGATATTTTGATTGTCGATGAAGTGTTGGCGGTGGGGGATTTGGCGTTTCAGCAAAAATGTATCGAACGCATGGAAAAACTAATCAAACACCAAGGACGTACGGTCTTGATTGTCGGCCATAATATACGTCAATTAGAAAGAATTTGTTCTAGGGTTATGCTGATGGATCACGGCAAAATTTCTCAAGACGGTTTACCGCGTGATGTATGCGGCATTTTTTTTAAAGAAGCGCAAGACAGAACCTTTAGTCGTCATCAATTGACCGACTCAGGGCAAATCATTCCGCAGCAAGATAGTGGCTTAATCGATGTCAAAAAAATCGAATTGCTGAATGACCAAGGTGAAACTATAAAAGAGGTAGGCTTACACGAACCGTTAACAGTTCGTGTAACGTTTGAATGCAAAAAAGCGATCGAACGCCCCGAAGTGGTTATTGGCATGCATACCTCGGATTTTGTTCATGTGCTTTCGGTGAGTAATGCGCTTCCCGATATTCGTCCTAAGCTTGAACTCGGAATACATCAAGTGACTTGTCGGTTAAGCGATATACCGTTGAGGCCTTTTTCTTATAGTTTGAGGTTGGCTTTTCTTGACCAATATAGAAGAATGCAGTGGTATGCTGAAAATATCATGCCTATTGCAATAGTAGCAGGTATATATGATATTACACGTCTACCAGAAGTAGGTTTAATAAATATAGAAAGTAGCTGGACATTTAAAAACGCAGAAAGATGAAATATATGAATATATGAGAAATTGAATATGAACCCTTTATCTACTTTATTAACTACTTTACGCCGTCATAAAGCAATTAAAATGATGGCTAGAGTCAAAGAGCAAAAACTGACTTATCTATCGGTGCAAAAAATGCAAGCACTAATAGATCGTCTGGTAGAAATAGAAAATAAGAATTTGCCTGGAATAATAATTGAAGCAGGATGTGCGCTAGGCGGATCCGCAATAGTGCTGGCATCTGCAAAAAATTGCAAACGCCCGATGCAAATATATGATGTCTTTGGTATGATCCCACCGCCATCTGAAAGGGATGGACCCGATGTACATGAACGCTATAATATTATTACTAAGGGTCAGTCTAAAGGTATTGATGGAGATGAGTATTACGGATATTTACCTGATCTTTACGATCAAGTTGTGAGAAATTTTGAGAAAAATAATCTTAAAATTTCCAAAAATAATATATCGATAATAAAAGGTCTAGTACAAGAAAAGCTAATAATAGCGAGTCCTATTTGTTTAGCACATATTGATGTTGATTGGTATGATCCAGTTTTTAATTGTCTCAAACGAATTGAACCTTATCTTGTTGCCGGTGGCTCAATAATTCTAGATGATTATCATGACTGGTCGGGCTGTAGAGAAGCTACCGATGACTTTTTTCAAGATAAACGACATAAATTTCAATTTGATACTACTGCCGGTTCGCTTACTATAACAAAAATACTCTAAATTGAGTCTTGGAGAACAAATTTTGTTAATTGGAAATAATTTCAATGCGTTATTAGAAACAAGAAAAATAATTCATAACACTTTAGACCCTTTAGTTACTAAAGGATGTTCAGGCATTTTAATAGATTTTCCTAATCATTCAAATGTTGGCGATAGCGCTATTTGGTTAGGTGAAATATGTTATTTTAAAAAAAGAAAATGCACCATAAAATATGTATGTGATTACAGAAATTATAAAAAATTAACAATAAAGAGGATAATAAAAAACACTGATGTAATTTTTATACATGGTGGTGGAAATTTTGGCGACTTATATCCACAGCATCAAGAACTACGTCAAATATTATCTATTGATTTTCCTAATAATCGCATTATTCAGCTACCGCAATCCATTAATTTTACGGATTTTAGTGGTTCAAATAGTTCTTTTGAAGTACTTTCTAGGCATAAAGATTTTCACTTATTAGTCAGGGATATAAAAAGCTATGAAATAGCTAAGAAACATAACATGAATTTAGTTTATCTTTGTCCTGACATGGCTTTAATGTTGGATATAAATCCACTAAAGATCAAAACTAAATCAACTGATATAGTTGTACTTTCAAGAACAGACAAAGAAAAAGTTTCAGCGTTTAAACCTGATGCACCCCTAAAAAATAAATACCAAATTATCGATTGGTTAGGGGAGAACTCACCAAAATACGAATGGTTATACGATTGGGCACATAAGCGTTTAAACTGGAATTCTAAAGTTCCATTATTTATACTTACGCATCTTGCAATTTTTGCTGCGAATGCAATGGCTAAAGAACGCCTTGATAGAGGTTTAAATATTCTTGGTCAAGGGCATGTTGTTATTACAGATCGATTGCATGCTCTATTACTATCTTGGTTAGGTCAAGCTCCCGTATACTTTGTAGATAATAATTACGGGAAATTGTCTAATTTCACTAACACCTGGCTTCATAACATCTCTAATATAGAGCAATGTGATGATTTTGAAGAAGCTATTGATTTAGCAATCAGAAAAATAAATATATAAATATGTTTATTACTATAGTCATATGCACTTTCAATCGTTCTAAAATTCTCTCCGAAACTTTAAAAAATTATTGTAGTTTAATAAAGTCTAGCGATGAAAATGTCGAATTACTTATCATTGATAATAATTCCAATGACAATACACGAAAGGTTTGCGAAGAATTCATTCAAACCTACCCAGAGGCACGTTACGTTTTCGAGCCCACTCCTGGTTTATCTCATGCTCGTAATACTGGCATAAAAGAAGCCCTCGGCGATATTATTGCTTTTGTCGACGACGACGTATTTTTTGACCCCAATTGGTTGATTGAAGTCATCAATATATTCGACCAATATCCTGAAGCATCCTGTATGGGTGGAAAATCTATCCCTACATTCGAAGGAGGGACACCGGAATGGGTCGATACCGAATTATTACGTTTTTATGGTTCAACCAATTCCGGCGAATCCATTAAGTGGATGATTTATCCGGAATACCCCTATGGTTTAAATATGGCGTTTAGACGAGACGTATTTACCAAGATTGGTGAGTTTAATATTTCGCTAGGCCGAAAAAAGAAAAATTTGCTTTCTAACGAAGAGAATGAAATTTTTTGGCGAGTTGATCAAGCGGGACTGAAGGTTATTTATAACCCAAAAGCAATTTTATATCACAGAATTCCAAAAGAACGAGCGACACAAGAGTGGATTCTATCTCGAAGTTATTGGCAAGGGATATCGGCTTTTGTTTTTGAACAAAAAATTCATTCAAAGTCAAAGTTAGAATTAATAGCTGAAGCTGTATCGCTATACAAAAATTTGTTTATCAAGTTATTCGGTTTAACATGGCAACCAAAAAAAATGTATTGGCATTACAAGGCAATAAAATTTACTGAAAAAAGAACAATTATGGTGCTTATGGGACGATCCAAGCAATTATTAATAGAAATCTTAAGTTTTTAGATTACAATCATGAAAGATGTATTCAACATCGCAAGCTATCCCGCAAGTGGCAATACCTACTTTCCTTTTGTCGAGCTAATTTCTACGACAGTTGGTGCCGTCCAGTATGGAGCTCGCACGCTTCGATACAAATTTCTATAACGGGATTCTACAAATTCCAAGCTATATACTTTAACTTTTAATTGAGTAACCGTAAAAGATGAATATCTTAGCCATTGCAAATCAATTACCAATGCCTGATCGCGCATCAGGCCACTTACGGTTTTTCTCCATACTTAAATGTTTAGCTAAGCACCATAATGTTACTCTGGCAGTCTATGCGTCGAGTTACCAACAAGAAGAACTGGGCATTGAAGCTTATAATGCTTACAAGCAGAATTTAGAGGGTTTATCGATAGCAGTTTCCTCTCAATGGATAGAAGCAGTTAGACAGTCACAGTTTGATATTATCTGGTTTGAATTTTATTTTGCAGCACAAAATTTTATTGATTTAGTCCGATATTATCAACCAAGCGCTCATGTCATTGTTGACTCGGTCGATGTTCACTATAACCGACTGGAAGCGAAAGCCAAGTTAACTCAAAACAAGGCTGATTTTGCTTTGGCTGCCCAAGTAAAAAGTGAGGAACTTTCTGTTTACCAAAAAGCTGATGTAGTCATTGCGGTTTCAATTAATGATAAAGAATTACTGATTTCGAACTGTCCTAAAACTGCCGTTGAGATTATTCCCAACATTCATGAGATTCCCGATCTTGACGAACGAATACCGAGCAATTCAATTCAGCTATTGTTTGTAGGCGGTTTCAATCACAAGCCGAATGTTGATGCTGTTTTGTTTTTTTGCAACGATGTCATGCCGTTGCTTCGTGAACATGGTGACCATATCCATTTAACTATCGTTGGAAGCTCTCCTCCTCCCGAAGTACTTGCACTCTCTGCTGCTGACATTACAGTAACAGGCTTCGTCCCATCCGTTGCGCCTTATTACCGTAATGCCGATATTGTTATAGCGCCGTTACGCTATGGCGGCGGCATGAAAGGGAAAGTTGGCGAAGCTTTTAGCTTTAGTAGACCCGTGATAACGACGGGTTTTGGTGCAGAAGGTTTTGCTATCGAGCCTAATCAACACTACTTGCTTGCCAATTCCCCAACGGAATTTGTCAATGCCATATTAGAACTCAGTCAGAACCCTGGCTTATATCAGACGATAGCTAAGAATGCTTGGAATTTTATTAAAGACAATTATTCTGAAACGGCTGCGGAGCGGACTATTAATACCTTTATAGGCAATATAAATACTGTCGAAATTAAAAGATTGAATTTATTCAAATACCTCTCGATCCGTATAAAAATATTACTTGATCGTCATCTACTTTGGCGTTTTAAAAACAACGATGCATCTTAATATCTATATCATTATCCTAAACTGGAACGGTAAAGAAGATACCCTGGAATGTCTCGCGTCCGTTCAGAAGATTAATTACCCCCATTATTCTGTTATTGTCGCCGATAATGGATCGACCGATGATTCTGTGGTTGCGATACGCGCAGCGTTCCCTGACGTTTTTTTATTGGAAAATGGTGAAAATTTGGGCTTTGCCGAAGGCAATAACCGTGCGATTCGTTATGCTTTAGACCATGGTGCCGATGCGGTATTGTTGTTAAATAATGATACGATTGTATCCCCTACTCTTTTAAATTCACTAGCTGATGCGTATCTAGAATTACCAGATGCAGGTATTATAGGTCCTGTTTGTTTATATTATGATAGACCTGAGATAATCTGGAGTGCGGGGGCAGAATGGGATAATAAATCGCTGAATTTCAATTATCTTTATCAAGGATATAACCTAAACGCTATTGAATCCCAAAGTCCTTATAAAGTCCAGTATGTAATTGGTTGCGCCATGTTCATTCATAAAAAAACGTTGTCGCAATGCCAGTTGATGAACCCTATATTCTTTTTAAATTTTGAAGAACTCGATTGGTGCGTCAATATCGCTGCTAAAGGTTTTTCCCATTATGTTATCCCTGAAGCACAAATTTGGCATAAAATTTCTTCTTCGTTTGGAGGCAAATTATCACCGTTAAAAAATTATTTTTTAACGAGAAATTTTCTATTGTGGGCAAGCTTTCATCAACCGAGTCTCATTCGAAGAATATTATTTAAAGCAATTTTGGAGTTTATACCTAGTTCAAACTTTTTGACATTAGAAACTTCAAAGCCTTTGAAAATGAGATATTGGGAATTTATTGAATGGCTAAATGCTTGCAGATCTAGGTTCAAAGATCCTTATTATAAAGCACAGTTTTATGGTATTTATCATTATTTTAAAAATCAGTTTAATGATTGCCCTATTAAAATAAAAAACAAAATAACAAATTCGTCTTGATTGAACCATCACAGTATTAATGCACAACCCTATAATCAGTGTAAACATTGCCGTATTTAATACGCGCCCTTATTTATCTGCAGCGCTAAACAGCATTCTCAATCAAACTTTTCAAGACTTTGAAATAATCGTTGTCGATGACGGCAGTTCAGACGGAAGTTGGGAAATTTTAGAGCGCTATGCGGCAAAGGATTCTCGTATCAAGCTTTTTCGGCAAAGTAACCAAGGTGTCGCGGCGGCGCGTAACCATGCGTTGAAAAATAGCTTAGGTCGCTACATTGCTGTGATGGATTCCGATGATATTGCTCTGCCGGAACGTTTAGCGTTACAAAAAACCTTTTTGGATGATCACCCTGACATTGACGCGGTAGGTTGTCAGTGGCTTATGATCAAGCCGAATGGCGATGAGGTCGGCATAGATACCCATCCTTGCGATCCATCTAGCGTCGATGAGCTGATGTATATTCATTATGCTTTGCATCATCCGACGACCATGATTCGAAAAAATGCCATGATGGATGTCAATGGCTACAACGAGGAAAAAGGACGACTTTGTGTCGACTACGATTTGTTCATGCGTATGCAGCTAAACGGAAGCAAGTTCAGCAACCTTCCTCAGATGCTGTTTAAATGGCGTCTCAATCCGAATGGTATCACGCAATCAAAAGCCCTACGTCAAACCGAGTTTGTTATTCGTATCCGCGATACCGCTTTTGCCGAATTACTGCAACACAATCCCAAACGTGCTCATGCGGTCGCTCGAGCGCTCTCTTTAAACTTTCCAATCGGCACTTGGCAGGATGTAAAAATCGAAAAGTTATTTCCCGATCAAGCCGAATCGCTGCTATTCAAAACCTGGAAAGCCTTACCGGCCGTATCGCCGAAAGAGCGTTTACAACGCGCGCTGGTTTTATGGCTACGAGACCCGACGGAACATTCAACCGATCTGCACGAGCAGTTGCTACAGCAGGCTATGCCGTGGTTGGCGTCTTTGGTTTACGCTTATCAAGGGTTGGACAAGCCGCTCGTTGCACCGTGTCTCGACTTGCCTAACATGAATGATAACGACAGTCCTCAAGTCACTTTGCTGTTGCCTTTCGAATCCGATTCGCAGGATTTTCTCGAGCGTCTGACGCAGGCGGTCGCTTTGCAAAAAGCTGCCGATTTTTCGATCGAGTTGGGGATTTTTTGCGCGGCGGCATCGGATTTCGACCGGTCTTTGCTGGAGCACTGTGCCGAGTTAACGGATTATTTCGTGATCGATCGTTCGTACGGTTGGGAACCTGCGCTCATCCGGGCGCGCGGGCGCTATTGCGTGTATTTGGAGGAATCTTTTCGCTTCGATCCGGCGCGTTTTTTGTCGGTGTTGTCGGCAACGCTCGCGCAACAAACCGATTGCGTGTATTTGATCGACGACCGCTTTTTTACCGAAGCGGTCGATGCCGAAGGTTTGCCGTTAGTAGATAACAGCCCGACGCCGCGCTGGACTCGGTCGACCTTGTTCGGCAAGGATCGCGTGCATTTGTCGGGTTTTGTGCATCGACGACCGCTATTGAACGGCTTTAGCGGTGATTTATCCGAGTGCGGCGTGATGGCCGGGCGTGTCTTGGCGCGCTTTTTGGCGACGCATTCGGCGTTTTCGATCGAAAGCGGCGCATTGCGTTATTTTATTCCCGCGTTGCGGCTACGCGACCGGTCGTTAAGCGTTTTTCAAACCCGCATTCTGGATTGGTATTACGACTTCGGCATGACCGGTTTGCCGGCGCCGTTTTTTTGGCCGTCACTGCCGAAACGTGAATTGACGTTGTTTGCCGAAACGTTGTCGGCGGCCTGGCAAAACAACCTTCTGGCGCTACATCCCGCCAATAGCGAAACCATCAAGCGCTTGTATTTGGATTATGCCGATTTTCCGTTGCGTTGGCCGTTGTTTCGTTATTTATTGTTGCATGATAAAAAAACGTTGCTTCACTCGTTGTGGTCGCGCAAAGCCTTTATCGCTTCGATCTGCGGTTTCGTGTATTGTAGCGCTATCGTGTTTCGTAACCGATTATTCGGTTTATTCCAATCATGAAAACCTTACACCTTTTTCATCATAGTAATCTGAAAAACGGCGTCGACAAAACCACCTGTACGTTGATCGTTGCCTTAAAAAAACTGGGCGTCGAGCCGATTGCCGTGGTGCCGGAGGCCGGCGAGGTGACGGACTATCTGGACGCGCAGGGGATTGTGTTTCGCATCATTCCCTATTCGTGTTGTTTGAGCCATGCGGAAAGAGCGCAGTTGCGTTTTTTGGCCGATTCGTATGACCGGCAAGAGGCTTTGTTGTCGTTTATCGCCGAGCAGTCGCCTGACTTGATACATATCAATACCGCTCATTTGCTGCATGCCGGCTTGGCGGCGGCGCAACTGCGAATCCCGACCGTTTGGCATATTCACAGTCCTTTCGATGAAGACCTCAAGCGTTATCGTCCTCTGATCGGCCAAGGCGGTTATATTTGGCTTCTGGAACGCTTGAGCAGTCATTTGCTGGGGGTTTCGGATGACGTCAAGCGCACGTTGGCCGAGTTTCTGCCCGTCGAGCGCATTACGACGCTTTACAACGGGATCGATATCGACGAGCTGACGCGGGCCGCGCAAAACGAGGATGGCGATCTACGCCAAGCATTAAATTGCCCAGCCGATGCGAAATTGATCTTGGGCGTCGGGCGTATTTCAGCACAAAAAGATTTTGCGGCTTTTGCGAGGGTGGCAGCTCGCGTAATCGAAACGCAACCGGATGCTTTTTTTATCATTGCCGGACCGCGCCAAGAGTCCGAGGCGGTCGATTTACTGGAACAGGAAATTACACGTTTACAACTTTCGGATCGGGTGTTGATGTTAGGCCCCCGGGGCGATGTTCCGAATTTATGCGCGCAAAGCGATGTGTTTTTGTCGACCGCGATCTTCGAAGGCCAAGGTATCGCCGCTCTCGAAGCGATGGCGTTCAAAAAGCCAGTAGTCGCGATGGCGTGTCAAGGACTGCGCGAGTGTATCCGACATGAACATGACGGCTTGTTGGTCGAACCGGGCGATGAAGCGGGTGCGGCCGATGCGATTGTGCGTGTTTTAGACAATCCCGAGTTTGCCGCCGAGTTGGGTAATAACGGTCGGCAATCGGTCGCCGCGCACTTTTCCAGCGACCAATACGCCCGGCAGTTTTTAGCGGTTGCCGAGTCGGCTATCGCATACGGCCCAGCCCGAATCACCGAACACGAGTTCGAGTTGCTGCAAGGTTTGTTGAAGCAAATTCATTATGCCCATACGCGTTTATCGGGTTTCGAACAACAAACCCTCATGCAGCGGTTGAAATTGTTGCTTTGGCAAGGGTTTCATCACTTTAAATCACGATGATCGATCCGTTATCTAAAAAACTGCTCGCCGGTGCCGGCCGAAACGGCCCGGTTTCTTTGATGTATCACTCGATTACGCCGGGCGCTTCCAGGCCGGCTTGGCAATGGGCCTTGAGCTTCCGGCGCTTTGAAGAACAATTGGCTTTGTTGCAGGATTTCGGTTGGACCACGATTTTAGCCGATGAACTGGCAACTATCGATGCGTTGCCGGCCAAGTCGGTGTTGTTGACGTTCGACGACGGTTACGCCGATAACTATGCGGCTTTCGAGGCGTTGGCCAAACGCGGGATGAAAGCGTCTTGGTATGTGGTCACTCAAGACTTGGGGCAAACGGCTTCTTGGCGCGATGACGACGCCCCGCGTTTGCCGCTGTTGACTCCAGCGCAATTGCTGGAAATGCAAGCGGCCGGGATGGAAATCGGTTCGCATACCCATTCCCATTGCCGTTTGACTCAAGCCGACCCTGAGCAAATCGAAGCAGAACTGACGCGGTCTCGTGCGATTTTATCGGATCTGCTCGATCGTCCGGTGTCCAGCTTCGCTTATCCCTACGGGCTTTATAATGAATCGGTAATGTCGACCGTGCAGGCGGCCGGTTATCGGGTCGCTTTGACGACACGTCCGGGGTTCGGTTTGGTCGACCATCATTTATTGGCCGTTCGGCGCGTTTCCATCATGGCCGATGATACGTTGTCGTCGTTCGCCCGAAAATTGGCTTTTGCCGACAATGACGTCAGTTGGTCTAAACTGGGCCGTTATGTCGGCGACCGTATCAAGGATCGTCTGAAATGAGCGCTTCTTCAAACTTCCCGCTGATCTCGATCGTGATGCCCTGCTTTAACGCCAAACGGCACCTGCGGCAGAGTATCGGTAGCGTCTTGGACCAAACCTATCCGCATTGGGAGTTGATCGTCATCGATGACGGATCGACCGATGACAGTCTCGGTCTTTTACATTCGCTGAATGATGAGCGCATAACGGTAATCGAACAAACGAATCAAGGCGTTTGCAAGACCCGTAATCGAGGCATAAAAGCCGCTAAGGGTGAGTGGATTGCGTTTCTCGATGCCGACGATACTTGGCATCCGGACTGCTTGTCTCTGCTTTATCGAGCCTTGTGCGATGATCCATCGGCGTCTTTGGCTTATTGCGGCTGGCAAAATGTTGGATTGCCGGGCGGCGCCGGTAAGCCTTTCGTTCCGCCGGATTATGAAACAGCCGACAAGTTGGAGTTGGTATTCACCAGTTGCCGCTGGCCGATACATGCGTGCTTAACGCGAAAAAGCGCGATTATCGAAGCCGGTTTATTCGATGAAAGTTTATTGACCGCCGAAGATTTTTTATTGTGGTTGAAAATTGCTTATAAAAACCGGTTGACGCGGGTTCCTGAAGTGTTGGCTCTTTATCATTTTCATGACGGCGGCCAGGCCTCCTCGAACAAGGCGCGGGCGGCGATTAATCATTGGCTGGCGCAAGAAAGGTTTCTTCAGCAAAATTCCGAGGTGCTATCTATACTAGGAGTTGAAAAAGTTAAGAGCGGTATGCACGGCGAGTTGCTGAATCGCGGTTTCGAATGCTATTGGCAACGCGATCTGGTCGGAGCTCGGGCTATTTTTAGAAAAGTCATGCTGCAAAGATACGGTTCTTTAAAAGACTGGGTTTATATGCTCCCTTCTCTTTTACCTCTTTTTCTGCATCGTTCACTTATTTCTCTATTTAGTCGATGACATCGGATAATTTTATAAAGAATCAAATCACTGTCGCTATCTGTACTTACAATGCGGCACACTATCTTGCTTCGCTATTAAGTGAATTGGTGTCGCTGGCTTGTTCGATTCCTTTTGAAATTTTGATTGTCGATAATAACAGCACGGATAATACTCAGAAATTAGTCGAGTGCTTCGCCAAAGGCAGCGCGATTCCTATTCGTTATGTCATGGAAACGGAACAAGGCATTGCTTATGCGCGAAACAGAGCCATCGAGGAGAGTTTATCCAGCCGATATTTAGCTTTTATCGATGCCGATGAATTACCAACGCCGGGTTGGCTTCAATCTGCGATCGATACATTCCAAGATAATCGAGTCGATTGCGTCGGCGGAAAAATATCGATCATTCTTCCTCATAGGCCAAAATGGTTGACTGACAACTTGCTGCCTTTCTATGGCGAGATCAATCATAGCGATCGGGCTTTTCAAATTGCCGACCGCTCGACGCCGATATGGAGCGGTAATATCGCCTATAACACGCGCATTTTTCAGGAAGGGTTACGCTTCGATACCCGTTATAACCGGAAAGGTAAAGGTGTTGGTGGTGGCGAAGATGCCGTCATGTTCCGGCACTTCATCGAACACGATTATTACTTACTCTACGAGCCAAATATGGAAATTCGGCATTTGATTCCCGATGAAAAAATCAAACGCCGCTATTTTTTAAAACTACACTTTTTTGCAGGAAAAAAAGCGGGGCTCTACGAAAAGCCACCTTCCGGCAAAAAAATAGCCGGAATTCCCGGGTACTTATTCAAACAATTAGTAACAAAATGTCTGCTTGTGTTACGACTCTATTTCACCCGTTCCCACGCCTATATGAGAGAAGCAATGAATTTGGCTTATCACATCGGTTTGATGACTGGTTTGTATCAATCCCAATCGAACAACTCTCATGAATAACGCCCCTATTTTCATCGTCGGAGCAGCACGGTCGGGCACAACACTATTGCAGTTTATGCTGAGATCACACCCGGACCTGTCGTTACCAACTGCCGAGTCGCATTTCTTTATTCCGTTTTACCAACGCCGCACCGAGTTTGACGACTTGACAGATATCGGCGCGGTGACTCGTTTACTCGAAGCAATTTATGATTCGCGTAAAATTTTTTTCGACGAGGACGTTCACGGCATTCGATTTAACGCGGAGACATTGGCGCAACGTTTTCATACTCGTCAGTTAACAACGATACCAGAAATCATCGCCGGCATATTCGAGGCAAATGCCGAAGCCGAAGGGAAACGCCGCTGGGGTGACAAGACCCCCTACTACATTCTGCATATGGAAACCCTGCTCGAAATGTTTCCGAATGCACAATTCGTCCACATCATTCGAGATGGTCGCGATTGCGCATTATCGATGCTGGAACGAAAATGGGATCTTGAAATTTTCAACACTTATCATGCTGCTTACACTTGGAACAAATACGTCAACGCCGGTAAGACCTTCGGTGAAAAATATCCGGATCGTTACCATGAAGTGTATTTTGAAAGTCTGTTGACCAAACCTGAACAAACAGTTGGCTCGCTTTGTCGTTTTTTAAATATCGAATTCAATGAACGCGTTATCGATTTCAAAAAAACGGACGGCTCTGGCAAAACTCCTCTGTTAGGCCAGTCGCTACAAAAATCCAACCAGGGGAAATGGCGAGAAAAAATGTCTTTTAGACAAATCCGCATCTTTGAGGCGCTCGCCGGTGAAACGCTTTCCGCGTGCGGTTATTCGCTCGTCAATAAAACTCCTCAAGTCAATTCGATAGACTGGTTTATAAACGAGTTGCACATTAAAGCTTGCCACGCTTATTGCCGCCGATTTTTAAAGAAAAAAAAATGAAGCTTTCTGTTGTTATCTGTACGCATAATCGAAGCGAACTGCTGCTAAAAACTATCGAGTCAATTAATGCTGCACTAATTCCCGATCAAGTTGATCTATCCATTCTCGTAATTCCCAATGCTTGTCGTGACGATACGCTCAATAAACTAACCGAATATCAGCGGAATCGACATTTAAACAAGCCACTATCTCTCGAATTTGTCGAAGAACTGGCTCCAGGTAAATCCAATGCGCTTAACAAAGCACTGGAGATAATACGAGACGGGTGGATTTGTTTTATTGATGACGATCACCGTGTCGACGCTAATTATTTTCCATCTGTCATTGCAGCTATTGAGAAATACCCCGGCACAAAGCTATTTTGCGGAAAAATAATCCCCGACTGGACAGGAAAAGAGCCCACTTGGGCTCATGAAACAGGCCAATTTAAAATCACACCTTATCCGGTGCCTTATTTTGATTTGGGAAATAAAGACTTACTGCTATCCGAAAAAAACTCGATTCCCGGCGGCGGTAATTTAATCGTTGCCCGTGAGGTATTTGATAAAGTGGGCAAGTTTTCTGTAGCCCTTGGCCCTAAAGGCCATGATTTAATGGGCAGCGAAGATAGCGACTTTGTGCTAAGAGCCTTACAGGCCGGTGAAACGCTTCGCTATACACCCGATATCATTCAATATCATTATGTGAATCCGGAACATTTTAAGCTCCGCTTTCTCATCAAGAAAAGTTTTCAAAGAAATCGATCTATTACCTTGATTCATCGACCCGATAAGATCAAAGTTCCGTTATATTTATGGACTAAATTGATTCAGTATTTGGTAGGCACTCTCTTCAGCTTTAATTTTAATAAATCGAGATTTTATTTGACCCGTTTTGCTGGTGTACTTGGTCAAATAGCCGGACACATTCAATCAAGACCCCTGTAATTATTCATGCGCGATACCGTCGTACTTATATTTCTGATCGTTTGCATTGGTGCCGCCATTAAGAAACCCTGGTGGGGCGTGCTATCGTTGGCCGTCTTTAGCTATCTAAATCCGCATGCTTATGCTTGGGGCTTTGTAAGAACGTTGCCTGTGTATTATGTTTTATTTTTGGTTGTTGCATTTCGCACGTTTACTACCAAAGATAAGCAATCAATTCCTAAAGACTGGCGCGTTATTTTCTTTGTATTATTGTGGTTCTACTTTGCTTTTACTAGCACTCAGGCATACAGCCCTTTAGTTTGGAGCGAATTTTGGAATGTCACAAAAATTTATTTGCCTTTTATTTTTACGTTAGTTTTGATCAATACTAAGGAAAAACTATATTATCTTATCGTTACGATTGGCATCTCTATCGGCATTGTTGCAGTAAAAGGGGGGATATTTGCAATACTAACAGGATTCGGCCACAGAGTTTACGGCCCGCCTCAAACTCAATTTTACGATAACAACCAATTTGCAGTTGCCATGTTAATAGTTATTCCTTTGCTATTACTTTGGCGAAAGAAATCTTCACATTTTCTAATTAAAAAAGGCGTATTTTTTTCGATACCGATTATTTATCTTGCCGCACTATCTTCATGGTCCCGCGGTGCTTTGCTGACAATGACCGTATTAACACTAATGCTAATTTGGAAAAGCAAATATAAATCTCTTAGCATCCCTGTAGTCGTGTTTGGCGTTTTTTTAACTTTACCTTTTCTCCCTGAAGAATGGTTTGCTCGTATGCATACTATCGGTACTTACGAAGAAGACGCGTCCGCGATGGGGCGAATAGAAGTTTGGATAGACGGTTGGAATCATACTCTTCGACACCCCTTTACCGGTGGCGGATTCGGAACATGGATGTATATTACAAAACGGGATTTTCACAGTTCTTACATACGGATGTTCTCCGAACACGGCTTTATCGCCTTCGGTATTTGGTTATCTATGATCTTAGGTACTGTTTGGAATCTAACTTTTTTACCTAAAAAAACCAAGAAGTTTGAAGGTATGGAATGGGTAACCGATTATTGCTTTGCGTTAAAAGCTTCATTGATTTGTTATATGGTAGGTACTGCCTTTTTAGGGCTATGTTATTGGGACTTGCTTTATCATTTGATTTTTCTTTCCGTTCTTGTAAAGAAATTCGCTTTAGAGGAAATGGCCGCAAAAACTCCAAGCGATTATCGCAGAAGATCATTATCACCTCACGCATATAGTTCTTCTTAAAGAAATTAAAGGTTTCTCATTCCTTGATAGAAAAAAACTAAAGCTGAGTTACCATCTATAAATTCAATATCCGACCTGATTAGCAGTGAGTATTCAGTCCCCCGGCCATTCTCGTTCCCACGCTCTGCGTGGGAATGCCTGAGTACCGCTCCAGCGGTACGAGACGCTAGAGCGTCTCGGGCTGCATTCCCACGCTGGAGCGAGGGAACGATAGGGGGGGATGTGAATAATTACGATTAGCAAGATGCTTCAGCTTGCTGAAGCCAATTGTCCGAGCAGTGGCCAGTCGTAGCCACTTCTGCGGGACGGGTTATTTAACCCGTCCCCAACGTTTCGGTTTGCCCTAAACATTTCGGCTAACTTCGGCCAACGTCAAAACGTTTAGGACGGGGTTGCAAACCCCCTCCTGCTAGGGAAAAAACTAAAGCTGAGTTACCATCTATAAATTCAATATCCGATAGTCGCACTCAAACCCGAAACCGATTCCAGCACTCGTTCGATTCTTTCCCGGTTGACGCTGTTCTTCCATTTTTCGACGCCAATTTCGGAAAATGTATTATATGGCTTGTTTAAAACCGAGCGGCAATGGTTTTGCATGGCTTGGTCGAAAGGCACCGAACACCCGTCAAAAAGCCGCTTAAACTCCTCGACCGGATCGGCAATCAATGTTTCGTAGCTGACCTCATGCCATTGCTCGACCGGAATCGTCTTTTTGGCGGAAAGAATCGCTTCGTTCATCGTTTTGTATTGAAACGCGCAGACTTCTTCTATAGTCGATCGGGTCAATTGTCGCCAACTCTCGGCCAGGAAAAAACACCAGCGATTGTATTTGCCGTTATCGATGGCGATTTCTTCAGGCAATTCATCTGCCCAAGTCCCAAACTCATCGGCTTTATTCCAACCGTTGATCAACGAATCGATGTTATCGCCCGGGTTGCGCTTGATATACACGAAATGCGCATCGGGAAATAATCGGTATAAATAAGGCACCGAAAGCCCGTTTTGATTGTTTTTATCGACGATACGCCGTTTTCCGGTTTGCGTGTAGAAAAAACGCGTTACGATTTCGCGGTCTTTATCGTTAGCCGATTCTGGCTCGATTTCGTGCGAATCCCAATTTCGTTCCGACAAAGGATGCAATTGCACCCAAAAGTCGTGCGTTTCTTTTTGCAAACTACCCAAATACTTCGATTCGGAAAAGGTTTTATAGACTAAGGTGGTCCCTGCCCTACTACAACCGATAACGAATATCGGTTGCTTTAACTGTATGCCAAGTACGGGGTAAATGATGCTCCGAAATTTTATTGCGCTATTTTTTTTATAGTGCTTCAGCGTTTTAGTTATTTTTTCAGATAATTTATTCATATATTAATGTTGATGTATGAATGATTGTACACTCGGAAATTTCGTCCGCTGCCGATATTCAAATTCATGCCATTTTAAATTTTCCCATTCGCGAATGATATTGGTCATGCGCTCTTTTTGCTGAGGGTCTTTCAGCCAGTCTTGATAGGGCTTCCATTGCTTTAATTCGCTCAAGAATGCTTGTTCCGTTCGAAAATCGAACACGATCCGGTCTCCGCCGTATTTGACATGTCCAATCAACGAAGGAAGTTTTAAATTGCCGACTAGTTGGAAGACCGTTTTTTCTTGATCGAGCCATTGGTTCGGTAATCCGAATGCCGAGCGGATCGCCATTTCGGCGGTATCGATTTGTCCTATCGCTTCTTGGATTTCTATTTTGGGATCGTTGAATATGAGCGGTATATGCGTTTGTGCGTGGTTGATCGCATGCCCGTGTCCGATAAACCCGTCTTCGAATAAAGATTCGCCGTGATCGCCTAATATAACCAATGTGGTTTGGTCGTAGAGATTTTTGCTCTTAAGCATCTCGACCACCTGCCCGACCGCCCAGTCGGCATTGGCGATGGCATTCCAATAGGTTTCGGCGACTCTTTCGCGATTTTCCGCTCGAATTTCCGACCGTGGAATGAAATCATCGATTAGGATTTTCTGCATGTTCGGATGCGAATACGGAAAATGCGCGGCCTGAAAATTCAAATAAATAAATTGCGATTGATTGAAATCCAGTTCGGTAAATCGCTGTTGAAACTGTTCGACGACGCGTTCTTCGCTGAGTCGTAAACTGCCCGAGTCTTTACTCGGAAAGACTCGGTCGTCTATCGCGGTTCGCGCGTCGAAATAATAATTTCCTGTTTTATTCATGCCGGTGAAGGTAGCCACATCGCCGAACGATTCGTCTTGTCCGGAAATAATCGAAATGCCGTAGCCGGAATCTTTTAGAAAATCAAGCAGTTTGATTCGATGATCGTGATGAATCAATTCACGGTTGAATATTGCCATCAGCGAGGTCGTGGTATAGCCGGTATGGCTGTAGGCATAATCGACTGAAGTTCCGGCACGAGCAACTTCGCGCATTACCGGCGCGACATAACGCCCGTTGATGCGCTGCTCGAGCAAATCGAATCGCGCGGTTTCCAGGACGATCAGGATAATATGTTTTCCGGGGCGAGGCTTGATGTTGCGTAATGGGTCGGGCGTCAACGGTATTAGCTGCGCATCGCCCATGATGCCGTCTTCGTCGATTCGATTACCGGGTATATCCAACGCACCGGGATAGATGCGTTTATCGAATGGCGCCGTGTCTTTCGGATAGCCGAACAGTCCGTAACCGTCCCGGTCGAAATCGGTCAGCCAATCGAGTCCGCTCGTGATCAGGTTGTAGGAAGTTTTTTTAGAGAGCCCGTATCGCCAATAGTCGCTGTCCGACACCGCATAGGTTAAAAGTGGAGTGATCAGTATCATGATCGTCAACGTCCATTTTAAACCATGCGACTCTGTGAGTTCGTTATGATAGTCGCGAACGTATTGATGATTCTTTACAAACCGGGCGATTAAGATGAACAGTACAATCAACCCGGCCATCGTGCCGGCAAACAATACGATTTCGTTTGCCGCATAAAGCAAACCGTCACGCAGACTCCCGCCACCCAAATTGGCGATGATTTGATAATTGATCGTATCGTTGAAATAGGACAGGATTTTGAATTTAAGCCCCAACCAAGTCCCCATACCCAACAATATCATCACGGTAAAGCTGTAGTAAATCAGAATTCCGGATTTATTGAGCCGGTCGGCGATATAAAACCAAGCGACACCGATCAAACCGAACAGAATGAAGTCGTACCATAAAGTCAACAGAATAAAGCCAAGCCTTTCGAACAGTGTGAGATAAGCATAAGGCTGCAAGAAACCGCCGATAAAGATGTCGTATTTGACTTGTAGTAAGGCCAATTCGAACAGTTGTATAATCGCCACGACAGTAATGACCGAAACCAAACGCCAATGACGCCAGACAAGCTTTTCTAACGATATGGGGAATTTAGGCACGAAATTTATTTAGAATGGATTTGGTGATTTTCAATTTTCTAATTTTTAGCGATCGATCATTCATCATTTACCGCCAAGTTTTAGTCTAATTTCTTTTTTAAATGCGGCATCACTCTTTACACGATAAAAAGTTAAAATTTCAAACCACCCTGACTCTATGAATTCAGCTGAGAGTGTTTTCACTGAATGTTTGACTGTGAGCTGTAAAGAATCTGACAGAAATATATTTCAACCATATACTGGATAGTTTAAAAAGCTTCATCGCGGCGCTTTTTCCGGAAAATTGACGCGTTTTACCGCGTCCAGTTTCAGCGGAACTGGAGTCGTTCGTAAATATAAGTGGGTTCGACCCTTATGATGATGATGCTGATAAGTCTGCTTCAATCGAAACGGTGAAGTCGGGTGCCGTAAGGCTGACAGTAAAAGGTCGGAATGAGCAAAATGAGGCCTTATAAATGGTCCCTCTGCCACAACCACAGCACTACTAGAAATGTCGTCAAGTAAACCCAATACAGCTTCTGGTGTGTTTACCCGAAGGTCGTAGCGTTTACCCATAAAGTCTGACTTTGCCAGTAATTGCGAACTACGAACTATATAACTTTGACGTTCGAGATCGCGTAGCGCTACCTCTGCCGTCAATGCACCCTCAGCACCAGGGCTACCGTCAATAACAATCACACTTTCACCAAGCTGTGTTGTTATCTGAGCAGCTACTAAATCCATGCGCATATCGAATCTGTCGGGACGATCATGTAGAAATAATAATCCGGGAATACAAAAGATAGCGACTGCAACAGGGAGTATTATCCAAGATCGACCCAAAGCCAACTGCCACCTCCGCGTGCTCACCCAAACTCCAATGACTATAAAAATAGCTAAAAAGGGCATGGCAGAAGACATGTATCTCTGTTCCAAATCGACGGGTACGATGGAATGGAACAGAATAGTGGCGAGCACCATAGCGAGACCTGTTCTTCCAACTTCTAATAATTCAGGGCGATCCTTAATTGAGAGACTCCCGACAATGCCGACAAATGCCGCAATGGTACCAACGGGACCTAAATTTGAATAAAGAGCAGATAGGAAAGTTGATATCGCCAAAATAAAATAATCGACGCCCCATGCATAATTAAACCCATCACTGGATATCTTGAACGTCACCACAGTCCAGGCACCAACGATCAATAGCGTGAGAGCAGCGGCTGCATAGGTGCGCCAATTTAAAAAAACCTGCCAACGTCCTGTCAATGCGATATGAAAAAATGGAAACAATCCCAGCAACCAGCCGTTCCCTTTGACCAAGATCGCCACAGCGGTAATCGCTGCATAAGCCAATCCTCGCCGCAAAGTGGGCTCTTTAGCGTAAGCACTCCACAGCAACGCAGCCAAGAGGCATAATCCGGTTAATGCCTGATCCAACATTAGGTGCACGGTATTATTGAGTGTTATCGGAATCAACACATAAATAATCGCAGCTAGTACTGCCCATTGTAAGCCAAGTATTTGTCGAACCACCCTCCCAACCAATAAAGCAGGGAGCGCCCCGACCACCAAATTAACAATCATGAATGGGAAAGGGGCATGAGGCAGCACAAAGAAGAAGCTAGCCAGAAATACGTAATAAAGAGGAGGCCAATGCCCGATTGAAATTTTAGGATAGTGGACATAAAAATCTGTAGCATAGGTCAACGGATTTTGACCAATTGCCTCTGTCAAATATGACCAGATTAAGTAGCCATTGAGAAAGTGAGACCCTTCGTCACTTCCAGAAAGACCACTGTTCAAAGCATGAAGAGAGAGCATTGCCGTAGCCAAAACCGCTAACGCTACAATAAAAATACCCACGTCGAAGTGCCACGATTGACTCGTCATGACTCCAGAGCTTCTTGGGCTAATAGACACGGTCTCGCACGAACTGTCACTTGTCATTGTTATCTTTGCCTCCTTAAAAACGAAATGGCGATAGGCGTGAAAGCTAATCATGGTTTGACATGCAGTAGCCAAGGTTACAGCCGCCACAGGCCATATTCCGTAGCGCACGAGAAAAATGTAAATCAGGTAGTTAACTAAAGCCATGATCAATGCCACTATTGAATAATGCATGGCTTCAATTGTGGAGCGGGCCTTAGTGACCCTATACGTAAAGTACCGATTGGCGAGCCAGGTAAAGACCATGGCAAGGAAAATAGCGGGAATACGTGCGAGCCAAGGTGCGATCGTCAGTTGAATCAGCAGATAGGTGAGACCTGCATCGATGCAAAACCCCACTCCCCCGACCAGTAGAAAGCGAATAAACATGCTTAGACGCTTTCTATTTCTGAGTATGTGAATTGGCTACATACCACATCCGCTTCTGCTCAAGACGACCACGAGCAACGCTATCAAGGATCAAGCCGCTGATAGTGAATATACCAGCCATTAGTACGAGACCCGTAGCCAAAATGGCAGTCGGAAACCTTGGTACCAAGCCGGTTTCCAAGTATGTGAACAATAGCGGTAATGCCAGTACTATGGCCGCTACGAACAACATGATGGCAAGCACACCAAAAAAACGCGCTGGACGAATTTCTTTAAATAAAATCAAGAAAGTAAACATTATCCTTAGAGAATCTCGTACCGTCCGGAGCTTGCTGACGGAACCTTCTTGTCGCGCTCCGTAGTCAGTCTCTATCTCGGCGATTGGCATGCGAAGTTGGCTAGCGTGAACAGACATTTCTGTCTCTATCTCGAAGCCACTGGATATCGCAGGAAAACTTTTCACAAAGCGGCGAGAAAAAACGCGATAACCAGAAAATATATCATTAAATAATCGGCCAAACAGGCTACGGTACATTCGGTTAAAAAGACGGTTACCTAAACCGTGGCCCATACGATGAGCATTTTTGTAGACATTGCGCCGGGTACCTACAACCATGTCTAGATTTTCATCAACTAGGCGCTGGATCATCTGTGGCGCAACACTAGAATCATAGGTTCCATCCCCGTCTGCCATGAGGTAGATATCTGCGTCTATGTCTGAAAACATTCGCCTTACTACGTTCCCTTTTCCCGGCCATTGCTCGGTTCTTACTACGGCACCTGCTGCGCGCGCCTCGTCCTGAGTATTATCGGAAGATCGGTTGTCATACACATAAATTGTTGCTTCCGGGAGTTCTTTACGAAAATCCTCAACTACCTTTCGGATCGATAGTCCCTCGTTATAGCAAGGTAAAAGTACGGCAATTTTTCGAATGTTCGATTTATCTTGAAAGTTTTCACTCATCACCGGTTCCTTCTATTATTTTAAATTTTTCTAATTGGAGCTTATATTCTGCGCATCTAACCATACGTCCATCCTAGTCAGCTATATTGATAGAGGAGTACCTCCCGAAGTTCTGCTACACCTGGACTCAAAAAAATCCAAATAAGCAAACAGAGAGGTGTCCGGTAAAAAAGCATAGCTACCGACAGACAGATGTCAAAAATATAAACTGGGTTACAATCAAACTCAAAACCGAAAGACGTGGACAGATGTTCTGCGTGGACTTGCGAAGAAAAACTTTGTCGGGTTCTGGCGAGTTTGGAAAGCAAAATTGTATATGTGGTGAAATGGAAACACCATGCTTTGTTGTATTGACAAGCTACCACGGGAAATCCGGAAGAGCTATTTGTTTTATATTATTTCTTTCACCAATTCCGCTTAAATATGAACTTTACTAATCAAAAATCTAATTACAAGTAATCGTTTAGCCCCCATCACTAAAAAAGTAGCAACTCACGTTAAAACATGAAAAGCTATAGGACATGACGTTGAGCGACCGAGACCTTAGCCAAATGGACACGGACTATCTGGATGATTTGCCGGAGGGTGAGTTGCGTCCATTGAGTAAGCAACTGTTGGCGGATCTCAAAGAAGCCCGAGAACGACTCAAACAATCCCCGGATACGAGTTCGCGTCCGCCGTCATCCCGGGAGCCTTGGCAATCGAATCAATCCAGCGCCGAACCGTCGGAAGAAGCGCCGGCAACGGACGACTTGTCGGCACTGGATTCGTCTGAGTCTTCGTCAGATGACTTACCTAGCCAGGACTCGGCAACACCTCCGGCGGCGACCGGTGATAGCGGAAAGCCTAAAAAAGCCGGGCGCCAAGTCGGTAGCCCAGGCTATAGCCGCAACCTGACCTTACCGGTGACACGGACAATTGAGCATCGCCCGGATTGCTGCGCCGCGTGTAGGCAATCGTTTGCCGACAACACCGACTACCGACCCTGGAACGCCCGGTTCGAACTGGAGCTTGAAATCGGCAACGCCGAATCGCCGAAATTACAAATCGAACATAGCCGACATGACTACTTCTCGGCGACCTGTCCCTGCGGTCATCAAACCCGCGCCGAGCCCGGGCGAGGCGCCGACGAAGATGGCTGGAGCGTAGCCCTGAGCGAATGGCATCTGTGCGGCCCTCGGTTGGTTAGCTTTTTGGTTTATCTCTCATTGTCCCTACGGGCATCGCGCAGCAGAATCCAAGCCTATTTGCGCGATTGGCTGGGAATCTACCTCAGCACCAGCACCATCAATCAATGCATTCATGAAGCGGGACGTGCCGTTGCGCCGGTCGTCGACGAGCAGTTGATCGCGGAACTCAAGGCCGCCGGCCTCTTACATATCGATGAAACACCCTGGAAAGAAGCCGGACAGTTATTTTGGCTCTGGGTCTTTGTCAGCGCACAGACGGTGATTTATCAAGTGGGCAAACGCCATCGTCTCGTCGTGAACCAGCTCTTAGGGGAAGCGTTTTGCGGCTTACTGATGACCGACGGCTACAGCGTCTACCGCATCTTTCCTAGGCGCTTGCGCTGTTGGGCGCTGTTGGGCGCACTTGGTACGCAAGGCCCGAGCACTGTATCAGTGCCTGGATAGCGAAGGACAAGCTTTCGGCGAAGCCTTGTTATTGGCCATGATCCTGTTGATACGCAACATCCACCGACTCCGCGAATCGCCGCCGGATGCCGAAACCTTATGGGCGCAGAATCAACAGTTGCTGACCTTGCTGCGCTCGCTCTGCGAGACGCACCGAGACATCGCGCATGTTGACAGCCGCAAATTGGCCGGCGAATTTCTCAACGATTGGGAGGCCATCGTGCGCGTGGTCGAAACGCCGGCGCATCCATTGACCAACAACGTGGCGGAACGCAGTTTGCGGCATTGGGTATTGCTGCGCAAAATCACCTTCGGTTCGCGGACGACACAAGGCAGTCGCGTGGTCGCCTTGCTGGCGAGCGTGATTGATACCGCGCGTTTGAGAGACCTGAATCCTTGGGAGTTTATTGCTCAAACACTGGCCGAACGCCGTAAAAACCAACCCGTCCCTCGTTTGCCTATGCCGGTTTTGGCGTGATAGGAACAGGGGGGGCTAAACGATTACAATTACAAAGCAGTTTTTGGATATATTTTAATTGTAGTCGTAGCATTTGTTGCAATTGGAATCAATCGAATTGGTTATCAAGGTTTTGAAGACGATACTAATTACCTTATAGCAGCAAATGGATGGTTACAAAATCCACCCTTTATTGCTGAAAATCATTGGCAAACTCGCCTACCTCTGATTTTAACGATATCAACTTCTATTGCATTGCTTGGACAAAGTGAGTTTTCCGTATCCTTGGGTGCAAGTATATTCTATCTGGCATTGATCGTAGTATTAGTTTATACCGTTAAATCTTTAATCGATCAAAGAACAGCCCTGGTTTTTGGAACACTCATAGCAACCTCACCTCTTTTGGCCATATACGGAACAACTCTATATCCCGAAATTTATGAGTTATTTTTTGCTATGGCGGGAGTCTCTTTATTTTTGATGGTAGCCGAGAAAAAACTGAATAATGATTTGGCTCCTCTTTTTTTCTCGGGGATTCTTTTGGGATTAGCGTTTCTCACTCGAGAAACAAGTTCAGCGATTTTGCTGTTCCTGATAATTTTATTTCTTGCTGGATACGGCCCACTGAGATCTCGTTACTGGTTTATGGCAGGTGGATTCTTACTTGTCGTGATTAGCGAAGCAGTATTCTATTGGTACTATACTGGTGAGCTTTTATACCGGTATCAACTTGATTCTGGTCATGCTCAAATTTTTTCGAATCATTTAAAAGGTGGCGTTTACGATGGCTCCCCTTTTTTTAGTATTAAGCTTATGTCTCTCTGGGTATCTGATAGCCCATTTCCCATACATTGGTTTATAGATCCGTTTGTTACTTTTTTTATTAGCCCTGCTTATGGAGGCGTTTTTTTATTTGCATTATTTGCATTGGTAATGCTGCTCAAATCAAAAACTCTCGACAATAAAACCAAGAAGGTTTTGAAATTTTCTATTTTTATTTCAATAGTTTGGTTCTTTTTTATTGTATACGTACTTGTTCTTAGGCCACAATCCAGATATTTCTTGCCACTCATTGTTGCCGCTAATCTGCTTATTTCGATTTTTTATTCTAACTGTTTGGTTCCACGCCGACCATTGATAGCTAACATTTTAATTGGCACAATTATTATCATAAATCTAATTTTGATTGATTTGCGCCAAGACCCCCGTTACATTCCAAAATTATTAACTTCGACTGCAAAACGTTACGACGAACCAATCTATGCAAGAGCCGATTGGATAAAATCAGCTTCTGCGCTTCATACTAATAAAGAACGCTCCCAACTCAAACCTCTTCCTGCCCCTCAGCAAGGGTTGCTTTTTACAGAATCCGCCTCGGCTCAACCAACAATTGGCAAAATAATAGATGTGATAAAAGGGCCTCGCCCATTATCACTCCTCTTGATAAGTAATTTCCCTCTTATTAGTGAAAAGGTTAGTAACTATATGAATCAAACTTATCCGGAATTTTGCGTAGTTCGATCACAGGTGTTTATTGAAAATAATAAAACGGGCCATAACGAAAAAGCCGACATTCCACTCCCTTCTAAAAAAACATTCATAAACAACAAGTAAACAACTAAATTGTTCGGCGAAATCAGCATCCAAGTTTATGGGTTTATAATCAATATCTTATGTTATAAGTACGGAGTATCGAATAAAACAATAAAGCCGAACCAATCGAAAAATGTCAGAAAAGCATAAGGCTGCAAAAAACCTCCGATAACGATTTTGTATTTGAGCTGTAGATAGTTCAAGACATCCTCGTTTTCGACCCGCTCGTAAATAATTTCCACTGGTATATACCTATCGCACTTCAAATTTCGGCATTAGCGTATGGAGGCGTCGGGGTGTTCGGCAAAGGCTTTGGCAGCATGGATGCTGTCATAGAGCCTACATGGACGTATTCACGGCGTCCTTTGACGGGCACCCCGACGCCGAAATTTGACTAGCAAAGGGTACACATAAGTCAAAAATTACCCTTTTGCAACCTTAACCAATGAGACCTCGATACCATTTATTGTGACTTAACACTTTCGGCCTCGAGATCGCGATCAGGGGATCGCTCCCACAGAGCGTCCGCCGCTCTCTGTGGGAGCGACGCCTTCGTCGCGACTATCGAAGCCAGTAATGCTCAAACACCAATAGCCTTTTCGGACAACACAACCATTTAGCGCTCGATCGCTACTTTTTGCACAATTAGGTATATTTATACTTATGCGCTGGAGCGTGGGAACGATAAGGGGGATGTGAATAATTACGTCCGATGAGTGCCGGTGGTTTTAAGTTGCCTGCTAATTGAAAGACCGTTTTTTCTTGGTCGAGCCATGCGTTGTTTCACTAGTTCTCATCGTTGTTCATAACTCGAAGATTCCGCCTTGCCATTTTAGCTAATGTGACTTCGATAGTCATTTATTGTCACCTAACGCTCTCGGCTTCGAAATCGCGATCTGGGGATCGCTCCCACAAGTGGAAATCAGCTTGCCGCTTGTTCGACTTCAAAGCCTACCACCGAACGGCTGTCTTTGCTGAATTCTACGCCGATCAGGTGGATCGGTTGATTTAAGCTTCGGTATTTGTCGGCATAGCGTTTGTCTTTCAACTGCTGTATGGCTTTTCCTTCCGGGACTAATTCGACAACTTTGAATTCGAACAGATAGATTTGCTCGTTAAAGCGGACCGTCATGTCGATGCGGCCTTGGTGCGTGACGTCTTCCAAGACGATGTCTAAACCCAATGCCGCGATGTGACTGTAAAAGACGCTTGCGTAGTAGCCTTCGTATTGTGCTATCGGGTTGTTTCGGTACCAGTCGTTCGGGATGCTGGCATAGAGGCTTTCGAAATGGGTTTTTAGGCCGTCGAAGTCGTTCGCGCTCAATAAATCATAGAATCGGCTTTGGGCTTGTTCGGCCAACATGCCGTCGTTGACCAGGCCTTTCAGTAAGGCATCGTTCAATGCGCTTTTGACTTCGAGATTAGGGTATTTCAGTGCATATTCGATTCGCGCGCCCTGTTGTCGGCTGCCGTTCAGCGTTAAATAACCGGTCTGCCAGAGCAGAGCCACGGTGGCGATGTTGTTGACGTCGAAGGTCGACAGCAGTGCTTCGCTGGCGTGAAGGCGTTCGAAATCCGGTGCAAAAAAGCCGCGCTCGGTCAATACGTCGATCAAGAACGTCGGCGTGCCGGTTTCGAACCAGTACGGTTTGAATTCTCGGGTGCTGAATAACAGCAACAAATCGAACGGGTTGTAGACCGCCTCCCCCATCCAGTTGTAGCCGTTGTACCATTCGCGCATCTGATCGCGGTCGAGCCCTTCCAGTTCCGGCGCAAATACCGTGTCGACATCTTCAGCGGTGTAGCCGCAAAGGGCCGAGTAGCGTTTGTCTACAGTGATGTCTTGCAGATTGTTCAGTCCGGAAAACAAGCTGACTTTGCTGAATTTGGAGACGCCGGTTAGAAACGTAAAGCGTATATGTGCGTCCGAGTCTTTGATTACCGAATATAAGTTGCGCAAGCCATGGCGTATTTCGGCGGCAAGTGCCGGGTTAGTAATGTTATCCAATATCGGTTTGTCGTATTCGTCGATCAACACGACCACCCGTTCACCAGCGGCTTTGGCTGCACCTTGTAACAGTTCGGCAAAACAGCCCGGTATATCCGTTTCGTCGCTGCAGCTGAGCCCAAGATTTTCTCTATTGGTGCGTAATAAGGCGAGTATGCGGCGTTCCAAATCCGCTACGCTGCGCACCACGCCGCCGCCGAAACTGATGCGAATAACGGGATTTCGCTTTGACCAATCCCATCGGTCTTGACAATACAATCCCTGAAAATGCGTTTCATTACCGGAAAATAATTCGCCTATCGTATCCAAGAGCAAGGATTTGCCGAAGCGGCGCGGTCGGGATAGGAAATAATATTTTCCTTCGTTGATCAGGCGCAGGATAAATTCGGTTTTATCGACGTAATAACAATTGTCTTGCCGAATTTCGCGGAATGTTTGGATGCCGATGGGGAGTTTTTTTCGGGTCATGTGCATGATTTCGGATTTTGAATGTGTTTTTGGCAGTAGTGTAGGTCGGGTTAGCGCTAGCGTAACCCGACATTTTGTCTATCGATATGTCGGGTTACGGCTCCGCCTAACCCGACCTACGCGGCTCTTTTAGCACATTAGGCCTCGACATCGCGACGTAGGCGTCGCTCCCACAGTAGTGCTCAAAGTATCGTTCAAGACTCGTCCCTTGCAATAATCACTTTAAACTGACTGCCTTCCCGATCATCAATTAACTCGATTTCGGGATAGGCCTTTAACGCACGACGAATGCCGTTACCCAAGCCGCGATAAGGTAAAATTTTAGCCGCAAAAGAAGCCAACACCGGGTTGCGAATATTGGAATTCCCATTTTTGATGTGATCCACCGTTAAATTATTCGGTAAATGCCCCGGGCTGATGATTTCGATACGATTGTCGAATATAAACATGCGTATCGGTGCCGAAATAAAATAATCGCGATGCACCAAGGCATTGATCAGCAATTCTTCCAAAGCGATTCGAGGAATTTCCAACTCACCTTCGGTATTGACATTGCGTTTTCTTTGCACGCGTCTTAGTTGCCGAAGCAAAAAAGCCAAAGAATTGTTGAATACGGTTTCCAACTTACCTTCGATATCCTGACTTTCGATATACCGGTCAAGATGAATGTCGTTACCGGGATAAGCGACGGCCTTCACGATAAATACCGGTAATTTGATAGACGGCATTTTGCAAAACAGTAAGGCACCGGCAAGATTAAAAACACCGTCTTGCATCAGATTCATATTGCTGAGTAACTGACTGTACGATATTGCCAAATCGTCAGGCATTTCACCGTATTGTTTCATCACGAATTGATTGAAATAATCTCTGTCCAGCATTTCTATGCCCATGCCCGTTACTGGCACGACGTCCGCATGCAGCAAGTTGGCGCTTTGATACATGCGTTGAATTTCCTCGCGCGCAGTGACTCTCCGTTTATCCGCGCCGGACTTTACCCAAAAAAAACCTTGTGCATCCATATAGGGTTTGTTGATGCCTTGAGCAATTTGAATCGCGACCACTAGTCCTTGTTTGGTCACAATATTTTCAGTAATCGGGTTAATCGCAGGCCGAACCGATTGCGAAGCAGTATTTGCGATGAGTTGATTTAATACCTGGAGATCTTGCTCCGATACTCCGACAATCCTCCCTGCATCATCAATACCCACGAAAATAGTTCCGCCTAAGCCATTGCTAAAGGCGACCATTTCAGCCGCTAACGCATTACCGTTGTTGATGGATTGTTTAAATTGCTGGCGACTGTCTTCGCCTTTGCGTAACAATTGTTTTAATTCGTTTTCGGTCATTGTTTAGTGTTTCGTACTATTTTAGGAACGGGCATGTAATAAGTTAGGCAACTGACTCCGTAATTTTTGTTCGTATTCAAGGCGCGCAAACAGGCTCATAACAAGCTATGTAATTGTTTGCGCAACACAGAATCCTCTGTGTCAATATACCGACCTGCACGACCGATTAAACTTGGCTTAGCTGTAACCGCTTCATGTGAAGGAAAATTAGCCCTTTTTCGGTACATCGTGAAGCTAGCGCTTCACACATCTGTTTAACAGTGAGTATTCAGTCCCCCTCTTTGAAAAAGACGACTGCATGGACAGATATTTGCTCCTGCAATATCTGCCTTCACCACCTCCCTGTGGATTATGCAGGAGGTAGGACACCAACAGTAGGCGCTTTAGGCGACGCAGGAGCAGTTGCCGAGGGGTTAGGGGGAGATTTTTTAAAATAAATCCCCTTTTTTCAAAGGGGGAGGCCAATATCTACGCCTGAATTGCGGTAATTTGCCAACGGGGTCTGAATACTTGCGTTTAACAAGCTGGGGCTTGGGAAACAGCAGAAATTACGCTTCATCACGCGAACTAGCAGCGTCTTCCAAGTTTGTTTTTTCATTCGCTTGTTGCGTCAGATAATTAATAACATCCCCGTTTTCGACTCGTTCATAGATCGCCTCAACCGATACCTGTAAATCGATGGACTCTAAATAAAGTTCATCGCCCATGAAGTAGTGCTCCGATTGCCAATGATTTTTGCGTCGGCTGATATCCACGTCGACAAAGTCTTGTTCGATGACGATGTATTCTTGCAGACTTTCCAAACTTTGATAAGCCTGCCTTTTTAGGGTTTGATCGATTTTACGCGTGGCTTTGGATAAGACTTCCACGATGATGATCGGCGTATCGGTGACACCGTAGTCGTTGCTGTGATGATCGCACACCACCAGCACATCGGGATAATAGAAATCGTCGGCTACCTGCACTTTCATATCGGATGCAAAAGGTTCGCAGGGGGTTTTTGTTAATTGGGTATGCAGCGCGCTTAGCATATTGGCAACAATACGATTATGATTCGTGCTCGCTCCTGCCATCGCATAAACTTGTCCGTCGATGTATTCGTGCTTGATTTTGCTATGTAGCTCGCCTTCCAGATAATCTTGTATCGATAGAGAGTCGATTTTGTATTCCAGGTTCATCGCCGTTACTCCTAATATTTTTGTTTATCGGCTTGTGTTATGGCTAGGATTCAAGTCATAAGTGCAATCGTTGTATTTATGATAACGGATCGCTCAACGTTTTCGACAGCCGCCCGTTGAAAAAAGTCGGGTAGCGCTGGCGTAACCCGGCCTACACGGCTCTTATAGCCAATTAGGCTTCGATACTAGGCTGTTGAAAAATGCCATTATGGTTACCACCGATTTGGATACCCCCCTCCCAACCTCCCCCTTCTCAGGCATAAGTATCTACACAAGTTTTTATATAATAAATACAATTAGTTATAATCCGCTCTAGCACCCTCTCCTGTTGGAGAGGGTTGCGGCGGTGAGAGTAAAAACAACCACTTATATCCCCCTCATCCCAACCTTCTCCCTCAAGGGAAAAGGAGCAAGTACTTGTGTAGATACCTATGCTTCTCAGGGGGAGGAGCTTTTGCCCTCACAACTCCCCTTTCTCAAGGAAGGCGTTCCCTCTGTGTCAATATACCGCTAAAGCCTAAGTTATTTCGTGCCTATTCCTAAGTCAAAATACTTATTCGCTCCTTCCCAAGCTCTAGCTTGGGAAGCAAAAACCGGAAGCTCCGGCTTCCCGGGACCCGCTTGTCCGATTGAGCTTGGCTTAGCGGTAATTGCTGCATGCGAAGGAACTTTAGCTTCTTTTCACTTGTTTCGTGAAGCTAGAGCTTCACGTATCGGTTTCCCAAGCAGGAGCTTGGGAAACAGCAGAAAGGTTTGTATGCCGCTCGGGAGTTTTTTTCGGGTCATGGGCATGACTTCGGATTTTGAATGAGTTTTTGGCAGTAATGTAGGTCGGGTTAGCGCTGGCGTAACCCGACATTTTGCCCATCGATATGTCGGGTTACGGCTCCGCCTAACCCGACCTACCCGGCTCTTTTAGCCCATTAGGCCTCGATACCGTTTCGTGTTGCCTTGACTTTCGGGCCTCGACATCGCGACGTAGGCGTCGCTCCCACAAACCACCGGCAGGTAATTAACCAATCTCCTCCCTTTCCGCTGTTTCCCAAACTCTGTTTGGGAAACTCGTCTCGCAAGCTCTGCTTGCCGGTTTCATGAAGCTGGAGCTTCCAGACTTTTCGCTCAAGCAGAGGTTGGGCAGGAGCGAACGTAATAACAATGGTCTTGCCGAATTTCGCGGAAGGTTTGTATTCCGATCGGGAGTTTTTTTCGGGTCATATGTTGGGGACTCTTTTCTGTTGATGAGCACCTATCACTACGCGACTGATCGTACTTCAAATTTCGGCAGTGCCTTAGGAGGCACCGGGGTGCTCGGCCCCTCACCTAGCGTTAGGTGAGAGGCCGGCATGGAGATGGCATAGAGCCACCGAACCCCCTTCTAACAGAAGTCGAAGTTATTTCCCGCTCGTTCTTAAGCCCTTTGCAAACGCTGCGGAATCACCGTAAAAAATTGTTTGAAATGCGGCATGAAGCTGATTGTTATCGGTATCGAGAACAGGCAATAAATCGCCGCCGCCTCGCCGGTCGACACGCCGAATAGCCATTGCGGCATCAGCAAGGTCATCAAGGCCATGGCGCAGTGGTAAGAAGCCATCTTCCAATTATCGGGCCAAATATATCCGCTCAACGCCAAGGCGAACAATGATCCATGGGTTACAAGTAAACCGAAGGCGCTCGGTATTGCATAACCGATGTGATAAATCCCGCTATAAAGACAAGCCACTTTGTTACCGATAAAGTTCGGCTCGATTCCGAATAATTGCCACTCCTTAGGCAGGAAATTGAAGATGAGGAATAACGAACTCAAGGTCGCGCTAAAGTAGAACGCTTTTTTGAGTGCTTCTTTATCGGAGGAATAACTGGCCAATGCCGGCATAATTGCAAATGCCTGCAGGCTAATGTGATAAGTCGATAATTCGCTGAGAAAAAGATTCGTGCCGTAACCGCATTGATCGGCAACCGGGTAAGCAAAATATTGAATAAATTCCATCAGTGAAAAATGCAATATTGCGTAGGCTCTGGCCAATCTCACCGGCAGAGTTTCGCTCTTATCCAAAAAAGTCACGCTAGAAGCCGCCAGGCCTACCACGCCAAGACCCAAAGACATATTCGCACTAAAACACATGATCAGTCCGCCATTTAATCGGCAACACGAAGTTTATTGTTAAAACCTAAATGCAATCGCTTGGTTGCCGTATCCGAAAAATATCGGCAAAACGCGTAAATTATCCATTTACGCATGAATCGCCGCCCGTAAATGGAAGGATTCTAACAGACTGACGATAATGATGCTTGAGGGAATATCGATCCGAAAAAGCCTCCAATCCTTGATGTATCCCCACAAAACGCTCGTTCCCATGCTCTGCGTCACTGCCATTAAGTTAAGCCTTTTTTCTGGTTCCCACGGTCCTCCGTGGGAATCCGTATCTTGGCTGTTGAAACCAGATCGGTATGCGTTCCCACGCTGGAGCGATGGGAACGAGGAACCTCGATACTTTTTATTGCCATTTAACACCCTCGGATCTCCCTCGCCTAACGCAAGGTGATCCGCGTAGGGTACGCTGTGCGTACCATGGTAATACCGCGATGTTCATTTCATGTGCCAACCGAACCGCTAGGGCACGGCTTTGGTACGCGCAGCGTACCCTACAATTTATGTATAACGATGAATGCTCTGCGTGGGAACGCCGCTTTAGACGCTCTGCGTCGACTGCAGCGGGCAATCGGATTAAGAAACTTTAGAGAATGTATCGTTGCTCTTGTCGGGATTATCGACCTCTGGGGACGCAGAGCGTCCCGGGATGCATTCCCACGCAGAGCATGGGAACGATGAATTACCGTATTGCAATCTTAGCCAATGAGGCCTCGATACCATTTTTTGTCGCCCAACGTTCCCGATTTTCCCTCACCTAGCGTTAGGTGAGAGACGATCTGGGGATCGCTCCCACAGAGCATCCGGCCCCTTGTGGGAGCGACGCCTTCGTCGCGATTTCGAAGCCACTGATGTTCAATATCCCAAGATTTATCAAACAGCACCGTTTTCAAGTATACGATAACCTCTGTTTAGGAGGTTTACCGATACTTGTGTATAACTGCGAGCGCAGAGCGTAGGAACGGTGAAAAGCCGTTACTCCGAGGCGAGGTAATGAGCCGATCCCATCGGACCTTCATAGTTTATGCCTTCGCGAAAATAAGCCAAAGGGTTCGCGGCGATGTCTCTCGCAGCCAAAAACTGTGCATAATAATTACGCGAAGCGAATCCGAATATCGGACTATTGTATCGTTCGACGATTTGTTCGAAATCGCGGCCGACTTGATTTTGTGCCCGCGACATTCCGCCGATCCCGTGATTATAAGACGTCACCGCGGTCGGCCAATCGTTGAGTTTGTTGTAAGCATACTTTAGATAACGAGCCGCGCCATGAGCCGAGGCGATCGGATCGTGCCGCCGATCGGGTCTGTTTTTACCCGGCATGAATGTTTCAGCCGCGCCTTTCGTAAACTGCCACATACCGACCGCGCCGGCGTGGGATTTTGCGGAAGCTTGAAATGACGACTCGACATGCGGTAAATAGGCGAAATCCTCCGGCAAATTATATTCGCGGAAAATTCTTCTAAATTGCGCATCATAACGACCGCTGATCTCCATGCCGCGTTTAAAGCGTTCTTTTATGCCGCGTTGCGACCGTAATCTTTGACTGGCCTCCGGCAAAATCTCATGTAGTTTGCCTTGACTTTGGATTTTGGCGACGATGTGTTTATCGACTTGGTCTAGCGGCGCTTTAGCTCGCAATTTCCTGTCTAAATCACTCAAGCGATTTTTCCAAAATGCCTTGCGCTGATCGATCATCGTTTTTTGTTGGTTAGTCAAGCCTTCGCCGACATTGCCCGGCAACCTCATCACTTCATAGATAACGCCCATAAAACGATCATCATGAAACGCAACTTCCGAACGATGCCATACGCCATAAGTCTTACGCCAAAAATCGACCGCCGGCTCCAATGATGGCGGCCTAGGAAAGACGCCCTGTTCCTTTTGAGCGAACTTTGAAGCTATAGTCGGTTTATAGGCCCACTGAGAGCCGGTAGAAACCCTTGGCGGAGTCGCCGGTTTAATTTCAGCATGACGTGAAGGAGAACTGCTGCAAGCCGGCAACAATACCATTGCCGCGGATAATAATGAAATGACAAGAGTTTGTCGTTGCATAACCAATCACCAAAAACTATTTTTTAAAAGACAAAAGATTCTTCACGAATCATTCAAGGAACCGTAACGAAAGCGTTGTAATTATTCACACCCCTATCGTTCCCACGCTCCGGCGCTCATCGTTATACATAAGTCAAAAATTACCCTTTTGCAATCTTAACCAATGAGACCTCGATAGCATTTATTGCCACTTAACATTAGCGGGTCACCTAACGCTAGACGAACCGCGTAGGGTACGCTGTGCGTACCATGGTAACCCCGCAATGTTCATGTGCCAACCGAGCCGCCAGGGCACGACTTTGGTACGCGCAGCGTACCCTACAATTTATGTATAACGAAGAGCGCTCCAGCATGGGGACGATAATTGCCGGGGGACTGAATGGTTGCAAAGCGTTAAGCCTTATTTAAGGATAGTAGGCGGAAATTTAAATTTCTACTCTTTTAATGGCAATCTTAGCTATTTATTTTTTCGAGAATCGGAATCAAAATATAGCGATGCTAACCCGCTCTTCCGCTATAACAATTTATATTTTTATTTCAACTACTTAAGACTCCATACAAAATGTCGCAGCGGTATCGTAGGAAATCCTTATGTCCTTACCGAATCAATAATCATGCCGGCAATAATTGCCGAATTTCGAACCCAAAAACACGCACAAAAAAACCGCCCTAAATGGTTCTTTCACCCTGCGCGCCCATCGCTATAGATAAATTGTAGGGTACGCTGTGCGTACCTAATGTCGGGAAGCTAGAGCTTCCTGAACAGGTTACCCAAGCTGGAGCTTGGGTAACAGCATATACGCACAAAATGACCTCCCCAAATGGTTTCCTCGCCCTGCGCTCATGAAATATTCACCCCCCCTATCGTTCCCCCGCTCCAGCGTCAATGCCATTAAGTTAAGGTCCTTGGAGTTTTACTCGCCTCTTTGAAAAAGAGTGGCTGGGGGAGATTTTTCCTCGTTCCCATCGCTCCAGCGTGGGAACGCATACCGATCTGGTTTCGACAGCCAAGGTACGGGTTCCCACGGAGGACCGTGGGAACCAGAAAGCAATATCCGCAGATTTATCAAACAACACCGTTTCCAAATATACGATGGCCTCTGTTTAGCAAGTTTATCGATCGCCTAGCGTTAGGTGAGGGAGATTCGAGGGTGTTAAATGACAATAAACCTGAATTCGGCAGTTTAACCATGAAGCACATGAAGTTCATGAAGGATTCCAAGAACTTACCAAACCCTTCTCGCTAACCTTTTTGGTGAGCGAAAGTTCTATACAAACGCGTAATAAGCTATTGAATTAACTTCCTATTCTTCATGATCTTCATGGTGAAATGCTTTTTCTAGGATAAAGGGTATGCCGAAGCCCTCGAATCGCCTTGGACGGGTTGAATCACTCACCCCGAACAAAGTATTAGGTATAATTACCGGCTTTCTCATTTTTTACGCCCGGGCCTCAGCATCCATGTCTTCGATTGTACAATTCTGCCGCCGCCTTACCGATAAAATCGACCTGCTTAACGAATGGATCGGAACGACCGTATCCTGGCTAACGTTGATCATGGTCGTGATAACGTTTGCGATTGTCATGCTTCGTTATGCGTTTAATTACAATTCGATCGCCATGCAGGAATCGGTTTCCTATATGCATGCGCTGGTGTTTATGTTGGGTGCAGCCTACACTTTGAAAACCGGCGCCCATGTCCGGGTCGATATCTTTTATCAACGCCTTGGCAAATCGGCCCGAGCCTGGATCGATTGCTGCGGCGTCGTATTGTTATTGCTGCCGGTTTCAGGATTTATTCTTTACAGCAGTTGGGATTATGTCGCCGAATCTTGGAAAATCTTCGAAAGCTCGAGTAATTCCGGCGGCCTTCCCGGCGTGTTCTTGATCAAAAGCACCATTCCCTTAACCGCTTGCCTATTAATCCTGCAAGGGATCTCCATGTTCCTCGCTAACTTAATGATTGCCTTGGGTATCGATCGCTCGGACGAACCCGGCTCAATAGAGACTCGTTAATATGGAAAATATGATGGCTTTGTGGATGTTTGCCGCGGTTTTTGTCGTGCTATTGAGCGGTTTTCCGGTCGCCTTTGCCTTGAGCGGCACCGCGCTGGCATTCGCGGGACTGGGTTTGTTGCTGGGCAATTTCGACATGGCATTTTTAAACGCATTGCCGAACCGTCTGTACGGCATCATCGACAATGAAACGCTGATCGCGGTACCGCTTTTCGTATTCATGGGCGTCATGCTCGAACGAGCGCGTATCGCCGAAAGCCTTTTAGAAGCGATGACCGATTTATTCGGCGCCCTGCGCGGCGGCCTCGGCATCGCGGTAACTTTGGTCGGCATGTTGATGGCGGCAAGCACCGGCATCGTCGGCGCTACCGTGGTCACGATGGGCCTGTTGTCGCTGCCGACCATGCTGCGCAAGAATTACGACCCGGCCTTAGCCTGCGGCACGATTTGCGCTTCCGGCACATTGGGCCAAATTATTCCGCCGTCTATCGTACTGGTTTTGCTAGGCGATATCATTTCCACCGCCTATCAGCAAGCTCAGCTCGACATGGGGGTATTTGCTCCGGAATCGATTTCGGTCGGCGACTTATTCGCCGGCGCGCTGCTGCCGGGACTCGGCCTAGTCGCAATGTATTTAATCTATATTGCCTTGCTGGCCTGGCTGCGTCCGAACTTGATGCCGGCAGCAGAACAAAACGCCCGGCTCGAATCGGGCTTTTACCGGAGCCTGTTGTTTAGCCTGGCGCCGCCGTTAGTATTGATTCTCTCGGTACTCGGTTCAATCATAGGCGGTTTGGCCACGCCGACCGAAGCGGCATCGGTCGGCGCTTTCGGGGCCATTATTCTGGCTATCGCAAAAAGCGAGTTGAATTTAGCCACACTGCAGGAAGTCATGCGCAGCACCACGCAAACCACGAGCATGGTATTTCTAATCCTGATCGGCGCGGCCTTGTTTTCGTTGGTATTTCGAGGGTTTGAAGGCGATGAACTGATCGTCAGCCTGCTCTCGGACTTACCGGGCGGTCAATTCGGCGCCGTATTCACTGTGATGCTGGTGATGTTTTTTCTCGGCTTCGTATTGGATTTTATCGAAATCACCTTCGTCGTGGTGCCGATCGTCGGTCCGATACTGTTGGCAATGGACATCGACCCCGTCTGGCTAGGCATCATGATCGCGCTAAACCTGCAAACGTCGTTTTTGACGCCGCCGTTCGGTTTTGCGTTATTTTATCTGCGCGGCGTGGCTCCGGCCGAGGTGTCGACAGGCCAAATCTATAAAGGCGTGATGCCTTTTATCGCAATTCAGCTTATCATGTTGGCCGTTTTGGCTTATTGGCCGCAGCTGGCCACTTGGCTTCCTACTCAGATTTACAACGATGCATTATGAATTATTCCAAACTTTTACTCGCTTTCTTTATCGCATTATGGATCACTGCCTGCGGACAAACCGGACCGCTTTATTTGCCGGACGGGCCGGCGCCGATTCATGTCCCGAAAGAAGAACCGACCGATATCGAAACTGACGAAGAAAACTGACAACATGGATTTTTTTAATTATAAAAACGGCGAATTGTTCGCTGAAGACTGTCCGGTGCGGGAAATCGCCGCTAAACAGGGAACCCCGTGCTACATTTATTCACGCGCCACGTTGGAACGACATTGGCATGCTTTCGACCGTCCCTTCGGCGATAGGCCGCACCTGATCTGTTATGCTGTCAAGGCTAATTCCAATCTGGCGGTGCTGAATATTTTGGCCAGGTTGGGATCGGGTTTCGATATCGTTTCGGTAGGTGAGCTCGAACGCGTCTTAGCCGCCGGCGGCGATCCGAAAAAAATTGTGTTTTCGGGCGTCGGTAAACGCAGCGATGAAATCCTAAGCGCGCTGAAGACCGGTATCCGTTGTTTCAATATCGAGGTCGGCGGAGAGTTGGATAGAATCAATGAACTGGCAGGCGAACTCGGCGTTAAAGCTCCGGTTTCGTTTCGCGTCAATCCCGACGTCGATGCGAAAACCCATCCTTATATCTCGACCGGTTTGAAGGAAAACAAATTCGGCATTGCGATTGAACAAGCCTTGCTTGAGTATCAACGCGCCGCAGCCATGCCGAATATCGATGTTATCGGCATCGACTGCCATATCGGTTCGCAATTGACCGACACGACGCCCTTCTTGGACGCATTGAGCCGAATTCTCGATCTTGTTGGTGAACTAAAAAAAATGGGAATCGCCCTGCACCATCTGGATCTCGGCGGCGGTCTCGGCATCCGTTATCGCGACGAACAACCGCCGGAACCGGCCGATTATGTTGAAGCCTTACTCGATCGCTTAAATCAATCCGAGCTGACTAATGATATTGAAATCCTGCTCGAACCCGGCCGCGCCATCGCCGGCAATGCCGGTATTCTAGTCACGCAAATCGAATATCTTAAAACCACAAGCGACAAAAATTTTGCGATCGTCGACGCGGCGATGAACGATTTAATCCGCCCTTCGCTCTACAGCGCTTGGCAGGAAATCATACCGGTTCGAAGCCAAAGTTCGGCGGACGAACAGCACTGGGATATCGTCGGCCCGGTCTGCGAAACCGGCGATTTTCTCGGCAAGGACCGCAAATTGAGACTCTCGCCCGGCGACTTGCTGGCGGTGCGATCTTCCGGCGCCTATGGCTTTACGATGAGTTCCAACTATAATTCAAGACCGCGCGCCGCCGAAGTCATGGTCGATGGCGGCGATTGCCACCTGATTCGCGAACGGGAAACCCTTACGCATTTATGGGCTGGCGAACAATTACTGCCTTAACCGGAAAATAACACCCATGATCGAATTCACTAAGATGCATGGACTCGGTAACGACTTTGTCGTGATCGATGCCATCAATCAAAGCATTTCATTACAGGCCGAACAAATCCGTACCTGGTCGGACCGCCATTTCGGCATCGGCTTCGATCAATTATTATTGGTCGAAAACCCGGTTAGTCCGGATGCCGATTTCAAATACCGTATCTTCAACGCTGACGGCAGCGAGGTTGCACAATGCGGTAACGGGGCGCGCTGCTTTGCGAAATTCGTCCGCGATAAAAAACTGACCGATAAAGACGAAATCCGCGTCGATACCAATGCCGGCCAACTATTGCTGAAGCTCAACGCGGACGGCATGATCACGGTCAACATGGGCATTCCTAAACACAAGCCCGAAGAAATCCCGCTAAAGACACAGCATGAAGCGAAGTTTTACAGCGTTATCGCCAATAATATCGAAAGAGGTTTCGGCGCGGTTTCGCTGGGTAACCCGCATGCCGTGCTTCAGGTTCACGACATCAAGCATGCGCCGGTCAATGAGTTAGGCCCTTTACTGGAAAGCCATCCCGATTTTCCCGAGCGCGCCAATATCGGTTTCATGCAAGTCATCGACCGCGGCCATATCAAGCTTCGCGTTTATGAGCGCGGAGCGGCGGAAACACTGGCCTGCGGAAGCGGCGCTTGCGCCGCCGCGATCATCGGCATCGAACAGAATTTACTCGACCATGAAGTCATCGTCGAATTGCCCGGCGGATCATTAACAATAAATTGGCCGGGGAGAGGGCAGCCGGTATTGATGACAGGACCCGCCGTTTCGGTTTTCGAGGGACGTATCTCTTTATGAAACAACAAGCACTTAACACACTAACCGACGAACAAGTTGAAGCCTACTTACAGGCCAACCCCGAGTTCTTCAACGACCACCTTAATCTTCTGGAAAGCATGACGATACCGCATCCAAGCGGCGATGCGATTTCACTGATCTCCAAACAACTGGAAATTTTCAGAGCTAAACATCAGGAATTGGAAAGTCAATTAACGGCGCTGATTGAAATCGCCCGCGATAACGATACCTCGTTTAATCGCATGCATAAATTGACCTTGGCTTTACTCGACGCCGCCACGCTCGACGAAGCCGTCGCGAATCTCGAACATGTGTTCGTCGACTTTTTCATGACCGATTTCGTGTCCGTGCGCATCATATCCGAACATGAGCAAACGCCGATTGCCAATTTGTTTATCGCGCCGAACGACCCCAACCTTCAGCACTTCGCACCCATTCTGAGCAGCAGCCAGCCGAAATGCGGACGCCCCACTCTCGCGCAAGCCAGAGTCTTGTTCGGCGATGAGGCTGCAGAGGTCAAGTCCTGCGCGATCATCCCCATGTCGTTCACCCAACTCGAAGGCATTGTCGCGATCGGCAGCCGCGAAGACAACCGCTTCCATTACAGCATGGGTAATCTGTTTTTGACCCAAATGAGCGAAATTATTGCCACACGGTTGATTTCGTTGCTTCACCAATCGGAACATGACTGAAGACGCGCTGACTCAGTTAACTAGCTTTTTAAGCTACTTGCAAACCGAAAAACGCTTGTCCGACCATACCGTCGAAGGCTACCGACACGACTTGGAAAGACTGCGCGATTTTTGTGTCGAACACGACATTGAAGAATGGTCGGCAATTCAAACCAGCGATATTCGCACCCATATCGCCACAAGGCACCGGCGAGGACTCGGTAGCAAAAGCTTGCAGCGCGAATTATCGGCGATACGCAGTTTGTTCGGATATTTGCTGAAAAAAAACCTCGCCACGCTAAACCCGGCCCAGGCGGTCAAAGCGCCCAAGCAGGATAGAAAACTCCCCAAAGTGCTCGATGTCGACCAAGTAACAGGCTTCCTCGAAGCCGATACCGATTCTTGGCTGGAAATCAGGGATCAAGCGATTTTTGAATTATTTTATTCCTGCGGCCTGCGCCTTAGCGAATTGACCGCGCTCGATTTAGTCGATATCGATTTAGCCGATTGCAGTTTAGTCGTACAGTCGGGAAAAGGCGGAAAATCCAGAATATTACCGATCGGCAGTAAAGCCGTCGAGGCACTGAAAAACTGGTTGCCATTACGCGCCGACCTCAATCGCGGCGATGAGCCTGCGCTGTTTTTATCGGCCAGAGGCACCCGACTCGCACAACGTAGCGTACAACTAAGACTCGAAAACTGGTGTCGAAAAAAAGGGATCGCCGAACATATCCACCCGCATATGCTGAGACATTCCTTTGCCAGTCATTTACTCGAATCCAGCGGCGATCTTAGAGCCGTTCAGGAATTACTCGGCCATAGCACAATCGGCACGACGCAAATCTATACCCATCTTAATTTCCAACATCTTGCCGAAGTTTACGATCAGGCCCATCCCCGCGCTAAAAAAAGAACGCCTTGATCTGGATATTTTCTAGGTGGGACGGAGTTTGCAGCCCAGTCCTAAACGTTACCTATACCCTTTGCTAGTCAAATTTCGGCGTCGGGGTGCCCGTCAAAGGACGCCGTGAATACGTCCATGTAGGCTCTATGACAGCATCCATGCTGCCAAAGCCTTTGCCGAACACCCCGGCGCCTCCATACGCTAATGCCGAAATTTGAAGTGCGATAGGTATACATGGATGTAGTTAAGGGGCGTGAGCAGGAGCGGAAGCTTTTCGTCCAGGATCAACCCAAATCGAAACGTTGGGCGCGGGTTAAATAACCCGCTCCGCAGTAAGTTTACGATTAGGCCCTTCCTCGTGTAAAAAAAGAACACCCTAACTCGGCTTTTTGTTAACGAGCCAACGGCTATAAAACCTGTTATTATTTAGAGCAATTTTAAAAAAATGCTGCACACGAAGGATACCGGAAATGTCTGAAAACGATTTACCACAGAACACACAATATAAAGGGATCCTATGGACGCTTGGCGTCATCGCATCCGCGGTTCTTATTGTAATTCTAATTTTGGCAACCTGGTGGAGCCAGGAACCCGATCCGTTCAATGTTTATGACGAAGCGATAGAACGCTCCAAAGTCGACGACACGACCGACATTCCACTCGGTTATGTTTACGCAAATACCTTAGCGCATATCGCCGAAGTATTACTACACAAGCCCGGCGGCTATATCACTAACGACGCTGCACCTCCGGGCGTATTCATGGATAACATGCCAAGCTGGGAATTGGGGGCCTTGGTCATCTTACGCGACGCCACGACCGCACTACGCAATCATTTCGCGCGAGATCAATCGCAATCGGCCGAAGACCCAGATCTTGCGATCGCCGAGCCTTATTTCTATTACGAACGCAACTCCTGGGCGCTTCCGTCGACCGAAGCGGAATATCAAAAAGGCATCGATTCCTTACACAACTATATGGTCCGCCTTCAAAAACCGGTCGGCAAAAAACCAGCAAGATTTTATTCCCGAGCCGACAATCTTTGGCAGTATGTCGAGGTCGTAATTAAACGTCTGGGAGGTCTATCGACACGCCTATCCGCCAGCAGTGAGCATACTTATATTCGCGAAATGACTGTACAAATCACCGCAGATTCGGAAGTATCAAGACTCAAAACAGAACATGTCACAACAGAGCCGCTAACCCGAACACCTTGGCTAGAGATCGACGATATCTTTTGGGAGGCACGCGGTGCGTCCTGGGCTCTTTTGCATATACTTAAAGCAATCGAACACGATTTTAGAGCCATTTTGATCGACAAACGAGCAATGAATACCGTTGACATTATGATCCGAGCATTGGAAAACTCACTACAACCGATTATGAGCCCAATGATTCTCAACGGCAGCGGTTTCGGTCTGTTTGCGAATTATTCATTGACAATGGCTAATTATATCGCTCGGGCCAATGCCGCCGCATTGGATTTACGAGATATCATGAACCGCGGGTAAAAAAGCATGAAGGAACAACTCAACGAAAACCTCAAAAAACCGAACACCTGGAAAAGAATCGCCTTCATGCTGGTATTCGCGGTCATCGCGGGATTGGTCAGGGTATTGTTGTGGGCGGTGATATTGCTGCAAATCGCCTCCATGCTGCTGACCGGCTCGGCCAATAAGAATATTCTCGATCTTGGGAAAAAGCTGGCGGCCTATCTGTATCATATCGTCCTGTTCTTGACCTTCAACACCGAGAGAATGCCCTTTCCATTCGCCGACTGGAACGAGACCGAAACCTTGGATTTGCCGTCTCACCGAGAAGACCAAGACTGACTCGCATCAACGACCATGGAAGCCGCTCGTAAAATCATCCACATCGATATGGATGCATTTTTTGCAGCGGTCGAACAACGCGATTTTCCGCAATACCGTAATAAACCGTTGATAGTCGGCGGACTGCCGGGGTCCCGAGGGGTGGTATCAACCTGCAGTTACGAAGCCCGGCAATTCGGCGTCCATTCAGCGATGCCATCGACGACTGCACATCGCCTCTGTCCTCATGCAATCTTCGTCAAACCGCGTTTCGAAGCGTACCGAGAAGCATCGAACAGCATCCGCAAAATCTTTGCCGACTATACCGATTTGTTCGAACCCTTATCGCTCGACGAAGCCTATCTTGACGTTAGCCAATGCAATCGCTGCAAAGGTTCCGCGACACTCATTGCGAAAGACATCAAGGCAAAAATCAAACAACAGACCGGACTGACCGCTTCCGCCGGCGTTTCCTATAACAAATTTCTGGCAAAAATAGCCTCCGATCTCGATAAACCGAACGGCTTGTATTTAATCACGCCCGACGACGGCCCCGGATTTATCGAAACTCTACCTATCGGAAAATTTCACGGCATCGGCAAGGCCACCGAGAAAAAAATGCATGACCTCGGCATTTTTACCGGAGCCGATTTAAAAACGATGCCGCTCGCCTCACTGCAAGATTATTTCGGTAAAGCCGGCTTGCATTATTACCATATTTGCCGAGGCATCGATAACCGCCAGGTCAATCACCAACGAATCGCTAAATCGATCGGTGTTGAAGTCACCTTTCAAGAAGATCTGGATAACCGCGAGACCTTATTGATACAGCTGCAAAGCCTGCTGAACAAAGCGCTCGGCAAGGCGAAAGAGAAAAAACTGGCGGCGTATACCCTAACGATAAAAATAAAATATAGCGATTTTGTGCAAATCACGCGTAGCAGAACGCTTTCGAAAGCGATCACCGAAAACTTAAATGCTGTACCTCTGTTGGAGGACTTATTGAAAACCACACCAACCGACCGTCGTAAGGTCCGCCTGCTGGGTGTCGCCTTGTCATCACTCGCCTCTCCCAACAGCAACCGACAAATCGATTTGTTCGAGCAGTTTCAGTAATGTAAAACACCACCCTCAAGTAGCGTAGGTCGGGTTAGCGCTAGCGTAACCCGACATTTGGTCCATCGATTTGTCGGGTTACGGCTCCGCCTAACCCGACCTACCCGGCTGTGCTGTTTAATAAATTTGCGGATATTGAACATCAGTGGCTTCGAAATCGCGACGAAGGCGTCGCCCCCACATGGGGACGGATGCTCTGTGGGAGCGATCCCCAGATCGCGATTTCGAAGTAGCGTAGGTCGGGTTAGCGCTAGCGTAACCCGACATTTGGTCCATCGATTTGTCGGGTTACGACTCCGCCTAACCCGACCTACCCGGCTCATTAAGCCGTTCATTCGGATTCGGCTTCGAACAACTCCTTCAAATAACGGTACAGTTCCCGCGTGGATTTCGGAGGTCGAGCTTCTGCAGCCTCTTTTTGCGCACTGCGCATTAATTGCCTTAACAATTGCCGGTCGGTTTGCGGATATTCGTCGATCAATTCGGTCAAGGCGTCTTGACCTTCTGAAATCAAGCGATCGCGCCAACGCTCTATTTTGTGATGCTCCCTAGTCGCATGAGCGCTCTGGTTTTTTATCCTCGCCAATTTTTCGGTAATCGGATCGACATCCAACTTTCTGAGTAAACCGCAAATAAACTTCATCTGCCTTTTTCTGGCACCTTTCGGCGGCATTCCAGTCGCACCGATAACTGCCTTGTGTAAATCCTCAGGCAAATCCAAGGTACTTAATTGCGCCGCCGATAACGCGACCAATTCCTCTCCCAGTTCGAATAAAACGGCAATATCGCGTTTTATCTGTGTTTTGTTAGGCCTAACCGCATAATATTCGACTTCATCGTCGAATTCTTCGTATTCCTGATATTCTTCAATCATTTCAAACCATGGCTATTAAAAATAATACAAATAGTACAACGAACCCCAGCGGCAACAATACCGCCTTCCAATCCGTTTCGGCATTTTTATTGCGTTCGAGCGATGCTTTGACGCCTGGCCCCATCCAAAATAGCACCAGCAGCACTAATGCTCCCAGTATCAAGCTTTCTGTCGTCGACAAGTTTTCCATATTGACCTCTTTTTATTTTTAGATAGCAGTTAACAGTCAGCGGATCTCTGTTATCACCTAGCAGGACGGGGTTTACAACCCATACGCATCAAGCAAAGGATTTCTTGATAAATAACGTCCTGGAACCATGGGCTTTGTTGAGGGTTATTTACGACCAAATCCTAAGCATAGATATCCCCGTTGCTAAATCGCTACCGACTGCTTTCGGCGAGTCTAAACAGCGTAGCCCGGATGGAGCGTAGCGCAATCCGGGAAGTTCGGAGCCACGCCATTCCCGTATTCCGCTACGCTGCATACGAGCTACATGCTATTCACTATTCCCTTACTACTCCCTTTATAGTCAAAAAATGGCTAACTTTATGAAGGTATGGGGTGTGGCTAGCGAGGATGTCGGCAGCAGGGAAAGCTGCCGTCAAGCCCCCATGGAAGGGTTCACGGCGGTCCTCGATAGACACATCCCATACCTTTTTTCTTAGACGGTTTTTCGATCAAAAGGGAGTAATCATTGCCGACCGTTAACTACAATCGTAAGCGCCGCCTTCCACGCCATGGTTTTCCGCTCCAACGACATCGCCGCATAGGCCGGACTCGTTGAAGGTACGCGCTGATATTCAAGGTGATTGAAACGGCTATTCAATATCGGCAACACATGCTTACGATATAAGCTCTCCGCCGCGCCACCGTTAAACAATACTCGCTTTATATCCCGATGTTGCTCGAAAAAACGGTTAAAGTCGTTTATTTTTATCGAATCGACATCGATATTTGCATCGGCACTGCCGGACCGAAAACAGGTCTGCAAGACATCCCACACCGCAACATGATGTTCGATTAAAATGCGACTGCGCTTTCGATAATCCAATTCCGGCCCCGCACCGAACAATTGTCTCATGATTGGCCAAAACGCATTCCGAGGATGTCCGTAATATTGGCCTTTCGACAATGACGCGACACTAGGCATCGACCCTAAAATCAACACTTTCGCCGATTTCCCGGCTATCGGTGGAAAACCGTCAACGATACTCATCGTTGCTCAAAATTCGGCACCGGGGCACCTCCTCCGGCACTGCCGAAATTTGAAGTGCGAAAGGTATAAGTCGTAAAAAACAACAGCAATTCCCAGTTTGAACATATTTTCGCAGTTTAGGGTGTGGAGCATGCCTGTCGAGAAACGCCGTAAACCCTTCCATGGGGGCTTGACGGCGGCTCCCTGCCGCCGACATCCTCGCCAAGCATGCTCCACACCCTTTTTTATACCCGTCGTAGCTCAAAATTCGGCGCCTGGGTGTCCGCTAAAGGACGCCGTGAATACGTCCATGTAGGCTCTATGCCAGCTCCATGCTGGCAAAGCCTTTATCGGACACCCAGGCGCCTCCTCCGGCACTGCCGAAATTTGAAGTGCGAAAGGTATACCCTCAAATTGGGAATTGCTGAAAAAACAAACCGTCATTTTCGGGATTCTCCTTAATCTGCGATAATAGTCGATTTTATACGAGATCCAGCGCCCATGTGGTTTAAAAATCTATCCGTTTACCGTTTTACAGAAGACTTTACTTTAACGCCGGCCGAATTCGAAGAAAAACTCGAACAAATGCCGTTTCGCCCTTGCGCGGCCCAACAAGAAATGAGCTTCGGCTGGACTGCTCCGCTCGGCAGAAACTCTGAGCAACGGGTCCACGCCACCAACGGCTTCATGATGGTATGCGCAAAAGTGGAAGAAAAAGTGTTGCCCGCCGCCGTGATCAATGAAATGGTCCTGGAAAAGATTCAAGAAGCCGAGGACCGCGAAAACCGAAAACTCAGTAAAAAAGAACGCACCGCGATCAAGGAAGAAATCTGTTTCGAACTGCTACCGCGAGCCTTTACGTTTTCGCGCAAGACGTATGCCTATATCGACCCTAAAAACGGCTGGCTGATCGTCGACTCGCCATCGGCTAAAAAAGCCGAAGATTTAATCAGCAATCTACGAAAATGCCTGGGCTCGCTGCCGGTCGTGCCGCCGATTACTCAGGAGAAACCTGTCGCAGTGATGACGCGCTGGCTGATGACGCAAGACACACCGGGTGACATTACGATCGAAGACGAATGCGAATTACGCTCGCCCGGCGATGAAGGCGGCATTGTTCGCTGCAAACGCCACGATTTAAGCTTGCCCGAAATCAAAAACCATCTCGATACCGGCAAGCAAGTCATTAAGCTGGCCATCAACTGGGCGGATAGAATTTCTTGCATCGTGGACGAAAACTTGAGTATAAAACGCTTGAAGTTTTTAGATTTGGTTCAAGACCAGGTAGCCGATATCGAAACCCAAGACGAAGCCGAACAATTCGATGCCGATTTTTCGATTATGTCGCTGGAACTCTCGACATTCCTACCGCGTCTTATAGAATTATTTGGCGGCGAGCATAAATCATGATTATTCAAAAAGCAAAACTTGCGCTTATTGCGCTAATCTTCGCTTCAAGTAGCGGTATACACGCCGCCGAATTCGACCTCCCCAAAACCCCCGGCGACAGCCTAATCGGCGATCGCCTGGAAGGGGCCGATAAACATCCCCAACCGCACTTTTATACCGTCGCCGCCGAGGAAGACACGCTTTTGGACATAGCAAGGCGCTTCTACATCGGTCAAAATGAAATTTTATTGGCCAACCCCACCGTCGACCGCTGGCTACCCAAGGAGGGAACCCAAGTTAAGATACCTAATAGTCGCCTGTTACCCAATGCGCCTCGAAAAGGAATCGTGATTAACTTGCCTGAATACCGAATGTATTACTACCCGCCAAACAAGAGCCGCGTCGTCACGTATCCGATCAGCATCGGCAGAATTGACTGGAAAACGCCGCTCGGTAAAACCAGAATTTCCGCCAAAACGAGAAACCCGACCTGGACTCCGCCGGAATCCATAAAAAGAGAACATGCCGCGCGAGGCGATATTTTACCGAATGTCGTCCCGGCCGGCCCTGACAATCCTCTAGGCCTCTATGCCATGCGACTCGCCATACCGGGTTATCTAATTCATAGCACCAACAAACCTTTCGGAGTCGGCATGAGCGTAACTCATGGCTGTATTCGGATGTTGCCGGAAAATATCGAGCAATTATTTCCGAAAGTCCCGGTCGGCACCGATGTCCACATCGTCAACCAACCGACAAAAGTCGGCTGGCTCGATGACTCGCTCTATATCCAGGTCTATCCGAATCTGGAAAAAACCGAAATCAGCTATGAAGACCGACTGGAGCAGGCGCTGGAATTGATTGTTCGCGCGAATAACAACCAACTTCCTGTCATCGAAGGCGCCGCGCTTAGAAAAGCGCTCGAAGAAAAAAACGGCCGCCCCGTTATGATTTATAAAAAACCGGAGCCCAAAACAACTTCGCATTCAGCCAAGGCAGCGCTCTAGGAATTCGATTATACCCCAGGCCGAGGTTTGTAACCCATACGCGCTACAGTTAAAAAAGACAACCTGCATCCCGCTGTTTACCAAGCTCCGGCTCTCATCGTTATACATGAGTCAAAAATTACGGTTTTGCAATCTTAGCTAATGAGGCTTCGATACCATTTTTTGTCGCTCAACGTTCCCGACTTCGAAATCGCGACGAAGGCGTCGCTCCCACAAGGGGCCGGATGCTCTGTGGGAGCGATCCCCAGATCGCGATCTCGGAGCCACTGATATCCAATATCCGCAGATTTATCAAACAGCACCGTTTCCAGGTATACAATGCCCTCTGTTTAGCATGTCCGGCTCTTGCCCAAGCTCTGCTTGGGCAAGAAGTCTTGGAAGCTCCAGCTTCCCGAAGCCGGCAAGCAGAGCTTGCGAGACGGGTTTCCCAAACAGAGTTTGGGAAACAGCGGAAGATGTGTATAACGATGAGAGCTCCGGCTTGGGAACAAACCAATTCCACTATTAATATAGCCAAACAAAAAAAGCCCGCCAGACGAATCTGACGGGCTTTTTTCAAATCAAAAGATAAAAATTAATTATTTCATCATTGATTTTTTGAACAGACGATCCAACTTGCTGTTCGCATCTTGTGCGTAGCTTGCTGCGCGGTTTGCCGCAGCCTCTGCAGCTGCCGCTCTTGCAGATGCGTCAGCAGCAGCGCTTTTCGCACTAGCCGCATCGGAAGCTGCTCTTGAAACCTTAGTATTCAAATCGTCGATTTGAGATTGCAGGTTTTCAACGTCGGAAGTACTCGCACAACCTACAGCCAGACTTGCTGTAAGAGCAACCACTGATAATTTCGCTAATTTTTTCATATTATTTTCCTTTTTTTACTGTAAGAGTTGTTACTAAGATTTTTTCAAAAGCATTCGATGAAATATATTGAACTTTTTTTTCAAAATATTCCAGAATTATTTTATTTGCACCGTAATTTCTTTATCAACCCACTTACTCAAACGGTCGATTTGCCGATTAGTCAATGCAATACAGCCATGAGTCCAATTCATAGTTCTATGAATTTTCTCATCGCCACGCCCCAAACCGTGAATGCCGATTTGCCCCCCTAAGGGAGTATTCTGGGGGGGAATACTGTGTTTTTGGTGTGCCTCGACAATCGTCTCAAAAGTTAACGGATCGATAAGCCCCTTGTCAAGTGCGGCATGAGCATTATCAACCGAAGGATAAGACAAGCCGAAAAAACGATAAAAACTGCTTTTTTCATTGATCCAGCCAATTTTGTAAGTCCCTAAAGGAGTGACATCATCGCCGCGCACCTCTTTAAAACCCGCGCCATTTCGGCCTATCGCAATGTTTTCCAACCTCTCTAACGTCTGTTCTCCTTTCTTAACTTCAAGCGTCAGCGCATTAGTATCGATCAATAACCAGACATCGTTACTGGCATGGGAATTTGACGCCAACAAAAAAAGAATCGGAAACACGCCAATTCGGATCATAAATAAACTACTATTAGCTTGTGTTTTAGTGTAATTTAAAAACCGTGTTATTTGTCGCATTAAAGGCTCACTCATGGAAATAAAAACAATAGAAACTCATCCATTCGAAGACCAAAACCCCGGGACATCGGGACTTAGAAAGAAAGTGAAAACCTTTCAACAACCGAACTATCTTGAAAATTTTGTTCAGTCAATCTTCGACTCTCTCGATGATATTGTAGACCAAAAACTTGTTTTAGGTGGTGACGGACGCTATTTTAACCGACAAGCCATTCAAACGATCATAAAAATTGCCGCCGCGAACGGTTTTAGCAAATTGATTATCGGCCAAGGCGGTTTATTATCGACACCCGCCGCATCCAACCTGATTCGAAAATACAAAGCCTATGGCGGGCTGGTGCTATCCGCCAGCCACAATCCCGGAGGACCGGATGAAGATTTCGGCATCAAATACAATGTCGGCAACGGCGGCCCCGCACCCGAAAAGTATACTCAGGCATTTTACCGGCGCAGCAAGGAAATCGCTTCCTACAAAATTGCAGAAATCCCTGACATCGACCTCGACACCGTCGGCACCCAAAAATTCGGGGCGCTTACCATAAGCATCCTAAACCCCGTCAACGATTACGCCGAATTGATGCAAACCATTTTCGATTTCGATTTACTCAAGCAAAGCATCGGCTCCGGCTATATCACGCTTAAATTCGATGCGATGCACGCAATCACAGGCCCCTATGCCAAAACGATTCTGGAGGACATGCTTGGCGCAAAACCCGGCTCTGTGATCAATGCCGTACCTTTGGAAGACTTCGGCGGCGGTCATCCGGACCCGAACCTGGCACATGCGGAAGAATTGGCCGAGACAATGTTCGGACCGAACGCACCGACGTTTGGAGCGGCATCGGATGGCGACGGCGATCGTAACATGATCATGGGCTCGCAAATATTCGTGACGCCGAGCGATAGCCTGGCCATCTTAGCGGCCAATGCAAGTTTGATTCCCGGCTACGCAAAAGGCATCAGCGGCGTCGCACGCTCGATGCCGACCAGCCAAGCCGTCGATAGGGTAGCAGCGCAACAGAACCTGCCTTGTTTCGAAACACCGACCGGCTGGAAATTTTTCGGAAACCTATTGGACGCCGGCAAAATCACGTTATGCGGCGAAGAAAGCTTCGGCACCGGATCAGACCATGTCCGGGAAAAAGACGGCTTATGGGCGGTATTATTCTGGCTCAATCTCATTGCCAGAAAAAGACAATCGGTTGCCGACATCGTCACCGAACACTGGCAACGATTCGGTCGAGATATTTATGCTCGCCATGATTACGAAGCCGTAGCCACCGATATTGCGGACGGCATCGTCACTTATCTTCGCGAACAATTACCGACCCTACCGGGCAAGGCATTCGGCGATTATATCGTCAAATATGCCGATGAATTCGCGTATACCGACCCGGTCGACGGCAGCGTCAGCAAAAACCAAGGCATCCGAATCGGTTTTGAAAACGGTTCGCGGATCGTATTCCGCCTATCCGGCACCGGCACCGTAGGCGCCACGCTTCGAATTTATTTGGAGCGTTACGAACCCGACAGCAATTTACATGATCAAGACGCACAAAGCGCATTAGCGCCACTCATCGAATTGGCGGAACAATTTTGCGAGATCAAAAAACGAACCGACAGAAGCGGACCTACTGTAATCACTTGAGGATATATACCCTTTGCTGGTCAAATTTCGGCGCCGGGGGTCCGTCAAAGGACGCCGTGAATACGTCCATGTAGGCTCTGTGACAGCATCCCTGCTGTCAAAGCCTTTGCCGAACACCCCGGCGCCTCCATGCGTCAATGTCGAAATTTGAAGTGCGATGGAATATCGTGAATAGTGAATAGTGAATAGTGAATAGTGAATAGTGAATAGTGAATAGTGAATAGTGAATAGTGAATAGTGAATAGTGAATAGTGAATAGTGAATAGTGAAATGATTCATGTTTTTTAGCGCTTGTCAAGCGCCGATTTCACCTTTCACCTTTCACCTTTCACCTTTCACCTTTCACCTTTCACCTTTCACCTTTCACCTTTCACCTTTCACCTTTCACCTTTCACCTTTCACCTTTCACCTTTCACCTTTCACCTTTCACCTTTCACCTTTCACCTTCCTGATGCTTCCGCTCAAGGCTTTCCAATTCAATATCATGGGCAAAGCCGTGCAGCGAACAAATCAACAACACCCCGGCCGAGATCAATGCGACTTGTTGCACTGAAACCTTCAACTCGGTTTTTTCATGCAAGGTCGGAATCAAATCGGCCACGGCGATATATATAAAACTCGATGCCGCCATCGCTAGAAAATACGGAAGACTATCGTGCAAGTCTTCCAAGCTGAAATAAGCAATAATGCCGCCAACCACCGTCGCCAAACTCGATAGGATATTGTATAGAAGCGCTTTACCTTTGGAATAACCGCTTTGCAATAATATCGCGAAATCGCCGACTTCTTGCGGAATCTCATGCGCCGCAACCGCCAAACTCGTGACAATTCCTAGTTTGACGTCGGTTAAAAATGCCGCGGCAATCAGTATGCCGTCGACAAAATTATGAATACCGTCACCCAGTAAAATTAACATTCCGGCCGGATGATGCCCCTCGGCGTCCTCGCCATGAGCTTCACATGGGTTATGATGGCAATGACGCCAAACCAACAGCTTTTCCAGCATAAAAAAGCCCAGAATTCCGGCCATAATCACCGCCGACAAACTTTGAATACGATCCGAGTCGACATCCTCGAAAGCATGCGGGATCAAGCCCCAAAAGGCCACTGCCAATAATGCGCCGGTCGCGAAACTGATGCCATGCGGCAAAACTCTAGCCTGTTGAGCATCATCCAGCCATAAAAAAAACGAAGCCGCCAAAACGCTTAAAACCCCGCCCAACGCAGTAAAAATAATAATTAATAACAACAATTCCATAACGTTTTTATACTCTCCAAATTAAACTTGCCATCCTGCCAGTCTCCTTATCGCGCCGAAACGAATAAAACCGCTCGACATCGGACAGGGTACAAAACTGTCCGCCATAAACGCTTTCAATACCGGCTAGAGCCAGATTGATACGCGCTAAACCATAAATATCGGCCAACCATTTACCCTTTTCGGTCGAACGAAATGCATCGGCATACCGCTCGTTAATTTCAACAAACGTAGTACGTACGTCGTCACCGACTTCAAAGGCGTCCGGCCCGATCGCCGGCCCAAGCCAAACCAGCAGATCAAGCGTTTTCATCGCCTTAACGGTTTCAGTAATCACGCCGGCCAACAACCCCTTCCAGCCGGCATGAACGGCTGCGACACTGCTTCCGCCACGAGAACACAGCAATACCGGCAAACAATCGGCGGTCAATACCGTGCAAACAACACCCGGCTCATGACTAAAACTGGCGTCGGCCTCGACCAGCGTATTCACTTGCGCCGCATCGACTACAGTTTTACCATGCACTTGATTCAACCAAACCGGCGCATTCGGCAAATCGAGCATATCGATGATCCGTTGTCGATTCTTCAACACCAGCTCGGGATTATCGCCAACATGCATCGCGGGATTAAGACTTTGAAACGATCCGACACTGTAACCGCCGCTTCGCAAGGTCGTTGCGGCGAACACATTGGCCGGCGCAGGCCAATCGGGCTTCAGCCAATGCTCAATGTTACTCATTGTCTCGTAATGCGGCCAGTAATCGAATCATATCGTCGGGTAAAGGCTGAATCCATTCGCAGTATTCTTGCGTTTCAGGATGCAGCAAACCCAGTTTTTCGGCATGAAGCGCTTGACGCTTGAATGCACGCAGTTCTATCTCCAATTGTTCGGAACAGTCCGGCGGCAACTGAAAACGCCCGCCGTAAACCGGATCGCCAACCAAGGGAAAATGAGCATACGCCATATGGACCCGAATCTGATGCGTGCGCCCGGTTTCCAATTTGACGCGGATTAGGGTGTGCCTAGCGAAACGCTCGACAACCCGATAATGGGTTACCGCATCCTTGCCCGTTTGCCTGACCGAATAGCGTTTACGATCGGTCGGATGTCGGCCGATCGGCTCGTCTATCGTCGCGCCGGCGATGATTCGTCCCTTGGTAATCGCCAAGTACTCCCTTTCTATCGAACGTTCTTGTAGTTGTTTAACCAGGCTGTTATGAGCTTGAAGCGTTTTTGCGACCATCAACAAACCACTCGTTTCCTTGTCGATGCGATGTACAATGCCGGCTCTCGGCAAGGTCTCGAGGCTCGGCACATGATTGAGCAAGGCATTCTGCAAAGTCCCTGTCCAATTGCCGACTGCCGGGTGCACGACTAAGCCCGCCGGCTTATTGATGATTAACAAGGACTCGTCTTCATAAACGATATCCAGCGGAATCGCTTCCGCCTCGCATTCCAAAACCACCTCGGCTTCGGCATCGAGCTCAATGGATTCCCCGCCTTCGACCTTGTCTTTGGCCTTTAATTGGGCGCCGTTAACCATCACACGCCCGGCTTTCAGCCAAGTCTGTAGCTTACTTCGGGAATAATCCGAAAATAGCTCAGCAAGCACTTGATCCAAACGCATACCCGCCATCTCTTCGGGAATTTGTGCCGATAATCTTGTCATAACTTATGTCTTCTGATTAATTCGCCGTTAAGTTATACTCGTTGCTTGATTAGCGTTAAACGCATCTTGCGCTCAACGAAACCTATTCATCCACAACGAAAAAACCGTACATATTACAACGTGTCGTCAGCTCTATGCGATTATTTTTAGTAAAATTCTTTCTCGTTCTTACCTTAGGCCTGTCACTTCAGGGCTGTGAAACGTTAAAAAACTTCAACTTGGAAAGCACTAGCACAGACGAATATAAAGATTGGAGCGAGGAAAAACTACATGCGTCGGCCAAGGAAGCGATGGACGACGGTTATTATCAAAAAGCGATCAAAATGTACGAAACGCTCGAATCGCGTTTTCCGTTCGGAGAGCATGCCGCTCAGGCGCAATTGAATATTGCTTATGCATATTACAAAAATGACGACTCCGAAGCCGCGATTGCAGCCGCTGAACGATTCATCAAGATTCACCCTCGCAATCCCAGCGTCGATTACGCCTATTACTTGAAAGGATTGGTCAATTACAATCGCGATATCGGATTTCTCGAAAGGTTTCTGCCTACCGATACCTCGCAACGCGATCCTGGCAGCGCTCGGGAAGCCTACAACAATTTCCAGGAATTAATCAGTCGCTTCCCGGACAGTCAATATATACCCGACGCGCAACAGCGCATGATCGCGCTACGCAATAACATGGCGATGCACGAAGTGCATGCCGCAAGGTTCTATTTGAAACGTAAAGCCTATGTCGCGGCGGTTAACCGCGCTTCCGAAGTCGTGAATAATTACCAGCGCACAACCGCCGTTCCATTTGCGCTGGAAGTCATGATTGAAGCCTATAAAAAACTAGGCATGGAAACCCTGGCTAACAATGCCTCCCGCGTATATGACCTAAATTTTCCGAACGGACCGCCGGTACCGGAAAAGGAAAACAGAACCATGGCCGGCAAAGTCTGGGATTTTATTGGGTTCGACAGATAACCTCAATAACAAAAATTTCTCAGCTTCTAATCGCTTGATCCTTTATTTTTTGTTCTGGTTCCCACGGTCCTCCGTGGGAACCCATACCTTGGCTGCCGCAACAAGACCGGCATGCATTCCCACGCTGGAGCGGTGGGAACGAGGAAAAGCCGGGTGCTTTATTCTGGTTCCCACGGTCCTCCGTGGGAACCCATACCTTGGCTGCCGCAACAAGACCGGTATGCATTCCCACGCTGGAGCGGTGGGAACGAGGAAAAGGCGGGTGCTTTATCTGGTTCCCACGGTCCTCCGTGGGAACCCATACCTTGGCTGCCGCAACAAGACCGGTATGCATTCCCACGCTGGAGCGGTGGGAACGAGGAAATCCACCGCGAGCGGTTTTTCTGGTTCCCACGGTCCTCCGTGGGAACCCATACCTTGGCTGCCGCAACAAGACCGGTATGCATTCCCACGCTGGAGCGGTGGGAACGAGGAAATCCACCGCGAGCGGTTTTGTTCTGGTTCCCACGGTCCTCCGTGGGAACCCATACCTTGGCTGCCGCAACAAGACCGGTATGCATTCCCACGCTGGAGCGGTGGGAACGAGGAAATCCACCGCGAGCGGTTTTTTTGGTTCCCACGGTCCTCCGTGGGAACCCATACCTTGGCTGCCGCAACAAGACCGGTATGCATTCCCACGCTGGAGCGGTGGGAACGAGGAATCGATAACTTGCGCTTGGAATTATTAGCCCCCTAACATTCGATCAAATTAACCGCCAATCCACCGCGAGCGGTTTCCTTGTATTTGGTTTTCATATCGGCGCCTGTCTCGCGCATCGTTTTAATCACTTTATCCAACGATACATAATGCGAACCGTCGCCTCGCAATGCAATACGCGCGGCATTAATTGCCTTAACCGAACCCATCGCATTGCGTTCGATGCAAGGCACTTGCACTAAACCGCCGACCGGATCGCAAGTTAAGCCTAAATTATGCTCCATGCCGATTTCGGCGGCATTTTCCACCTGCGCGGGCGTCCCTCCCAACACTTCGGCCAAAGCGCCTGCCGCCATCGAGCAAGCAACCCCCACCTCTCCCTGGCAACCGACTTCGGCACCGGAAATCGAGGCATTTTCCTTGTATAAAATCGCGATTGCGGCAGCGGTCAATAAAAAACGAATCACGCCTTCATCATTCGCCCCCTCGCAAAATTTCCAATAGTAATGGAGCACAGCCGGGATAATTCCTGCCGCGCCGTTGGTTGGCGCGGTCACGACACGCCCACCCGCAGCATTTTCTTCATTCACCGCCAACGCAAAAAGATTAACCCAATCGAGTTTACCGGGAGGCAATTTCGGAGCATGCGAAGGAATTTCATGTATCAGTTGCTTATAAATTTGCGCCGCTCGACGTTTCACTTTCATACCGCCCGGCAACACACCTTCTTGAGCAATCCCTCTTTCAACGCAGGCCTGCATGACGCGCCAAATAACCAATAGATTCTTTCGTATTTCAGCCTCGCTCAGCCAAGCTTTCTCATTATTCAGCATTAATTCGCTAATCGGCTTGTTATGCTCCTTGCATAATTTAAGCAACCCATCGGCTGTCTTAAACGGATAAGGCAAGCACGTATCGTCATCGATCAAACGATCGGTCGCGGCTTGTTCGCCGTTAACGACAAAACCGCCACCGACCGAATAATAATCTTTCCGCAACAGCTCGGTCCCTGATCCGTCAATTGCCGTGAAACGCAATCCATTCGAATGAAACGGCAAGACTTTACGGTTAAACTGTAGATGTTTTTTCTCGATAAACTGAATGGAGTGGCGCGACAAGACCTGTAAACGTCCGCTTTGCCTAATCGTTTCCAGTCTGTCCGGAATGATATCCGGATCGATGCAATCCGGCGACTCGCCTTCAAGCCCTAACATCACCGCCTTGTCGGTACCATGCCCTTTACCGGTAGCTCCCAACGAGCCGTAAAGCGCCACAGTGATTGATTCAACCCGCTCTAAAATTTTGTCTTCGTCCAATTTCAAAGCGAATTGCATAGCCGCTCTCATGGGACCAACGGTATGAGAACTGGACGGTCCGATGCCGATTTTAAATATATCGAATGCGCTAATTGCCATGGTAAACCTGCGTAGATTACAAATGAATGTCAACGTATGTCTTCAATATAAAGCTTTTTTCTATCTATCGACAGGAGCGATTGAAAAGGAAAAGTACATTCAACGACTTTTGCTTATCCTTCGACAACATAAGAAAAGATGATAGTCTTTATTACCCATAAACCCAAAAAGCGTAAGCATTCAGTCCCCCGGCCATTTTCGTTGCCATGCTCTGCGTGTGAGTGCCTGAGTACCGCTCCAGCGTTACGAGACGCTAGAGCGTCTCGGGCTGCATTCCCACGCTGGAGCGTGGGAACGATAGGGGGTGTGAATAATTACCTCCTAAGCACTGCCGATGGGCTCAGGCCGAACGGTAGTTTGAGACTATCGATTGCTCTTTTTAAACTCATCATCCGGTGTGATCGCCAAAGCTTCATGAACGTTACTGGAAATTTTAAATGCGCCGAATTAGCTACCTGATCTGTTTATTGTTTATATTGCCTGCATTCAGTCATGCGAATGAAGCTCTAACCGCTTTTTCAAAACTGAATAACGCAGGACTCATCGTTTTGGATTCAAACGGGCGAACGATACGCGCCGATCACGCAGATAGGCCGTTAATTCCGGCCTCAACAACCAAGTTAGCCACAGCCTGGCTAGCATTAATGCACTGGGGCGAAGACCATCGTTTTCGCACTCGGTTTTATTGGGATGAACCGTCGCGAGCCTTATGGATAAAAGGAAGCGGCGATCCTTATCTGGTTTCCGAAGAAATCGCCCGGATTGCTCGAAGCCTGAAACAAAAGGGTCTACAACAAGTTAGAGCCATAGGCCTCGACAACTCTCTTTTTCAAGCAGGTTTGGTTTTACCCGGCACCGGAATCACGAACAACCCTTACGATGCGGTACCTACAGCAACAGCGGCGAACTTCAACACCATAGCAATCAAAAAAATTAACGGAAACGTACTCTCTGCCGAGCCCCAAACACCGCTAACCCCTTACGCGAAAAGCCTAGGCCGCTCGATCAATAACGGCGAGTTGCGCGTCAATACCGGTCGAAATCCAAGCAACGCGGAAAACTATTTTGCCGAATTAATGGCTGCCTTTTTACGGGAGCAAGGAATTGAGGTCGGTCCGCAAATCGTTTTCGGCAAAGCCCCGAATCAACCTGTATTTTATACGCACACCAATAGCAAAACACTCGGCGAAATCGTGCGGACGATGTTGAAATATTCGACTAATTTCATTGCTAACCAGCTAATTTTGATGCTGAGTTCGGAATCCTATCGACGCCCGGCAAATACTGCCGATGTTCGGCGATACATGGAAGAATCCTTATCTCGGCATTTCGCTTGGAAGAATTTTACATTTGAGGATGGCGCCGGCTTATCTCGTAATAACCGTCTATCGCCGCAGCAACTGACCGAACTCTTGCAAGCCTTCCGGCCATGGAAACACTTATTGCCGGAAATCGAGCCCGGCGTCTACGCGAAAACCGGAACCCTAACCGGTGTCAGTTCGTTAGCAGGTTACTTAGTCAAACGCGGCGAATGGCAGCCTTTTGCCATCGTGATGAATGAAAATGTACCTTATCAATTGAGAAACCGTATCGCTCGAGAGCTGTCTATGAGGTAAGGACAATTTTCCCGCAAAGTTTAGGCCTCTGTCGGGTTACGCTTACGCTAACCCGACCTACGCAACCTTCCCGCAAAGCATGGTAATAATCAAAAATCCGGTCCTGATGATCACAACCCGGTTTTTACCGACTTCACTGTAGGAGACAAAGCATGAATTTCACGGGAGATATTCGAATAAAGTTCAAGAGTCCAATCGGGTAGTTTTTCGGTGTCGACCGCCAGAGGATAAACCCTGGGGTCATGCGGCGCAATCACGACCTTTACATTGTCGACGCCCACATTCGCGGTCAACACGAAAAGCTCCTCTATGGCTTCATCGCCCATGGCCAGGCAACCGATGGAGCTGGCTTTGCCATGGATGAAAATATCCGACCCGGGCTTGCTACGCCCTTCCTGCCAGGCATGAAAGCGATCGAATTGGTTAGGGTAATTGATCTTCATCGACAAGTGATAATGACTGTTCGGATTCAGTCCCTCGATGCGGTAAATACCCTCAGGAACCTGCCTATCGCCTTGGCGTAATTTAGGGCCGGACACGCCACTGGCGGCCTGAATGTCGTAGTCGCGGATAAATCGAAATTCGCCGCTGTGCTTGGCCCATAGCTCCAGTTTTTTTTCCTGTTTCAGAGCGATGAAGGCAACTTCCCGTGGCGGATAAGAAACATTGGCCTTCGCGAAATAAGGTGCAAGCTTGAGCCTTGCATACGGGCCGTAAGCCTGAAGGACATCTTCGACAGTTCTTTGACCGTCCAACGACGGCGGCGGGATGAAATAAAGGTTGCGTTCGGGCTGAGCTTGCGGCTCATCGGCAGCAACGGTAGCAAAAGTGATGTCTGAAATAGCGGCAGGCTTTGGCGCAACGCATGCACCAAGCAATACTGCCATGACCGAGCCGAGAATGATTTTGGCAGCTGATTTCATAAAATTATGTTGGAAATGAACTTTTAACTCGCTTAGTTTAAGCGCCCTCTCCCATGTCCGCAAGTTCAGGCTTTCTCAATCGAAACAAGAATTCTGAAGCTTGACTTTTTCGTGTTTTGACGCAGCTTCAACGCGCTGGTTACAATGAGGGATCATTTTATTGCACATAGCCTGTCCATGCCGATACCTCGTTTATACTATATTCATGACCCCATGTGCAGTTGGTGCTATGCATTCCGCTCGAGCTTTAACGCCTTGCGAACAGATCTACCGCAGCCTATCCGTTTGATTTACCTGCTGGGCGGCTTGGCGCCGGACTCCGCCACGCCGATGCCCGAATCTATGCGGCAAACCATTCAACAAACCTGGCGCCGAATCGAACAAACCGTTCCTAATGTCCGGTTTAATTTCGAGTTTTGGGCATTCAATACGCCGATCCGTTCAACTTACCCGGCCTGCCGAGCGCTGTTAGCGGCCAGAAAGCAAAGTTCCGATTATGAGATCCCCATGTTAAAGGCTATCCAGTCGGCCTATTATGAACGGGCCAAAAATCCATCGCTGACCGACACGCTTTTGGAATGCGCCGCCGAAATCGGCTTGGATACCGGTCTATTCGGTAAAGATTTGTTGAGCCCGGCGATTGAACATGAATTACAACAAGAAATTCAATTGGCCGGAAGCATGGGCGTGTCGAGCTATCCGTCCTTACGTTTACTGCATAATGACAAGCTGTTTGCCATTCGCATTGACTATCTCGATCACCGGGCCATACTCGAAGAAATAGCCGGAATCCTGCAAGCCGTTTGAGTCTTATCGGAAACCCCCGCCTTTATCCCAATCGACGCGATAAACAATGGATCATCGCGTATGAACGGTCAACCATCAGGTGAATAATGGAACAAAAAGAGGAAGACTTAGCTCAAATTGAATCACTGACACTGAGTCATTATCAACACAACGCCGAAAGCTTTTGGCTGGGCACCAAAGACCATGACGTAACTCAGAACTACGCGGCCTTTTTGGCCCCGCTGCCTAAAGATAAAGCGCTGGATATTTTAGATTTGGGCTGCGGACCGGGACGGGATGTTCACTATTTTAAATCACTAGGACATCGACCTGTCGGACTGGACGTTTGAGTTGATTGTTAAACATGTCGCCCACCATAATCATTCCGCCGCGCATCCATTGCCCCGAGCCGCCGAATTCAGGATGATTGAATTGAGCCATCGACCCGTTGCCGTTGATCACGGATTGCAGCAGGCTGCAAACTGCATCAAAACTGAAATGATAACGCTGCGCGAGTTGATTGATAATGGAAGAGCCTTCCGGTGTAAGCTGATTCATTGATTTTTTCCGCCAAAGTACAAAATTGAGAACTTTTACGTCGTAACTATTCAGTCCCCCGTCAATTATCGTTCCCACGCTCTGCGCTCGCCGTTATACATAAGTTAAAAATCACCCTTTTGCAATCTTAACTAATGAGACCTCGATACCATTTATTGTCACTTAACACTCTCGGATCATCCTGACCTAACTCTAGGTGAGGTGCTAGGGATCCGCGTAGGGTACGCTGTGCGTACCATGGTAGCCTGAGATGTTCATTTCATGTTCCAACCGAACCGCTAGGGCACGGCTTTGGTACGCGCAGCGTACCCTACAATTTATGTATAACGATGAGCGCTCTGCGTGGAAACGCCTGAGTACCGCTCCAGCGGTACGAGACGCTAGAGCGTCTCGGTCTTCATTCCCACGCCGGAGCGTGGGAACGATAGGGGGTGTGAATAATTACTTTACGCCTTGCTATTTCCGATAATACCCGACCCATAAGACAATGCATTCCAATTTCATGACGTCGAGGAACTCGTATCGGCCAAACTGTTGTTTGCCGGCAACACCACCCTATCATTGAGTTAAGCCTTAATGCCCACCCAAGCGAAATGGATGCTTTCAAACCAAAATCCTCTTAGCTTTTAGGTTCCTGTAATCCATTCTAGAATGATGTTTTTTGATAACTTAAAAATAGTAAGATAGGATTTAGTAAAAGGGAAGATTGAAACGATTATCTTGCTTTGTCAACAACTTTCCTAAAGCTGTTGAAAATAGGCTTTTTCTCGTTCGCATCGCTTCAGCGTGGGAATGCATACCGGTCTTGTTTCGGCAGCCAAGGTATGGGTTCCCACGGAGGACCGAGGGAACCAGAAAAAGAGCTACCTTTTCCACTGTAAATCATTTACTTCGGTTGGCCACTGCTCTGTATAGAAACGATTTAACATAACCGGCACTAAGCGAAAACAACAAAACGCGTCATACCAAGACCTGATTTATTACCCACAATGAGCGCCGGACGGTGAGAACAAGGAAAAAAATTGAATGTAAGACCTGCCCCATTTTGTTCTCTATATGTTGACATATGCAACGTTATCGCTAGACTGTTAACATCATTAGAACTCATGGCAGGTGTCAACATGCGTACCGTATCCATCTTCAAAAATGGCAAAAACCAGGCAATACGTCTGCCAAAGGACCTGGAATTCCACGGCGTCAATGAGGTGGAGATCATCAAGCATGGTGACTCCATCACCTTGCGACCCGCACATCCAAACTGGCTCTCACTCGCCGAGCAAGAAAAAGCGGAGAATGACTTCATGCAGGAACGCCCCGATGTAATCCAGGACGAAGGTCGCTTTTAGATATGAAGAGCTACATGCTCGACACCTGTATCTCCTCATTCATCATGCACGAACTACCGTACGAGGTATTGAAACGCCTTGAGCATGAAGTAGAGCAAGGTAATAGAATTGTCATTTCAGCCGTCACCTACGCCGAAAAGCGATACGGTCAGATCGGTAAAAAGGCCTCCCCAAAAATCAGTAAACTCATCGACGCTTTTGTCCAGCGACTTGACGGCATCTTAGCCTGGGATGCAACAGCAGTGGACAGAACCATTCTTATACGAAGTCAACTCGCGAAGGTCGGCACCCCAATCGGCAACAATGACGCAGCCATCGCTGCCCATGCCATCACAAGCCAAAGCATCCTTGTCACGAACAACACACGGGAATTTAGCCGAATCAAAGATCTAGAATATGAAGACTGGGTACACTGACAAGCCCTGCTTTTATTCAACTCTCGCCACTGTTTTGTAGTACCGGAGCAACACCTCCCTGGCCGCCCCTGCTTTTCCCCTTCCCCGGTGCCCCCAACCCCAAGCTTATGTCAATGATACATGGGCACCTTCTACCGTAGGCCTGACCCCTTCCGCTCCACTTGCACGGGTCGAGTTACGGCTAGCGCCAAATCCGACCTATCAGGCTAGACAACGAGACAGGCTTCATTTCATCAAGGTAGAACAGCCAGTTACCCGACTGCCCCTCACAAATCCCGGCGTACGGAATTACCGCACCGGGCTTTTCAAAATTGCTCGCTTTGCACTGACGCGATGCTTCCTTGATTCCTAGAGAGCATGCCTCGTTCCCAAGCTCCAGCTTGGGAACGAGGCATACCGGCATAGATAAATCCGCCCTCTGCAATGACTTCTTTCTGGTTCCCACGGTCCTCCGTGGGAACCCATACCGGAGTTGATTCGCTCATCCCCCGTCTGCGTTCCCACGCCGAAGCGTGGGAACGAGGGAAACACATCTTTTTTAGACCTGACCCCGTCTCCACTTCTTTCTAATTCGCGCCTGAGCCCAGTTTCTCCTGGTTCCCACGGTCCTCCGTGGGAACCCATACCGGAGTTGATTCGCTCATCCCCCATCTGCGTTCCCACGCCGAAGCGTGGGAACGAGAGAAACACATCTTTTTTAGACCTGACCCCGTCTCCACTTCTTTCTAATTCGCGCCTGAGCCCAGTTTTAGCAGTTATTTTGTATTTAGAGATAGCGCAAGGAGGCAATCACCAATCCAACACCGGTGGCAATAAAGCCGAGCAACCACAAAAATTGCTGGTCGTGACGCTTGAGTAGTTCGTCAAAGCGTTTGTCCATGCTGGTCTGTATTGCTTCAAAACGCTTATCTACCTGCTCAAAGCGCTTATCTACCTGCTCAAAGCGCTTATCCACCTGTTCAAAACGTTTTTCTACCTGCTTAAAGCCTTCAATCATCAATTCCCGCTGATGCTTCAACTCCTCTTCGACTCGGATAGACCTTTCCCGCAAATCCAACTCATAGCGCACATTAGCATTGCTGATCTCCGGCGCTTCGGATATCGCCTTTTTTATTAACCATTGAATGTGATCAATATCTTCTTGTGCCAAAGCCATTTTCACTAACCTTTGCTATCGGTTTACAAACGTCTGAAACTATAACACAAACGATCAAAACATAATGTCTGTATTTTTTCTGGTTCCCACGGTCCTCCGTGGGAACCCATACCGGGGTTGATTCGCTCATCCCCCGTCTGCATTCCCGCGCCGGAGCGTGGGAACGAGAGAAACCGGCACCGAGCGAAAACAACAAAACGCATTTATTCTAGACCTGACCCCTTCTTCACGGGGGTTGATTCGCTCATCCCCCGTCTGCATTCCCACGCCGGAGCTTGGGAACGAGCGTGCGGCGGTTTCGCGCATAAAAAAACCGCCGCCGGTTGCCCGGGGCGGTTTTAGTCAGGCCGTCATTGGCCTTACGGTTATCCTTGGGTTTGTAAGCTTCCCGAGTTAATGTCGGGTTACGGCTTTCGCCTAATCCGACCTGCCCGGCTTCGTCAAGCAGAGCTTGAGGGTAGGCGTTCCCAACCTGGAGCTTGGGAACGAGGCACAACCGCCCTACCTGCTAAACCATCAACCGGAATAGACCGACAATCAACCCGCTCAAACCAATCAAGGCGCCAAAACCCCAGCGCATCAATACCTTGATCTCTTGATGCAACATCATGATTTCGTGATGTTGTTGTTCAAATCGTTTATCAACTTGCTCAAAACGCTTATCTACTTGCTCAAAACGCTTGTCCACTTGCTCAAAGCGCTTCTCCACTTGCTCAAAGCGCTTCTCCATTTGCTCAAAGCGTTTCTCCATTTGCTTGAAACCTTCCAACATCAATTCCCGCTGATGCTTCAATTCTTCTTCCACACGAACAAAGCGCTCCCGAAGTTCCAAGTCATAGCGCACCGTTCCGCTCTTGCCTTCCGTTCGTTCCGCCAACACCCGGAGGACGATCGCTTCGATTTGTTCAATATCTTGCGCCGCCAAAGCCATAATAGTTTCCCCTTGGTCTATCTTAATAGTTCGGATTATACCATTCCTCAAATGCGAATTAAGAGCTACCTTTTTCCACTGTAAATCATTTATTTCGGTTGGCCACTGCTCTGCATTGAAAACGATTTAACATAACCGGCATTGGTCGAAAACAACAAAACGCATTCATTCTAGACCTGACCCCTTCTGTTATTTTTCTGGTTCCCACGGTCCTCCGTGGGAACCCATACCGGGGTTGATTCGCTCATCCCCCGTCTGCATTCCCACGCCGGAGCGTGGGAACGAGCGTGCGGCGGTTTCGCGCAAAAAAAAACCGCCGCCGGTTGCCCGGGGCGGTTTTTGTTCAGGCCGTCCTTGGCCTTACGATTATCCTTGGTTTGCAAGATTCCCGAGTTAATGTCGGGTTACGGCTTTCGCCTAACCCGACCTACCCGGCTTCGTCAAGCAGAGCTTGAGGGTAGGCGTTCCCAAGCTGGAGCTTGGGAACGAGGGTTATTTTTTCTGGTTCCCACGGTCCTCCGTGGGAACGAGCGTGCGGCGGTTTCGCGCATAAAAAAACCGCCGCCGGTTGCCCGGGGCGGTTTTTAGTCAGGCCGTCCTTGGCCTTACGATTATCCTTGGTTTGCAAGATTCCCGAGTTAATGTCGGGTTACGGCTTTCGCCTAATCCGACCTGCCCGGCTTCGTCAAGCAGAGCTTGAGGGTAGGCGTTCCCAAGCTGATACTTGGGAACGAGGGTTATTTTTTCTGGTTCCCACGGTCCTCCGTGGGAACCCATACCGGGGTTGATTCGCTCATCCCCCGTCTGCATTCCCACGCCGGAGCGTGGGAACGAGCGTGCGGCGGTTTCGCGCATAAAAAACCGCCACCGGTTGCCCGGGGCGGTTTTTGTTCAGGCCGTCATTGGCCTTACGATTATCCTTGGTTTGCAAGATTCCCGAGTTAATGTCGGGTTACGGCTTTCGCCTAACCCGACCTACCCGGCTTTTATATGACCCCTTCTTTTATATTTTTTCTGGTTCCCACGGTCCTCCGTGGGAACCCATACCGGGGTTGATTCGCTCATCCCCCGTCTGCATTCCCACGCCGGAGCTTGGGAACGAGGCACAACCGCCCTACTTGCTAAACCATCAACCGGAATAGACCGACAATCAACCCGCTCAAACCAATCAAGGCGCCAAAACCCCAGCGCATCAATACCTTGATCTCTTGATGCAACATCATGATTTCGTGATGTTGTTGTTCAAATCGTTTATCAACTTGCTCAAAACGCTTATCTACTTGCTCAAAACGCTTGTCCATTTGCTCAAAGCGCTTCTCCATTTGCTTGAAACCTTCCAACATCAATTCCCGCTGATGCTTCAACTCCTCTTCGACTCGGATAGTCCTTTCCCGCAAATCCAACTCATAGCGCACATTAGCATTGCTGATCTCCGGCGCTTCGGATATCGCCTTTTTTATTAACCATTGAATGTGATCAATATCTTCTTGTGCCAAAGCCATTTTCACTAACCTTTGCTATCGGTTTACAAACATCTGAAACTATAACACAAACGATCAAAACATAATGTCTGTATTTTTTCTGGTTCCCACGGTCCTCCGTGGGAACGAGCGTGCGGCGGTTTCGCGCATAAAAAAACCGCCGCCGGTTGCCCGGGGCGGTTTTTGGTCAGGCCGTCCTTGGCCTTACGGTTATCCTTTGTTTGTAAGATTCCCGAGTTAATGTCGGGTTACGGCTTTCGCCTAATCCGACCTGCCCGGCTTCGTCAAGCAGAGCTTGAGGGTAGGCGTTCCCAACCTGGAGCTTGGGAACGAGGCACAACCGCCCTACCTGCTAAACCATCAACCGGAATAGACCGACAATCAACCCGCTCAAACCAATCAAGGCGCCAAAACCCCAGCGCATCAATACCTTGATCTCTTGATGCAACATCATGATTTCGTGATGTTGTTGTTCAAATCGTTTATCAACTTGCTCAAAACGCTTATCTACTTGCTCAAAACGCTTGTCCACTTGCTCAAAGCGCTTCTCCATTTGCTCAAAGCGTTTCTCCATTTGCTTGAAACCTTCCAACATCAATTCCCGCTGATGCTTCAATTCTTCTTCCACACGAACAAAGCGCTCCCGAAGTTCCAAGTCATAGCGCACCGTTCCGCTCTTGCCTTCCGTTCGTTCCGCCAACACCCGGAGGACGATCGCTTCGATTTGTTCAATATCTTGCGCCGCCAAAGCCATAATAGTTTCCCCTTGGTCTATCTTAATAGTTCGGATTATACCATTCCTCAAATGCGAATTAAGAGCTACCTTTTTCCACTGTAAATCATTTATTTCGGTTGGCCACTGCTCTGCATTGAAAACGATTTAACATAACCGGCATTGGTCGAAAACAACAAAACGCATTCATTCTAGACCTGACCCCTTCTTTTATATGACCCCTTCTTTTATATTTTGACCCCGTATTTCTCGGGAGGGGTATCAATACAAAACCCTTTATGTATAATTACCAACCACTATTCAATAGGAGTTAAATTAATGTCAAAAGCAATAAAATTATCTGAAAGTTTGATTAATGATGCTGTCATTAATGGCAAAGCGCAGCATCGAAGCGCGCCTAAACAAATAGAGTATTGGGCTAGGATAGGAAAAATAGTAGATGAAAATCCAGATTTACCATTAACCTTTATTAAAGGTATTTTAACCGGTATAGAAGAAAATAAAGCAGGTGAAATATCGGATTATAAATTCGGATGATAGTTAAACAAACCAGCATCTTTAAGCGTCGAGTTAAAAAAATGCATCGTACTGAAAAAGAACAACTTGATAAAGCAGTGAAAAATATCATCTCTGATCCATCTATCGGTGAAATGAAAACTGGCGATCTAGCAGGCATCCAAGTGCATAAATATAAGCATAATGCTCAACAATATCTTATTGCCTATGAATATATTGATGATGAATTATTGCTCACTTTGATTGAGCATGGGACGCATGAAAATTTTTATCGAGATCTTAAGCATTGATTTAACATAACAGTCATTGGTCGAAAACAACAAAATGCATTTTTTCTAGACCTGACCCCTTCTTTCCTTTTACGGTTATCCTTGGTTTGCAAGATTCCCGAGTTAATGTCGGGTTACGGCTTTCGCCTAACCCGACCTACCCGGCTTCATCAAGCAGAGCTTGAGGGTAGGCGTTCCCAAGCTGATACTTGGGAACGAGGGTTATTTTTTCTGGTTCCCACGGTCCTCCGTGGGAACCCGTACCGGAGTTGATTCGCTCATCCCCCGTCTGCATTCCCACGCCGGAGCGTGGGAACGAGAGAAACCGGCACCGAGCGAAAACAACAAAACGCATTTATTCTAGACCTGACCCCTTCTTTCGCTGGTTCCCACGGTCCTCCGTGGGAACCCATACCGGGGCTGAGTCGCTCATCCCCCGTCTGCATTCCCACGCCAGTGCATGGGAACGAGAGAAACCGGCACTGTGCGAAAACAACAAAACGCAATTATTCTAGACCTGACCCCGCTTCCGTTATTAACCACTGAATGTGATCAATATCTTCTTGTGCTAAAGCCATTTTCAATAACCTTTGCTATCGGTTTACAAACACCTGAAACTATAACATAAACGATCAAAACATAATGTCTATATTATTTCTGGTTCCCACGGTCCTCCGTGGGAACCCGTACCGGAGTTGATTCGCTCATCCCCCGTCTGCATTCCCACGCCGGAGCGTGGGAACGAGCGTGCGGCGGTTTCGCGCATAAAAAACCGCCGCCGGTTGCCCGGGGCGGTTTTTTTGGCAGGCCGTGCTTGGCCTTACGGTTTTCCTTGTGGACGTTTTGTCACGAATTGCGCGGGTTGGGCGGCCTTTGTGTTTCGTTACCCCGGCATGGTTTGACACGGGGATCGTGGGAACTTGCTTGGTTTCGTCAAGCAGAGCTTGAGGGTAGGCTTTCCCAAGCTAGAGCTTGGGAACGAGGAAACTTCCGGAGCGTGTGAACGAAGGAAATAATTTGAATCTGCCTCCTTTTTCTATGCAGCTGCTTTCGGTAAAGGCAACTGAAATTTACCTGCGACCACACCCGCTACAGTAAGATCCTCGTCCAGATCCTCCCACCTCAGCGCGTATCCATTCAGCTCAATCCGAACTTTTTTAAGCTCTTCATCTGAGGCTCGACTTAAAATGTGAAATCGATCGGCAGGAAAGCCAAGAATACGTCCATCCATCAGCTCTAAAAAAACCTTCCGATTCTCAACCCAAACATTGACAGCCAACGGCTCTGTTTCAGCCATTATGAAATTCATGGTATTTCTCGATCAACAATTGATGATATTCATATACTAATCTTTCGATTATTCGTAAATCTTGAGCTTTTATTCCTCGATTTTTTGCCAACATCACAGGATCTAACCAAAACTTGCATTCACCTTCGACACTTCTCACATGAATATGCGGGGGCTCGTTGCCTTCATTCGAATAAAAATGAAAGCGGTAACTGCCTATGCGTAATATTGTTGGCATTCTTTTAGATCAATGACACATTCAACGTGAGAAGTTCAATTTAGCATAAACCCTACTAAGCGAAAACTATAAACGCGTCATGCCAAAATCTGGATTATCCCTCGTTCCCTAGCTCCAGCTTGGGAACGAGGGAATTTTTTTCTGGTTCCCACGGTCCTCCGTGGGAACCCATACCGGAGTTGATTCGCTCATCCCCCGTCTGCATTCCCACGCCGGAGCGTGGGAACGAGCGTGCGGCGATTTCGCGCATAAAAAAACCGCCGCCGGTTGCCCGGGGCGGTTTTTGTTTAGGCCGTCATTGGCCTTACGATTATCCTTGGTTTGCAAGATTCCCGAGTTAATGTCGGGTTACGGCTTTCGCCTAACCCGACCTACCCGGCTTCGTCAAGCAGAGCTTGAGGGTAGGCGTTCCCAAGCTGATGCTTGGGAACGAGGGTTATTTTTTCTGGTTCCCACGGTCCTCCGTGGGAACCCATACCGGAGTTGATTCGCTCATCCCCCGTCTGCATTCCCACGCCGGAGCGTGGGAACGAGAGAAACCGGCACCGAGCGAAAACAACAAAACGCATTTATTCTAGACCTGACCCCTTCTTTCTTGAAGGCATTCCACGACATCAGTTAGTCTTACATTCCGACAACGGCAGCCCGATGAAAGGGGTAACGCTGCTGGCAACCTTGCAACAGCTGGGCGTTACGCCCTCGCGGAGTCGCCCGGCGGTCAGTAATGACAACCCGTATTCCGAGTCGTTGTTCAAAACACTGAAATATGACGCACAGTATCCGACACAGCCTTTTGCCTCGCTGAGCGCCGCCAGGGAATGGGTGACCGGCTTTGTCTGCTGGTATAACCACGAGCATCGGCACAGCGGCATTCAATATGTCACACCCGAGCAACGTCATACGGGTGAAGACCAGGCGATCTTGAAGCAACGCCAAGCCGTTTATGAGGCCGCTAAAGCCAAAAAACCGGAGCGCTGGAGCCGTGGTACCCGAAACTGGGATTGGCAGGCACAAGTCTGTTTAAATCCCGATAAACCGATCGATAATGCGGTAAAAAATACCGACACTACCGTTCATTAATTTTCAACACATGCGACAACTACGTTGACATTTACCGGTTTTTATTCAGGGCGTCATTGGCCTTACGGTTATCCTTGGGTTTGTAAGCTTCCCGAGTTAATGTCGGGTTACGGCTTTCGCCTAATCCGACCTACCCGGCTTCGTCAAGCAGAGCTTGAGGGTAGGCGTTCCCAAGCTGGTGCTTGGGAACGAGGCTTATTTTTTCTGGTTCCCACGGTCCTCCGTGGGAACCCATACCGGAGTTGATTCGCTCATCCCCCGTCTGCATTCCCACGCCGGAGCGTGGGAACGAGAGAAACCGGCACCGAGCGAAAACAACAAAACGCATTTATTCTAGACCTGACCCCTTCTTTCTGTGACCCCTTCTTTCTGTTTCCCCACGCCGGAGCGTGGGAACGAGCGTGCGGCGGTTTCGCGCATAAAAAAACCGCCGCCGGTTGCCCGGGGCGGTTTTTAGTCAGGCCGTCCTTGGCCTTACGATTATCCTTGGTTTGTAAGATTCCCGAGTTAATGTCGGGTTACGGCTTTCGCCTAACCCGACCTACCCGGCTTCGTCAAGCAGAGCTTGAGGGTAGGCGTTCCCAAACTGGTGCTTTGGAACGAGGGTTATTTTTTCTGGTTCCCACGGTCCTCCGTGGGAACCCATACCGGAGTTGATTCGCTCATCCCCCGTCTGCATTCCCACGCCGGAGCGTGGGAACGAGAGAAAACAACAAAACGCATTTATTCTAGACCTGACCCCTTCTTTCGCCAACCACTATTCAATAGGAGTTAAATTAATGTCAAAAGCAATAAAATTATCTGAAAGTTTGATTAATGATGCTGTCATTAATGGCAAAGCGCAGCATCGAAGCGCGCCTAAACAAATAGAGTATTGGGCTAGGATAGGAAAAATAGTAGATGAAAATCCAGATTTACCATTAACCTTTATTAAAGGTATTTTAACCGGTATAGAAGAAAATAAAGCAGGTGAAATATCGGATTATAAATTCGGATGATAGTTAAACAAACCAGCATCTTTAAGCGTCGAGTTAAAAAAATGCATCGTACTGAAAAAGAACAACTTGATAAAGCAGTCAAAAATATCATCTCTGATCCATCTATCGGTGAAATGAAAACTGGCGATCTAGCAGGCATCCAAGTGCATAAATATAAGCATAATGCTCAACAATATCTTATTGCCTATGAATATATTGATGATGAATTATTGCTCACTTTGATTGAGCATGGGACGCATGAAAATTTTTATCGAGATCTTAAGCATTGATTTAACATAACAGTCATTGGTCGAAAACAACAAAATGCATTTTTTCTAGACCTGACCCCTTCTTTCCTTTTACGGTTATCCTTTGTTTGTAAGATTCCCGAGTTAATGTCGGGTTACGGCTTTCGCCTAACCCGACCTACCCGGCTTCATCAAGCAGAGCTTGAGGGTAGGCGTTCCCAAGCTGATACTTGGGAACGAGGGTTATTTTTTCTGGTTCCCACGGTCCTCCGTGGGAACCCATACCGGAGTTGATTCGCTCATCCCCCGTCTGCATTCCCACGCCGGAGCGTGGGAACGAGAGAAACCGGCACCGAGCGAAAACAACAAAACGCATTTATTCTAGACCTGACCCCTTCTTTCTGTGACCCCTTCTTTCTGTTTCCCCACGCCGGAGCGTGGGAACGAGCGTGCGGCGGTTTCGCGCATAAAAAAACCGCCGCCGGTTGCCCGGGGCGGTTTTTGTTTAGGCCGTCATTGGCCTTACGATTATCCTTGGTTTGCAAGATTCCCGAGTTAATGTCGGGTTACGGCTTTCGCCTAACCCGACCTACCCGGCTTCGTCAAGCAGAGCTTGAGGGTAGGCGTTCCCAAGCTGATGCTTGGGAACGAGGGTTATTTTTTCTGGTTCCCACGGTCCTCCGTGGGAACGAGCGTGCGGCGGTTTCGCGCATAAAAAAACCGCCGCCGGTTGCCCGGGGCGGTTTTTTGGCAGGCCGTCACTGGCCTTACGGTTATCCTTGGTTTGTAAGATTCCCGAGTTAATGTCGGGTTACGGCTTTCGCCTGACCCGTCCTACCCGGCTAGCTGACCTTGTTCGCGGCTACCCCCCCTTCAAGCAGAGCTTGAAGGGGGGCGTTCCCAAGCTGTAGCTTGGGAACGAGGCACGCGGGTGCGGGTAAGATTAGACCGCAGGGGTGTTGACGATGTCGGTAAACGCGAAGTTGTCTTGCGTAACACCAACCAACAACACCGCACCGTCTGCCGTACCGTTGCCATCGGCGTCGAAGAACAGCACGCCATGACCTTCGGCAGCGTCACCGCTATCGTCGGCAACCGAAGTCAGGTAGTAGCGAATCGTACCGTTGAGCGCAGTGTCCGCGGCAGTTCTTGCATCAGCATAGTTTTCCACTTCTCCGGCTTCCAGATAGTTGGTACCCGTCGCTGCGTCCAGACCTTGGAAGTCGACCTTGTCGCCGCTGCCCGAGGTAAAGTCGATGATGATATCGAGAGTGGCGACATCGTTGACATCTCCGGCGGTAGAACCGTCGAAGCCGCCCGTCGACGAAGTGACCACTGTGAAGCCGCCGTTGTCAACATTACCATCGGTAATAGTGAGAACGTTGCCAGCACTTCCCGCAGTGACAGCTCCACCCAATGCGTTGATCAAAGTCTCCAAACCGGACGCCACATCTGCTTCGCTGGTTGTGGTTGCGGTATGATTGACTGTAAACGTCGTATCACCTCCTGCCAGTGTGAAGGTCAACGAATAGACTTCACCAATCACGACATCACCACCAGGGACTAATTCACCGATCGTGACTTCCGTTACTTGCGCAACATCAGTGTTTGTAGTCGCATCTTCTATAGTTGCTGTAACTCCAGTTCCATCAGCATCGAACACACCCAACTCCAAACTGGTGCCAACGGCGCCACGAACTTCAACATCCGATACACCATCCAGAACGGCGGTAAAGCCCTCGACAACAAACGCGTTACGGATCGCTGAAGCCACCTCATTGGCAGTCATACCGTTCGTCACCGCAACGCTGAGGTTGGCAAAAGTCCCACCGTTATTGGTCGAGTACGGAATCGTGATGGTGCCATCGGCTGTAGCTGCAGCAGTCACCTCAATCCGTTCCCAATCCTCTCCCGGCGTCGTCGTTTCAACCACCATCTCTTCCGGTTCGCTGGTATGGCTGATGAATCGGAAGATATCCGCACCGCCGTTACCGGTCAGTGTATCTTGACCGTCGCCGCCCATGAGAACATCGGCGTTGGCACTGCCGATCAAGGTGTCCGCTCCATCGCTACCGAACAGATTGAAGCCGTTACCGTTGGCCGCCAGCGTCATGTCGATGACTCCACCGGCAATGTCTGTCGTCAAGTTGGCGATGCCGTTGTTGACGGTCTCCGCCGTGGCGAAGAACGAGGTAATGCCGTCGGCATTGGCCGTCGCACCGTTGGAGACGATGAGAACATCAGCTTCGAACGGATCAGCAAGAGGATCGGCATTTGGATCATCTGCATGAAGGTCGGAGATGGTATCGACACCCGCTGTGACCAAGAAGGTATCGCTGCCATCACCGCCGGTCAAAGTATCGTCCCCGGCTCCGCCGTCGATGGTATCATCCAGATTACTGCCGGTGATGTCATCGTTGAAGTCCGTGCCGACAACATTGAAGCCAGTTGCAACAGCCGGATCCGCGTCATTCAACGCACCCGCCGCATTCAGCGTCACCACGATATCGTTGGCTTGCGGCACGATGACACCCGCGTTGGTCAGGCCGGACAGATCGATGCCCACGGTCCGAATGTTGCTCAGATCCAATGCTACAGCTGCGTCGGTATCGACTTCGCCTTCTACAACAACAGATCCTTCACCCGTAATAAACGTCGTTCCAAGACCTGCAATCTGATCAAGAGTCAAGTGTAGAGCTTGACCTTCCGGCACATGAACAGTTGTGTCGATAAAAGTCAGGTTAGCCTCCGTCAGATCAAGGTCACCTTCTACCGTCAGCGCTACAGTATCAAACACAAGGTTTGAATCAGCACCTACTGTAACATCGCCAGTCATGGTTAGCGTTACATCGTTGAAGGCCCAAGTGCTTTCCGCATCCAGAGTCGGTGCAACCAACACGCCGTTGACATTCGCCTCGCCCAAGATGGCGGTTGTTACACCGTTACCGTTCAATGTGAACGCATCTTGGTCAGGAATACCGTCATCGTCGGTGTCGTCGTCGCTGCCGTCGATCAGGGCAATGACGCCCAAATTCACCGGAGCGGTGCCGCTTACATTGATTTCGCTCAAATCGCCACCCGCGACACCGGCATACGGATCGCCGTTACCGTCGGTGTTCAGCACATAATCATCACCGTCTTTGACATGACCGAACCAAACTTGACCGCCAGCTCCCTGATCAATATTCAAGACCTCGGTGTTGCCGATTGCCGCCGCAGGGCTGCCGCCGGTCAGCAAATAGACGCCCGAATGACCGGCAGTATCGACAGTCAAAACAGTGATATTTGGATCGCTGGTGTCAAGCGCTTTGAAAGTCACATCGCTCGGACCGTTGACATCCAAAAGCGCCGTGGTGCCGGCATCATCATCGGAGAAGAAGACGGTGCCGCCGACCAAAGCCGCTGTGGCCGCATTAAAGACCATAGGGAACCCTGTCAATGCAGCCGTTTCAATTACGACCGTGTTCAGATCGAACGTGGCGCTACCGCTGCTCAGGTTACCGATGGTATTGGTCGCCCCCGGCAGCGGCACACCGCCACTTCCGGTATTCCATTCCTGTCCATCCGCCAGTTCCGGCAACAGATAATAGTTTTCATCAGCTGCCGTGTTTGAACGGATCGTCAATGTGCCGAACTCGTCATCGTTGTCGATCGGCGCGGCCAGGATGTTATCGACCTCGACGTTGCCTAGCACGACTCCGCCACCCAAGGTGATACTCAGGTTTTCGACGAAATCGAACGGTTCTCCCACTTCATCGATGTCGTTAAAGGTCAGATCGCCCAATGTAGTCAATGACTCGATCTCCACGGTGCGGTCGAAACCTGTCGTGACCAACACACCGGACAGCGCTTCGGTGTTCACGATGCGGATGATGATGTCGCTGTGCAAGTTGGTGAACAGCTCTTCCACGTTTTGACCAGTGACCAAGTCTTCCGACATCCACAGACGGCCAATTTCCGAACTATAGCCGTCGGTGTTGACCTTGGCGCCGGCAGGCAAGCTGTCGAACAGCCACACTACATTGGTATTTTCGAAGGTCGTCGAACCCGTCACGATAATTTCGCGCCCGTCGGCCTGCTCGAACGTAGCCAAGCGAATGGTTTGACCCGCGATCGGATCGCTCGAGATCGGATCGATCAGCGTGATGCTGAAGTCGCCCAGATCGGTCGCCGCATCCAGAGTCACATCGTCATCTTCCAGGGTAGTCGTTCCGGCGATATCGGCGGCGATACCGCTCAGATCGACCGGCTCATCTCCGAGTTCGACGATGTTCACTACCGCTGTAATGCCAGCCGCACCACGGTCGGGACCCGCCACGATGTTCAAGCCGTTCGCTTGATCCGCAGTCAGGATTAACTCCACGCCATCGGCGAGGATAATATCCTGCACCGAACTGATGTCGAGATCGAGACCGGACAAGTCTACCGTGCTGCCAATGTCGCCATCGATGAAGAGCTCGCCGTTAGCGCCCATGTTGATCGACAATTTGGAGCCGGCAGTATAGTTCAATGCCGTGCCATTATCGATCCGCAGCTGCGAACCTGCCGCCGCGCCGGTGAAGTCGAAGCTCCAGCCTGCGGTGTCGTCGTCCGTGCCGGCTGTGCTATCTGCTCCGAGGCTGTCTAACGTGCCGCCCGTCAGGTTGACCAAGGTCACGCCGGTACCGGACTGGAAGCTGAACGCCGCGGAATTGACTTCGGCAACCTCGCCCAGGTTCAGATCGCCTTCCAGGCCAGTCGCATCGATAGACACCAGAGAGGTGCTGTCGATACCCACATTGCTGGTCAATGCATCGTTGTCGCCAAACACCATGTCGCCCGTGCCTGTCAACACCAGAGTCTGGGTTTCGCCAGGCTCGCCGGTCGTCACGATCGCAGGGCTCGCGCCGGTTACGGTCAGGGTGCCGCCGTTGTTGTTGATCACCAAAGATGCGATGTCGGCATCGCTGATATCGAGCTGTTGCACCGTCACATCGGCATCTCCGCTGATGTTAAGGGTGACCGTGGCGTTGTTGTCGTCATTGGCGGTGATGCCGTCAAGTGGTGCATTGTCATCGAAATCACCATGCGAATTGAAGATAATATCGCCTTCAATGACCAGATTTTGCGTGGCGTCGATGTTGACCAGCTTCAAGTTGTTGTCGCGGCTGCCGGCGCCAATCGCTAGAGGGAAGGCCAACGGCGTGATATCGCCTGCGATGATGTTGTCGGTTTTACCCGTAACGATATTGGCTGCCGTACCTTCGGAAACGATGTTCAGTTCTTGCAGGTATCTGGCCACTAAGTCCGAGTCCGGCGTCACGGTCGAAACAATCAGATCGCCGCCGAGCAATGCGCCGCCTTGCAGCGTGAGATTCAGCGTGCTGACTTCGGTGTCGAGGCCATAGTCGTTGAAGGACAGGTCACCAGGGACGGTCACAGTTTCTTGGATGACAACATTTTGGATACGACCCACAACTTGACCGAATTCGTCGACGATGACTTTGGTCACGCGCTCCGGCAGACCGTCAAACATGTAATCGACGTTGTTATCGGCAACCAGGGCCGCTTCAACGATCAGGGTATCGACATCGAAACCTGACGCGTCGATTTGCGACAGGATCGGCTCGCTGATATCGATAAATTTCAATACGCTACCCGCATCGCCGATCACGGCCACGCCATCGGCGTCATTGATATCGCCCAAGGTCAGCGTGAATTCGCCGATGTTGAAGGTGGTCACTGAAGGTTCACCGCCGTCGACCAGATCCGCATCCGACAAATTGACGGACTCGCCCAGATTGAGCGTGACAGTGCTGTCATCTCCAGTGAGATCGATACCGTCCAGATCCAGATCTTCGCCGTTTTCGCCGACAAATTCTTGCATTACATTAGTAATGACAACGCTTCCTTCGCCCGTCAACATACCGTCGCCGTCCAGTTGCTGGAACTGCTCCATGCTCAGGTATAGGGTCGTGCCTTCCGGAATCACCAGACCGCCAATACCCGTCAGGTCTGTCAATGGATTCAAGATGACTTCCGGCAGTTCGGCCAGAGTCAAGGTCACCATCAAGCCTTCCGGATAGTCGGCCACCGCGAATACTTGATCGTTCAATCCGACCAGATTCAGCGTTGCCGCGCCATCCGCGCCCTCATAGATAAAGCTCGCCGCGCCAATCACTTCGGCTTGATCGACAGTAATGCTGAATGTTGAATTTTCGTTGAGCGTGACTGTACCGATATTGGTCAGGGTCGTTTCGGTCAGATCGACAGAGTCGGAACCTGTGCCGTTGCCGATCGTTAGATTGACAGGGCCTGCGCCTTCGATACTGGTAATCGCGCCTTGCAACGCGTCGTCGAGGGTCAGTTCAGTTGTACCGGCCGCGCCCACGAAAGTCAGCGGGCCGTTAGCGCCTTCCTGCCACAGATCGATTTCCGCGGTCAAGGTGCCGACCACGCCCGATGCATCCAGGCTGGTGAGACCTGTAGGCAGCGTTTGTGCCATTTCCAGGTTGGCGTCGGCGGACAGGTTCAATTCGACCAATGCGTTGCTTGCCGCAAAGCTTTCGATGACGGTGTTGCCGCCTTCGACATTGATTGACGTGCTCACTAGCCCGTCGCTGACATCGATACCCGCGACTTTTTGCACTTCGCCCGCCGGCATCGGCGCGTCGAGATTGACGATATCGACTACGGTGCTGGCGCCGTCACGGGCAAAGTCGGCGACCAGGTTACCGACCGCATAGCCGTCGAATTTGTCGTAAACCACTTCCATCAGGAAGTTGACGCCGCGCTCGGTGTTACCGAACGTGATGGTTTCATCGTAGTTGCCGCGCAGACCCAATGTTTCCAGGTCTTGCGTAACGCGGGAAGTCCAGAATTGACGGTCTTCGCCATTCAGGTCGGTGACCACATAGGTTTGCACATCACGCGAGAACAAGCCATGCTCCGAGGATGCGACATTACCCGTCAATTCGACGTTCAAGCGCGCCGGAGTTGCCGCGGTGCCATTACCATAGATTTCCAAGGCATCTTCGAAGCGCGCGAAGGTCAGGTTGACGACTTCGCCGCCGACGCTTGAGAAGTCGATGATGAATTCATTGAACGCATCAGGATTTGGAGCCGTATCGATACCCAATTCAATCGCACTGCCGCCTTCGACAGGACGCCCCCACTCGTCGCGCCCGTCTTCTACCGGGGTAAAGGTCAGGCCGCTATCGCCCACGATTCGCAAGAAAGTTTCGATGGTTTGGAACGGACCGATTTCCGATGTTACATCGGTATCGATGACCAAGCGGCTGTAGCTAGGCACATCCGCAGGACGATCATAGCCGGTCATGAGACGGTCGATCAGGACATTGCTGCCCCATTCGCTACGTTCGATTATGCCATTTTGGTTAGCGTCGTTATAAAAGTCGCTTGACAATGAGCCGCCGAAGTAAGTTATACCATCGATTTCGGTACGTGCTTGATCGTTGGTATTGAACGGATCGAAGTCTAGACCCGCGCCTGTAATGATAACACTACCTACTTGGAAGTCGGTATTGTGGTCGTTTGCCAAGGTCACGCCTTGCGGAGCGACTTTGGTGTGCAACTGTTCCGCAGTCATCGACAGCGTGACGCCGTCTTGGATTTCCAAGACCAGGTCGACGCCTGAAGGCAAGTCGTCCACGCCCAAGTCGGTCAGGGAAGTCGACTCGGTGACGATGACTTTCACTTGCGAATAGGTGCTGAAAGGCGAGCCTTCCACGCTGAAGTTTCCGCCGCCAATGGCCGCGAATTGCTCGGAAGTCAGCGTTAAAATCGGCGCCACGCCATAGTTATCGACGTCCGCATTGATCGATTCGCTGACGTCATGATTCAAGATAACCTCTTGAATTCCCGACAATTCCGCGGCACGCAAATCGCTTGGATTTTCTACATATACCGTGATGTTTTCACCGGTGATGCTGGAACCTTGCAGCGCGGTGATGCCGAAAAATTGGTTAAAGAAACCGCCGCCAAAAACGTCTCGACCCAGAACCACTGTGTCTTCGCCCGTGCCGGTGTCGATATTGAGTACTGCCGTGGCAGCCGGAATCACATCGGCGTTACCGATTGGAGTGGTGCCCATGCCGGAAACAACGATAGTGTCATTGCCCGCGCCTGCAGCGATGTCGATAACATCCGCGCTTACGGTGATTTCGTTGTTGCCGTCGCCTGCATTGACAGTTACGGAATCGCCACGAACAGATGAGATGATATCGTCGCCGGCACCGGAGGTGATCGTTACATTATCGCTGTCATCGGTGATAATGGTGTTGTTGCCGTTACCGGTGTTGATGACGACTGTTTCGCCGCCGGTCGCGGTAAATTCATTATCGCCGTTGCCGCCGTTGATGGTGACGGATTTGCCGTTGTTGTTAGCGGTAAACTCGTCTTTGCTTTCCGCTGTGCCGGTAAAGAAAATCGCGTCAGAGAAGTTATTCAGGGTCAAATCCACACCGCCGGTGTTGGCGCTGGCGTCGATGTGGGCCGGGCGACCAGGGTTGAAACCGTCGTACATGTCATCGTTAACCGAAAAGATCGCTTCGCCGCTGATGTTCAGGTAGCTCAACGATCCGCCGCCGAAGAAGCTGTCCAAGTGGTTTTCGGTGCCTTGAGAATCGACATTCAAGACCGAGGCATTATGCAGGATATTGATATCGGCCTTGACATCGCCGACCATCAGCTCTACGTTGACCGCACCTTCCGTCATGCCTTCGCCGTAGTGGACGGTCACGTCGTTGTCGAAGCCGCCTTCGAAACGCAGCAGGGCGTTGTTGCGAACGCCTACAATATATAGATCGCCTCCTGCTATAGAGTCACCTTCAGAATCGTACAAAGGGAAGTCACCTTCAGTGATGACAAGTTTCTCCAGACTGCTGGCCCGGCTTAAATCAAGGATGCTGTTGCTGCCTAGTAGGATGTTGTTGCCGTCTAATGCTAGTGATTCAAAATTAGGAATCGGGAAGTTGGCAAAATAACCGTTATAACCGTTTTCGACATCATTGTTTGTGTCGCCAAAAATGGTTTGGTCGTAATCGTATACATTCGGCAGGTTTTGTACGATGACTTCCTGGATGTTCAGTAATTGGAAAGGTTGTGCGAAGAAGCCTTTCATATCGACTTCCAGCGTATTGTAACCCCCGCCGCCGTCGATATAAGCGCCGTGCAGCAACTCTGGGCGACCGGCGATAATCAGGTTGTCGGCATCCGAGGTAATGCCGTTTTCGAAGGCGCCGCCGTTATTTTCGGTCGGAGTTAGCACGATGCCGGTTTGCGTGACTTCAGTGTCCTGCCACAGTTCGTCAAAGATAATACCGGCATACAGCGCCAGCGGCGTATCTACGCTAAGCCAGTACGATCCGCCGTCCGCGAAGCCGATATTGATTTCGGCTCCGTCATCTACATCTGTGTCATTAATCGTGATATTTTCGATGTTGACGGTTAATTCGCCATCTTCGTTCATCCAACCCAGCTGATTCAGGTTTAGACGCAGTACGTTCTGCATGAAGCCGAGGGCTTGGTCTGCATCGACTTCATCCCACATTAAGGTGGTGGTTCTTTGCGTCGGAATTTCTGTTAGCGTCAAGGTGGTGATGCTTGGGTCGGGCGGAGGCGTGGAGCCTTCGATCGGCGCGTCTTCGACCGCGGTTTCGGTCAAGATTGTCATTGCATTTTGCAATTCCGCCCGATTGAGCCGGCCAGAGCCGTCCAGATCGAATTCAGGCAATTGGCCTTGTCTAACCAATTTTCTCAATTGCTGTTTAACCGCAACCCTGCTCATAAGCCAGTCTGCTACTTGCTCAGGGGTGTGGCCGCGATTTTCCAAGCGGTTGATGATCCGGTTGGTCAGGTTGTTGGTTTGTCTTATGTTAAACTCAAGCCCATAGGACCGTAAGGTGTCCATGTAGGATTGAGCGATATCCACTGAGAGTGTTGCCATGTTAAATCTCCAATTGAGGTTTTCGCTTTTTGTTAGAAAGAACTCTAGACGCGTTTTGATACGCACTGAATTTTGTATGCACTATACCTTGATCAGCCTTTCTAAGTAAAGAGCTGGACTGAGTTGATAGCTTACGGTGCTTGAGTATAGAGAGTTTTTAATAATTTTTCTAGGGACCGCCCTTATTTTGGGTGAAATAATGCTTAAAATTTGGCTTTCTATTACTATGATTGAAGTATTTTAGTGTAATTTAAGTTTTATATATTTGATTTAATTAAAATGTTTTTTCATTGTTTATTTATCGATATATCGATTCCATAGCCGGACTTTTTTGCTGTCCTTGTGTAATTGTTCACCCCCCCTATCGTTCCCACGCTCCAGCGTGGGAATGAAGACCGAGACGCTCTGGCGTCTCGTACCGCTGGAGCGGTACTCAGGCATTCCCACGCAGAGCACTCGCCGTTATACACAAGTCAAAAATTACTGTTTTGTAATCTTAGCTAATGAGGCTTCGATACCATTTTTTGCCGCCCAACGCTCCCGACTTTCCCTCACCTAGCGTTAGGTGAGGGAAAGCCACTGATGTTCAATATCCGCAGATTTATCAAACAGCACCGTTTCCAAGTATACGACGAACTCTGTTTAGCAAGTTTACCGGCACTTGTGTATAACGGCGAGCGCAGAGCATGGGAACGATAATTGCCGGGAGACTGAATAGTTACGTCCATGCAGTCTCTATGCCAGCTCCATGCTGGCAAAGCCTTGATCGGACACCCTGGCGCCTCCTCTGGCATTGCCGAAATTTCAAGTGCGAAAGGTATATATACTATTCCTCGCCAATCTGCGATTAAACCCGATTCGAGGTAAATTTATACGGACTTGCGCCCATTTAGAATGTCAAAGCATGTATAATTCGTTTCTTGAACAACGTCAAATGGAGTAACGATGAACCGCTGGCAATTATTAGACCCTAAAGCCCACAGCCAAGCCGGCTGGCAAAAATTTACTCATTACGCCTTTGCTAGCCAGGACGTTTATTGTCCGATTTTAATGGCCGAGCTGACGCAAACTTTACCTTATTATGCTCTGGCATTTATTCCGGTATCGCCTACCGAGCCGGTTAAGTTTCAATTGATCGCCTTATTGGGCCTGCGTCCTAACCGTAATGTCTATTTGGATGGGCATGGTAAATGGCTTGCGCCTTATGTTCCGAGTTTTTTCCGCGGCTATCCTTTCAGCCTGTTACCGGATGAACACGGCAAGGCAGCTCTAGCCGTCGACATCACCAGTCCCTTGTTGCATAACCCGGCCCAGCCAGAAGACACTTTACTTTATCAGGAGAGCGGGGAATTAACCGAGGCCGCAGGTCAAATTCTTAACTTTTTGACGCAACGCCTGCAAAACCAGCAATTGACGCAAGCTTTGACCGATGCCCTGCAACAAGCCGAGTTGATTCAGCCCTGGACTATCAGTTGGCAACCCAACTCTAACGACGCCGATCCGGAAAAAGCCAAGAAACAGCAAAATTTGGGCGGTTTTTATCAGATCGACGAGCAACGTTTGCGTTCTTTGAGCCCCGAGACGTATCAAAGTCTTGCCAAAACCAGCGCGCTAGGCTTGGCGTATGCCCAGCTTTTCAGCCAGGCCCGGCTGCAGGATTTACGCTACCGCGAACACAAGGCGCGCAGCGATGCGCAACCCGCTCCGTCCGTGGATTTCGATACGTTGTTCGGCACTAAGGACGATACGTTGAAATTTAATTTTTAACCAGGACTCTTACTCTGCCGCCGGCTTTTTGCCTGGGTTGCTTTGCCGGACGGGTTGTATAAGCCGTCCGGCAAAGCCGGTTCGCTTCGACTCCGCTCAGCGAACGGACGCTTTGCGAAAAATGTAACGATAAGGGGATGCGAATCATTACTCGAACAAACAAAATAGCATTGTCGTAAAATCCGCAAATATGACCACACACAAACTATAACTTAGCTAAGGAGACTTAAATTCATGAGTGAAGCAAACAAACAAATCGTCACTATCAACGGTATTGAATACGATTTGAACGATCTGTCCGAGAACGCCAAGAATCAGATTAACAATCTGCGCGTGACCGACGCTGAAATTCAACGTTTGAATACTTTGCTGGGTATTACACAAACCGCTAGAGCGGCCTATGCCAAGGCATTGAATGACGAACTGGCAAAAGAGGGTAAAGAACTCTACCCTACTTCCGGCATGGCCAATTAGTTCATTTTTAAGCCTGGGTATGCTGTGAAATTCCGGCGCCGTAGGATGGGTAGCAGCGAAGCGGAAACCCATCGCTTTGTTTTTGAGGGCGGGTACGATTAAGATAACGCCGCCCATGGCCCTTCCCGCGATTTGTAAAATGACTTTCGTGGCGTTCTATGGTGGGTTTCGCTTTGCTCTACCCACCCTACATTAGCCGTCTATCCAATTTCCGGCGCCGTAGGATGGGTAGCAGCGAAGCGGAAACCCATCGCTTTGTTTGAGGGCGGGTACGGTTATGATAACGCCGCTCATGGTCCTTCCCGCGATTTGTTAAAATGACATTATGCTGTTACCCAAGCTCTAGCTTGGGTAACCTGTTCAGGAAGCTCTAGCTTCCCGAAAATCAAGAAAGATTGAACGAGCGAGTCGGGTTTGATTCAGAATGTGCGGAGGTTGTGTCGGTCTCAGGAAGCTGGAGCTTCCGGGGTGTCTTTCCCAAGCTGGAGCTTGGGAAATAGCGTGATGTGGGTTGGCCGTTTTTAGCTTGACGCGCATGGCTTGCGAACCCCGTCCTGCTAGGGGATATGCTGATCTTTGGGCTTTAGCTGAAGAAACTTGCTAATCAGGAAATGACTTGCGTGGCGTTCTATGGTGGGTTTCGCTTTGCTCTACCCACCCTACATAGCCGCCTATCAAACTTCCGACGCCGTAGGATGGGTAGCAGCGAAGCGGAAACCCATCGCTTTGTTTGAGGGCGGTTACGGTTAAGATAACGCCGCCCATGACCAAATCCGCGATTTGTTAAAATGACATTATGCTGTTACCCAAGCTCTAGCTTGGGTAACCTGTTCAGGAAGCTCTAGCTTCCCGAAAATTCAAGAAAGATTGAACGAGCGAGTCGGGCTTGATTCAGAATGTGCGGAGGTTGTGTCGGTCTCAGGAAGCTGGAGCTTCCGGGGTGTCTTTCCCAAGCTGGAGCTTGGGAAATAGCGTGATGTGGGTTGGCCGTTTTTAGCTTGACGCGCATGGCTTGCGAACCCCGTCCTGCTAGGGGATATGCTGATCTTTGGGCTTTAGCTGAAGAAACTTGCTAATCAGGAAATGACTTGCGTGGCGTTCTATGGTGGGTTTCGCTTTGCTCTACCCACCCTACATTCCTGACCCCTTTATTTGTTACGGCCCACTGTCTCCCAGCGTTGGACGCGAATAAAAAATTTTTTGATTTTTTATAGCCATTCACAGACAGCTAAACTATTCTAAATCTACATATTGTACCCACACTCAAATTTTCGGTTTTTACCCTCCCCTTTTATCCCAGCCCACTAACATGCTGGGTTAGAACCTATGATTTTGAAGCTTGAACTAGCTAAGGGTAAAGTAATTCCTTCATCAAATTTAAAGAGGCTAATTGAATGGCAACATTAACTGGAACCGATGACAGAGATATTTTTAATGCGACTACCGGTAATCACACCATCGATGGCAAAGACGGCCTCGATATCGTTTTCTTCAATGGCAATTCCACTGACTATACTATTGAAATTAACGAAAACGAGGTTATCGTTACCGATATCAATGGGAACGACGGATCGAATCGACTGATCAATGTCGAAAAAATTCATTTTAAAGGCGATCACAAACAAATCCTGCTATCGCAAGAAACGCTAGTCAACATCCTAACGGCCGGAGCACAAGAGGCTTCCACACTATTGGCGTATCCCGACGGCGGCTTCATTAACTTTTGGCAAGGACCCGGCGGCTATTATTTTCGGAAATTCGACACTAACGGCCGGGGACTTGGACCCGATCAAAGAATCCTTACCGGAATCGGCGAGGGCGCAAACGTCCGCCCGGCTTTGTTTTCCGACGGCAGTATCGTCCTGGCTTGGTCAGCGCCGGATGCCGACGGTAGCGGTATCCATGTGCAACTGTTCGACGCCGCGGGCAAACCCACTTCCAACATTTTCCGAGCCAACGATACCTTAACCGACGATCAAGGCTTGCCTGCCATTGCGGTATTGGAAGACGACAAATTCGTCGTCGCCTGGAGTTCAAATAACCAGGGCGACTCATTACAAAACGGTATTGCCATGGGCAGCACGCCCAATCAAACCGGCGTATTCAGTCAACTTTTCGATAAATTCGGCAACCCGTTGGACTGGGAAACCAAAATCAGCGACTCAGGCGGATCGGATGCCTTTGTTACGGCGCTGGCTAACGGAGGATACATCATCGGCTATGAAGCGATCAGCACCGGAACCGAGCAAATGCTGATTTTTGCCAAGCGCTTCGATAAGGACGGACAGTTTATGGGGTTTTTGACCGCCAATGATAGCGGAATCGCCATCAACTCGACCTTTGAAACACCGAAAGGCGAGGTAGGCAACCCGGATTTCAACGAATTGGCAAGCGAGCAGAAATTTCCGACTTCCACACAACTTAGCAACGGCAATATTGTCGTTGTCTGGCAAGCGCCGCGCGATGCTTACGATATTCCGGAGCAAGATCTCGATGCCCATGACTTCAGTATTGTTGCTCGACTCTATAACGCAAGCGGTCAAGCGCTTAATGGTGAAATTCATGTCAACTCATTCACGACCTACGACCAAGCTCAACCGGCGGTCGCGGCGCTGGCCGACGGCGGTTTCGTCGTGGTTTGGCAATCCATGTTGCAAGACGAAAGTTATTGGGGCGTCTACGGTCAACGGTTTAACGCCAACGGCACTAAAGTGGGCGGGGAGTTTCAAGTCAACACTACCGTGCACGATTCGCAGCAACAACCGACCGTCATCGGCTTGAGCGACGGCGGCTTTGTCGTATCTTGGGAAGCCGAATACCAAGACGGCCATCAACAAGGCGTTTTTCAAGACGGCGACGCCGCCACCGAAATCGTCATGCAACGTTACGATGCTTCCGGGAAACCGTTGGGCCGTTCGCTATCCGGCGGCAGCGGGGACGATACGATAATCGCCAACGGTACAGTCGGCGTCGACATTAGCGGCGGCGACGGGAACGATGAATTGATCGGAGGAGACGGCAACGATGTGATTCGCGGCGGTCGCGGCAATAATATTTTAAATGGCGGAGCCGGAGACGATATCTTGATCGGCGGCCCCGGTAACGACATTTTTATCGGCAGCCCCGGCAATGATGTGATTATCGGCGGTGGAGGTTCCAATATTTTGCAATTGGAGGGCTTGATCGACGATTATACTTTGAGCGTGATTAGCGGCATCTACACGCTCAAAGGCGAAGGCCTGGAATATAGCATTCAAGGCGTCGGGTCACTGCAATTCGCTGACGGGGAAGTGTTGTCTCTTTCGGACGATATCGACCTAGAGGACGGGGGCAGTACCGGCGTGACCGTGGAAGATAGGGATACCGCCGCTGCCAGCGTGCTGAAGGGGACGGATTTCAACGATGTGCTGATCGGCGGCAATATCAGAGGCGAACCGGATATTTTGGAAGGCGGCAAGGGTAACGATCTGTATATCGCACTGGGTAATCGGCTTGTGATTTTCGATACCGGTGGCATCGATACCTTAGAGATTGCGGCCAAAGTCGATTTGAGCCAACCGCATAAAGGCCCCCTGAAAGGCTTGGAATACATAGAAAATGTGACATTGACCGGAAACGGTAATTTCAAGTTAGTCGGCAATAGCAGCAATAATGTCCTGAAAGGCAATAGCGGCAATAATCGCATCTTTGGCGGCGATGGCGACGACATTATTTATGGCGGATTAGGTCGAGACAGACTCAACGGCGGCGCGGGAATGGATACTTTTGTTTTCGATACCCAGCCGAGTGGAAAAAATCGAGATTTTATCGACGATTTTTCTGGCGATATCATTAGGCTCAGTTCCGCGATTTATTCAGGGTTAGATCCGAATCAAGACGGAAGCATTAATTTCATCAGCGGTCCGGGGCTAAAAAGAGCGCACACCGACACGGCATCGTTTCTCGTTTACAATACGAAAACCGGGATTCTTTATTACGATGCCGAAAATAATTCCAAGGCCGAACCCATCGTAAAGGTGGGAATTGTTGATGAGAGCGGCTTTACCGCGGCTAATTTGACTGTTGCAGACTTTGAGTTTTTTTGAGGTTTTCGAAGGACGCCTTTTCGCACTTGAAGTTTCGGCATTATACCCCCTCGCCCGCATTGGGAGAGGGGTCAGGTTCTGAGGTATCCCCACTAAACGCTCGTTCCCATGCTCTGCGTGGGAATGCCGCTTTAGACGCTCTGCGTCGACTGCAGCGGACAATCGGATTAAGAAACTGCAGAGAATGTATCGTTGTTCTTGTCGGGATTATCGACCTTTGGGGACGCAGAGCGTAGGAACGATGAAAAGCAGAGCTTGCGGGACGGGTTTCCCAAACAGAGTTTGGGAAACAGCGGATCTTAGCTAATGAGGCCTCGATACCATTTTTGTCGCCCAGCGTTCCCGACTTCGAAATCGCGATCTGGGGATCGCTCCCACAGAGCATCCAGCCCTTTGTGGGAGCGACGCCTTCGTCGCGATTCCGAAGCCACTGATGTTCAATATCCGCAGATTTATTAAACCAGAAAAGGGGTCAGGTTACATTTAACGATAATGTAACCTGACCCCTTTTTTTATGACCCCTTTTTTTACCCTCGCCCGCATTGGGAGAGGGTTGGGGTGAGGACTTAACAAACCGAAATATTTAGGCCAAACCAAAACGTTGGGGACAGGTTGTATAACCCGTCCCGCGATAGAAAGCCAGCAAGCAGAGCTTGCGAGACGGGTTTCCCAAACAGAGTTTGGGAAACAGCGGATCTTAGCTAAGGCCTCGATACCATTTTTTGTCGCCCAACGTTCCCGACTTCGAAATCGCGATCTGGGGATCGCTCCCACAGAGCATCCAGCCCTTTGTGGGAGCGACGCCTTCGTCGCGATTTCGAAGCCACTGATGTTCAATATCCGCAGATTTATTAAACCAGAAAAGGGGTCAGGTTACATTTAACGATAATGTAACCTGACCCCTTTTTTTGCTGCTGCTTATTGGGTGCGATTTTTACTGTCTTGCATGTTCCGCGAATTTTTGATTTCGCGTAATACCTTTTCCATGGTTTCGTCGTCCCATTCCATTGGCGGCTCGTCTTGCGCCGGTTGTGTCATTTCTTGTGCCGGCGCGTCGAGACGGCTTGGTTCGGCATCGCTCGGTTTATCGTCGTTCGCTTGCGGATGCGGGGAGATCGACATCGGGGAGGCATTGACTTCCTGCTCGGCCTCGGCCATATCCAGCCAATCGTTGATTTCAAATATGTTGTTTTCGTTGATCGAACCTATGGATCGTAAGAAACGAATGCGGTTTTTGATGTAGGTATAGCGCGCTATCGATAAGTCCCGCTTGGACATGTATTCGCTTTGTTGCGCCTGGATCAGATCGCTTACGGTCACGACACCGTAAAAAAGACCCCGCTCCATCGACTCTCTTGATTTGACAGCCGATTCCAGGGCTTTTTGGGCGGCCTTGATATGTCTGACGCTGGCGTTTGAGCTGAGAAAGGCATCGCTGGTTTCTTTGATCAAGGCGCGTAAGGTCGCCTCGTTGTCGTTTTTGCTTTGCTCCAGTCTGTGCTGCGCCTCGAACAACTGGTGCGTAGTGGTGCCGCCGGAGAATAACGGGACATTGACATTGATCGCGGCCACTTGCGTTTGGATCTGCGGCGTCCGGGTGCTTTGGAAGCCGGTGTCGGTGTCGTAATAATTCAATTGCAGATCGACAACCGGCATGTATTTGGATTTTTGCACGGCGACATTGTTTTCGGCCGCTTCTATGGCTATGGTTTTGGCCATCATTTGAGGATTTTGGCTTTGCGCCATCGCAATCCAGTCTTGTAAATCGCCTTCTATCTTGTTGAACTCGATGCCGTCCTTTAATCCATGCGGCCGGCTCGGATGAACGCCGGTGAGTTCGCGGAGGCTTTCCTCGGCCCTGACGCGATTAGATTCGGCGATGATTTCTTCGGCTTCAAGCTGGTCCAATCGAGCTTCTAACGCGTAGACATCGGTTATTTTGAGCATTTGTTTGGCGTATTGTTTACGCACTTGTTCCAGCTGTTTTTTGGTGGCTTGTTTCTCGCTGCGGGCAAAGTCGAGTTCGTCATCCGCCTGCAACCAATCGAAGTAGCGCTCCACGACTTTATGCATCAATTCGTTTTGCGCTTCGATCGCTTCCGCGGCGTATTGGTCTTCTACCTTGGACGCCCGGCGCCAATCCCAAAATTTGGCGAAATCCACCAGCGTTTGGTTGAGCGATAAAAAATAGCGCGTACCCGGGTAACTGTTGTTGACAGCCCCGCCTGGAGCGAATATTTTTTGTTCGTTCTTTGACCAGTTAGCGGTGCCGTTGATCTGCGGCAACATTTGCCCTAAGGCTTGGCCTTTTTGCGCCGAGCCGATTTCAACTTGCAATTGCGCCGAACGAAGTTGCGGGTCGGCCTCTAGCGCTTGGCGGTAGATCGTCAGTAAATCCTCGGCATTAGCATTGTATGCGCTCGCGGTTAGCAAGCACAATAAGCCGTATTTAAGTTTGTTCATCGCTTTAGTCTTCAATGAATGAGCGCGCAAAGGCATTGGTGATCGGTTGCGCTAGGTATTCAAATAAGGTGCGCTCGCCGGTGTTGATGAGCACCTCTACCGGCATGCCGGGCAACAACTGGAGTTCGCCCAGGTCTTTTTGACTTTCCGGGGTCAGTTCGATATGCGCCTGATAATAGGACTCTCCGGTTCTTTCATCGGTAAAACTGTCGGCGGACAGGTGGATAACACGTCCTTCCATCTTGGGCGTCGTCGCTTGCTTGAACGCGCTAAACCGAACTTCCGACTGCAATCCGACACTAACCCGGTCAATATCTATCGGCGACACTCTGGCCTCGATGATCAGATCGACGTCTTTCGGAACGATATTGAGAATCGGGTCTCCGGGCACGATGACGCCATCTTCGGTATGAACGGACAATCCCAATACCATGCCGGTCGCCGGCGCTTTGATGACAATCCGGTCGAGTTTGTCCCGGTTTGCGACGACTCTTTCTTCCGCGTCATTCAATCCGGCCTGGGCTTCACTCAGTTTGGCCGTGACATCTTGTTGGAATTCTTTCTGGGTTTGCAGTATTTGTAAACGGGTTTCGCCAATCAGCATTTCATTGGTCGCCACTTCGGCCAGTAATTGAGCAATTTCGCCGGTTTGTAAGGCATGATTGCGCTCAAGGTCGCGCAAGCGTTGGCGGTCGGCAAAACCTTCCGCCAACAGTTCCTGTAAATCTTTGATCTCTTCGGCATAGGATTTGACCAGGACTTCTTTACTGGAAATTTGATTTTTCAAGCCGTTTATTTTGCTTTTGATTTGTCCGATCCGCTGCTCCAACACGGCGATTTCGCCTTGGTACGCATTTTTTCGAGCCCGAAAGACATGATTTTCGGCTTGTTTCGTTTCTATCGCCCTAGGGTCGTCAGACTTGTCGAGAAACTCCGGGTAGACGACTTTGGGCAATTGGTCGCGTTCCGCCCGCAAACGAGCCACTTGCGCCGCTAAGTTGATTTTTTGACTGTACGCGATGCCGAGCTGAGCTTTGATCTGCGTGTCGTCCAGAATCACCAAGGGCTGCCCTTCCTCTACGAAGTCGCCGTCTTGCGCCAGTATTTTGGAGACGATGCCGCCATCGAGATGCTGCACGGTCTTTTTGTACGATTTGACTACCACGATTCCTGGAGCCAGGGCGGAGCTGTCCAAGGGGGCTAAAACCGCCCAGCCGCCGAATACGCCGAATGTCGCCAGAACGATAATGGCGCCAATCAGGCGAATAGGCTTATCGTCGGTATGCAGCGCTGTGGGTTCGGAGTTGATTAAAGCGGTATTTTCGGTCATCGGATATTATGTTTTGTTTAATTTCGTTACTGTTCCGGCGGATTGTTGTTGCAAATAGCTAACAACTTGTTCCTTGGGACCATACGCCACTAATGCGCCCTCTTTTAAGATTAGCAATTTATCTGCTTTCGCCAAAGCGGCATTACGATGCGTAATGATCAATACAGTGGTCTTTTTTTGTTTAAGCCGAACCAACGCCTCTCCCAAGGCGTTTTCGCCTTGTTCGTCGAGATTGGAATTCGGCTCATCCAGCACGACTAACACAGGGCTGCCATACAGAGCCCTAGCCAAACCGATCCGTTGCCGCTGCCCTCCTGAAAGATTCCCCCCGCTGGCGCCGATTACAGTATCGTAGCCTTCCGGGAGTTGCAAGATCAGTTCATGGACATCGGCCATTTTAGCGGCCTCGACCACTTTTTCCGAGTCGATTTCTCCGAAACGCGCAATGTTTTCGCTGATTGTGCCTTCGAATAACTCGATATCCTGGGGCAAATACCCGATAAAACTCCCCAGATGTTCGCGATCCCACTGAAAGACTTCGGCGCCATCCAGCCGTATCGCGCCGTTAGCCGTGGGCCAGATACCCAGGACCGCGCGGGCCAAGGTTGATTTGCCGGCGCCGCTGGGCCCTACTATGCCTACGATATCGCCGGCGTCGATCGTCGCATTGATGCCTTTAAGCGCGGGAACTTTGGAGCCCGGCGGCACGACAACCGCATTTTCCAGTTGTATATCGCCTTTAGGATCGGGCAGTTGCATGCGTTCGCTATCGGCGGGAATTTGCAATAGGATCGTGTTCAAACGGCTATATTGGTCGCGGGCGCTAATAAACCCTTTCCAGGTGCCGATCATCAAGTCAATAGGCGCTAAGGCCCGGCCCATCAGAATGGAGCCGGCAATCATCAAGCCCGGGGAAATTTCGCGCTCTATGACGAGGTATGCACCTAATCCCAAAATCAATGACTGGGACGACATGCGAATGAATTTCGACAGCGATGTCAACACGCCTGCACGCGAACTGGCCACGGCCTGCAAGTCTAACACTTTGACCGCTCCGCTCATCCAACGCCGGCGAATGTTCTCCAGCATACCCATCGATTCGATAACTTCGGCATTGCGCAGATTTTTATTAAGCATGCTGCGGGTGGCGATGGACGTATTATTGGCTTCGCTTAAGGTTTTTGTCGTAACCTTTTCGGTAGCGAATGCCACCATGCATAGTATGATAGCCGTAACAACCGAAAACCATCCGTACAGCGGGTGAAACAAGAATAGCAGGGCAAGATAAATCGGCATCCACGGCGCATCGAAAAATGCGAACAATCCGTTGCCGGTTAAAAACTGACGCAAGCCGGTCAAGTCGTCCAAGGGTTGAGTCGTGGCTCTTTGCCCGCCGGACAGGAGCGCTTGCTTGAATGCCACTTGAAAGAGTCGCTGGTTTAACAAGGTTTCCAGGCGCGTGCTGATTCTGACTAATATTTGCGACCTGACCCATTCCAAGGCGGCTAAGGTGATAAAAAGCCCCAAAACAAGCAGCGTTAACATAATTAAGGTCGATTTATTGCCGGTTGAAACGACTCTGTCGTAGACTTGCAGCATGTAGATCGACGGGGTGATCATTAAAAAATTGATGAGCATGCTGAAACCGGCTGCGTATAGAAAAGCGCTCTTGCATAACTTTAGCGCATTTTCTAAGTCGGACTTTACTGTTACTTTCATGTTGTGCTTAACGACTCCTTATATTAATTTGTTATTTTTACATATTTTGCTTCGGATTGATACTTGGCTATTTGCATGAGTTGAATTGCTGCATACGATTATGCTTAAAAAATGGCTATGTTCGCGTTAGCAGTTGAAACGGTTCTCTTTGCTACTAAATAAACCATTTAGGAAATAGTCTATGATTGCTTTCCAAAACACTGAGCGTGGAAGAGGGTACGATTACTCGCTTGACAGGACGCCGTAAATACATCCATGTAGGCTTGACGGCGGCTTTCCCTGCCGCCGACACCTGTCAATCGAGCAACCGTGCCCTTCTTTCAACCATTGGTGTGATATTGAAAAAAGGAAAGTTATTCAGAGTTGTATCCTTGGGTTTTATGTTGGCTTTCAGTTCAAAAGTATCAACTATTAACGCATACATAGCTTAAAAAATGCGGAGCTTTTGGCATTCCGTGTTGTCCAAAAAATGTTGTTGCTTGGCGCGGGGATGGCCACTGGACCTACGAAGGGATTGAGGGTTTTCGACTCATACGCATCAAGCTAAAAACGGCCAACCCACATCCGCTCTTTCCCAGTTCTCCATTAAAGTATACCTATCGGAGATCAAAATTCGGCACCGGGGTGCCCGTCAAAGGACGCCGTGAATACATCCCTGTAGGCTCTATGCCAGCTCCATGCTGGCCCCTCACCTAGCGTTAGGTGAGGGGCCGAGCGCCCCGGTGCCTCCTAAGGCACTGCCGAAATTTGAAGTGCGAAGGGTATACATAGTACATAGCCCGTATGCAGCGTAGCGGAATACGGGAGTGGCGCGGCTCCGAACTCCCCGGATTGCGCTACGCTCCATCCGGGCTACGATGCTTATTGAATGTTATTGTTGTAAATAGCCGAAATTGTACGAAATGAAAATTCTCTTGAAAAATTGTTTGGCTTTTTTCTGCTTGGCTTTATCGCTTAACGGAATCGCCGACATGACCGATCCGGTAATCAAGGAAGAGCCGCGCGAAATTTATCATGTCATTAAACATAAGACTTTGCGCGAGTCAGCATCCGCTCTAGCGAACCGGTCCGGCATAGCATTCAAAATCGATGATGCGATCAAAGACGATATCATCACGAAAAAATTGGCTGCCGATAACTGGAAAATCGCCGTCGAGCAACTGTTGCAGAATTACAATTATGTTATTGAATTTGGCCAAGGCACCGTTAAAACAGTCATTATCTCCGGCAGGAACGGAAGCGAAGTTGTCGAGGACGGCGCAACACTTACCGAACCGCTGGTCGTTGAGCCGGTTTTTGCCGAAAAACTGCCGAACAAATACCGGCACTATAATCCCGGCTCGGTCATGCCGATCGATTTGCCGATGGAGCAATTGAACGCCATGAGCATTGGAGGGCGACTGATGCTCGATTTGCCCATCGGACAATATGACATTGAGCACGATATTAAAATCGAACATCAAACCGGCACCCTTACCTGGATAGGCCATCTAGCCGAGGAAGGCAAGGGCTACCGGTTTTTTGTTTCGCAAGGCGAGGCGGGAATTATCGGTAATTTTTATACGCCGGGCGGCGAGTATCTCATCGATGCCGCCGAAGGACTTACGGTGCTTGTCGATCTTGAACGATCCGGTTTGCAAAAAGTAAGGCGCCATGAACATGATGATGCGTTAGCGACGCCCGAGTCTTTGATGCCCGTCATGAATAATCAGCCGTTACTCCGCGTTGAGGGATTAAAAGAGTCGGCCGAACTCGCCCGGGCAAGAGCCGACGATTTCGCGTCCGAGGCAGAAAGCGCTCTTGTCGAGTATGAGAAACAGAGAGACTATGTTGAACAAACGACTCGGCAAGTTGAAATCTTGCGGAACGGCTTTAATCAAGCGCAGGAAAACCATCTAGCAGCCAGATTCACGCTGAATCAGTCACGTACCAATAACGCATTAAGGGAAGAAATAAGATTGGCGAGACTAGCGCTTAGGGCGGCTAGGATAGAACTTAGAGCCGCTAGGCGCGAATTGAGAAAATCGCTTGCCGAGCATAGAAGAGCAACAAGAATCGCGAATCGGCTGCATAGAATTTACTTAAGAAAACAAGACCTTGCCGATAAGGCGGAGGCCGATGCAAAAATCGCCGAAACCGCCTATGCCGAATATTTGGCGGAATTGGACTCATCAAACGACACGCCGTCAAACAAGCCCGTAAATGAGCCGAATGAGGATCTCAATACTATTGTCGATTTAATGGTGCTGTACACGACCGGCAGGCAAACCGCCGCATACGCAAGGCAACGCATTCAATTTCTGGTCGACCTTTCCAATCAGGCCCTCCTGGACTCAGGCATCAAGATGGAATTAAGATTAGTGCATACCCGGGCGACCTCTTATACTGAAAGCAACAGCAATTCCAGGGCCTTAACGGATTTAGCCTCCGATCGAGGCGCGCTTAGCGGAACTGCTGCGTTACGCAATCAATACGGCGCCGATGTGGTCTTGCTGTTTAGGCCCTTATATGGTCAAACATCCGGCAGCTGCGGCGAAGCCTATATCGGTTTTGCCAATGGCGGCGGCGGCATTCCGAACTTTGCCTTCGCAATAGTTAGCGACGGTCAGTCAAAAGACGCGAATACGAGAAGTTATTGCGGTACCGAAACCTTCCCTCATGAAGTCGGTCACAGTTTCGGCTTGGTTCATGACAGAGAGTTCTCCAACGTGGCGGGCAAATTCCCTTACTCCTATGCTTGGGGAATTGATCGTAGATTCGGCACTGTCATGAGCTACTACGGGCCTTCGTTGCCGCTATTTGCAACGCCCTTATTACCCCGCGCATGCGATTCGAGTCCCTGCGGCTTTCCGGAAAACCACCCTAACGCATCGGACCAAACGAGAACCGTCAATCATACCGCTCCTACCGTTGCCGATTACCGACCTACAACTGCTCTCTTGCCCATAATAGATTGAGGCAAACCGAAACGTTGGGGGAAAATTTTTCCTGATTAGCAAGATGCTTCAGCTTGCCGAAGCCAAGTGTCCGAGCAGGGGCTAGTCGTAGTCGCAAAAACTAAAATATGCTGTTACCCAAGCTCCAGCTCTCTTCGTTATACACAAATATCGGTAAACTTGCTAAACAGAGGTCATCGTATAACTGGAAACGATGCTGTTTGATAAATCTGCGGGTATTGGATATCAGTGGCTCCGAGATCGCGATCTGGGGATCGCTCCCACAGAGCATCCAGCCCCTTGTGGGAGCGACGCCTTCGTCGTCCCTCACCTAACGCTAGGTGAGGGAAAGCCCGAATCGTCTAAGTCGTCTTTTGTCTTTTTCGAAACCTACAACGGTTAGCCGCCTTTTTTCGAGCTTTGGCATTACGGCTTCGATTCCGTTGTGCGTTTTTTAGCAATATGGCCCCCGATGATCGCGATCTCGGGATCGCTCCCACAATGGACGACCTCGCGCCGGACGCGGTTCGCAAATCCGTCAGGCGAGAGGTACGGTGGCGGGATTGAAACGATGGGTTTCGGCCGGCTGCTCCCTGCTAACCGCTAACCAAAATCAAACCAAAACCCGCTCGATCCCGCCCTTGGCCGCTTGCTTGATATAGCTTTTCATCCAATCCTCGCCGAGAACATGCCGGGCGATTTCGACGACGATATAATCGACTTCGAGCTGATCGACGTCGCCCTTGTAACGCTGCAAGCCTTGCAGACAGGACGGACACGAGGTCAACATCTTGACCGGCCCGTCATAATCGTCGGCGCGGAGTTTCGCGGTGTCGCGGTGGAGTTCGACCGATTTACGGTAACGCACCTGTGTCGAAATATCCGGGCGCGCGACCGCCAAGGTTCCGGATTCGCCGCAGCAACGCTCGGATTTATTGACCGGCGCGCCGAGCAATCCGTTGACGGTCTTCATCGCATCCTGTTGTTGCATCGGACTGTGACATGGGTCGTGGTATAGATAACGACGGCCGTTGACGCCCTCCAGTTTCACGCCTTTCTCGAGCAGGTATTCGTGAATGTCGATCATTCGGCAGCCGGGGAAAATCTTTTCGAATTCATAATCGACCAATTGATCCAGACAGGTGCCGCAACTGACCACGACGGTCTTGATATCGAGATAATTGAGCGTGGTCGCAACCCGGTGAAACAACACGCGGTTATCGGTCGTGATCTGCTGTGCCTTGTCGAATTGACCGGCCGCGCGCTGCGGAAAACCGCAGCACAAATACCCCGGCGGCAGCACGGTTTGTACGCCGATTTCATAGAGCATCGCCTGCGTCGCAAGACCGACTTGCGAAAACAAGCGCTCGGAACCGCAGCCGGGAAAATAAAACACCGCCTCGGAATCGGTTCGGGTCTTGTTTGGGTCGCGGATGATCGGCACGATTTGATCGCTTTCGATGCCGAGCAAGGCTCTGGACGTTTTCGACGGCAGCTTGCCGGGCATTTTCCGGTTGGTGAAATGAATCACATACTCTTTCATTTCCGGCTTGCCGGTCGACGACGGCGGGCGCTTGAGCTGCGCCTTGCCCCAAGGCCTGAGGAAGAAGTTACCCAAGCGCTGCGCTTTATAAGACCATTCGATCAACAGTTTGCGCATCAACTTGACGCTGCTCGGCCGGCCGGTCGACAGAAACGCGATCGCCGCGGTCTTGACCGGGTTGAAGCTTTGCTTGCCCATTTTGCGCAATAGATTGCGCATGTTCATCGACACATCGCCGAAATCGATATCGACCGGGCATGGATTGAAACATTTATGGCACACCGTGCAATGATCGGAGACGTCTTCGAATTCCTTCCAATGCGTGATCGAAATGCCGCGCCGGGTCTGCTCTTCGTACAGAAAGGCTTCGATCAACAGCGAGGTCGCCAAAATTTTATTACGCGGCGAATACAATAAATTCGCGCGAGGCACATGCGTCGAGCAAACCGGCTTGCATTTACCGCAGCGCAAACAATCCTTGACCGAGTCGGAGATTGCGCCGATGTCGCTTTGTTGCATGATCAGCGACTCGAAGCCCATCAGATTGAATGAGGTCGTATAAGCCGAACTCAGATCGGAACCGGGCATCAGCTTGCCGCGATTGAAGCGGCCTTCCGGATCGATGCTCTGCTTGTAATCGTGGAAGCCGGCCAGTTCTTCGTCGGTCAGAAATTCGTATTTGGTGATGCCGATGCCGTGCTCGCCGGAAATCACGCCCCCCAAAGAGCGCGCCAAGGCCATGATACGCGCCACAGCCGCGTTGGCTTCCTGGAGCATCTCATAATTATCGGAGTTGACCGGCAGATTGGTATGCACGTTGCCGTCGCCGGCATGCATGTGCAGCGCTACGAATACTCTTCCGCGCAGCACCTCTTTATGCGCCGCTTCGATGCGCTCGACGACCGGACGGAAATTATCGCCGACGAATATCTCTTTCAGGCGCGGCAGCAATTCCTGTTTCCAGGACACTCGCAGCGAATAATCCTGCAACCGATGAAACAAGGTCGGCTGCTCGGTCAGGTTGGTCAGTTCGCCGGCAACGATGCCGTATTGGGGAAACAGAGCTTCGGCCTGCGGCAAAGGCAAGTCCAGATTATCATAGAGCCATTGCCAACGTTCGCGAACTTCGGCGACCACCATCAAGGCATGGCCGCGCCGTTCGCCGATCAAATCGGTTTTATCGACGCCGTCCTCATAGGAACGCAAGGGCAAATCGCCTTCGAACAAATCGATCAAGGCATCGCACAAACGCAGTTTGTTACGCAACGACAATTCGATGTTGATGCGTTCGATGCCGTCGCAATAATCGCCCATGCGCGGCAGCGGTATCACGACGTCTTCATTGATTTTAAAGGCGTTGGTATGTTTTGCGATCGCTGCAGTACGCGCTCGGTCGAGCCAGAAGGTCCGGCGTGTCTCGGGACTGACCGCAACGAAGCCTTCGGCGCCGCGCGCATTGCACAGCCTAACCACTTCCGAAGCCGCCAACGCGACTTGATGATCGTCGTCGCCGACGATATCGCCGATCAACACCATTTTCGGCCGCCCGCGATGCTTGGCCTTGCCGGCATAGCCGACCGCCTTGACATAACGTTCGTCCAGATGTTCGAGCCCGGCCAGCATTACCCGGTCGCTGCCGCTTTTCGGCAAGGCCGCCAGAAAATCGCGAATCTCGACGATGGCCGGCACCGAGTCGCGCACCTGGCCGAAAAACTCCAGGCAAAACGTGCGCGTATAGGCCGGCATTTTATGTAAGATCCAGCGCGCCGAAGTGATGATGCCGTCGCAGCCTTCTTTTTGTATGCCCGGCAGGCCGCCGAGAAATTTATCGGTGACATCCTTGCCCAAGCCGTCCCGGCGAAATTTCGCGCCGGGAATCTCGAGCCGCTCTTCGGACAACAATTCCTTGGCTTTGGCATCGAAACGCTTCAAGGCAAAGGTAACAAGTTCCTGGTCGTGAATCTTGCCGAAATTATGATGGATACGCTCGACTTCGAGCCAATTGCCGTCCGGCGTCACCATGCGCCAGGATACCAAGTTATCCAGCGCGGTTCCCCACAGCACGGCCTTTTTACCGCCGGCGTTCATCGCGACATTGCCGCCGATACACGAAGCATCGGCCGAAGTCGGGTCGCAGGCGAACACCAAGCCGGCGTTTTCGGCCATGTCCATTACGCGCCGCGTTACGACGCCCGCGCCGGTACGTATCGTCGCATAAGTCTGCTCGACGCCCGGTAATTGGGATTGCGCTTCGATCGGCCCCATGTCCAACAATTTTTCGGTGTTGATTACGGCCGAGTAAGGCGTCAGCGGCACCGCGCCGCCGGTGTAGCCGGTACCGCCGCCGCGCGGAATGATGGTCAGGCCGAGTTTGATGCAATCGCGCACCAATTGGCCGACTTCTTTTTCGCTGGTCGGATACAACACGACGAACGGATATTCGACCCGCCAGTCGGTCGCATCGGTCACATGAGACACGCGGGCAAAACCGTCGAAACCGATGTTGTCTTTATGCGTATGCTTGGAGAACAAGGCAAGCGCCTTGCGGCGCATTTCTCGGGTGCGGTCGAAATGCGCCTCGAATTCGTTCACGGCCTGATGCGTCGCTTCGATCAGCAAGGCCACGCGCCGGGCTCGATCCGGATATTCGTTTTCGTATTCGGCATGACGTTTTTCCATTTGCCGCAGACGGTGACGCAGGGCGTCGAGCAGAGCCTTGCGGCGTTTGCGGTTGTTCAGCAAATCGTCCTCGAGATAAGGATTGCGCTGAACCGCCCAAATATCGCCGAGCACTTCAAACAGCATCCGCGCGGAACGGCCGGTCATGCGTTCGCCGCGTAGCGACTCGATGATCTGCCAGTTCTCTTCGCCGAGCAAGCGAATGACGATCTCGCGGTCGGAAAAAGAAGTATAGTTATAGGGAATTTCGCGCAGCCGCTCGGGCGACGCTTCGTCGAGAAAGGGGGAGAGTTCGGAATCCACTGACATCCTAGGTAATGGCGTGGTTGGAAAGTTGTATTGTATCACTGGCGGGCAGGGTCTAAAAACTCAAAATCCGCATGGCTTTTATTTATGACCGCATAGCAACCTTTTGTTGTAATCTTTTGTGGGAGCGACGCCCGTTTAAGCTCCCTCGTTCCCACCTCTCCAGCGTGGGAATGCCGACCGGTCTTGCCTCGGCTGCCAAGGTATGGGTTTCCACTGAGGGCCGTGGGAACCCGAAATATCTCTTCCGATGCCTGTAATGTTTAGCCATTTTTTCAATGCTTAGCGTTGCGGCTTCGGTACCCTTGTGCGTTTTTCGGCATTTTCGACTCCGATGATCGCGATCTGGGGATCGCTCCCACAGTACTAATTACCCTTTGCGATAGCGATGCCGCTCCCTCACCTATGGCTAGGCGAAAGGCAACCGAGCGCGTTAGGATAAAGACGCGCATGCTAAACTGTCATTAACCGCATTGAGCCGAATCGCCGACTGTTTTATATTTACCGGTAAGCGTCGGGGCGTTGGTTTTGACTCCTCTTTTACTATTGCAGGAAAAGGCCATGACTAAAACAGAAGGCAGTGAATTTGAACAACCGTTAAACGGCGACAAACCGGACTGGGAAAACGACCCGCTATGGTTCAAAGATGCCGTCATTTACGAACTGCACATCAAGGCTTTTTTCGACAGCGACAATAACGGCATGGGCGATTTCGAAGGATTGATACAGAAGCTCGATTACCTGCAAGATCTCGGAGTAAACACGCTCTGGTTACTGCCTTTTTACCCTTCACCGCTGCGCGACGACGGATACGACATAGCCGACTATCGCAACATTCATCCCGATTACGGCTGTATGGACGATTTCAAGCGTTTCATGAAAGAAGCCCACCGCCGGGGTTTCAAGGTCATCACGGAACTGGTGATCAATCACACCTCGGACCAGCATCCATGGTTTCAAGCGGCGCGAAAAGCGCCGCCGGGTTCCGGCAAGCGCGACTTTTATATTTGGAGCGAAACCAACCAAAAATTCCCCGAAACGCGCATTATTTTCGAGGATACCGAAAAATCGAATTGGACTTGGGACGATGAGGCTCATGCCTATTACTGGCATCGCTTTTTTTCTCACCAACCGGATCTCAATTTCAATAACCCGCATGTCGTCAAAGCGGTGATCAAATTGATGCGTTTCTGGTTGGATCAAGGCGTTGACGGCATGCGCCTGGACGCCATTCCCTATCTATGCGTTCGAGAGGGAACCAACAACGAAAACTTACCGGAAACGCATGACGTGATCAAACAAATGCGTGCGATTGTCGATGAACACTATCCGCATTGCGTGTTTCTCGCCGAAGTCAATCAGTGGCCGGAAAATGTTCGGGATTATTTCAGTGACGGCGACGAGTGCCACATGGCCTATCATTTCCCGCTCATGCCTCGAATTTACATGGCTATCGCGCAAGAAGACCGTCACCCTGTCGTCGATATCATGCGGCAGACTCCGACCATTCCCGAAAACTGTCAATGGACCATATTCCTGCGCAATCATGACGAATTGACCCTGGAGATGGTCACCGACAAGGAGCGCGATTACATGTATCAAATCTATGTCAGCGACCCTCGCGCGCGCTTGAATGTCGGAATTCGGCGCCGCCTGGCCCCGCTGATGGATAACGAGCTGGATAAAATCAAGCTGATGAACAGCTTACTGCTATCCATGCCGGGCTCGCCCATCATTTACTACGGGGACGAAATCGGCATGGGCGACAATATTTTCCTTGGCGACCGCAACGGCGTCAGGACCCCCATGCAATGGAGCCCCGATCGTAACGGCGGTTTCTCCCGCGCCGACCCGCAACGCCTGTACCTGCCCCCGATCATGGACCCGATCTATGGCTATGGGGCGGTCAATGTCGAGGCGCAGTTGCGCGACCGCTCCTCGTTGCTCAATTGGATGAAACATGTTTTGACTTTGCGCAAAAACCACCAGGCATTCGGACGCGGCGAACTGGTTTTTTTACACCCCGGCAATCGAAAAATCCTAGCCTATCTCAGGTTATACGAAGACGATATCATCCTATGCGTCAGCAACTTATCGCGAGCCGCGCAGGCGGTCGAATTGGATCTTTCGGCTTATAAAGGATGCGTGCCGGTGGAAATGCTCGGACACACGACTTTTCCGCCAATCGGCGAATTACCGTACCTGCTTACCCTGCCCGGCTATAATTACTATTGGTTCCGGCTGGCCCGTAGCGAAGATGTGCCGGCTTGGCATGAAGAACACTTATTACCCGAGGAGTTACCGACGCTAGTGCTATTCGACGGCTGGCACAGTTTTTTTCGAAGCCAAGACGAATCCTGGCGTATTGCCATGTCCGAAAAGGCGCGCACCCAACTAGAGGAAAACGCGTTACCGGGCTTTGTCGCCGCGCAAAATTGGCATCGTGAAGTCAGCAACGAATCGCTCGACCGTGTGCATATTAGCGATTATGCCGAATGGGGATCGGTAGACAATACGTGGCTACTCGCCCTAGCCCGTGTCGAACACAAGTCAGGCGAACCTTTTCATTGTTTTTTACCGCTCGCGCTGGCATGGGAAAATCACGACCTGAAACGCTTACATGATTTGACGCCTTTCACCGTGGCTAAGGTGCGCCAGCAGTCTCAAGTAGGCATTTTAGGCGATGCATTTGCCGACGAGGCATTTTGCCAAGCACTGGTTCAGGCCATTGGCGCCGAACGTACAATCGTCTGCGAACAAGGAGTCATCCGTTGTTCGCCGACCGAGGCGTTTGACGAATGCGCTGCGGAGAAAGAGATGGACCAGCTAGCCGCACAACCACCGCATACGAAAGATAATAAAACAACCGTCGCCCTAAACAATCGATTTTTTTTAAAAGGCTATCGACGCCTTCAAGTCGGACGCCATCCGGAAATTGAAATCGGTTGCTTTTTGAACAATACGGTAAAATTCCGTAATACGCCGCCCATCGCCGGTTTCATCGAGTATCGGGACGAGAATGGCGATGTCATGACCCTTGCCGTGTTGCAAGGCTATGTCAAAAACCAGGGCGACGGTTGGAGCTATACGCTCGACTATCTGGAAAGATTCCTGGAAGATTGTCTCACGACGGAACCTGAGCCGTGTCTTGCCACCGAGAAACACAGCGCTTATCTCATGCTGATTGAAACGCTCGGTCGACGCACCGGCGAACTGCATCATGCATTAGGCACGGTAACAGATACCTCCGCTTTCGATCCCGAACCGGTCAGCGACGACGACCTATCGGACTGGGTGCGGCAAGCGCAAACCGAAGCGGTATCAACGCTGGATTTACTCGAACATCGCCTGAACGAGCTTGATGAAACAGTTCAAACGGCGCTACGCCCTTTACTCGAACAACGCGAGGCGCTGATTGAACGGATGAACGCTTGTATTTCCGAACCGGCAAATGGAATTAAAATCCGCTATCATGGAAATCTTAATCTGGGGCATGTGCTACTGACCGAAAACGATTTTTTATTTACCGACTTCGAGTACGATACGGCGCAATTACGCGCCGGACAACATCGAAAACATTCGCCGTTAAGAGATGTGGCGGATGTGCTAAGATCCTTGAATCATGCGGCCCATAAAGCCATAACGCTCGCCAGCATTGAACGGCCCAATGATATCGCCAAACTAGAACCCATGATGCGGGACTGGAAAACCGAGGTTAAGCGCACTTTCCTCGCCGCCTATGATGAAGCGGTAAGCAGTAGCGACTTGTTTGCAAGAAATGCGGCTCCGCGCGGTCTGATCGACCTCTTTCTACTCGAAAAGGCGTTTTACGAACTACGCGATGCTTTGAGCGACTCTCCGGAAAAAATAGTTATTGAAATTAGTAACATCCTAGCGTCGCCGACGAGAATAGAAGCCGAGTGATATCCTTGACATCAGCAGTTTATGAATGGCATGTATGCGGTAATAGTTATCGTTCCCACGCTCTGCTTCACTGCCATTAAGTTAAGCCTTTTCTGGCTCCCACGGTCCTCCGTGGGAATCCGTATCTAGGCTGTTGAAACCAGATTGGTATGCGTTCCCACGCTGGAGCGATGGGAACGAGGAAAACTTGCTAAACAGAGGTCATCGTATAACTGGAAACGGTGCTGCTTGATAAATCTGCGGATATTGGATATCAGTGGCTCCGAGATCGCGATCTGGGGATCGCTCCCACAGAGCATCCAGCCCCCCTTGTGGGAGCGACGCCTTCGTCGTCCCTCACCTAACGCTAGGTGAGGGAAAGTCGGTTACGTTAAGCAACAATAAAGGGTATCGAGGTCACATTTGCCAAGATAGCAAGACGGTATATCTACGACTTATGTATAACGGCGAGCGCTCTGCGTGGGAACGATAGGGGATGTAAATAATTACGTTTACGATGCGGTATTCACGGCGTGTTCCAAAGCCTATTTAATATTAGCATTTTCTTATATACTAGCCAGCATGATTCCAATTACTTCAACGGAAAGCCATTATGCTTGAATTGACCAAAACAGCCGTTCTGGCTTGCTTACTAATACTTCCGCAAACGCATGCTTACGCGCAATCTTCGGAACTCGAACGCCGACCGACTTATACCTTGGAAGACGCCATATCGCTTGCATTGCAAAACAATCCGGATCTGCAAATCGCTCATGAGCGTATCGGGCAGGCTCAAGCGCAATTGGGAGAAGCATTCGCCGCGTTTTACCCGCAAGCTCAAATTCGCATGTCTTACGAGCATACCGACAATCCCTCTCGCGCGTTCGGCATGATCATATCTCAGCGGCGGCTGAATCTCGACGGCTCCACCAATTTCAATCAACCGGGCGGGACCGATAATTACCGGCCCGAAGTCGTCGCGACCTATTCTCTGTTTCGCGGCGGTCAGGATTATCAGGCGGCCAAGGCCGCCGAACTCGGCGTCGAAGCGGCGGAATTGCAAGAGTCGGCGGTCCGCAATCAATTGATCGAAGCAGTGACTTCGACCTACTATGGCCTACTGGCAAGCGCCGAGGCCCATAAAGTCGCTTTGAATTCGATCAAGGCGGTCGACAGCGAACTGCGGCAAAGCAAAAACCAATACGAAGCCGGCGCGCTATTGAAATCCGATGTCTTATCGTTGGAAGTACAATTGGCCGAAACCCAAGACGCCGAGATTCAAGCCGCGAATGCGATCGAACTAACCCGGACCGGACTCAAAACGCTGCTCGGCCTCAATGCCGACGAAGCATTCGAATTCGAGCAGGCCTCGGCGGCGCTGCAAATTCCGGAAAATCATGAATCGTTCGACGATTTACTCAACCGCGCCATCAAGGAGCGCCCGGAAATCGCCGCGGCTTATAAACGCGTCGAAATCGCCGAACGCAAATTGAGCGCAGCCAAAGGCGCGCATCTGCCGCGCGCGAACGCGTATGTCAGCTACGGTTCGGACAGCAAGAATATCGATTTTTCGACCAACCGCGACAATGTCACGGCCGGCGTCATGGTCGAAATGGATTTGTTCAGCGGTTTCGGTACCAGCGAAGCCGTCAAAAAAGCCGAGCATCAATTGAACGAAGCGCAAAAAGCGCATACCCAGACCAAGCTCGCGATCGAAAACGAAGTCAAAACCGCGCATTTGAAATTCCGGGAAGCGCTGGCGCGTCTCAATGTGACGCGTGCGGCGATCGCATCGGCCGAGGAAGCCTTGCGCTTGGTCAACCAACAACGCCAAGCCGGCGCCGCCACGGTCACGCGTTATATCGAGGCCGAAGTCGCGCGCGACAAAGCGCATTCGCGCGATATCGCGGCACGCTTCGACGCGCTACGCGCCGAAGCCGAGCTTAAAAAAGCGCTGGGGAGTTGGAGGTGAGCGGTGAGCGGTGAGCGGTGAGCGGTGAGCGGTGAGCGGTGAGCGGTGAAATGATGCGGAATTTAATCCATTTGTCAAGCCCCTCTTTCCTCTTTCCTCTTTCCTCTTTCCTCTTTCCTCTTTCCTCTTTCCTCTTTCCTCTTTCCTCTTTCCTCTTTCCTCTTTCCTCTTTCCTCTTTCCTCTTTCCTCTTTCCTCTTTCCTCTTTCCTCTTTCCTCTTTCCTCTTTCCTCTTTCCTCTTTCCTCTTTCCTCTTTCCTCTTTCCTCTTTCCTCTTTCCTCTTTCCTCTTTCCTCTTTCCCCTTTCACCTTTCACCTTTCACCTTTCACCTCATTCAAACGCCAATCCCGCTTGCCGCCAAGCTTTAGCTCCGCCTTCAAGATTGTACAAATTACGATAGCCTAGTTCATAGAAAGACCGCGCGGCCGCATTACCCATAGGCCCGCCTTCGCAATACAAATAGAGCGCGGTATTTTTATCGGCAGGCAGTTTATCCTGATACCGCTCAACCTCGTTGTAAGGAATGAAAAGATTAGTCCCCTTGATATGCTGCTGCTCGGGGATGTGAACATCGATTAAAACAATAGTCTCATTTTGCATGATTCGATTGAGTTCTTCAGCACTGATCATGGTCAAATAATCGGGTTTTTGAAACGCGCAACCGGCGACGATAGCGATCGCCATGATCGAAAATAACAGCGTTTTTTTAGCCAAGATTCGGAGTTTCATAAACAATAACCTAATTCAAAGAGTAAAACGGCATTTAACCATAAAAACCCGGCTGGGCGCGAAGCGGTTTCAAGTGACTGGTATTACTACGCTTCCGGCGCTCCGAATTGTCTTTTCACCTTATCGTTCCAACGCTCTGCGTTGGAATGCAGCCCGCAACGCTCCAGCGTTGCGAAACCGGACATCCCACTTGAACTAAAACAAGTAACAAGGATGATTAGTGCTGTGGGAGCGATCCCCAGATCGCGATCGTCGAAGACGACAATGCTAAAAAACGAACAACGGAATCGAAGTCGCAACGCCAAAGTCCTAAAAAAGGCGACTAAACGTTGCAGGCATCGGAAGAGATATTTCTGGATCCCACGGTCCTCCGAGGGAACCCATACCTTGGCAGCCGAGGCAAGATCGGTATGCATTCCCACGCTGGAGCGGTGGGAACGAGGACTTAAACGACGCCGGCTTTCCCTCAACTAGCGTTAGGTGAGGGACGACGAAGGCGTCGCTCCCACAAGGATTCCGATGTTCTGTGGGAGCGATCCCCAGATCGCGATCGTCGAGGTCTATAATGCTAAAAAACGCACAACGGTATCGAAACCGTAACGCTATAACAAAAACGATTTCCGCTTTGGCTCCGGGCTAGTCCGGGTTAGGATTAAGCATTATGTAACACCTCACTCATCGACAATGAACTTATGAATACAAAACCGAACCGCCAATGGCAAAACTGGCTAGACCGCAATGTTTACGATCTGGCTCGACAAATGCGCCTTAGCTATGTTCCGCCGTTGATGGTCTATCTGGCAGCCGGCGTATCCGGCTTGACCGGCATCGTCGGAACTTTTTTCGTCAAGGAATACCTCGGCTTGTCGGCCGAATTTCTGGCCATGCTGGGCTTTTGGGTGATGCTGCCGTGGGCGCTGAAAATGCCGGTCGGCCATCTGGTCGATTTACTGTGGCGGCATAAAGCCAAGTTGATCTATCTCGGCGCGGCGCTGATCGCGGCTAGCTTGCTGATCATGATCAATCTATTGGCGGACCGGGAATTCATGACGCACATCCTGCCCGCCGAAACTTGGTTTGTCTTGTCGGCATTACTGGCGCCGATCGGTTATGTCGTACAGGATACCGTCGCCGATGCGATGACGGTCGAGGCGGTGCCGCGTTTCGACGAACAAGGCAGGCCGCTGCCCGAGGCACAAATCAAATTGGCGCACACGACGATGCAGACCTTGGGCCGGGTCGCCATTATCGGCGGATCGATGCTGGTCGCGGCCGCCAATGTCATGCTGTTCGATGACGTACATTTGATGGACGACGCCGAAAAAGCGGCGGTGTATTTGACGGTTTACCGTTGGGCCTTGGTCATACCCTTGATTTCGATAGCTGGGATACTGCTGTCCGCCTATCTCCGATCTCAACAGGAATGGCGCTTGGCGGCGCAAGGTTATGAACGCGAAGACATTGACCGCTTGCTGGCCCGACCCGAAGATGAATTGCCCGAAATCAACTGGTGGATTCTCGGCGGCGGACTTGGTTTCGTGTTGTTCGCGGTCTTAATGGGCTTGAGCGATATTCCGAATAGCGATGCGATCGTCTTTATCGGTTCGCTGGCTATCGTGCTATTTTTGATTTGGCGCCTGACGCTGGACTTGGAATCCACTCAACGCAATCAGTTGTACGGCATCGCTTTCGTGATCTTCGCCTTTCGGGCCGTGCCGACGACCGGCGCCGGCGAAACCTGGTGGATGATCGATGTGCTCGCCTTCGATCAACAGTTTCTTGCGCAACTGTCGTTAGTCACTAGCGGACTGACGCTGTTCGGCATGTTTCTGTTCCGGCGCTTCATGGCCGAGCGCCCGATCACGCATGTCATCGCGGTCTTGACGATAGCGTTGAGCGCGCTGTATTTACCGAACATCGCGCTGTTTTACGGCTTTCATGAATGGACTCAGGCGCATACCGGCGGCGTGGTCGACGCGCGTTTCATTGCCTTGATCGATACCGCGCTGGAATCGCCGCTCGGACAGATCGCGATGATTCCGATGCTGGCCTGGATCGCTAATTCCGCGCCGCCCAGACTCAAGGCGACCTATTTTGCGGTCATGGCCGCTTTCACCAATCTGGCCCTTTCGCTGTCTCAATTACTGACTAAGGCGCTCAATCAAGTGCTCGTGATCAGCCGCGAAATCAAAGACCCGACAACCGGTTCGGTCATCACCGCCGCCGATTACAGCCAATTAGGCAGCTTATTTTTCATCGTGATGTTTCTAGGATTGGCGATGCCGTTGTCGGCGATTTTAATCGCCCGGCGCACGTTTTTTAAGGATGACGGTTGAGTAACTGTCTAAAAAACTATCTCCCGATTTTATCGGGTCCGTTACACTAAACTTCGGTAAAAAAATGATGAGTCTTAGCGAATGCGACCTCGATACCGTTTTTTGTTACTTAACGCACCCGGCTTCGAAATCGCGATCTGGGGATCGCTCCCACAGAGCACCCGACACTTTGTGGGAGCGACGCCTTCGTCGTCCCTCACCTAGCGTTAGGTGAGGGAAGGCCGAGAGCATTAAGCGGCTTGACTCCTCTGCGCCGATATTCTCACCCCCGACGCCCCGTTTGGTTTAAAATAGACGGTTTTTGACTTCGCACGACACGCTTTTCTGAATGAAACACGGCGGTAATATTTACGGTTTTGCCGAGCGCATCGGTTGCCGACCGGATCAGGTCTTGGACTTTTCAGCCAACATCAATCCCGTTCAGGCCATCGACTGGCGCGCCTTGCAATTCGACCCGTCGCCTTACGCCGATCCGGATTACAGCGCCTTGAAAGCGGTGCTGCTGCATCGCTATCCGTTGCCGGACGATGCCGACCTGGAACCCTTCAACGGCGCGAGCGCGGCGATTTTTGCGTTATTACGCAAGCTCCATCCGGAAGAGGTCGTACTTTATACACCGATGTACGTCGAATATGCGCGCATCGCGCGGCAATTAGATTGCCGCATTCATTCCATCGACCGTTTCGGTCGTTTTGAACAGACGGAAATCCCGCCGTACAGCACCGTCATTTTCGTCAACCCGGCCACGCCCGACGGCACGCTTTACGACCTACACGAGCTACTGGCCCAATGGCAGGCCGCTCGATGCACGATCCTGATCGACGAGTCTTTTTTGGACTTCTGCCCTGCCGCCGCCACGGCCAGTATCGCCGACAAAATCGGGCAAATCCCGAACCTTTACCTGATCAAGTCCTTGAGTAAGTTTTACGGCAGCGCCGGCGTCCGTATCGGTTTCGTCGCCGCCGAGAGAACGGCAATCACAAAATTGCAACAACTCGAACCGGCGTGGAAACTGTCGAGCTTCGATATCGCCTACATGCAACAAGCACTTCGCAACGACGCCTTCGTCGACAACACGCGCAGGCAAACGACACAGCTTCGCGAATCCTTGAGGCAAGTGCTGGAGGATTCCGAACTATTCGACCGGGTGTATCCGAGTCAAGCCAATTTTATCCTCGCCCGTTTGGCGAAAATCGACGGCCAAGCCTTGCAGCGCCATTTGGAAAAGGCGCGAATCTTGATTCGCGTCTGCGACAATTTCGAAGGCCTGGATAAACGCCATGCGCGCTTCGCGGTCAAGGATACCGAATCGATTGCCCGGCTCGCCGAGTGTTTGCAACATGTTTGAATTGGCGGCGCTGGCCTATTTGATCGACCTGCGCTTCGGCGAATTCCGCACGACCCACCCGGTCGTGCTGATGGGCCGCTTTATCGAAGGGTACGAACGGCGTTATTACCGCGACAATATTCGATCGGGCGCGATATTGGTTGCCAGTCTATTGACCTTGACTCTGATCGTAAGCCTCTCGATCGTTTACGCCTGCCAACTATTACCGTATTGGCTCGCCCTACCCGTTTTAGCTGTCATAGCATCGATGGGGCTTGCGATGCACATGCTGCATGGAAGCGTATCGGAACTGTTGACCGTACAGCAGCCACGCCAATCCCTACGTTACCTGGTGAGCCGCGATACCGAAGCGATGAGCGATAGCGAGGTCTATAAGGCGGCGATTGAAACTTGGGCCGAAAACCTCAGCGACGGCGTCATCGCACCGCTGTTTTATCTGGTCTTATTCGGCCTACCGGGCTTGGCCGTTTACAAAGCCGTCAATACTTTAGATTCGATGATCGCCTATAAAACCGACCGCTATCTTCATTTCGGCCGAATCGCCGCCAAACTCGACGATCTCGCCAACTTTATTCCGGCCCGTTTGACAGCCTTATTGATTATTTTAGTGTCGGCCGATAAAAAACGGGCTTTACAATGCTTATGGCGGGACGCCGATAAACTGGAAAGCCCCAATGCCGGCCGGCCGATTGCCGCGATGGCGGGTGCCTTGGGCGTGGCATTGGGCGGCGATGCGATGTACCATGGCAGGCTAAAAACCAAACCGGCGCTGGGCGATGCCATCGTGCCGGTCACTAAAACCATGCTATCGAAAGCCTTGTCCATGAAAACACCCATCGATTTCACGATCCTCGGCCTATTGGCCGTTGGTTTCTTGCTGTCTTGATCAAGCATGTCCGTTTATACCTCAGTCACAGCCGCACAACTGGACGCCTTTTTCGGCGCTTACGATCTCGGCTATGTAGTCGATTATGCCGGTATTCCCGACGGCATCGCAAACAGCCATTATGCGGTCGCGACCACGCAAGGCGACTATGTCTTGACCTTGTTCGAAGCTCAGAATGACGAGGAACTAACCCCGGTGATCGAACTGATGAATCACTTAGGCACCAGCAACCCGCTGTATCCGAATCCGCAGACCGACCGACAAAATCGGCTATTGCGCAGCCTCAACGGCAAGCCGGCACTGGTCTGTAAACGCTTGGCCGGCCGATCCATCGTTTCGCCCACACCCGATCAATGCCGGCAAATCGGCTCAGAACTGGCTAGGCTGCATCTCGACACGCGGGATTATTCCTTTCCGATCACAAGCCATCATGACGTTTTGTCGATCAAAGCCTTGTTCGAGCAAGTCGAGAGTCAACTATCCGCCGACGACCGCGAATTGATTCTGGGCGAACTGCAATTTCAGGCCGAGCACGAACAACAAACGCTGCCCGGCGGCGTGATTCACGGCGACTTATTCCGGGATAATGCCTTATTCGCCGACGGACAAATCAGCGGCATACTCGATTTCTACAGTGCCTGCCGCGACCACTGGCTGCGCGACATCGCCGTCTGCGCGAACGACTGGTGCTGCGACGACGGTATTTTCAATACGCAAAAATTAGCCTCTCTGCTTTCGGGCTATGAAACCCTAAGGCCGTTATCGGCAACCGAACATCAGCATTGCAACCGCATGCTCAGAGCCGCCGCGTTGCGTTTTTGGCTGTCGCGCCTCGTACACCATCACAGCAATCGAGCGGCTGCCCTGAGCCAACCCAAAGACCCGTTCGTTTTTAAAGACCTGCTCGTACAACACCGAAACGCCGCCCATGCCTGATCATCGCTATTCCGACGCCGAACGCGCCGCCATTTACCGCGCCATTTACGAGCGCCGCGATATGCGCCATTTTTTGCCCGACCCGGTCGAGCCCGATAGGCTGGCGCGCATCATCGCGGCGGCGCATCATGCCCCAAGCGTCGGCTTCATGCAGCCGTGGCGTTTCATACGCATCACCCGCCCGGATTTACGCGAAGCCATACACGATCTGGTCGAGCAGGAGCGCCTGCAAACCGCCCGCGCCTTACAGGAACGCGAAGACGAATTCATGCGCATCAAGGTCGAAGGCATCTTGGAATGCGCCGAAATCCTCATCGCCTCGTTGAGCGACCGCCGCGAAGAACATATCTTCGGCCGGCGCACCCTGCCGGAAATGGATTTGGCCTCGTTATCTTGCGCAATCCAGAATATGTGGCTGGCCGCCCGGGCCGAAGGACTGGGCTTGGGCTGGGTATCGATGTTCGAGCCGGAGGCGCTGAAACGATTATTGGCGATGCCCGGCGACAGCCAACCGTTCGCGATATTATGCCTGGGCCATGTCGAGCGCTTTTATGACGAACCGCTATTGGCACAAGAACAATGGGCGTCGCGCATGGAATTGAACGATTGTTTATTTGAAAACGCCTGGAACAAGCCATGCAAACTGACTTTTTGATCAAGCCGGTAGACTCCGAGCTCACCGACGCGCTGCAAGCCAAGATCGACCAAAAGACCAAACCCTTGGGTTCGCTGGGCCGATTGGAAGCACTGGCGCTACGCATCGGTCTAATACAGAACACGATATCGCCGACGCTGATTAACCCGGCTATCGTGATTTTTGCCGGCGATCACGGCATCGCCGCGTCCGGAGTCAGCGCCTATCCGCAAAGCGTCACGGCGCAAATGGTCGCTAATTTTTTGGCTGGCGGGGCCGCTATCAGCGTTTTCGCCAAGCAAAACGGCCTCGACCTGTGGATCGTCGATGCCGGCGTCAATGCGGAGCTAAGCCGACACCCTAAACTCATCGATGCCAAAATCGGCAAAGGCACGCGTAATTTTTTGCATGTGCCGGCAATGACCGAAAGCGAATGCGCCCAAGCCATACAGGCCGGCGCCGATATCGTGCTGGAACGTCATCGGGCCGGTTGCAATTGTATCGGCTTCGGCGAAATGGGCATCGGCAATACCTCGTCCGCCTCGCTGTTGATGCATGGCTTGACCGGCTTGCCGCTGGCGCAATGCGTCGGACGCGGGACGGGATTGACTGATGCGCAACTCGGCCATAAATTGTCGGTATTGAATCAAGCGTTGGCACAACATCCAAACATACATGACCCGTTACAGGTATTAGCCGTCTTCGGCGGTTTTGAAATCGCGATGATGACCGGCGCTTATCTGAAAGCCGCCGAACGGGGTATGTTGATCGTCGTCGACGGCTTTATCGCCGGCTGTGCATTGTTGGTTGCGGCGAAATGCCATCCCGAGATCTTGGATTATTGCGTGTTTAGCCATGTCTCGGACGAACAAGGCCATCAAGCGCTGCTCGATCACTTCGGCGCGCAAGCCTTGCTCGATCTTGAATTACGCCTAGGCGAAGGCTCCGGCGCGGCGTTGGCCTATCCGTTGATACAATCGGCGGTTGCGATGCTGAACGAAATGGCAAGCTTTGCCGAAGCGGGCGTGGATGCGGTTTGAAATTGCTGGGCGTTTGTTTTTGATGAGATGCGGTGTTACTCTTTTCATCAAAAACAAACGTCGGCACGATTTAAAATCCTATTGAGACATTTTGAGGGCTTTTCGATGCATAGATACGAATCTGACATTGTTGCATGGGCGAACGAGCAGGCCGCGCTTCTCCGTGCGGGCCAATTCAACATGCTCGACCTTGAACCTATTGCGGATGAGATTGAGGACGTGGGCAAAAGCGAACGAAGAGAACTGAGAAGCAGAATGGCTGTTTTGCTGGCCCATCTTCTGAAATGGCAATATCAGGAAGGCTTTCGAAGCAAAAGCCGGCAACGAACAATCAAGGCGCAACGGCGAGGGATTGCAAGCTGCTTGAAAGAAACCCCCAGTCTTGAAACCGATCTGACTCAACCCGATTGGTGGGAATGGGTGTGGTCCGATGCCGCCGGTCTTGCGGTAAAGGAAACAGGACTCGATTGCTTCCCCGAGTCTTGTCCGTGGGACTTTTGAGACACGCACTGATGCGTATGGGCCAGAGCCCTTTTGACCTGAATAATCGGGGTCAGATACAAATTAAGTAGGAAAGCCGAAAATAAGGACTCGACTTTGTCCATTTAAGTGGCCAACGCCAGTTGATTTAGCAAGTTTCCTAATGAAGCATTGAACTATATTTTTATGCCCGACAAAACTTTTCAAAAACGGTACGAGTGGTGATTGTAGTTAGCTCTTTTTCAATGGCAAGCGTAAAATGCGAATATTGCCCCACTTTGGAGATGATATGAATTTTCATATTGAATACGAACAAGAAGATGATGGTCGTTGGTTAGCGGAGATTCCTGAAATTCCCGGCGTACTTACTTATGGCGCTACCGCTAACGAAGCGATGGCTAAGGCTGAAGTACTAGCGCTTCGTGCACTTGCCGAACGAATTGAAACTAAAGAAAGCCTTCCGATGCCAATCAACATTGACTTTATTATAGCGTGAGCCATTGGCCTTCAGCTAAAGCTAAGCGTGTTCTTGCGGCATTATTAGCTATCGGTTGGAAAGTTAAGCGTCAATCTGGGTCGCATCGGACACTTTCGCGGAATGGCTGGCCTGATTTTGTTTTTGCCTTCCACGATGGCGAAGAAATTGGATCACGTATGCTTGCTCGTATCTCCAAGCATACTGGGTTGAGTCCAAATGATTTATAAGGGTATCCTTCGTATTGCCTAACCTGGCATTCCAGTGGACTCCTCTAACGCTCCGCTACTGAGCTTTGCCTTAGCCGAGTAGGTCGGGTTGGGCGTTAGCCGTAACCCGACATGATGTTGGGGGCCCCTCTGTCGGGTTACGCTTACGCTAACCCGACCTACGCGACTACAGTGCCTCAAACGAATCTTAGCCCATACTTGATCCAATAATATCGTTGAATTCTCCGAAGTCGGCACTGACGTATTTCGCATTTTTAATAGGAAAAGTTGTTTTTTACAACTTGCTGTAAACTACATTAGTTTAATTTTCTCAAATGAATTAGGCAGCTTTATGACTCAATATTTTGCGTCATTTAGGATGTCTAATTGTAGTTAGGCTTATTGGAAAATTACTTTGCCAAATTTTCAACTTCCACCCGATGTACTTCAATCTATTCCAGAGGACTTGCCAATTCCTTTGAATGATAGGGCATGTGAACATCTGGAAAACATGCTGTTGCCGGATGTTTCTCTATGGTCCACCAATGACCAAGAAATCAATCTATCCCGCTTGTCTGGCTGGAATGTGATTTTCTGCTATCCAATGACAGGTCACCCAGGATTTGCCATTCCAGAAGGCTGGGTTCAAATTCCCGGTGCCGCTGGGTGTACGCCACAGGTATGTTCATATCGTGAAAACTATACCGAATTCAACCGTAATGGGGTAGGCATTTACGGCATAAGTACTCAAACATCAGAGACACAAAAAGAAGCTGCTAGTCGCTTAGGGTTGCCTTATCCGCTTTTGAGCGATGTTAATCATAATTTTTCCTAAAGTTTAAAATTGCCTATGCTTGAAGTCGAAGGGTTAAAATTGCTCAAAAGATTGACGCTCATTACACAAAGTGGAATGATTAAAAAATGTTTTTATCCTGTCTTTCCACCAGATAAAAATGTTATTGAGGTGATGGCTTGGCTCTCCGAGAATCAAGCTTAACCCAGTGCTTAACCGGAGGGCGAGCTATTAAGAACTTTGTGTTGAACAACAGAATTTAGGTCAATTTGTAGTGGGATATGAATATGAAACGTGCATTTACTCTCGAATATTGGTTAGATGATGGATGGTATATTGGCAAACTCAAGGAAATTCCTGGGGTTTTTAGCCAAGGTGAGACACTAGAGGAGTTGGAAGAAAACATTGAAGATGCTTATAAACTGTTAATGGAAGGGGAGGTGCAAACCAACCACCCAGCATCACAAATAAAAGAAGTCTTAGTCGAAGTAGCGTGAAACGAGGAAACTTTATTAGAGAGTTGGTTGAAGCAGGCTGCTACCTTAAACGTCATGGTAATAAGCACGATATTTATGCAAATCCTGCAAATGGTAAACAAACTCCAGTTCCAAGACATTCCGAAATAAAAGAGAGTCTTTGTCGGCTTATCAAGGGGCAATTGGGGATATGAAGCTGTCTAGGCCTAACCTGGCAATCCAGCGGACTCCGCTAACGCCCCGCCGCTGAGCTTTGCGTTATTGTTTTTTTTACCTGTACAGGTGTAATTATTCACTCCCCTATCGTTCCCACGCAGAGCAACACTGCCATTAAGTTAAGCCGTCTTAGAAACAAGCAACCTGAGCTCTGAATAAAAGATTATATATTCCATAAGATTAAGACAGTATCAGGCATCGCTGGAAGAAGTGTGCGCAGCATGGATGCTGCGCTCAAGCCTACACGGACGTATTCACGGCGTCTTCTGGAAGCGATGCCTGATACTGGCTGGGTTGCTTAACCCGAACTCTGGTTACGTCATGCTGACTTTAGGCTTTAATGTGCCTCAAAAGCCATCCATGGTGTGCGGGTTTTTGCAATCCATGACGGATAAAGGTTTTCCGTTATCTTAATGGCAGTGACGCAGAGCATGGGAACGAGAATTGACGGGGGTCTGAAATTAGAGATGCAACGCTCGTCGTCAATTGTGTAAAAATTAGCCACCGGTCGAGTGTTTACAAAAACGACGAGCAAAATACGGTAGAAGAAACCGGACATCCCGCCTAATTCAAGCAAAACTTCCCATGCCCTCATTACACGATTTTCTACTGGCCGTCGGCTTTTATACCCGGCTACCCAGCCCCGCCAAGCTCGATTATCGACGATTACCCTTTGCTTGTGTTTACCTGCCGTTGGTCGGTTGGTTGGTCGGCGGGTTTTCCGCATCGGTTTTCTGGATCGCTTTGCAAGTCTGGCCGCAAGACATTGCGGTCGTTATCGCCTTGATCGCCGGCATCTTGCTTACCGGGGCTTTTCACGAAGATGGTTTTGCCGATGTCTGCGACGGTTTCGGTGGCGGTTACGATAAACAGCGCATTCTGGACATCATGAAAGACTCGCATATCGGTGTCTATGGCGTGACCGGCTTATTGTTGTTGATGCTGTTAAAATTCAGGCTTTTGGCCGGTTTACCGGCGCATCTTCCGCCGTTTGCCTTGCTGGCGGGGCACAGTATCAGCCGCTGGTTTCCGTTATACTTGATGTACCGCTACGACTATGCCCGCATGCAACCAAGCAAGTCGTCCGGCGCGGTATTCAAGCCCGAAGCGAAAACTTTACTCTTGGCAGGCATTCCGGCTTTACTGCCTTTTGCCTTGCTGCCGCCACTGTTCTTGATTTCGCTGATACCGATGGCGCTGATCACGCTGGGGCTCGGACGCTATTTTCATCGTCATATCGGCGGCTATACCGGCGATTGTTTGGGGGCTAGCCAACAAATTACCGAAACCGTTTTTTACCTGTCGCTCAGCGCTCTATGGACATATATTTGATTCGCCATACCCAAACCGCTGCCGCCAAGGGCTTATGCTACGGGCGATCCGACATTGCCTTGGCGGACAGCTTCGCCCAAGAGACCGAAGCGCTACGGCAAAAACTGCCCGAGCTCGCCGAAGACTGCCGGTTTTATAGCAGCGCGCTCAGCCGCTGCAAAAGATTGGCTGATGCACTTTCCGATGAGGTCGTCACCGACGAACGGCTCTTGGAGCTGGATTTCGGCGATTGGGAAGGCGTGCTCTTCAATGACATCGACGCAAAAGCCCTAAACCATTGGACGCAAAATTTCGTCGACTTCCCGCCGCCGAACGGAGAAAGCTTTACCGATTTATGTCGCCGTACCGGCCATTTTTGGCAAGAGCTCATCGAGACCGAATTTTCGCAAGCCGTCGTCGTAACCCATGCCGGCGTAATTCGCGCCCTGCTGGCTCATATCTTGAAGCTGCCGCCCGCCGCCGCCTTTCAATTCCGAGTCGATTACGGTTCCTTGCATAAATTTCAATACAGCCATCAATACACCTACATTCACTATCTCAATCTATGAAACCTCTAGCGATCTTCGGCACCAGCTCGGACGCCGGCAAAACCACGATAGCGATGGCCTTGTGCCGGATTTTTGCGGACCAGGGAATAAGCGTTGCGCCGTTCAAGGCGCAAAACGTCTCGAACAATTCGGCCGTGACGCCGGACGGCCGCGAAATCTCCCGCGCGCAATGCCTGCAAGCCGAGGCCGCGCGGATCGAACCGAATCATTTGTTCAATCCGGTGCTGCTGAAATCGCACGGCAACGGTTCGGTGCAAGTGATCGTCAACGGCTTGGTCCATCAAAATCAAACCATCGCGGACTATTACGATTCGATAGGCGGACTTAAATTACAGGTCGAACAAGCCTTTACGACGCTCCGGCAGACTCATGACTTGGTCATCGCCGAAGGCGCGGGTTCCCCGGTCGAACTCAATCTATTGCATAAAGACTTATCGAACAGCTTTGTCGCCAATACCTTCGGCACCCAAAACATTCTGGTCGCCGACATCGAACGCGGCGGCGTGTTCGCGTCGATTTACGGCACGCTGGAATTGATGCATCCTGTCATGCGCCAAAATTTGATCGGCGTCGTGATCAATAAATTCCGGGGCGACCGGCGTTTTTTCGATGAAGGCGAAACGATCATCAAAGAACGTTTCGGCGTGCCGGTGCTCGGCGTATTGCCGTTCGAACCGCTCAATATCGACATGGAAGATTCGCAATCGCTCAATAATTACCGGCAACGCCTGAACGGCGTCAAGATTCGCATTGCCGCGATCGCCTATCTGGGTTTGAGCAATTATAACGACCTGGACGTATTGATGGCCGACGAAGAGCTGCATGTCGAATTGATTCAAGCCTACCGCCCCTTAAGCGGTTTCGACATGGTGCTTTTGCCGGGCAGCAAAACCGTACTGCGCGATTTGAGATGGCTGAAGGAACAAGGCTTGTTCGCCGAAATCGAGCGTTTCGACAAAGCGGTGTTCGGTATTTGCGGCGGTTACCAAATGCTGTGCCGAACGTTGCTCGACCCGCAGGCTATCGAGCACGACCGACCCGGCAGCGAATCCGGATTCGGTTATATCGATGACGAGGTGTTGTATCAACACCCCAAGATCGTCCGGCGAGGAAGCTATGACCTGTTCGACTATCCGGCGTTGAATGGTTATGAAATTCATTGCGGGCGCATGACTCAATACCCGCTTTTTTATCGGCAAGGCGCGGTCGCCGGCACGCATGTACACGGCGTTTTCGACAACGACTTATTTCGAAACGCTTATTTCAAAGCCCTGACCCCCGATTATCGAGGTTATGCCTACGCCGGCTACCGCGACGCTCAAATTCAGGGCTTTGCCGACCGGGTCGCGGCCAATCTGGATTTGTCGTTGATCCTGGAAGCCTTACAGGAGCCAGCATGAAGACCTTATTCATCGGCGGCGTCAAGAGCGGTAAATCGCGCTTGGCGGAAGACTATATTTTGCAGCGATGCGGGGATGAAAAACCTTATTATCTGGCGACGACCGAATTTTTCGACGACGAAATGAAGACCCGGGTGGCCGTTCACCAGCAGCGCCGGCAGGATTCGTTCATTACGGTCGAGGAACCGGTCAAACTGCTCGCCGCATTGCAAGGCTTGAACCGTCCGGTATTGGTCGAGTGCGTGACGATGTGGCTGAACAATGCCTTGTATCATCAAATTCCCGAATCCGCCATCCTTCAAGAATTGGACTCCGTGTTGCGGCTTCCCGCCGAATTAGTCTTGATTCATAACGAGGTCGGCCTCGGCGTCATCCCCGACAGTCGTTTGGCCCGGCAATTCATCGATTTATCGGGCAAGGCCGCGCAATTGATGGGCCGGCATTGCGATCGCGTCTTTTTTTGCAGCGCAGGGTTAAAATTGCAGATGAAATAAACCTAAATTCGGCGCTGTGGGTCGGCAAACAAGCGCCCTTGTCGAATTGTCGCGTCGTCCTATCAGACTTGCGGTTTTTTGAGCGGCAATGGCCTCGAAAATCGCGACGTAGGCGTCGCTCCCACAAATGACCGGAAGCTCTGTGGGAGCGATCCCCAGATCGCGATATCGGAGCCACTGATATCCAATATCCGCAGATTTATCAAACAGCACCGTTTCCAGGAATACGATGACCTCTGTTTACTCCCTTTATACTCAAAAAAATTAGTTAACTTTATGAAGGTATGGGGTGTGGCTAGCGAGGATGTCGGCAGCAGGGAACGCTGCCGTCAAGCCCCCATGGATGGGTTTACGGCGGTCCTCGATAGACACATCTCATACCTTTTATTCTAAGACGATTTTTCAATCAAAAGGGAATAGCAAGTTTACCGATATTTGTGTATAACGATGAACGCAGAGCATGGGAACGAGCGTGAGCCTCGGTGTAGGGTAGTAGCGAAGCGGAAACCCGTCCAATGGGAGAGTCGCGGCGGTTTGCAACGATGGAATTCGGCTTCGCCTCTACGCATCTAAAATGTTAAATAACCTTTTAGGGAAACATAAGCCATTGAATCACCCCCCCCTTATTTTTCTTCCACTTGCATTCAGCCGGTAAATCCCTATAATGCCCTCCTTGCTTTCAGGTGCCCCGCCCTAGAATCGACAAATCGATTCTAGGGCGGGGTTAAACGGGAAGCCGGTCAGGTTATCAAACCAATGCCGGCGCTGCCCCCGCAACGGTAGATAAGTAAAGAATCATCAATTTGCCACTGTGTGCAATGACATGGGAAGGCGATGATTCAGGCCAATGGCCACTTATAAGCCCGGAGACCGGCCCGATAGCGATTCGATACAGCGGAGGGCTGTTAACGAAACGGTCGAGCCATGCTCCGCCTTTTCGCCGCACGCCCTTGCGTTGTAATTTTACAACCTTTCATGCGCGGGCGGCGCAGAGGACATCATGCGAATATTCTATCTAAGCCCACTGTTATTCACCGGCTTCCCTATTTCGGCCTTGGCCGACTCAACTCCGGACGAGACGCCGTTACATTTACCCGAAATGCTGATCACGGCAACTCGGTCGGACAGTCCCAAAGACCATCTGGCAACCGCCAGCACCGTATATACGCGGAAAGACATCGAACGCCTTCAGGTCAATACCTTGCCGGAATTGCTGAGAGGCTCGACCGGCCTCGATATCACGCAACAAGGCGGATACGGTAAAAATTCCAGCGTCTTCATACGCGGCACCGGTTCCGGCCATGTGTTGGTACTCGTCGACGGCATCCGCTTCGGTTCGGTCACCTCCGGCACTTCGCCATTCGAACTATTGCCGATCGATCAAATCGAACGCGTCGAGATCATTCGCGGTCCGCAGTCCAGCCTTTGGGGCGCCGAAGCCTTGGGCGGCGTTATCCAAATTTTCACCCGTAAAGGCACACAAGAAGAAAAACCGACGATCACGATCGATGCCGGCGGCGGTTCGTTTAATACCGCCAAGGCCTCCGGCACGATCAGCGGGCGTTATCAAAATAGTTGGTATACCCTCGGCGCGTCGCATTTCAATTCGCAAGGCTTCGATGCGCGACAACCGACTACCGGTTTTTTCGGGGTGGATGAGCCCGATAAAGACGGTTTCTACAATACCGGACTCAATGCGCGCTTGGGCCACCGCTTCGATAACAATGCCGAGATGGAAGCCAGCTACATGCGCTCGGAAGGTCGCAACGACTTCGACGGAACGCCGAATAAAATGGAATTCGTCAATCAAGTCATTGGTCTGAGTGGCGCTATCGACGTCATCGACAATTGGCGCTCGACCTTACGGTTAGGGCAAAGCCGAGACGATAACGATAATTTTGCGCCTGACGGCTCGTTTTTCAGCCGTTTCGACAGCACGCGTTGGAATGCCAGTTGGTTAAATGCGGTTAAATTGTCGGACGATCATCAACTGACGCTCGGGGCCGATTACCGTTTGGATGAAGCGAATAGCACGACCGATTACACCGAGCTATCGCGTTACGATGTCGGCGTGTTCGGCGAATGGCACGGACGATTCTTCGACAACCATCATCTGAACGGTTCGATTCGTTGGGATGAAAACGAAGCCTTCGGCGATTTCGTCACCGGCAGCATCGGCTGGCGTTCCAATTGGGATTACGGCATCAGTACATTCGCCAATTTCGGCAACGGCTTTAAGGCCCCGAGTTTCAACCAACTCTATTGGCCTGGATTCGGCAATCCCAACTTGATGGCCGAAGAATCGAAATCGGTCGAGGTCGGACTCGCGGGCAACCATGACTGGCTACAGTGGGAGATTCGCGCTTATCATACCGACCTGGATAACTTGATCGTCAATGTCTTTGATCCGGTAACGTTTAACTTATCCGCCGAAAATATCGGCAAGGCCCAAATCGACGGTCTCGAAGCCGAAATCGGCATGCAAATTTTCGGTTGGAACGCCAAATTGGGCATGAATTTGCTCCGTCCGGTCGACCGCGAAACGAATAATCGTCTGCCACGCCGCACCGATAGAATGTTATCATTCGATCTATCCAGATCGTTCGGGCCCGTCGACGTCGGTGCTTTCCTATTAGCCGAGGGCTATCGCTACGACGATGCCGATAATACGACTAAAGTCAACGGTTACGCGACCATCGATTTACGCTCGGCCTATCACATCAATAAAAATTGGACCGTCAGCGCTCAATTAAATAATTTGCTGGATAAACAATACCAATTGGTCGATACCTACAACACGGCCGATCGTAATTTTTTCGTTTCGATTCGCTATAATATCTAAAACTTAATTTTCCTGGAGAAATGACGATGAATATCGCACAACGTTTAACTGTCCAAAACCTACCGATTCAACCCGGCGCGATCGCTCTGATGTTGTTGATGGCGGCCACGCGTTCTAGCCATATCGGCACGCCTTTTCAACTCCCAGACGCCTCTTTGGCAGTATTTTTTCTGGCCGGGTTTTGGTTCGGCGGCAACCGGTTTTTTGCCGTTTTATTGGCCGAAGCGGCATTGATCGATTTAGTCGTGATTCAATTCTTCGGCGTCAGTAGCTTTTGCGTTTCACCGGCCTATGTCTTTTTGATTCCGGCCTATGCCGCAGTCTGGTTCGGCGGCAAGATGTGCGCCCAATTCAAAGAGTCGAACCCTTCGGTGCTATTGAAACAATTCGCAATTCTGCTCGCGGCAACGACGCTTGCGTTTTTGATTTCCGAATTCAGCTTCTATTTGTTGTCCGGCCGTCACGATGCGTTGGACTGGTCTGAAAAACTGAGCAAAATGGCGAATTTCTACCCGGCCTATATCAAATCGACCTTGATCTATGCAACCGTGATTTTCGGCGTAGTTGCATTGCTGAAATCCTTGCCGATTTTCAGTGAAGATCAAAAAGGCGCTTAGCTCCATACCCTTTGAGACTGGGAAACTATTAATACATCATAAAAAATTTATTCACCATGAAGAACATGAAGTCAATGAAGAAAAGACTATAAAATCTATAGCCTAACTCTTCATGTTCTTCATGGTTTATTCGTCATATTGGATACTTTCACAGAATCCTAAGCTGCGTTCAAATATGTCATTTTTTCTGGTTCCCACGGTCCTCCGTGGGAACCCATACCTTGTCAGCCGAGGCAAGATCGGTATGCATTCCCACGCTGGAGCGGTGGGAACGAGGAAAACGGTCGATTTTGACTTATGTATAACGATGGGCGCAAGACGTGGGAACAATGAAATTCGGCAGCTTAACCATGAAGCACATGAAACTCATGAAGGATTTCAAGAAATTAACTAAATCTTCTCGCTAACCTTTTTTGTGAGCAAAAGCTCTATCCAAACGCGTAATAAGTAATTGAATTAACTTCCTATTCTTCATGATCTTCATGGTGAAATGCTTTTTCTAGGATAAAGGCTCTTGCCGACGCCTCAAAAAACCCTGTCGACTAAAGACATCACGATCTCGACCGCGATCAAATAAATAATGATCCACTCGAGAAACGACGAATGCTGATGTTTTTGCTCGTCGGCCAGCATTTCCAACAATTCGTGTATCGTCTCGAGTTTTTTCGACAAGACTTCGGTGCGGGGCTGAATTTCCAAGTAATTGGCCGCCATCGAATAAATGCTCTGGTACTCCGGATGCTCCCAGAAAAACTCGGGCGTATCGAGCAGGTCGTAATTCAAAATGATATCGCTCTTGGTCAGAAATAATTGCCCTCGGATCATCGCTGTGGCTTTTCTGCCGAGTTGTATCTTCCCTTCCCTGGCCAAAGATTCGGGCAAATGACTGGTTTCGCGTATCGTATTGATCGCATGGCTTTCGAATGCGGCCAGTTTGATCGACTGAGCCATTGCATGGGACACTGCCAGGAGCACCATCTGATCGGCGTCGATCAGTTCGATATGATCGCTTTGTATCCGGTATTTTTCGGAGTTCGTTTCGTAGCTGAAATTGTCTTCCTGCGGCTCGGCATCGGGCTTGATCGCGAAGTCTAGTAATAAATCATGTAGATTGCGTTGCTCGTCCAAACTCACGTTCCAATGCACGGCGACGCCGTAAGCGAATACGATTGAGCAGCCGCTTTTATAGTCGACGACCAAGGCATTTCTAAACGCCTTGACGCGTCCCGACATCAACATTTTCTCGCGCAATGCCGGAAAATCGAAGGATTGCGCAAGGCAAACGGTTAAACAGTGCATGATTGGGCGATCGTTGGTCATAACTTTCTTCTAGTCCTCTAGTCATTCACGCCGCGCGATGATCACGACGGCTCTGAGCTGGCTGCGCCCGAAGCGGGACATCGCCAAAAATTCGGCTTTCGGCACCGGCACATAAAAGTTGTCCGCTTCGCTGGCATGCTGCTCGGTATCGACATCGGGATCATGCAAATAAATAAAGTGCGGATCATGCGCGGTCACGACTACCCAATGCGGCGCCTTGTTGCGATTGATCCGGTAAGTGCTGATCAAAATCAATGGAATATGACCGGCATCCAGATGCTCGGTCAATCCCTCGAGCGTGATTTTATCGAAATGCATGCGCACGTCGGTTTGCTTGAGCTGGCGCAAAAAATCCTCTTGCACTAGACTGATAACTTCGCGTTTTTCGGGACTGCGCACGCTGTCGATAAACAACACGTCTTGTTGACTCAAATACACATCGACCGCGAACCCTCGCCGCCAAGCCGCCAGCGCCAAGCCGTGAGGTCCGCATCCGCCGTGCCCGGCGGTCATAAAAATCGTCGTCGATTCGCGCCAAATTTGCAGTTCATGCGCCTGCGACAATTCGATGTCCGGATTCAGTCCCGCCATCGCCATCAATAAGCCCGAAGGGCCGCAGCTGAAATCGGTCGTTTGCCGATAAAACGGCACGGTCAGGCGGGTTTCCGGATGCGGATAGATGATTCGTTTCTCGAAGCACAGCGCCTCGCTGTGATCTTCATAATAATCTTCTTTGGTATCGAATTGCCGATAACCTTGTTTTCGGTATAACGCGATCGCTTGTTGATTATCGGGACGAACTTCAAGCCTCAAATACACGCAGTCGCGCTCTCGGGCGCGTGCTTCCGAGTGATTGAGCAGGCCTACACCAATACCGAGTCCGCGGTATTCGGGTAACACCGCGAACGAATAGAGCCGCGCCAACGATGCGCCTCTGCGGTACAGCAACAGCGCATATCCCGCCGCTTTATCTTCGATTTCGGCCAGGATGATATCGGCATTGGCTCTTTCCAGCATCCAGTGAAAATTACGCGAGGTTAATTTATCCTGCGTAAAACAAGCATTTTCAATCGCCAATAATTGCCGAACGTCATTTTTGACCGCGCTACGAAACACGATTTTCGGCGTTTCTTCGGCGCCCGCAGAATCAGTCATTACCCGCCAATCCATCAAGCGCCTGCGTTAACACTTGCTCACTACGAAACAGCACCATTTCCTGCCAGTCTCTCTTATCGGGATAAAAATAATCCCGAATTTGCTGCCGTATCGGATGACTGAGCTGCCTTGTTTCCGGATCTCTGTGCCAAAAATAATTTTCTTTACGCAACACCTGAAACAGCATATCGAGCGAATAGGTGCCGAATTCCAACGTGATATAACAGCCGCGATCGCCCAGAGCCTTATGCCAGGCATAATCGAGCAAGCCCAGCTTAGGTACCGAAGTCGATGTCCCCAGCGCCGGCTCGGTGACGCTGTCGCCGAACCAACGTTTCGCTAATGTCGCAGCTTTGGAGCCAGGCGGATGATCCGAAATAACTTCACCATAACCATAGGGTCCAAGCCCGGAATGGATATCGACCACCGCGACTCGTTGCCGATTCGCCAAATCGAATTCGCGCATCACGGTTTCAACCACTTGTCTCGACCAAGTGGAAGTAGCGCCGCCATAAAACAAGCCTTGCGGATACTCGTATTGACCGCCGCTGATCGCTTCCTCGGTTTTGCGTTGGCCGTAAAGCTTTCGGTAATCGTTGATTGTTTGCAATACACTTTTTTCGTTCGCGTCGGACCAATGCTCCGGCAGCAACACATCGGCCAGTTCTCGATAACCGAGATTGACGGGCCTATCGGAAAAATCGATGAAGTTACGATTTAAATCGACATTATCTTCGTTGACGCGGCGTAAATGGGCGAAGCCGAATGGATTCAAGGCGTGAATGAACAACACGGCGGTATCGCCAGTGGGCATCGGTGCATGCCTGAGCCAATTGATTTGCGCCGCGGAACCGCAAAAACCTTCGACGCCATGGGTAGCGCTGATAATGACCAACACCTTACTAACCTGTTTTTCACCGAGCCAAAACACCTCGGTCGACAACGGTTGATTGTCGCCGGCCAACAATGAATGCTGAAAACGCCTCAAATGCCCCGGCTGACTGGAGCAGGCGGACAGAAACTTTTCGCGTGCGTCGAAATAGTCTGTGGAAAAGCTTTCTAGGTCGTAATTACTCGGCATAATGTACTCATCCGGTTTGCTGAAAATAATAAGGGACGCGTTGGGTACGTTGCGCGTAACCAATTTCGGCTCCTACCGAATCCATACGCATCAAGCTAAAAACAGCCAACCCATATCCGCTCTTTCCCAAGTTGCTATTACTCCCTTCTTACTGAAGAATCGTTCAACTTTGTTGGGTATGGGGTATGCCTATCGAGGAGCGCCGTGAACCCGTCCATGGGGGCTTGACGGCGGCTCCCTGCCGCCGACATCCTCGCTAGGCATACCCCACACCTTCTCGTTCTTATACGCTTTTTCGGTCAAAAGGGAGTAAAGCACGTAGCCCGTATGCAGCGTAGCGGAATACGGGAATGGCGTGGCTCCGAGTTTCCCGGATTGCGCTACGCTCCATCCGGGCTACGCTACTGTCTGAGACAATTTAGGTGCTGGGTTTACGGTCTCATGTTAAGCGATTCACTAAAACTCCACAAAGCTTACTGTTTCGTAAAGTTATTTTGTGCATATTTCTTAGCTATTGCGACCTCGACATTATTTATTGTTACCTAACGCACCCGGCTTTCCCTCACCTAGCGTTAGGTGAGGGACGATCTGGGGATCGCTCCCACAGAACATACCTTATCCTAAATTCGGCAGTTTAACCATGAAGCACATGAAGTTCATCAAGTATTTCAATAGATTACCTAGACATTCCCGCTAACTTTTTGGTTGAGCGAAAGCCCTATACAAACGCATGACAAGTTATTTAATTAACTTCTTATTCTTCATGGTGAAATGATTCTTCTAAGCTTATGGACGCGACGTCTTCGTCACGACTATCGAAGCCACTCTATCCCGTCTCAAGCATAAGCACTATGCTTACGTTCCAATCGGCGTACAAACTCCTCCATGATGATGCGATACAAATCCTCGCCTAAATAATCGTCCTCGACACCGCTATCGATACTCGGATTATCGTTGATCTCGATAATCACGTTACGACCTTCGATTTGTTTCATATCGACACCGTATAACCCGTCACCGATCAGCTTAACCGCTTTCGATGCGGTTTTGACGACATCCTTCGGCACATCGCGGACAGCCAGCGCTTCAAAGCCGCCGCTTTTGCCTTTGGCTTTATCGCTGCTATGGTTGTAGATCTGCCAATGCCCGCGCGCCATGAAATATTTACAAGCATAAATCGGCCGGTTGTTCAAAAAACCGATCCGCCAGTCGTAGTCTGTCAACACATATTCCTGCACCAGCAATATGGCGGACTCTTTGAATAATTCGCGGCATTGGTTTTCCAACTCGTCGCGGCCATGCGCCTTGACCACGCCGCGCGAAAACGAACCATGAGGAATCTTGAGTACGAGAGGGTAACCGAAGCTCTGTTCCAATTCGTCGAAATCCAGCGGCTTGTCGCGTATGATCAACTGCGTTTTCGGCGTCGGAACACCATGCGCACTCAATAAATCGGCCAAAAATACCTTATTCGCACATTTCAGAATCGAATCGGGATCGTCCAACACCACCAAACCTTCGCTCTCCGCCCGTTTGGCAAAACGGTAAGTATGATGATCGATCGCTGTAGTTTCGCGGATAAACAAGGCATCGTACTCCAAAAGCCGCGCGAAATCGTTTTTATCGATCAGATCGACATCCAAACCCAGATCATTACCCGCTTTGATAAAGTTTTTCAGGGCTTTCGTATCGCTCGGCGGAAACTCCTCTTGCGGATTGTAGAGAATCGCCATTTCGAAGCGAAACCGTTTACGCGAACGAGGTTTGCGCCAAATCTTACGACTGTAGGCATCGATCGCTTCCGCAAATTGATTTTGTTCGTTTTCATTCAATTCGGCTAGATTGCCCGGCGTAATCCCAACGATTTCCCAACGTTCGCCCCGTTTGAATTCGACATTCAGAATCGGGCTGGGATAGAGCTCAAACAAACGCCTGGCCAATTTTTCAAGCGGCGGATAAGACACTTTACCGAAAAATATTTTTATACCGAAATATTCCGTATCGGGTTGTCCGTAACCTGACGGATGTTTACCCAGGTATTTATCGAGGTTGTTATCGTAAAGCCGGTAATAATGATGATTGGCCAAATCGTTGATGCTGCGAATCGACGGGATTACCCGTTGGCCGCGCGCTTCGGCCAACAGCGAACAATAATAACCGGTGCCGAGGTAATCATAATCTCGGCATAGATTGATTACTTGTGTCTTACCGGCTTTTTTACTTTCCGGCAATGTCAGATAAGCCTCGACCGTAACAAGGTCGCTGCTCGGATAATAAGGCGCCCAATCTTCCAGGCGATCGACAACGATATATAAAGAATGCACGGGCTCCGCCTGGGTAATGAAGTAGAGGTCTGGAAATACTAATTCCGTCCAATTACGAAAACAGCTTTTCTCTGAATCTCGGGTCCATACGAAACAAAGAAAGTCCAGAAAGACGGCAATCTAAAGCATTAAGAATATTTACGCAAGATTCAACTTATGCCCTTATCCAGCTTTTATACCCGTCGTAGATCAAAATTCGGCGAGCCGCAGGATACGCACCGCATACCATTTCTAGGCTTGGTAACTCAGGAATACTTGCGAAACTCTAACCGATTCGCATCCTGAATATATGAATCACTTAAATAATCGGTTTGATAGGTGGAAACGTGGCGTCGCTGCCTCAAAAACTGTTTCTTTGAACGATTTTGAAAGGGTGTCTGTAAGTATAGGCCGGGGCGCGCTAATGCTTTCCCCGGCCTTCGTGACAATTACCAGCCTTTCTTAGCCTGTTCCAGCACATAGGCCGAAACGCTTTCGATTTCTTCTTTACTCAAAGTCGAGGCGAATCCCGGCATTGGGGACTTGCCTTCAGAAACCAGTTTTTTGATTGCATCCAAAGAATTCACGCCGTTTTTTTCCAAACTCTCCGATGAAAGAGTTTTATCCGGATTCATGACGTTTTTACCGCCGGCATGACATGCGGCGCAATTTTTATTAAAAACATCATTGGCCTGAGCAACGCCTACCGCAGTTAACGACAGCGCAGAAAATAAAGCGATTTTTAAAGATTTACTCATGTGACTCTCCTAAATATACAAATTGTTCTTGTCAGGAATCAGTAGCGGAAATCTTGAGTTATTATTAACACCCCTACTGAGTTTTTTAATCCGGACAATAAAATGGACAAAGTTGTCCTGGCCTAGCTACCATCAACGATGGAGCTTAGTTTTTACGCCATTTTCAGGGAAATAGCAATGGCATGAATGATCCGGTTTTTCCGACTTGAATCGCAAAACCTGTCTTTTGGCTTACCCCAACCTTAACATTTGGCGAGCGTAAGAAATTGAAAATTAATGATAATACGCAATGTCACAACCCATATTCACTACAAATGATAAAGACTAGTTTTCTTATATCATTTGCATTCCATTTTTAAGGTTGTTTAAACAGGCCCGATTGAACACGCCAAATTAGCGTTCGCCTGAGCTTAATTGAAAAGCAAACGGATCATTTGGAGCAAGGCCCGGAACGACTAACCAATGAATTTCCGGAATAAAAAAGACTCGGTATGCACTAATATTGATGTGAAGAAGCTACGCATTGCCATCTCTGGCACTGGATTCCGCCAACCCCTGGCGGAATCACGCGTTTCACGCTCTTTCCCAAGCTCCAGCTCTCGCCGTTATACATAAGTCGTAGATATACCGTCTTTCTGGTTCCCACGGTCCTCCGTGGGAACCCATACCTTGTCAGCCGAGGCAAGATCGGTATGCATTCCCACGCTGGAGCGGTGGGAACGAGGAAAACCCCGACTTGCTCGTTCAATCTTCCTGGATTGACGGGAAGCTAGAACTTGGGTAACAGCATATTTTAGTCTTTTTGACCTCGATGCCATTTAATCCTGAAAAGAGCAGTTGGCATGTGTTGTAAACCGTTCGTGCTGAGTAAAGTCGAACCATGAAGGGTCTACAACACCTTCACCGTCTTGGTGAAGCCTCAAACTACCGTTCACCCTTCGACAGGGCTCTCCTGAGCCCAGCCGAAGGGCTCAGGGCGAACGGTAGTTTGAGGCTCTCAACTGCTCTTTTTAGGTTAATGTGACTTGGTGTTCTCGGCCTTGAAATCGCGATCAGGGGATCGCTCCCACAGGGGCCGGATGCTCTGTAGAAGCGATGCCTTCATCGCCTTGGCAAATGAATTTACCCTTAACCCAGCTTTAACAAGTGTAGTGCCTACCGCCTATGCTATTGAAATATAATAATTAAAAATCATGCCAAATTTAACTTTGCAGTGCCATAAAATTAATTATTGCATATTATTCAATAACCTATTGACGCGCAATGTTAAGGCTGGGTTAAATGAAACCTTGGCAATTCAGTAGGCCATAAAAAAGGGCCCGTTCGAGCCCTTTTCAATTCGTCAGTTTTTCTTACGAATTACTCTTCGAGATCAACAGCTTTCATGCTCAATCTGACACGACCCTGTCTATCGATTTCCAGCACCTTGACTTTGACGACATCGCCTTCGGATAGCTTATCGCTAACCTTGTCGACATGCTCGTCCGAAATCTGAGAGATATGCACTAAACCGTCTTTACCCGGCAGAATCGTCACGAATGCGCCGAAGTCCATCAATCGGGCAACCTTGCCCTCATAGGTTTTTCCGACTTCGACTTCCGCGGTAATTTCCTCGATCAAACGACGTGCTTCTTCTCCGGCTTGTTTATCGACCGAAGCGACTTTGACGACGCCGTCATCGGTCAAATCAATGCTGGCACCGGTTTGTTCGGTGATACTGCGGATCGTTGCACCGCCTTTACCGATGACTTCGCGGATTTTACTTGGATCGATTTTGAACGAAATAATGCGCGGCGCATAATCGGACATTTGTCCGCGAGTCTCGGACAGCGATTTGTTCATTTCGCCCAAAATGTGCAAGCGGCCTTGCTTGGCTTGCTCGAGTGCGGTTTTCATGATCTCGGCAGTAATACCGTCGATCTTGATATCCATCTGTAGCGCGGTCACGCCTTCCTCTGAACCGGCGACTTTAAAGTCCATATCGCCCAAATGATCTTCATCGCCCATGATATCGGATAAGACTGCGAATTGATCGCCTTCCTTAATCAAACCCATCGCGATACCCGCAACCGGCGCCTTAATAGGCACGCCCGCGTCCATCAACGCCAAGCTACTGCCGCACACCGACGCCATCGAACTTGAACCGTTCGACTCGGTAATTTCGGAAACGACGCGCACAACATAAGGAAATTCATCCATGTTCGGCAATACCGCTTGAACGCCGCGTTTTGCCAAGCGACCGTGGCCGATTTCCCGGCGTTTCGGAGAACCGACAAAACCGGTTTCACCGACACAATAAGGAGGGAAGTTGTAATGCAGCATGAAACTTTCACGGTATTCGCCTTCCAGAGCATCGATGACCTGTGAGTCACGTTCGGTACCCAGGGTCGCGACAACCAAGGCCTGCGTTTCGCCGCGGGTAAACAACGCCGAACCATGAGTTCTCGGCAACACGCCGGTACGAATTGAAATAGGTCTGACCGTTTTCAAGTCTCGGCCGTCGATACGCTTGCCCTCTTCAAGAATCGAGCCGCGTACGATTTTCTTTTCGAGATTTTCGATGATGCCGCGAATGTCGGATTCGCTATATTGCTCATCAGCCGTCAACTTATCGACAACAGCATTTCGAATTTCTTTCAGTTGCTCTTGTCTGACCAGTTTTTCAGGGACTTGATAAGCCGCTTTAATTCCGGCTTCCACTTCAGCTATCACCAAAGATTCCAGCTCGGTGTTAGCAGCCGCCGGTTGCCACGCCATCGGCGCTTTGTTAACCATCGCGGCCAGTTCTTTAATCGCTGTAATTGCCGTTTGCATCTGTTCATGCCCGAACAACACGGCGCCGAGCATCACTTCCTCGGACAAGCATTGCGCTTCGGATTCGACCATCAGCACCGCATGTTCGGTACCGGCAACAACCAATTCCAATTGCGACTCGGCCAATAACGAAGGTGTCGGATTCAATAAATATTGGCCGTCTTTATAACCGACTCGAGCCGCACCGACTGGACCGTTGAAGGGCAACCCTGAAATCGATAACGCTGCGGAAGCTCCAATCAAGGCAGGAATTTCAGGATCGATGTCGGGATTCAGTGAAAGAACGGTGGCGATAATTTGAACTTCGTTGGTAAAGCCATCCGGAAACAAGGGGCGGATAGGACGGTCAATAAGGCGGGAGGTTAACGTTTCTTTTTCGCTCGGCCGGCCTTCTCGTTTAAAAAAGCCGCCTGGAATCTTACCCGCGGCAAAGGATTTTTCCTGATAATTGACAGTCAATGGAAAAAAATCTCCGCCGCTGTTTGCTTCTTTTTTTCCAACGACTGTCACTAGAAGGGTGGTTCCTTCCATGTCGATCATTACAGCGCCGTCCGCCTGACGAGCTATCTCACCGGTTTCCAGTGTAACGAGCTGTTCGCCATACTGAAATTCTTTCCGAATCGGATTCACTATACGGTTCCTATAGGTTAAGGGTTGTTATCAAAATCGGTTTATTGCTTTACTTAGGATTTCGCGAAAATTAACTTCCTGGAGTTATGGGCTTTGTCGAGGGTGCGGTAACTCGCCTGGCAGGACGCCGTGAACCCAGCACCTAAATTATGCAAGATAGTTACCATAGTCAAAAGGCTATGGAATTTAGGTGCTGGGTGAATACGTCCTTGTAAGCTTGGCGGCGGCTTTCCCTGCCGCCGACACCTGCCAATCGAGCAACCGAACCCTCCAAAAATAGGAACGTTATTTATGACCAAATCCTTACAAATGAAAGAACGGCGCTGAAAGTCATTTCAGGCCGTTCTTTTTTATTATTATTTACGCAATCCTAAGCGCTCGATCAATGACCGATAACGGTTAATATCCTTCTTTTTCAAATAATCCAACAACTTGCGGCGCTGATTAACCATCCGCAGTAAACCGCGGCGGGAATGATTGTCTTTTTTGTGCTCGGCAAAATGCGGCGTCAAATGAAGAATGTGCGCCGTCAGCAATGCGACTTGCACTTCCGGAGATCCGGTATCGGTTTCACTCAAACGATATTCTTCAACGACTGCTTTTTTTTGTTCCGCGGTAAATGGCATTTCTGTTTAACCCCTATAAGATTAATATTGTTAATAAAAATACAAAGCACCGACTTCGATGCCAGGATAATGTGTTTCCGCAATAGGGTGCAGAAACAAAACTATTTGGAAATTAGTATATTAAGAAGGATTCATGCATGCTCTTTCCCAAGCTCCAGCTTTCATCGTTATACATAAGTCAAAAATTACGGTTTTGCAATCTTAGCCAATGAGACCTCGATACCATCTTTTTTCGCCCAACGTTCCCGACTTCGAAATCGCGATCTGGGGATCGCTCCCACAGAGCATCCGGCCCCTTGCGGGAGCGACGCCTTCGTCGCGATTTCGAAGCCACTGATGTTCAATATCCGCAGATTTATTAAACAGCACCGTTTCCAGGTATACGATGACCTCTGTTTAGGAAGTTTACCAATACTTGTGTATAACGGCGAGAGCTCCAGCTTAGGAAACACACCCCGGAAGCTCCCCCTTCGACAAGCTCAGGGCAAGCCTTCGACAAGGCTCTCCTGAGCGCAGCCGAAAGGCTCAGGGCAAGAGCTTCCAGAGACCGACACAACCTTCGGACATTCTCAATCAACTCCGACTCGCTCGTTTAATCTTCCTTGATTATCGGGAAGCTAGAGCTTCCCGAACAGGTTACCCAAGCTGGAGCTTGGGTAACAGCAAAATGTGGCCGCGCGAAGTATATTAAGAAGGACTCATATTAAATATTTTTTTAGGCACCAGTTTACCATCCATTAACATTTCGCCCAAACCTAAAAATTGCCGCCCCGTGTACATTCGCACAGGACCCTCCAACGAATTTTTAAGCGTCAAACTTTGTCCTTGCTTGATTAAATTTGCCTGTTCTTCGGACAAATCCACGGCAGGTATCGAGTCGATCGGTTTATCGACCGGAACCAAGCAATTCGTCAGTTCGTTTTCGCTCATTTCCTGCAATTGCTCGATCGACTTTGCTTCGTCAATGACAAAACGGCCGGATGCCAGCCTGCGAAGCTCGATAACCGTCCCCCCGCAACCGAGACGCTCGCCGATATCTTCCGCCAAGGTTCTGATATAAGTGCCTTTCGAACACCAAACATCCAACGTCAGAAGCGTCTCTTGACGATCCAACAATTTGATTTTGTATATTGTAATCGGACGAGCCTTGCGTTCGACGGACTTGCCTTGTCTGGCCAACTCATAAAGTTTTTTGCCGTTGAGCTTAAGCGCCGAATACATCGGCGGCACTTGTTCGATATCGCCTACGAAGTTTTCCAAACAAGCCAGAATCTCATCATCGGATAGAGACGGTACCGGACGCGTTTTAATCACCCGACCTTCCGCGTCTCCGGTATCGGTAACCACACCTAAACGAACAACCACCTGATAACGTTTGTCGTCATCGAGCATGAATCCGGAAACCTTGGTCGCTTCGCCGAAACAAATCGGCAATAATCCCGATGCCAAAGGATCAAGACTGCCTGTGTGCCCGGCCTTGTTCGCATTGAACAAATGTTTGACTTCCTGCAAGGCTCTGTTCGACGAAACACCGAGGCGTTTATCGAGCAGCAATATTCCGTGAATATCGCGCCCGTTTTTACGCTTTGCCATTTCGCTCAATCCTTTTTTTTATCCTTAGATTCGCTCAATAATTCGGCCACGCGCATACCGGTCTCAAAGCTATCGTCATAATAAAAGCGTAACTCCGGTATATTGCGCAAGCGCATGCGCTTGCACAATTCGCTTCTAATAAAGGGCGTCGCATCGTTCAGAGACTTAATACTATCTTTTTTCCCTTGATCGTCGGCATTAAGCACCGTGACATAGATCTTGGCAACAGCCAAATCCTTGCTGATAACAACCTCGTTAACCGTAACGAATCCTACCCGCTTCACGTCAAACTCTCGCTGTAAAATCAGCGCCAGCTCCTTTTGGATTTGGGACGAAACCCGTGCGCTACGGCTAAATTCTCTGGCCATGGCGCTTATAACTCCCGTTTCACTTCAACGCGCTCGAAAACCTCGATATGGTCTCCGACTTTGACATCGTTATAGTTTTTAACGCCGATACCGCATTCCATGCCCATTTTAACTTCTGCAACGTCATCCTTAAAGCGGCGTAACGACTCCAGCTGCCCCTCGTAAATAACGACGTTTTCACGCAATACGCGAATCGGCAAGTTACGTTTGACAAAACCTTCGACAACCATGCAACCAGCCACCGCACCGAATTTCGGCGAACGGAACACATCCCTAACTTCGGCCAAGCCGACAATAGTCTCTTTGATCTCGGGCGCCAGCATGCCGCTGATCGAATTTTTCACCTCATCGATCGCCTGATAAATCACACTGTAGTAATGCAGATCGACGTCTTTTTCTTCGATCAATTTACGCGCGGCGGTGTCCGCACGAACATTAAAGCCGATCAAAATCGCACCGGAAGCCAATGCCAAATTGACATCGCCTTCGTTGATGCCGCCAACACCGCCATAAACGACCTTAACCTCGACTTCATCCGAGGACAGCTTGATCAAGGATTCGCGCAAGGCTTCCAAACTACCTTGAACATCGGTTTTAATCACCAAGTTCAAACTAGCCGTTTCGCCGGTCGCCATTTTTGAGAACACTTGATCCAATTTAGCGGCTTGCTGCGCGGCCATACGGCTGATTTTGCTCTTATCTTCACGATGCTCGGCCAATTCGCGCGCCGCACGCTCGTTTTGCACGACCAAAAATTCGTCGCCGGCATTCGGGGTACCCGACAGGCCTAGAATCTCAACAGGGGTACTCGGGCCGGCTTCTTTAACGGCTTTACCATTCTCATTAAACATTGCCCTGACACGACCGTATTCATGACCGCACAAAACGAATTGCCCTTTTTCCAGCATGCCGCGCTGCACCAGGATGGTTGCAACCGCCCCTCGGCCTTTATCCAGCCTGGACTCAACAACGATACCCGAAGCCGACCCGTCCGAGGGTGCTTTCAATTCCAGAATCTCGGCCTGCAAAATCAACGCTTCGATCAAATCATCGATGCCTTCGCCGGTTTTAGCCGAAACCTTGATGAACTGCACATCGCCGCCCCATTCCTCGGGCACCACATTGATCGTGGACATTTCCTGCATTACCTTTTCCGGATTGGCTTGCGGCTTATCGATTTTATTGATCGCGACGATGATCGGCACATTAGCCGCACGCGCATGTTCGACAGCTTCCTTAGTCTGCGGCATGACACCGTCATCCGCCGCGACCACGACAATAACCACATCGGTCAATTCCGCGCCTCTAGCACGCATCGCGGTAAATGCAGCATGTCCAGGCGTATCTAAAAAGGTTACCGAACCGTGATCGGTAACAACCTGATAAGCACCGATATGCTGGGTAATACCGCCCGCTTCACCAGCCGCCACGCGAGTTTCACGGATGTAGTCCAGCAAGGAAGTTTTACCGTGATCGACATGCCCCATGATGGTAACGATCGGTGCGCGAGACATTTCCTGACTACTCTCTTCCTTCAGAGCCGCCAAAATTTCGGCTTCCAAATCGTCATCGCTTTGCATGATGGCTTTATGACCCATTTCCTCGACTAGCAGCACCGCCGTTTCCTGATCGATACTCTGGTTAATCGTTGCCATCATGCCCATTTTCATCAATTGCTTGATGACTTCGGCGGCCTTGACGCTCATTTTTTGCGCCAAATCGGAAACGATAATATGTTCAGGAATAGTAACATCCCTGATGACCGGCGCAACCGGCTTCTCGAATTGATGCTTCAAATCGGCCTGAGCAGCGCTCTTGTCCTTTTGTTTGCCTTTTTTCTTACCTTTCCCGGCAACTTGTCCTCCTTGTCTTTTTTTCTTTTGACTTTCCATTCTGGCTGCTGCTAATTGCCGTACTTTTTCGGCATTTCTTTCTACCGCAGCTTCGAGGCGACGTTTTTTCTCTTCCTCTTTTTTTCTTTCGGTTTCTGAAAGTCTGGCTTTTCGCTCGCTTTCCTTGCGAATCTCAATGGCTTGAGCTTCGGTTAACGCTTCTTTATCGGTCGCTTCGGAATCGTCTACGCCAATATCATCCTGAGAAGCCTCTGCCGTAGCTGCTTCGTCAACCGGCTGCTCCCGCTCGAATAATTCTTCTTCGTCTTGGACCGCTTTTTCTTCCGTTACAGCGCTAACCGGCGGCTGCTCGGTGCTTACCGGCGTCGGTTCTGCCTGAATCTGTTCCGCTGTTTTTTTGATTTCTTCCGACTCCTTCGGTTCATCACCTACGGGCGCGACTTCAGTACGTTTAACGTAGGTCTTCTTTTTGCGAACTTCGATACTGATGGTTTTTGCCGAGCTGCCCGGAGCGCTGCTTTGCTTCAGTTCGCTGACCGTCCTACGCTTTAACGTTACGCGTTTCGGAGCGGCATCCGTCTCCCCTGTCGATTTACCGTGCCGCTTACGTAAATGAGCCAGCAACTTAACTTTTTCGTCTTCACTAATTACGTCATCAGGGGCATGCACGGATAATCCGGCTTCTTTCAGTTGCTCTAATAATCGCTCTAGAGGTATACCCACGACCTCCGCTAACTGCCTTACTGTTTTATCACTCATATTTTGCCCCCTATCCTAATTCGCCCTGGTCCTCGGCAAACCATCGCTCACGCGCTTTCATGATTAATTTTGCCGCTCTTTCTTCATCCACACCGGTTACATCCAGTAAATCATCAACCGCCTGATCCGCGAGATCGTCCAACGTTACGATGCCCTGGCCTGCTAACTCATAAGCCAAGGCCTCATCCATGCCTTCCATCTCCAGCAGTTCTTGCGTAGGCTCTGCCGTCTCGATTTTTTCTTCCGATGCAATTGCACTAATTAACAGCGCGTCCTTTGCCCGACCTTTTAATTCGTCGACCAGTTCTTTATCAAACTCTTCAATTTCCAGCATTTCATTAACCGGAACATAAGCAATCTCTTCAATCGAATCGAATCCGACTTCGACCAAAATCGTAGCGATTTCTTCGTCGACGCCTAATTGATCGATAAATAATTGTTTGGTTATATTGGCTTGAGCACCGCTGGTTTCTTGCGCTTTCGACGCATCCATTACGTTCAGCTCCCACCCTGTCAATTCGGTTGCCAAGCGAACATTCTGACCGCCTCGGCCTATCGCCTGAGACAAATTATCCGAACTAACCGCCAAGTCCATACTGTGCTTATCTTCATCGATTACGATCGATTCGATTTCGGCAGGCGCCATTGCATTGATAACAAACTGGGCCTCGCTTTCATGCCATAAAATAATGTCGATACGCTCGCCGGCTAGCTCGTTCGATACCGCTTGAACGCGTGAGCCTCTCATACCGACGCAGGCGCCGACCGGATCGAGTCTAGGATCGTTTGCCTTGACCGCGATTTTGGCTCTCGAACCCGGATCTCGGGCCGCACCCTTGATTTCGATCATGCCCTCGCCGACTTCGGGAACCTCCAAACGGAACAACGCTACCAACAGTTCAGGTGCGGCGCGGGTGACAAATAATTGCGGGCCGCGCGGTTCCGAGCGAACCGATTTAAGATAACCTCTGACCCGATCCCCGATTCTAAACGACTCGCGCGGGATCATATCTTCTTTGGCGATGTAGGCTTCGACATGCCCGCCAAGATCCAAGTAAACGCTGCCTTTCTCAATACGCTTGACGATGCCGGTAATTAATTCGCCGACTCTATCGGTATAAGCTTCGACTATTTTGCGGCGCTCGGCCTCGCGAACCTTGTGAATCATCACTTGTTTAGCGGTCTGAGCGGCAATTCGTCCGAATTCGACCGACTCGATTTCTTCCTCGAAAAAGTCTCCAACATTGATGTCGGGATTTTTTTGCCGCGCATCGTCCAACAAAATCTGGGCATCGGGAAATTCGAGACCGTTTTCGAAATCATCATCCGGTTCGACGACTTCCCATCTGCGAAACGTCGTATAATCGCCGGTTTTTCTATTGATCGAAACGCGCGCTTTTATCTGGTTACCATAGCGTTTTATCGTTGCCGCTTCAAGCGCGGACTCGACCGCCTGGAAAACGATCTCCTTATCGATGTCTTTCTCATTCGAAAAAACATCCACTACCAATAAAATTTCTTTATTTGCCACTGTGCACTCCTTTATTGATTAAATACTCAGGCACCAGTCGCGCCTTACTCATCGCTTGAAATGGAATCTCGTAAACCCGGTCGCCTTCCTGGAGAAACACGGTGTCATTGTCGACTGATTGGATTACGCCTGAAATTTTGCGTCGCTTTTCAATCGGTTTAAATAAGTTAACCGAGACCATGTGCCCAATGAAGCGCTCGAATTGTTGGACAGAAAATAGCGGTCTATCGTCACCCGGAGATGATATTTCCAGTTGATAATTACCCTGGATAGGATCCTCGACATCGAGCATCCCGCTGACCTGATGACTGACTTTCGAGCAATCTTCCACTAAAATCCCTTGCTCGTTGTCGATATAAATTCGTAATAAGCCGTTACGAGGATGCGGATTGTATTCAATCCCGACGCACTCATAACCCAAGCCTTCAACAATCGGCTGAATCAAATTAACCAAATGCTCAGGTGCCTGCTTCATTTTTCCTCACTTATTTACGCACATAAAAAAAGAGCCAATGGCTCTTCCTTAAAGTCTATATTCGTTAAACAACCAACGATCCAAACGCCCAAAAAACAAAAAGCCCCAAAAGGGGCTTTTTTAATCTGGTAGCGGGGGCAGGATTTGAACCTACGACCTTCGGGTTATGAGCCCGACGAGCTACCAAGCTGCTCCACCCCGCGATTGATTTGAGATATTATAAACACATTTTTAAATTTGGCAAGTTATTTATTGGAATTAAAGAGAATTACACGAAATCCTTATTCAAATGACCGCTGGCGCTTATTGGCCTGACGTTGGCCGGAGGCATTTTTTTTGCCATAGCCTTCGGCTTTCATAAACGACGCTAGGCCTTTTTCGCCGGTTTTTCGGTAATCCGCTTCGAGAACATTTTTCGCATCTACCTCAGAAATCGCCAACGATTCCGTCATCACTCGATATAATAGATCGAATAAACGCCGTAGCGCTATCTTCCAGGTGCTGCCGCTGAGTTCGTATAGGGCATCGCTTAATTGCAAAAAGCGTTCGAAGGGCGCATCGGCCAGTATCAAAGGCAAGGTTTCGGCAAATCGACCGGAATTTGCGATCATGTTCCAATAGCGCGCGAAACGGTTGATGCGTTGCATTTCGTTAAAGTCGATATCGCGAGTGCTGAGGATATTGTAGGGCGGTTCGGGATTGTAACGCATCCGATAGGTTTCGTTATGCCGGTTGAGCGGCGCGCCGCGCAAGCGCTTTAAGATACCCAGCTGAATTTCATGCGGTTGTAAAGCCACTAATTGGTCGAAACTAGCCGCGAAGTTGTTCAGCGTATCGCCGGGCAGACCGAAGATCAGGTCGGCATGAATGTGCGCATGGGTGTTTGCCTTGAGCCATCGCAGGTTTTCTTTGGTTTTCTCGTTATCCTGACGGCGACTGATCAGCCGTTGAATGGCCGGGTCGAAGGTCTGCACTCCGACTTCGAATTGTAGCGTTGCGGGCGGGAATTTTTCGAGCGCTTGTTTGAGCCGATCAGGTAAATGATCCGGTATGACTTCGAAATGCAAAAACAAGTCGTCGCTCATGCGTTCGAGAAAAAACTCCAGTATCGCAACACTTACGGCAATTTTTAAATTGAAGGTCCGGTCGATGAATTTGAAATGCCGAACACCGCGCCGATACAACATGTCCATTTCGCCTAAGAAGCGATCCAATGCAAACGGCTTGGCCGTGACATCGAGCGCCGAGAGACAAAACTCGCATTTGAACGGACAACCGCGCGAGGCTTCGACATAGATGATGCGGTTACTAATGTCTTCGTCGTTGTAGTAGGGATAAGGCGACACCAAGCTCTCGAGCGGCGATTCGACGCCGGCTATGATTTTTTCGTCGGGGGCTTCGCCATTTAGGATTTTTTTGCATAATTCGCGAAAACTGATTTCACCGACGCCGGTGACGATGTAGTCGGCCAAATCGGCGATTGGCGGCAAATCTGGTGGATGGCTAACTTCGGGTCCGCCTAGGATCACGACGATTTCCGGTGCGATTTGTTTGAGTAAGGCTAAGGTCGAGCCGATTTCGGCGACATTCCAGATGTAAACTCCAAAACCGATGATTTTCGGACGATTCTGCAAAAGCTTTTCGACGATGTCGATCGGTCGGTCTTGTATGCCGAATTCGAGTATTTCGGCGTCGTTTTGCAGTTTTCCCAAATTGGCGAAGATATAACGCAGCCCGAACGCGCTATGGATGTACCGAGCGTTAAGCGTGGTCAGTCGTATTTGCGGCATGCTTATACTCTTCGTAGATCAAAATTCGGCACCGGGGACGCAGAGCGTCCAGGAATGCATTCCCACGCAGAGCACTCATCGTTATACATAAATCATAAATTATCCTTTGCAATCTTAGCCAATGTGACCTCGATACCCTTTATTGTCACTTAACACCCTCGACCTTCCCTCACCTAACGCTAGGTGAGGGACGATCTGGGGATCGCTCCCACAGAGCATCCGCCGCCCGCTGTGGGAGCGAAGCCTTCGTCGCGACTATCGAAGCCGCTAACGCTCATACTCCAATAGCCTTTTCGGACGACACGGCAACCTAGCGCTCGGTCGCTACTTTTTGCACAATAGGTAGATTTATCCTAGAAAAAGCATTTCACCATGAAGATCATGAAGAATAGGAAGTTAATTCAATAACTTATTACGCGTATGAATCAAGCTTTCGCTCACCAAAAAGGTTAGCGAGAAGATTTAGGTAATTTCCAGAAATCCTTAATGAACTTCATGTGCTTCATGGTTTAACTGCCGAATTTAGGTTTATGTGTATAACGGCAAGCGCAGAGCATGGGAACGATAAACTCTCGAGGGATTTTTACCGTATCCTTAGCCTACGCGGTCAATTTGAGATATTTTTGATATAGCGTGTCTTTGCTTTCGGTATGTTCCGGATCTTTATCGATGCAATCGACCGGACAGACTTCGATGCATTGCGGTAGATCGTGATGCCCCACGCACTCGGTACACAAAGCCGGGTCGATGACATAAATTTCCTCGCCTTGGGAAATCGCGCCGTTCGGACACTCCGGTTCGCACACGTCGCAATTGATGCATTCGTCATTGATAATAAGGGCCATGGTTACTCCTGACTAAATTTCTTGATCAAACTTTGTTTAACGATATCGGGCACGAAGCTGGATACGTCACCATTGAGACGCGCGATTTCCTTGATCATGCTCGACGATATGAATTCGTATTGTTCGGCAGGCGTTAAAAAGACCGTTTCAAGATCGGGTGAAAGCCGCCGGTTCATGCCGGCCAATTGAAATTCGTATTCAAAATCGGAAACCGCTCTCAGACCTCTAATGATGACATGGGCGCCCTGTTCTTTGGCGCAATCGACCAATAGATTACTAAACCCGATAACCGATACGTTTTCGAACGCTTCGGTCACCGCCTTAGCCAGCGCGACACGCTCGTCGATCGTAAATAAGGGTGTTTTTGTCGTACCGACCGCGATGGCAACGATAATTTTATCGTAAAGTTTAGCGGCCCGAGCAATCAAATCCAGATGCCCGGCGGTCACGGGGTCGAAAGTGCCCGGATAGATTGCGGTAATATTCATGATAAAGCCGGAACGATGAAAAAAGCAGCGGATTATAACGTTTTGGAAGGATTTTTTCATCTGTTTGATATTTTCCCCAGCAATTCCCAATTTACTCCCTTTATACTCAAAAATTAGTTAACTTTATGAAGGTATGGGGTGTGGCTAGCGAGGATGTCGGCAGCAGGGAACGCTGCCGTCAAGCCCCCATGGATGGGTTTACGGCGGTCCTCGATAGACACATCCCATACCTTTCATTCTAAGACGATTTTTCAATCAAAAGGAAGTAGGAATCAAACAGGGTACGGGGTATGCTTGCCGACACCTGTCAATTGGGCCAACGCCCCCTTCCAACAGTTGTCTATACCTTTCGCTCTTCAAATTTCGACAGTGCCGGAGGAGGCCTCAGAGTGCTCGGCCCATACGCATCAAGCTAAGGATTTCTTGATAAATAACGTCCTGGAACTATGGGCTTTGTTGAGGGTTATTTACGACCAAGTCCTAAGCATATCCCCGTTGCTAAATCGCTACCGACTGCTTTCGGCGAGTCCAAACAGCGTAGCCCGGATGGAGCGTAGCGCAATCCGGGAAGTTCGGAACCACGCCATTCCCGTATTCCGCTACGCTGCATACGGGCTACGTGCTTTAATCCTACAAAGAGCAGTTAATAAGCTGAAATTACCGTTCGCCCTGAGTCTGTCGGCGAAAGGAATAAATAGCAATTTGAGAAAGAGCTGATGTGAGCTCGGCATTCATTTACCCGGCTCATTACGTTCAACCGGTAACACGATCCGAAACGTGGTGCCTTCGCCGGCGCGGCTGTCCAATCGAATTTCGCCGTCATGTTTTTTGATGATGTTGTACGAAACCGAAAGCCCTAAACCGGTTCCTTTACCGACCGGTTTGGTCGTAAAAAACGGATCGAAAATTTTATTGATGTGCTCCTGCGCAATGCCTTTGCCGGTATCCGTAATCTCTATCCAAACCCGTCCGCCGTCTTCGGTTCCGCTACGAATCGTGATCGTGCCTTTGTCTTCAATGGCATGCGCGGCGTTAACCAATAAATTCATGAACACCTGATTCAGTTGATGCGGCAAACACCAAACCCGAGGAAGATCGCCGTATTCTTTGATGATGTCAGCTTTGTATTTGGTCTCGTTATGCACGATATTCAACGTACTATCCAAACAAGCATGTAAATCCGCCCATTGCCAGTCATCGTCTCCACCGACGTGAGAAAAATCCTTGAGATCCTGCACGATTTTTTTGACCCTCTCGGCTCCTTCCAGCGATTCATTCAACAAGTCGAGTACGTCTTCTTTCAAAAAAGGCAAGTCGATCTGCCGTTTAAATGCCTGTAGCGAACCGATACGTTCCGCATCGCCGCAAACCGAATCGAGATTTTCATACATTTCCACAAGCTCAAGTATGTCCTCTATATAGTTTTTCAACGATGTCAGATTGGAATTGATGTAGCCGATCGGGTTGTTGATTTCATGAGCGACACCGGCCGCCAATTGACCGATCGACGACATTTTTTCCGACTGCATCAATTGCTGCTGCAGCTCTTGAAGTTGTGTCAATGCTTGCTGTAATTCCGTATTACGCTGTTTTAGCAAATCCTCGGCCTTTTTATGTTCGGTAATATCGGCCGTGATACCGTCGATACGTAGCGGCTCTCCGTTTTCATCGCGAACATAACGCATCGATTGATACAACCAACGCTGTTCGCCATCGGGACGTATGATGCGGTAGGCAAGCTTCCGGGAACCGATCGTAGGTAAATCGGCTAACCGGTTTTCGACGTTTTGTTTATCTTTAGGATCAACGATGGACAACCATAAATCCGGACTTTCGAAAAAATCCCGGACCGGTCTGCCGGAAATGTCTTCGGCCGCATCGTTCAAATAGAGGAGTTTCAATGTACCGGGCTCCATCGACCAGACTACGCTGTCCAATGAATTTAGGATGTCATGCAAACGTTTTTCAGACTCTTCATAGCGTCGCCGGATAATTTGCAACTGGCGGTCAGCACCGACCAGCTCTTGAATGTGCTTGCATCGATCGATGTTAAGCAGCATATTGTCGATCGCCAGCGCGATCGTATTGGCCATTAATTGGCCGCTTTCGAGATCCGCTTCGGTATATGCCGAAGGTTCATTTAATTTGTTAACGCAAATCGTACCGATCGAGCGTTGTCCCGAAATCAGAGGCCAACAGAGGGCCGCCGCCGGAATGCGCGAACCGGATCTCGGACCATGATTCTTGAAGCGAGGATCTTGATCGATTTTACCTTTGAGCAATAATGCGCGCCGGTTATCCAATACCCAGCGAATGACGGCACTTTGATCCGATATCGACCGTCCAATATATTCTTCAGGCAATCCGATTCCGGATTTGATGACATAGCATTCATTGTCAAGCACGGTCAAAGAACCGGTATCGGCACCGAACCCTTCCAAAATAAAGCGAAGGATATCCCGGTAACCTTGACCGGAATTTTCTTGGAATGAACCGGATTGACCCAGTTGATACAATTCGCTGATCCATTGCAATTGCTTATTTTCATTGAACAGCATAGCGTCTCCAAAACTTGCTTTAGCCTCTTATACCTCAATTCTTTACATCTTTTGACAAAAATTCACGATTTTAATGGTTTAACAAAACATCCCGGCCAGGGGGATTATTAAACCTATAGGCATTCTTGATCACTGACAAACTTCGTTGTCTATTCGAACCGCCCGGGCACGGTTTTGGTACGCGCAGCGCACCCTACGGGTTTGTAATTTGCAGGCGTTTTCATACCAAGCGTGGTTTGTAGCAATGCTCTTCCGGCGAGATCGGCTCAAACTTTGAACCGGCAACCGAAATCATTGGAGATCATGACTTAACCCAGCCTTAACATTGCGCGTCAATAGGTTATTGAATAATATGCAATAATTAATTTTATGGCACTACAAAGTTAAATTTGGCATGATTTTTAATTATTATATTTCAATAGCATAGGCGGTAGGCACTACACTTGTTAAAGCTGGGTTAAACCTGGGTTAACACAACAATAGCACCTCTAGCGCCGCTGGAATAGCCCAACGCCCGTACTGAAACGGTCGTCTCGACGCCTCCTAGAGTTAAAATCCGTGCGGCATTATTATCCGGTAAAACACCGCCGAAACATTGATCTACCCAACCCATGACTTCCGACGGCATTACCTTGCTTGCTTGCAAACAGACAAGTCCGCTAACCGACGATCCGAGTAGCATTTTGTTCGATTCGCGGTTCGCGACGGCGATCATGCCTTGTTCATCGATACCGATCACCGCCACCGGCAAATGCTCGAGGATCTCTTGCGAGACCTGCAGCAAATTGACATTGCGTATAATTTCTCGTGTCTTTTCTTCGACCTGGCGTTCCAATTCCAGGTTGAATTGTTGGAGCTCCTCGTTGGCGCGTTGCAACTCGGCAGTCAGACGCCGATTGTCTAAAGCCATTTCATAATGTTCAAACGCTATGCGGATATTGTCCCGCAACAAATCGTCTTCCCACGGCTTGGTTAAAAATTTATAAATCGCTCCTTCATTGATCGCATTGGTGACCGACTCCAAATCGGTGTAGCCGGACAACATGATGCGTATCGTGTCGGGGTACAAAACTTTGACTTCGCTTAAAAACTCGGCGCCGGTCATGTGCGGCATGCGCTGATCGGAAACGATAACGCCTACGCGTTGCCCGGTTAACAATTCCAATCCTTCGGCACCGCTATTGGCTGTTAAAATCTGATAGCCATCTCTTCGCAAGGACCGTTTTAAAGCTTTGACGATATTGATTTCGTCGTCGACGAGTAAGAGCACACGCTCCGATGGCGATTCGGGTTCAGCCATAATATAAACTCCTATAAACTTAAATTCGGTAATTCAACCATGAAGCACATGAAGTTCGTGACGTATTGCAAGATGATATTCACGGTGAAATGCTTGTTCTAGGTTAATAATTATACCTTTCGCACTTCAAATTTCGGCATTGCCAGAGGAGGCGCCTGGGTGTCCGGTCGATTTTCGCTCCTGCAAAATCGACATTCACGCCATCCATGGCGTTCATAAAGGCTTTGCCAGCATGGAGCTGGCATAGAGCCTACATGGACGTATTCACGGCGTCCTTTAGCGGACACCCAGGCACCGAATTTTGATCTACGACGGGTATATCGTAATCGTAGCCCTTTATTTCGAAACACGACTCAGGATAAGCTCTGCGGACCGAGAACGCGCAATATTTCCTCACAGGTCGTCGTACCCGCGACTACCTTATCGAACGCATCTTCAATCAACGTTCGATAGCCGTTTTCAACCGCCAAGGCTCTCAAATCGCTGAAACTGGCCTGTGCGGTTATCGAATCGCGCATGGCTTCATTGAGCGCCAATATCTCCATTAAGCAAACCCGGCCCTGATAGCCGGTATTGCTGCAGTTTTCGCACCCTTTGCCTCGGTAGACTTCGATCGCGTTTACATTGAATAACGGACCAAGCATGCGCATCGTTTCGGGATCGGGCGCGCAGGCCTCCCGGCAATGTGTGCAAAGCTTGCGCACCAAGCGCTGAGAGATCACGCCTTCCAGTCCGCTGGAGACGATAAACGGTTTCAAGCCTATATCGATCAACCTTGCCACCGTCGCCAGTGCGGAATTGGTATGCAGCGTCGAAAACACCAAATGACCGGTTAAAGCCGCCTGAAACGCCACTTCGGCGGTTTCGAAATCGCGGATTTCTCCTAACAGAATCACATCCGGGTCTTGCCGTAAAATCGCGCGCAATATCATCGGAAAAGTCAATCCGATCTTTTCTCGCACATTGACCTGGCCGGCCGAATCGAGAAAATATTCGACCGGCTCTTCGATCGTGAGATAGTTTTTAGTCGGCGTCACACCGTGCTGCAGTAAAGCATAGAGCGTAGTCGTCTTGCCGCTGCCGGTCGGCCCAGTCGCGAGTACGATACCTTGCGGTTTGTTGATCAGATGCAGTAATTTCTCCCGTTCGGAATTCGCTACGTCAAGATTATCGATACTTTGAATCTGTGCGTTCCTGTCCAGAATTCGCATCACGACCTTTTCGCCGTTGATGACCGGCAGCGTCGAAATTCTAAGGTCGACGATACGCATCGGTGTTTTGACGGTTATACGCCCGTCCTGAGGCCTACGGCGCTCGGTGATGTCCATCTCCGCCATGACTTTGATACGCGAAACCAGCTGATTGTGCAGTTGATTCGGGATGTATATCTTATCGAACAATATACCGTCTATCCGGTAACGAACGACAATGCTTTTCGTTCGCGGTTGAATGTGAATATCGCTGGCTTTTAGACGAATCGCCTCGATGATGATCGAATTAACCAAGCGTATTGCCGGCGGTTCGGCCGTTTCCTGCAGCAATTGTTCGAGCGAAATATCGTCTTCATGATCGATAACGACTTCGATTGTTTCGAACGGATCGAGGGCCGAAACAATGGTTTCAATATCGCCAAAGCTCGGTTCGTCGCCGTAAACGGCATTGATTTTTTTCTTGATCGCGGCAATGTCGGCCATCACGGCCTCAATCGTCAGGCCGGTCATGAAGCGTAATTCCGCCTGCAGCCCCATATCGAGCGGGTCGGCCATGACCAGTAACAATTGGCGTTGATCGACTTTCAACGGCAATACGCAATGCTGTTCGCACACGGAACGAGGCAGCAGTTCGACCGCACTCGGATTGACCTGAAATTCCGGCAGCGAGACTTCTTCGATAAGCAGTTCCTTACGTAAAATGCTGCGAATCGTTTTCTCGGCCACCCAGTCGCGCTCCAATATCAATTTGAGCATCGGATCTTTGCGAGTTTGCTTTATTTTATATAACTCTTGCAGCTGCCGGTCGCTGAGCAACTGTTTTTTATGCAGCATGATCGCAATTTGGGCGCTATCGGATACTGCCAACTTGCTGAGCCGCTTAATCTCCTTGGTTTGATTAACATTGTCGTGCTGGAGCTTTTTATTTTTTTCGATCAGGTCGTACTGTTCCAACGCCAAGCCGACCGTAATACGCAAATCGTCGTTATTCCAGGGTTTGAGAATGAATTTATAGACAGCGCCTTCGTTGATCGCGCCGAGCACCGCGCCGGTATCGGCCTCGCCGGTCAACATGATCCGAATAATGTCGGGATGAAGCATTTTGACGCGCCGTAGCAATTCGGCTCCGTTCATACCCGGCATTTTATAGTCGGAAATAACGAGTTGAAATTGACCGTTCGCGAGTGTATGTAATGCTTCGTCGCCGGACATGGCGACTTCGACGCGGTAGTTCTCCTGACGGAACACGCGCCGTAACGCACTAAGTACGTTGGGTTCGTCGTCGACCAGTAAGATACCGTACGACTTGGATGCTTGCTGCGTATCGTTTTGCTCGTCCGTGGCGTCGGTATTTTGGCCACCGGTAAACAATGAGGCATAAAACGACATTATTAAGACTCAATTAGATTACTGAATAGCGTTCTGCACAGGTAAGTTAACCTTTACCCGAGTCCCCTTGCCTACCTGGCTCGCGATTTCGATCGTGCCGCCGTGCTCCTTGACTATATCGTGACAAACGGTCAAGCCCAGCCCCGTCCCTTGTCCTACCTCTTTGGTCGTGAAAAACGGTTCGAATACATGCGGCAAAACCTTCTCCGGAATACCACGCCCGTTATCTTGAACTTCGAGTACGACAACCCCGTTTCGGACAGCGGTGCGGATACGAATAATGCCGGTTGTTTCGATCGCATCCACCGCATTACCCAGCAACCCGTATACAACCTGACCTAATTGCGCGGTTTGACATTGAATCGGCGTTTCCGAAGACAGCTCCAAAACGAGTCTCGCCTTTTGTTGCCATTGCGATTCGGCAACCTGGCAGATTTGCCGAACGATCGTATCGATATCGGCTCGTTCGGTTTCGGTTTGATCGATACGAGAAAAACCCTTCAATGCAATAACGATCTTAGCGATACGATCGAGACCTTCGAGACTTTCATTCATCAAATCCTTGAAATCGTCGAGTAATAACGGCAATTCCCGCTCTTTCCAGACTTTACGTAATTCCTTCGATGAAGTCCCGTTATCGATCAACGCATTGAATTCGTAAAACGATTCCAGATAGGATTCGGCGGTAGCCACATTGCTGCGAATGAAGCCTAACGGATTGTTGATCTCATGCGCGACACCGGCCGCCAGACGACCTACCGAAGCTTGCTTTTCATTTCTATAAAGCTTCAAATGCGCCTTTTCGATCGTTTGAACCTGCTCTTTGACGCGGATTTCCAAACTTTCGGAAAGTTTTTTGTAGCGCGCTTCGGACGCTTGCAAGGCCACGTTTCTGCGCTGCAATTCCTCGAAATCGTCGCGCTGAGTTTGTAGATGAATATCGGATGCCAACAAATAGCGCGCATTGCAGCGCAAAATCAACTGCATCAGATCGGCCCCGGCACGCAAACGCTCGGGCGGGACGGCGGTTCGTGTCTGCAAAAAACCGACAGGTTCCAACTCGCCATGCAAGGGCACCCGATCAACCGTCTTCGAGCTATTGTCGCCGATTACGCTTGCGCCTGAATCGTCCACGACGCAGACCGTCGTGTCCAATAAGACATTCAATGCCGAAATCAAGCGGCTCTTGTCTATACCTTTTAAGAGCTCGTCAAGATTCAAATCGCGTTCGAAATCGCCCCCCGATTGAAAGTCGTACATCGTCTCAACCTCTTGCCGATGATAATGAACCGCCCAACGTTTGCGCGATAAAGCTATCGCAATCGAGACCATGATCCGATTGCAAGCGGTACAACCGGTCGCAGGTTCGATAAACGGCCGCCAATAAAGCCCTGAAGGTCTCGATGATGCCCTCGCCGGTCAATGCAGAACTAAACAAAACCGGCCACGGCGCCTTTTCCCACCGCGCCATGATTTCCTGTTCGCTCAAAATTGCCGGCAAGTCGCGCTTGTTGAACTGCACGACCAACGGCAATTGCTGAAAATCGAGCCCGACACGCGCGGCATTCGCGGCTAAATTTTCAAACGATTCGCCGTTATTGACGCTTTGCGTCCGCTGCGAATCGGCAACGAACACGACGCCGTCGGCCCGGGACAACACGGCCTTGCGCGTACTGTCGTGTATTACCTGTCCCGGCACCGTGTAAACCTTGAATTTGATCAGCAAACCGGACGGCGCGCGAAAACCCAACGGCAATAAATCGAAAAACAGGGTCCGGTCGTCAGCGGTTTCCATGATCATCAACTCGCCTTTCATATCGGGCGTTAAAATATCGTGCAGACGCATTAAATTAGTCGTCTTACCGCTGAGGGCCGGGCCGTAATAAACCAGCTTGATCGTCAGTTTTTGACTGCTTTCGTCGTATTGAGCCATGACCTTGGGGAAAATCGACCGATGAATAAAACAGCAAGTATAGCCGCCATTCGCAAAACGAATTGCCGTCTATACGCTTTCGCCAGTCTACGCCAAACGAACGAAATAATTCAACTTTAGGTTATACTTCAAAAAAGCCAAAGCGACATATAGCTCGCACAGCATATTTTGCAACAATCCTAGAGTGAGGATGCATACCGACCTTACCTCGGTAGCCAAGGTACGGGTGTTCCCACGGAGGACCGAGGGAACCGAAAAATACGGGCTATACGCTAATGAGAGAATACTAAATTGGCCCCTTCTCAATATCTTTCCCGATTCAACTACTCCCTTTTGATTGAAAAACCGTCTAAGAATAAAAGGTATGGGGTGTGTCTATCGAGGAACGCCGTAAACCCATCCATGGGGGCTTGGCGGCAGCTCCCTGCTGCCGACATCCTCGCTAGCCACACCCCATACCTTCATAAAGTTAACCATTTTTTGAGTATAAAGGGAGTAATATGGACAACATTTTAACTTGGAACGATAGTCTTAAATTAGGCATAGCCAGCGTCGACGATCAGCACCGGCGACTCTTAGATCTGATCAACCGTCTCGACGAAGCCGTAGCCTTAGGCCATGCTCCCGATACAATCACCGAACTTCTCGACGATTTGATCGATTACACACGCTATCATTTCGATGAAGAAGAAAAATTGATGCAACAATCGGACTTCGAGGAAGCATTGTTCGCATCGCACAAGAACGAACATCGACAATTTGTCGAAACCATCGTCGAAGCACGCAATCAGAAACCGGACAACGCCTCTTTTTTGCTACACCACCTTTTGGATTTTCTATTCGATTGGCTATACCGGCACATACTCGGCACCGATAAAAAAATGGCCGACCGCATTCTCGGCAAACCGATTTCAGATGCGACCAAGATTGACCAAGCCGGCATTATCATGCAAAGCAATCTCTATTCGGCCTTACGGGAAAGCGAAGACCGCTTCAAGGAAATGGCCGATAATTTACCGGCATTGATATGGATTTCCAATGCCAAAAACATTCCAGTCTTCTGCAATCGTTACCGGCATAAAAAATTCAATATCCCCTTAGGCTCCGGCAACCATTCGCAATGGTTGGATAGGATTCATCCCGACGATCGGGATAAAGTTTCGGATACCTATACCCATGCCGCATCCGACTTAAAAAAATTCAAAATTCAGTACCGCTTGCGTCGAGAAGATGAAAGTATTGTCTGGATACTGGAAACCGGCGTCCCGCGAATCAGAAGAAACGGCAGTTTTGCTGGGCTCATGGGCTGCGGCATGGATATTACCAATCAAAAGAATGCCGAAATCACAATCGCCCGCATCAATCAATTATTGATGGAACAAGTCGAGGAACGAACGCAGCAGTTGCTCGACGCCAACAAAACCTTGGAAGCTGAGAAAAACGAACAAGTCCGGCTGAATGCACGCCTAAAAGAAACCCAAGCCCATCTAATCCAATCCGAAAAAATGGCCTCGATCGGGCAACTGGCAGCCGGTGTCGCACATGAAATCAACAATCCGTTAGGTTATATTTTTTCCAACCTGAATAGTCTGAAACAATATCTGAACGATATCCTGCAATTTTCGGAGACCGCCGAAAAGCTTGCTCGAGAACTGCCCGCCGATAACAGCGAAGTTCTTGCTTACCATCGGCTCAAGAAAAAAATCGATATCGATTATCTAAAAACCGACTTGCCGGATCTTGTCGACGAATCGATCGAAGGGGCGACGCGCGCACGTAAGATCGTTCAAGATCTTAGAGATTTCTCCCGGATCGACAAGCAGGAAATGGAACTATTCGACATCGAAGCCGGCATCGACGCTACATTGAATATCATTCAAAACGAACTCAAATACAAAGCAAAAATCGTCAAGAAATATACCGGACTGGAATCTTATCGATGCATTGGCGCACAGTTGAATCAGGTCTTCATGAACTTATTGGTCAACGCGGCTCACGCCATCGAAACATTCGGCACTATTTATATCAGAACCGGGACCGAAAAAGACCGCATTTGGATTGAAATCGAAGACACCGGCAAAGGTATTCCTGAAGAAATCCGCTCTAAACTTTTCGACCCATTTTTTACGACGAAGCCGGTTGGCCAAGGAACCGGATTGGGTTTATCGCTATCCTATAAAATCATCCAAAACCACAACGGTAAGATTGAGGTAGAATCCTACGTCGGCAAAGGCAGCAAATTCAGAATAAGCTTACCGCTTACTACCAATGAGTGCTAATGCAGTACAGTGTTTATAACTTGTTTTTGATTACTATGAAGAGCATGAAGGGAAGAGAATTGAGTGCTTTATGAACTGTCCCAATGGAACAGATGCGCTTAATGGATAAACTCAATGCAATAATAAAGCGTTTTCAGATCCAGCTTAATGACTGAACAACATCAAAACAATGGTGGGGGCTGGAGTGCAGGCAAAGCCAATACTCCAACGGCAATAATAATGACATAGGCTGTTTATGATTAGTAACGCATTCAAATTGAAAACACTGCGTCTTCAAGTCCTTCATGCTCTTCATGGTGAAATACCTTTTAGGATCATCAAAAATCAACCGACAGAAAACCACCAGCTTCAATTAACGTGAAGAGGAAATAATCCATGAAATACACATTACCATTACGACTGTGTTCAACGATCGTTATCGGCCTGTCGATATCTTTCAGCGTTTATGCCGAAACCAAACAACCGGCAATCGCACCGAACGGAATCGAAATGCCGAAAAACTATCAAAACTGGCAATTCATCGGCGTCGCGCACCGGACCGACAACAATTCGTTGCGCGGAATCCTCGGTAACAGCATCGCAGTCAAGGCCGCCCGTAGCGGCAATACCAACCCTTGGCCGGACGGCGCGATTCTGGCCAAACTGGTCTGGAAAGACAGCCAGCACCCGTTGTGGGAAGCCGCAACCGTTCCAGGCGATGTGCAACATTTCGAATTCATGATCAAAGACAGCAAAAAATACCAAGCGACCCAAGGCTGGGGCTATGCCCGCTGGGTCGGCAAGGAACTGAAACCTTACGGTGAAAACGCCGATTTCGCACAGGAATGCGCCGGTTGCCACGCCAAGGCCGAAAAAACCGATTACGTGTTTACTCGCCCGGCCGAGATGCCTTGATTCCATTAATAGTAACGCCCGCCCTTTTAACGGAAAACATCAAGGAACGAAAAGTATACCTTTCGCACTTCAAATTTCGGCATTAAGGTACGGAGGCGTCGGGATGTTCGGTCGATTTTGCTCCTGCAAAATCGACATTCACCCAGCACCTAAATTAGTCATGATATTAAACATAGCCAATCGGTTATGGAATTTAGGTGCTGGATTTAGGTACTGGGCCTTTGACGGGCACCCCGAGGCCGAATTTTCATCTACGAGTATACATAACGAGGATGCTGGCAGCAGGAATGCCGCTTGCAATCCTTCATCTCGAATTTAGGGTTAAAAATTCTTCGTCAAATCCATACCTGCATATAAAGACGCGACGGCTTCGCCATACCCGTTGAATAACTCGGTTTTGCGTTTCGGTGTGAAAATACTTGCGCCGAGTACCCGTTCGCGGCTTTGACTCCAACGCGGGTGCGACACGTCCGGATTGACGTTGGCAAAAAATCCGTATTCATGCGGTGCGCTTATATTCCAGGCCGTTTTCGGCATGTGCTCTTGAAAGCGAATCTTGACGATCGCCTTGATGCTCTTAAACCCGTATTTCCACGGAACGACCAGACGTAACGGAGCGCCGTTTTGATTGGGCAAAACGTCGTCGTACATTCCGGTTGCGACGAAAGCTAGAGGGTGCATTGCTTCGTCGATACGCAAACCCTCGACATAAGGCCATTCCAATACACTACTTTTCTGACCGACCATGATCGACGGTTTATATAGTGTCGTAAATTCGACATATTTAGCTTTCGAGGTCGGTTTGAACTGTTTGAGCATCGCCCCTAGAGGAAAGCCGATCCACGGCACAACCATGGACCAAGCCTCGACACATCTGAATCGGTAAATACGCTGCTCCAAGGGATTAGCTTTGAGAATATCCTCCAAATCGTAGACGCCGGGAGATTCGACTTCGCCTTCGACGGCCACCGACCAAGGCCTTGTTACCAAGCGCCGCGCCAGGACAGTCGAGTCGGTCTTATTGGTCGAAAATTCATAATAATTGGTATAGTTGGCGACATCTTCAAATTTATTCGGCTCAAGATCAGCCGAATAGGGCCCGACCGGAACATCGGTATATATTTTGTTTTTAGCCTCCGAAACACCCGGTAATGCTACCGCCAAAGGTAACGTCAGTGCGGCTTTAATAATGCTTCTGCGTGCTTCGAAAACCGTCCGGTCGGTTACCTCGTTTTCCGAAACGACCGTTTTGGATTTAATCAACATAGCTATTCCTCTGAGTATTTTGCCGCCAGCCAATAATCGATGCTGACATAACGTCCGGCGCCGATAAAAAACAATACCAACAACATAATAAAGTAAGTTACGGCAAATTCGACTCCGTTATTCAATACGACGAAGGCCCCGTTTTCAGTCAGCCAGTCGTAATTGCCGTATTGCTGTAAGATCGATTTGGCCTGTTCCAATCGCTCTACCGCACCGATCGTACGATCGGTTGCAAATAATCCGGAACCGGTCGCAATCGCGAGCCAGCCGTTCTTGAGATGCACTAAAACTCCCGCCACCGCCATCACGATCATCAACGGTATTGAAATCAATCTGACTCCGAATCCGATCAACAAAAAAACCGACCCCAATACTTCGATCAATGCTACTAGGAATACCAGCAAATAAGGTAATGGCAAGCCCAATCCCCACTGATCGTCACCAAACCATGCCGCCGTATCGGAAAAATTAGCGAATTTTTTCGACCCAGCCATCCACAATACCGGAACGAGATAAAACCGTAACAACAACGGCGCGATAAAGTCGATACACTTAAGCTTATCAAGGCCCCTTAAAGCCCATCGCGTTCCGGCAACACTCTTGTCAAACCCTGCTTGCCAATCAATATCTTTTAAATTCATGATGCTACCTCTCTGTGTTGGTTGACGATCGTTGTATACCCATCGTAGATCAAAATTCGGCGCCTGGATGTCCGCTAAAGGACGCCGTGAATACGTCCATGTAGGCTCTATGCCAGCTCCATGCTGGCAAAGCCTTTATCGAACACCCAGGCGCCTCCTCAGGCGCTGCCGAAATTTGAAGTACGAAAGGTATAACTTCAAATCAGCGACAATAATTAGCGCTCAGTCTTCCACCTAAAATTTATCGACGGCTAAAATATACACCTTTCGCACTCCAAATTTTGGCATTACCGTATTGAGAGGCCTCGAGGCATTCGGTAAAAAAAAATTATAGACTTGACCGTTTAAATCGGGGTTGCTTACCCCGCCTCCACATTAATTTTTGCACCGCGAAGCTAGAGCTTCGCGCAAGTGTTTCCCAAGCAGGAGCTTGGGAAACAGCGAATCTTTCATCTTTCATCTTTCACCTTTCCTCTTTTCCCTTTCACCTTTGCTATATTTATCGCTTTTTGACTCAAGTCATATTAACGATGTCCCAAATCTATTCCAATATTTTCTCAAACATTCCAAATCGATTACCCGAAGAGCTCTTCGAAACCGTGCTAAAAACCGATCATGTCCGCATCGAGCGGATCGTCTCTAGGAATCACTCGACAAAAGCCGGCCATTGGTACGATCAAGACTGGGACGAGTGGATACTGCTCCTTCAAGGGCAAGCGAAACTACGTTATAAAAACCGCCCCGAAGATATTGTTTTAAATCCCGGGGATTATTTATTAATCCCGGCGCATGCTTTACATCGGGTAGAATGGACCGATCGAAACAGCGACACGATTTGGCTTGCTATTCACATGACCGATAAAGTAACGTCCGGTGACTTATGAAACTTTTGCAAAAATTATGACTCTCCCGGTTATTAATGTTCTTTGTAAATGAACCTGGCACAGCCATGAAGATCAAGCAAAAGTTAACGATCTACTAACTGCTATACCTTTCGCACTTCAAATTTCGGCAGTGCCGGAGGAGGCTTCGGGGTGCTCGGTAAAGGCTTTGCCAGCATGGAGCTGGCATAGAGCCTACATGGACGTATTCACGGCGTCCTTTGACGGGCACCCCGAGGCCGAATTTTCATCTAAGATGAGTATAACTGAAATTATGAACCATTAACTTACCGAGATATTCCTCTCCCATATTGACATTCATTTCCGCCACCTAACCGTCAGCATGCCAACATAATGATATTGGAAACCTTTTCCGTCGCTAGAGATTTCGGACGCGTTCATGAAATCACTTCGATTTTGATCCGCTATGGTTTCGGCGATATTGTCCGCCGACTCGGCATTGTTGGTCTTGTTGAGCGCGCAGGCCATGTTTTACACTGGCATGAAATCGACGAATTGACCAGTATGGAACCACCGGAACGCATTCGTCGAGTTCTGGAAGAAATGGGACCTACTTTCGTGAAACTGGGCCAGATTTTCGCTACTCGCCCCGACTTGTTCAGTCCTACCTGGATTGCTGAATTCGAAAAACTGCAGGACCAAGCCCGTCCGGCACCCATCGATAAAATCTTGGCACAACTAGAGGAAGACCTGGGCGCCCCGCCGCACGAAGTCTTTGCAACTTTCGACAAAACGCCGATAGCAGCCGCTTCGATTGGCCAAGTTCATAAAGCTTCGCTGGAGGATGGCACTCAGGTTATTGTCAAAATCCGCCGTCCCGGCATACGACCTACCGTAGAAGCGGATTTGCGCCTACTCAACCAAATGACGGAGGTTGCAGCACGGGAAATAAAGGATCTGCGTCGTTATAATCCACAGGAAATCGTTCGTCAATTCACATTATCGATGCGCCGAGAGCTGGATTTGGCCATCGAAGGGCGCAATAGCGAACGCATGCGCGCCAACTTTAAAAAAAGCCGCACTATCATCATTCCCAAAGTATATTGGCAATGGACTTGTGAGCGCGTGAATGTTCAGGAATACATCGACGGTATTTCGGGTCATGATATCGATCGCATCGATTACTCAAATTTAGACCGGAAAAAATTGGCTAAAACCGGAGCCGATGCGGTGCTTAAAATGATTCTGGAAGACGGTTTTTTTCATGCCGACCCTCACCCCGGCAATTGTTTCTTTCTTTCCGGTAATCGCATCGCGTTTATCGACTTTGGCATGGTCGGCAGACTCACCGACGAGCGAAGGAATCAAGTCGTCAATCTGTTGCACGGTTTAGTAGAGCGCGACCCGGATATCGTCGTCAAAATTCTTTTGAAATGGGCCGACAAGTCGATGGCAAATAAAGACGCATTGACGCTGGAAATCGACAATTTTATCGACCAATACCACGATATCCCATTGAAAGACCTGCACATAGGAGAGTTGCTATTTAATTTAACGAATTTACTACGCGACCATCAGCTCAATTTGCCGGCCGATCTGACATTATTAATTAAAACATTCATTACATTGGAAGGCTTGGGACGACAACTCGATCCGTCATTTAATTTGGTCGTGACGGCAACACCGTTACTCAAACGGGCGTTTTTACTCCGGTACAACCCGGAAGCCATGGCTCGACGCAGCTTTAAATCAGCGGCAGGACTCGTTGAAATGCTCAGCGAGTTACCGGAAGATATGCACCGAATTATGGAGGATTTGCGACGAGGAGCGCTGAGCGTTCGATTAGACATCACGCGACCGGAATGGCTGGGCAAAGAGCTCGACCGAGTGGTCAATCGAATTTCCGTCAGCTTAGTCACTGCTGCAATGATTATCGGCAGCTCTATTGTCTCGACCGTTGAAGGCGGCGCCTCATCGTTGATCGGTTTGACCGCTTTCGTCGGCGCATTATTGGGCGGAATTTGGTTACTCTTTTCTATTTGGCGAAGCGGTTAAAATGTGAATCCATTTAATTACGGAAACCGCGCCGATTACGCTGTAAGCGTCAAGTAATTATTCAGATCCCCTTACATTCCCGCGCTCGCCGTTATACACAAGTATCGGTAAACTTCCTAAACAGAGGTCATCGTATACCTGGAAACGGTGCTGTTTGATAAATCTGCGGATATTGAACACCAGTGGCTTTCCCTCACCTAACGCTAGGTGAGGGAAAGTCGGGAACGTTGGGCGACAAAAAATAGTATCGAGGCCTCATTGGCTAAGATTGCAAGACGGTAATTTTTGACTTATGTATAACGATGAGCGCTCCCGCGCGGGAATGAAGACCGAGACGCTCTAGTGTCTCGTAGCGCTGGAACGCTAATTGCCGGATACTGCATAGTTACAGCGTCAATCGTCGGTTCACAACTATACCCGTCGTAGATCAAAATTCGGCACCTGGATGTCCGCTAAAGGAAGCCGTGAACCCAGCACCTAAATCCAGCACCTAAATTCCATAACCGATTGGCTATGTTTAATATCATGACTAATTTAGGTGCTGGATGAATTCCATAGGTCATTGACAATGATTCAAAACATGGCTTATTTAGGTGCTGGGTGAATACGTCCATGTAGGCTCTATGCCAGCTCCATGCTGGCAAAACCTTTATGAACGCCATGGATTGCGTGAATGTCGATTTTGCAGGAGCGAAAATCGACCGGACACCCAGGCGCCTCCTCTGGCACCGCCGAAATTTGAAGTGCGAAAGGCATAATACTCAGTTATTTTTAGAATGTCGGGTAAATATCATCATTTAGTTCAGCACAAAGCTAAGGCCGGTAAGGTCATGCTCGCTTAAGAGAAGCAATAGCTGCTCTAATAAATTCTTTCTCCGGTCTTTGTTGGTTTAAAAATTGATTGAATAACATCAAAATGCCATGTGTATTGATATGAACATGCGCACCGTAACCCGTCATAACTAAGAATTCCTGATGCACTCGGTCAATAAATTGTGCGCGCTGTTGTTTTAGAAGTTGAGAATCCATATGAATAGCCTCTTGAAATTGAATAAATTTTTTTTATCACCGCGAAAAACATTACCCTATTTATTGAAAAATTTCCGAGCAATCGAGTGCAAAAATTGAAAATTTATCCATTTCCTTAACCCGGCCTTATCAAATGCAATGCGTATTGATCTTGGGATATTGAATTATATGCGTTAAAAATCACGACAATTTTCACCCCGCTTTTACAAATATACCTATCGCACTTCAAATTTCGGCAGTGCTTCAGGAGACGCAGGAGGGCCGAATTTTGATCTACGATGAGTATAAATGTCTAACTTCATGTGCTTGATCCTAGAAAAAGCATTTCACCATGAAGATCATGAAGAATGACAAGTTAACTCAATAACTTGTCATTCGTTTATGAACAACTTTCGCTCACCCGAAAGGTTAGCTGTAATGTTTAGGTAATCTATTAAAATACTTCATGTGCTTCATGGTTAAACTGCCGAATTTAGGCTGATGGTTAAGCAGCTGGACTTCGGATTTATAAAACGCACTCCCGGTCTGCCTTCTCGGCGGCAGCGCGCCCGTTTGCCTCGCTTACTTGTCGACTAAAATGCAAAGCCGCGCCAAATAGTACAATGCAAAACAAGATCGCGCTTTTCAGCCCGACCAAAATCTGCAACAAACCGATTGCCATTAAGCCGAACATGCCGGCCAACTTCATCGATAAACCCCAAAAACCGAAATACTCGGCGGAACGCGACAACGGCGAGAACAAGCCGACCAGAGTTCGAGTCGACGACTGGCAAGACCCCAGACTCAAACCCGCGACACTACCGACGAATAAAAAAACATATTGCGCTTGCCAAGCGACATTGAACTGAGACCGCATCATTTCAGTAAACACAGGGGTCAAATAAATCATCGCGATTGCCGATATCCACAATATCAAAGTCAGCCGATAAGTAAACAACGCACCCAATTTATCTTGTATGAAACCGAAAGCCACCGCCCCCAAGGCTGCGGTAATCTGTACAATAATGAACATCCAAGTTCTGACTTCCTCGTCCCAACCGATAATTTGCGCCCCGTAGATGAAAGCATAAGTAATGATGATATATATACCGCTCATCGCGAAAAAAATCGACACCAACATTACCGCTAGATCGCGGTGATCCTTGATATGTTCAACCGTATTTCGCACACGGCCGATACCGATGCGAAAATACCCCGTTCCAGGCGGCAACGGACAAGGCACCCCGCGCTCCTTGACCCATAAAAAAGTCGGAATTGCCGCGACCAAGAAAAATACCGCTGCCCAAGGGCCCACCCAACGAATCCTTTCAAAATTTTCGGCGCTAACTTCACCCAGCACAAGCAATACAAAAATCGCCGAAACCATGCCGCCGACATAACCGAGCGCCCAACCGAAACCGGAAATTTTTCCCAAATCATCGGGCGGGCCAAGATCGGGTAAAAATGCCGCAATAAATGCTTCGCCGATTGAATATGCGAAATTAGAAATAATCAACAATAATACGCCCAACCACGCCAATCCCGGTTCGACAAAATAAAGGGCTGCCGTGCTGAACACCGTCAATAAGTAACTGCCGAATAAAAAACGTTTCTTATTGGCTGTGTAATCCATAACTGCTCCTGCTATGGGCGAAAAAATCACGACCCCCAAATAGCCGATCGCCAACGAAAGACTCCAAAGCAGATTGCCGAGCCGGTAATCGGGGGCATCGCCGACGATCACTCGCGTAAATAAATCGCCGAAGACAACCGTTACAATAAGCAAGGTATACGCCTGATTAGCAAAATCGAACATTGCCCAACCGAATATTTCTTTATTCGAGGCTCTAACACGTGTTGTCATTGTTTTATTCCTGACTTGAATTGACTGATTTGGGGGATATTCTTTGCGATTCCCGTAAAACCGACATTATAGACTCGGAAAATAAATTGATTTGTAAGTATTCATCGATACTTCATAAAATATTTATTCACCATGAAGAAAATGAAGAAAATTAAGAGAAAGACAATAAAATCAAAAATTTAATTCTTAATATTGCCTCATGCTTTTCATGGTTATTTCATAATATTGAATACTTTCACAGCCTCTCCGGCTAGAGAAACCCTGAATGCTCTTGCAGTAATTATTCCCCCCCCTTATCGTTCCCATGCTGCAGCGTGGGAACGAAGACCGAGACGCTCTAGCGTCTCGTACCGCTGGAGCGGTACTCAGGCATTCCCGCGTAGGGTACGCTGTGCGTACCATGGTAACCCTGCAATGTTCATGTGCCAACCGAACCGCCAGGACACGGTTTTGGTACGCGCAGCGTACCCTACAATTTATGTATAACGATGAGCGCAGAGCGTGGGAACGATAATTGCCGAGAGGACCGAATAGTTACCTCTTGCATGCCGGTTTCGAGAAGCTCGTCAACAAAACCTTTTTCGACAACGATGGTCGAAACGAAACACTTACTCCAAAAATCATACTTTGCGAGTCCGAAACCGTAACAACATATTCGGGTAAATAATGATGAATAAAATAAGAATAGGCCAAACCGTTCCACTTTTGCCCGTATCCGATTGGATACAGGGAGACCCCATTGATTTAACGCAGCAAATCGGGCGAGTCGTACTGATCGAAGTCTTTCAACTCAATTGTCCCGGTTGCTTCCTCTATGGTTTGCCCCAGGCAATAGAAATGCATCGAAAATACTCCGAAAAGGGCCTGACGGTCATCGGTATCTCGACGGCTTTCGAAGATTTCGATAAAAACACGCTGGATAACTTAAAGCTTTTAGTTAATCAACAGCAGGTCATCGGACATACCTATCGCGTATTGGCCGAACATGATTTGCTTGATGACGGCAAGCTATCCTATCGGGTCCCATTTCCATTGGCCATGGACCGCTTGATCGAACGCCGGGCAAACTTCAGCGACGAAGAAATTACCGAGTTCATAAATTCGCGTATTCCCGATTTCGAGCAACAAAGCGATCTTCAACGCGAGCAAATCCGGCAAAATGTAGCCTTTTACCTTGAAGGTCTTAAATACCGTGCCGAAACCTTCGAACTATTCGATCTGCAAGGCACGCCGTCCAGCATCCTGATCGACAAAGAAGGCAAATTAGCCGAATGCTTGTTCGGACATGATCCTGAACTGGAATTTAGAATTCAAAAGCTGCTTGAAGCATTAATACAGTAATAATGTTTTTTGCAATTCGGTTGGCAAAGAATTACCTGATTAGTAAGTTTCTACAACTAAAGACCAAAGACCAGCATATCCCTAGCAAGACGGGGTTCGTAAGCCATGCGCGTCAAGCTAAAAACGACCACCCCGCATAACGCTCTTTCCCAAGCTCCGGCTTGGGAAACACGCCCCGGAAGCTCCAGCTTCCAGTGACCGAAACAAACGCAATCAACCCCGACTCGCTCGTTCAACCTTCCTTGATCGTCGGGAAGCTAGAGCTTCCTGAGAACAGCTTACCCAAGCTGGAGCTCTCATCGTTATACATAAGTCAAAAATTACCGTTTTGCAATCTTAGCTAATGAGGCCTCGATACCATTTCTAGTCGCCCAACGTTCCCGACTTTCCCTCACCTAACGCTAGGTGAGGGAAAGCCACTGATGTTCAATATCCGCAGATTTATCAAACAGCACCGTTTTCAAGTATACGATAACCTCTGTTTAGCAAGTTTACCGATACTTGTGTATAACGGCGAGAGCTGGAGCTTGGGTAACAGCAATCAGGAAAATTTAAACATCCTCAAGCACCTTCAAGGTCTGTTGGGCTTCCTCGATACCTATAAATTTGTCGTCTTTGCCTACGGCCCGCTCAAGATACTCTTTTGCCCGTTTGCTATCGCCTTGTTTGAAATACACCATACCTAACCGGTATTGAGCGATCGCCGATTCGGGCGCGAGAGCGGTCACTTTCAATAGCAACTCTTTCGCCCTTTCGTAACTGCCTTGCTTGTAAGCCAGAACGGCAACCGTATATAACATATCGGGATGCCCCGTTTTCGCCAGCGGTGCGGCCAATTTGGCCGCACGATCCAACGTTGCGCTATCGTCGCCCAGTTCGGTCAAATAACGGACCCAATTATTCAATGCCACCGCCGAAGTCGGTTTCATACGGTAATTTTCCTCCAACAAGGCAAGCGCTTTATCATGAGCTTCGTCGCGGTGATAAATCGCAACCAAATCACCGGTCAACGTCGTCGATGCCGTATTTTCGATGCCTTTTTTCAAAACTTCGACCGCTTTGGTTTTATGGTTTTGATTGAGAAAAATACCGGCCAGATTGCGGTACGGGTTTTCCCACTCGGGCTTGATATCGATCGCCTTGTTGAATGCGCCGACTGCATCATTCGTTTTGCCCGCCACGGCCAACACACCGCCCATCAGATTGTAAGCGACAAAATGCTCGGGTTGCCGCTTCACGGCTTCTTGAAGCTTGACCAAAGCGCGGTCCGGTTTTTTTAATTGGAGCAGGGTATTGACCAGCTGCGTCAACGGCTCGATCGAATCGGGTTGTTTGACCAAAGCATCGGCAAAGCGCTCGGCCGCCTTTTCGGAATTACCTTCGGCTTGGTAAGCCAAACCGGCCAAATAGTACCCCGTCGCTTCATCGGGAAAGGCTTGCTGCACGACATCCGAGACTCGGCGGGCTTGCTCCCATTGCCGTTGAGACAAATAAATCTTGAACAAAGCTTCGAGTCCTTTTTTATGATTGGGATCGGCTTGCAACAGCGCACCGATTTGCTGGACGGCCTTACCGGGATTACCGGTAATCAGCAACAATTCAGCTAATTCGAGTCTCGCATTCTCGTCGGTCGGCTGCAATTGCACGATTTTTTCAAGATTTTCCAGCGCAGGCACCGGTTCTTGATTCAAGCGATGGGCGGTGCTCAACAATTTCAATACAGCGACATCGTTCGGGCGATCCGCCAACACCTCGCGCAAGTCTTTTATCGCATCGGTCAAGCGGCTTTCGGCGAGCGCCAACTCGCCGCGCAAAATCAAGGCATCGCTTTGTTTGGGCTGCTTTTGCAACACGGATTCGAGCAATTCGGCGGCTTGCCGACTCCGTCCGGTATTGGCGTAGAGCCTTGCCAAGCGATTTTCGGCATTGATGCCCTGTACGCCGGAAGGATCGGCCTCGACGATCTCCAATAACGCCTGCTCGGCTTTATCGGTCAGATTTTGCGCCAGATACAAATTAACCAAGCCGAATTTCAGCACAAAGTCGTCGGGATATTCTTCCAATAACGGAATCAGTTCGGCTTCGGCGATTTCCGGCCCCCGCTTTTCGGTCAGGAAATCGAGCAGATTGACAATCGCCTGCCGATTGTCGGGCAAATCGATAACGGCATCGCGCAATACGCTTTCAGCCTTGTCGAGTTGATTGTGCTCGATCAAAAACAAAGCCAAACGCTTACGATGCAGCAAGGGTTTCGGTTCGATTTTAATAATGTCTTCGAGAGTTTTTTCGGCCTTGTCGAAAGCTTGAGTCTTGACGTATAGATTGACCAGCATCAAGCGTAACGAAGTATCGTCGGGATTTTGACCTGCATAACCGCGGACAAACTCGATCGCTTGATCCAGTTTGCCCGATTTGGCCTTGAGCGATGCAAGCAGCAATACGGCAGGAACATCACCCGGCCTTTTCGCGAGTGCGGCTTCCGCCTTGACGATCGCGGCATCACTACTATTTTGCGCGGCCAGAATCCCAGCCTGCAAAACCAAGGCATCTGGACTCTCGGCATCGATCGCCAACGCCTGTTTCATCAATGTCTCGGCCTCTTGGACTTGACCGGCCAACAGATAGATTTGTCCGAGTTTGACGCGAGCCTTCAAATGTTTCGGATCGGCATTGGCGACCTGCCGGTAAAGGTCTGCGGCTTGTTGTACATTGCCCAACTTTACTGAAATCTCGGCCGATTCGAACAAGGCTTCGACTTGATCCGGCTTGAGCTCAAGCGCCTGTTCGAAAGCCGCAAGGGCTTGCTCGTAATCGCCCGTTTGAAAAAATTGCTTACCTTGTTCGAGATATTCGTTCATTTTACGTTCGGTGTCGTCGCAGGCGGTCAAGGCTGCGGAAGAAAGTATGATGAAAAGAAAGGAACGGTACTTTCGTATCAAAGACTTCATGAATAGTTTTTTGGTTCTGAAATTCGGGCTGTTCTGACGGGTTTGCCGATTGATGTTTCTCCGCATTTTCCAAGAGCGGAAGCTGCCGACGAGGCAATAGGCATAAGTTATCGCCCCTTCCCAAACTAGAGTTTGGGAAGGCAGAGTCCGGAAGCTCTAGCTTCCGGAGACCAGTCCGACCGATTGAGCTACGGGTTCCTACGGCCCTCCGTAGAAACCCATGCGTTGGCTGCCGAGGGCATGATCGGTATGCATTCACAGGCTAGAACGATGGAACGAGGCAACATTAACTTCTCTTTCACTTTTCCGGTTCTCACGGTCCTCCGTGGTAACCTAGACGTTGGCTGCCGAAACAAGATCGGTATGCATTCCCACGGAGGACCGTGGGAACGAGGGAATGCCTGCAGTCTTAGCCTATAAGACCTCGATGACTTTTATTGCAACCCACCTTTAACGACTTTCCCTCACCTAGCGTTAGGTGAGGGACGATCTGGGGATCGCTCCCACAGAGCATCCGCCCCCTTGTGGGAGCGACGCCTTCGTCGCGACGATCGAAGCCCCAATCGCTCATGTTCCATAGTCTTGCCGGACAACATGGCAATTTAGCACTTGGTCGCTGCCCTTTTTCTGGTTTCCACGGTGCTCCGTGGTAACCTAGACGTTGGCTGCCGAAACAAGATCGGTATGCATTCCCACGGAGGACCGTGGGAACGAGGGAATGTTTAGACATCGTTCGATATTTCTTCTTTTAACCGCCTTCCTCAATTTCGTCAGGTTCTTGAACTTCTTCAGGTTCTGAATCTTGAGCGGATTCCTGCATTTCATCCACGATTTCAGTCTCTTCGTAAACTTCATCAAGCTCGGTCTTGCGCCTGTACTTTTGCTCGATCAACTTGTCTTCGTATTCCTGAACGATGTTTTCGAGCTCAACGCTTTTGAATTGAAAAACCGGCTCGGCTTGCACCAATCGAGCCCAAAGACTTTGCCCGCCATAATCTTTGAGCATGTCTCGAGTCGCTTGATACATCTTGATATTTTTATCCTCGCAGGCATCCAGTTCCGAAACGGTAAACTCTTGTAGTTTTTGCAACTCGGCATGTTCCAAGCTCAATTGGTTTTTGGCCTGATTCAAAACCTTATATTTTTCGACAACTTCGACCAATTTTTCATGAGTTTGATCAAGCCGACCGCGAACTGCTTTATTGGTGCTTTTTTCCGAGTCCAGCTCGCCGCTCAGCTTTTCTTCGCGTGAAACCGCCGCTTCATGCTGTTGTTTCAGCGTTTCGATTTCTGCGACAAGCTTATCGTTTTCGGATTTCAAGGCGTCGCGTTCGGCGGTCATTTCGCGGACCATCGCCTGCAGCTTGTTGATGACACGCGCGCTGCCGCCGTCGTCTCGCCTGGCTGCCTGAGCATAAACGGCATTCGATAACAATGAGGAAACAAACAAAACAGCCAAAAAAATTGAAATGATCTTGATCATGGGAATTGATGATATACGGAAATTGATCACAACGGGCCATCCGGACAGGACAAACATTGGCTCGCTTTTTCTATAGATTTCACGGCTCTCAACAACATTAAAACTTGGTATTGATATCGATTTGGAAAATGTCGATACCATAGGGCGGCCCGGTTATGGCTTCTGCGGTTAGCCAGCGGCTAGTTAACCAGACATTGTTGAGCAGCCCATAGTTAGCCCCGAGAATCCAGCCTTTAGCATTCGTGCCGCCGAGGTGAAAGTCCGAATCCGAAAAGGCATCGACTACCGCATCGCGTTCGACTCGTTTATAAGCGACAAAAGTACTCCAATTGCCTTTTTTATCGACTCTCAGCCAACCCAAGTCGGCACGTAATTGCCAAGCCGTAGTTTGTTCGTCTACTGCCCCGCTGCCCAAAGCGCCGCCCAATACTCTCGCGGCTGCCACTTTTTCGCTATCGAAGCCAATGTTTTTTGCATAATCACCCGATAACGTAAGGTGAATGGGATCAAATAAAGCCATGTCATAGCGTGCGGTAAAATTGACGATTTTAAACTCAGACGCTAAACCAACCATACCGGGAAATTCGCTGGGTAAAGGATCATTAAATGCACCGTCACGGCAGATTGTTGCCAGCGTATTACCGCCTTGCATGAATTCCGGCATCGAAGCGGTATTTTCACGAGAATTGACATCGCAGGTACCGGATGCGGTCGAGGTATTCGGCCTGGCTGTGATATTTTTAAAATCATAATAAGCCAAAGCCATTCTCAGATTGTCTTTATTTTTAAATCCCCAGTCCAAACCAACCTGTCCGCCGAACAGCCATTTATCGTTATGACTGAATGGAGCTTCCTGCAGCGGAAAAGCCCCACCTGTCGCGTAGAGTACTCGTGCGCCATCACCTAAACCATTAGACAATCCTAAGTTGTATCGATAAGTCGCCGCAAAACCTTCGAATGACAAATCGGTATCCCAAACCAACTCGGAGCCACTGGTAAACTCCCCCCCTCCAACGAAAAACGGATTTTTGATACGTCCGCCCATCAGAGAGAGCCAATTAAAACCGAAACTGTCGACATCGTCGTATTGAAGATAGGCTCGGTCGATGTTGAAGTCATAACGATCGCCGGTTTGCCCCATGGTTTGATTGGTTGAAACGGGATCTCTGAAATTACCGGTCGATAGACGGATTCCAGCTTTCAAGCCTTCCGCGATATCGGCATCGATGCCCAGCCGAAAACGTTGCCGAAAGCGCTGATTATTCGTCGTAGTATTTTCGATAAGGTCCAACCCCGCATTTCTGGCACCGTCCATTTGATTGATTGCTTGTCCATTCGGATAAAAAGGGAAAATACTCAAGCCGCTGGCATTTTCATCGGCATAAAACACCGGCTCATAACGCAACCGCAAATCCCCCGACAACTTAAACTTTCGAGTCCATTCCGGCAGGGCATCGGCCAAACCCCAACCTTCTTCCTTGGCCTTGCTGATCACATCACCAGTCACATCCTCGCGCAATTCGGCACGAATCTCATCGCGAATTTGATCCTTGATGAAATCGGGAATATAAGAAACCCGGACCTCCTCATCGTCTGGCTCACCTACCGATGCCGCATTACTGAGCGCCGCGGCGGTCCTTGCTTGCGATGCGATCTTACCGGCTTCGGCTTCGGCTTCCTTGAACATCGTCTCGGCGGTTTCTTCGGTCAAAATGCCTTGTTTGACCAATTGCTTGATTAGGCTTTCGGTCGTGCTGCGCAGTTTCAGCAATTCCTCTTTTTCACCGGCCTGCACCGGCCCTAAAACGCTCAACAAAACTAAGGCCGTGACAGCCTTTTTCTGTAACATTGTGTTTCCCATTAACTGAAGTTAAATGCGGTTCGTAATTCGAAATTTGATCGGCTGTTTCATCCCGGCCGGCGGGGCTTTATTGATTCGTTTCAACTTGGCGAGCGTCATTTGCAACTTTTCGTCGACCCGAGCATCGTTACTGCCCCGGACCAATTCAAATCGAGTCACATTGCCTTTCTTATCGACCCAGATACGAACCGTCGCCGTGTAACGCGTTCTGCGTAAATCGTCTACCTCGGAAATCACCACTTGCATTTGATTCCTGATAATATTGCCGTACCAAGCGTTGGGATTGCCGCTCAACAATCCGCGCCCGCCTTTCCGTGCAGCCAAGCCAAAGCCGTCGGAACCGGCGCTGCCGTCAGCATCAAGTCCCAAACTATCGGCAGGCGGCGCGTCGTCGACATCCGGGAGATTCTCAGGCTCCGGATCAGGCTCCGGGATCTTTTCCTCAATCTTTTCCGGCTCGGGCGGCTTCTCAATTTTCGGTGGCGGAGGAGGAGGCGGAGGCGGCTTCAGCAATGTAATCGGTTGAATTTTTTTTTGCGGACGCTCGTCGCTTTCCTGTTTGAAATTGCTAATGCCGTAGATGATCAATGCAACTAAAATCGTACCGATCCCGCCGCCGATGATCTTCGGCAGATGCACCTTCCAACTTTTGTTTTTACTCATAACCGCGTTACTTGACCAAGTTCTGCGTCACCAGACCGATCTGCGTAATATCGATGCGGCCCAATAAAGCCAATACATCGACGACGTTCTGATATTGCACGGTCGCATCGCCTTTGATGATCACCGGCAATTCCGGATCGGCCGCACGGTATTGTTGCAGCAATGACTCCAACTGCTCCAAGGTTACCGGGTAGGTATCGAGAAAAATCGTACCGTCGGCCGTGATCGTGATTGCCTTGGTTTTCGGCTTGGCCAAGCTCGGCGTATCGCTGGCTTTCGGCAAATTGACGGTAATTCCCTGTACGGCGGCCGTGGTCATGATGATAAAGACGATCAACAATACATAAGCCAAATCCAACATGGATGTGACATTGATATCGTCGTAACTTTCCAATTCTTCTTTGTAACGCATAATAAATAACTCGTTCTGATTGGGTCGGGGCGAGAAGAATGAAGTTACTCGCCACCTGTCAATTCATGAGGTCCGCTGATTAGTCGGAGTAACGCTCGGAGAGTTTGGCCGTGAATTCGTCGACAAAAATATACATATCGGCGGTAATCAACTTGATACGGCTATTCAAATAGTTATAACCGAACAAACACGGAATCGCGACAACCAAACCGGCAACGGTAGTAGCCAATGCCGCCGCAATACCGGGCGCGATCGCATTGACGTTAACCTCACCACTTGCGGCGATTTCGCCGAAGGTCGCCATAACCCCGATTACGGTACCGAGTAGACCTAAAAAAGGACCGCCGGAAATAGAAATTGTCAGTAACACCATCAGACTATTGAGTTTTTGCGCTTCACGAATCAAACAAGACTCCATCGCTGCACGAATCGAATCCATGCCTTTTTCGGAGACAACCGCCTCGGCAACATCGGCGCCGACGCTCTTGGCAAAGCGATGGTGGAGTTCTTCGACACCGACATGATACAACCGGTAAACGGAAGACCCGGTAAAACGTTCATGCCCGCCGGCCAACGAAGCCAACAATGGCGAGGCATTGACCGCTTCGTCGTCCTCGGTGTCTTCGTGGTTCAGCGCTTCCAATTCGGCGGTTTTCAACTTCATGAACTCGTCTTCGAAGTTGCGGTTTTCCTTGTGATTCTTGATCAAGACCAACGCCTTCGCGGCCATCACCAAAAAGCTGATGACTAACATCACCGCCAAGATCCCGATGATAATCCACCCATCGAGCGAGACATGCTGCATCGTCGACAAAACATGCGACTCGCCGCCGTCTTCGGATTCCGGAGACAAATCTTCGCCGTATACCAATAACGGCGAAGCCTGCCCCTGCATTAAAACATCGAACTTGATCGCTTCTGCTGAACGCGGAGACTTGTAAACACTCAATTGGTCGATAGCACCGATCAAACCGCGCGCGCCATAGGCATCGGCGCCAATAGTAATATCGCCTTCCAAGCCGGGAACTATTACCGAAAATGATTCGGCCTCGGCTCCGTCCAAATAAATCACTACCCTATCGGCAGTTACGATTGCGGCAAAATGATGCCAACTTCCCGGCGTTAAGGGCGTAGAAACCGGGAACGTTTGCAGCTCCCCGGAAGCATCGGCAAGCTCTAAGTTCGCCGTTTGTTCTCTAACATAGAAAGTAAGCGTTTCTGTCGCGCCGGTTCTTTGAAAGATCACTCCATCTTCATTTGGTTGATCGATTTTCAACCAAGCAGACAAAGTCCAGCCTGGATCGGGCATCGTCAATAAAGACGCGGAAGCCGGTATTCGAACGATTTGCTCGCCTTCAAAAACTCCCGCATGTCCAATCAAGCCGCCTTCTCCTGCCGCGACAGTCGATTCGGACGGATGATTCGCATAAGCGGTCATGTCGGCAACACCATCTTTGGTAAACGGCAGACTCAAGACTTGATCGACCGGGAAAACACCGCCCGCATCCTGCCCGTCAGGCGCCAGAGGATTACTGTAATACATATACAGAGTAGGTTCCGGGGCCTTTGCAATATCTTTCGGTAACTTGACCCAAATCAATGCCATTTCATTGATTGAGTCCAGTTTTTCGATATAAAACTTCAACGGCGTTTTGTCGTCTCCCGCCATAAAGCGGATATCCTTACCCAAATCCGCGATATCCATGAAATAGGCAAAATTGCCGGTGTGTAAACGAATCAATGCCACGGCATCTTCCGAAACGCTAACTCCCGCCTGCTTGAGATCCAGATCTATTTTTTTCTTGTAACTCCAATCGGCGTTCCACCATGCGCAGGCCATTTGCGGCATCAGCATCAAAAAAAATAACAAAAATCCAAATCGTTTCATTGGTGCTCTCTATTGCTTAACTTAAAGCAAAATTATTTCAGAGATTTATGACACGATTATGACGGTATAAGCAGTATGACGATCTAATTTCGACTAAAAATGCGTCGATCCAATAATAAGGTATAAAAAAAGTGACAGATAACTCGAAACACAGTTATCAAAGCTCGAATAAAAAGAATTAAAGATGATTCAAAGCAACGATAGGTGCGAAAAATCATCGCAAACGTAATACATTTCATCAATTTTTAACACAACTGTAAAACTATAGACGCATTGTTGTGAAAAAATTCTCCTAAGTCGAGTGGCTTATTACGGGCTATTCCGTAAAGACATTTAGTCAAAGCAAATTATTAGCTCACCGCTACTTTAAAGAACTTGTTTGAAAGTGTCTTTTAGAGAGCTTTTTAAATATTCAAAGGCGCGTGTGAATTTTTATATTTGCAACCATTTCCATTAACTCTTACGAGAATTTAATCATGAAAAAACATGCGTTAACGGCTGCTTTAGCGGCTCTTTCCATAACCGGGTTTTCCGGCGCGGCACAGGCCTGGACGCCGAGTGACACGCCTGACCTGGAGCTGTTCATGTCCGGAGCTACAGCAATGGACAACGCTATGACGAGTATGTTCAACAATATCTGCGAAGACACCGATTATTACACCGATCCCAATAATGGCGCAGGTTACCGAGCCTTCTTTTGTACCTTGACCCCGGCCAATGTCCCTGGACTATCCGCCCCGAAAAAAGTCCTGTTCATCAAACGCTCGGCGGGCGGTTCGGCACAAGGCGTCAACCCGTTGGCAGAAGAGTCGCAACTGGATGCACTGAATATCTTTAACAACAACTGTACCGAAGACACTCCCGGCAAATGGACATGCACCATCAACAACCCGGGCGATTTAACGCCAAGACATCCCAATATCGGCATTTCCGATGTAGACCCTTTTATGTTCCGAGGCCGGAATACGCCGAAGGGTTTCAAACCGATGACACAGCGTGGCATCCAAGCACTGGAAGTTAGGGCGGTAGCCGCATTGATTTTCGGCGTGCCGGTAACCAATGGTTTATATGATGCGTTGCAAACCGTTCAGATAGACCGGGGCGAACTGCCCGGCTCCTGCGCCAAGGGTGAATATACCGAAGAATGTATGCCGTCTTTGAGTAAACAGCAAGTCGCTTCATTGATCACGGGCCAAATCAAAAGCTGGGATGAATTCATCGTCACTAAAGACGGTGTTGATCATCCATTGACCCAATATCCCGGCGTTACTCCTCCGCAAAGCGATCTGATGCATTTCTGCAAAAGGGTCGACGGTTCCGGTACCGGCGCCCAACAATACGCGAAATTCCTGCACCATCCATGTACGCGATGCGCGATGGAGCCGATGGTTTCGGATCCGGAAATCTCCGATGATAATCCGTTTGAGGGTCCTCGCGTTTTCGAAAACTCCGGCTCCGGCAATATGGACAGATGTTTGGATGACTTCGGCAAAGGCACCAATACCAGCGGCTTAAACAGCAACATCAGTGGGCAAGCAGTGACCGCTTGGGCAATCGGCCAACAAAGTTTGGAAAAAAATGCCAATAACGCATTTGCCTATAAGTTCATAAAAATCGACGGTTATGCGCCCACTTTGAAAAATGCGGCCAACGGCACTTATATGGATTGGGTAGAACCGACTTTCCAATGGCGTAAAACCGGCGCAGGTTCACCATCCGGCGATACGTTGGCAATCATTGAAAAAATCGTAGTCGATGCCGCCAATCCTACGACCGTTGGTAGCGTCCTCAACCAGTCTTCCAGTCACACTTTCGGCAAATCGGGTTATTTGGCGGTCGCCAGCAACGGTCACCCCTTCTCGCACATTGTCGATGAAAACGCTCCGGTGATCGGTTATTCGCATGCGGCAGGCGGTCTATTGGATAACTGTAATGTCCCGGTATTGTTGAAAATCGATTCGGACAAACCTTTATAACTTGTGCTAACCCCTCTCTGGAATCCGAGCCTGCAATAGGCCGAGCAAGGATGCACTTTTATTTACAGCCTCCGCCCTGCGGGGGCTGTCCTGTTTGTAACATGCTAACAATTCTATGATTAAAAAGGCTTTTTCGACGATTCGTTGGTTATTTGTCGTGGTTATGTGCTTAACAAGCTCATTAGCACTTGCAGAAGACGAAAATCACTTCGACCTATGGGAACTTAGAGTCAAAGGCAATACCTTGCTGGACCGTAAAACCATCGAGCGGGGAGTCTACCCTTTTTTAGGCGAAGACAAGAGCATCGATACCGTGGAACAAGCCCGCGCCTCTCTGGAAAAAATCTATCACAGCCAAGGTTACCAAACAGTCGCCGTGGACATTCCGGAACAGGACGTCGTCGGAGGCGTGGTGTATTTGGAAGTGACCGAGGGCAAAGTATCCCGTTTACGCGTCACCGATTCGCGTTATTTCTCATTGGGTCGTATCAAAGCCAAAGTTCCGGAATTGGCCGAAGGAAAAGTACCTAATATTCAAGTCATGCAACAGCAATTGGCTGACCTAGGCAAGGAATCGTCAGATCGAAACGTGGTGCCGATATTACGGGCCGGAGAAACGCCCGGTACGGTCGAGGTGGATTTAAAAGTCAAAGACAGCATGCCCATTCACGGAAAAATCGAAGTCAACGGCAGAAATGTCGCCAATACTAGCCGCTTAAGGACGGTCGCATCGTTACGCTACGATAATTTATGGCAAAAATTCCATAGCGCCTCATTCATGTATCAGACCGCGCCCGAAAAGCCGGAAGAAGTCGAAGTCTTCGTCGGCACTTATGTCATGCCCTTGCTCGATACCGATGCCAAACTCGCTCTGTATGCGGTCAGTTCGTCCTCGGATTCGCAAATTGCCAGCGCCGGCGCCTTATCTGTGATCGGCACCGGCGATATTTACGGCGCCCGATTGATTTTACCGCTGACCGGCAAAGATCATTATTCACACAGCTTTACTCTTGGCGTCGATTACAAGTCCTTTGCCGAAGATCTCAATTTACTCGGGGCCGACACCTTAAAAACTCCGATCACTTATTTACCGTTCATGGCTCAATACAACGGTACGGTAAGCGATGAGAACTCCCTGCTGTCATTCAATTTAGGCGTGAATTTTTCAATTCGCGGCCTCGGTAACGATGAGCAGGAGTTTGCCGACAAACGCTTTCTGGCCAAACCGAATTACCTGATGCTCAACGGCGGCATCGATTATAAGTACAACCTGCCTTGGGGAATGGATTTTGTCAGCCGTATATCCGGTCAAATCGCCGATTCGCCTATCATCAGTAACGAACAATACTCGATCGGCGGCGATGACAGTGTTCGTGGCTACTTTGAAACTCAAGTACTGTCGGATGACGGCGTGCAAGGTTCGGTCGAATTATATTCGCCGAGATTGCTCCCTTTTGACAGCGATTGGGAAGCCGTCAATACCTTTCGGGGCCTGGTCTTTTTAGATGCCGGACGAGGTTGGATAAAAAGCGCACTGCCCGGTATCGATAACAAAATTAATTTGGCCAGCGGCGGCGTCGGCCTTCGGTTTCAGGCGTGGAAATATTTGGTTGCCAATCTGGACGTGGCATTTCCGTTTATTTCGCAAGGCACGATCGAAAGCGGTGACCCCCGGCTGCATTTTAGAGTCGCCGCCGAATTTTAGAGGTAATGAACATGGCTAATCAACAAACCAGCAAAAAATCTCAAAGTTTCTCAACCGGCTTCACGCTAAGTCCCATCGCTGCTTGTGTCAGGATTGCGATGCTCGGCGGGATCGGAATGTATCCGTTGACGGCAACGCATGCGGCAGGAAACCTGCCGGTCCCCAGCCCGGTTTGGGCCAGCATGGGCAATGCGACCGCGTCGATCACCGGCAACCACATGCGCATCGATCAGCATACCGATAGAGCAATACTAAACTGGCAAAGTTTCAATATCGGCCAGGATCATTCCGTACACTTTCAACAACCCGGTGCGAACTCCATTGCGTTGAACAGGATTTTTCAAAATGATCCTAGCCGTATACTGGGAACACTAACAGCCAACGGCCAGGTCTATTTGGTTAATAGCAATGGATTCGTATTCGGTAAAAATTCGAAAGTTGATGTTAGAGGTTTGGTGGCCTCGACGCTGTCAATAACCGATGATGTTTTCGATCAAGGTATCACCAAGGTTTTTGCCAACAATGGAACGGCAGCCTTCAACGGCAACGGTGACTTTTATCTAAAAAACGAAGACGGCAGTTTTAGACTCGATGAAGATGGCAACAAAATCAAAATTGCAATAAACATCGATGAAGGCGCCCAAATCAAATCAACCGAAGGCCAAAATATTTTGATCATTGCGCCGACTATTACTAACGAGGGTAATATCGAAGCCGATGATAGGCAGGTCGTGTTGGCTGCCGCAACCGATAGAGTCTATCTACAAGAAGCGGGCAATGAAGGTTTATTGGTTGAAGTACAAACCGGCGGCGAAATCAACAATTTAGGCAGCATCGCCTCTAAACGCGGCACGATCAGCTTAGTGGGATTTGCCGTCAATCAAAAAGGCAAAGTCTCGGCTAGCACCTCAATGAACATCAATGGCAAAATCCGCCTTATCGCCCGAGAGGGAGCCACGACCTTCCAAACGCCTGACGGGTATGCCATGCAAGCCAGCAGAACCACACGCGCTACCGATTCTGGCGACAATTTAGGCAAGTCGGCCACCGTCAGCCTTGGAGAAAACAGCCAAACCGAGATCTTGCCGGAATTGGACACCGGTTTGACTGCAATCGACGAACAGGCTCAACCGCTCTCGCAAATCGACATCATGGCGCACAAGGTTCATTTTCAAAGCGGTTCGCAAGTCAACTTGCCGGGCGGAAAAATCAATGTCGTAGCAACCCAAAACCCGTCAAACCCTCTGCAAGCCTCGGCCAATCGAAATGACAGCCGCATCTTGATCGACTCCGGCGCTAAAATCGATGTTTCCGGCGTAAAATCGACTGTCAAACCGATGGAAAGTAATGTCGTCGCAGTCGAATTACGTTTGAACCAACTGAGTGATGCACCGCTACAGCGAAATGGAGTGCTATTTGGTGAAACCATTTTTGTCGATATCCGAGCCGGTACACCGTTGGCCAACATTCAACCCGCTATCGATGCTATCGAGCGTCCTTTGGGTGAACGATTGGCTAAAGGCGGTGAAATCAACCTCAGCTCGGAAGGCGATACCCTTGTTAAAGACAATGCCATACTCGATTTTTCCGGCGGCGCGGTAAAATTTTTAGACGGCTATATCCGCACTTCGAAATTAATCTCGAATGGCCGAGTGTTCGATATCAGCGAAGCGCATCCGTCATTGCGCTACGACGGCATTTACGGAAAAGTCGTCAAAAACCATAAAAAATGGGGCGTTGAGCAAGCCTGGATTACCGAAGGTCCGTTTGCCTTGGCACGCAAAGAAGCCGGCTATACCGACGGCCATGATGCAGGCAGTCTGACCATTGCCAGTCCCAATGTCATCCTGGAGGGTCAGTTAAACGGCACAACCGTCAGCGGTCGATTACAACGCACCTTGGCGGAACGCCCCAAGGGCGGCACGTTGACGATCGACATGCGCTCCGCTTCGGAAGTCGATCAAGCAGTGGTATTCGCCAATGTCTTGACAAGTTCGACGGTCAATGTCGACTTAAACCAGCCGTTCCCTTCCTCAAACGATAGTCGATTCACCCCGTTGGTACTGCGTACTCAATCGCTGTCACAAAGCGGCATCATGGACTTGTCGGTGTTGGCGCACGGTACCGTGACTGTTTCCGACGGTAGTAGACTTAAACTGGCCGATGGCGCTCAATTGAATTTACAAGGCGGAGCTATCACTATCGGCGGTGAAATCAAAGGCGCCGGCGCTCAGGTAAATCTTGCCACTGATTTGAATGCCAGAACTCAAGGCAGGCTATCCGGTGCGATTACACTCGGCAGTAATGCCAAGATCGATCTTCAAGGTGGTTGGGTCAACGATCTAACCACACCGTTCGATCTACTGGATAACAATAAGATTACTTTGGATGGCGGTAGCTTTATTGCCCGCGCCAATGGCGATATTGATATTCTGAAAGGCAGCCGCATCGACGTCGGAGGGGGAGCTTGGTTGCAAACGAGCGGCAATATTCAAGACGGTAAAGCCGGGGGTATCCATCTTCACGCCGAAGCAGAAACGACAGGTTCCAACATAACATTGGACGGCACGCTCAGCGCCTATGCTATTCGTCAAGGCGGCACGCTTGAACTGGAGGCCAATGCGATTGCGATTCTACGCAGACGCGAAGAAGAATTGGAAGGGCTACGCCCTTTACAACTCGAAGCCGATTTTTTCGCAAAAGGCGGTTTTTCCGATTATATTCTGACTGCCAATATCAACGGCTTGGTCGTTGACGAAGGCGTTAAAATCAAACTGCAACAAACTAATCGTTTATTGAATGGCGATGCCATTAATCGTAGCAGCTCGAATAACATTGCTGGAATATCTCGACTGGGCAAGCTCCCTGCGATCGACCGCCTACCGAGCAATTTAACTTTGCAATCGGTTCACAGCATCAACCCGAACCCTAATAGCCATTTAATCGTTAATAACAACACCGAGATCACTGCCGATGCCTTGAGCAACGTCTCGTTAGTCTCCGATTCGTCTTTATTTTTCGATGGATCGATCAAAGCAAACGGCGGTAACGTGGCCTTGAGCATCATTCCTCCGCAAGGCTTGCCGACGCTGGACCCATTGTACCAACCCCGCCAGGGACTTTGGCTCGGCGACAATGCGCGAATCGACGTTTCCGGTATCGCGATGACGCTTACCGACGAGTTCGGGCTCAAAACGGGCATGGTCCATAATGGCGGGAATGTCAACTTAACCGCCGCGCGCGGTTATGTAGCCACCAGCAGCGGCTCGCAGATCGATGCATCGGGAACGGAAGCCTTGCTAAACCGCCCTCGCCTATTGCCCGGCGCGGAAAATATTACCTTCAGTACGGAAAAAGTTGGATCGCACGGCGGAACTATTACCATCAGCAGCGTCGAAGCCATTTTCATCGAAGGCGGCATGTTGGCCAAAGGCGGTAAAGCGCCCGGCACGTCCGGCGGCACTTTAACGGTCCGTCTAGACGACACCCTCAGAGAAATCCCCGTTGAAGAAGGAGTGATTCCTAACTTTCCGATAAAACCGAGCATTCTCAATTTCTCCCAAACTAAGAATGAATTTTTTGACGCCTCCTTCAGCCAATACGGCGATGCGCTCCCAACCGGACTGCAAAGACAAGGCTTTATAGCGGCCCAACAAGTGTCCGATTCCGGTTTTGCAAATTTGAACGTGCAAGCGGACGGCGAAATTCGCTTTCAGGGCGATATCCATTTGGATTTACAACATGCCGTAAACTTCGACAGCCCTAAATTGGCTTGGCAACGACTGTCGGAAAGCGATACCGGACGCGTCGTTTTCAATGCGGCTCATGCGGCTTTAGGTTCGAGCCGAACCCGACGTGCGACCGGCAATCCAACGGGTGGAGACGGCCAACTTCAGGTCAATGCCGACCTAATCGAATTATTTGGAGGTGTTTTTACCGCAGGATTCAAGCAAGTCGATCTGAACGCGGATAGCGATATTCGCTTAAGAGGCATTCGTACTTTGTTTACGCAACGCGACTATCTGGGTGAATTTTCGACGTATTCGGCGTTGAACCTTAAGGCCGATCAAGTCTATCCGACAACGCTCAGTGAGTACAGATTGACGGTCAAAGGCGATCCTAACGGAAGCATTGCGTTCAGCAGCGGGGATCAATCTCGACCGATCTTATCCGCCTATGCGAAATTGACGGTCACAGCCCCGAACATTCAGCATGACGGCGCCATTAAAGTGCCTTTCGGCGAATTGACCTTCGATGCATCTCAAACGATTCATTTCGGCGCAAACAGTTTGAGTTCGGTATCCGCCGAAGATCAAATTATTCCGTTCGGTGTTACGGAAGCCGGTTTGGAATGGTTATATCCGATCGATAATCAAAATCTGATCGTGCAAACGCCAACCAAAAAAATAACCGTCAATGCGGACCGAATTCAACATGACGAAGGCGCCGTTATCGATATTTCCGGGGGCGGCGATTTGCTGGCCTACGAATTCATCCCCGGCATCGGCGGTTCCGTCGATGTCTTGGCTACCGGTAATTCGTTTGCGATCTTGCCCAACCATTCCGGTTACGCACCGTTCGACCCGCTGGAATTTCCCGGTTCGGGTTTGTCGATCGGCGACAGCATTTATTTGGGTGAAGGGAGCGGTTTAAAAGCCGGTTATTACACGCTATTACCTGCGCGCTATGCATTGCTTCCCGGATCTTATTTAATAACACCTCAGCAAGGCAGCGACAACATGGCGCAAGGCAGCCGTTCGGTCAATTTAGACGGTGCCTCAGTCGTGGCTGGTTTTAGGGCAATTAGCGGCACCGGAATCAAGGAACAGACTTGGTCGGGTTTTGCGGTCGAGCCCGGCGAAATTGCCTTGACTCGTTCACAATTGGACCTATCCACAGCCAATCAATTTTTTGTCGAACAAGCACAGCGTAAAGAATCGCCGATTCCTCGCTTACCTGAAGATGCGGGATCGCTGCTGTTCAACGCAAAATCACAATTAGAACTGCCCTCCGTTCTCGCCAACGCCAACAACGGCGGGCTGGCAGGTTTGGTCGATGTCATTGCCGACAACATCGCCGTGGTCAATGACAGGACGGGCGCTGAAGGCCGCGTAGAACTGAGTGTAAGCGATCTCGATACCTTTACCGTTGGCAGCTTATTTTTAGGCGGTATCAGAACAATCGACAATGAGACCGGTGCGATCAATCTTGACGTCAAATCCAAAACTGTCGAAATCGCCGAAGGAACCCGCCTCGAAGGTTCGGAAATCATTATGGGCGCCACGGACAGGATTGAGCTCCAAGCCGGTGCTCAAATCGTGGCAACAGGCGGCAAGGACAGCTCGGCTCCCGGACAGGTGTTGACCACCCGCGGTGACGGCGCGCTATTGCGGGTTTCCGGCGATGCGCAAGCACAAATCGTCAGAACGGACACGCAAGGCCTGAGAGGCGACCTAGTAATCAACGACAATGCCCAAACCTTAGCTGCGAACGGCTCCATACTGTTGGATTCGACCCGGAATCTACAAATGAATGGCATGTTGGATGCCGGCAAGTCGTTAAATATTGCCGCTGAAGCCATCAATATCGGTGAAGTAAGCGAAAATTTACCCGGGCTTTCGTTGGATAACGGGCAGTTGAGTCAATTGAATGTCGAACAACTGGTGCTGACCAGCCGCAGCAACTTGAACATTTATGGCGGCGTTTACCGCACCGATGCTTCGGGTTTAGCGCTCAGAAACAACGAGCTCGAACTAATGCCGATTGAATTCAATCTTTTGACGATCGCTACAAAAGGTATTGCCGGTTTTGACAATTCCGGCAAATCCGCCGGGCTTTCTGCCGATACCGTTACGTTGATCAATGCATCCAATTCAGTACAGACCGAAAAAGGCAACGGGACGGGCTCCTTGTCGATTGCTGCCAACAATCTAGTATTGGCGGGAGGCGACTTTACCTTGTCGGGATTCAATGATATCAATTTGAATCTAGCCGAGTCGTTAATCGGTTCTAGTGTAAACACACTCAACACTCTGGCCGACACGACGATCACTGCAGGCTTTATTACCGGTACTTCAGGCTCCGAGACCAGGATCGATGCCGACACTTATCGCTTAGCACTCAATCATAACCCAGCCGACTCTGTGGATTCGCAACCGGGTATTGCGGCACGTCTCAATTTAAACGCAGGCCATGTCGTCATCGATACACCATTACAATTCAACAGCGGTATCGTAAAAGCGAATGCTAAAACAGGCGATATTGTCCTCAAAGAGAATGCCGCCATTGATGTTTCCGGAACAATGGTAAGAGCGGGCTTAAGCGAATCGGCTCCGATATCAGCCGGACGAATCGATTTGACCGCGCGGCAGAACATTAATACCGAAGCCGGTAGTCAACTATTGTTGAACGCTATCAGCCCACAAATGTCGGCGGGATCTCTAGCGCTTTCCGCAACCACGGGATTGGTCAATTTGAATGGCACGATCAACGCGAAGGGAGGTCATCAGGCCGAGGGGGGATCGGTTCGGCTCGACCTCGGCAGCATGGGCGGTAACCCGTTCGGCTTGATGAATCAGAGCTTAGTGGATTCCGGTTTTAGCAGAGCAATAGATTTACGATTGAGAAATGGCAACCTAGTCATTGATGAAGAGGATTCGATAAGCGCGAACGATATCAAATTAACCGTCGACAAAGGCGCATTGACGATTGCAGGCACGCTCGATGCCAGCGGCCAACATGGCGGTAGCATTGAACTCAATGCTCATAGCAGACTAACCTTGTCCGGAAGCGCACGATTACATGCCAACGCCACCGAAGCATCAGGCGATGGCGGCAAGGTCAGACTCAACTCGACTAACGGAGGCGGTATCAGCATTCAGAATGGCGCATCGATCGATGTCTCCGCCAATGGCGGCCGTGAAGGCGATGTGCATATTCGTGCCGAACGCTTGGCAGGTCAGGTCAATGTCGCACCGATTGCCCCCGGCACCATTATCGGCGATTCTAACGTCGTGATCGAAGCAGTCGCGCAGTACAACCTTAACAGACTGGACGCTGCAGCAATCAATAGCCTTAGAAACGATACCGCTTTGTACATGAATAGCGTTTCGACAACGGCATTCGGACCTGGATTCGAATTAGCTCCCGGCATAGAGGTCAAATCGGAAGGCAATCTCACCTTGGCCGCCAACTGGGATTTAGTCGATTGGCGTTATGGACCCGAACAAACACCCGGCTATTTGACCTTGCGAACCGGTGGAGATTTGTTGTTCCAAAACGGCGTAAGCGACGCTTTCAAAAATGGCGTACTTCAGGTGACGCCTACCTTTTCGAGACCTGTGATCGATATGTTGCAACCCGGTCGTTCATGGAGTTACAACTTCGTTGCCGGCGCGGACTTGAACTCTTCCGATACAAAAATGGTAGTGGCCGCGGACAATCTGAATTTCGGCGATGTACGCCTCTTCAACGATGTGAAGATTCGCACAGGCACAGGGGCCATCGATTTCAGCGCGGGACGCGACATTGTCTACGGCAACGATAAATCGGTCGTCTACACGGCAGGAAGACCGGACGATGAGGATCGTTTCGGGTTTCCATTGATACGCGTGGCTTCCAACTTTTATGTCGAATACCCCAAAGACGGCGGCGATATTCGTTTCAGTGCCGGACGCGATATTCGCGGTGCGGTGACTAATCAAATCGCCTCGGACTGGCTACTTAGAACCGGAAATTGGTCCCGAAACGAAACCCACACAGGGGAAAGACCGACCGCTTGGGGCATCGCAATCGGTACGCGAACCGGTTCAGGCATCGCGCCGGATTACCGGCAAAATGTCGGCGCCTTGGGCGGCGGTAATATCACTATCACTGCCGGCGGGACGGTTAGCGATCTCTCAGTGGTCATTCCAACTACCGGTAAGCAAGTCGGACAGAGAGTCGATCCGAACGACTTTACTAATCAAAATTACTTAACCAATGAAGTCGAGATCAATGGCGGCGGAGACCTAAACATCTCCGCCGGAGGTGACCTAAAAGGCGGCATCTATTACGTCGATAACGGCACGGCGACATTTAACGTTGCCGGCTCGCTCAATGCCGGCTCGTTCAAAACCGTTAGCATTACGGAAATGAATCCGATATTGGCCTTGGGCAATGCGCAATATCACATTACTGCCGGCAAAGATATCGCCCTACAAGCCATTATCGATCCGATGATTTTGTCGCAACCGGCCAATAAACGCCCGGATTTACTATCGATCTTCTTCAGATACGGTGAGAACAGTGCGGTCAATCTGACTTCGCTGACCGGAAACATCAGCCTCGGCAACGATGTTTCCGGGGTAGTCGATTTAATGAATTTCCAACGCGGCGCTCTGATCAGCTTCGACGGTGGAGCCAGGGATGCTCTATCGGTGGCCCCTGGAACATTGAAGGCCTACGCTTTATCAAACGACATCATATTCAAAAATGGCTTGATCATGTATCCGAGCAAAGTCGGTCAATTTGAGCTTTTTGCCGCGAATAATATTATCACCGCCAGCAACGGCAATGCCGTGAATGTGACGATGTCGGACACCAATTCGAATCTATTGCCGACTGTATTGAATCCTGCTGCCAACTATAACGACGCCCGGCTGAGATTGGTGCTGTCCGGTATCACTAACGAGCCGGACAAAATCTATGCTTCGATTCCAAATCATATCAATGATCCTATACCGGCTCTGATCAGCACAGACGTTGGCGATATCCTGGGCAAGGACCCTTTCCAATTCATTATGGCGAAACCGACACAAGTGTCGGCCGGTCGGGATATTCGTAATGTCAGCTTGCAATTCCAGCATAATATCGAAGGTGCCGAATCGATCGTATCGGCCGGTCGCGATTTCAAATTCGACATCGTTCGAAATCCCGCTACCGGAGCATTGGTTAATGTTGTTCAACGTATGGAGGTGTCGGGTCCGGGCCGTTTGACAATAATGGCCGGAAGACATGTCGACTTAGGTTCTTCCGAGGGCATCACGACTACGGGCAATCAAGTCAACACGGCATTGGCGGAGGATGGTGCTGCAATTAACGTGGTTGCAGGATTGGCTCAAACTCAATTCGCGGCACCGGATTTTATGAAAAGCTACCTAAGCAATGGTGAAAGCCTTTACGAAAGTTACGAGCTTGCGGTTGCCGACTATATGCGAAGAATCACCGGCAATGACGATTTGACAGTGGATCTGGCGCGAGCAGCCTTTGCACGCTTGCCGGCTGTTGAACGATCGCATTTCAACGCACCTTATTTAGCGGACTTGATAGAAACCTTCAACGGACTCATGAAAAATTACGGTAATCGTTTTTCGATTGCTAAAAACAGTTTCGATAGCGCCAGCGATACCCAGGCCCGGTTCAATTTCAAACTAGAAATGGATAAAGCGCAGTTTGAACTTCTAGCTGCCATCGAAACGCTATTTCCGGGAACCACCGTTTTGGCCGGTCGCCAAGATTATACGATAGACCCCGCCAATGGCACTGTTTTCAGAGAAGGAGCTTCGGCCAGCAGTATCTTGGAAGATGCATTTTCTAAAGATAGAAATAAAACCCAAACCGGCGATATTTCGATGTTTTTCAGCAAAATACACAGCACCGATGGCGGCGACATCAATTTATTGACGCCCAATGGCGGCATCAATGCCGGTTTGGCGGTTAATTCCAGTGGCGCCAAAGATGCATCGCAACTGGGTGTCGTAGCCATCAAAAAAGGTGCCGTGCATTCGATTGTCCGAGACGATTTTCAAGTGAATACGACCCGAGTCATGACGCTCGGCGGCGGCGATATCTTAATCGGATCGACGGACGGCAACATCGATGCCGGTAGGGGAGCAAAAACAGCCTTGGCGGCCCCCGCTCCGATTATTCGCTTCGACAGTGAAGGCAACATAATCATCGAATTACCGCCTGCCGTGGCCGGCAGCGGTATCCGAGCAAACATGGCGCCTGACGGCAGTCAAGGGGATGCCTTATTGTTTGCGCTTCAAGGCATTATCGATGCTTCGGAAGCCGGCGTGGGCGGCAAGGACGTCACCGTGGGGGCGACAGCCATCGTTGGATCCGACAATATCGATGTCGGCGGGGTATCGGTCGGCGTGCCAACCGCTTCTACCGGCAGTTTGGCTGCCGGCCTCGGTAATGTCAATAATGTCGCGGCCAGCATAGCTCAGGCGATTGACGATACCTCGGATGTTGCCAAATCAGCAAAAGAACAAATGGACAAAGCCGGAGCGCAGGGAATCATCAGTGTCGATATCATCGGTTTTGGCGACGAAGATGTTTGATACGACCTCCTTTGCCAAGCAACAGCGCATTTTGTCATATTAATGTCATGATTCCTTCACCGAGCTGTCATATTGCACTGGCATAATTCCATTGAAACATCTGAATCTTAGGGTGACCTGCTTATTCCACTAGCTACTAAGTCTGAGCGCTCGCGATGACATTCTATTTTAGCCGACAATTTCTATCGTTTTATAGGCCCGGCTCAACGCCAGCACTCTTCCAAAGCTAAATCGCTACTTATTTCCAATTTCAACTACTGTTTTAAGGAATATTTTATGACCATATTAGACCTATCATCGGGTTCACTAGAACCGGTAAACATTAAGCCATATACGGAAAACCGAGGCAGAGACTACTGCTTCAAACGCAGTCCTAAATCGCGGCTATTGATTGGCTTAATGATTGCTATCAGTTCATTGTCTCTTTCTCAGGTCGCCGAAGCTGCTCCACCTAAAGTCAGAATCGACAAGATTACACCGGTTGATGAAGGCACAGTTGTTACTTTGAATGGCAGCAATACTTTTGATATTGACGGCAAGGAATTGACATATACGTGGAGGCAAATTCAAGGCCCCGATGTCGTCATTAATAACCCAAATGCTCCTATCGCCTCATTCACTGCGCCGACTATTGAAAAAACCGATAAACGTTCCAAACCGCTCAGATTACGCTTCGAATTGGAAGCCGATAATGGCGATGACAGAAAAGCAACTGCAAAAAGACGTGTTGCAGTCCGAGTTCTACCTGTCAATAATCCGCCTATCGCGAATGCCGGGCCGAATCGCTCGGTAACTTGGGCAGCGGCTTCATCAGGAATTGACCTAAACGCATCCGGCAGTACCGATGACGGACAAATTATTCAATACCGATGGAAGCTCTTGACTAAAAGAAACCAATTACCAAGAGGCGCCAAAGTCAGATTAATAAACCCAAAAGCAGAGCTTGCTTCATTTACATTTGACAGTCCCGACCAAACCTCTCCGGTTACATTGGATTTTGAACTGTTCGTTCGGGATAACGACAGAGCCATAGACAGAACTAACGTTTCTATAACCGTAGCCGAAGGACTCGCTTCCCCAGTCGCCAATGCCGGTAGCGACCAATCTGTAAATTCAGGCGCCTCTATTAATTTAAGCGGTGCGGGAAGTACGGGAACCATTAACAGCTATGTTTGGGAACAAACCTCCGGTCCATCGGTTACCTTATCCGATGCAAATAGCGTAACAACCGGCTTTACTGCGCCAACCGTTACTGAAGCAACCGTTTTGACTTTTAAATTAACTACAACAAATAGCGCGGGCACATCGGAAGATACGGTCAGAGTCACCGTCAATCCTATTGAGGCGGCTCCGGTAGCCAATGCCGGCAGCGCACAAACGGTCATATCGGGAGCGTCCGTAACGCTCAACGGTGCAGGCAGTACCGGAACCATCGACAGTTACGCATGGGAACAAACTGCCGGACCTTCAGTGACCCTATCCAGCCCGAACAGTGCTTCAGCCGGATTTACCGCGCCGACCGTCGCCGCACCGACCGTTTTGACCTTTAGACTCACGACAACGAATAGCGCCGGTTCATCGTCCGCAACGGTTAACGTGACAGTCAATCCAATTGTAGTAGCTCCAGTAGCTAATGCCGGCAACGCACAAACGGTCATATCGGAAGCGTCCGTAACGCTCAACGGTGCAGGCAGTACCGGGACCATCGACAGTTATACATGGGAACAAACTGCCGGACCTTCAGTGACTCTGTCCACCCCAAACAGTGCTTCAGCCGGCTTTACCGCGCCGACCGTCGCCGCACCGACCGTTTTGACTTTTAGACTCACGACAACGAATAGCGCCGGTTCATCGTCCGCAACGGTAAACGTGACGGTTAATCCTCAAGCAAGCGGTGATATCAGCGCCACTTTAGAAACCGATGACCTTATTCTAAACGATCCAACCGTATTGCTATTGTCGAATATACAAGGAGGAACTCAACCCTACACTATTACCGTAGATTGGGGCGATGGGGAAATTACGGGACCGGTTACTCTCAATGCCGGAGTTACGAATTACAACGCTGAGGATTTCTACTATGAAGAAGTTGGTTCTTACAATATTACCGTTACGATCAGGGATGCAAGCAATCAAACGACAACATTGACCGAAACCATTATGGTTACGGAATCCGCCGAATGTAATTAATCGTAAAAGCATGCCGACCTAGATCGAACATTTCATCTAGGTCGGTTTGCTTAGGATTTGGGCATAAATAACTTCCCTATTTTATGGAGGGTTCGGTTGCTCGAACCCTCGACAAAGCTCATAGCTCCAGGACGTTATTTATCACGAAATCCTTTGTACCTTTCGCATTTCAAATTTCGGCAGTGCGAAAGGTATAGTTACAAATAGAGAAGGGTTGTAAAATTGAGCGAACTGAAACACATCATTTCCCTACGAATAGAAAACAGTCTTCGTAACGCTGTTCAAGTCACCGCATCGAGGTTTTACGTTCGGGAGTCGGACATTTACCGCTTCGCGATCAACTACATGCTAAAAAGGTTCCGATGCTTGCATGAAGACGACTTTACCGGCAGCGATTTGCTACCATTGATGCTTGATATCCGCGAAGAGTTAATCGACAGCCTGTCATTAAAGAAGCATCAGCTTTTCAACATTATGAATGGCAACAATACCCACCCGGATAAGTTCGTTGCGATGTCCGATATTGAACTGCTGTTAACGCCTCGTCATTTGTTGAAACAGCGGCTGCAAAAAATCGACGATACTCCTCGAACCGATATCGATGCCGAAACCTGGCTAAAGCAATATTTACTTGAGAAATATCAATCGTTGCCGCTTCAGGAAAGCCCCGCCTTACAACCCCAATCATCTACTCCCTTTTGATTGAAAAACCGTCTAAGAATAAAAGGTATGGGATGTATCTATCGAGGACCGCCGTGAACCCAGCACCTAAATTATCCAATATAGTTAACCATAGCCAATGGACTATGGAATTCATCCAGCACCTAAATTAGCCATGACATTAAACATAGCCAATGGGCTATGGAATTTAGGTGCTGGATTTAGGTGCTGGGCGAACCCATCCATGGGGGCTTGACGGCAGCGATCCCTGCTGCCGACATCCTCGCTAGCCACACCCCATACCTTTATAAAGTTAACCATTTTTTGGATATAAAGGGAGTAATTGAAAACATGCCAAAGGCATTCTCCGCAATCGATTTATACCTTTCGCACTTCAAATTTCGGCAGTGCCGGAGGAGGTTTCGGGGTGCTCGATAAAGGCTTTGCCAGCATGGAGCTGGCATAGAGCCTACATGGACGTATTTACGGCGTCCTTTAACGGGCACCCCGAGGCCGAATTTTCATCTACGGTGAGTATACTTGCTTGACAGGCCCAGCACCCTAATTATCCAAGGCAATTAAATCATGGCCATTGCGTTATGGAATTTAGGCGCTGGGCCTTTGATCCTAGAAAAAGCATTTCATCATGAAGAATAGGAAGTTAATTCAATAGCTTATTACGCGTTTGTATAGAACTTTCGCTCACCAAAAAGGTTAGCGAGAAGGATTTGGTAAGTTCTTGGAATCCTTTATGAACTTCATGTGCTTCATGGTTAGACTGCCGAATTCAGATTGACGGGCACCCCGAGGCCGAATTTTCATCTACGACGAGTATAATTATTAATAGAGTAGATAAAAAACCGCAATTCCGAAGCTCACGCAACAACATCCTTCTCATCTCTGCAAATCAAACGACCTGGAAAAATACAACTAAAACAACTTCCCTTCCCGACTTCGCTTTTTATTTCTAATTTGGCTTCATGATTTTGCAGCGCATGCTTGACGATCGCAAGACCTAAACCGGTCCCGCTTTGTTTTTTACTCAGATTGGTATCGACCCGATAAAAGCGTTCGGTGACTCTTGGAATCTCCGATGCCGCTATGCCCTCGCCATGATCTTGCACATCCAGTCTCGGGCAACCCTGATGCTCATACCAGCGCACATTGACAATGGAGTCTTCGGACGAATATTTCAGGGCATTGACTAACAAATTGGTAAAGGCGCTACGTAAATCCTCTTCCACACCGATTATTTTGACTTGGCTTTCCAGTTTGAACTCGATACGCCCGGATGAGTTTTTCAGACTTGCGCCTTCGCTACATATTTTACTTAGCAAACCTGGAATATCGACGCATTTCGCCTTCTTTTTCTGAGTTTCCAGTCGAGTCAACAACAACAAATCGTCGACTAGATGCTCCATGCGTTCGGTTTGACTTTGCATTTGTTTGATCGAATTACTCAAAAGTCCCGATTCGCCGTCGTCCATATCCTTGATCGTCTCCAGATAACCTTTCAGCACCGTCAGCGGTGTTCTAAGCTCATGAGACACATTCGCGACAAAGTCCTTGCGCATGATTTCCATTTTTTTCAGCTGAGTAACGTCTTGCGCCAACAGCAATCGCAAGCCGACTCCATAAGGAACGACTCGGACTGAGAGCATCACATTAGGATCGACAGGCGAAGGGAGCACGATCACATCGTCGTACTTGCGATTATCCAAGTAGCGGGTGAATTCGGGAAAACGAATCAAGTTAGGTATCCGCTGACCCTTGTCGGATTTGTCGAGGCCCAGCACTTTCATCGCCGCTTTGTTGGTCCATTCGATTTCATCGCTAGGACCAAGCACAACAGCCGCATCCGGCAAGGCCTCGGTCGATTTGCGAAATTGATCGACCATTTTTCCGAGCTTTTTTTTGCGCTTTTTTTCGCGCTTTTTCATGCGATAAACGTGGTAGTAAATAGCCTCCCAAATACCGGTCGACTTCGGATATTTCCCACTACCGCCGTTGTCTATCCATTTTTCGAATCGATAAATCTGATAAAATTGTCGAATCAAAATGCTCGCTAAGAGCACAAACAGCATCGGCACGAGAATTTTGCCCAAAACCCCGACAACGATTGCGCCAAGCAACAGTAGCGATAATGTTGCAATTTCCCTAATCCATGGATTCATTGGGTTTTAGCTAATCAGCGAAAATCGGTATCCGAATCCGCGTACGGTTTGCACTAGTTCTTCCCGTCCGTATTCGGCCAATATTTTTCTTAATCGTCTAATATGCACGTCGACGGTCCTCTCTTCGATATAAACACTGCGCCCCCAAACTTGATCGAGTAATTGCGTGCGGCTATAGACTTTGTCCGGATGCGTCATGAAAAACTGCATCAATCTGAATTCGGTCGGGCTGACATCCAGTTGTTTGTCGCCTATCGTCAAACGGTGCTGCTCGCTGTCGAGAATCATGTCGCCAAGCGTAATCTGCGCCAAGTCTTGGATTTTACCGGTTCTACGCAGTACGGCGCGTATTCTTGCGACCAGTTCCTTCGGCGAAAAAGGTTTAGTCATGTAATCGTCGGTACCAATTTCGAGCCCGCGCACTTTGTCTTCTTCCTCGCCTCGGGCGGTCAATAAAATAATCGGGATTTCCCGGTAAAATTGGTCTTTCTTAAGACGCCTAGCCCATTCGATACCGCTAATGCCGGGCAACATCCAGTCCAACACGATCAAATCCGGCATGCGTTCCTGAAGAATCAAATTAGCCACTTCGGCATCGGCGCATTGACTCGCTTCGAAACCGGACTGCTCCAATACCATCGCCAGCATTTCTCGGATAGCATCCTCATCTTCGACGACTAAAACGCTCAATCTACTCATATGCTTCTACAGGTCAATAAAATTCTGATTTTAGCAGGAGCTATGTTACGTTTTTATGACAATTATATGATCATGCCGATATTGTATACCTTTCGCACTTCAAATTTCGTCAGTGCCGGAGGAGGCCTCGGGGTGCTAGGTCGATTTTTGCTCCTGCAAAATCGACATTCACGCCATCCATGGCGCTCGCAAAGGCTTTGCCAACATGGAGCTGGCATAGAGCCTACATGGACGTATTCACGGCGTCCTTTGACGGGCACCCCGAGGCCGAATTTTCATCTACGATGAGTATAAGATTTCCGACTCTTTCAATAGCCGTATTGCCATCCATATCGACTATGGATGGCAATAACTTTCCTAAGCTAAAACCTCTCCTCAACCCTTCTCTGAGAGAGATCTGAGGAAGCGCCGGGGGCTTCGAGAAATCAAGCCGCTTTCGAAAACGCCAATGTACCGCCTTCGACATCGACAACAATTTTGTCGCCCGGACCGAATTTTCCGCCAAGAATCTCTTGAGCGAGCGGGTTTTCCAATTGATGCTGTATCGCGCGTTTCAGCGGTCTTGCGCCGTAAACCGAATCGAAACCGGCTTCGCCGAGTTTATCCAGAGCCGCCTCGCTCAACTCCATGTCGATGTCGTGATCGAGCAGGCGTTTACGCAAATAGCGAATCTGAATATCGGTAATCGCGCGAATTTGATCGCGGCCCAGCGGATGAAATACGACAACATCGTCGATACGGTTGATGAACTCGGGGCGGAAATGATAGCCGACCACTTCCATCACGGCCGCTTTCATTGCCGCGTAGTTTTCCTCGCCGGCCAGTTCCTGTATGCGATCCGAACCCAGATTCGAAGTCATCACGACAACGCTATTGCGAAAATCGACCGTTCTGCCTTGTCCGTCGGTCAAACGGCCGTCGTCGAGGACTTGCAGCAGCACATTGAATACATCCGGATGCGCTTTTTCGACCTCGTCGAGCAAAATCACCGAATAAGGCTTGCGCCGCACCGCTTCTGTCAAATATCCTCCTTCTTCGTAACCCACATAGCCCGGAGGCGCGCCGATCAGACGCGCGACCGAATGTTTCTCCATAAACTCGGACATATCGATGCGCACCATCGCTTCCTCGGTATCGAACAAGAATTCGGCCAGTGCCTTGCACAGTTCGGTTTTACCGACTCCGGTCGGTCCCAAGAACAGGAAAGAACCGTTCGGACGATTAGGATCGGAAAGCCCCGCCCGCGAACGGCGAATCGCGTTGCTGACCGAAATCAGCGCTTCGGTTTGTCCGACCACGCGCTTTTGGATCTGCTCTTCCATGCGCAATAATTTGTCGCGCTCGCCTTCCATCATTTTCGAGACCGGAATGCCGGTCCATTTCGAGACGACTTCGGCGATTTCCTCGTCGGTTACCTTATTGCGAAGCAGTTTCATTTCCTGCATTTCGGCCTGCGACGCCAGATCCAATTCCTTGACCAACGAAGGGATCACGCCGTATTGCAATTCCGACATTCGACTCAGGTCGTTCGCGCGACTGGCGACTTCCAATTCCAAACGCGCTTGTTCCAGTCTTTCCTTGATCGCGGTTGTACCTTGCAACGCGGCTTTTTCAGCCTTCCAGATTTCGTCAAACTCGGAATATTCTTTTTCCAGGTTGTCGATCGCTTCCTCGAGGCTTTCCAAGCGTTTCTTAGAGGCGTCGTCGGTTTCGTTTTTCAGCGCTTCGCGTTCGATCTTCAATTGTATCAAGCGCCGTTCGAGTCTATCCATCGCTTCCGGTTTCGAATCGATTTCCATGCGGATGCGGCTGGCCGCCTCGTCGACCAAATCGATCGCCTTGTCCGGCAATTGCCGATCGGAAATGTAACGATGCGACAGCGTTGCAGCAGCGACGATCGCGGGGTCTGTGATTTCGACGCCATGATGCACTTCGTATTTTTCCTTGAGGCCACGCAATATTGCTATCGTATCCTCGACGTTCGGCTCGTCGACCAGGACTTTTTGGAAACGGCGCTCCAAGGCTGCGTCCTTTTCGATATATTTGCGGTATTCATCGAGTGTTGTCGCACCGACGCAATGCAATTCGCCGCGCGCCAAAGCGGGTTTAAGCATATTGCCGGCATCCATCGCGCCTTCCGCTTTGCCCGCACCGACCATCGTATGCAGTTCATCGACGAACAGAATGATTTGTCCGTGTTGCTTGGCAATGTCGTTAAGCACCGCTTTCAGGCGTTCTTCGAACTCGCCGCGGAATTTCGCGCCGGCGATCAATGCAGCCATGTCTAGAGCCAATAATTGCTTACCCTTGATACCTTCGGGAACCTCGCCATTGACGATGCGTTGCGCCAAGCCTTCGACAATCGCGGTCTTGCCGACGCCGGGCTCGCCGATCAGTACCGGGTTGTTTTTGGTGCGGCGTTGCAAGACTTGAATCGTGCGACGGATTTCGTCGTCGCGACCGATCACCGGATCGAGTTTGCCTTGTTCGGCTTGCTCGGTTAGGTTGATCGTGTATTTGCTCAAGGCTTGACGTTGCTCCTCGGCGTTGGCATCGTCGATGTTCTGACCGCCACGGACATTGTCTATGGCTTTTTCGGCTGCCGCTTTCGTAACACCGGCTTTTTTTAGGATATCTTGAAGAGCGCCGGATGTTTCGCAGGCAGCCAGTAAGAATAATTCGCTCGAGATGAATTTGTCGCCGCGTTTTTGCGCGAGCTTATCGGTCACATTCAACAAGCGCGACAATTCGTTGGAAATCTGCACATCGCCGCCTATTCCTGAAACGGTCGGCGTGCGTTCAAGCACCTTGGTCAATTCAGCCTGCACGATATTCGGGTTCGCGCCGATTTGCGACAACAGCGGACGAATGCTGCCGCCGTCCTGGTTTAATAACGCCAGCATCACATGGGCCGGTTCGATGAATTGATGATCTTTTCCCAAAGCCAGGCTTTGCGCATCGGCCAACGCCATCTGAAACTTGCTGGTCAGTTTATCCATTCTCATGTTGTTTACCTCATCGGTGAATTTGTATATTACTCCTAACATGGAGGGTAACCGGCTGTTTTTCAAGCTCGCCAAAAAAAATTACTCTTTTTTCGGGCCATGTTCGCGTTAATCCGAGAAGTAGCATTTCAGCTCGTTTCTATCGTTACCGGACGCAGGAGCATCCGGAGCCGCATTCCCATAAGCGACAACTTAAGGCGCAATACATTGATTCATATTAAAAAAAAGGGGGCGTCCTTCTGCGAGACGGGTTATTTAACACGTCCCCAACGTTTCGATTTGCCCTAAACATTTCGGCTGACTTCAGCCAAAGTCAAAACGTTTACTCCCTTTTGACCGAAAAAGCGTATAAGAACGAGAAGGTGTGGGGTATGCCTAGCGAGGATGTCGGCGGCAGGGCAGATTTTTGCTCCTGCAAAATCTGCATTCACGCCATCCCTGGCGATCGAGCCGCCGTCAAGCCCCCATGGACGGGTTCACGGCGCTCCTCGATAGGCATACCCCATACCCAACAAAGTTGAACGATTCTTCAGTAAGAAGGGAGTAGGACGGGGTTGCAAACCCCGTCCTGCTAAGCTCATAGTTCCAGGACGTTATTTATCATGAAATCCTTAGCTGAGTTTGGATAGGAGCGAAAAGGGCGTCGTTGTTTCACGCCCGTTGTTGCAAAGACCGGAAATCAAAACTCCCATCTAACCCCGATGCGTGCCGTATGCATCGTTTCGTAACGTTGATCCAGCAAGGTTTCATATTGGGCGAACGAGGAGATACCGTTCGCCAAAATCGCGCTCATGCCGGCGCGAAAAATGAAATAATCCCGATCGGGGTTATTGGTCCTGATCACAAAAGGCAATGACGGGTCGTGGGCAAAACGCATGACCATGTCCCGGCTGTTGTTTTTGAACTCGTGTTCCCAATCGAAGCCCAAATGCGGCAGCAGCACGCCGAAGGGCGCGCTATAGGCATAGCTGACTTGCCATCCCAGCACCGTGAGCACCGACTCATTGAATTGCTCGTCGACGAGTAGGTTTAAACCGGTCGGTCCTTTTTCCTGATAGGCACCGATGTTCATGCGGCCGTATTCGGTCCTCGCCTTGACGCCGAATGTCCATTGTTTTAGCGGTAAATCATAGCCCAAACCGATGCTGAAGCGTTGTTGGTCGCCGCCAAAGTCGGCCCGGCTATTCTGCCGGGCAATGTTCCCTAGCGCGTCGGGTATCAGTAGCATCCGCTGCGAGTCGTAAGCACTGCCCGTATAGGTGAAGATACCGTCCAGATAGAGGTTGTCGGTGATGAAATAAGAACCGTAGACAGAAGCGCTGTAGCCTCGGTTCAATAAGTTACCGGCTCTACGTTGATAATCCGTGTCGGTATCGCTAAATCCGAAGGCGGCGCCCAGTATCAATGCATCGGTAAAACGATAATCGGTGCCGATGGTGATGCTGAAAACATCGGAGTCCGAGCCGACTTCTAAGTCGGTCGTGATTCTATCGTTTTTGTTGTATTGCGCGTTGACAAAAACGTTCAGGCGGTTGTCGAACAAATCGCCGCTTTCCGGTTCGTCGCCGGCGCCGCCGCCTTGGGCTTGCGATGGAAACAGGCTGGCCAAGCTGAAGGTACGACCATTCGCGCTCAACTGGACGCCGCCGGTTTCTTGTCCGTGCCTGAGCATTTGCCGAATTTCGTCGAGACGGTACAGCAAATTACGAACCTGAATGTTCGACTGCATCGCCGCCGAGTTGATTTGTGCTGCGGTTTGCAGCGGCGTTATCGATTGCAACACTTCGAATTGAGTCGATGGGTCCAGGCGGATGAAGTTTTCGTAGAATCGCCTCAGTTCGGGCGCATTCGATTTGCTGATGACCTTGAGTATTTGGCTTTCATTCGTGAACGACGCCATCGATTCGCTGGACCTCACATTCAAGTTCACGGTCCCGGAGCCGGTGATCGGTTCATTGGCAAAGTCGGCGGCGAAGGAAAAGCTGTCGGCGCCGATATAATCGCTATTGGGAGTGTAACTGACCGAACCGTCGCCGTTATTGACCAAGGCGCCATTGGCGGGCCCTCGCGTGATTCGGATCGTTTCCCCTTGATTGGCTAGGACGATTCTGGCTGCTTGACCGGTCAAGAGGTTGACTGATGCGGGCGCTACGATTGCCGCATGGCTGAGGCTGAAACTGCCGAGCAAAACGACGAGCAGAAACCAAGCCAGTTGACGAAGCATCGCGCAGGGTTTTCGTTGAAAAAAAAGGCCTTGTTGAGTGAACATAATGTCGCCTACTATTAAATTAATTCGGACAGGGTCATTCGGACTTGGGCAATGCATCCTAGAGACCCCACCATAACTCTAAATCATCGGCAGACAAAGTCGGCGCCCCTATTAGTTGCAGAATTTCGACAGGCAGTCCATTTCCTCCCTCATCGGCATCGTAATACAGTCTTCCGCTGTCCAAGTCGTAAATCAAATAAATATCGCTCGCATCATCACCCAGATCCGGAATATTGGAACCGAAGTTTCCCGCACTAAAATGCCCAGTTAAATCTCCGTCCGGCAAGGCGGAGAAAAAGCTCGATGCCTGAATTCGATCGAAAATTATCTGATTTCTACCGGCAGTAAAGTTAGTGATGGAGATGGGTGCCGAAAATGTTGCGTTGGTGTAACTGAGTACCACCCCGTAAAAATCTTCGCTTTCGACTGAAATCGGCAGGGTCAATTCATCCGCCGAACTGTAAAGAAACTCTATATAAAGGTCATCGTTATAAAGGTCATCGTTTTGATTCGAGAGATCGATGACTTGTTTGCTCGAGGAATTGACCCATAAATCTCCCCAAATTTGCAAATGCGCGTCTGATAAAGGACTGTAATCTCCGGTCAAATCCAAATTCATCGCACCGGAAAGCGTGATATCGTTGAATGCCGTCGAATCGTCGGCGGTGACGGTAACAAAATAGCTGTCATCGGTGCTTATCGAGACAATGCCGGTCGAATTACTGATGTCGAATATCGCGCCTGCTTCAATGCCCCATAAGATGATGTCTTCGATGCTGATTAACGTCGGTGCAACGGTGCCGGCGAGCAGGTCTGCCTCCAACGTATCGAAACCTAAGCCCCCGTCGACGATATCGCCGGTATTTAGCGTGGCCAAGCCGTCGTTTAAATCACTGAAAAAGAGAGAGCCATCAAACTCGTTGTTGTTATCGGTGCCGGTCAGGTTGTCGTTGTTGACTGTAAGCCTGAACGGATCGGTATCCTGGATGACGAGTGTAGCGGAGAGCGCGACGTTGTTCGGATTATTGAGTTCGCTGGCGCGCAGAACCAATGTTTCCGGGTCTTCGGATATGAAATCTTGAACTGCTGTGATCACGAAGCGAGCCTCGCCGTTAGCGTTCAACCGAATGACGAATTCATCCGGTGCTTCGCTATCGTCTATCAGTGCGCCAACCGTCACGGCCGACAGCTCAAAATCCTGCCCATCGGCGCTGCTGGCTTCGCCGTATCTCGATATCGAGATATCGGAGCCCGGCAGGCCCGTAACGGTGTAGGTCACCGTATTCGGCGATCCCGGCAACTCATGAATTTCGGTGCGATCCGGTGTAATCGTCAGCTCCATATAATCACGGATCGTGATGCTCACGGAGGCCGTGTTATTGCGATGCTCGACATCCCTGACGAGCACGCGAAAAAGTTCGTTGCCTTCAACCAGGTCGTCTTGCACGGCGGTCACCGAAAATGTCGCAACGCCATTGGCATCGAGCGTCAAACGGTTGTTGTTGGGCAGGTGAGCGCTGGAAATATCGCCCGCTTTCGCAACGCTATTGCTTGGAATCTCTAGTTGAACCTCGGTGCCGGGCGTTCCGGTTATCCTATAGGTCACGGTATTGGGCGTGCCCGGTTGCTCGTATATTTGAGTCCTATTGCGCGTGATCGACAACGGGGTGATATCGCTGATCGTGACCTCCGCGGTCGCGGTGTCGTTCGGGTTGTCGATGTCGGTGACGCTGACGCGCAAGAGTTCGTCGATTTCAGCGATGTAGTCTTGCCGGGCCGTGACCGAGAAGGTGGCGATGCCGTCGTCGTTCAAGGTCAACAGATTGTTGTCCGGCAGATGGGGGCTCAGAATGTCATCGGCGTTGGCGGTGCTGCCCCCGGCGATCGCCAATCGCACCGTGGCTCCGGGTGTTCCGGCTATCGTATAGATCACGGTATTGGGCGCGCCGGGTTGTTCGTATATCCTTGAGCGATCGGGGGTGAGCGTCAGCGGCGTGAAATCGCTGATGGTAATATCCGCCGATGCGCTGTTTTCTGGATGATCGAGATCGAAGACAACAACGCGAAGCAATTCACCGGGTTCCGTTAGATCGTCTTGCCGGGCCGTGACCGAGAAGGTGGCGGTGCCGCTGTCATTCAAGGTCAACAGGTTGTTGTCCGGCAGATGGGTGCTCAGAATGTCGTCGGCGTCGGCGACGCTGTCCTCGGCGATCGCCCATTGCACGGTGGCGCCGGGCGCTCCGCTTATCGTATAGGTCACGGTATCGGGCAGGCCGGGTTGTTCGAAGATCGTGGACCGGTCGGTGCTGATCGACAGCGGCGTGACATCGACAATGGTGACATCGGTCGAAGCGCTGTTGGCGGGATGATCGATATCGAAGACGGATACGCGAAGCAGTTCGCTGAGTTCCGGGATATCATCCTGACGCGCCGTGACCGAAAAAGTCGCCAGGCCTTGCGCGTTCAGCACCAATCGGTTGTCGTCGGGTAGATGAGTGCTCAGAATATCGCCGGCATCGGCGACGCTGTCTTCGGCGATCGCCCATTGCACGGTGGCGCCGGGCGCTCCGCTTATCGTGTAAGTTACGGTATTGGGCGTGCCCGGTTGCTCGTATATTTCAGTCCTATCGGGCGTTATCGATAGCGGGGTGGTATCGCTGATAGTCACATCCGCGATCGCGGTGTTGTTTTGGTTAAGGATCTCGGTGACGCTAATGCGCAAGAGTTCGTCGAGTTCGGTGATGTCGTCTTGCCGGGCCGTGACCGAGAAGGTGGCGATACCGTCGTCGTTCAAGGTCAACAAATTGTTGTCCGGCAGATTGGTGGTCAGAATGTCATCGGCGTCGGCGACACTGTCTGGCGCAATCGTCAATTGCACGGCGGCTCCAGGCGACCCGGTTATGGTATAGGTCACGGTATTGGGCGCGCCGGGTTGTTCGTATATCCGCAATTGATCGGGCGTGATCGTCAGTTGAGTCAAGTCTCTGATGGTGACATCGGCGAAGACAACGCTAGTCGGATTATCGATTTCGGTGACGCTCACGCGCAAGAGTTCGTCGAATTCAGGCGTGTCGTCTTGCCGGGCAGTGACCGAGAAGGTGGCGGTGCCGCTGTCATTCAAGGTCAACAGGTTGTTGTCCGGCAGATGAGTGCTCAGAATGTCGGCGGCATCGGCGACGCTGTCCGGCGCGATCGCCAACCGGACGGTCAGGCCCGGCGTGCCGGTGATCGTATAGACCACGGTATCGGGCAGGCCGGGTTGTTCGAAGATCGTGAACCGGTCGGTGCTGATCGACAGCGGCGTGACATCGACAATGGTGACATCGGTCGAAGTGTTGTTGGTAGGATTGTCGAGATCGAAAACAGACACGCGAAGCAATTCGGCGAGTTCCGGAAAATCATCCTGACGCGCCGTGACCGAAAAAGTCGCCAGGCCTTGCGCGTTCAGCACCAATCGGTTGTCGTCGGGTAGATGAGTGCTCAGAATATCGCCGGCATCGGCGACGCTGTCTTCGGCGATCGCCCATTGCACGGTGGCGCCGGGCGCTCCGCTTATCGTGTAAGTTACGGTATTGGGCGTGCCCGGTTGCTCGTATATTTCAGTCCTATCGGGCGTTATCGATAGCGGGGTGGTATCGCTGATAGTCACATCCGCGATCGCGGTGTTGTTTTGGTTAAGGATCTCGGTGACGCTAATGCGCAAGAGTTCGTCGAGTTCGGTGATGTCGTCTTGCCGGGCCGTGACCGAGAAGGTGGCGATACCGTCGTCGTTCAAGGTCAACAAATTGTTGTCCGGCAGATTGGTGGTCAGAATGTCATCGGCGTCGGCGACACTGTCTGGCGCAATCGTCAATTGCACGGCGGCTCCAGGCGACCCGGTTATGGTATAGGTCACGGTATTGGGCGCGCCGGGTTGTTCGTATATCCGCAATTGATCGGGCGTGATCGTCAGTTGAGTCAAGTCTCTGATGGTGACATCGGCGAAGACGACGCTAGTCGGATTATCGATTTCGGTGACGCTCACGCGCAAGAGTTCGTCGAATTCAGGCGTGTCGTCTTGCCGGGCAGTGACCGAGAAGGTGGCGGTGCCGCTGTCATTCAAGGTCAACAGGTTGTTGTCCGGCAGATGAGTGCTCAGAATGTCGGCGGCATCGGCGACGCTGTCCGGCGCGATCGCCAACCGGACGGTCAGGCCCGGCGTGCCGGTAATCGTATAGACCACGGTATCGGGTAAGCCGGGTTGTTCGAAGATCGTGGACCGGTCGGTGCTGATCGACAGCGGCGTGACATCGACAATGGTGACATCGGTCGAAGTGTTGTTGGTAGGATTGTCGAGATCGAAAACAGACACGCGAAGCAATTCGGCGAGTTCCGGAAAATCATCCTGACGCGCCGTGACCGAAAAAGTCGCCAGGCCTTGATTGTTCAGTACCAATTGATTGTCGTAGGGTAGATTCGTGCTCAGAATGTCATTGGCATCGGCGATGCTGTCTTCTGTAATCGCCAATTGAACCCGTGTTCCCGGCAGTCCTGTAATCGTATAGAGAACCGTATTCGGCGCTTCCGGTTGTTCAAAAATTTCGGTTAGGTTCGGCGTCAAGGTCAGCGGTAGAAAATCCCGAATGGTGATGTCGGCCGTAGCGTTATTACTCGGATCATCGACATCGCTGACCAAAAAACGGAGTAGCTCGCTGATCTCGGTTTCATCGTCCTGAAGAGCGGTCACCGAGAAGGTTGCCGTGCCATTTACGCCCAAAGTCAACTGATTATCGTTCGATAAACCCGTTATCGAAATATCGTCTTCACTCGCTTCGCTATCCGGGGCAAGCGCCAATTGCACCGTCGTCCCCGCGCGGCCCGTGATCGTGTATGTCGCGGTGTTGAGAGTGCCTGGAAGTTCAAAGATCTCGGAATGATTCGGCGTGAAGGTCAGAGGAATGGGCTCCAAGACGGTCACTTCCTTGACCAAGGAGTCATCGCCGAGTTCGCCGTCGGGGAAAACGCCTCGAGCAAAAAAGGTATGGGTGCCGACCTCGAGTTCGGGAATCGTAAAAAACCATATGCCGTTAGTGACCGAGGCAAAGCCCAGAGGTGTTTCAGCGCCTTCGGCAAAAATAGCGACATTGTCTATGCCCGGCCCCGCGTTACCTTCCAGGCTAACCGTTTTTCCTTTGGCTTGCGCTTGCGTGATGGCGGGGTCGAAAGTAAGACTTCCCGGGCCGAACACCTCATTGAAGGATGCGATGTCGGAAACGGGGCCGTCTTTGTCTCGAGGCACCCTTAGGCGAACCCGGCTTTCTATCCCGTTGAAAACGCTTACGACATCGATGAAACCGTCTTTCGGGGCGTTATTCTCGATGGCAACGGCGATGCCCGATGAGTAAATTAACTTATCGCCTGGCCGGAACCTCAGATTATCAATGGAGTAACTGCCGGAGCGGAGCTGGTATGTGATCGGAGCGAATTTTTTAGACATAATAAACTGCCTGGGTAAAAAACAAGGAAAACTAGTTTAAACAAATCCCTACCGCTTCGATGGATTCAAAGATCTACTCTGAAGCCAAGCATGCCCTCGTTCGACCGCGTCAACCGATCGTCGTGACTCGGAATGCCGCATAGCGTCGTTTGCCGTACAAGCCAACGAGGTGAAGGCCCGGGGCTTACTTGGCTTAGATGCAAAATATTCTCAGCTGGGATTTTACGACAAATGCGTTCCCGAACTCATGTCTTTTATCTAGGGTTCGTTGCTCGCTCGACAGAACGCCGTAAATCAGTCGATGTAGGATCAACGGTAGCTAGAACGCCAAGGAGGATCGCGTGTTGTAGGCCACCAACAATAGGCGCTTTGGCGATGCAGGTCAAAAAAAAGCTCCTCGGAAATTGCTGAGTTACATGGATGTAATGAATGCAGAAAATGCAGGAGCATTTTTCTGCCCTGCATTGCCCTAATACACCCCATCCATTGTGTAATGTAATTTCTGCATTCGTTACATCCTTGCAAACTTAGCAGTTGCCGACGACTACAAGGATGCAGGAGATAGGGTAATGCAGGAGCAATTGCCGAGGAGCAACAATCTACCCTGCTGCCGACACCTATCGATCGAGCAACCGAACGCCGCCGTTTCCGGGCGCTACCTGAAGGGTACGGACAACTCCTTTAGCGAGACTTTGACCCGCAATAAAAACAGCAGTTTACGGCTTACGGTAAAGTCTTGCGATCTAGCATACACTCGATCACGTGTTTTCTCTACTTAGATTTGCGGTCGTCGGAGTTCACGCAAGTAGATAGTCCCTTCCTAGCGTGAAGATCAAGGTGAATTGCATAAAGCCGTCGAGGATTTTTTCAACACGGCCAAGAAAGCGAATTTTAAACACGTCGAATACGCTTGTCACGAAGAAATCGACAACGACCATGGGCATTTAGAAATCCGCCGTTATTGGATTAACGAGGAGCACGGAGTTCTGGAAAGAATTACGCAGCATTGGCTTCGTGGAGCGCGAATGCCACATCGACGATAAAGTAACAATCGAGCAGCGTTGTTTCATTAACAGCATTAAAGCCGATGCGCGGCTATTTGCGCGGGCTGTGCGCCATCACTGGGGCATTGAAAACCAATTGCACTGGCGCTTAGACGTAATCTTTCGAGAAGATGACAACCGAATCCGAAAAGGTAATGCAGCCGCGATTATGACCACCATCGGGCATATCTGTGTCAATCTGTTCCAGCAAGAGAAATCTAAACTCAGCATGAAAAAGAAAAGACTCAAAGCAGCCTGGAACGATCGCTACCGCGCTAGGCTTCTGTTTGTACAGCAATTTTAATGCATTTGCCCTGTCTAGCCAGGAAAAATTACCTTTTTTTGGCCATGTTCGCGTTAAAGTATTTCAGCTCGTTTCTGTCGTTACTGGACGCTGGAGCGTCCAGGGCTGCATTCCCACGCTGGAGCGTGGGAACGATAACCTTTCACCTTTCACCTTTCACCTTTCACCTTTCACCTTTCATCTTTCACCTTTCATCTTTCCCCTTTCCCCTTTCCCCTTTCACCTTTCATCTTTCACCTTTCATCTTCAATCTTTCATCTTCACCCAAACTAGCCTTACCCGCACCCATTACGATAGAATCTTAATGGTCTACAAGGAGTAATCATGTTTTTGCGCAATAATCGTTTTGTCAAACAGATCTTCAGCAGTTTTTTGGATTTAGCCCCTATTTTGGTCGTGGTATTGGTTTTTCAAATCGCGGTCATTCAACAACCCATTCCCGATGTACTTAATTTAATCGTTGGCTCCTTATTTGTTGTACTGGGCCTGACATTTTTTATGCTCGGCCTGGAACAAAGCCTGTTTCCGATCGGCGAGTCGATGGCTTATGCGTTTGCCAAAAAAGGGAGCTTGTTTTGGCTGTTGTTTTTTTCGTTCTGTCTCGGCTTCGGCACGACCGTGGCCGAACCGGCATTAATTGCCGTAGCGAATGAGGCCGCCAATATCGCTGGACAAGGCGATATAATCGCTAATACCAGCGATGCCAAAGACAGTTACGCACTCGCGCTTCGATTAACCGTGGCTGTTTCAGTCGGCTTTGCAATTCTTCTTGGCGTATTGAGGATCATCCGCGGCTGGCCATTACATTACTTGATTATCAGCGGTTATTGCATCGTCATCATTATGACGCCTTTTGCACCCGCACAAATCATAGGCGTCGCTTATGATTCGGGCGGCGTGGCCACCTCAACCATCACAGTGCCGCTAGTTACCGCATTGGGCGTGGGCTTGGCAAGTTCGATCAAAGGGCGAAACCCGATGACCGACGGGTTCGGCTTAATCTCGTTTGCTTCACTGAGTCCCATCATATTTGTTTTGGCTTTCGGGATGGTCGCATGATCGATTGGCTCATTCATTTTAGTGAAGATTTACTTAAAACCTGCCGTGATGTAGCCCCGATTGCCGGCATCATTATCGGCTTTCAGGTATTGGTTATTCGCAAACCCATCCTGCATCCGATCAAAACCTTACTCGGTTTCGTCAATGTATTGATCGGCATTACGTTCTTTATGGAAGGTTTGAAAATGGCATTATTTCCGCTCGGCGAATTAATGGCCACACAATTGACCGCGCCGGAATTTCTCGGCATTCCTACCGAGGCAGCTGTAGCCGCCTGGAAAGATTATTTCTGGGTTTATCTATTTGCCGGAAGCATCGGATTTGCAACTACTTTAGCCGAACCTTCGTTGTTGGCTGTCGCAGTCAAAGCCGAAGAGATCTCCGGTGGAGCAATCCGCGCGTGGGGGCTGCGCATCGCGGTATCTCTTGGAGTTTCTTTCGGAATCGCACTCGGTTCTTTCCGAATCGTCAACGGCACGGAGTTGTATTTTTTTATTATCGGTGCTTATCTTCTCGTTATTATTCAGACCATTTTAGCCCCTAAGTTGATTATCGGCTTGGCTTATGATTCAGGAGGCGTCACGACCTCGACCGTGACCGTACCTCTCGTCACGGCGCTCGGTATAGGTCTGGCATCGACAGTTCCGGGCCGTAATCCGTTACTTGACGGATTCGGCTTGATTGCGTTCGCAAGTCTTTTTGCAGTGATTTCCGTCCTGACTTACGCCCAACTCGCCGAATGGCGCAATAAAAAACGAAATTCATCCAATCAAAGCTCATCCAAATAACCGAGGAATGCCATGCGTTTCAAATTAATCATCGCCTTTGTTGAAGACTCAAAAACCGATCTTGTGCTCGATACCGCCCGCAAAAGCGGCGCCAAGGGCGCAACCGTGATCAACCATGCCCGCGGTGAAGGCATGAAGCAATCCAAGACCTTTTTCGGCCTGACCCTAGAAACTCAACGGGATGTATTGATGTTCCTGGTCGAGGAACATTTGAGCCGCTATATCCTTGAAAAAATCGCAAAAGCCGCCGAATTCGATGCCACCTCGGGTACCGGAATTGCTTTTAAAATCGATGTCGAGGATGCGATCGGCGTGATGCATCAAGTCGAACAATTAACCCAAGAACTGGAAGACGAAATATGATCGATAAAACTAAAATTGTTCATGTCAGAGACGTCATGAAAACCGACTTTTCGATGATCGAAGGCTCAGCCTCGGTCAGCGATGCATTAAAGCTGATGAAGTCGCAAAAAACCTCGGTATTGGTTGTCAATAAACGCCATGAATTCGACGAATACGGCTTGGTTACCTCCGGCGATATCGCACGCCATGTATTGGCTAAAGATAAGGCACCGGACCGCGTCAATGTCTACGAGATCATGGCCTGCCCGGTGATTCAGGTCTCGCCCGACATGGATATTCGTCTTTGCTCAAGGTTGTTTGCAAACTACAATTTGGTTCGCGCGCCGGTTGTCGAAAACGGCAAGGTTATCGGCATGGTTAGTCCGAATGCTCTGGTGCTGGACGGCATGTACCGAAACCTTTAATGGTATTAGGCTTTAAAAAAAGCTACAATTTTGCCCGATCAGAAAACCGATCTTGAGTGAACGCCTACCTGTTTTAGGTTGATGTCCGGCAATCAATCAGGTCGTTCTGCGTCACACAGTAAGTTAATATCAGTAGGAGTTTTAAAAAAATGGCAACAGGCACTGTAAAGTGGTTTAACAACACGAAAGGCTTCGGCTTTATTGAGCCGTCGGAAGGTACGGAAGACGTCTTCGTTCACCATTCAGTCATCCAGGGAGAAGGTTTTAAAACATTGAGCCCCGGACAATCGGTACAATTCGAAATAGAATCGGGCCCGAAAGGCCTGACCGCAGCAAACGTTATTCCAGGCTAACGGACCGGACGATTTGCTTAACAAAAAAGGCCCTTACCTGGACGGTAAGGGCCTTTTTTATAAACCGCCGTAAACCCAGCACCTAAATTCCATAGCCGATTGGCTATGTTTAATATCATGACTAATTTAGGTGCTGGATGAATTCCATAGGTCTTTGGCAATGATTTAAAATCATGGCTTATTTATACTCATATATGGACTCCTCGTTTATTGCAAGCCAAGTTTTCAAAAATTGATGTCAAAACAGAGATCAAGATTGCAGCCATATATCCGGTCTCTCAACAGAGGCTTTATTGCCTCAGGACTCCTGATGAATCTATCCGCGCGCCTATTCCTCAACCATCGTAACGGTTTCTTAAGAACCTATGAGTATATCGGGTTGTAAAAGCACCGGTCTGACCTGTTGTTGTCATCAATGATTGTCTACTTGCCTCCGCAATCTTGTGTACTCGGTTAAATCAATCGCACTCATCAGGGTTATCCACGCTTTGTCCACGGGCTCCGAGCTCTCTTCTCTAGCTCGGAGCCGGTGGGCAAAGGGTGGATAACCCGGCCCGAAGCCCGCGTTAGGCAGGCGCCCCTTGATAAGCTTCATTTTTCGTGGTCATTGCCCACAAGATGCGGGCGTTTTTGTTGGCCAGGGCAACCGCGGCCTTGTTAAAGCCGCGTCGCTCGACCAGCGACTGCAGCCACTGGCTGAGTTGATCTGTTTTGCCAGCACAGTTTTTGACCACCGCGCGTGCACCATGAATTAAGTTGGTTCGGATATAACGATTACCCCGTTTACTGATCCCCAGATAGCGGGGTTTATCGCCGCTGCTATGCTGCCCGGGAACCAGGCCCAGACTCGCTGCATAATCTCGGCTACTGGCATAGCCTTTGCCGTCCCCGATATCAGATGCCACAATCGTGGCGGTGATCGGACCCACCCCGGGAACATCCAGCATACGTCGGCTTAATGCATCGGCTTGACTGAGCCTGCCAAGCCGTTTGTCTTGCTCCTTAATCGCCTTATCCAATTCTCTTAACCGTTCGGCTTGCTCCGCAATCAGCTCTCGACACAGCGCTGTTAGTCCGTTCTCGGCATCTTCTAAAATATCAGGCAATTGTTTTCTGACTTGATCGACCCCTTTGTGAATGGCAATGCCGCGCTCCAGCAAGGCTCCACGAATCTGATTCACTACAGCAGTTCGTCGTTTGACCAGATCCTGGCGTAGATTATGAAGCAGTTGCATATCTTGCTGTACTTCGGTTTTGATCGACACCACCCGCTTATTGGGCCGGCCGACCGCATCAAAAATCGCTTGGGCATCGTTAAAATCATTCTTGTTGCCGACCACGAAGCTCTTGACAAACTTCGCGTTCAATAACATCACTTCATGGCCCAGTTTAGTTAATTCTCTAGCCCAATAATGGCTACTGCCGCACGCCTCGATACCAATCGTGCTGACCGGATAATTGGCGAAGAAGGTCAAGACTTGCGCCCGTTTGAGTTTTTTCTTGATGACTTTATTATCCGCATTCAACGTATACAGATGAAAAATGTTCTTTGCGATATCTAAACCAATTACGCTAGTATTCATCTCGGACTCCTCTTGTTTTGTTTTTTACTAAGGTGCTATTTGACACCAACAGAGTGAGAGGAGTCCATATCATCATCGTAGATCAAAATTCGGCACCGGGGGCCCGTCAAAGGACGCCGTGAATACATCCATGTAGGCTCTATGCCAGCATCCATGCTGGCAAAGCCTTTGCCGAGCACCCCGGCGCCTCCTTAGGCACTGCCGAAATTTGAAGTGCGACAGGTATAGGTGCTGGATGAATTATCCTGAATTCGGCAGTTTAACCATGAAGCACATGAAGAATTCCAAGAACTTACCAAATCCTTCTCGCTAACCTTTTTGGTGAGCGAAAGTTCTATACAAACGCGTAATAAGCTATTGAATTAACTTCCTATTCTTCATGGTGAAATGCTTTTTCTAGGATTATCCAAGACAACTAATCCTAGCCAATGGGCTATGGAATTTAGATGCTGGGTGAATACGTGCATTTAGGCTCTACGCCAGCCCCTCACCTAGCGTTAGGTGAAGGACCGCACACCCCGGAGTCCTGTCAAACAAGTTACCGAACCCGCTACAAGACTCATAACTCCAGAAAGTTATTTTTCACGAAGTTCTTAAGGGCACGTTTGATTTCTATAATCCCACCATTGGAGCCGATATTCCCTAATATTTCTAGCGATAGACGCACCTTCTTCGGTTAAATCGCAATTCCAGTAAGACGTTTCGGCTCTGCAAGCGCGGGCAAACAAATTGACATCGCGATTAGTGAATCGTCCATCGCCATCTAAATCGCAGGTTTGATCTTCTTCCAGCGAGGGTTTCCAGGCGCTATCCAGCTCCCATGCGGTTATTGCCGATTGCGCGGGTTGTTGACCTGCATCGATGACGTAAATTTTTCCATCGACCGTAAACGATAACGGCTCGGCTATCACTTTAGGCAAGTTCGGGCCGATTTGCCAAGTATTGGACACCGGGTCATAGATTTCGACTTTATCCGACTTGGACAAGCCGCCGGCGCTATTAACGGAACGTCCGCCGATTAGATAGATTTTTCCATCCAACACCGGGGCCTGTATACCGCTTTGAAATACTCTCGGCGTCGGCATCGGAGTCATGGCTCTCGTCTGCCAGCGATTGAGATCAAAATCGTAGGCAGCAATCGCACCGAATAGTCTATTTTTTTGCAGCACGCCGCCGCCTAGAAGATAGGCGTGGGTTTTGCCGTCGATAGAGACAGCGGCCAAGGCGGCGCCTTCGCGCCGATTAATACCGGGTATGTTGCGATGCCTTTTCCATTCATTGGTTTCGGGATTAAAGCTTTCGAGACGATTGATCATTCTGCTTGCGCCATTCGACCGGGTTTGTTTGCCGCCGAAGACAAAAACTTCATCATTGTCCGTTACCATCGCCGTCGCGCCAAATCGAATTGTCGGCATGGCAGCCAGGGACTCTTTCTCCACGAAATCACTACTTTCTATTTCGAACACCCGCGTTGCTCCAGCCTCTGCGTCAAAAACATAAAGCTTGCCGTTAACGAAGGCGCCTGAATGCTTCCCGTCTAAAGACGCACTTGAGTCGAGCACCGCTAAACCCTTGTTTGCATCTTCAGGAATCAAATAGGCTTTATTGCCGATTGCCGCCAAGGCGATCGGCTCATCGCCCAATAGATCGGAAGTCGCCAATTCAAACGCTTTCCAAGCGCTGACTTCAGGTTCGGGTACCGGCGGCTGCGGATCTTGCGGCGACTCGGAACCCAAGACACGTTGAGATACAGCCGACTGGAATTGCTCGGCAGGCAATTGATTATTGAACAAGATATAAAAAGAATCCGACGGCGTCTGGCGCTTATCGGAAGATAAGCGCATCTCCACTAAATAAGCCCCTTGCGGACCGCCATTCGCGGCTCCCGAGGAGGTTTCCAAAAACCAATCGAGGTGGGAATGAAAGGAGCCGTTCGCTGCCGCTTGCCCAACGATCAAAGACGCCGCGCCTGTTACACCGTTGGCGGTAAAAGTCGTGAAACTGGTTTCAGTCGTGACTCTCGGCGGACAAAAAACCAGTCCGCAATTTTGGTCGGCTACTTCGGTTATTTTCAGACCGCCCGCCAATCGAAGTTTCACATTATCCGGCGCAAAACTCCAGGCTCCTATAGCCGGATTCCAAAACTCCAATACCCCGAGCGCTTGATAGGAAACGAGTTCACTGCTTAAAAGCGAACCCGCGGTCGACTGAAATCCGGGGTTATCGGTTGAATGCTGCCCGGAAAAAACAAAGTGTGTGAACGCGGTGACATAAATATCCTTTCCGGTTTCAAAATCGGTCGGTACCGTATTCGGTGGGAGGCCTAAATGCTCGACACCGACAATATCGCATCCATGATCCGCTTCCGAACAAAACCCCGCCTTGATTGCCGAACCCTGGCCCGATACCTCGATATCTTGATGAAAAGACGCCAAACCTCTTGCCGACGGCACAAATAAAACCACCATCAATAAGAAGCTACGCCCAAAAATTAATTTACTTAAGACACTCATTAGTATTATCCGGCTTCTAGAAGCCTGCATTTATAAGGTTAACCAAACAACCATACCTTTCGCATTTCAAATTTCGGCAGCGCCTAAGGAGGCGCAGGGGGCTCGCCCCCTCACCTAACGCTAGGTGAGGGACTGGCATAGATGGTATAGAGCCTACATGGGATGTATCCACTGCGTCCTTTGACGGACCCCTGGTGCCGAATTTTGATCTACGGGTATAAATAATCCCCAGTCCCCATATTTTCAAAGAAAGGTGGGCTGAATAACCACCTATCATTTATCGACCGTTTCATATGAACAACCCCATTAGCGATATAATATAACATTCTTAGCTTAGGATTTCGTGATAAATAACGTCCTGGAACTATGGGCTTTGTTGAAGGTTCGGTAACTCGCTTGGCAGGACGCCGTGAACCCAGCATCTAAATTATCCAAGACAATTAATCCTAGCCAATAGGCTATGGAATTTAGGTGCTGAGTGAATACGTCCGTGTAGGCTTGACGGCGGCTATCTCTGCCGACGTCACCTGTCAATCGAGCAACCAAACCCTCCCTAAAATCATAAGTATCTACACAAGTTTTATATCATAAATACAATGAGTTACAAGCTGGCCTAGCATCCTCTCCTGTTGAAGAGGGTTGCGGTGGTGAGAGTAAAAACAATCACTTATATTCCCCTCATCCCAACCTTCTCCCGCAAAGAAAAAGGTGCAAGTACTTGTGTAGATACCTATGCCCTAAAATAGGGAAGTTATTTACGACCAAATCCTTACTGATACCTCATCCTAATAAATTTCAAAAATAGGCTCGGAAACCTATTTCTAAACTCATTCCTGGCTCCGGTGCAATATTGCGCAAATATGACGTGGAATTTCGGATCGGCGAATCGCTTAAATTCGAGGCCTTTCCAAACAGAAGTACTCTTTGTCCCGAGTCCGCATGCCAATCATAAGAAACGTCGAGATCAAAACGGTGATAAGAAGGCGTCACGGTTTCATCGTTTCCGGGTCTGTCTTGCGCCAAGGCCTGAGTAAATCGTAGCGCTCCCTGAAAGGCGTTTTTTTACAAACCGACCTCGAATCCGTAACGTTGCGGAGGCAAGCGAGGTACATCGCCAAGCGCTCTATCTCTGAAACGCCCGCGAACGTAGTCGGAAAAAAGCGTTAAATGCGGCGTACCCCAATCGAACGACGGATGAAATTTAATTTCTGCTTCGTAACCGTAAAATTCCGCATCGTCGCCGCGAAAGCCGTATATTGGAAAACAGCCTCTAAGTCCATCCGAGCAAGAAGCCTTTAGGGTGTTCGTATCGAGTTGATAGAAAAGCCCCAGGTTTTCTTGATAAATAAAGTCCTTGACATCCTTTTGGTAGGCATTGCCTTGTAATGAAATCAAGGCATCGTCGTAACGAATCCCAATTTCACGATTACTAGCACGTTCAACCGCCAAATCCAATCGACCGATATCGAAACTACGATTGACCGGATGCGGCCCGAGCGAATACATTTCCTGTATATCGGGCGCGCGCTCCGAGTTTTGCCATGCCAAATAAATTGAACCCCCATCGAAAGGTCTGTATGTAATACTTGCAGCCAATGAACTCGGATTATGCGTCAATCTTCTTGTCGGCACCTGAACCGGTTGCCCGAACAAATTCCGATTGAGCAGTTTTTCATTAGGCTCGGTAACCTGTCGTTCATACCGTCCACCAAACTCCAATGTCAACTCATCCAAAACATCCAGCTTTTCGGTAAAAAACAAACCCAACGAATCGATTTGCGACTGAGGAACCAGGTTTTCAGCTAAAAATTCACGGTCTTGCCATTGCAAACCCAAAAAGCCGGACCACTGATCGATGAATCGATGCTCGAGCTCGAAACGGGTTTCTAAGACTTCATTGGTAAATAAGACCGAGAATCCGGGCTCGCCTTCTTCATGTTCGTAATCGACATAACCGGTCTTGACCGAGACCGACTCGATGTAGGGAATCGGATTGAACAACATAGCCTCGACATCGTAGCGCCGTTGTTCCATTTCAAAACGTATCGCTTCGCCTTGATCGCTTGCCCCGGGGGCAACACCGACATGACTATGGCCGCCCGGATCGCCCGGCGGCAAACCGTATGCTTTATAGGTGTGGTTGTAACTGGTGCCGACATAGCCGAGATCGCCGATCCAGGAAATTCCGGCCGAACCGCCTCGGCTTTCCCCATCGGTGTTTTTGATTTCGCCCTTGCTGTTGTTTAACTCAGCATCGGTTTTCAGTTGTTTGCGTACCGCCGCTTCGTCCAATGCGAATCCCGGAATCCGTGTATTTTCGTTGCCGCGTTGAAAATAATCGAGATGGACGGCAACATTGCCTTTGCCGGCATCGATACCGACCATGCCGGCATTTTCTTTGGGATTGTGGTCATAGCGGTACTCGGCAGTACCTTCGATCGGCTTTACCGGCATGCTATCAGGGATGCGCTTATGCTTGACATCGACGACGCCGCCGATTGCGCCGCTGCCGTAGCGCAAGGTGGCCGGTCCCCTGTGAATCGTAATACTATCGGCAAGTAACGACTCGGCCGCTACCGCATGATCCTGGCTCATCGCCGACGCGTCGTGCGAACCGATTCCGTCATGCATCACGCGCACCCTTGGGCCGCCCATGCCGCGAATGATCGGCTGGCCGACTCCGGGACCGAACGACGCATTGTAAACCCCCAGTTCACGTTCCAAGGTTTTGCCCAAGGTACTGGCCGATTTCAAGCGTAAATCAATATCGGATAATTCGGATGTCGAATCGGCCGTCGGCGCGATGGCTTCGATGACCATCTTTTCAAATTCCACATCGTATTCGCCAGATTCGGGCTCGGTGTTTTCGGTTGTTTCCATCGAGTCTTGCTCAGCACTTTCTAAAATAATCTCGCCGTTTTCAGAGTGATCCGGCTCCGATGCCCAAAGCATGCCGCTCGGCGATAAAATGCTCAACGTTAACACTAACCAATAAATGACAGTGGGGATTTTCATAGTTCAGAGAACCGGCAAACGGTAAAGCACATCTCTTGCGCCTGGAATTTCAGGTCGAATCGCAATCAGTTTTTGCAGCCATTGACGCGCGGTTTCCGGTTCTTTTTGGGCTTTGCCGATCGCCATGCTGACGATTTGGGCGTAAGCCAATGTAAAATCCGCTCTGGTTTCAACCGATTGCAAATAGCCGATCAATGCTCTGGCTTCGTCGTCGTTGTGGTCGATCATCGTCGCAAAATAAAGGTTACGCGCCTTGACGAAGGCACCGACTCGATCGGTAAATTCAGCATCGGCGTCACTGCTCAAGGACAGCAAAGTGCTTGCTTCTTGGAACTGTATTGTGTTTAACAAAGCTGCGAAAGATTCATAAGAAGCAACACCGCGTTTGAGAGTAAACTTCGGCGCATCGAATAAAATAACGGGGCGATCGTCGGTATTGATTGGCGCACCTTCGGCATAATCGGCCAACTCGCGATGATCGGCCAAAAAATGCCCCGCCAATTGCACGGAACTTCGCACCGCCGCCAAATGGAGATGTTGTCTTAAAGATTGATTGATGCCGATCGTGCTTTCGATTGCTTCGGGACGTGCCGTATCCCCGGACAATGCAATCAAAGCCAGCGAGGGGTACCCCAAATCGAAACCCGCCAACCAGGCCTCGGTTCTACCGAACACCGATTGAAAAGTTTTGATCACCGAACGTAACATGGCTTCATCCATTTGATACAGAGGCAGCCACTGGCAGAACAAGCCTCCAGGCGCCAATCGCTGCTCTATCGCTTGAAAATGTTCACGGGTATAAAGCAAGCCGCCGCCGTCACGCCCGGGATGAAACAAATCCCCCATCACAACATCATATTGCTGATGTGACGTTCTAACATAACGTCTGGCATCGGACGCATAAAGACGAACACGGGGATTCTTGTGCAATTCGACGTTGTACGGCGAAAAATAAGGCAATAACGCCAAGGAGTCCGGCACTAATTCGACCGCATCGATGCGAGATTCTCGGTGAGTCAGCGCGGCGCCGACCGTTACGCCGGTCGCTACGCCGAGATACAGAACATCGCACGGCTTCGGATGCAACAACATCGGCACATGAGTTTGCATGCGTTGCAAACGCTGGGCGCGAACGCCTGTTCCGCCCATTTGGAAACGATTGTTGACGCGCAGATTACGTTCGTTTTGCTGCTCGATCACGGCTACCGAGGCCATCGCGCCTTCCCGGTACTCTAATACCGACTCGCCGGGCCTTAGTGTAACGATCTGCAAACGACCGGGTAACAGCAAAACAAGGAATGCCGGTAGCGCATAAGCCCACCGAGGCAACATCGACAATCGGGGCATTAGCAGCCAATAAGCCAATGCAATGCCGATCAATGTCCATTGGGTGCCGAGCAGCGGCACCAAAACGACGCCTGCGACCAAAGGAGCCGCCAAGCCGCCGGCCATATTGACGCCCAAGGCCCAACCGACACCGCCTCTAGCGTGTCGGGCCGATTGCACTAGATGACTAAACAAGGCGCCCATGATCAAAGTCGGCGGCAAAAGCACCGGCAAGGCCACGATCAATTCAGCGAACAGCACCGCACCTAAACTATCGCCGAGACCGGTCCTTACCCACCAATATAAACCATGCGTTAAATAAAGCGCCGAAAGTCCGGCGAGACAAACTAAACTCAACGAGAACAACAATCTCGCCAACAGACGATCACCATCGCGATTGCGGCCGAAGCGATGATAAAGCCCGGCGCCGATTGCGGTGCCGGTCAAATAAACGGCCAGCACTGCGGCAAAACTGTAAACGGTGCCTTCGAGCACCTGAGCCATCACCCTTACCGTAACGACTTCATAGGCGATACTCAAAAACCCTGTGATCAACAAGCGCCAAAACAGCGGCGACGGTTGCTTATGCGTTTTTTTGATTCTCGTTTTTTCGAGAAAAGATAATTCAGACTTTCGAAAATAAAACAATCCAGCAGAGAGCGCGACACAACCGTTAACGAGCGCCAATGCAAACAATGTATAGCGGTATCCCAACCAAGGCATCAACCAAAAACTTGCAGCCAGCACGCCCAACACCGCACCGGCAGTGTTGACCGAATACGCCAGCGCTATTTGACGCGGATCGGCCTTGATTTGCGCTAACCAGCGATCGGCTGCCGGCAGCGTTGCCCCCATGGCCAGAGTTGCCGGTAGTAAAGCAAAAAACGGCACGATGAAGGCAACGCCCCAAAAATGCAGTAAGCCCGGTTCGACACCAAGCCAAGTCCGCGCCCAATCGTTGACTGTGGGAATGACAAATGCGCTAAGCAATGCCCAAAGGCCGATGGTCAATTCCAGACCGGCATACCACAAAGCCGGACGCCGGCTGACGCTGATCCGCTTGTCTAATAAAAAAGCGCCTGCGGTCAACCCACCGAAGAATGCCGCCACGACCGCCAACATAGAAGTTAGCTCGTGCCCTAGACCAACCGCAAACATGCGCGTCCAGACCAGTTGATAACCTAAGACTGCAAGGCCGGACAAAAAAAACAAAGTGACCGTAAAAAATGAAGTCATTTTCAGTGAAGTCAGTAAAACACGCATAAGTTTCGTGGACTAAGAGACAATGCCATTAAGCTAAGCCGTTCTTGGCGAGACTGTCGAACCATGGACGGCTTAACTTATCTACTCGGACTTTCCCATTCCCCTTCGACAAGGCCCTCCTGAACAAAGCCGAAGGACTCAGAGCGAACGGAAAAGCCCTTAACTTAGAGATAGTGCAACCTAGAAGCCCATTTATGACACCTCGAACTATAATCCGAGCTAGTGATCGTGATCGTGATCGTGATCGTGGTCATGATCATGGTCGTGGTCTTGGTTGTGATCATTTTCTTCTCTGACTTCATCAGATGCATTGATAGCAACCGCAATTTGTCTATCGCTCAATTCGATTATCGAAAAGCCTTTCGAATCCAGCTTGCGATTTTCATAATAACGTAAGCGGCCTTCTCGCCAAGCGACGACATATTCAACTTGATGAGTCACGAAGCCATTTGAATTATATTCATATTCAATAACGAAAAAGACATTTTCCCTCTGCCGGTTTGGCTGCCAGCCGATTGCATCATCTTTTGCTAACTCTTCGATTTGGCTGCCACCTTGTAAAATAACTACTTTAGCACCATGATTATCATGGCTATCATGGTGGTCATGCAAAGAAGATACACAGCGATTACCCTCGACCTTCATAGGCGCGGCGCATAAGAGCGTATGGTTTGTAAAATTATTAATGATTGCATCCACTGCATCACTAACGCTAGCGCCTTCCGTTTCAAGTCTACGCGCTCTTCGCAGATTTAATCTATCTTTCGCGATGGCAACCGGTTCTAAGACGGGAGATTCTAGACCGCAACCATCAACACACCGATAGGCTTGGCGTAAAACATCCCCTCTTAGTCTTGTAATTTCTCCGCCTCTTGCATTACCTGTCAGATTGCCTAGCATTACACTTTTCTCAACAAGTTTCCCTTCATTATGATAGGGGCTCCCCCCGATCGCCTGATCAAACGCCTCATCATCGAAAGTTCCCGCTTCATTCAGATGAAATGCCAGATAAAACTTATCGGAAGCCGCGCTAATAGGTATTGGGATTTCATCGTTTGTGGTGTCGAACAACGATAATTCCAGAAGATAAGCTCCGTCATCGGGGTTACCGCCGCCGGCTTTGATGATTTGAAAATCGACATGCGTATGCAGCCCGCCACTGGAATTAACTGAACCAATTAAGCCTTGTCCGGCGATACCTTCCGCTGCTGAAACGACATTAGTTTGATCGTTTTTTGTGATGGATATCCGCTCATCGAAACCGAATGACAACCAACTCGATGAATTAACATCCCATTTTTTCAAGGTGCCTTCAACTTTATACCAAAGCAGGCTGTTTGGATGTAAATCGAATACATCTAAACCCGGGTCATCGGTTCCATAAGGATTGCCTAATTCACCAAACTCGGCTTCGAACAATTTATGAATGCCAAACAATACCGCTTCATTATCGGGATCGACAACGATTCTGTTATTTTGTAATGTTATTTCGACATCCGAATGCGCTAATACATTCGAACTTATAAAAAAGGCCAAAAGGCCGATCGAAAAGGTTTTTAAGCTTTTCATGTTAAAAGACTCCAAATAAAAACAAGAATGAGAAAATGTTACAGTAATATCCGATCGCTAATGAAATGTTATAATGTAACTTTTAAAATTGCAAGCCATCCCTCCTTTTCTTCATTCATACCGTTCGCACTTCGAATTCCAACCGATTCCTGCACGTTGACTGCTTAACCCAATAGTAGAGTTAATAATAATTTGTGACGAAGACTGAAATTTAAATTGCTTTCCTGATAAGCCGGCTATATTATAAGAGCCGTTTATTTCAACGCCATCCTGGTATGGCACATTACAAGTAAAAGAGAGTGTTATGTCCGAGTTAGTTACAGGTACCGTTAAGTGGTTCAATGATGAAAAAGGTTTTGGATTTATTGAACAAGAAGGCGGCAAAGATGTCTTCGTTCACCACAGCGCAATTAACGGCACCGGCCGGAAAACTTTGCGTGAAGGCCAAAAGGTCACGATGGAAGTGAGCCAAGGTCAAAAAGGCCCTCAAGCAGAGAACGTAACACCTGCTTAAGTCCGATTAAAAAAACGCCCGTTTCTAACGGGCGTTTTTGTATCGAACGATTGATAAAATCTTTGTCATAGTCTTTTAAATGAGCTTCGTGACACATTTTGTTCGCGACAAAAAGTCAGCTAAACGACTTGACTTTTTGAAAGCTCCTGTTTTTTCCGAACGCAAGTAATGCCACCGCGTTATTCGTTTGATTTACTCCTATCCGTTCTTAGCTGCATTTTTGATCCCGCTTGTCGTTAATTGATTGCTTAGCAACACGCATGATATAACATAACCTCCTAGAGTTAAGCCAAGCCAGGCGCGTATCCGCTTAAATCATTTCGTTTATCTCAAAGCAGTATTGACTATGAAAAACCGTTTCTTAATCCTATTCCTGTCGCTTTGCCTATTTTCCGCTCCAACTTTGGCTGAAAAACGCCATCATGATGCCCATATTCATGGCGTCGCCGAACTGAATATTGTCATCGAGAACGATACCGTTCTAATCGAGTTCGAATCTCCGGCGATTAATCTGATCGGCTTTGAGCACAAACCTCGGAACGATGCGCAGCAACTCGAATTGCAAAATGCTTTGGCGTTATTGAATGACGTCGACATCACTGCATCGTTCGAAAAAGGCAAATGCCGCGCAACCGAAACGCATGTCCGGGGACCATTCGACGATGACGATCAAGAAGGAACGGAACACGGCGAACAGGAAGAACATTCCGAATTTCATGCGGTTTATACTCTATCGTGCCAAAACGCATCGGCCATCGGCTCTGTCCGCACTCAACTATTCGACCGTTTTCCCGGATTCGAAGCCATTCGAGTCCGCTGGGTCGGTAGCAAAGGGCAAGGCACGGCACTCTTGAATAATCAATCGACGATTTTTTCGATCGAATAAAGCCTACTCTTCTTCATACTCATCGATCGTTGCGACTTGCATCGAATAGGCCGATATAGCCTTGCCGGTACCAACATCCTTGCTGAATAATTCGGTCCTCAATACGCCTTGAAACCAAAAAGGCATATAAAGATCTTGCAATTTAAAGCCTTTAGGATAAACGACATGAATCAACTGATTGGGCGGCGGCGGCGGAACATGGATACAAGCCCCGAAATACGGGACCACGAAAAATTCGGTAACCTGCTGTGTGTCGTCAAACTCCAAAGGCACCATAAAACCCGGAATTCGAACTTTAGTTTCGTTTAATTCCGGCCTCACGTCGGTCGAAACCAAAGCCTTTTGATAGGCACTGTCCGCCGCCTGTTCGATGGCTTGACGCACTTGATTCGAAATCTGCGAATCGAGCGGGATTTCCGGCGTGTCGTGCGTGATCTCCGGTCCGTTCATTAGAGCATCCAAATCGCTTTGCGGCATCAAGTCGGTCCATTCAAGGGTCTTATAACTATCCGCCGACACTAACAAAACCGGCATCGCCAACGCCAAGCACAAGATGAGTTTTAACAAGGTATGAACTATTTTCATTAGAAAGTAACCTATAGTGATTTCGTGTAACATTATAGCTTTTAGCAATACACTCTCGCACCCGCATGACAGATTTCGACTATGCACTCGATCTACAAAACGTCTCTTTCAGTTGGCATAAACGTCATGCGCCGGTATTGAAGATTACCGAGTGGCGAGTCGAACCGGGCCGGCGTATCTTTTTACACGGCGCATCCGGCTCCGGCAAATCGACCTTACTGAGCTTGATCAGCGGCATACTCGTGCCGGCAAGCGGGCAAATCAAAATACTCGGTACCGACTTAACGAAAATCGGCGGCATGGCCCGAGATCGCTTCCGTGCCCGCCATATCGGCGTTATTTTTCAGCAGTTTAATCTATTGCCCTATCTTTCTGTTGAGGCAAACATTAATCTAGCCGTCAAGTTCGGCAAACGCCATGACGCTAATCTTAATGATGTCGGCGTATTGACCCAACGCTTGGGCCTCGATCGATCCATTCTTACCCGCAAAGCCGGTCAATTGAGTGTCGGCCAACAGCAGCGCGTCGCCGTTGCTAGAGCCTTGATCAACCATCCTGAATTGATTATCGCGGACGAACCGACTTCTTCTTTGGACAGCGATACGCGCGATGAATTCATGCGCGTTTTACTCGAGTCGGCCGCCCTGAATCGAACCACGGTTATTTTTGTCAGTCATGATAAATCGCTGGGGCACTATTTCGACCAAGTCATCAGCATACATGATCTGATGCAAGCCGGAGAATCGAAAGCATGATGTTAAAACTGGCCATTGCCAGCCTTTGGAACCGAAAACTTACCGTAACGCTGACCGTGTTATCGATTGCGGTCGGCGTTTTTCTATTGCTGGGCGTCGAACATATTCGTAGCGAGGCCAAGAACAGCTTCAGTAAAACGGTCTCGGGCGTGGATCTGATCGTCGGCGCCCGCACCGGCCCTTTGAACTTGCTGCTTTATTCGGTATTTCATATCGGCAATGCTTCGAACAATATCTCTTGGCAAAGCTACCGGGAATTCTCGCAAAAACCCGAAGTAGCCTGGAGCATTCCGATTTCGCTCGGCGACTCGCATAAAGGCTACCGCGTGGTAGGTACCAGCCGGGATTTTTTCGAGCATTTTCATTATGGGCAAAAGCAAAACCTGGCATTTAAATCGGGCCGCGCCTTCGATGGCGTCTACGAAGCGGTAGTCGGCGCACAAGTCGCCAAAACGCTAGACTACCAACCCGGCCAATCGATAACGCTGGCGCACGGCATCGCTAAAGTCGGTTTCAGCAAACACGACGACAAACCGTTTATAGTAACCGGCATTCTCGCTCCGACCGGGACGCCGGTCGACCAAGCGGTTTATGTTAGCCTAGCGGGCATCGAAGCGATACATATCGATTGGCAAGGCGGCGTGCGCATACCGGGCCGCTCGATTGGCGCCGAAGACGCGCTCAAACATAATTTAACTCCGAAATCGATAACCGCCTTCATGGTCGGTTTAAAATCGAAAATCTCATTGTTTTCGCTGCAACGGGAAATCAATAACTACAGAGACGAGGCCTTAGTCGGCATCATGCCGGGCATCACGCTGATGGAACTGTGGCAAATGGTAGGCACGCTCGAAAACATTCTGCAATTGATTTCGATACTGGTGTTGTTTGCAACGCTTATGGGACTGTCGACGATGCTGTTGGCCTCGATGAAAGAACGAGAACGCGAAATGGCTGTGTTACGCGCAATCGGCGCGCATGCCGGATCATTGTTTTTCTTAATCGAAATCGAAGCCTTGGTTGTCACAGTAACCGGAATCCTAGTCGGCAGTACGGCCCTTTGTATTGCTCTATTGACTGCGCGTACGGAACTCAGCGAACAATACGGCCTGTTTATCGGCATCAATCCGTTTACGCCGCTTACATTCCAATATTTACTTGGAATTTTAGCGGTCTCCTTTGTCCTGGCACTGCTACCGTCGGTTTCAGCGTATCGCAATTCGCTGGGCAGCGGTTTGGTTGTCAGAACTTAGCTAAGCGGTGAACGGTGAACTGATGCGGCATTTAATCCATTTGTCAAGCGCTAATTTCCTCTTTCCTCTTTCCTCTTTCCTCTTTCCTCTTTCCTCTTTCCTCTTTCCTCTTTCCTCTTTCCTCTTTCCTCTTTCCTCTTTCCTCTTTCCCCTTTCCTCTTTCCCCTAATTCAAGACTCCCCCAACCCCTCTCCCCGCCCATGATGTTTATGCCGTTTTTCTCCGCGCTCCATACGCTTTAACCAATACGCCGCTTCTTGCTTAACATCGGCTACATTCAGCACCGCCTCCAACGACTCACGAGCTAGCGTTTCATCTTGAGACTTGAGGGCCGCGATACCAAGCCATAAGCGCGCATGCGCCTTGCGCTTCAAGCCGCCTTTGCGCAAGCTTTTTTGAAACGCCTGTTTGGCCAACGCCCAATCGCCACGTTGCATTGCAATACGTCCGGACAACATATAATCCTCGCCGTTAAGAGAAATCGACGCCGCCTCGGTCAAAACCCGTCGAGCTTTATCGTGTTCTCGCGCCAATTGCCAGCAACCAAACAACAGCTTCAAGTTTTCATAATTGCGAGAAACCCGTTTATTCTCGATCTCTCTTTCCAGCAATCGGGCCGCCTTGGACGGATAACCTTGTTGCGCATGGAATTTCACTAAATTCAAAACGTCTTCTTGCCGGACTTCACCGATATAATAAGCCAGCATCATTGTGGATATCGCCCGGTCATGGCGATTTTGTTGGGCGTAAAGACCGCTTAGATAACGCCACCATTCGCGTTTATTGGGCGAGTCGGCGATCAAGCGCTTAACGAGCGGCTCGGCTTTCGAATAGCCTTTGCTTTCGACATAAAGGGACAACAATAATTGAATCCATTCGGCAGGCGCCGATTTTTTTAGCGCCACGGCTCTTTCCAAATGACGGATTGCCGAACGGGACATGTTCGCACGATAGGCGGCATAGGCCACCATATAATAACTATCCGCATCGGCTTTCGGCTCTCTTTGCAACCATCGATCCAAATGCGTCACGCTCTCTCGATAGTCCTCCAAATGAAAAGCCGCTTGACCGGCAATGTTACGCAATCCATGTTCGGCATCGGCGTCGAGTATTTTACTGTTTAGAGCCGCGTTAGCGGCTTGCCGAGCACCGCGAAAATCGTTTACTCCGGAATAGGCATAAGCCATATATTGCTGAACGACCGCATGATCGTAGGGCTTGTCGACAGTCTTGCTTTGGATTGCTCTCAACTGACGCAAGGCTTGCTCGGATTGGCCTTTCCGTAATGCCGCATCGGCTTCTTTGAGGACCTTGAAAGTCTCTTCGCTAACAGCTTTTTCCTGTGCGTGAACCGTCAGTGCGCCAAACAGAGTCAACCCTACTAAAAAAGCGGTCCTAAACAATCGAAAATAAGTTTGTTTATTCATTAATTCAACGTAAATGCAAAAACTTGCCGAGCGCGCACCGGAACCGGATTCCCTTGTTCGTCGCGACGCGGCTGAAAACGCCAGCGGCGTACGGCACGCAATGCCGAACGATCGAAAGCACCGGAAGGCTTACTGTTGATTATGACCGGATCGGTCACGGTCCCTTCGGTCGTTACCGTAAATTCAATGAGCACTTCGCCCTCGACCCGGCGAAAGCGTAATCGATCAGGATAGTTAGGTTGAATACGCGATATTGCCGTCAATTCATCGGCCATGATGAAAGACGGTGCAGCCGGAGCGGAACCGCGCCCGGTTCCCGGAATGCTTCCAAGTTTTCCTGATTTGCTTTGCCCGCCGCTGATCACGTCCGGCAAAGATGGGCCCCTGACATTCATCCGAGGATTTGCCGGCACATCGACTCTCAAAGCCGGTACTTGCAAGGGTAAGGCCCGCAAATCGGCAGCCGGAGAGCGTTGCTGCGGCATCTGCTCGGAGAAGGTTTCCGTTTTTTGCGGCTCTGGTTTCGGCGGCGTTTTTCTCGGCGAACGCGAAATCGCCTCCGGCTCCGGCCTTTGCCGGATAAAGTCGAAAAACCCCGAATCAGTGGTTCGAATCCATTGCTTATCCTGTTCGGCGGTAACCAATTGGATCATTACCCAAAACAGCAGCAAGTTAATCGCCGATGCAGCCGTGAAGGTCAGCGTCAGTCTCATAACTCTTCGGTCGCTGCCACCGCGACGCGAGCTATTCCGGCTAGCCTGGCCTGATCCAACACTTGCATGACGAGTCCGGTTTCGGAACGTTTATCGGCCAAAATCAGAGCCGAGGCCTCCGGCGCTTCGGCGTGCAAGCGTTCAACATGACCTCGCACCACGCGAACATCGACTTGTTGTTGTTCGATCCAGACTTCGCCGTCTTTGGTTACGGCAATCAAAATGCCGGCCTGATCCTGGCGTTCGGCGGTCTGCGCCGTCGGGCGGTCGACTTCGACGCCGGTTTCCTTGACGAACGACGAATTGACCGCAAAAAAAATCAATAGAATGAATACCATATCGATCAACGGCGTCACATTGAGTCCGGCTCCGAAACTCGGCGGGCGAGTATGTTGACGTTGCATTAGCGTAATCTCATCATTCGGTTAATTGCGAAGTAAATTTCTCGCGCGCTCGTCTGGCGCGGGATTCAAGATTGGCGGCGAAGAACAAGCCCGACAAGGCCGTGATCAAGCCAGCCATCGTCGTGATCAGCGCTTCCGATATGCCTGCGGCCATGCCGCGCGCATTACCGGCGCCGAACGCATTGATTACTTCGAAAACTTTGATCATCCCCGACACGGTCCCAAGCAGCCCTAGCAACGGCAAAATTTGCGTCAAGATGTCAACCGTCTTGAGTCCGCGCAACACTTGCGAAAAAAATTGCGAAGCCAAACCTTCCTTCAAGCGTTGCTGGCAAAAATGCCTTGAGGCCGAACGATTGCGCCAATAATCCAATAATTCGGCCTGCAAACGCGGCAATTGAAAATAAAAAAACCAGTACCGTTCTAATATCAACGTCCACATCAACACCGATACCACAAGAATCGCCCAAAGCAAACCGCCGCCCTGATCGAAAAAACTCAGCACCTTTTCCATAGTGTTTAAAGCTCGGTTGCCGGTTGCTCGTATTGTTCGAACAACCGGGTACTTTGTTGATCGAGAATTTCGACGATACGATTGGCCTGGGCATGCAAGAAACTTTGCAGCAACAATAACGGAATCGCGACGGCCAAGCCGAGCTGCGTCGTTACTAAGGCATAAGAAATGCCGCCGGCCATCAATTTCGGATCGCCTGTGCCGAACAGCGAAATCGACTGGAAAGTCTCGATCATACCGATCACGGTGCCGAGCAAACCCATCAACGGTGTAACCGCGGCAAATACCGTCAATGCCGTCAAACCGAAAAACAAGCGACTGCTTTCCTGACCGACCGCCTCATCGAGACGCGCAGCTAGAATCTCGCTACTTCTTGCCTGCACTGAAACGATACTATTTCTGAGCCTGCCCAACGGATTATTGTCGAGATTCTCTTCCTTAAGCAATTGGCCTTTGATTCGTAGCCACGCCATCGACAAAACCGCACCGCGCCATAACACGATCAACAAGCCGGCGGCGCCGATCGCCAATATCAAATAACCGATCGCACCGCTCTGATTGATTCGTTCGATCAAGTCAGGCGATTCCACCAACAAGGCTAAAATCGCGCCTTTCGACGGATCGACCGCCATCATGCGCCAACCTTCCTGGGCTTGTTCCAATTCGAAAGCCATGCGTTGGTGTCGCGGCGCGGGCTGCCGGGCGAGTTCGACCAATTTATGCCCGTCCGGTAAGAAACGTAGAAACTTGCCTTCCGACACGGCATTGAACGCACCGATACGCGTCACGGTTTGCTGTTTTTCCTCGCCGTCCAAAGTAATGACCGGACCGGTGAAGCGCGTGACCTTGCCGGTTTCATGCATTTCATCGATCAAAACCAGCCAAAGACTTTGCAAGGTTTCCATCGACACCGCCGATTCGCGTTGAATGATCTTATTCAGAAACTCGCCTCGATCCCGATATTGCGCCGAAATCATCGAACGGTCCAACAACGAGCCGATTTCGGCGGCGTTTTGCTGCACCATCGCGAATAATTCGTTCAACTCGCCGGCTTGAGAAGCGATTTGCCCGTCCATCTCGGCCAGCTTGTTTTCGTTCTCTTGAAACAAGCTACGCAGTTTCTCCGCCTTTTGATCGGCGACAGCCAATTCGCTACGCAGTTTATTTAGCTTGGCTTGCTGCCGATCGCGCTCCTGAATGAAACGACGTTCGCGTTCTTGATCGAAACGAATATCCTTGGCAGCCTCTCTTCGGACCTTAGTCACCAACTCGTCTAAGGTCGAGGCGGCATGAACCGAGCCATTCGCCCACAAAAGAAGCAAGACTAAAAACCAATTCAACTTCTTCATGGCTTAACCTCCGGTGCTACGACAGGCAGCATCAGCAAATCGGGCGGCGTTTGTTTTTTTGCAACGCGAATCGCCTTCTCGAGCGAATCCCGTTGCGCCGCATCGAGCGCTATCCATTTTTGTTCCGACGGCATCCAGAAACCGCCTTCGTCGCCCTTAAGCGTCAGATAATACAAACCGACCCGACCCAGCCGTAAAAATTCGACCGAGCGCGGCTCGCCTTCGCCGTTCAAGGTACCTTGATACGATTCCAAGTTATGCCCATACTCGGCCTCGACGCGATAGGCTTCCATGATGCGCCGATATTTTTCGGTCACCGAGACGTCGGAGCGATGCATCATTTGCTTTAATTGCTGCAGGCGTTGCAAGCGCTCTTCGGCCAAAAAAGGCGTATCCAGGCTAACGAATTCGTCCAGCACGTCGATCATGCGCTGCAGAAACGGCACGATCTGCTGCTGCATTTCGACGATATCGCGCATTTGGGTTTCTTTTCTATGCATTTCGGCTTTTTGATCGTCAACCAATCGCTCCATTTGTGCGACGTAGGCCGATAAGTCCTCCAGCCGAACGGTTCCATTGCGATATTCGTCAAACATGGCTTGAGTCTGATCGTCCAGTTTGTCGATGCGTTTTTGAACTTGGACGCCTTGTTGCTGCGCGGAAAGTTGTTCCTGCAAGGCTTGATCGACGGCTCGTTGCGCGGCGACCGATGCAGATAATAGTAAGCAGGCAAGCAGCATTGCTGCGTGACGAAGTTTAATTATTCGAAATGTACTCACAATAGGGATAACCTTGAAATTTATTTTACGGAACACGAATCTCGTCGATGATTTTTAGGCTCTTCCGTATTCCCCATAGGGGAAGACATAAAAGTGTTTTGACATGACTATGGCAATGAAAAATAACTTTTTTATCAGCACCTTAAATCTATTCTGATTTTGCGAATGATTATCATTATATGTTAGCACGGAAAATCCTATAGAGCCGATTTTTAAATTGAATAAGAAGCGGCTCATCTACCCCTAAACCTAGACAAACAGAAGATATACTCATCGTAGATCAAAATTCGGTAACGGGGGCCCGTCAAAGGACGCCGTGAACCCAGCACCTAAATTGTCCAAGACAATTGACCATAGCCAATGGGCTATGGAATTCATCCAGCACCTAAATTAGCCATGACATTAAACATAGCCAATGGGCTATGGAATTTAGGTGCTGGATTTAGGTGCTGGGTGAATACATCGATGTAGGCTCTATGCCAGCATCCATGCTGGTCCCTCACCTAGCGTTAGGTGAGGGATCGAGCACTCCGGTGCCTCCTTAGGTGCTGCAGAAATTTGAAGTGCGAAAGGTATAACAAGAATATTCGCTGCGCTTCCCCGCTATTTCGAAGTGCTATATCTATAGAAGCCGAACGGTTGAAATACAGATATTATGCTTACCATTCATAAGACAACGTTACATAAACATTACGACCAATGCCGGGCAAGCGGTCGCCGATGTTCGTACCGTTTTCAATATTATTCGCGGCGCGGTTCAAGCCATTTAGATGCACACGATATTCTTTATCGAGCAGATTTTCGACACCTGCGCCGACCTGTAATCCTTTATAGAGTTCCGCCTGGCCGCGAATATTCCATAATGCATAACCGGATGTTTTAGGCTCTTCATTAAACTTCGAAACGTCCCCTTGACGCCAATAACCGACGACCTCAGTTCCAAGACTCCATCTCTCGTCGTCATAAAACAATGAAACCAAACCATTTAGGGGCGCGATACGGTAAAGATTATCGTCGGCATCGGCCCGGTCGCCCTTGACATAACTGATCATGCCGTCGACCCGCCAATTATCCATGAAGCGAAAACCGGCTTCGACATCGGTCCCATAAAGAATCGCATCGATATTCGCATATTGCAATAAAGGCTTTCTTTGAGCCGGCGGAATCCCGGCCGCAGCATCTTGTGCATTAGATATCGCAATGGCCGATGCATTGGTAGCGCGTACGCCTTGAATATAATCGTCAACGTAACGATAAAATGCCCGCGGCGCAAAATAAAACGAACCTTTTCGCCAAGTAATGCCTAATTCGCCTTGATAGGATTTTTCAGGACGCACGTTCAAGTCGCCTATATAACGATAGCCGTCTGCCAAGCCACCGGTCGCTTCGAACGGCGCCCATAGGTAGCGTTCCTGATAACTCGGTGAACGAGTCTTACGGGCGAAGCCCAATTCCACTTCCAATTCATCCGTCAAGTTGTGGCGAATAATACCCGTCAAATCATAATTGAAATCGGTTTTTTCACGACTCTGATTATTAAAGTCGTTAACAATGGTTTGCCAATGTCCGCGCATGACTGGATTCGGAATCGATGTCATGCTCGTCGAAATATTGCGACTATTCATTTCGATGTGATTGACGCGAGCGCCCAACTCAACAGTCCAATCTTGAACCGGCGAAACATTCCATTCAGCAAAAAAACCGTAACGATCTCGCTCCGCGCCATGAAAATTCTGAATAAAAAAATCCGGCGCATCTGGATTTGTCACCAATGCATCATGATTGGCATTATCGCCGTCGGCCCCGACCGTCATTAGACCCGACAATAGCGGAAAATCGATCGCCAGTCGGTAACCGAAACCGTCCGCTTCATTGGTCGACAAACGTTTTCCGGTAACCGGCGGTCGCCTCAGGCTAAAATTATTCATCGTATGCCGAATATCTTGGTAGTTATAAGCCGCTTTGATGCCGATAACATCGTTGATTCGTCCTGAATAGCTCGTGGTCAATATGCCGCCTTCGGATAGAATGATATCCATCGGCAAGGCAGGTGTACCGGTCGGACGGGTATGGTTATAGTTAAAATCGACATCGAAAACATGCTCTTCGTAACGGAAGCCGTAACCGACTTCGGCCGCCTCGCGGTCATGCCTGGTCGGCACGTTTTTACCGCCCGGGTATCTGAAATCGTTACCGAATTCCTTGCTACCGTATGCATGCAAACGATGATTCTCGGTAGCCACGCCGTTATATAAAGCGCCATACCAGCCGTCGTTGGCGCTGTTGTAGCCCGCCGAAAATTTCCCGGTCCAATCGAACAACTCGCCATCTTCGGTGAATTCCGGGCGTTTGGTTTCCTGAACGATCGCGCCGCCGATAGTCTCGATGCCACTGCTGACGGGCGCGATACCGCGGTATACTTTCAACAGGCTGGTCATTGCCGCCGGCACATGGCTCAACGGCGCATCCATGGAATTAGTACAAGCCGGTTTGTAATTCATGCCTTTAAAATCAACATTGACTCTGTCGCCGAACAATCCCCGATATTGGGCTATTCCGGACAACGGGCCGAGTCCGTTGACATTACCACCTGGTACACGCATCAGCAAATGCGCTGCATCATTAATACCGCCCTGTTCGGGCAAAACACCCGTCATATTCGGACGAATGATTTCACCGCGAACTTCCATGCGTTCGAGCTCGACGGTCATTTTTGATACCGTCTTATCATCTTGCATCTCCTCTTCTTCGGCAAATAAAGCCTGAGAAGCTGTTAGCGTGAACGGAAGAACGATTAAGTGTGTAGATATATATTTAAGCTTCATAAGATCCAACTGGCGAAACGAAATCAAGCGAATCAACCAAGCATCTAAGGTAACGAAGTTAATTAGCCGATTATCCTAGAAAAAGCATTTCACCATGAAGATCATGAAGAATAGAAAGTTAATTCAATAACTTATTACGCGTATGAATCAAGCTTTCGCTCACCAAAAAGGTTAGCGAGAAGATTTAGGTAATTTCTTGAAATCCTTCATGAACTTCATGTGCTTCATGGTTTAACTGCCGAATTTAAGATTATGCGAATAAAATGAGAAAAGTGATTTCCGATCCAAATATTACGAACCCAATTCGACTGACTTTGTTTGTCGACGAACACGACAGAAAGCGCCTGCTACCAAAGCCTCTCATTTCGGAAAATGAAAAAATAAACAATCGTTTACTGAAAAGACCCTTGACTCGTATTGAATTGAGTCTGAATCGGATTATTAAAAGATAAGCGCATTACAGATTGGTAATTGAATGACTTGATGATGGTCAAATAAAAAGATTGTCGGATTTTATTAAAGCACTATCCGTACCACATGCTCGAAAACCGCAATAAAGGCTCTCTTCTACTAGCTTATCAGCGGCGCAAGGTCTTAAATCTCATCTTGGATTCATGCTGAACGATTTTTAATACAACAGTGATTAAACTTTTAACATTGAAGTTTATCCGCGCGAGACAAAACCATCCGATAAGGCATTTCACATACTTTTAGGTCATTTAACACAGTTTGGGTCATTTCGCACACTTCGAAGCAATGACCTCCCTGCAAAAACTGCAACGTTGAATCTTTATGACTCCCTTTTACCGAAAAAGCGCATAAGATGTGGGGTATGCCTAGCGAGGATGTCGGCGGCAGGGCAGATTTTTGCTCCATGCAAAATCTGCATTCACGCCATCCCTGGCGATCGAGCCGCCGCCAAGCCCCACGGATGGGCTTACGGCGTTCATCGATAGGCATACCCCCATACCCAACAACGTTGAACGATACTTCAGTAAAAAGGGATTAGATGCCATTTCGCCCAACTATTGGCTTTGCCCGTCGTCTTGAAACATTTGTTTGACTTCATGCCAAACCGAAGTCATTTTTTGACGCACCGACTCATAAATTCCCGTCACCTTTCCTCGGCCGGCTTCTTCTGTCGTAGCGGTTTGATCCACGACGATAAAAGCTCCGGGGATCATGCCCATCCAACAACTCCACGGCACCACCCCGCTTTCCGGCGGCGTAAACTCAATCGTTTGCTCGCCTTGCTGCAGCTTGATTTTCAATCCGTATTGAGGCACGACGATCGCGTTGTTGCATGGCGTCAACTCCTTACTGTCGATTACCCATTTGACCGGAATGCCTTTGCGCAAGGTAAATTGATTCGGCGAATAACCGCTTCTTAACACATCCATATGAATAATCTGTTCGGAGGGAAATTCTTGAGTCTCGGCAACGACCGGTGAAAAATGCAGCGACGCCCGTGCCAGCATCGTATTGAAATCCATGCCGGTACCGGTGACCGCCAAGCCCCGATTCAACATGACCGCACCCAAGACCATCACAATCGCGCCGGAGGCCTTCAATAATTTCGGCGTCAAATTCACCGACAATAGACTGGTTAGAAAGCCGAATCCCATCAACAACGGCAGCGTGCCGAGGCCGAAAAAAAACAGCAATACCGCGCCTTCGGTCCAGCTGCCGGTGCCGGCCGCCATGACATACATCGCTTGCAAGGGACCGCAGATAATCATCAAGCCGTTCAACAGGCCGATGATGAATGGATTACTGTGTTTGCGGTATTCCTTGCCGATAAAACGCATGACAAAACCGGGAGTTTTGATACGAAAGTGACTCAATGACGGAAACCAACCCAGCATATGCAATCCGAACAATATCAAAAAAATCCCGGCAGCGACGCCGACCGCTCCCTGCGTATAAGGCGTAAAGGTGACAACCGCTCCGAACGCGCCGAACAAAGCGCCGATCGAGGTATACGACAACGTTTTACCTATCCCATATAGAATATGCGCCCCGTGCGCCTTGTGTCCTTTCGCGGTGCTTTTAGCCGTGTAACCGATGATCAACGGGCCGCACATGCCGACACAATGAAAGCTGGTGAGAAAGCCGACGATAAACAACAAGCCATAACTCATATCTCTACCAAGCTTCGGCATGTCGGCGTGATTCATGAACCAGCTATCCAACCATAAAATGAGGCCGATGCCCGACAAAGCAATGATTATGTAGAGAATTTTTTTTGCTGCGGTGATGACCGAGTGTTTTGCGGGAACTTCGTTTGTAGCGCTCATGAGCCTTTGTTGACTTGAATAAATTGGTATTAATCGTGAGAATCGAATCCACGCCTTGTTTAGACGCTTATTTCAATTAAACCTAGAAAAAGCATTTCACCATGAAGATCATGAAGAATAGGAAGTTAATTCAATAGCTTATTACGCGTTTGTATAGAACTTTCGCTCACCAAAAAGGTTAGCGAGAAGGATTTGGTAAGTTCTTGGAATCCTTCATGAACTTCATGTGCTTCATGGTTAAACTGCCGAATTCAGGATTAAAAGGATCCTCTTAATTAAAATGGATTTCAGGCAGTTTTCCCAAGCATTATTAAAGCAATTCCCATGCCTGCTATTTACCATCACTCGAGAACACAAGAGCGCCGCAATTACCGTGCATGCGCCGATAATCTTTATATACCTTTCGCACTTCAAATTTCGGCAGTGTCTTAGGAGGCGCCGGGGTGCTCGGCCCCTCACCTAGCGTTAGGTGGGGGGCAAGCATGGAGCTGGCATAGAGCCTACATGGACGTATTCACCCAGCACCTAAATCTCCAGCACCTAAATTCCATAGCCCATTGGCTATGGTTAACTATATTGGATAATTTAGGTGCTGGGTTCACGGCGGTCCTCGATAGACATATCCCATGCCTTTTTATTCTTAGACGGTTTTTCAATCAAAAGGGAGTAGCTTTAGGTGTTGGGTCTTTGACGGGCACCACCCCGGTGCCGAATTGTGATCTATGTTGGGCATTTATCAAGAAATCCTTAGGCCAGACGAATGAACAGACTTAATTTTCTCCCAAGCCCATCAAAACATGGGTTAAGTCACTCATGGCTCGACAATGCCCGCTAAAATCCTTTACCAACGACAAGAAAAAATCTAACGTCTATGTAAAGGCATAACTTCTCTCTGCGAAGGACCGATATATAATTGCCTCGGTCGTCCAATAACATTTCCGGTATCTCCGGTCATTTCCAGCCAATGCGCGACCCATCCGGCAGTGCGTGCTATCGCGAACATCACGGTGAACATATCGACTGGAATACCTAGCGCTTTGTAGATGATGCCGGAATAAAAATCGACATTGGGATAGAGTTTTTTCTCGATGAAATAATCGTCTTGCAAGGCATATTCTTCCAATGCCATCGCCAAATCGAAAAGCGGGTCGGGCTGGCAAGACTTTCTCAACACATCATGACAGGTTTGACGAATAATCGTCGCGCGGGGATCGAAATTTTTATAAACACGGTGACCGAAGCCCATCAAGCGGAACGGATCATCCTTATCCTTAGCCTTGGCGATATATTCCGGTATCCGCTCCACCGTACCGATTTCCTTAAGCATGCTCAACACCGCCTCATTCGCGCCACCATGCGCGGGTCCCCACAATGCGGCAATACCGGCCGCGATACAGGCATAAGGATTAGCGCCTGTACTTCCGGCCAGTCGAACAGTAGAAGTACTCGCGTTTTGCTCATGATCGGCATGCAAAATAAACAATAGATTCAATGCCTTGACAGCAGTTTCATCAATCGCTCGCGCTTGTTCCAAAAAACGTTTTTCCGGACGCGAGAACATCATATTCAAAAAATTTTCACAATAATCCAAATCGACACGGGGATAAACGAACGGCGCGCCAATTGAATGCCTGTAACAAGCCGCGGCAATGGCGGGAATCTTTGCAATCATTCGGGTCGCGCAAATGTAGCGATTATCCGGATCGGAAATATCCAAATCACTATGATAGAATGCCGATAACGAACCGACGACACCGACCATCATCGCCATGGGATGGGCATCGTAATGAAATCCGTCGAAAAAAACGCGCAGAGATTCGTGTAATACGGCCCTGTCGTCAATCTCGAATTTAAAATGATTAAGTTCTTGCTCGTTCGGCAATTCACCATGAATCAATAGATAAGCCACTTCCAAAAAGCTGCAGTTTTCAGCCAATTCCTCAATGGGATACCCGCGATACAACAAAATGCCTTGTTCTCCATCGATGTAAGTAATTGCACTTTTACAACTTGCAGTGGATACAAAACCGGGATCGAACGTAAAATAACCCAGATCGTTTTTCAGCGCCCTAACATCGACGGTAGGGTTTCCGAGGGTACCTTTCAGCAATGGATATTCGACTTCCTTTCCGGTCGAATTGTCTGTAATTGTTAAGGTATCTTTTGACATGATGATCGCCTGTTAATTTTCCTTGTCGGTTTTAACAAAGAATCTGTGAGGATAAAAGCTCGACATAAATGTCGAGCCAAGGAGAAACCCGTGCGCTGAAATCGCAGACCGATTCGGGACGCCGGAGCGTCCCTACTCGAGCCCCCTCGCGGGGCGTGGAAACCATTTAGAGGAAGTAATTTTAGACCAAATCCTTAATCGCTCAATTCAACCGATTCAGCTTTTTCCCGGTAGCTGTCAAGCCTATCGAAATTCAAGTACCGATAGGTATCATCCGCAGTTTCATCGATCGTTTGCGCGTATTGCATGTACTCATCCATAGTCGGAATCTTGCCGAGAATCGAACATACTGCCGCTAATTCGGCCGATGCCAGAAATACATTGGCACCGTTACCCAAGCGGTTCGGGAAGTTCCGAGTCGATGTCGATACGACAGTCGCATTGTCGGCGACCCTAGCCTGATTACCCATGCATAACGAACAGCCTGGCATTTCCATTCGTGCACCGGAGCGACCGAAGATACCGTAATATCCTTCCTCGGTCAGTTGCGACTGATCCATCTTGGTCGGCGGAGACATCCACAATTTCGTGGGCAATTGTTCCTTGTGTTTTTCGAGCAATTTGCCGGCTGCGCGGAAATGGCCGATATTGGTCATGCACGAACCGACGAAGACCTCATCGATTGGAGTTCCAGCGACTTCCGATAACGGCTTGACATCGTCCGGATCGTTCGGACATGCGAGCAGCGGTTCCTTGATTTCGGACATGTCGATTTCGATCGTTTCGAAATATTCGGCATCGGCATCGGGTTCGAGCAACACGGGATTTGCCAGCCACTCTTCCATCGCCTTGATGCGGCGACTAATTGTACGCGCATCGCCGTAGCCTTCCGACAACATCCATTTAAGCAACGTGATATTCGAATTCAGATATTCGCGGATCGGCGCTTCGCCCAGGCGAATCGTGCAACCGCCGGCGGATCGTTCGGCCGATGCGTCCGACAGTTCGAACGCCTGCTCGACTTTCAAATCAGGCAAACCCTCGATTTCGAGAATCCGCCCCGAAAAAACATTTTTCTTGCCTTTCTTTTCAACCGTCAACAAGCCTTTTTGTATCGCTGCATACGGAATCGCGTTGACCAGATCGCGTAGCGTGATGCCGGGCTGCATTTTTCCGGTAAAACGCACCAGCACCGACTCCGGCATATCGAGCGGCATCACGCCGGTCGCCGCCGCGAAAGCGACCAGCCCGGAGCCGGCCGGGAATGAAATACCGATCGGGAAACGCGTATGCGAATCGCCACCGGTTCCGACCGTATCGGGCAATAACATCCGGTTCAGCCAGGAATGAATAATGCCGTCGCCGGGCCGCAATGAAACTCCGCCGCGATTCATGATGAAATCGGGCAAGGTATGCTGCATTTCGACATCGACCGGTTTCGGATAGGCCGCGGTATGACAAAACGACTGCATGACCAAATCGGCCGAAAAACCGAGACAAGCTAAATCTTTCAATTCGTCTCGCGTCATTGGCCCAGTCGTATCTTGCGAGCCGACCGTCGTCATATGCGGCTCGCAGTAGGTACCCGGACGGATACCTTGGACGCCGCAAGCCTTGCCGACGATTTTTTGCGCGAGCGTAAAGCCTTTGCCCGAATCGGCAGGATCGACCGGGCGTTTGAATACAGTCGATGGCGGCAGGTCCAAAGCCTTACGCGCCCGATCGGTCAAGCCGCGACCAATGATCAAAGGAATCCGACCGCCCGCCCGAACTTCGTCGAGGATCACATCGGTTTTCAATGAAAACTCGGCAATGACCTCGTCACTCTCATGTCGTTTAACCACTCCTTGATAAGGATAGATGTCGATCACATCGCCCATGTTCATGCCGCTGACGTCGCATTCGAACGGCAACGCACCGGAGTCTTCCATCGTGTTGAAAAAGATCGGAGCGATTTTACCGCCGATACAAACGCCGCCTTCGCGCTTGTTCGGCACGTAAGGAATGTCTCGGCCGGTAAACCATAACACCGAGTTCGTCGCCGATTTGCGCGACGATCCGGTACCCACGACATCGCCGACATAGGCGACCGGAAAGCCTTTTTGCTTCAGCTCCTCGATTTGCCGTTCGGCGTTGTTGATGCCTTCGCGCGGCATTTTCAGCATTGCCTTCGCATGCAGAGGAATGTCCGGACGCGACCAAGCATCGGGCGCCGGCGACAGATCGTCGGTATTGGTTTCTCCGACGACCTTGAACACGGTCACGGTCAGTTTTTCGGGAACTTCGGGTTTGCTCGTGAACCATTCGGCTTCTGCCCAAGAATTCAAGACCTGTTTCGCGAAGGCATTACCGGCATCGGCTTTTTCCTTGACATCGTGGAAGGCATCGAAGACCAATAGGGTATGCGAAAGCCCTTTTGCGGCAATCGGCGCCAGCTCGGCGTTATCGAGCAATTCGATCAACGGCGCGACATTGTAGCCGCCGAGCATCGTGCCCAGTAGTTCAACAGCTTTTTCCCTGGTTAATATCGGTGACGTCGCCTCACCTTTCGCAATAGCCGTCAACAATCCGGCCTTGACATAGGCCGCTTCGTCAACGCCGGCTGGAATCCGGTTGATCAATAGATCCAGCAAAAAACCCTCTTCACCGGCAGGTGGATTTTTGATCAATTCAACAAGGCTAGATACTTGCTCGGCATTCAACGGTTTGGGAACGACGCCTTCGGCAGATCGTTCCTCGACATGTTTACGGTATTCTTGCAACATAGTGAACCCTCAAATTCAGTTAATTCAGATGAGTCGGACGGTTTGGCCAAATCAAGTCGATCGTTCATTAAAGACTCCCCTAGCTATGACCTATCCAAGCCGGGTTTTGCATTAAACAACCCGGCTCTTAAATGATTTAGGATTTGGCCGTAAATAACCTCCTTAATCTTAAGGAGTGTTCGGTTGTTTGATTGGCAGTTGTCGGTGGCAGGGCAGATTTTTGCTCCTGCAAAATCCGCATTCGCCCAGCACCTAAATTCCATAGCCCATTGGCTATGGTTAGCTATCTTGGATAATTCATCCAGCACCTAAATAAGCCATGATTTTGATTCATTGCCAAAGACCTATGTAATTTAGGTGCTGGGCCTGCCAAGCGAGTTACCGAACCCTCAACAAAGCTCATAGTTCCAGAACGTTATTTATCACGGAATCCTTAGTGCGAATCTTTTGAAAAGGTTTTTACGCCATCGCGTCGATGATCGCCTGACCCATGACATCGGTGCCGACACCGGCATTGGGATTCAGGTCAGGTGTCACATATTTGCCTTCGGCAATGACTTTCTCCAAAGCCGTTTTCACTTTGTTAGCCGCCTCATGTTCATGTAAGTGATCCAACATCATGACTCCTGCCATGATCACGGCCGTCGGATTGGCAATATTCTTGTCGGCAATATCCGGCGCGCTGCCGTGAACCGCTTCGAACAAGGCTGCATCGGCACCAATGTTCGCACCAGGAATCAAACCGAGACCGCCTACCAAGCCGGCGGTCAAATCGGACAAAATGTCGCCAAACATATTCGTAGTGACGACGACATCGAATTGCTGCGGATTCATGACCATGTGCATGCAGGTTGCATCGATGATCTTGCTATCGAATTCGATATCGGGATAACGCGTGGCGACTTCCTTTGCCGTTTCCAAGAATAGGCCTTGCGTGTATTTCAAAATATTGGCTTTATGACAGACCGTAACTTTCTTGCGGTTATTGTCCCGCGCGTATTTGAATGCATAGTCGATGATACGCTCGGAACCCTGACGGGTTACCACGGCCAGACTTTCGGCTATGTCTCTTTTGCTGGTGAGATAATGCTCGAGCCCGGCATACAGTCCTTCGGTATTTTCCCTAACGATCACGATATCGATATCGCTATAACGGGTCTGAACGCCGGCCCAACTTTTCGCCGGACGCACATTCGCATAAAGATCGTATTTCTTACGTAATTCGACATTGATGCTTCTAAAGCCTTCGCTGACCGCTGTTGTCAGAGGGCCCTTAAAAGCTACTCGGTTTCTATCGATCGACTCGAGTGTCGCATCGGGAATCGGTGTTCCGAATTTATTAAACGCGGCCATGCCGGCATCGGCTTCTTCCCAATGAATTTTGGCGCCCGAAGCATCGATGATTTTAACCGCTTGGTCCATAATGGAAGGACCGATACCATCACCTTTGATCAAAGTGACATTATGCATTTGTTATCTCCATTTAAAAAAATCACAGTAATGAGAAGATTTTGAGGTATAACTATACATCAAGCCGGGTACTTACTAAAAACGGATATTCCGAAATCCGGCATTTACGCTACGAAAGACCATATAATCGACAGCCGGACTCAACCTGCCTTCAACAAAAAGCCGATGAACTTAGCAATAAAGAAATCCGATCACTTTAGTTATGCCGATTATGTCAATTGGCAAACGGAGCAACGCTACGAGTTAATCGACGGCGAGGCGTTTATGATGGCGCCTGCGCCTGATTTGGCTCATCAGGATATTGCCGGAGAGCTCTATTTTCAACTTCGCTTGGCGTTAAGAGGTAAAACGTGCCGGCCCTTCATCGCACCGGTCGATGTGCGTTTGCCGAAACATGAAGAAGCCGACGAGCGTATCGACACTGTCGTGCAACCGGACGTGTTCGTCGTGTGCGATACAGCCAAATTGGATCGCCGCGGCGTACTCGGGGCGCCGGACTGGATCATCGAAGTCTTGTCGCCGTCCACTGCCGGCCACGACCAAATCCGAAAATTAAGCCTATACGAACGCTCTGGCGTCAAAGAATATTGGCTCGTGCACCCGGTCGACCGAATATTGACCATTTACCTATTATGCGACGCTAAATATGGAAAACCGGAAATATTCGAATTGCAAGGGGCTACATCATCGAGGAGCTTGCCGGAAGTCGTCATAGCGTGGGACGAATTGGCGGCACGCTTACCGACTGAATACTGATCCAGGCGTCAAAACACGTCTTTTCTCGATCTCAATTCCGTAAATACAGCCAGGGGCTGTCGTGTTTCCATTGCGATAGCCGCCTTCAAAGCTTCGACATCCGCTCTAAAAAAAGGATTGGTCGCTACTTCCTCTTCAATCGAAAAAGGAACGGTCGGTTGATCCGACTCTCTCAAACGACGAACCTCGGCCATTCTTTGCTGCAACGCGGTATTATCGGGTTCGACAGTCAATGCAAAACGGCCGTTATTCAACGTATATTCGTGTGCGCAATAAACGCGTGTCGAGGAAGGCAATGCTCTTAACTTTTGCAAGGAACGCCACATTTGTTCGGCGGTGCCTTCGAACAAACGCCCGCAGCCCATCGCAAACAAGGTATCGCCGCAAAACAAAATACCGTCCTCGGCCGAATAATAAACGATATGACCCAAAGTATGACCCGGCGTTTCGATAATTTGGAAAACGGTGTTTCCTAAACGAAAATGACCGCCGTCTGACAATTCGATATCGATGCCCGGAATGCGGTGTTTATCCGCTTTCGCACCGACAATCCGGCACCCGGTCTGTTTCTTGAGCTCGCGGTTCCCGCCGACATGATCGCCATGATGATGCGTGTTTAGGATAAAATCGAGCCGCCAACCCTGTTCGGCCATGGCATCCAGCACTGGTCCAGCAACAGCAGGATCGACCGCTGCCGTTAATCCGGACTCAACGTCTTTTGCCAGGTAGATATAATTGTCGTTCAAGACCGGGATTTGAATAACCTTCAACATGGGTATCAACCTCTAAGGATTTGGTCGTAAATAACTTCCCTGTTTTATGGAGGGTTCGGTAGCTCGATTGGCAGGTGTCGGCGGCAGGGAAAGCCGCCGTCAAGCCTACACGGACGTATTCACGGCGTCCTGTCAAGCGAGTTACCGAACCCTCAACAAAGCTCATAGCTCCAGGAGGTTATTTATCACGAAATCCTAACCCACCTTTAACATTTTCTAGTAAATATCTATCATTCGCAAAAATTATTAATTTTTTAACTAATTGATATCATTGGGCTATAAAAATCGACTTCCTCGAAAATGGCTAATGTAGTGCCATAAAATGCCTTAGGCATCTTGCGCCGCCTCGCGGTTTGCGCTAAGTTGACGGCATGTTTATTCGACGCACTCAAACCCGCTGCAGAGCCACCGGCGAACCTCATGAGACTTATCGACTGGTTCATTCCGAACGCATCGGTCAAAAAGTTAAACAGGTCACACTGCTGAATCTAGGCCGGCATTTTTCGATCCAGCCCACTTTTTGGCCGGCCTTATGTCGCCGTGTCCTGGAGTTGTTATCGTTGCAAACGAGTTTATTCGATCCGGACTTACCTCAGACGGTGGCCTTGGCCGCGGAACATATCGCCGCGCGCTTGTTGGCGGAAAGCGCGCCATTGCTCGTGAGGCTTTCGTTGATCCCGACCCCAGCCATGAGTGTCGTCAATGAAGCCGCACAGGCGGCTTCGGAATCGGTCTCGTCGGAGCCACCGGAGTCCCGGACTCCCGCTGAAATATATACCATTGATGCGAACTCGCTGGAATTAGCGAGGCCCCGTTCGATCGGTGTCGAGCAGGTCGGTTTGGCGGCGATGGACTTGGTCAATTTTACCTCGCTGCTGATGGGACTGGGTCTCTCCGGGCCGATACGGGCGGCGGTCGTGGGTTCGATCATCGGGCGCATGGCAGCGCCGGCTTCTGAGGCCGCCACGCACCGTTGGCTAGGTCAGCGCAGCGGTTTGGGCGAGCTGTTGGACGTCGATTTCGAACGCATGAAGCCGATCACGTTGTATCGGGCTTCAGACGCTTTGATGAAGCACCGGGACGTCATCGAACGCACGCTGTTCAACCGGGTGCACGATCTGTTCGGTTTCGAGACCACGGTTACCTTATACGACTTGACCAATACCTACTTCGAAGGCACGGCGGCCGCCAATCCGAAAGCGCAACGGGGCCGCTCCAAAGAAAAGCGCCGCGACTGTCCACTGGTCACGCTGGGCTTGGTGCTCGATGGCAGCGGCTTCGTCCGCCGTTCCCAGACCTTCGACGGCAATGCCTCGGAAGGCAAGACCTTGGCCGAGATGCTCAAAGACCTCGGTGCACCACCCGGCGCCTTGGTGGTCATGGACGCAGGCATCGCCACGGAAGCCAATCTCACCTGGCTGCGCGAACACGGTTACCGCTATCTGGTCGTCAGCCGCGAACGCGCTCGGCAATTCGAAGCCGACACCGCGATCCCGATCGAAACCGCCGCCGGCTCCGCCGTCCACATCCAGCGCATCGACGACAGCGAACACCAAGAAGTGCGCTTGTATTGCTACTCCGAACAGCGCGAACAAAAAGAGCGCGGCATCAATCAACACCTGTGCGAGCGCTTCGAAGCCGGATTACAAAAAATCGCCGACGGCCTCCACAAGCCTCGCGCCGAAAAGCGCCTCGACAAACTGCAACAGCGCATCGGTCGGCTCCAAGAAAAATACCACGGTATCGGCCAGCATTACACGATCGAACTGACCCCGGATGAGACCGGCGAAAAAGTCATCGGCCTGACCTGGTCGAAACAGCCCAAAGCCGGCAGCCGCCTGAGCCATCCCGGCGTCTATTGCCTCCGCAGTAACGAAACGCAATGGGATGCTGAAAAACTGTGGCGCACCTATATCATGCTCACCGACCTGGAAGCGGTGTTTCGTAGCCTTAAATCCGAACTCGGGCTTCGTCCGGTCTACCATCACAAAGAAGTCCGCGTCGACGGCCATTTGTTCATCACCGTCCTGGCCTATCAGTTCGTGCAAATCATCCGCCGGCAACTGAAAGAACACGGCATTCACGACCGCTGGTCCACACTGCGCGACATCTTGTCCGTTCAGCAGCGCGTCACCGCCTCCTTCCGGCGCGCCGACGGCGGTATTCTGCACATCCGCAAAAGCACACAACCGGAAGCGGAATTAGCACGGATTTACCACACATTGGGCCTTGACCCGCTTCCTGGAGGTGTACAAAAAACTCTACTATAGATCGAATTACGCTTAAAAAACGCCTATGTAGTGCCTTACGGTCATTTATGATCCAATAAAATATTGATTCATAAAGAGTTTTAAAGTTAGGTGTCAAACATGGGCTAAGTTAATCAGGATTTCACGATAAATTTGAGCTTTGAGCGATGTCGAGGGCTCTGTTACCCCAACTTCAAAATAGGAAACTTATTGGCAACCAAATTCTAAGAGAAACCTTGTTCGGCTATAAAACGCGGAATGCGCCGCTCAAGCCAATACTTAGGTTTTAGAGGGTTACGACCTTCCACAAAGCCAACATGCCCTCCTCCTGGAGTGACTTCCAAGATCACATTCGGAGATAATTCGTCAGGAGTAGGCAACACGGCCGGCGTCATGAAAGGATCGTCGAATGCTTGAATCAATAAGGTCGGCACCCGGATAGCTTTAAGATATTGCCTCGAACTCGAACGCCGGTAATAATCATGAACATCCTCGAATCCATGCAGCCTGGCCACAACCCGGTCGTCATATTGCCAAAACGATTTTACCGAGGATAAATCGCCCAAGCGTTGAATTTTGTCGGCCTCTTCATGACGCCCAATGCCCACCAAATAGTTGAGCTTAGTGTCGAGATATTCCTTCAACTCCAACAATAAGCGGTCGCGATAAATTTTGGAAAATCCGCTATCTAATTTTGTCGCGCAAATATTCAAGACCAATGGCACTGATACGGCAACCGCTGCCGAGAGCGTCACGTTACTACCCTGTTCGCCCAACCATTTTAGCAAAACATTACCGCCCAACGAGAATCCGACTGCAGCCAAAGACGTCTCCGGCTCACGTTGGCGAAGGATTCGATAGAGGAAATCGATGTCCTCGGTATCGCCTGAATGATAACAACGAGCCAATTGATTCGGCTCGCCGCTACAACCGCGAAAATTAAGCGCAGCACTTCGCCAACCTTGTTGCCGAAAAACGGTCTGCAATCCCTTTATATAACCGGATTGAGAACTTCCGGTCAGTCCGTGTAACAGTATGACTAATGGACTACGGCCTTCTCCGCAAAAATCGATATCGATAAAATCGTTGTCCGGAGTCCTAAGCCTCTCACGTCTAATGTTTAAATTTATTGCGGGCTTTCTGCACAAAGCCGGATATACGGTTTGCAAATGGGCGGTCTTTAGCCACCAAGGAGATCGATAGGTCATGAAATCAAGAATATAAAGCGGTCAAATACCGAATTTGATTGCAGTTATATTATCATCGATTTCTGCAAAATCATCCCGAAGCACAAAGATCTTTATTTTGACTAAACTCCGATCCATGACTATGTTTTTCCATCGTAACGCAAAACTCAACAAGGCTATGCCATGACAAAAAAAACACGAATATATCTTGCGGCATTCGCATTCTTGCCGATATCGAGCCATGCTCAATTCGGTAATATGACCGAAGCGCAAATGCAGCAAATGATGCAACAGGGCCTTAAGATGCAGGAATGTTTCGGCCAAATTGATCCTTCAGCGATGGAACGGCTTTCCGAACGCGGCCAATCGATCGATGCCGAAATAACGGCACTGTGCCGCGCCGGCAATCGAGACCAAGCGCAAAGCAAAGCAATGGCCTTTGCCCGTGAGATGGCAAGCGACCCGGTTATTCAGGCGATGAAAAAATGCGGAGAAGGCATGGCAGATATGTTACCTAAAATAGTCACCGAATCCGAAGATTATGACGACCCGGAAACCTCAAGCCGTCACGTTTGCGATAATCGCTAAGTAACGGGCATGAAATAAGTTAGGCCAGTAACTCCTGAGGGACGAGTTATTTAAGGCTATGTCCGCGTTAATAGCTGATACTTTATGAATTTAAAGCCAACATAAAACCCAAGGATACAACTCTGAATAAACCTATCGGAGATCAAAATTCGGCACCGGGGTGGCCCGCCAAAGGACGCCGTGAATACGTCCATGTAGGCTCTATGCCAGCTCCATGCCAGCCCTCACCTAACGCTAGGTGAGGGGCCGGGCACCCCGGTGCCTCCTAAGGCACTGCCGAATTTTGAAGTGCGAAAGGTATAACTTTCCTTTTTTCAATATCGCGCCAATGGTTGAAAGGAGGGTACGGTTGCTCGATTGACAGGTGTCGGCAGCAGGGAGCTGCCGTCAAGCCTACATGGACGTATTCACGGCGTCCTGTCAAGCGAGTAATCGTACCCTCTTCCACGCTCAGAGTATTGGAAAGCAATCATTGACTATTTCCTAAGTGGTTTATTTAGTAGGGAAGTGAACCGTTTCAACTGCTAACGCGAACATAGCCTTATTTAACACGTCCCCAACGTTTCGGCTTGCTTCGGCCAAGGATGGCGCCCTAATACAAGCCATCCTTGGCCATCAGATTCCGCGGTCAAGCGGATGGATTCACGGCGTCCTGTCAAGCAAGCCTCAAAACCCTCAACAAAGCTCATATCTCCAGGACATTATTTATCATGAAATACTTAGCCAAGGCTAAAGCCGCCGGAAGTTTTCATCGATAGAGTCAAAATCAAAAAAACGCCGTTCTTGTCAATCTATTTTTACCGGTTTGATTAATATGAGGTATAATTGCGGGCTTAACTCCCCTCCGCGCCACGCGTCTTAAATTTACCCACAGGCTTTGCATGTCCAACGATGTTTCCTCTTTTCCAACTTTTCGTGAATTAACTCTAATCGAACCGGTGCTTAAAGCATTGGATGATGTCGGTTACGAATCCCCCTCCCCGATTCAAGCTCAAACCATTCCGCACTTAATGCAAGGCAAGGATGTTCTAGGCCAGGCGCAAACAGGCACCGGTAAGACCGCAGCTTTTGCTCTTCCGATATTATCTCGACTCGACCTAAAAAAAACCGAACCGCAAGTTTTGGTTCTAGCCCCTACCCGCGAACTGGCCATACAAGTGGCCGAGGCTTTTCAGCGCTATGCCGCTCATTTAAAAGGTTTTCATGTATTGCCGATCTACGGCGGGCAAGACTACACGACGCAACTTCGCCAGCTCAAACGCGGCCCGCACGTTATCGTCGGCACACCGGGACGGGTCATGGATCATATGCGTAAAGGCACGCTAAGGCTGGGCGAATTAAGCTGCTTGGTGCTCGACGAAGCCGACGAAATGCTTCGCATGGGCTTTATAGACGATGTTGAATGGATTTTGGAACAAACCCCCAAACAACGCCAAATCGCCCTGTTTTCGGCAACGATGCCGGCACCCATACGCAAAATCGCACAAACGTATTTACATGACCCCGAGGAAATCACGGTCAAGGTCCGCACGTCGACCGCCGAAACGATACGTCAACGCTACTGGCTAGTCAGCGGAGTCCATAAGCTCGACGCACTAACCCGCATTTTGGAATCGGAAACCTTCGACGGCATCATTATTTTTGTCCGGACTAAAACCGCGACGGTCGAACTGGCCGAAAAACTCGAAGCACGCGGCTATTCGGCAGCGGCAATCAATGGCGATATGTCGCAAGCACTGCGCGAAAGAACCATCGCGCATTTGAAAAACGGTAAATTGGATATTCTAATTGCCACCGACGTGGCGGCGCGGGGTCTCGATGTCGAACGGATCAGCCACGTCATCAATTACGATATTCCCTACGATACCGAGGCCTATATTCACCGCATCGGCAGAACCGGCCGTGCCGGTCGAACCGGCGATGCGATATTGTTTGTCGCACCGCGTGAAAGAAGACTGCTCAGTAATATCGAGAAAGCAACTCGTCAAAAAGTCGCAGAAATGGGACTGCCTTCGACCGAAATTATTAACAATAAAAGGATTGCCCGATTCAAACAACGCATTACCGATACACTGGCCGCGGAAGAATTGAGTTTTTTTATTCAATTGATGGAACAATACCAAAACGAACATAATGTATCGGCAATCGAAATTGCTGCAGCCTTGGCAAAACAAGTCCAAGGCGAAACACCGTTGCTTATGAAAAACCCGCCCAAAAAAGAAACCGAACGCCGCGAACGAAAAGACTCGATAGACCGAGAATCCGGGACGGAACGCAAGAGCAAGCGTAAGGCAAACCCCGACATTGAAATGGAAACCTACCGTATCGAAGTCGGCAAAGCGCATGGTGTCAAGCCCGGCAACATCGTCGGCGCTATCGCTAATGAGACAGGACTTGACGGGGATCATATCGCACGAATCAAAATCGAGGAAAACTACAGCACCGTTGAGCTTCCTGCCGGCATGCCCAAGGATATTTTCCAAGAACTAAAAAAAGTAAGGGTTGCCGGTCAGCAATTGAATATTTCCAGAATGGGCGAAACCTTGAAAAAAACTTTCAAGGCTAAAAAACGTGACGGTTCGGATAACAAGCGAAGAAAAGCCAAGGCCGGCAGTTAGGATTTCGTAAAAAATAACTCCCTGGCGCCATGAGTTTTGCAGCGGGTCCGGTAACTCGCTTTACAGACCCGGCACCTAACGTCCATAGCCCTTTGGCGATATGGCTAATTGTCTAAGATAATTCAGGTGTTGGGTAAATACGTCCCTGTAGGCTCGACGGCGGCTCCCTGCCGCCGACGCCTGTCGGTCGAGCGACCGCACCCCATTCGGAACCGACATTGATTTTTTTATATCAAAAAATTAGATAAGGAATGCAAAACTGCGAACTTTCACAGTAAAAAGGCCCGGTCAATTCTTCCAAAGACAAACTCCGCCCGCTTTTTCAATGGCCGCCAAGCGACGCTGATGTTCGGCAACCTCTTCGGCATCGCATTGGATCACTTTTAGCCTGGGACGATTGGAAGGTAGACGCACAATAACCGACTCGCTCCCACCCTCCTCTTCCGACGATATTTCTTCATCCAACAATGAAGCCTGTCCACCGGTCATCAATAGGTAGACATCCGCCAGAATTTCCGCATCCAAAAGCGCGCCATGTAAATCTCGATGACTGTTATCGATGCCATAACGCTTGCATAAGGCATCCAAACTATTTCGCTGCCCGGGATGTTTTTTTCTGGCAAACGTCAAGGTATCGAATACCGAACTGTAACTCTCGACAACTCCGGTCCCATTATTCAATAAGCCGAATTCATGATTTAAAAACCCAACATCGAATGGGGCGTTGTGAATGACCAATTCGGCATCGCGAATAAAATTGATGAAGTCTTCGACTATCGAGGAAAATACCGGTTTATCGGCCAAAAACTCATTAGTAATTCCATGAACCTCGACCGCACCGGCATCGATTTCCCGTTCCGGATTGATGTAGACATGAAAATGGCGACCGCTTAGGCGGCGGTTCAATAATTCAACACAGCCTATCTCAATGACACGATGCCCTTCTTGCGGATTAAGCCCTGTCGTTTCGGTATCCAGCACGATTTGCCGTATGGTCGGCTTACTCATTACACATAGCCCTCTAGATGAAAACATTTCCGAATGAAGTCCGCGATATCCTGAACTTCTTCAAGGCAGACCGAATGCGCCATCGGGTATTCTTTCCAGTCCACTGAATAGCCCATTGACATCAATGCCTCGAAAGCGGCTCTGCCCACTTCACGCGCAACGACATTATCAAACGAACCGTGCGCCATCATTATCGGAAGCGATCGATTTACCTCGGAAAGCGCCGGAACGATTTCAGGCCATGTCGGTAAATAGCAAGAAAGCGCTAGGATACCCGCCAATCGATGCGGACATTTCAAACCGACATCGAGCGCAATCACGCCGCCCTGCGAAAACCCAGCCAGCAAGATATTTTCGGAAGGCACGCCTCCTTCAATTTCCCTGTCTATCAATTTCAAGATCGACGCCGACGACTCGGCAATACCGGCCTTGTCGACTTGCCGTTCCAATGACATATCCATAATGTCATACCAAGCACGCATCGCCATCCCGCCATTGATCGTAACCGGGCGCACAGGCGCATTAGGAAAACAAAAGCGAATACCCAAATCATCGGGCAATCCCAATTCCGGAACAATGCTCTCAAAGTCATGCCCATCGGCCCCCAAGCCATGCATCCAAATAATCGTATACCGATGCGGCGCCCTAGGAGCAATTTCAACCCAATCAATCTCACCCGTCATTTTTTCGATTCCCCGCCCCTTCACCATTCATCTTTCACCATTCATCTTTCACCATTCATCTTTCATCTTTCATCTTTCACCTTTCACCTTTCACCTTTCACCTTTCACCTTTCACCTTTCACCTTTCACCTTTCATCTTTCATCTTTCATCTTTCCCCTTTCCTTACCCAAACCTCAAAATCCGCACTCGTCATTGGCCGAGAAAAATAATATCCTTGAAACACTCGACATCCCTTGTTGTACAGAAAGTCTCTTTGCTCCTCGGTTTCGACTCCCTCGGCAATGACATCGATTCCGAGATTATGAGCCATATTGATGATGGTCTCGATAATAATGGCATCGTTGAAATCGGTAGTAATATCTCTGACAAAACTCTTGTCGATTTTTAATTCGTCCAGCGGCAACTGCTTGAGATAGGTCAATGACGAATATCCCGTCCCAAAATCGTCTATCGAGATTTTTACACCCAATTGTTTCAAGGCTCGCATTTTTTCGACCGTGTCATCGATATTATCGATCACGATACCCTCGGTTAATTCGATAACGAAACGCGAGGCCGGGACCTCATACTGCCTTATCGCGCCAGCAATTTGATCGACAAAGTCTTGCTGACGAAATTGCTTAGAGCTGACATTGATCGAGATATGCTGTATGTCCAAGCCGTTATCGAGCCACTTCCGCATTTGCGCGCAAGACTCGCGAAAAACCCAGATACCCAAAGGCACAATCAAACCCGCTTCTTCGGCAACCGGTATAAATTGGTCGGGAGCGATTAAACCTTTTTGCCCATGCTCCCAGCGAATCAAGGCTTCCGAACCGGAAAGCCGCCCTAAACGATCGGTTTGCGGCTGGTAATACAAAATAAAATCCTGATTTTCGATTGCCGAACGCAACTCTTTTTCTAAAAACATTCGGGCATCGGCAGCCTCTTGAATGCTCTGATGAAAAAAGCTTATCGTATTGCGCCCTTTAGCCTTGGATTGATACATAGCCTTGTCGGCCTGTTGCAAAATCTGATTGGCCGTTTGACCGCTATCCGGAAACAAAGCGATACCAATACTCTGCGAACAATGATGCTCGAAATCTCCAAAAAAATATGGCCGATTTAGTACACACCTTACTTTTTCGGCAACATGTAAGGCCTCATCGCTAGCTGCTTCAAGACTGCTTTTATTGGCATGAATCAATATAACGAATTCGTCTCCGCCCAGTCTTGACGGTATGTCTTCTTCCCTAAGCGAATCCTTCAAACGGTTCGCAACTTGAATCAACAATTCATCCCCGACATGATGCCCTAACGAGTCGTTCAACACTTTGAATCGATCCAAATCGAGAAAAATAATAGACCCGAAAGTCCCTTGGCGTTTACTCACAGCCAATTCGTTGGAAAGCTGATTCACCAGTAAACGGCGATTAGCCAGAGCTGTCAGCGGGTCATAAAAAGCAAGATCGTGAATCTCGTTTTCCGCTTTCTTTTTCTCGGTAATATCATAAAAAATAGCGACAAAATGCGTCGGATCGCCTTTTTCATTCTTAACGGCCGTGATCGTTTGCCATGTCGGAATATTTTCTCCATTCTTGCGCCGATTCCAAATTTCGCCTTCGAATTTGCCTACCGTCAGCAAATGCCGCCAAAGCTCGTCATAAAAATCATCATGATGACGATCGGATTGTAATATGCGTGGAGTCCGCCCCATTACCTCATCGGCGCTAAAACCGGTAATTTCAGAAAAAGCATGATTGACGCGTAAGATATTGCCGGCATTATCCGTAATTAAAATTCCTTCATGGGTTTCAAATGTAGTAGCGGCCAACCGTAACTGGCTTTCGCTTTCCGCGAGGCTAGCATTGCTCCGCTTCAGTTCCAACGTTCGGTTTTTTACTTCTTCCTCCATTCTTAAGGTCCGTCCGGTCAACATCAATAAACCAATGCCGGTCAACCCTGTAAACAAAAAACCTCCGAACAATAACCACCAGACGCTCCATGATAAATGGCTATGAAAAAATTGCCCGGAAGGCTCGTAAAATATATTCCAAACCCGATCTCCGACTTCAATTCTCTCCGCAATCCTTAAAGGCAAATCGATGACTTTATGAGTCGGCCTTTCCGGAAAATTGCTAAATAACACCGAGTCATGATCGGAGATTCGAATCAACAACTGCATATCCGGGAGGTTACTCAACACTATCGTCACTAGATCGTCGATGCGAAACACCGTCGCAACAACACCTTTAAAATGTAGCCGCCTAGACTTCATGGTATCCACCGGTTGAAAGCGCTCATAAACCGGGGAATAAATAACGATCCCGCTTTTGTCGGCATGACCGTCCTGCACCAATTTGAGCTTGCCGGTAACCGAGGAAACCCCGCGATCCCTTGCGTTCTCGACCGCGTTTGATGCTATGGGGTTAACAAAAACATCGTAACCTAAAGCCTTCTCGTTGCCTTCTAACGGCTCAAGAAAAGTAATCGGCAAATAGGTCGTGCGGGGACCGGCCGAAACCATCCGCCCGAATTCGTCAGGCTCTCGTATTGCAAAGCCTTCATTTTGAGAATTTTCGAATCGATCCCGCTCTGATGCCGGCACATGAGCCATCCACTCCAACGCCACTAGACCGTGGTGCTTATCTAAAAGCGGAGCGGTAAAGATTTTAAAACCTTCTTTGGAAATGGGGTCGGCGCTATCGAATAAACCTTTTAGGATCTCATTGGTACCGATGTGGTCTTGAACCAAGACGCTGAAAGCATTATGGAACAACATCGCCTGTCGCTCGAAGACCGACTCGATTCTTAGAGACTCCTGCCGATTGGCATATTGAAAAACGCCAATGACCAACAGAACCAGTAAAACCAACGGATAAGCCACATAGTTGCGACGCCCCCTCCATGAAGATCTTGGCTCGCCGATAAATGTCAGAACAAATGGCGTAAAAATCAACACGCCTATCGTATCGCCAATCCACCAAGTCCCCCAGCTCAACAAAATATCATCGCCGGTAATCACGCCGCGAATCCAAAGCGCTGTAACTCCAACAGCCGGCGCCCCCAAGCAGGCCAACGGTCCGCCTAGTAACATGAAGCGCAAGATGCGTCGATCTTCCGTTAATGAATCGCCGATACCGACCCAGCGTTCGATTAACGTAGCTCCGACCAGTGCTTGAACACAACAAGCCACACTGACGGCACTCCCGATCACCATGGAGCCGACAATCATTTCGACTGAAGAATGATCGAGAAAGGCATACACCTGTACAAACAAAGCGCCGAAAAAAACACCCGCCAGCACCCGAACCCGATAAACCAATATCCATGCTAGCGCGATACCTGCAGCGGGCCAAACCGGGCTCACGCCGCTCGGCGGAATTGCCAATAATGTGCCGAGACAACCGCCAGCTAAATAACTGAGCGAGGCAACTACATTGAGCACGACCGTGCTTCCATTAAAAAAACTTCGACCGGGAACAGTCTGAGAAAAGTCGGCGCGCTGAAACAAACTCATGTTCTCTTTAAAGAATCGATGCCTTGATTAGCCAGTCGGTCTGCCGTTTCATTGCCTTGATCGCCGGAGTGCCCCTTAACCCAGACCCACTCGACCCGATGCTTACCCATCGATGCATCGAGACGCCGCCATAAATCGTCATTTTTTACCGGTTTTTTAGCAGCGGTCAACCAACCCCGTATTTTCCAATTCGGCATCCATTCGGTGATGCCTTGCAGTACATATTTCGAATCGGTAAATATCTTGACGGAACACGGACGATTTAGTGCTTCAAACGCTTGAATCGCAGCCATTAACTCCATTCGGTTATTCGTCGTTTGTGCTTCGCCGCCGAATAATTCCTTGGTCGATCCTTTATAACTTAAAAAGACCCCCCAACCGCCAGGACCGGGATTACCGCGACAGGCACCATCGGTATAAATAATAACGGACTCAGTCATCTTTCGTTAAACGCTGTGACGATTCAAAACCGTTTAAAACAGCCATACGAGGCTGCTTTACGGTTTTGGAATCCAAAGGAATAAGTGTATATCGACGCTTGATGGCCCTAATTGCATAGGCAGTGGCGCGCAACGAGGATCTTTCAGACTTAGCATTCGCAGGATTGGAACGAACGGAATCGATACTTAAATCGGCAACCGCTTTTGCTTCGAAATTAAGCAGCTTTAACCAATCCAGCACTCTTCTCTTACTGATAAAATGTCCGGTCCATGAATCCGCCATTTTCTTTTCCCAAAGATATTGATAGCGAACCCAAAAACTCCACGGATTAAAATTAATAATCAACACATGACCTTCCGCTTTTAGCACCCGTTCTATTTCACGCATCGTTTGAAAACGGTTCGCATCGAATTCCAGCAAGTGAGGCAATAAAATCAAATCGACGCTATCGCTAAGTATAGGTAAGCAATAAGCTTTAGCCTTAATTTTAAGCGCTCCATCGCATCCTCGATTATTGGCGTCTAAAATTGTAAACCCGTTATAAAGCGTACAGTCAATAAATTGATCCTCCCAACCCAAACCGCCTATTTGCAGCACTTTTTGTTTACAACTGACCGTAATCGAACGCCGAATATATTCGGCTTCAACCTCTTGCAGCATTTTTCCTCTCGGCGTTTCATACCAGGAGAATAAAAAATCGCGCTTCATAAAATCGGCTCAAAAAAATTAAATTACAGTGAATTATAATAAAAACGGGCTATACTACTCATTTCGTGCAATGAATTTAAGATATAGATATGCCTAAGACTAATTCTAACAGGTCATTGACGCTTTTTTCGTTTTTGATTTTGACTCTCTCAGCTGGTTGTACTCAACAACCGACCAAAAGTTCACTTAGCATTAGCCAAAAACCACCGCTCGTCAAAAAAGATGATTACAAACCACGTCTAAATAAGCTTAAGTTCGCCAAGTCTAAAAAAGGCTCCTTATTTAAATCAGGCAACCATACCATTTGGGAACGTTTGGTCTCGCTTTACGCATTGCCGGAAGTTGAAAATGAAAGGATTGACAAGGAAATCAATTGGTTTCTTAAAAACCCGGAATACTTAGTACGTGTGCAAAAACGCGCCGAACCTTATCTGCATTTGATTTTAGAAGAGATCGAATCAAAAAATATTCCCGGTGAATTGGCCCTGTTACCAGTCGTCGAAAGCGCATTCCGGCCCGACGCGTATTCTCCGGCTCATGCTTCCGGGCTGTGGCAATTCATTCCGGAAACCGGTCGATTGTATGGTCTAAAACAAAATAACTGGTATGACGGACGACGTGATGTTTATGCTTCCACACAGGCGGCAACCAAATTCTTAAAAGATCTCGGCGATAATTTCGAGGGCGATTGGCTGCTCGCGCTGGCCTCCTATAACTGGGGTCGAGGCAATGTGCAAAAGTCGATAGACAGAAATCTAGCCCAGGATTTACCTACCGATTACTGGTCATTGAAAATGCCCAACGAAACGTTTAACTATGTGCCGCGATTGTTGGCTGTTGCGAAAATTTTCGCTAACCCGGATCAATACAACATCCCGTTATACGAGATCCCCGATCAGCCTTATTTCGAAGTCGTCGACTTGGACACGCAACTCGACTTAAAAAAAGCCGCCGAACTCGCCCAAACCAGCGTAGACGAAATCAAGCGCTTGAACCCGGCCTTCAAACGCAACGCTACCGCACCAAACGGCCCACACCGTTTATTGATACCGGTCGATCAAGTATCGATTTTCAAAGAAAACCTAGCCAAGCTACCGCTTGCGCAACGCTATACCCAAGCATCCGCAAAGGTAGTGCCTGATAACACTCGCGTCAAAGCCGCCGCGAATCGAACAATTAAACATAAAATCCGCCGGGGTGAATCATTAGGCTTAATCGCCAGAAAATACAAGACTTCAATCGGCGCTATTCGCACAGCTAACCGCCTTGGCAAAACCGACCACATTCAATCGGGAAAATCGCTGATCATACCAGCCAACGGAAAATCGACCGTTGCCGCCAAGTCAGCACCAGCCACTGCAAAACCAATCATTTACACGGTCAAACCCGGCGATACTTTCTGGAAAATATCACGGCAATTTTCAGTTAGCACTCATGAGATTTATCAGTGGAATAAGTTAAATGCAAATTCGAACTTAAGAGCCGGACAAAAATTGACGATCCATAAAGGCTCACAAATCGTCGCTAAAGCTAACTCCTCTTCGCAACCGATTAACTATACCGTACAGCCGGGTGATTCTTTGATGCAAATTTCGCGAAAATTCAAAGTTCCGGTTCGCGATTTGTTGAAATGGAATTCGACCAGCGTCGACAAAATTTTGAAGCCGGGTCAGCAACTGAAAGTATTAGCCGACAAATCGACTTAGGATCTCGTGATAAATACCGTCCTGGAACTATGAGCTTTGTTGAGGGTTCGGTAACTCGCTTGGCAGGACGCCGTGAACCCAGCACCTAAATTATCCACGGTAGTTAACCATAGCCAATGGGCTATGGAATTTAGGTGCTGGATTTAGGTGCTGGGTGAATACGTCCTTGTAGGCTTGACGGCGGCTTTCCCTGCCGCCGACACCTGCCAATCGAGCAACTGAACCCTCCGTAAAATAGGAAAGTTATTTACGACCAAATCCTTAGGATTTGGTCCAATTTAGAGAATAAAGGCAAGAGCAACGGTATTGCCCTTGCTTTTTTACACGTCTTTGTTTTGCAAACGCGGAACCGCCGCCAATAATTCGCGGGTATAGGTATTTTTCGGATTCAGCAGTACCTGTTCGACTTCACCGTGCTCGACGATCTTGCCGCGATACATCACCGCCACTTCGTCGGCAATTTCCGCAACGACACCAAGATCATGCGTAATAAATAAATAACTCACGCCTTGTTCTTTCTGCAAATCCTTCAGCAACTCGATTATTTGCGCCTGAACCGAAACATCCAGCGCGCTAGTCGGTTCGTCGCAAACAATCATTTTCGGTTGCACCGCCAAGGCTCTGGCAATACAAATTCGCTGCCGTTGACCGCCTGAAAATTCATGCGGATAGCGATGCGCACTATCAGGCGGCAAATCAACCCGTTCGAGCAACTCGACAACTCTCGCATATCTATCGACTGCACCAACCTCGGGATACAAGGCTCTAATTCCTTCATCGATAATCTCGCTAACCAACATTCTAGGATTCATCGACGAAAACGGATCTTGAAACACGATTTGAATATCGGCACGCTTGCGACGCAAAGCTTCACCGGTCAGTTTATGCAATTCAATGCCGTCCATGACTACCCTTCCCGAATAAGCCGGAATCAAATTCAATAGCGCCTTGCCGAGCGTCGTCTTGCCGCAACCCGACTCGCCGACCAAGGCCAAGGTCTTGCCATGTTCAATTTCGAAGCCAACCCCATCGACGGCCCGAACATGGCCGACAACTCGCTTAAAGATCCCTTTTCTAATGGGATAATAGACCTTGAAATCATCGATCTTCAGTAGCGGGGAGTTTTGCTCT